>JAXMDA010000003.1:0-488830 GCA_046349085.1 Rhodoblastus sp.
CCGCGCCCCTGCCCTAGCCTTGCGAAAACGAGGAAACGCAAGGCGTGGGGAAGACCCTCAGACTGGGCGCAGGCTCTGGCTTTTCCGGCGATCGCATCGAGCCGGCGGTCGATCTCGCGCGCGACGGCGGGCTCGACTACCTCGTCTTCGAATGCCTGGCCGAGCGCACGATCGCCATTGCGCAACTCGCGAAACTCGACAATCCGGACGCCGGCTTCGACCCCCTGATCGAACGGCGTTTTCGTGCGGCGCTGCCCTTCTGCGCGCGCCAAGGCGTCAAGATCGTCACCAACATGGGCGCGGCCAATCCGCTCGCCGCCGCACGCCGCGTCGCCGTCCTCTGCCGCGAACTCGGATACGCCGACCAGCGCGTCGCGGCCGTGACCGGCGACGACGTGCTCGACATCCTGCTGAACGAGGACTCGGAGATCGTCGAGACGGGCCTGCGCGCATCGGACATGCGCGACACGCTCGTTTCCGCCAACGCTTATCTCGGCGCGCGGCCGATCGCCGCCGCGCTCGACGCCGGCGCGACCATCGTTGTCACCGGCCGCGTTTCCGATCCCGCGCTTTTTCTCGGCCCGCTGCTGCGCGAATTCGGCTGGCGCGACGACGATTGGAACATGCTCGGCCGCGGCGTGATGGCCGGCCATCTGCTGGAATGCGCAGGCCAGATCACCGGCGGCTATTTCGCTGACCCCGGCGTGAAGGATGTCGCCGATCTCGCCCGCCTCGGCTTTCCCATCGGCATCGTCGACGAACGGGGCGAGGTCGAGATCACGAAACTCGCCGGCTCCGGCGGCGCCGTGACGACAGCCACCTGCAAGGAGCAATTGCTCTACGAGATCGGCGATCCCGCGGCCTATATGCAACCGGACGTGATCGCCGATTTTTCCTGCGTGCGCGTGACGGAGATCGGCAAGGACCGCGTGCGCGCCACAGGCGCAGGCGGCCATGCCGCGCCATCGACGCTCAAGTGCTCGGTCGGCTATCGCGACGGCTTCGTCGGCGAAGGCCAGATGTCCTACGCCGGGCCCGGCGCCCTGTCTCGCGCGCGGCTTGCCGGCGAGATCGTGCGCGAGCGCCTGTCGATTGTCGGCGTCGCCGTGCGCGAGTTGCGCATCGACGTCATCGGCGCCGATTCGCTACACGGCGCGGCGACGCCGCAGACCAATTCGGAACCGTACGAGGCCCGCTTGCGCGTCGCCGCGCGAACCGACGCACGCGAGACGGCGCAAATGATCGGCGAGGAAGTCGAAAGCCTCTACACCAACGGTCCGGCCGGCGGCGGCGGCGCATGGAAGGGCGTGAAGCCGGTCATCGCCATCGCCTCGGCCTATATCGCGCGCGAAAAAGTAAGGCCAATAGTGACGTTCGTGGAGGCGCAATGACAAAGCTCCGCGACATCGCCCATTCCCGCACGGGCGACAAAGGCAATACGTCGGTCGTTTCGCTCATCGCGTTCGACGAGAGCGATTACGAATTGTTGCGCGAGAAAATCACCGCCGACCGTGTCCGCGCGCATTTCGCGGGTATCGTTCACGGCGAGGTGACGCGCTACGAGATTCCCTCCATCGGCGCGCTCAATTTCGTCCTGCAAAACGCGCTCGGGGGCGGCGTCACCCGTTCGCTCGCGCTCGACGCGCACGGCAAATCGCTGAGCTCGCGCTTGCTCGATATGGAGATATGACGCGCGCCGGGACCGCCGGCCCCCGGCCGGCAGACTAGGCGACGGCGGCCGGCCGGCGGCCCCGGCGCGTCAAGCGTCTCCCGCATCCGCCCCATGCCGCATCGCAGCGTTGCGCGCGCGACGCGCGGCGCTACAGTCGGCCATGGCCTTCGCCCCTCGCCTTCCCGCCGCGGAATTTCTCACGGCGGAACAGCTCGCAGATTTGCGCACCCGCTCGACCGCGCGCGGCCTGTTGATGATCGCGCACGCCTGGGCTCTGATCTTCGGCGCGATGGCGCTGTTTGCGTATTTCCCCAATCCGCTGACCTTCGTGCTCGCCGTCATGGTCATCGGCTCGCGCCAGCTCGGCCTCGCCATTCTCATGCACGACGGCGCGCACGGCTGCCTGGCGACGAACCCGCAGGTCAATCTCTGGCTGTCGCAATGGCTGTGCGCCTATCCGGTCTTCGCCGAGACGCGCGCCTACCGCCGCTATCACATGAACCATCACAAGCGCACGCAGCAGCACGACGATCCCGATCTCGTGCTGTCGGCGCCCTTCCCCATCACGCGCGCGAGCTATCGCCGCAAGTTCCTGCGCGATCTCCTCGGCCAGACAGGCTTCGCGCAGCGCAAGGCGCAATTGCTCAACGCTCTCGGCGATCCTTCATGGCCGCTGAAGCGGCGCCTCGCCGTCTTCCATGAAAAGCTCGGCAGGCAATTTCTGGTCAACGGCGTTCTCTGGGCGGCTCTGGCGGCCGCCGGAGTCTGGTGGGCCTATCCGCTGCTGTGGCTCGTGCCGATGCTCACCTGGTACATGGTGGTGACGCGCATCCGCAACATCGCCGAACACGCCGTCGTGCCGGATCACGACGATCCCCTGCGCAACACGCGCACGACGCTGGCGGGCTGGATCGAGCGCCTGTTCGTCGCGCCCTATTTCGTCAACTACCATCTCGAGCATCACCTGCTGTTCTTCGTGCCCTGCTACAAGCTGCCGAAGCTGCACGCGATCCTCGCGCGCGGGCCGCTCTATGGCCGCATGGAGGTTCAACCGAACTACGCGAGCGTGCTGCGCATGGCCACGGCGCTGCCGCCTGAGGCCGACAGGCGCGGCGCGCTGGTCAGCAACGCGCGCCGCCTGCGCGAGGGAACGAACATGGGGCAGGACCAGGCGTCATCGGGATTTTAGCCGAGCGTAGCGCCGTCATTGCGAGGAGCGGCGGGCGACGAAGCAATCCATGCACCGGAGCTTGATCGGCATGCGGGGACGGATTGCTTCGTCGCTTCCTTCCTCGCAACGACGGCCTTCGTGAAACACCACCTACGAGGAAACGCATGTACCAGGACATCGAATACACGGTCGACAAGCACATCGCGATCATCACGCTCAACCGTCCGGATCGCCTCAACGCCTGGACCGGGCAGATGGAGAAGGACATTCGCGCGGCGATGGACGCGGCCGCAGCCGACGCCAATGTGCGCGCCATTGTCGTGACCGGAGCGGGTCGCGGCTTCTGCGCCGGCGCCGACATGAACATCCTGACCGGCATTCAGGCGACGCCCGGCGACAAGAACCCCGATGCCGCGGGATCGAGCGGCGGCGCCGACAATTTCAAGCAGAAATTCTCCTACATGCTGGCGATCGAGAAGCCGATCTTCATGGCGATCAACGGGCCGATCGCCGGCATCGGCCTGTGCTTCGCCGTCTTTGGCGACTTCCGTTACATGGCCGACGGCGCCAAGCTCACCACCGCTTTCGCCAAGCGCGGCCTCATCGCCGAGCACGGCATTTCCTGGATGCTGCCGCGTCTCATCGGAACCATGAATGCGCTCGACCTGCTCTGCTCGGCCCGCACGGTCGATGCGGCGGAAGCCGAGCGCATGGGCCTCGTGCGCAAGCTGCCCTTCGAGGGCTTCCTTGCCCATGTGCTGCACATAGCGCAGGAGATGACCGCGACCGCCTCGCCCCGCTCCATCGCCGTCATCAAGCGGCAGGTGTGGCGCACGCATTTCCAGTCGCTCGCGGAAGCGTGGGGCGACGCCGACGTCGAGATGAAGAAGTCTTTCGCGTCCGAAGACTTCAAGGAAGGCGTCGCGCATTTCGTCGAGAAGCGCGCGCCGGCTTTCACGGGCAGGTAGAGCAAGCGCGCTTGACAATGCTCAAGGCGCAATTTCGCCGCGCGGTGATCTTTCGGACGAACCAGTCCGAGGGGGAGGCGCGGTATGGCGAACGACGCTTCCGTGATGACGGCGCTTCGCTCCGTCGATCTGTTTTCGAGCCTGCCTGATCCGGTCCTTGAACGGATCGCGGCGCGCTCGCGTCTTGAAAAACGGCCCGCCGGCGCGCTGATCTTCACGCAGGGCGCGGCGGCTCGCGCGTTCTTTATCGTCGTCGACGGATGGGTGAAACTCATCCGCGCGCGTCCCGACGGGCGCCAGGCGCTGCTGACGACCTTTGCGCGCGGCGAGACTTTCGCCGAAGCCGTCGCGATGGTCGACGGGCAATATCCTGCGACAGCGATGGCCGCCACCGAGGTCACGCTCGCCCGCATCGAGGCGGAGGCGCTGCGCGAGGAAATCTGCGCGCGGCCGGAAATCGGTTTCGCCATGATCGCGGCCACGGCGCAGCACCTGCATCACATGGTGCGGCAGATCGAGCAGTTGAAGTTGCAAAGCGGCGACGAGCGCGTCGCCGACTTCCTTCTCGGTCTCGCGGAGAAGGACGCGGGAACCGCCGATTTCACCCTGCCCTTCGACAAGCGCGTGATCGCCAATACGCTCGGCATCGCGCAGGAAACCCTTTCCCGCGCCTTTGCGCGGCTGCGCGCTTTCGGCGTCGAGGTCGACGGCGCGCGCGTCCACATCAAGGACATCGCCGGCCTGCGCGCGCGTCTGGAACGCCGCACGGCCTGAACGGCCGGAACTATGCGCGGAAAGATGGAATTCGTCGCGCCATCATTGCGAGCCGATGGATTGCGCGAAGCGCGCCCGACGACAGGCTCCGCACAGCAATTCAGGAGTCAAGGCACGGCTCTGGATTGCTTCGTCGCTTCGGCGGAAACCGCCTTTGGCGGTCTCGCCTGAACTCCTCGCCATGACGGCGGCGCGATTCTCATCATGAACCGTGCTAGTGGCTCGTGCCTTCCGAGAAGGTGATCTTGTTGTAGACGTTGTACTTGCCCGCAGGCTTGGACATCGGCAGACGCTTGATCTCCTGGAAGGTGGCGGCGTCGTAGACGATGATCGCTCCGTCCATTTCCCACACGCTGAGCAGCGCGTGGCGGCCGGACCGGTCGAATTCCACATGGCCCGTCGTCTTGCCGGGCGCCGGCTGCATCACGCGCGCAATCTGCAGCGTCGTCTTGTCGATGATCTGCACCTTGTCCTTGTTCTTCGGCGACATGAAGGAATCCGCCCAGATGAACGGCGAATTCTCGTGGCTGCGCAAAAAGAAGCCCGGCCCTTGCGTGTCGATGGTCGCGATCGTCTTCCAGTCGGCGGCGTCGATCACGCTGATCTTGCCTTCCTTGAGGTGCGGCGTGGCGACCAGCCTGTGACCGTCGCGCATCCAGGATACGCCGGAGCCCAGATGCGGCATTCCCGGCATGGGAATATTGGCGATCTCGCGGCCCGTGTTCAGGTTGACGACGACGGCGTGGTCGCCGTTGCGGCTCGCGCCGATGAGATTGCGATAGTCGGGATCGAAGAAGAAATCGTCCAGCGGTTCGCTTGCCTCGATCCGCCGCAACGCGAACAGCCCCTTCGACGAGGCCAGCGCCTCGACCATGTCCTTCTCGTGGCTGTGCACGAGGCCGGTATAGACCGGCGGCGCGTTCGGGTCGGTCGCCACCTCCCAGATTTCCGGCACGTCCTTCAGCGCCGCGATGAAGCTGTCACGCTGCGGCGCCTGGTAGACCGCCGACACGCGCGAGGGCTGTCCCTTGCGATCGACGACATCGAATATCTTTTCGACCGAAAGATCCGCCGCGCTCAGAATCACCAGCGTATTCGGCAGATAGTTTGCAACCGCGAGATGCTTGGCGTCCTTCGACAGCGCAATATTGCGCGCGTTCACGCCGGCGCGGACCTCCGCAACGACCGTCAGCGTCCACAGGTCGAACTTGGTCACCCAGCCGTCGCGCGAACCGAAGAACACGTAGCGCCCGTCATGCGTGAATTTCGGCCCGCCGTGCAGCGCGAAGCGGCTGGCGAAACGATGCATCGGCGTAAACGTGTCGCCGTCGAGGATGCTGACGTGATGATCGCCGCTTTCGACGACGACGAAGAGGTTGAGCGGATCGGCCGTGAACACCGGCTTGTCGACCGCGGGCGCTGGCGTCAGCACGCGGCTCGCCGCGATCTCCTTCTCGCCCCAGACGGGAGTCGTCGCGGGCTTCGTGTAGACCAGCGCCGCCAGAGCCTTGATCGAGGCGTCGTCGAGCTCGGCGCCGAAGGCCGGCATCTGCGTCGCCTCGCGCCCGCTGCGGATCACCTTTTCCGCGCCCGCGACGCCGAGACGCCCGAGATTGTCGGGCAGGAGCGCCGGCCCGATCGCGCCGAGCCGGTCGCCGCCGTGGCAGGCGGCGCATTTGGCCTGATAGAGCGCGCCCGCGTCAGGCTCCGCGCGCGCCGGCGCAAGCGTCGCCAGAAGCGCGAGCGCGAAAAGGCTAGACAGCCACGGCTTCATGCTTGCGTCCCCGATAGGGTTTCGTCTCGACGCGCGGCGCGCTTGTCACGCCGATCTCGGCGTCGCCAAGGTAGCACGCCGGGTCTTCGGCGAAAGCGTCGCCGGTCATGCGCAGCGCGCGCACGCGCGTATTGCCGCCGCAGACGTCGAAATAGGCGCAGGCGCCGCAGCGTCCCGAAATCTTGCGCGGCCGCGCCTTCAGCCCCGCCATGATCGGGTCGGACGTATCCGCCCAGATATCGCCGAACGGCCGCTTGCGCACATTGCCGATCGTATAGTGCCACCACATCGTGTCGGGATGGACGTCGCCGACATTGTCGATGTTCGCGACATTCACGCCGGACGCGTTGCCGCCCCATTGCGCCAGTTTTGCGCGCAGGTGCTGCGCCTTGTCCGGAAATTTCTCGCGCGCCCAGAAATAGAGGAAGACCGCGTCGGCGTCATTGTTGCCGGTGACGAATTCGCGGTTCTCGCCGCGCTCGAGACACGCCCAGGCGTGCTCGAACAGCATGGTCATGGCGTCGCGCGTGATGTTCCACGTCGCGTCGTCGCCGCGGTTCTTGTTGCCGCGTCCGGCATAGACGAGATGCGACAGGTAGAACTTGTCGATGCCCTCGGAGCGCGCGAGCTCGAGCAGGGCCGGCAGGTGATGGTGATTGTCCTGCGTCATCGTAAAGCGCAGGCCGGTCTTCACGCCGCGCCGCCCGCATTCCTTCAGGCCGGCGAGCGCCGCGACGAAAGCGCCGTCGCGGCCGCGGAAACGGTCGTGCGTCTCGCCGATGCCGTCAAGGCTCACGCCGACATAATCGTAGCCGATATCGGCGATGCGCCCGGCCATGTCGGCGTCGATCAGCGTGCCGTTGGACGACAGCGCCGTATAGAAGCCGAGGTCGACGGCGCGCCTGGAGATGTCGAATATGTCGGGACGCAGCAGCGGCTCGCCGCCGGACAGGATTAGCACCGGCGAGCGCGCCGCCTTGATGTCGTCCATCACGCGAAACACTTCGTCCGTCGAAAGTTCGCCCGGAAAATCGACGTCGGCCGAGATCGAGTAGCAGTGCTTGCACTTGAGGTTGCAGCGCCGCACCAGATTCCAGATGACCACGGGGCCGGGCAAATCGCGATGCGGACCGACCGGGGTCGGATCGCGCAATTCGCGCAGGAATTGCGTCAGTCGGAACATGCGCCCTCCGCGCCGGCGCGGCGTGCAAGGCGCAGCCCGGTCTTCTTGAGGATTTCGGTTGAGAACAATATGTCGGACGCCCTGCAGGCGGAACCGAGCATTTGCGCTATGCGCGCGCGTTTTTCGAGCACTTCCTCGCGCGCGCGGCCGTGAACCATGGCGAACAGATTGTAGGGCCAGTCCGGCGGGCGGCGCGGGCGACGATAGCAATGCGTGACGAAATCGAGCGCGCCGACCTGCTGCCCCAGCGCGTCGACGCGGGCGTCGTCCACGTCCCACACGCTCATGCCGTTGCACACGAGGCCAAGCTTGTAATGATTGGGCGCAAGGCCGATGCGGCGGATGATTCCGCGCGCCAGCATGGTCTCGAGCCGCGCCAAAACCTCGTTCTCGGGCGCGCCGATGCGCGCCGCGATTTCGGCATAGGGCGCGGCGACCAGCGGCAGTCCGGCTTGCGTCGCTTCGAGAATGGCGCGGTCGAGCGCGTCGATAGACCGTTCGCGTCCGCTCATGCCGGAATCCTCATGTCGAGGAAATATTCGCGCTCCTTGGGAAAGAGCAGCACGTCGACGCCCGTCGCCGCCTCGATGCGGCGCGCGACCGCCTCGATCTCCGCGCGATCCTCCACCGCCAGCACGAACCACATGTTGAGCCTGTGCTCGCGCCTGTAATTATGCGCGACCTCGCGTTGCGCATTGACGAACGCGACCGTCGCCTCCCATTTTTCCGCAGGCGTGGCCATGGCGCAGAGGCAGAAGCCGCCGCCGATATTCTCGGCGTTCAGGAATGGGCCGAAGCGCGTGACGACGCCGGTTTCGCGCAGGCGCGCGACGCGCGCGATGAGATCTTCCTCGGCGAGGCCGAGTTCCGCGGCTTTTGTCGCGAAGGGACGCGGCGTCAGGGGAAAGCCCTCTTGCAGGGCGTTGACGATGCGCCGGTCGGTCTCGTCGATCATGACGACCTCACGCCGCAGATAGTCGCGCGCCGCGCTGCCGGAAGCAACGACGCGAGAACAGAACGGCATGGGCGCGGACCTCGGGGGCCGAACCCGCGAGTTCGGCGACATGCGCCAGCGCCGTGTCGCGTTCGCGCCCATGAATCATCGTGAAGAGATTGTAGCGCCAGCCCTCGCGGCGCGGCCGCTCGTAGCAGAGCGTGACGAAGTCGCGCGCGGCGAAACCCTGCGCGATCTGCTCGAGCCGGTCATCCGGCAGATCCCACACGACCATGGCGTTCGCGCCATAGCCGAAGTGGCGATGCCGAAGCACGAGGCCGAAACGCGAGACGACGCCCGATGCGACCAAGGCCGCAAGGCGCTCCAGAACGTCGCCCTCGCTCCAGCCGAGCCGGCCGGCGATGCGCTGGAACGGGCGGGCGACGAGATCGAGCCCGTCCTCCATCGCGCCGAGCAGGCGCCGATCCTGATCGTCGACCTGCGCGACGGTCGCGCCGGCGGTCGCGCGCTTGACCGCCGCGCCGCCAAACACGCTGAAGCCGAGGTCGATATGGAAGTCGCGCAGCATCGGCAGCACGAGGACGGGCGCGCCGGCCCGCTGTTCGATCCGCACGATCGCCTCCGCGACCTCCGTCGCGTCCGGCGCCGTGACGACAAACCAGAGATTGTAGGCGTGTTCGCGCTCGTAGGCGTGATTGACGCCGGGCTCGACGACGATGGCGGCGGCGGCGGCTTCCAGCCGTTCAGGCGGAACGGATATGGCGGCCAGCGTCGAGGCGCCGACCGTATTGGGGCGCACCACCGCGCCGACGCGCGACAGCGCGCCGGACTGCTGCAGGCGCGCCAGCCGCGCCAGCACGTCGCTTTCGGGCAGGCCGAGCGTTGCGCCGACCGCCGCGAACGGCGCGGACACGATCGGCAAATCGCGTTGCCAGCCGTCGATCAGTCGCCTGTCCTGTTCGTCGAGCAGCATGTCAGGCCCCGAGCCGGTGCGCGCGCGCGGTGAAGAAAATGCCCGAGGGCTTGAGCGAAGCGATCTCCGCCTTCTTCTCGCGCGTGCGCACGTCGTAGATGTCGATGCGGTCGGCGTCGCGCACGGAAATCCACACTTCATGCCCGCGCGGCGTGAATTCGAGATGCAGCACCGCCGGCCCCGGCTTGAACGTGTGCACGATCTTTCGCGTGGGAATGTCGAGCACCTGCACCGTGTCGTTGGCGGGATGCGCGAAATTGATCCAGACCTCGCGCCCGTCCGGGCGCGCGACGCAGAACACCGGCTGGCTGTGCAGGGCGATGCGGCCCTGCTCCTTCATCGTGTCGAGATCGAGGATCAGCGCCTCGTGCTGGCCGGCCGCCGGCACGACGAGGCTGCCGCCGCTCTGCGCCCATCCTTCCAGATGCGGCATCTTGTAGATCGGCAGCTTTTCGCGACCCGCGTTGTAGCCGGACGATACGCGCTCGACCTTCGGCGTTTCGGCCCACAGGTCGATATGCGCAAAGCCGTCCTCGCCGAACAGGCCGGCCAGATAATGGCGCGCGTCGCTCGTCACGTTGGCGTCGTAGGGCAGCTTGCCGACGTCGGTGAATTTCGTCAGCGCGGGCGTCATGCCGGCGGAGAAATCGGCAATCCAGATTTCGTTGGCGTCGTAGAGCGCATAGGCGAAGCGGCGGCCCGGCAGGTCGACTAGGCCGACGGTCTTGGATTGCTTGCCGTTCGCGCCGATCGCCGGAATGGACGCCAGTTCGGTCAGATCGTTGGCGTCGAAGACCTTGACGCCGCCCGGCGTGTAGTTGGACGCGACGATCAGCGCGCCGTCGTCGGAGATCGCGCCGCCGATGGCGTTGCCCGCCTGGATCACGCGCGCCACGATGCGGCATCCCAGCATGTCCACCTTGGTCAGCCCGCCGTCGCGCCCGAACACATAGGCGTAGCGCTCGCTCGGCCCGAACACGGCCGTCGCATGCGAGAGATCGCCAAGGCCCTCGATGCGCGATATCGTCTTGCGCGCACTCACGTCGACGACGAGAACCGAGCCGCTCGCGCGCTCGATGATGAGGCCGAGGTCGCCCGTGCCGCGCGCCGGCGCGCAGGCCTGCTGCTCGTTCGCCGCAAGGGCGGGGCTCGCGATGCCGGCGGCTATGCCGGCGGTGAGGAACGAACGGCGGTTCATTGCGGCAGTCCCTGTTTCAGTCGTTCGGCGATCCAGCGCGCATCGGCCTCGCTGATCAATCCGCGCCACGGCGGCATGGGCGTGCCGGGCACGCCGTCGAGAATGATCGCCGCAAGAGATTCGGCGTCCTTGCCTTCGAGATCGCTCGGCAGCAGCGGCGCGCCGAGCCCGCCCTTCAGGGTCATGCCGTGGCAGGACCCGCAATCCTCGCGCACCAGAGCCGTCAGTTCGCCCGCCCGATCCGCCGCCTGCGCGCAACTCGCCGCAAGAGCGAGCGCGAGGGCGACGCCGATGTCAAGCGGGCGCATCATCGAACAGCTCCGCGCCGACCACGGCGTCGATGCGCGGAGGAATGCAATCGACGGCCTCGCCGACAATGAACAGAACCGGCGCGGCGAGGCGCGCGCCCGAGGCGATCGAGGCGATATCGGCCAGCGTCCCGAACACGCAGCTCTGCTGCGGAGTCGTCGCCTGGCTGATCGCCACGGCGGGGGTTGCGGGGTCGCGCCCGTGCGCGATCAACGCGGCCGAAATCTCGGGCATGTTGGCCAGGCCCATGTAGATGGCGAGCGTCGCCGTCGGATCGCTCAGGCTCGCCCAGTCGAGGTCGAGCGCGCCGTTGTTCTGGCGATGGCCGGTCACGTAGCGCAGGCTTGTAGCGACGCCGCGCAGCGTCAGCGGCAGGCCGAGCGCAGCGGCTGCGCCCTGCGCGGCGGTCACGCCGGGAGTTATGTCGAAGGCGACGCCGGCGGCGGCCAGATGGGCGGCTTCCTCGCCGCCGCGGCCGAATACGAGGGGATCGCCGCCCTTCAGCCGCACGACATGGTCGTAGCGCTGCGCGAGCCGCACCAGCAATTCGTTGATGCGCTGCTGCGGCACCGGATGATCGCCGGAAGACTTGCCGACATCGATGCGCGGCGCGCGCGAGGGCGCAAAATCGAGAATCTCGGGACAGACCAGCCGGTCGTAGACGACGACGTCGGCCGCCTCGATCGTGCGCAAGGCGCGCAGCGTCAGGAGATCCGGAGCTCCGGGGCCTGCGCCTATGAGGTGAACGATGCCGGTCATGGGTCGAGGTCCGGAAAGGGAGGAGCGGCGGGGCGAACCCCGCCGCCCGCTTGTCGTCAGTAAATGTCCTTGCGGGTATTGTAGACGTTGAACTTGCCGGTGGGCGTGATGAGCGCCGAGTCCTTGATCACCGACTTCAGCTTCAGCGTCTTGTCGTCGACGACGACGATCGCCGATTCCTGGGTCTTGCCGTTCCACACGGAGAACCAGATTTCCGAGCCGTCCTTGTTGAATTCCGGCTGGACGACGCGGCGCTGGCCCTGGGTGATGCCCGACCATTCGCCGATCGGCAGGACCTTGTACTTCGGCTTGTCCTGCGCGAGGTCCGCGATCTTGAACACCGCGACGCTCGACGACGTATCGGCTTCAGGATTGAGCGGCGTGTCGATGTAGAGGTTGTCCGACTTCGGATGCGACTTCACGAACAGCGAGCCGCCTCCCTGGCCTTCAACCTTCTGCACCACCTTCCAGGCGTTCTGCGGATGCTTGTCCGGGTCCGTGCCGATGAAGGAGACCATCTCGTCGCCGAGATGCGAGGTCACCCAGACCGGGCCGTACTTCGGATGCACGATGTTGGCGCCGCGGCCCGGATGCGGCGTCTTGCCGCCGGACTCGACCACCTTCACCAGACGGCCGGTCTTGGTGTCGATGATGCCGACCTTGTTGCGCGCGTTCGCGGCCACCAGGAGGTAGCGGCCGGACTTGTCGAAGCCGCCGTCATGCAGGAAGCGTTCGGACGGGATCGACCGGACCTTGAGCTGCGTGATGTCGGAATAGTCGACCGCGTCGATGACGCCGCGTTCCTTGATGTTGAGATACCACTCCGGCGCATAGTGCGAGGCGAAGATGCCCGCCACGCGCGGTTCGGGATGGTATTCCATCGTGTCGTAGGTCATGCCGCGGGTCGACACGATCTTGATCGGCTCGAGCGTCGGGCCGTCCATGATCACGTACTGCGGCGGCCAATAGGAGCCGGCGATCGCCAGCTTGTCCTCGAAGCCCTTGAACTTCGACGTGTCGACCGAACGCGCCTCGGCGCCGATCTTCACGGTCGCGACCACGTTCGGCGTCGGCATCCACAGGTCGATCAGGTCGACCTTGCCATCGCGACCGATCACGTAGAGATAGCGGCCCGACGCGGAGATGCGCGAGATATGCACGGCATAGCCGGTCTTGATGCGCGTGATGATCTTCTTCGAAGCGCCGTCGATCAACGCCACTTCGCCGGTGTCGCGCAGCGTCACCGAGAAGACGTTGTCGAGGTCGATGTCGTTCATCTTCTTCTTCGGCCGCTGGTCGACCGGAACCGAGACCTTCCACGTCGCCTTCATCTCCTTCATGCCGAATTCCGGCGGGGTGGCCGGCTCGTTGAGGAGGTAGCGGGCCATCACGTCGACCTGATCCTTCGACAATTCGCCAGACGTGCCCCAGTTGGGCATGCCGGCCGGCGAGCCGTAGGTGATGAAGTCGCGCAGGTACTCGTAGCCCTTGGCCTTGGTGATGTCCGTGGTCAGGGCCTTGCCGGTCGCGCCCTTGCGCAGCACGCCGTGGCAGCCCGCGCAGCGCTCGAAATAAATCTTGTTGGCGGAAGCGAATTCGTCCGCGGACAACTTGGGATCGCCGGGCTTCTGGCCGGGCTGTTCCATCTTGTCGCCGCTCATCGTGTTGAGATTCGGCACGTAGGGCGGAATGCCGCTCTTGTCGCCGTGATCGCCCTTCGCAGCCGGCGCTGCGGCCGGAGCCTGCGCCTGCTGAGCATTCGCGAGCGGAACGATCGCCGTCGCAGCCAGCAATGCCGCCGCTCCGATCAGTCCGAGCCGCCCCATTCGTCTTTTCGTGTCAGTCATGTCACACCCTCCTCTCGGTGGTGTCGGTGCGTACGCGCATCGGATAACCATCGCCTTGACATTGGATAGTCATGACCTGACCCCGCCTTGATGATTGTCAAGGCGGGGCGTCGCGTGACGAAAGACTTATGGGACCATAAGGAAAGATCATGTTCGCCGTCCGCTTCTTGCGCGCTGGCGCGTTGGCGCTTTGCGCATTCGCCGCCCTGTTCGCCGCCTCGGCGCGCGCGGCGCCGCCCGACCTGCGCGCTTACGCGCGCGAGGCGTTCGGTCCCGGCGTCGAACTGCGCGAGCGCAAGAGCGACGAAGGCGCGGTGATCGAGGCCTGGCGCGACGGCGCCTATGCGGGCCTCGCGTTTTCCACATGGGATCTCATCAAGTCCGTCGGCTATTCCGGCCAGCCCATAGACATCTGGGCGACCCTCGATCCCTCGCTCGTCGTCGGCTCCGCGCGGCTCATGCGCCAGACCGAACCCTTGCTCGTCATCGGCTTGCGGCCGGAACAGCTCGAGGAACTGGTCGCCGCGCAGTCGGGGCTCGACGTCAAGACGCTCGCGCGCGTCGCCAGCGCCGATGGCAGGAAGATCGTGGACCGCATCGCCGGCGCGACCATTTCCAGCAATGTGCTGCGCGATTCGGTCATTCGCGCCGCACGCAAGGCCGCGCGCATATCGGGCCGTCTCGGCAGCCCCGGCCGCATCCTGCGCGACAGGTTCGAGGAAGCGGACTGGCGCACGCTCACGTCAGCGGGCGCAATCGTCGAACGCAAGATCATGGCCTCGGAAATGGCCGTCGGCGTCGGCGCGAAGAGCGACCAGCCGCTGCTCGACGTTTTCGTCGCGCTGGCCACGCCGGCGGGCATCGGCGTCAATCTGATCGGCCGCAAACATTACGAGCAGATTGTCTCGACGTCGGGCCCCGAGGACGATCTCGTGATGGTCGGCGCCAACGGCCTTCTCTCCATCAAGGGCACGAACTGGCGCGACAGCGGCGTCTTCGAGCGTCTCGCGATCGTGCAGGACGCGCGCACCATCCGCCTGACCAAGGACATGCATCGCGCCTTCGACAAGGTGGAAGCGGAATATGCGCCGGAATTGCGCGAGCGCGCGATCTTCGTGGTGCCGCACGCAACCGGATTCGACGCCGCCAAGCCTTGGCGCCTGCAGGTCTTGGCCGTCCGCAGGACGGCGGACGGCGGCGAGACGGCGCAGGCTTTCGAAATCCCCTATGTCGTACCCGCCGATTACGTCGCGCGCCCGCAGGCGGAAGCGGCGGGGGCTCCCGGCGAGGAGGCGCTATGGGAGCGCGCGTGGTTCGAGCGCAAGTACGAGGTGGCGGCCCTTCTCGTGATGCTGGGCGCGCTCGTGCTGATTCTCCTGTTCCAGGACCAGCTCGCGGCCCGCCCGAAGCTCTACAAGGCGACGCGCATCGTGTTCATGGCCGCGACGCTCGGCTTCATCGGCCTGTTCGCGCGCGCGCAATTGTCGGTCGTGCATGTCGTCACCTTCGCCACCGCGCTGCGGACGAATTTCCAGTGGTCCTTCTTCCTGCTCGATCCCATCATCTTCCTGCTCTGGGGCTTTGTCGCGGTCGCCATGCTGTTCTGGGGCCGCGGCGTGTTCTGCGGCTGGCTCTGTCCGTTCGGCGCCCTGCAGGAATTGCTGAACGAGGCCGCCCGCCGCCTGCGCATCCGCCAGTTCGAAATCCCCTGGGCGCTGCACGAGCGCCTGTGGATCGTCAAATATCTCGTCTTCCTCGCCATCTTCGCCCTGTCGCTCAACGACATGAAGACCGCCTTCATCGCCGCCGAGGCCGAGCCGTTCAAGACCGTGGTCGCCCTGCATTTCCAGCGCGCCTGGCCCTTCGTCGTCTTCGCGCTCGCGTTGCTGGCGGCGGGCCTGTTCGTGCGCCGCTTCTATTGCCGCTATCTCTGCCCGCTCGGCGCCGCGCTCGCCATTCCTGCGCGCATGCGCATGTTCGAATGGCTGAAGCGCCGCCCGCAATGCGGGCGCGAGTGCCGGCAATGCGCCGTGCACTGCCCCGTCGGCGCGATCTATCCGAACGGCGCGATCAGCCCCAACGAGTGCATCTACTGTCTCAACTGCCAGTCGCTCTATCACGATCCAACCGTCTGCATGGGCCTGAAGGCGCGCGCCGCGCGGCAGGCCGCGCGCGACCAGCTCGCCAAGGGAGGCGCCAATGCCGGCTGAACCGACGCGCCGCCGCGTGCTGCGCATTCTTGCTGCGGCGGGCGCGGCCTCTCTTGCGCCGCCGGCGCGCGCGACGACGCGCGAATGGCGCGGCGCGGCGCTTGGCGCCGACGTCTCGATCCTGTTCGCCGACGCCGGCAGCGACGTCGCGCAGGCGGCCGTGACGGGCATTCTCGCCGAGGTCGAGCGGCTGGAAGCGATCTTCAGCCTGCAGCGCGGCGATTCGGAATTGTCGCGCCTGAACGCGGCCGGCCGAATCGCTGCGCCCTCGCCCGATCTCGCGCAGGTTCTCGCCGTGTCGCGCGAGGCCCACGCCGCCACCGGCGGCAAGTTCGATCCGACCGTGCAGCCGCTCTGGCGCTTCCATGTCGACTGGTACGCGGCCGAGAAGGGGCGGCCGCGTCCGGGCGAGCGAGACCTCGCCGCCGTACGGGCGCGCGTCGGACTTTCGCGCGTGCGAATCGCGTCCGACGCGATCGAATTGCCCGAGGGCGCCGCGCTCACGCTCAACGGCGTCGCGCAGGGCTACATCACCGACCGCGCCTGCGCCCTGCTGCGCGCCGCCGGCTTTCGCCACGTGCTCGTCGATCTCGGCGAGACCCGCGCGCTCGACGGGCGCGGCGACGGCGACGCCTGGCGAATCGCCCTGCCCGACGGCATGCGCGTGATGCTGTCCGACGGCGCGATCGCGACCTCCTCCGGCGCCGCGACGCCGCTCGGCGACAAGGGCGACCACCACATTTTCGATCCGGCCACGGGGCGCTCCGCCCCGCACTGGCGCTGGCTCTCGGTCGCCCACGCCTCCGCCGCCATGGCCGATGCGCTGTCGACCGGCCTCTATTGCCTGCCCCCCGAGGAGGCGGCCCGCGCCGCGCGCGCCGTATCGGGCGCACAGTTCTGGGGCGTGACATCAAGCGGCGTTGCGGTCAAAGTCTGAACGCTGCTTGATAAGCGTCAATGCGGCCCACGGGCGCATTGAGCAGCTTGCATGCGGAAAAAGGAGGGGTTTTATGCGCCTGATTATCGCCGCCGCCATCGCTTCGCTTTTCGCCGGACCGGCTCTCGCAGCCGATCTCGAGAACGGCGCGAAAGTTTTCAAGAAGTGCTCGACCTGCCATGCGATCGGCCCCGGCGCCACGTCGCGCGTCGGGCCGCCGCTTAACGGCCTGTTCGGCCGCAAGTCCGGCACCTACGAGGGCTATTCCTACACGGACGCCAACAAGAATTCCGGCATCACCTGGGACGAGGCCACCTTCGCGAAATACATCAAGGACCCGAAGGGCGTGATCCCCGGCACCAAGATGGTTTTCGCAGGCCTGTCGGCCGATGCCGACATCACGGACCTCACTGCGTTCCTCAAGCAGTACAAGGCCGACGGCTCGAAATAAGCCGACAGCGCTTTCCTGCGTCGACGGGCTGGCCCTTGGCCGGCCCGTTTTCTTTGGCGGCGCTGAAGGGCGCATCCGGGCTACGAAAAGGGCGGCTCGCTCGCGCGGCCGCCCTTTTTTATTCCATGCGCCTGCGCTTCAGCGGGCGGCCTTGGCCTTCTCGACGTCGGCGCCCTGCAGGAAGTCGATCAGCTTCTGCACCGGCCCGACCTTATCGATATTGGCCAGCATGTCCTGGTACGATTCGACCGCGCGCGGCGGCAGCTTGTGCGCGATGCCCTGATGGCAATCGATACATGTCTTGCCGGCGTTCAGCGCGGTCTCGTGCATCTTCGACGAGCGCGGCTCCTGCACGGACAGGTCCATGAAGTCGAACTTGTGGCAGTTGCGGCATTCGCGCGAATCCGTCGTCTTCATCGCGCGCCACACGCTCTTCGACATCTCCAGGCGATGCGCGTTGAATTTCTCGGTCGTGTCGATCGTGCCGAGCGCCTTGTGCAGCAGCTCGTTCGACGCCTGGATCTTGCGGACGACCTTGTGGCCCCATTCCTTGGGCACATGGCAATCCGGGCAGCTCGCGCGCACGCCGGTGCGATTCGAATAATGCACGGTCTTGCGGTACTCGACGAAGACGTTGTCCTTCATCTCGTGGCATGAGACGCAGAAGGCTTCCTGGTTGGTCGCTTCCATCGCCCAGTTGAAACCGCCCCAGAAGAGAATGCCGATGACGAAGGCGGCGATCGCGATCGCGCCCCACATCCACGGCGAGCGGTAGGAGAAGAACCACGCGAGAAAACGCCGGATGGCGCCGCCGGTCGGCCTGTTCTCGGGCTTGTCGTCAGGCATGTCGCCGGCGATCGGTTTCGGGTCGTGCATATCGGCCTCCCGTCACTTCACCTGCGTGGCGTTCTCGAAACTGTTGCCGACAAGCGGCTTGGCGTCGGCCTGCGGCACGTGACATTGCGTGCAGAAATACCGGGTGCCGGCGACCTTATCGAGCCGCGCGCCCTGCCGGTCCACATAGTGGGTCTCGGAAATCTTCGGCGCATGCACGCGCGTGTTGCCCGGCCAGTCGTGGCAGGTCATGCAGGCGTTGTTGTCGGCGCTGATCTGATAGCCGTCGATCTTGTGCGGGATCAGCGGCGGTTGCTGGCGATAGGCGCGGCCGAAACCGTCGGCTGGCGTCGACTGCTTGTACAGGTCGGGCGCGAGGTCGGACTGGTTGACCGGCGCCTCGCGCAAGGCCTTCACGCCCTTGTCTTGCGCAAGCACCGAGGTGCCCAGCGCGGCTGTCGCCGACAAGAGCGCCAGGGCGGCGAGGATTTTCATTGTCTTTGCCATCGGCTTACCCCTTCGCAAGCGAGGATTCGTGAATGGTGGAGGCGGCCTGCGCCGCAACCGGCGCGACCGAATGATCGAAACGATGCGCGAGGTGGAAGACCTTGCGCGGACAGACATCGACGCAGGCGCCGCACAAGGTGCAGTCGCCGCTGGCGATGACCGGGCTCGCGCCGGTCTTTCCGCCGCGCAGAGCCGGCGAAATGACATGCGGCTCGGGACAGACGGCAAAGCAATCCATGCAGTCGTCGCAGGAGTCGCGACCGCCGGCCGAAACGCGCAGCAGCGTCGTCCTGCCGAGCGCGCCGTAGAAGGCGCCGACCGGGCAAAGATGGCCGCACCAGCCATCCTTGGCGACGAACAGGTCGAAGATGAAGATCGCCAGCGCTCCGGTCGCCGCGAACGGCAGTCCGAATACGAGCGCGCGATGCAGCGCCGTGATGGGATTGACGAGTTCCCAGGCCACCGTTCCGGAAACGAAGGACAGGATCAGCACGCCGACGGCGAGGTAGTTGCGGAATTCGGGACGCAATTTCGCGGTCTGCTTGATGCCGAGCCGACGCCGGATTGCGGCCGCGAGATCCGTGACCGGATTGATCGGGCAGACCCAGGCGCAATAGCTGCGCCCGCCGAGCGCCAGATAGGCGGCCAGCACGATCGCCGCGCCAATCAGCGCGGTGGCTTCCGGCCAGTGGCGCGCGAGCAGCGATTGCAGCAGGACGAAGGGATCGGTCAGCGGCAGGATGTCGAACGTGCGCGAGGAAGCGAGATTGCCCTTGGCGATCCAGATCGCAAACCACGGACCCGTGAGGAAGACGAGAAGGAACGCGGCCTGCGTCAACCGGCGTGCGAGGAAGTAACGGCGGGAGGCCCACACGCCCTTGATCTCATAGGCTTCCACATAGGGAGAGCGCGCGCTCATGGCTTCAGCCCCGGAACCGGTTCGCCGGTCGGCGTGCGCGTCGGCAATTTCACGGGCGCGTCGACAAGCGCGCCGCCGGCCTTCTGCTTTTCGATCCAGCCGCGCTTGTAGTGCGCGTCCTGCTTCAGCGCGGCGAGTTCGATCGGCAGCACCTTGATCGCCGCCTCGGTGAGGACGCAGGACTTCTCGCACTTGCCGCAGCCCGTGCAATATTCGGCGTGCACGACCGGCTCGAAGAGGGCGTGCTTGGCGGTGCGGGCATTGTGCGACAATTCGAGCGTGATCGCCTTGTCGATCGCCGGGCACACGCGATAGCAGACGTCGCAGCGCAGGCCCTGCAGGTTGAGGCAGGTCTCGCGGCTGGTGATGACCGCCACGCCCATCTTCGCCTTAGCGATGTCGACGAGCGCATGATCGAGCGCGCCGGTCGGGCAGGCCTTCACGCAGGGAATGTTGTCGCACATCTCGCAGGGGATATCGCGCGCGATGTAATAGGGCGTGCCGGGCGCGGGCCCGTCGCCCCAGTCGCTCAGCCGCAGCGTCTTGTAGGGGCAGTCGCGCACGCACAGGCCGCAGCGCACGCATGCCGAAAGGAACTCGCGCTCCTCGAGCGCGCCCGGCGGACGCAGCGTTTGCGCGGGCCGCGCCTGCGACTGCCGCTCGAAGGCGCCGAGGGCGAGCGCTGCAGCCGCAGCGCCCCCGCCGAAGCGCGCCAAATCCGCGAACGCCTTGCGGCGCCCCGGATTGGCTGGCGCGTTCTTCACCGGCGCGTTCATGATGCTCGGCTCACTCTTGTCCGTTTACGCCGGCGTGACCTTGCAGGCGCATTTCTTGAAGTCGGTTTCCTTCGAGATCGGGCAGGTCGCGTCCAGCGTCAGCTTGTTGACGAGCTGTCCTTCGTCGAAGAACGGGAAGAACACGAGACCGCGCGGCGGCTTGTTGCGTCCCTTCGTCTCGACGCGGGTCATCACCTCGCCGCGCCGCGTCTCGACCTTGACGGTCTGTCCGCGCAGGATCTTGCGCTCGGCCGCGTCGTCGGGATGCATGAACAGCATGGCCGCCGGCACGGAGCGATGCAGCTCCGGCACGCGGCGCGTCATCGAGCCGGAATGCCAGTGCTCCAGCACGCGGCCCGTCGACAGCCAGAGGTCGAAATCCTTGTCGGGGCTTTCGGCGGCCGCCTCGTAGGGACAGAAGATGATGCGGGCCTTCTTGTCGGGCTTGCCGTAGAAGGACACGCCCTCGCCGGCCTTGACATAGGGGTCGTAGCCCTCGCGGAAGCGCCACAGCGTCTCCTTGTTGTCGACGACCGGCCAGCGCAGCCCGCGCGCCTTGTGATAGACCTCGAAGTCCGCGAGATCGTGGCCGTGGCCGCGGCCGAAAGCGGCATATTCCTCGAACAGGCCCTTCTGCACATAGAAGCCGAGCGCCTCGGCTTCGGAATTATCGAAGCCCTTCTGGATATCGCCCTTGCCGAATTTGTCGACGACGCCGTTGGCGAACAGCACGTCGTACAGCGTCTTGCCGCGGTATTCCGGCTTCTTGGCGATCAGCTCTTCCGGCCAGACTTCCTCGATCTTGAAGTATTTCGAGAACTCGATCGTCTGCCAGAGATCGGAGCGCGCCTCGCCCGGCGCCTTCACCTGCTGGCGCCAGAACTGCGTGCGCCGCTCGGCGTTGCCATAGGCGCCTTCCTTCTCCATCCACATCGCCGTCGGCAGGATGAGGTCGGCAGACGTCGCGGTGACCGTCGGATAGGGATCGGAGACGACGACGAAGTTCGCCGGGTTGCGATAGCCCGGATAGCCTTCCTCGTTCATGTTGGGCGCGGTCTGCATGTTGTTCGTGCATTGCACCCAGTAGGCGTTCAATTTGCCGTCCTTGAGCATGCGATGCTGCAGCACGGCGTGGAAGCCGATCTTGTCGTTCAGCGTGCCGGCGGGCAGCTTCCAGATGCCCTCCGTCATCTCGCGATGCTTGGGATTGCCGACGACCATGTCGGCGGGCAGGCGATGCGCGAACGTGCCCACCTCGCGCGCCGTGCCGCAGGCCGACGGCTGGCCGGTCAGCGAGAACGGGCCGTTGCCCGGCTCGGAGATTTTGCCGGTCAGCAGGTGCACGTTGTAGATCATGTTGTTGACCCACGTGCCGCGCGCGTGCTGGTTGAAGCCCATCGTCCAGTAGGAGACGATCTTCTTCTTCGGGTCCGCGTACAGCTTGGCGAGCCGCTCGAGATTCTCCTTCGGCACGCCGGAAATTTTCGCCGTATAGTCGAGCGTGTAGGGTTCGAGCAGCTTCTTGTAGTCCTCGAAGCTGATCTTGTCCTTGAACGCCGCCGGGTCCTGCGCGCCGTCCTTGCCGGTCTTGTGCGAAGCGTTGATCGCCTTCACTTCCAGCGCGTGCGTGGGACGCAGGCCGAACCCGATGTCCTCGACCGTCTGCGCGAACTCGCAGTGCTTCTTGACGAAGTCCTGGTTCACCGCGCCGGAATTGACGATGTAGTTCTGGATGTAGTTGAGGATCGCCAGATCCGCCTGCGGCGTGAAGATCATCGGATTGTCGGCGAGCTCATACGAACGATGCTCGAAAGTCGACAGGATGTGCACTTCGCAGCCCGGATGCGTGAGGCGGCGGTCGGTCAGGCGCGACCACAGGATCGGATGCATCTCCGCCATGTTCGAGCCCCAGAGCACGAAGGCGTCGGCGGCTTCCACGTCGTCGTAGCAGCCCATCGGCTCGTCGATGCCGAAGGTGCGCATGAAGCCCGCGACCGCGGACGCCATGCAGTGGCGGGCGTTGGGATCGAGATTGTTGCTGCGGAAGCCGCCCTTGAACAATTTGGCGGCCGCATAGCCTTCCCAGATCGTCCACTGGCCGGAGCCGAACATGCCGACCGCGGTGGGGCCGGAGGCCTTCAGCGCCGCCTTGAACTTCTCGGCCATGATCTGGAACGCCTCGTCCCAGGAGACCGGCGTGAAATCGCCGTTCTTGTCGTACTTGCCGTTCTTCTTGCGCAGCAGCGGCTGCGTCAGGCGGTCCTGCCCGTACATGATCTTGGATAGGAAATAGCCCTTGATGCAGTTGAGGCCGCGATTGACCGGCGCGTCGGGGTCGCCCTGCGTGGCGACGACGCGGCCGTTCTTCGTGCCGACGATGACGCCGCAGCCCGTGCCGCAGAAGCGGCAGACGCCCTTGTCCCAGCGGATGCCGTCGGCGCCGGTCTGCGCCGTGGCGTCAACGGGGGCGGCAAGGCCGGCCGCGCCGGCCGCGGCCGCGATGGCCGAGGTCTTGAGCGCGTCGCGTCGCGTCTGCACGAACATTTGAGTCTTGGTGTCAGCGGACATGGGTCTGGCCCTCCGTCAAATTCAGTTTGGCGACGCGTCGCGCGCGTCGGATTCGGTGTTTTCGAAGACGTGGTAGACGAGCGAAGCCGCCACCACGCCCGGCGTGCGATGCATTTCTGCGATCTGGTCGAAAGCGCGCGCGCCCGGCTGATCGACAGCCGTCACGACCAGCCGCGAATCGGCGGTGCGCGCATGAATTTCCACGCCCGGCAGCGCCGCCACGGCGCGCGCGGCCTCGTCGGCGCGCGCGGGCGCGAGATGCACCACGAGACTGCAGATGTTGTATTCGCCGCTCATGCCCTTGCCTCCGACGCGAGGCCCGCGGCGACGAGCGCCCTGTCCCTGCCCATGAGCGCGATGGCGCTCACCGGACAGACGGCCAGGCAATCGCCGCAGCCCGTGCATGTGGAAATGTCGAGAAGCGGCTGCGCGCCGCCACGCATCAGTCGAAACGTGATCGCGCCGACGTCGCAGGATTCGCCGCAGCGCCGGCACGTGACGCCGCGCGGCTCCACGCAGGCAGGCCCGATCTGCGCCACGCGCTCGACCGGCTCCGCTGCATCGCCCTCTGGCCGAAAAGCCTTGAACAGGCTGCGGCGTGTCAGCGTCGCGTTCATCGTTTCCCTACGGACAACGTCCGCTTCGCAATCGTTGCGCCCCATATGGGCGGCTTTCGAAATCAGCCGACTACGACGATTCCGAACGCGCGAGGACCATGCCGACGAGAGTCAAAGCGCACCTTGATCTCTATCAAGTGCGCCGCAACAAAACTATTGGCGGCGCGCCAGGCACATGGGGCCGTAAAGCAACGCAAACCCCGCAAAAGCAAGCGTCCAGCACACGCCCGCGATGGTTAGCGGAACCGTGCTGCCCTGCGAAAAAACCGCGGCGACGCGCGCGATCGCGGCTGCGGCCAGAAGAGCATAGAGGAGGCTCGTGCTCGGCGGCGCCACGAGCGCGTTGCCGGTGTGGCCGCGCGTCGCTCGCGTCATCACGGCGAGCGTCATCAGGCCGATGCCGCCGATCGCCCAGCAATGGATCGCGGCCATGTCAAAGGCGCGGCTGGCCGTAAACGCGCTCGCCGCCGCCAGCGCGAGGCCGAGCGGTATGAAGGCGTAGGCGACGTGCAGGACGGCGACGAGCTTTTCCGCCCACACGCGATCGGGCGCCCAGCGCGCGAGCCGCACGAAATGCAGCGCGCCGGCGACAACGAACAGTGCGCCGAAGAGGGGCGCCGCGCGCGGCGCCGCGGGCATTGCGACCCAGCCGAACAGGGCGACGCCGCCGACAACCATCGCCGCCTTGTCGAACCGGTCGAAGGGCGCGGGAACGCGGCCGGGATTTTCGCGCTTGATCCAGTTCGTCGTGAAGCTCGGCACGATGCGCCCGCCCACGATCATCACCAGCAGCAGATAGGCCGCGATCGCCAGCCGCTCGCTGAATGTCGAAGCGCCCGAGCGCCAGACCTCCAGATGAAAGCAAAGCTGCGCCAGGCACAGCGCGGCCAGCACCGCGACGACCTTGATGTTGCGAACATTGCGCCCGGCGAGAACCTCGCGCGCGACGAGAGCGAGCAGCGCGACCGGAAAGGCCAGCGTCAGCAGCGCGAGCGCCAGCGGATGCAGCAGCGCGCTCGCCGCCATGGCCGCCCGCCCGAGCAGCCAAAGACCGAAAAGACCGACAAGCGGCAGTCCGACCACGGGCAGGCGCCCGGTCCAGTTGGGAACGGCCGTCAGCAGAAAGCCGGCGACGACCGCGCTCGCATAGCCGAACAGAAGCTCATGCGCATGCCAGGCGACAGGCGCAAATGCGCTCGGCAATCCGGTTGCGCCGTCGAGCCACAGCGTCCACGCCGCAATCGCGAGAGCCGCCTGGATCGCCGCGAACAGAAAGAAGGGACGGAAGCCGTAGCTGAAAAGCGCCGGGCCGTTCCACCGACGCGCCTGATTCATCGTCGCCATGATTTTCGATCCGCTTGCGGCCCACGATCACATCGCACGCGCATCGCATCTCACGACGCTTCGTATCCGTCCATGACAAACGGCGTCGCGCGGACGATCGCCATATGCGCGCGTTGTCGCAGGCAGGCGCAAAACTGCTGTCGCTTAATTCCGTTCTTGATATTCGGTAAGAATGCCGCCGACGGACGCGGATTATTCTGCTTCAGCCCGACAAAGTTCGCGGGCGCGCGTGGCGCGTTTGCGCTTGGCCGGGCGCGGCGCCGCAGCGACGGTCTTGCGGTTGGCCAGGCAGCGGGCGATCAGCGGATCCGTCCGGATTCGCTGGAGTTTCTGCTCTTCCGTCAAACCCGCAAGCATCGGGCAGTCGAAGCAATCCGATATGTCCTGGCCGTGGACGTGCATGTCTGCCCTCGTGCGCTCGGCGCGCCGCAGGACATTGGCACGATCGTCAGCTACGGGAAAGCCTGCTCAAAAGTCGAAGCCGTGCGCGCCGGCGACCGTGCCGATCACGACCACAAGCGCGACCATCGTGAGAATGCGGTGCATGCGCAGGAGCAGCGCATGTGTCCCCACCGGGTCGCTCGCCGCGCGGCGATCGAAAAGGGCGTGCAGGAAAAGCGGCTCCGCGACAAACAGCATGAAGGCGAAGATCGTCCACAAGGCGAGCATGGCGCCGAGACGCCACATGTGCGGGTCGCCGAGCGATCCCCAGAGGCCGAAGACCTGCATCAGATAGAAACCGGTCGCGCCGGCGAGCGCCACGGAGATGCGCGCCTGTTTGGCGAAGCGCCTCTCGACCGCCGCGAAGCCCGCCGCACGTTGATCGGGCGGCAGGTCGCCGAGGTTGGGCAGGACGACGAAGGTCACGAACATCAGCCCGCCGATCCAGTGGACCACCGCCGCCACATGCAGGGCGCGCGCGACTGCGGCCCACTCGGTCATGCGTGGCTCGGCTCGATCGGCAGGCGCAAGCCCTCGAAATTCTGAGGGCCCCATTCGCCGCGCAGAAAGGCCGCCGTCATGAAGTCCATGGTCACGACATGCGATTCCACGAGCTGCGCGATGTGGACGCCGATATGACGCCGTAACGCGGCAGGGGTCATGGCGCCGCCGCCGCGAGCCTGATCGACAAGAAGCTTGTGCTGCGCATTGTGACAATGCAGCCCGGGAAAGCCGCGCTGGCGCATCAGCTCTTCCTCGCGGGCGAAATGCGCCGCCAGCCCCTGCACGATTTCCTCATGCAGCGCGGCAAGGTCCTCGTCGGCGGCGACGGCCACGGTTCCGATCAGCGCCTCGAGTTCTGCATGATCGTCGTCCATCAATTCGACGCCGAGCGGATGGGCGGGGTGCGCTTTCGAATTTGGCATGCCCCAGCTACGCGCGCAGCGCAGATGAACGCCTTGACGAACGTCAAGCACTTGCGGCAGTTACACGTGTAGCGCACTCGCGCACGTGCGCAGGACGACAGCGGAACATGGCGATTTCGAGCAAGGCGAACGAAGCCGATTGGGCGGCGCTGCGCATTTGTCCGCTGTTCCGTCATATCGGCGAGACGCCGATCCAGCGCCTCACCGAGAAAGCGCGCGTAACGACCGTGGAACGCGGCCAGATCGTGTTCACGCAGGGCGACCCCGCCGACGCCTTTTACGTCGTGCTCGAAGGATGGGTGAAGCTCTATCGGCTCACCTCCGGCGGCGACGAGGCTGTCGTCACGGTGCTGACGCGCGGCGAAAGCTTCGCCGAACCCGTCATGTTTCTGGGCGGTCGCTATCCCGTCATCGCCGAGGCGGCCAGCCAGGGCCGTCTCCTGCGCATCGAACACGCGATTTTCGTGCAATGCCTGGAACGTGAATCCGATCTCGCCGCCGCCATGCTTGCCTCCATCGGTCGGCGCGCAGCCGAACTCACCGAGCAGATCGGCGCGCTCAAGCTGCTTGACGCGCCGCGCCGCGTCGGCGAATTCTTCCTGCAGCTCCTGGCGACGAGCGGCGAGGACGGCCGCATCGCCCTGCCCTACGAAAAGGTTCTCATCGCGGCGCGCCTCGGCATGACGCCGGAAAGTTTTTCGCGGGCGCTGGCCGCGCTTTCGAAAGTCGGCGTCAAGACCAATCGCGAAATCGTGACGATCACCGACGCGGCGCGGCTGCGCGAATTCGTTGGGCTCGACAGCGAGACCTATCCGGCGCCCTCGCCTTCGCAATAGTCGCGGAGTCGCGTGACATCGTCGATCGTCACCTTGTCACGCGATACGCGCACGCCGAGTTTGCGCAATTGCCCGAGGGTGCGGGAGAAGCTTTCGGGCGTCATGCCGAGATGGCCGGCGACGAGCCGCTTTTCGTAAGGCAGCGATATTTCCGCCTTGCCGCCCTGCGGCCCGACCAGCGACAGGATGAAATCGGCGAGCCGCGCGGTCGCGGTCATGGTCTTGAGCTTCTCGATCTGCTCGAGCAACACGCGCAGATGCACGGAAGCCGAACCCAGCAGCGCCAGCGCCAGCTTGGAATCAGCGCCGATGCGACGGCGCAGTTCGGCCGCGTCGATTCGCGCGATGCGCGCGTCCACCACGGCTTCCGCGCTCGTTGAATAGGGCGCGCCGGTGAGCGCCTCCGCTTCCATGAAACTGTGGGTGGGACCATGGATCGAGATGATCGCGATCGAGCCGTCGGCGGCGCGGCGATAGAGCTTGATGAGGCCCGACAGAACGATGAAATAGAAGCCGGCCGGTTCGTCCTGCCGGCAGACCGTCTCGCCGCGCGGCGCGATCAGGACCGCGCCCTCGCCGATCAGCGCATGGGCGGCCGCGGAGTCCAGCCGCCCAAACAAGGCTGACTGCCCGATGATCTTCCAGTCGTCCTGCGTCAGATTGCCAACCACGAGGCCCATCACTCCTTGTAGCACAGGGGCTCGGGGAACAACCCGGACAAAGTGGCCTTACTCGGCGGCCTTCCTGAACTCGGGATAGGCGCAGGCGGCGTCTGCTTCGCCGGACGTGCTGGATTTGGCCTCCAGCTTCGGTTCGACGAAGGGCAGGTCGAGGGTCTTCCAGACGTCGACCAGCGCTTCCACCAGTTCCGCCACCAGCGCGTCGGAATGCAGCGGCGTCGGCGTGATGCGCAGCCGCTCCTCGCCGCGCGGCACCGTCGGATAGTTGATCGGCTGGATGTAGATGCCGTGGCGCTCCATCAAAAGATCGCTCGCCGCCTTGCACTTCTCCGCGTCGCGCACCATCACCGGCACGATATGCGAGGGGTTCTCCAGAACCGGCAGGCCCGCCGCCTCCAGCGCATGCTTGGTCAGCCACGCCTGGCGCTGGTGTTTTTCCCGCAGGTCCGGGCGGCTCTTCAGCACCCGCACCGCCGCGCAGGCCGCCGCCGCCACCGCCGGCGGCAGCGCCGTGGTGAAGATGAACGAAGGCGCGTAGCTGCGCACCGCGTCGATCACCGCCGCATCGCCCGCGATATAGCCGCCGAGCGTGCCGAACCCCTTGGCCAGCGTGCCCTCGATCACGTCGATGCGCGCCATCTGGCCCTCGCGCTCGCACACGCCCGCGCCCCTGGGCCCGTACATGCCCACCGCATGGACCTCGTCGATATAGGTCATGGCGTTGTATTTCTCGGCGAGGTCGGCGATCTGCGCGATCGGCGCGATGTCGCCGTCCATCGAATACAGGCTCTCGAACAGGATCAGCTTCGGCCGCTCATAGGGCTCGGCCGCCAGCAGCTCTTCCAGATGCGCCACGTCGTTGTGCCGCCAGATCTTGCGCTCGGCGCTCGAGCGCTTCACGCCCTCGATCATCGAATTGTGGTTGAGCGCGTCCGACAGGATGACGCAGTTCGGCATCAGGTCCGCGATGGTCGAAATGCCCGCCAGGTTGGAAATCCAGCCGGACGTGAAGACCAGCGCCGCCTCCTTGCCGTGCAGGTCGGCGAGTTCCGCCTCCAGCTCGACCAGCGGGGCGTTCGTGCCGGAAATGTTGCGCGTGCCGCCGGCCCCTGCGCCCAGCTTCGCCGCCGTCGCGCGCATCGCCTCGACGACCTCGGGATGGCGGCCCATGCCCAGATAATCGTTGGAGCACCAGATCGTCACGTCGTGCTGCGATCCGTCGTCCGACCGCCACGTCGCGCGCGGCAAGTCGCTCGTGTCGCGCTCAAGATTGGCGAACACGCGATACCGCCGCTCGTTGCGCAACTGGCCAATCGCAGCCTCGAAATAGCGCCCGTAACGCATGTCCGATCCCTCTGGCTGGCGCGCGCACAGATGCGCCGCCATGGCCGCGAGAATTTCACCCGGCGTTCCGCTCCTGCCTTATCAATTGTCAATTTCGTCGCGCGGGCGGCCGTTCGCGGTTGTGCGGAGGGGCGAAAATGTCCGACAATCCGCGGCAAGGGAAGAAGCGAACGGGACCAAGCGATGAGCCATACCAAAGTCTTGCCGACAGCCGAGGAGCGGCAGGCGATCCGGGACGGCGTGCGCGCCGTCGTCACGAAATTCGGCGACGATTACTGGCTCGATCGCGACGAGGACGGCGAATTTCCTTTCGAATTCCACAAGGCGATGGCCGACGGCGGCTGGCTCGGCATCACCATGCCCGAGGAATATGGCGGCTCCGGCCTCGGCGTCACCGAGGCCGCGATCATGATGCGCGAGGTCGCCAGCCACGGCGGCGGCATGGCGGCGGCGTCATCCGTGCACATCAACCTGTTCGGCCCGCATCCCATTGTCGTGAAGGGCACGGACGAACAGAAGCGCCGCTGGGTGCCGCGCCTCGTGTCGGGCGAGGACCAGGTCGCCTTCGGCTTCACCGAGCCCGACGCCGGCCTCGACACCACGCGCATCAAGACCTTCGCGGAAAAGGTTCCCGGCGGTTATCTCGTGCACGGCCAGAAAGTCTGGACGTCGACCGCGCAGGTCGCCAACAAGATCATGCTGCTCGCGCGCACGACGAAATACGAGGACTGCCGCAGGAAGACCGATGGGATCACCATCTTCTACACCGACCTCGACCGTTCGAAGATCGAAGTGCGCCGCATCCCGAAAATGGGCCGCAAGGCGGTCGATTCCAACGCCATCTTCATCGACGGCCTGTTCGTGCCGGAGGAAAACCGCATCGGCGAGGAAGGCAAGGGCTTCGGCTATATCCTGCATTCGCTCAACCCCGAGCGCATCCTCATCGGCTCGGAAGCCATCGGCATCGGCGGCGACGCGCTGGGGCGCGCCGCGAAATACGCGCGGGAGCGCGTGGTGTTCGACCGGCCCATCGGCATGAACCAGGGCGTCCAGCATCCGCTGGCGGAAAGGTGGATGTATCTGGAATCGGCGTGGCTGATGGCGATGAAGGCGGCCGAGCTCTACGACACCGGCCAGCCCTGCGGCGCGGAGGCCAACGCGACCAAGTTTCTGGGCGCCCGCGCGGGCCATGACGCGGCCTGGCAGGCGATCATGACGCACGGCGGCTTCGGCTACGCCAAGGAATACCACGTCGAGCGCCTGTTCCGCGAAGTCTCGCTGACGCGCCTCGCGCCGGTGACGGAGCAGCTCATCCTGTCGTTCATCGCCGAGAAGGTTTTGGACCTGCCGAAGTCTTATTGAGCGCGTCGGATCGAGGTCGGCTGGCCATATTCCCTCCCCCCTTGTGGGGGAGGGTTAGGGTGGGGGTCGGGAAATCCGGCGACGAAATCGGACGCGCAAGTTCTCGCAGGATTTCCCGCCCCCCTCCCCCCTCCCCACGAGGGAGAGGGGAGTCTCGCCACCGCAGGGAGAAGCACATGGCGTCCTCGGCCTATACCGGTCCGGTCTTCGACATGGCGCTGGCGCAATTCCAGGACGTCGCGGATCATCTCGAAATCCGCGAGGACCAACGCCTGCGGCTGTTCATGCCCAAGCGCACGCTGATCGTCTCCTGCCCGATCAATCTGGACGACGGCAGCACTACGGTGTTCCAGGGCTATCGCGTACAGCACCATCTCACCCTCGGCCCCACCAAGGGCGGCGTGCGCTTCGCGCCCTCGGTCGACGTCGGCGAAGTGGCGGCGCTCGCCATCTGGATGAGCTGGAAATGCGCGCTCGCCGGCCTGCCCTACGGCGGCGCGAAGGGCGGCGTCGCGGTCGACCCGCTCGCGCTGTCGCGGCGTGAACTGGAATCGCTGTCGCGCCGCTACATGCAGGAGATGATCCCCTTCGTCGGCCCGCACACCGACGTCATGGCGCCGGACATGGGCACGAACGAGCAGGTCATGGCCTGGTTCATGGACACCTATTCCATGTACCAGGGCAAGACGGTGTCGGAGATCGTCACCGGCAAGCCGGTGGAGACCGGCGGCACGGTCGGCCGGCGCGAGGCGACGGGACGCGGCGTCGCCCATCTCGCCGCCCGCGCCATGGAAGAGGTCGGCGTGAGGTCGCAGGGCGCGACCGCCATCATCCAGGGTTTCGGCAATGTCGGCTCGGTCGCCGCGCAGGCGCTCGTCCAGCGCGGCGTCAGGATCGTCGGCGTCAGCGATCACACCGCCGCCTATTACGATCCGGCCGGCCTCGACGTCGCCGCGCTCGAGCGCTACGCGCGCGAAAAACGCATCCTGCGCGGATTCTCGAACGAATTGTCGATCGACGCCGGCGAGCTTCTCGAGCAGCCCTGCGACCTGCTCGTGCCGGCCGCGCTGGAACGCGTGATCGACGCGCACAATGCGAAGCGCCTGCGCTGCCGCATCATCGCGGAAGGCGCGAACGGACCGACCACGCCGGAGGCCGACGCCATTCTCCGCGAGCGCCGCGACGAGATTTTCGTCGTGCCCGACACGCTCTGCAACGCCGGCGGCGTCATCGTCTCCTATTTCGAATGGGTGCAAGGCCTCCAGCAGTTCTTCTGGACGGAAGACGAGGTGATGGAGCGCCTGTACGCCGCGCTCGACCGTTCCTGGAACGCCGTGCGGGCGCGGGCGCGCAAGGACGACATCTCCAATCGCAAGGCCGCGCTCGCCATCGGCGTGCAGACGGTGCGGCGGGCGAAGGAAATGCGGGGGTTGTTTCCATGATCTCTCGTCGGTCATGAGTCTTTGTCATCCCGGACGGCCCGAAGGGCCGATCCGGGAACCAGCGACAAGGCCGGGAAGCTGGGTTCCGGCTCCGCGCTGCGCTTCGGCCGGGATGACACGCAAGCGCCGCCTGGAAAAATTAGTTATACAACATAACAAAATGTGCTATGCAGCCTCCCGAAGGCCGGGCGACCCGGTCGCGCGAATTGGCCGTCGCGGACGGCAGGGAGGCATCGATGTCGAACAAGATCTACGACGTGAAGCTGCAGGACGGCGTGGCGGTCGTCACCGTCGACGCCCCGCCGGTCAACACCATCACCGCCGCCGTGCGTTCGGGCCTCGAGCAGGCGCTGGACGAGGTGGCCAGGCTCTCGGGCGTCAAGGCCATCGTGCTTGCCTGCAAGGGCTCGACCTTCTTCTCCGGCGCCGACATCGGCGAGTTTTCCGGCCCGCCGAAGGAAGAGGAATACCGCCATCTTTTCGCGCGCCTCGAGGGCCAGGACGTGCCGGTCGTCGCCGCCCTCTTCGGCACGTCGCTCGGCGGCGGCTACGAGATCACGCTCGCCTGCCACTATCGCATCGCCAACGCCCGCACGCGCATCGGCTTCCCCGAGGTCAATCTCGGCATCATTCCCGGCGCCGGCGGCACGCAGCGCCTGCCCCGCCTGATCGGCGCCGAGAAGGCGCTGGAGATGATCGTCTCGACCAAAATGATCGACGCCAGGACCGCGCTCGACTACGGCGCGATCGACCGCGTCGCCGACGGCGACGTGACGGCCGCAGCCGTTGAATACGCCAAGGAACTGGTCGCCGCCGGCAAGGGCCCGCGCCGCACCAGCGAGATGAACGTTAAGCCCGAGACGGCGACGCCGGAAATCTTCGCCGCCGCCGAAGCCAATGCGAAGAAGCTCTATCCCAACCGCATCGCCGCGCAGACCGCCGTCAAGGCGATCCGCGTCGCAATGGAAAAGCCGCTGAACGAGGGTCTGCTCGTCGAGGAGAAGCTCGGCAACGAATCCAAGCTGACGCCCGAGAGCAAGGGCGCGATCCACGTCTTCTTCGCCGAGCGCGCGACCCGCAAGGTCACCGACATTCCCGCCGACGCCAAGCCGCGCAAGATCGAGAAGGCCGGCATCGTCGGCGCCGGCACGATGGGCGGCGGCATCGCCATCTGCTTCGCCAACGCCGGCATTCCCGTCACCGTGCTCGACACCAGCGAGGAGGCGCTGAAACGCGGCCTCGGCGTGCTGGAAGGCACGTATGAGTCGATGGTCAAGCGCGGCCGCCTCTCGCCCGAGGACAAGGCGAAGCGCATGAGCCTGATCAAGGGCACGGTGAACTACGCCGATCTCGGCGAGGCCGACGTCATCATCGAGGCCGTGTTCGAGAACATGGAGCTGAAGAAGAAGATTTTCGCCGAACTCGACAAGGTCGCCAAGCCCGGCTGCGTGCTGGCGACCAACACATCGACCCTCGACGTCGAGAAGATCGGCGCCGCGACCAGGCGTCCGCAGGACGTCATCGGCCTGCACTTCTTCTCGCCGGCCAACGTCATGCCGCTGCTGGAGATCGTGCGCACGCCGCAGTCGAGCGCGGAGACGATCCGCACGTCGGTCGAACTCGCCAAGCCGCTGAAGAAGACGCCGGTGCTGGTGAAAATCTGCTACGGCTTCGTCGGCAACCGCATGATGGAGCCCTACGGCCGCGAGGCCGAGCTGATGGCGCTGGAAGGCGCGGCGCCGCGCGAGATCGACACGGCGATGGAGAAATGGGGCATGGCCATGGGCCTGCTCGCCGTCTACGACATGGCCGGCGTCGACATCGGCATCAACGTGCACAAGGCCAACGCCGACCAGTACCCGATCGACCCGACCTATTATCAGGCCGAAGTCGCGCTGGGCGAACACGGCCGCTACGGCCAGAAGTCGGGCAAGGGCTTCTACAAATACGAGAAGGGCGACCGCAAGCGCTACGACGATCCGGAAGCGATCGATATCCTGCGCAAGCGCGCCGGCGAACTGCAGATCAAGCAGGTCCCGCACACCGAAGACGAGATCGTCGAGCGCTGCCTCTATCCGCTCATCAACGAGGGCTTCAGGATTCTCGAAGAGGGCGTGGTGATGCGCGCCGCCGACATCGACGTCGTCTGGACCTCCGGCTACGGCTTCCCGCGCTATCGCGGCGGCCCGATGCATTACGGCGAGACGATCGGCCTGAAGAAGGTGCTCGACGGCATGCTCAAGTACAAGGAGCGCTTCGGCCCGATGCACTGGGAGCCGTCCAAGCTGCTCGTCGAACTCGCTACGTCCGGCAAGACCATCGCGCAATGGGAAAAGGCGCGCGGCTGAGCCGCATCAGGCCGCGCCCCCTCCCCTTTCCCTCCCCCGCTTCGCGGGAGAGGGGACGGTAGGCATTCGCGACAACGATACATTGAGCGACGCCACGCATCTGCTCCCTCTCCCGCGAAGCGGGGGAGGGTTGGGGAGGGGGCGCCGCCCGGTCGAAACCTATGACAGATTACGACCTCTAAGCAGGAGCGCATCCCCATGAAGATCGACGACCTCGTCGCCATCGACGTCCACACCCATGCCGAAGTCTCCTGCCGCCAGGGGCCGGACCCCTTTTGGCAGCCGTTCGAGGACGCCGCGAACAAATATTTCAAGGCGCCGCCGCGCCCGACCATCGCCGAGACGATCAAATATTATCGCGAGAAGAAGATCGGCCTGGTGATGTTCACCGTCGACAGCGAGTTCCAGATCGGCAACCGCCGCATCCCGAACGACGAGATCGCCGAAGCCGCCGCCGCCAATTCCGACATGATGATCGCCTTCGCCTCGATCGACCCGCACAAGGGCATGATGGGCGTGCGCGAGGCGCGTGAACTCATCGAGTCCGGCGCGGTGAAGGGCTTCAAGTTCCACCCGACCTGCCAGGGCTTCTATCCGAACGACAAGATGGCCTACAAGCTCTACGAGGTCATCGCCGAGTACAAGCTGCCGGCGATCTTCCACACCGGCCATTCCGGCATGGGCACGGGCCTGCCGGGCGGCGGCGGCCTGCGCCTGAAATATTCGCAGCCGATCCATATCGACGACGTCGCGGTCGACTTCCCCGACATGACGATCATCCTCGCCCATCCCTCCTGGCCCTGGACGGACGAGGCGCTGTCGATGGCGCTGCACAAGGAGAACGTCTACATCGACCTTTCGGGGTGGATGCCGAAATACTTCCCGCCGCAGATCGTGCAATACGCCAACGGCCAGTTGCGCAACAAATTCCTGTTCGGCTCGGACTTCCCGCTCATCCAGCCCGACCGCTGGATCAAGCAGTTTTCGGAAGCCGGCTTCAAGCCGGAAATCCACGATCTCATCCTCAAGCAGAACGCGGTGCGCGCCCTGCGCCTCGCCGCCTGAAGCCGGCGGCCTCTCTCATCGAAAAGCCCGCGGCGCGCGCCCGCGGGCTTTTTTCTTCGCCCGCCCCGATCGCGCCAGAATGCGCCTCTACACAGGAACATCCAGATTTTTTGTGCATCGCACAATTTTTGTTGCAATGCGTCAATGATCAGGATATAAGCAGATCGTTCCCGGACGCGGCGCCGCCCATGGGCCGCGCCGAGGAGACTTGAGGAGATCCCCGATGACCACCCTGCCGAAATTCGAAATTCCCGCCGAACTCCGCGACTTCGCCGTCAAGGGCGTTGACCAGGCCCGCAAGGCGTTCGACGCCTTCGTCGGCGCCGCCCAGAAGGCCGCCGAGCAGGCCGAGAAGTCGCCGATCGCGATCCCTGCGGCCGTCAAGGACCTCAACGCCAAGGTCATGACCATCGCCCAGACCAACGCCAAGGCCGCGTTCGACCACGCCGAGGCCCTCGTCAAGGCGAAGGACCCGCAGGAAGCCCTGTCGCTGCAGACCGAGTACCTGAAGGCCCAGATGGCCGCCCTGCAGGAGCAGGCCAAGGAACTCGGCGAAGCCGCCAAGTCGGCCCTCACGCCGAAGGCGTAATTCGTTCCGGCTCAAGCAGCCGCTCGAGATTGCCGAAGGGCGCGCGAACAGCGCGCCCTTTCTTTTTGCGATCGCGGCCATTGCGCCGCCTGCGGAACGCCTCTTGAGAGGAATTCGGCGACGGCGTCATGTCGGCGATCGATTTCAGGAGGCGCCGGCTACGGCTCCATTACATATTGCCCGGGCGCCTCGCCGATCGCGGGGAACAGCGCGCTGCCGGGCGCCCTGGCCGGCCGCTTCGCGCCGGAGCGCGCCTGAATCCACGGTGCCCAGTGTTCCCAATAGCTGCCCGGCTTCTTCTCGGCGGTCTTCAGCCACTCGTCGGCGGACTCGACCAGCTTCGTGTTGACGAAATAGGACGACTTCGGATTGCCGGGCGGGTTGACCATGCTCTGCACGTGGCCCGAGCCGACGAGCGCAAATTCCACCTTGCCGCCATAGAGTTTCGCGCCGGCGTAGGAGTTCTTCCACGGGCAGATGTGATCGGTCAGGCCGCCCATGACGTAGGTGTCGCATGTCACCTGCGCCATATCGATCGGCGCTCCGAACACCTTGACGGCGCCAGGCTTGGCGAATGCGTTGATCAGCCCCTGATCGAGGAATTCGCGATGCGTGCGCGCGGGCATGCGGGTGGCGTCGCTGTTCCAGTAGAGAATGTCGAAGGCGGGCGGCGGACTGCCCATCAGGTAATTGTTGACCCAATAGTTCCACACGAGATCGTTCGGCCGCATCCACGTGAAGGCGCTGGAAAGATTGCGCCCGTCGAGCACGCCCTGCGCCTGCGAGATGCCGGCGATCATCTCCACCATGTCGGGGCCGGTGAAGATCGACAGCTTGGTGTCCTCGACCGAATTGTCGAGCCCGGTGACGATCGTCGTCAGCGAGCGAACCTGTCCGTCGCCGCGCGTCGCGAGAAATCCGGCGACGCTGGAGATCAACATGCCCGCCGCGCAGACCGCCGCCAGATGAACCTGCGGCGAGCCCGTGATTTCGCGCACGGCGGCGCAGGCGTTCAGAATCTGCTCGAGATAATTGTCGATCCCCCATCCGCTCTCGGCCGCGCTGGGATTCTTCCAGCTCATCGCGAAAACCTGGATCCCCTGCGACAGCGCATATTCGAACATGCTGCGGCCCGGCGCGAGATCGAGCACGTAGTATTTGTTGATCATCGAAGGCACGAACAGGACGGGCGTCTCGTAGACCTCGTCCGTGACCGGCGTGTACTGGATCAGCTCGAACATCTCGTTGCGGAAAACCACCGCGCCTTTGGTGGTCGCGAGATTGCCGCCGACCTTGAAGGCGGACTTGTCGACCTGCGCCGGCATCCCGCCGTTGTCGACCATGTCCTTGAGGAAATTCTGCAACCCGTCGAGCGTGCTCTGCCCGCCCGTCTCGACGAAGCGCTTCATGGCGGCGGGATTGCCGAGCATCGTATTGGTCGGCGCCAGCGCGTCGGTGATGAGATTGGCGAAGAAGCGGTTGCGCTTGATCGCCATCTCGTCCACGCCCATGGCGGCGGCCAGAGCGTCGACCGATTTCGACCACAAGAGATAGCCCTGCATCCAGGTCTGGAAGAGCGGATTGTCCTTCCACATGGGATCGTTGAAGCGCTTGTCGCCCGCCTCCGGCTTGAGCTCGGATTGCCCCGCCATCAGCCGCGACACTTCGCGCACGAGGCCCGATTGCGCGGCGACCGCATTCTCGCCCAGCACCGGACCGGCGATGTCGGCCATCATGCGCTCGAGCGCGCGATGCGCGGCCTCCATGGCGTCCTGTCCGAATATGCCGCCGAATGCGGCTGCCTCGCGGCCCGCCTGATCGCCCATCGCGACCTCCCTCGTTTGCGCTTCCACATGTCGCCGTCGGGCGATCTTTTTTGTTCGAACCCCATCATCTATGGGCGCTGGAGGGTGCGCGGCAAGACATGTCTTGCCAAGACGTCAAAAAGTCGGCGCCGTTCGCAACTGCGCCCGACGCATATCGCTACGGCAGGCTGCACTGGGCAAGCTAGAATTTCAGCTAGACAGCCGCCGAACCGCATCGTCTAATCCCGGCACGGCCCGCAGAGGCCATCCGGGAGGATGCACATGACATTTACACGGCGCCAGATTTCCGCCGGCCTTGCCGCCGGCATCGCCATGCCGGCGATACTGCGTCCGGCGCATGCGCAAGGCGCGACGATCAAGATCGGCATGGTGCTGCCGGTGACAGGCCCGGCCGCCGATTCCGGCAAATATGCGCTGACCGGCGCCAAGCTCGCGATGGAGCGCGTCAACAAGGCCGGCGGCGTTCTCGGCAAGCAGGTCGAACTGGTGACCGAGGACGACCAGACGACCAACCCCGGCGCGGTGCTGGCCTTTTCCAAGCTCGCCGCGCAGCCCGACATCGTCGCCTTTCTCGGCTCGATCCGCTCGACGCAGAACCACGCGATGGCGCCCGACATTCTCAAGACCGGCAAGCCCGTGTGCTTCGGCGGCACCGACCCGACCCTGACCAAGCTCGGCAATCCCTGGCTCTTCCGCTTCCGCCCGAACGACACCTATTCCGGCCGCGTCATCGGCGCCTACGGCGTCGAGACGCTTGGCAAGAAGAAATGGGCGGTCGTGCATTCGACCGACGCCTTCGGCACCAACGGCGCCAAGGCGCTGACGGAATCGCTGGCCAAGATCGGCGGCTCCGTCGCCATCGACCAGGGCTATCCGAACCAGAGCCAGGACTTCACGCCGGTCGTGCTGGCGATCAAGCAGTCGGGCGCCGACATCATCGGCTCCTACTTCACCTTCGACAACGATCTAGCGATTTTCGCGCGCCAGTTGCGCCAGCTCGGCGTGACGATCCCGTGGGTCGGCTCGCCCTCGATCACGGTGGCCGGCGCCGTCAAGCTCGCCGGCCCCGCGCTCTACGGCACCTACGGCGTCGCCGACTATGCCGAGGATTCCTGCCCGGAGGCCAAGGAATTCGCAAAACTCTACAAGGCCGTCTCGGGCGGCGTGATCGCCGACAATTACGGCTCCTGGACCTACGACGCCATCGGCGTGCTCTGCGCGGCGATCAACAAGGCCGGCACGACGGACCCCGGCAAGATCCGCGAGGCGATCCTCGCCACCAAGGGCTACAAGGGCGCCGAGGGCGAATACAATTTCGACCAGTACGGCGACGGCCTGCACGGCTACAACATCGTGCGCAACGAGAAGGGCGCGATCGTCTTCGACAAGCACATCGAGTTCAAGGACTGAGGGCCTGCCCCTCGCGCCTCGAGACGCCGCCTGCGGCGGCTCCTTCAGCGTGAGGGGCGCTTGCCACGAGCCCTCGCCCTGAGCGCGCGCAGCGCGCGTCTCGAAGGCGGGGGCGCTCCTCCGACAAGGCCCTCTTCATGGATTTCGTCCTCCAGCTCCTCTTTCAGGGCGTCGGCATCGGCGCGGTCTACGCGCTGGTCGCGCTCGGCTTCGTGCTGATCTTTCGCGCGACCAACGTGGTGAATTTCGCGCAGGGCGAATTCTCCATGGTGGCGGCCTTTCTCATGGTCGTCTTCGCCGTCGATCTGGGCTGGCCCTACTGGCTCTCCTTTCTCATCGCGCTCGGCGGCATGGCCTTGCTCGGCGCGATCTTCAATCTCGGCGTCTATTATCCGCTGCGCCACCGCACCTACCTGCCGGTCATCATCTCGACCATCGGCGCTTCCATCCTGCTCGCCAATTCCACGCTCGCGCTCTACGGCCCGCAGCCGCAGGTGCTGCAGGGCTGGTTCGACACGCCCGGCATCCAGGCGGGCGGCGTCTTCCTCGACAGCCAGTACCTGCTCATCATCGGCGTGACGCTGGCGCTCGTCCTGTTCAACTACTGGTTCTTCGAGCACACGCTGCTCGGCAAGAAATTGCAGGCGACCAGCCAGGACAAGGAAATGGCCTCGCTGCTCGGCATCAGCGTCTCGACCATGATCATGATCACCTTCGTCTACTCCGCGCTGCTCGGCGGGCTCGCCGGCATTCTGGTCGCGCCGATCTTGTTCGTGTCGATCCAGATGGGCGGCACGATCGCCCTGAAAGCGTTTGCCGCCACCATTATCGGCGGCTTCGGCGATGTGGCGGGCGCGATCATCGGCGGGCTGGCGCTCGGCATCATCGAGACATTCGGGGCGGCCTACGTGTCCGTGCCCTACAAGGACGGCTTCGCCTTCTTCGTCCTCGTGGCTTTCCTCGTCTTCCGGCCGCAGGGCATTTTCGGCGAGCGCGTGGCGGAGAAGGCATGAGCGCGCAATCGCAAGCCACTGGCCTTGTTGCAGGCAACCGCCATACGCTCGGGCTCCTCGCCTATGTCGCGCTCGCCGCGGTCGCGGTCTTCCTTGCCGCGACCATGAAATTCGACGGCTATGTGCTGAACATCCTGATGCAGGCGGCGACCTACGCGGTCGCCGTGTTCGGCCTGTCCGTCGTGCTCGGCCTGTGCGGCCAGATCAATCTCGCGCAGGCGGCCTTTTTCGGCGTCGGCGCCTATGCGGTCGGCCTCGGCACGACCGACGCGCACATGCCCTTCTGGATATGCCTGGCCATCGGCATGGTCGTGTCGCTCGCCGCCGGCGCGCTGCTCGGCGCCTCGACGCTGCGGCTCGGCGGCCATTACCTCGCCATGGTGACGATCTCCTTCCAGCAGATCCTCACGCTGTTCATGGTCAACCAGATTTCCTTCACGCACGGACCGGACGGCGTGCGCAACATTCCGCGCCCGCAATTGTTCGAAAGCCAGCAGGCCTATCTCGCCTTCTGCGTCGCGGCGCTCGCCTTCGTCGGCTATCTCGTCTGGCGCCTCGCCGACACGCGCCTCGGCCGCGCCATGCGCGCGGTGCGCGACAACGAACTGGCCGCAGGCGTCGCCGGCATCGACGTCTATCGCACCAAGGTCACCGCCTTCGCGCTCTGCGCGCTGCTCGGTGGTCTCGGCGGCGGTCTTTTTGCCGGCGGCTTCTCCTATGTCAGCCCGGATCAGTTTTCCTTCGCCGAATCCGTCGTCTTCCTCACCATGTCGCTGCTCGGCGGCTCGGCGTCGCCGATCGGCTCGGTCATCGGCACGGGCCTGCTCATCCTCATTCCCGAATGGCTGCGGTTTCTGAAAAGCGTCCCGGGCCTCTATCTCGCCATCTACGGCCTCGCCGTCATTCTCATTGTCGCCTTCATGCCGGATGGCATCTGGGGCTTCATCGCCAAATTCTTCGAACGCGCAAGGCCGGCGCCCGCGCCGTCCGCGCCGCTGAAACTCGCGCCCGACGATTCCGGCGGCGCCAACGTGCTGGAGACGGAGAAACTGTCGAAGCATTTCGGCGGCCTCAAGGCCGTCGACGAAGTCGATATCGCCGTTGCGCGCGGCAAGGTTCATGCGCTGATCGGCCCGAACGGCTCGGGCAAGACGACGACGCTGAACGTCCTGTCCGGCCTCTATGCCGCGACCTCGGGCCGCGTCGTTCTCGACGGCCGCGACATCACCAGACTGCCGGCGCACAAGCGCACGGAGGCGGGCCTCGGCCGCACCTTCCAGAACATCCGCCTGTTCCGCTCGATGACCGCGCTCGAAAACGTCGTGATCGGCGCGGAGCGGACCGGCAACAGGCTGGCGGAAGGCGCAAGCCGCGCGGCGCTGGAGGATCGCGCGATCGCCGCGCTCGATTTCGTCGGCCTCGCTTCTCGCGCGAATGAACTCGTCACCGCCTTCAGCTACGGCCACCAGCGCCTGATCGAAATCGCCCGCGCGCTCGCCGCCAATCCGACGCTGCTGCTGCTCGACGAGCCCGCCGCTGGCCTCAATTCCACGGAGAAGCAGAGCCTGCACAATCTGCTCGAGCGCATCGCCTCCTACGGCCTCACCATTCTCATCATCGACCACGACATGACGCTGGTCAGCAACGCCGCGAGTCACATCACCGTGCTCAATTTCGGGCGACGCATCGCCGACGGCGAGTCCATGGCGGTGTTGCGCCATCCCGACGTCGTGTCGGCCTATCTCGGAGCGGAATGATGGCGCTGCTCGAGATTGCCGACCTCTCCGTGCGCTACGGCGAAATCGTCGCGCTGCGCGGCATTTCGCTTTCGGTCGACGAAGGCAGGGTCGTCACGCTGCTCGGCTCCAACGGCGCCGGCAAGTCGACGACGTTGCGCGCCATATCGGGTCTTGCGGCGGCGTCCAACGGCGAGATCGTTTTCGACGGTCATTCGATCCGCGGCCTCGGCCCGGAGGAGATCGTCCGCAAGGGCATCGCGCACGTGCCGGAGGGCCGGCGCGTCTTTCCCGGCCTCAGCGTGCGCGAGAACATCATGCTCGGCGCCTCCAGCCGGCGCGAGTCGACGGCGCGGATTCGCAAGGAGGCCGACGACATGTTCGACCTCTTCCCCGATATCCGGCCCTTCGCCGATGCGCTCGGCTGGACGCTGTCGGGCGGCCAGCAGCAGATGGTCGCCGTCGCGCGCGGCCTGATGGCCAAGCCCCGCCTGCTGCTGCTGGACGAGCCCTCGCTCGGCCTCGCGCCGGTCATCGTGCAGGCGGTCTTCCGCATCATCGAGGAAATCCGCAGGCGCGGCGCGACCGTGCTGCTCGTCGAGCAGAACGCGCGCATGGCGCTGAAAGTCGCCGATTACGGCCATGTGCTGGAGACCGGCCGCCTGGTGCTCGGCGGCCCGCCCGACCAGCTCTGGGCCGACGAGGCGATCGCCGCCGCCTATCTCGGCGGCGCGAAAACCAGCGGGTAAGCGAAAGAATCGTGAGCCAGCGATGATCGTCGAATTCGTGGAGTTTCGTCACCGGCCCGGCATGACGCGGGAGCAAATTCTCGCCGACGCCCGCGCCACCGTGCCGAAATGGCGTGGCGACGCCGAACTCGTGCGCAAATATTATGTCGCAGGCGACAACGACATGGGCGGCGCCTTCTACGTCTGGCCGTCGCGCGAAGCGGCCGAACGCGGCCACGACGCCGTCTGGCGCGCGGGCGTGGAGACGCGCACGGGCGCCCCGCCCGTCATCCGCTATTTCGATCTCTTCATGCTGATCGACAATCCAGCCGGCGCCGTGACGGAATTCGCGCCCGACGCGAAATGGCCCTGACGTCGCGTTAGGCGTCGAATGCAAATATAGTTGTCAAAGGGGGCGCACGAGGCGCAGCGAATTCACGCGAGAGTCACTTGCTTTATTTCTTGTCCCGTCTGGGCATTGGCCTGTCGACCTTCGTCGGCAGGTACCGGGCCATTCTGCAACTCCTCGGCGGCGGCGCCGCCGTATTTCTTGGCTACTGGGGATTCCACGAGACGTTCGCGCCAAAGTCGGCGTGGGATTACCTCAGCAATCTTTTCCGCACGCTGCAGCTCATCACCCTGCACTTTCCCACCAATTTCGAGGGCTCGGCGAACTGGCAGTTGCAGATTGCGCGCCTGCTGCTGCCTCTCGTAGCTGTCTCCGCGACATTTCACATTCTCATCGGCGGCGTCACGCGCCCGCTGCGGCTCGCCCTGCTGCCGCGCGCACGCGATCATGTGATCCTCGTCGGCGACCAGCAGATGAGCGATGCCGCGATCAAGGCGCTCGTCGCCGACCGGCATCAGGTCGCAGCGGTCGCCCCGGTATTCGACAATTCGCGTCGCGAGGCGCTGGAGGGGCTGGGCCTCACCGTCGTCGAGGCCGATCCCAAACTGCCTGCGACCTTCGCCGGCCTCAATCCCGGCATGGCCAAGGGCGTATTCGTCGCCACGCCCGACGACCTCGATAATATCAACATCGCCATGCTCGCCTTGCGCGCGATCGACAAGGTCGGGCGCGATCATCCGCCCGTCGCGCTCGCGGTCCGCATCGACCGCGAAGATCTCGCCAATGAACTCGACGCGGCGCTTGATGGCATGAGCGGGCGCCGGCATGTGCGCTACCGGCGCCTCTGTCCCGACCGCGATGGCCTGCGCATCGAGCTCGCGCGCTACGCGCCGGCGTTCCTCAAGCAGGATCGCGATGCGCCGAGCCACGCGCTCGTGGTCGGACTGCAGGGCCGTTGGGAGCAGGCGCTGGCCCAAATCGTCGTGGCGCTGCAGGATCATCCGGCGAAGCGCCCCATCGTCACCCTGTCTTTGCGCGAGGACGAGAAGGCGGCCTTTACGCGCTGGCGCGCCGCTCATCCCGATCTCGACCTCATCGTCGTCTTCGATATCCTCGACGCCGGCGCTCATGCGCTGCCTGACGACGAAGCGGCCGCGGCATGCATGGCCGCGCACGGCGCCCCGCATCTGGCGATCGTGCTGCTCGACGGCGCCGACGCCATTTCCGCCGCGCTCGCCTTGCGCCGCCCCGCCAATGCGCTGGGCGCGGAGACGACGCCGATCCTCGTGCGGCAGACCAAGGAAGATCATCTCCTGTCCGCCTTGGCGGAGACCTCCGTGAAGGGACGCGACCACAGCCGCATCACGCCCTTCTCTGGCCCGATCCGCGTCGAAAGCGTCGCGCGCGTTCTCGACCGCAAGGGCGACGAGATGGCCATCGCGTTGCATGCGGCCTATCTCGACAATTCCGCGCATGTCGCGCCGGGGTCCGCGCAAAGCATGGCGGCCTGGGACGAACTGCCGGAAAACTTGCGCGAGGCGAACCGCGCTTCGGCCGATCACATCGCCATCCTGTTTGCAAGCGAGGGCGTCGCGCTGAAAGACCGGGACGCGATCAAGCGCGCGGTCGCCGACCCCGCGACGCTCGATCGGCTCGCGCGCGTCGAACATCGGCGATGGATGGCCGATCGGATCGAACGCGGCTGGCGCCATGGCGAGAAGCGCGACAATGATCGTCTGATCCATCCAGGCATCTGCGACTTCGACGCCTTGTCCTCCGACGATCAGGAGAAGGATCGCAACGCCGTCCGCAAGCTCGCCGGCATCGCGACTGGCGTCGCCTGACGCTCATGGCTCCGGGTTGGGCCGCGCGGCATACACATAGCGCCAGTCCTGCAGGTCGGCGATCAGAACCGATTCCAGGCTGAGAATGATATCGCGCAGTTCCGCGAAACCCTGGCGCTTGTCCTTGTCGCAAACCTTTGCGTCTTCCATGCGCTCAATGAATTTCGTCAATTCGGCCTCGACCGCGCCCAGGTCGTGCGCGGTGCGCCTCGAGCGCGTCGCAAAGCGCAGGAAATCGCCCTGGTAGCGCAGGCCCGCGACGGCGGCGGCGATGGCGGGCAATCCCGCGCCGAAAAACACGACCAGTCCGGATGGAACCTCGGGCGCCCGGGAGAAGCCCAGGTGATGGGCTATTTCGATAACGCCCAGCCACGGCGAGAGGAAAAAGGCGATCTTGCCGGCTCGCTCCAGCGTATGGTGCAGCATGTGCAGCCGCTCGGCATTGCTCCGGTGGTAGGCGATCTGGTCGGCGACCGCGGTCTCGCGCAGATAGGCCGCAAGCCGCGCCAGATAGTCGCGCGTCGCGTTCATGTGCGGCAGGCCGACGCCGCCGACCCACGCCTGCATCGCCCATGTCGACCACGGCGCGGCGACGCGCTTCAGCGCCCTGCGCCCGCCGAGACCGAGTTGCGCGAGATTCCATGCCGCACGAAACTGTCCCTCTACGTCGCGCGCGATAACCCAGCGGTCGTGCACCCTGAAGTGGCGGCTGAAGAAGAACGAGCAGCCCGCTATGAGCAATGCGCCCAGCTCCAGAATGCTCATGTACGGCTGACGATCCGCCGGCACGAGAAGGCCGCTCAACGCGATGAGCACCGCGAGCGCGGCGAAGAGAAAGGTGATGACATAGGAGGAGCGATAGACGTGGCCGAGCCGCGTCGCCATCGTGTCGAACGTGATCCAGGGAAGCGCGACGCTCTCGCGCAGCCGGTCGTTGCTCCAGTCCTTCAGAAATTCGCGACGCGCCGGCATCGGCGTATAGGCGCAGTCGATGCGCCAGCCCGGCCATTTGCTCGCCGGCCATGCGCGATGCGCGACGGTCTCGGCAGGTTCGCCGTTCGCGGCTCGCGTCTCGTGCCCGACATAGGAGCCGGTCAGCCACAACAGCCGGCTATAGGCCGTCGCCCAGGTCTTCAGCTTCGGCTTGCGGGTCCGGCCGCCATTGCCGAAAAAGCTGCGATAGGAGCGTTGCGAACGCGCATAGGCGTCGAAATCGTGCTCCTCCGCGGCATCGCCATCGAACGTGGGCGCCAATAGCGGCGCCAGGCTCGAATGAAAGCTGGCCACGGCGTCGGCCGCGTCGAGATCGAGCGATCCGCCGGAACGCGCCGCGGCGCCGAGCAATTCGCCGTGCGGGCTCGGCGGCGTCAGCAGGCGGACGCGTCCATCCTGCGCATGCACCCAGAGCACGGGCATGCCTTCGCGCAAGGCGCCCGAGATCACCCAGGCCGCGCCGCCCATGGCGGTGGAGGGAACCCCGTCCCACACCGCGATCAGCGCGTCGGCCTGGCGGATCAAGATGTCCCCGGCCATGGCGTAGCGATGATTGCGCCAGTGCGTCTCGTGCGGGTCGTCGGCCTTGCCGGGGTCCGGCGAGCCGTCGGCCATGACCATGCAGGCGCTGGCGGCTTTCGCCATCTCGCGCATCCTCGCGCGCGCCGCCGCATCGTCCATCGTGGAGGCATAGCCGTCGATGTCGAAGGGAATGACGACTTCGGCGCGCGATCGCAGCCAGCCCGGATTTTCCCGCGCGGTGAACACGTCGACCGCGATCTGGTCTGCGCCCTCGGCAAGCGCTGACAACAGGACAAGTTCCGCGCCATCCCCGGCATAGAGGCCCGGGGCGCTCTCATGTTGCAGCCTGACGATATCGGCGCAGGCGTCGAAAGCGCGCGCAAATCCCCGCCTTACGTTGCTTTCGTTCAACCGCGCGGCATCGCGATGCCCGGTAACCGCAAGGCGCAGGTAGAGCCGCGGCCGCGGCGCGAGGCCAAGCGGCGTTACGTCGCGGGGCGCAGCCTCTTCGGCAGGCGCCGCGGACTCGCGGGTCGACGTCTTCGTGTCGTGCATGTTCCCCTGCCCGCCAGACCTTTTAGCGGGGGAGCCGCGTCGTGCATATGCGCCGGCTCACAATCGCCCGCGCGACATCTTGCCCATCAGGCGCCGCCGGCCGCCGCCGCGCGTTTGGCTGACGTCTTGCGCTTGGACGCAGGCGCCCGTTCGGCGGACAGCTTGGGCGCTTTCGTCCCCTTCGGTTTCGCCGTCGCTTTCAGCGGCGCGATCTCGTTCGCGGGCGCCGCGGCAAGGCCATAGGCGGCCTCCAGCGCCTCCAGCTCTTCCGGCAGCATGTTGGCGAGGCTGCGAAGCTCCGGCAGCACGTTGGCGCCGGCGATCAGACCGAAGTCGAGCTGGTCGCGATAGCCCTGCACGGTGATGTTGAGCGCAAGGCCGTGCGCGGCGATCGACACCGGGAAGATGTGCTGCAATTCCGCGCCGGCGACGTAGAGCGGCTTGCGCGAGCCCGGCACGTTGGAAATCGTGACATTGGCCGGCGTCGGCATGATGTCGGCGAGGTTCGTGCGTGAATAGAGCAGCGACAGGATCTGGATGAGGATCGGCGCGCCGATCGCCGAAAACTGCGTGAGCTTCGGCACGATCGGCTTGAAGGGATCGGCCATGCCCTTGGACTTTGTGGATTCCTCTATGATCTTCTGCAGACGCGCCCTGGGATCTGCAATATCGCTGGCGAGCGAGCAGATCATGCCGAACACCTGATTGTTCGCTTCACGATTTCCCGCTTCGCGCAGCGAAATCGGCACCGCCGCGCGCAAGGGGCGATCCGGCAGCGCCTTGGTCTTTTCCAGATGCCGCCGCAACATGCCGCTCGACAGCGCCAGCACCACGTCGTTGAGCTTGCCGCCCGCGGCCGCCGCCACCGCCTTGCAGCGCGACATGGAGACGGACACGGCGGCAAAGCTGCGCTCGGACGAAACGGTCCTGTTCAGCGGCGTCGAGGGGGCGACAGCATCCTTGAGGCCCTGCACGCCGCTCTCGTTCAGCTTGGAAGCGACGGCCGACAGCGCCTTGGCCATTTCAGGCAGGCCCTTGATGAATTCGATGGGCTGGCGCAATTGCCGCGCGAAGCCGTCCATCAGGATCGAGCCGATATCCTGCCGCTTGCCGGTCAGAATATCCGGCAGTTTGCCCTGCGCGGTGAGTCCGAGCGGCTGCGCCCACAGGCTCGCGTAGCTGTTGAACAGCTCGCCGAGCGCGTCGCTCTTCTTCGCTTCGCCTTTCTTGGTTTCCGTCTGCGCGACATTGCCGTCGCCGTAGACGATCTCGGTCAGCGCCGCGCCGGCGCCGCCGTCGATTAGCGCGTGGTGCATCTTGGAATAGAGGCCGACTTCGTTATTGGCCATGCCCTCGAAGACGTAGAATTCCCACAACGGGCGCGCGCGGTTGAGCAGCTTGGCGTGCATCCAGCCGACGATGCGCTCGAGCGTCGCGCGATCATGCGGCGCGGCGAGCGACGCGCGGAAGATGTGGCGGTCGATGTCGAACTGCTCGTCCTCGACCCAGCTCGGATTGTCGATGTCGAGCGGCGTGCGCTCGAGCTTCCAGCGCAGCACCGGCGCCAGATGCAGGCGCGACTGGATCTGCGCCTTGAATTCCTCGAAGAAGTCGCCCTTGTAATTGTCGGGCAATTTGAAGATCGCCATCGAGCCGACGTGCATCGGCGTCTCAGGCGTCTCGAGATAGAGGAACGATCCGTCGACCGACGACAGTTTCACGCCTGCGCTCATCCTGCGCTCTCCCTGAATTTGCCGCTCCCTGTGGGGAGCGATCCTGTTGCCGGTCGCCCGGAAATCATTTCGGCTCCCGCCGCAAATAGGCAAGCGCGAAAGGTCCGCCGCGGCCGAAGGGCGCAAACTTGCCCTCAGGTTGCGCGAGCCGGTCCGCAATCGCCCAGAGCGCCGCGGGGTGGCCGCCGAGCCCCAGATGGCTCGCAAAAGCGATCTCGATATTCTCGGTGTGCGCGTTCTCGCGCGTCAGCGACGTCTTCCAGTGCACGACGCCATCGTAGCGCGAATAGATCGAACTTGTCGGCAGGCCGAGGTCGCCGCCGAGCGAGCGCAGGTCGTCAGGCCGCGCGTCGGTCGGCTTTTCGCCCGTCACCTCTTCATAGAGACGTCGCGCATTGGTGGCGGAAATGTCGCTCGCGAAGGGGCTGCCGAGCGTGATGACGCTGCGCACGACGTTCGGCAGGGCGAGCGCGAGATCGCGCGCGAACACGCCACCGAGGCTCCAGCCGACAAGAGCGATCTTGTGGCCCGCGCGCTCGTGCAACTTGGTCAAACGTGCGCGAAGCGTTTCACGCATCCGATAGAAGCCGCCGGTGTTGCGGCCAAGCTCCCAGCCGACCGCATTGTAGCCCAGCATGCGCAGATAGGCGCGCAGAAGCCGCGTCGACGCGTCGCTCGCCATGAAGCCCGGCAGCACGAGCACCGTGTGCGCGTCGCCGCGCGGCGCAGTCATCAGCAGCGGCGCAAAGGCCATCGAGGCGCCGAACTCCTGCCAGGCGCGCACTTCCGACAGGGCGAGAAACAGCGACGGCGGTCGCAGCCGCGTCTCGTCCCGATCGCCGGCCCCTACCTGATCCATGCAGGCGCGCCCATCGAACTTCCTCCCCGCCGCCCGCTTCCGCTTCTCCGGCGTTGACCGCGTCGGCGACCCCGAGATTAGCGACGGGCAAAATCTGTGGCAACATGTCGAAAAATCAGGGTTCGGGAGGATCGAATGCACACGCGCGAGTTCGATATCGTCGTCTATGGCGCAAGCGGCTTCACTGGTCGCCTCGTCGCGGAATATCTGGCGGGACGCAGGGGCGAGCCGACACGCTGGGCGATGGCCGGCCGCGATACGGCCAAGCTTGCCGCCGTGCGCGACGAGATCGGCGCGCCGCGCGACGTTCCATTGATCGCCGCGGACGCCGCGCAACTGCAAAGCCTGCGCGATCTCGCCACGCGCACGCGCGTGGTCCTGACCACCGTCGGACCATACCAGCTCTACGGCTCGGACATGGTCGCCGCCTGCGCGGAAACGGGAACGGACTATGTCGATCTCTGCGGCGAGCCAGCCTGGATGCGCGCCATGATCGACGCGCACGACGCCGAGGCGAAGAAGAACGGCGCCCGCATCGTCTTTTCCTGCGGTTTCGATTCCATCCCCTTCGATCTCGGCGTGCTCTTCCTGCAAACGGAAGCAAGGAAGCGTTTCGGCAAGCCTTTCGCGCGGGTGAAGGGACGTGTGCGAAAAATGCGCGGGACCTTTTCCGGCGGCACGGCGGCGAGTCTCAAGGCGACGCTGGCCGCCGCCGCCAGGGACCCCAATGTCGTTGCGCTGCTGAAGGACCCGTTCTCGCTCACGCCCGGCTTTCAGGGCCCGAAACAGCCGAGCGGCATGAAGCCGGAATATGACGAGGACTTCGGGTCCTGGATGGCGCCCTTCGTCATGGCGGCGATCAACACGCGCAACGTGCATCGCACGAACGCGCTCACCGGCTTCGCCTTCGGCAAGGACTTCGTCTACGACGAGATGGTCATGACCGGCCCCGGCGAGAAGGGCGAGACGGTCGCCAGGGCGATGGCCCAGCAGGGCTCCGGCATGGAGGGCGACAAGGGCCCCAGGCCCGGCGAAGGCCCGAGCCGCGAGGAACGCGACAACGGCTTCTACGATCTCGTCTTTTTGGGCGTCGGCGCGGACGGGCGGAAGCTCGCCGCAAGCGTCAAGGGCGACCGCGATCCCGGCTACGGCTCGACCTCCAGGATGATCGCCGAGACAGCGCTCGCGCTCGCAGCCGACGACAAGGTCGCGGGCGGCGTCTGGACGCCCGGCGCGGCGCTCGGTCTCGCGCTCGCGGAACGTCTGCAGAAGAACGCCGGCATAGCCTTCGCCATCGAGGGCGCGTGACGTCGCTTGCCTGGCGGTGGCCTTTTGCCGCCGCAATGTTAGTCTCGCCGCAAAGGCCGCGCAGTCGGCTGAAAACATAACAGGCCGCAAGCGCGGCCGGCTTCAAGAGGAAACACGAATGGCGAACGCCGAGGCTCTCAGGATTCCGCAACCGCCGGCCAAACCGATTGTCGGCCATGCGCTGTCGCTCGATCCGAATGCGCCCATCGAAAGCCTGCTCGGATTTGCAAAGCAGCTCGGGCCGATCTTCGAACTCAACGTCATGGGCTCGCCGCTGATCTTCGTCTCCGGCGCGAAGTTCGTGAAGGAGCTGTGCGACGAGAAGCGCTTCGACAAGGCGGTGCGCGGGCCGCTCGCGCGCGTGCGCGCCATCGGCGGCGACGGCCTGTTCACGGCCAAGACCAGCGAGCCCAACTGGGGCAAGGCGCACAACATCCTGCTCGCGCCCTTCGGCGGGCGCGCCATGCAGTCCTATCACCCGGCCATGGTCGATATCGCCGAGCAGCTCTGCCTGAAATGGGCGCGCATGAATCCGGACGAGGACATCGACGTCGTGCACGACATGACGGCGCTGACCCTCGACACGATCGGCCTCTGCGGCTTCGACTATCGCTTCAACTCCTTCTACCGGCGCGACTACAATCCCTTCGTCGAGGCGCTCGTGCGCTCGCTCGAAACCATCATGATGCAGCGCGGCCTGCCGCTCGAGAGCATGATGATGCGCGGACGTCTCAATACGCTGAACGACGACGTCGCCTTCATGAACAAGATGGTCGACGATCTCGTGCGCGCGCGCCGCGAGCAGATGGGCGACGCCGACGCCAGGAAGGACCTGCTCAACGCCATGCTGACCGGTGTCGACCGCGCGACCGGAACGCAGCTCGACGACGTCAACATCCGCTACCAGATCAACACTTTCCTGATCGCCGGCCACGAGACGACGAGCGGCCTCCTGTCCTACACGCTCTATGCGCTGCTCAAGAATCCCGACGTGCTGCAGAAGGCCTATGACGAGGTCGACCGCGTCTTCGGTCCCGATCCCACGGTGCGCCCGACCTATCAGCAGGTGACGCAGCTTTCCTACATCAACCAGATCATGAAGGAGAGCCTGCGGCTCTGGCCGCCAGCGCCGGCCTTCTCGGTCTATCCCTACAACGAGGAAACAATCTGCGGCTACCGGCTGCGCAAGGGTATTACCGTCAACATTCTCGTCGGCGCGCTGCATCGCGACCCGGATGTCTGGGGTCCGCGCGCCGACATATTCGATCCCGAGAATTTCAGCCCGGCGGCCGAATCCGCACGGCCGGCCTGGGCGTGGAAGCCTTTCGGCAATGGTCAGCGCGCCTGCATCGGCCGCGGCTTCGCCATGCACGAGGCGGCGCTGGCGCTCGGCATGATCCTGCAACGCTACAAGCTGATCGACCACCAGCGCTATCAGTTGAAGCTGAAGGAAACGCTGACCATCAAGCCCGACGGCTTCAAGATAAAGGTGAAGCCGCGCGAGGCGCGCGACCGCGCCAGCGCGCCGGCGGCCGCGACCGCCTCGACGACAGCGGCGCCGCGTGCGGAAACCGCGGCGCCGGCCAAACGTCCGACACACAACACGCCCCTGTCGGTGCTCTACGGCTCCAATCTCGGCACGTCGGAGGAATTCGCGCATCGTCTCGCCGAAACGGCGGAGATCAACGGCTTCGCCACGCAACTCGGTCCGCTCGATCTCAATGTCGGCGCGCCGCCGAAGGACACGGGCCTCGTCATCTTCTGCTCGTCCTACAACGGCGCGCCGCCGGACAATGCGACGAAATTCGTCAACTGGCTGCAGAACGAGGCGGCGCCCGACGCCTTCGCCGGCGTGCGCTACACCGTATTCGGCTGCGGCAATCGCGAGTGGAACGCCACCTACCAGAGCGTGCCGCGCATGATCGACGAACGCATCGCCGCGCTCGGCGGCCTGCGCATCGCGCCGCGCGGCGAAGGCGACGCGCGCGACGATCTCGACGGGCAATACGAGGACTGGTTTGCCGCGCTGCGGCCAAAAGCGGCGGAAGCCTTCGGCCTGCAAGCGGCCTCGCTCGATCGCGAGACGCGCACGCAGCCGCTCTACAATGTCGAGCCTGCATCGATGCAGGGCGGAAATCCCGCCGTGAATTCCGCCGGCGCGAAACAGGCGCGCGTTTTGGAGAACCGCGAATTGCTGACCGCGCCCGGCCGCTCGACGCGCCACATCGAGATCGCGCTGCCGGACGGCGCCGCCTATCGCGCCGGCGACCATCTCGCCGTCGTGCCGCGCAACGACGCGACGCTCGTCGCATCCATCGCGCGCCGCCTCGGCCATTCGCCCGACGATGTCATCCGCCTGCGCGGCGCGGAAGGCCGCCGCGCGCTGCTGCCGCTCGATGAGCCCGTGTCCGTCGGCAAGCTGCTTTCCGACTATGTCGAACTGCAGCAGGTCGCGACGCGCAAGCAGATCCAGACCATGGCCGAACATACGCGCTGCCCGGTCACGCGGCCGAAGCTTGAGGCGCTGTCCGGCGAGAGCGACGAAGCCGCCGCCGCCTATCGCGCCGAGGTGTTGGCCAGGCGCAAGTCGGTCTACGATCTGCTGGAGGAATTTCCGGCCTGCGAATTGCCGCTCGCAGCCTATCTCGAAATGACGCCGCTCCTGCAGCCGCGCTACTACTCGATCTCCTCATCGCCAAAGACCGATCCGCAGCGCTGCACGGTCACCGTCGGCGTGGTCGAGGGGCCGGCGCGTTCGGGGCGCGGAACCTATCGCGGCGTCTGCTCGAACTATCTGGCCGCGCGCGCCGCCGACGAGACGATCTTCGCCGCTGTGCGCGAGACCAAGGCGGGCTTCCGTCTGCCCGATGACCCCAAGGTCCCGCTCATCATGATCGGACCGGGCACGGGACTAGCGCCGTTCCGCGGCTTCTGTCAGGAGCGCGCCGCGCAGAAGAAGGCGGGCGCATCGCTGGGGCCGGCGATGCTGTTCTTCGGCTGCCGCCATCCCGGCCAGGACTTCCTCTATGCCGAGGAATTGAAGGGCCACGCGGCAGACGGCGTCATCGAACTGCACACCGCCTTCTCACGCATGGACGGACAGGCGAAGACCTATGTGCAGGATCTGGTGCGCAGCCAGCAGGATCGCGTGTGGGCGCTGATCGAAGCCGGCGCCATCGTCTACATCTGCGGCGACGGCGGCAAGATGGAGCCCGACGTCAAGCGCGCGCTGGTCGAGATCTATTGCGCGCGGAAAAATGCGACGGCGGATGCGGGCGAAGCCTGGATCAACGAGATGGGCGCCGGCAACCGCTACGTGCTGGACGTATGGGCGGGGGGATGACGTAGACCACGGTCCGCTTCCCTCCCCGCTCGCGGGGAGGCAGTCGGCATGAAAAGCAGAAGGCCCGCGGGAACCGCGGGCCTTCGCAAACTGAACTCAACGCTTACGCGGGCTGACGCTTACGCAGCCTTGCCGAACTTCAGGCCGAGGCCGGCCAGATTGTCCTGCGCGGTCTTGGTGATCGTCTTGGCGCCGTCCTGCGCGGCCTGCGCGACGAGCGCGCCGACGGTCTTGGCGCGCGACACGTTCACGTCGAACTGCGCGCGGTAGTAATCGGCCTGGATGCGGAAGGCTTCGCCAACGGTCTTGGCGGCGACGGTCTTCTCGAAGGCGGCGATGGCGGCCTTGGCGTCGTCGAAAATGGCGTTCTGGATTTCGCGCGAAACCTTGGCGAGGCTCTCGACGGAGTCGACGGCGGCGGTTTCGATCGCGTCGGTCGCCTTTTCGGCGCCGGCATGAAGCGAAGTAGCGCGCTCGAGCACGGCTTCAGCCGCGCGATGCGCATATTCGCGAGCGGTTTCGATGGTCTTGTTCGCGGTCTCGGCGACCTGCGCTTCGGCTTCGACGGCCTTCGGCTTGCGAACGGTCTTCTTCGTGGCGGTCATGTCTGATCTCCATCCTCAATGAGCTATGGGTTTCGACCCCGCCATTGAGCAGCACGGGGCGAACGTTCTGTACTGAACTATTGTGTGCAGTGCAACATAAATCGGAGAGCGACGATCACATTTTCGTGATTGCCGCTTAACTATCTGATTTAAGGACGGATATCAGCGCGACGTGGCGTCCACCACGCCGAAGGCTTCGAGCCGGGCGAGCACATCCGCGACCTCGTGGCCGAGAATCACGATGTCGTGGCGCGCGCCCTTGCGGTCCCGCACCTGCCCGCGCAGCAGCGCCTCGGCGCGGAAGCCGAGACCCTCGAAAACCGAGATCGCGGCGGTCTGGTCGACCGTCATCTGCGCGACGATTCTTTGCAATCCGCCTTCCAGCGCCAGCGCGAACAGGCGCTGCGTCAGCGCGCGGCCGACACCTGCGCCGCGCGCCTGCGGACCGATCAGCACGCGCAGTTCGCCGACATGCGGCGACCACGACAGCGGATCGCTGGCGATGGCGCCGCAACCGACGATTTCCGTGCCGCGCGCCGCGACGAGGCTGGTCATGCCGCCGCCTTCGCTCTCGCGGATCCACGCCTTCAACACCTTGGGCTCGCTGATGTCGCGCGGCAGGAAGAGGAGATCGTGTGGCGGCAGGCCGCGCGCGAAGGCCAGCAACGCCTTCTCGTCGCTCGCCGCGAGCGGCCTGATCTCCACGCCGCCCTGCGCCGCCCCGGTCGCCGCCTTCGCCGACGCCTTGCTCGCCGCGGCTTTCTTCGCGGGAGCTTTCGCTGCGGTCCGTCCCGTAGCCGCCCTCGTCGCGCTCTTCTTCGTTGCGCTCTTCCCCGTCGCGCCTGCGGCCTTCGTCATGTCGAGCGCTCTCCCAGCCATTCGTCGAGTTTCGGCCAGAGCCGCCGCGCGGCGTTCGCGCCGGCGACCAGGCTTACATGTCCGCCCTTGAGCATGACCTCGGTCTTGTCGGTCGATGCGACGCTGGCGATCAACGGCTTGGCGGCGTCATAGGGAATGATGTGGTCGTGCTCGGCCACGGCATGGAAGATCGGCGTCTTGATCGCGCCAAGGTCCACGCTCCGGCCGCCGATCGTAAGTTCACCCTTGAAGAGCTTGTTGCCCCACATCAGCTCCTTCGTCGTCTGCCGGAAATATTCGCCGGCCAGCGGCAGCGTGTCGTTGCCCCAGCGGTCGAGCTGCCGATACGCGCGGACGAATTCGTCGTTCCAGATATTGTCCCACAGCGTCACCTGCGCCGCCGCGCGCGAGGCCGGCCGCAGCATTTCGAAGGAGGCGTAGATCATCTCCGGCGGCACGTTGCCGTACGTTTCGACGAGACGGTCGACGTCGAAATAGCGCTCGTTCGACCAGTTCTGGAACAGCTTGAGCTGCTTGAAGTCGATCGGCGTCGTGAAGCAGACGAGATTGTTGGGCCCGTTCTTGCCGGCGAGCGCCGTGTACAGCACCGACAGAACGCCGCCGAAGCAATAGCCGACGACCGTCACGTCCCTTTCTCCCGTCTCCTTGCGTACGCGCCGCATGCAATCGGGAATGAAGTCGAGAACGTAGTCCTCGATGCGCAGGTTTTTTTCCGCCGGCGCAGGCGCCGCCCAGTCCAGCATGAACACGTCGTAGCCCGCCTTCAGCAGGAATTCGACGAACGAATTGCCCGGCGCGAGATCGAGAATGTAGCCGCGATTGGTCGTCGCCATGACGATGAGAATCGGCACGCGATAAACTTCATCGACCAGCGGATGATAGTGATAGAGGCGCATCGTGCCGCGCGTCGCCAGCACGTCCTTGCGCGACTGGCCGACCTCCGGCGCGCCGGACGTCAGGTAGCCCATGCCCTTCACGCCGCGCTGGATCGCCCGATCGACCTCGAGCCGCAGGCGCTCGACGACGTTTGGCGCGGCGGCGTTCACGACCGGCGTCCTTCGCTCTGGCCCGCAGGCGCGCCGCGCGCCGGCGGCTTGCGCGTGCGCTTCGGCTTCGGCGCCATCGGCGCAGGCGCTGCGTCGACGGACGCCATCTGCGCGACGATCTCGGTCAGCCGGTTGATCTGCGCCTCGATCGCCTGCAGACGTTCGCCGATGCTGGTGATGTCCGCGCGGCTCGGCAGGTTCAGCGTCGCGAGATAGCGCTCCATCGCCTCGCCGAGGCCCGCGCGCGCGCCGGCTGCGGTTGAGGTCACGCCGTGCATGAGACGCGAGAACTGCTCGTTGGCCATAGCCTCGTTGGCGAGTTCGTTGACGCCGCGCTCCCACTGGCCGACCAGATCGCGAAACGCGTCAAGCGGCCCTTTGGGCCGCTCGCTTCTCGACTCTTGCGGCCCTTTGGGCCGCTCGGCTTTTTTGTCGGGCTTCGCCGTGCTCGCCTTGTCTGACATGGGGCCTCCCCTCCGCCGCGTCAGTTGATCTGCATCAGCTTACACGATTGGGGTCCGGATAGACGAGCGCGCGCCAGCCCTTGCGATCGAATTTCGTCCATTCGCCTTCCGGCTGCGCCAGCCGATCGGCGATTGCGTAGACGACCGCGGGATGATGCCCGAGCCCGCAATGGCTTGCGCCCTGCACTTCGATGTTCTCGGCGCGCTCCGTCTCGGTGGGTTCGCGGCACACCTGCCACGCGCAGACGCCGTCGGTGCGGCTGAAGATCGCTGTCGAAGGCGCAGGCGGCGGCTCCGCCAGATGGCCGCTCAGATGCTCTTCGTCGTCCTCCGCGCGATGGCCGGAGACAAATTCGTAGACGCGCCAGGCGTTGGTCGCGCGCGGGCTGCCGGAGAAGGGGCTGCCAAGCGAGATGACGCTGCGCACTTCCTCGGGCAGGACCTTGGCGAGCTGACGCGCATAGAGGCCGCCGAGGCTCCAGCCGACGAGGCTCACCGTGCGGCCGTAGCGGTCGGCAAGTTCCTTCACTTGCGCGACCATGCGTTCTTCGACGCCGTTTCGCAGGCCGAGATTATTGCCCTGCTGCCAGCCGTGCACCGCATAGCCGCGCCCTTTCAGGAATCGACGCAGCGGAACCGTCGAACGATCGCTTGCGAGCAGACCGGGCAAGACGAGCACGGGATGGCCGTCGCCGCGCGGCGCGAATCTCAACAGCGGCAGAGCGCCGACGAACGCGCCGAGTTCGTGAATGGCGCGCATTTCGAGCGCCATGAGAAGCCCGGAGGGCGGCGCAATAGTCGCTGCGGCAGTCATTTATCCTCCACCTCTTTGCTTCGTTGATTCACGAAGATAGGCGCTCGCGCATATTCGCGCCAGAGCGCCACACTTCCTCAACGCACTGCAACACAAAAGGTTGCTGCGTTGCGAAGAAGACGGAAATGACCTCGTGATTTCAATGCAGCGACACGCGATGTGACGAGCGGTGCGCTTTCGCTACGTCGCGCGGCGGTGTGCCATAAGCGACACACCGGGCATTTGCGTGACTTGCGGCAAGTTCAGTTCACGCGGCGGTCCTTGCCGGCCCAGTACGGCTCGCGCAATTCGCGCTTCAATATCTTGCCCGACGGATTGCGCGGCAGCGCCCCGATGAAATCCACGGTGCGCGGCGCCTTGTAGCCGGCGATGCGCGTGCGCGCGAAGGCGATGATCTCGTCCGGCGACGCCTCTGCGCCGTCCTTCAACACGACGACGGCCTTCACCGCCTCGCCCCAGGTGTCGTCGGGCACGCCGATGACGGCGACTTCCGCGATCGCCGGATGGCCGAAGATCGCGCTTTCCACTTCCGCCGGATAGATGTTCTCCGCGCCGGAAATGATCATGTCCTTCACGCGGTCGTGCACATAGACGTAGCCGTCTTCGTCCAGATAGCCGGCGTCGCCCGTGCGCAGCCAGCCGTCGTCGGTCATCGCGCGCCTGGAAGCCTCGGGCAGGTTCCAGTAGCCCTTCATGTTCGCCATCGAGCGCGTCGCGATCTCGCCGACCTGGCCCGCCGGCAGCGGCTTTCCTTCCGCATCGAGGATTGCGATCTCCACGCCGGCGAGCGGCTTGCCGGCCGAACGCATCCGCTGCGAGCCCTCGGGCGTATGGTCTTCCGGCTCCAGCGCGACGATCGTGCCTGTCGTCTCCGTCATGCCGTACATCTGCACGAAGCCGCATTTGAACACGTCCATGCATTCGCGCAGCAGATCCAGCGGAATGGGCGAGGCGCCGTACATGACGAATTTCAGTCGCGAATAATCGACCTGGCGCGCCTGCGGCAGGCGCACGATGAATTGCAGCGCCGCCGGCACGAGAAAGAGTTTCGAGACGCGATGCCTGACGAAATCGTCGAGGATCGACATCGGGTTGAATTCGCGCGTGATGACGATCTTGCCGCCGTTGTAGGAGGCCCACACCAGCACGCCCGAGCCGCCGATGTGGAACACCGGCATCGAGACGAGCCATACGTCGTCGGGCGAAGCCTTGTTCCATTCGCGCGTATCGGAGGGATCGCGCTCGCGCATCCCCAGAAGATTGCGGTTGGTGAGCATCGCGCCCTTGGGATGGCCGGTCGTGCCGGAGGTGTAGAGCTGGATCGCCACATCCTCTTCGCGCGCCCGCATAACGGGAACGGCGTCGCTCTGCGCATCGCGCCACGCCGCATAATCCGGATAGTCGGGCGTCGCGCCTTCCATCGCGATGATGACGCGCACGCTCTTCAACTGATCCGCGAAGCCTTTCACCGCATCGACGAATTCCGGGCCGACGAACAGGACCTGCGCCTCGCAATCGTTGACGATATAGGCGATCTCGGGCGGCGCGAGGCGCCAGTTGACCGGCGCAAGAATGACGCGCGCCTTGGCCGCGCCGTAGAACAGCTCGAAATAGAAATCGCTGTTCTTGCCCAGATAGGCGACATGCGTCTGCGGCGCGACGCCCATCGCGGTGAGGCCGTTCGCCACCTGGTTGGTGTGCCGGTCGAAATCCGCGAAAATCGTCTCGCGCCCCTCGAAATGCACGGCGACGTCGCCGCCACGCAAGGCGGCGTTCTTGCGCGCGATATCGCCGAGAACGACAGGGATGAAGTCTTCGGTGTACATGGGATGTCCCTTCGAAAAGTCCGCGCGGTCCAGCGATTGCGTCGGACTTGTTCCCTCCCCCCTTGTGGGGAGGGAGATGCGCTACATCCCGATCACGACCTTCGCGATAATGTCGCGCTGCACTTCGGACGTGCCGCCGAAGATCGTGTACGCGCGGCTGTTGAGATATTCCGGCAGGGCGGTCAGCGCGTCTTCGGGAATTCCGGGCTCCGCATTCATTTCATAAAGCGGGCGATGGCCTTGCCAGTAGAGCGCGTCCTGCCCGAGGACATCGACCGCAAGCGCGGTCAGCGCCTGCTTGATCTCGGAATTGCGCAGCTTCGCCAGCGACGACGAAACGGAGCCCGGGTTTTGTCCGGATTGCAGGCTCGACATGATGCGCAGCTCGGTCATTTCCAGCGCGTCGATCTCGATCTCCGCCTGCGAGCGCCGCAGCGCGAACGACGGGTCGGATGCCAGCGGCTTCTCGCCGTCGCGATAATGCGCCGCGAGCCTTTCGATGTCGCGCAGGATGGCGCGCAGCCGTCCCGACGACATGGCGCCGCCGCGCTCGAATTCGAGCAGGTACTTGCCGGTCGCCCAGCCCTGCCCTTCCGCGCCGACGCGGTTTTCGACCGGCACGCGCACGTCGTCGAAGAACACCTGGTTCGTCTCGTGGTCGCCGCCGATGGTGAGGATCGGCCGCACGGAAATGCCCGGCGTCTTCATGTCGATGAGGATGAAGCTGATGCCGTCCTGCTTCTTCGGCTCGTCCGACGTGCGCACCAGCGCGAACATCCGGTTCGCGTGATGGGCGTGCGTCGTCCAGATTTTCGAGCCGTTGATGACGTAGTGATTGCCGTCGCGCATGGCGCGCGTCTTGAGAGACGCAAGGTCGGAGCCGGAGCCCGGCTCCGAATAGCCCTGGCACCAGTAATCTTCGGCCTTGAGGATACGCGGCAGATAAAAATCCTTCTGCGCCTGCGTGCCGAAGCGCATGATGACGGGGCCGACCATACGCAGGCCCATCGGCGTCACCGAGGGCGCGCCGGCCGCCGCCGATTCGATCTCCCAGATGTAGCGCTGCGCCAGGCTCCAGCCCGTGCCGCCGTATTCCTTGGGCCAGAGCGGCGCGGCCCAGCCCTTCTCGTAGAGGATCTTCTGCCAGCGGTTTCCCACGGGCGGATCGGAGAAGACGCTCGGCGTGAGATGATGCGCGCGCCTGAGATCTGGCGTCAGCTTCTCTGCGAGAAAGGCGCGCACCTCCTGCTGGAAGGCGCGTTCTTGCGGCGTGAAGGTCAGGTCCATGGTTTCGCCTCAGGCCGCACGATGGGCTGAAAGCGCCGCATGGCGGCGCAGATGATGATCGGGACCGCCGAGAATGACGTCGAGCGCGACGACGCGCTTGAGATAGCCGCCTATCTCGAGTTCGTTGGTGACGCCCATGCCGCCGTGCAACTGGATCGACTGCTCCGCGACGAAGCGCGCGGCGCGCGACACCTTGCTCCACGCGCCGGAGACGGCGCGCCCGCGCTGGACGGCGTCCGTATCGTCGGCATGGAGCGCGGCGCGCAGCGCCATCGACCGCGCTTCCTCGCAGGCGATCGACATGTCGGCCATGCGGTGCCGCAGCGTCTGGTTGACGGCGAGCGGCTTGCCGAACTGGATGCGGATCTTCGTGTATTCGATGGTCGCGGCGGTCGCGGCTTCCATCAGCCCGACGAGTTCGGAACAGAAGGCCGCTGTCGCACGATCATGGGCGCGTTCGATCTCGGCGAAGCCATTGTCCGACAACAGCGCGTCCGCGTCGACTTCAACGCCCGAGAACGTTACGCGCGCCGCGCCCGCGCCGTCGACCGTCGCATGGCCGTCGACCGTGACGCCCTTTGCGTCGCGGGCGACGACGAAAAGACCGATCCCGCCCGTATCGCGCGCCCCGCCCGACAGGCGCGCCGACACGGCGAACCTGTCCGCAACGTCGCCGCCGAGAACCGCGATCTTGCGGCCGTCGAGGACCCAGCCGGCGCCGCTCTTCTTCGCCGTGACGGCGACATGCGAAAGATTGTAGCGCGCGCCCTCTTCCGCATGGGCGAGCGCGAGGCGCGACGAGCCGTCAGCCAGCCCCGGCAGAAACGCCGCGCGCTGCGCGTCGGAGCCGAGCGCGGCGACAAGCCCGCCGCAGAGCACGACACTCGCGACATAATTCGAGCGTGCGCGATGGCGCCCCATCGCTTCCGTCACGATGGCGACGTCGACGATCCCCTGCGCCAGCCCGCCGTTGGCCTCCGGCAGCGGCAGCGCGAGCCAGCCCATGTCCGCCATCTCTTTCCAGAGATCGGTCGCGCCGGGTTTTTGCGCGCGCGCCGCCAGAAGGTTGTTGGCGCTTTCGCCGAGCAGCCGCTGCTCGTCGGAATAAGTGAGGTCCATTTTCAGCTCTTTTTCGACAGCGAGGGATCGACGCGCGAACGCACCGACGGATGCAGGCCGGAAGGATCGACGATCACGCCGAACTTCATCATGTTGTGGGCGTGGCAGAGATGATGCAGGCCGAAGGCCTGTTCGATCGCGCTGTTCTGGCCCTGAATGTCGAGCGTGCGGTTGACCGCTTCCTTCACGGTCTTGACCGCGAAAGTGGGCTTGGCCGCGATCCTGCCCGCAAGCGCCAGCGTGAAATCCGCCAGCTTCTCGCGCGCCACGACATGGTTGACCATGCCGAACGAACGCGCCTCCTCGGCGGTCCACGCATCGCCGGTCCACAGCAGTTCCTTCGCCTTGCGCGGCCCCAGCTCCCACGGGTGCACGAACCATTCGACGCCGCACACGCCCATGGCGACGACGGGGTCGCAAAAGGTCGCATCGTCGCTCGCGACGATGAGATCGCAGGCCCAGGCGAGCATCAGCCCGCCGGCGAGGCACTTGCCCTGCACCTGCGCGATCGTCGGCTTGGACAGGTTGCGCCAGCGCCGCGTGTTCTGCAGGTAGATTTCCTGCTCACGCGCATAGCGCCCTTCCGCGCCGGAGGCTTCGAAGGCGCCCCAGGTGGAGACGACAGGAAAGTCTCGTCCCAGTTTCTTCTCGCCGGAATCGCGCAGGTCGTGTCCGGCCGAAAAATGCGGGTCGGCGCCGGCGAGGACGATGACCTTCACATCGTCGTCGGCGACGGCGCGGTCGAAAGCGTCGTTCAGTTCGTAGGTCATGTCGAGGTTCTGCGCATTGCGCGCCTCGGGCCGGTTCATCACGATGCGCGCGACGCCGTCGGCGGGCGTCTCGTAGAGTATGGTCGAATAGGCAGCCGCCATCGTGACCTCGCAGGGCCGCCCTGCGCGACTCCGGCGCAATTGCGGGCGACGATCGTTTCCTCCGCGGGCGCGTTGACCGGCTCCGCATTCATTCCGCCATGCAGAATGTCGAACAATCTTGCATGACGCGCCGGCAGCATCGCGCAGGCCGAAGCCCGTTTCAAGATGAATTAGCGCGCAGGCGGCCTCGCCCGCTGGCCTTCGTCCGCAGCGCGGAATAAGAAGACGAAAATTCATTTCCGAGGAGAGCAGTTCGATGGCCTACCGCGCGCCGGTTTCCGAAATGGTGTTCATGATGAATGCGGCGGCCGGGCTGCAGGAGGGCATTGCGGACGGGACCTACGCCGATCTCGCCGACGGCATGGCCGAGGCGACGCTCAACGAGGCCGCGAAGTTCGCCGAGAACGTGCTGGGACCGCTGCATCGCGTCGGCGATCAGGTCGGCGCCAAGTGGAAGGACGGAATCGTCACGACGCCGCCGGGCTGGATCGACGCTTACAAGCAATTCGTGGACGGCGGCTGGCAGAGCGTGACCGGATCGCCCGACCACGGCGGCATGGGCCTGCCGCAGGCGCTGCTGGCCGGTTGCATGGACATGTGGAGCGCCGCCAACATGGCCTTCATGCTCGGGCCAGTGCTGACCTTCGGCGCGATCGACGCGCTGGAGGCGCACGCCTCCGACGCGATCAAGCACACCTATCTCGAGAAGATGGTGTCGGGCGTCTGGCCGGCGACGATGAACCTCACCGAGCCCGGCGCCGGCTCCGACCTCAACCCGCTGCGCACGCGCGCCGAGCGGCAGGCCGACGGCGCGTACAAGATTTTCGGCCAGAAAATCTTCATCACCTATGGCGAGCACGACATGGCCGAGAACATCGTCCATCTCGTGCTCGCGCGCCTGCCGGACGCGCCCGCCGGCACGAAGGGCATCTCGCTCTTCGTCGTGCCGAAATTCATGGTCAACGCCGACGGCTCGCTCGGCGCCCGCAACGACGTGCGCTGCGCCGGCATCGAGCACAAGCTCGGCATCCACGGCTCGCCCACCTGCATCATGGTCTACGGCGACGAGGGCGGCGCGACGGGCTATCTCGTGGGCGAAGAGAACAAGGGGCTCGCCTGCATGTTCACGATGATGAACGACGCGCGCCTCGCCACCGGCCTGCAGGGCGTCGCCATCGGCGAGGCCTCGTATCAGCACGCGCTCGCCTATGCGATGGAGCGCAAGCAGGGCCGCGCCGCCGATGCGACGACGCCTCTTTCGGCCATCATCGCGCATCCCGACGTCAAGCGCATGTTGATGACCATGAAGGCGCTGACCCTGAGCGCGCGCGCAATCTGCTATCTGACCGCCGGCGTGATCGACCGTTCGCGCCGCGCGAGCGACCCCGCCGCGCGAAAGGCGGCGGCCGAGCGCGCCGGCCTGCTGACGCCGATCGCCAAGGCCTATTCCGGCGACATCGGCAACGAGGTCTCCTCGCTCGGCGTGCAGGTGCACGGCGGCATGGGCTTCATCGAGGAGACGGGCGCTGCGCAATTCATGCGCGATTCCCGCATCATCTCGATCTACGAAGGCACCAACGGCATCCAGGCGATCGATCTCGTCACCCGCAAGCTCTCCCTGAACGGCGGCGCCGTGATGAAGGCGGAAATCGCCGACATGCGGGCGACCGTCGAGGCCTTGCGCACGACCAACGATCCGTCATTCGGCGGCATGGCCAAGCGTCTTGGCGAAGGCCTCGACGCCTTCGAGCGCGCGACGGATTACCTGCTCGAGAAGCTCGGCTCGGCCGTGCAGGACGCACTGGCCGGCGCAACGCCTTATCTGCGCCTGTTCGGCGTGATGCGCGGCGGCGCGACGCTCGGCGCCATGGCGCTCGCCGCCCACCGCGCGCGCGCCGCGGGCGATACCGATCCCGCGCAGGCCGGGCGCATCGCCGTCGCGCGCTTCTTCGCGGAGAACGTCGTGGTTGGCGCGGACGGGCTGGAAGCGACGATCACCGGCGCCGCGGAATCGGTGCTGACGGCCGATCTCGCGCTGGCGGGGTGAGGGTTTCGTCGCCGCGAACCCTCATGCTGAGGAGCGGCCGCAAGGCCGCGTCCCGAAGCATGGCAAAGGCGACTGATCCGACCGCCCTTCGAGACGCCCGCTGCGCGGGCTCCTCAGGGCGAGGGTTGCGGATGCGCCCCTAAACCTCCAGCCACTCCTGCCGCACGCTCTCGTTCGCGGCGAATTCCGCCGGCGTGCCTTCGAAGACGATGTGGCCGTGCCCCATCACGTAGAGGCGCCGGCTGATCTTCAGCGCGATGGTCAGCTTCTGCTCGACCAGCAGGATGGAAATGCCGCGCTCCGCGATCTCGCCGAGCAGCTTGGCGACGAGTTCCACCATCATCGGCGCGAGGCCTTCGGTCGGCTCGTCGATCATCACCAGATCGGGGTCGCCCATCAGCGTGCGGCACATGGTCAGCATCTGCTGCTCGCCGCCCGAAAGAACGCCGGCCGGCGTGTCCGCGCGCTCTTCCAAGCGCGGGAAGATCGCGAACATGTCGCTCATCGCCCAGCGGCCGGTCTGGCGCGCGGACTTCTGGCCGAGCAGCAGATTCTGCCGCACGGTCAGGCTCGGGAAGATGTCGCGGTTCTCCGGCACGTAGCCGAGGCCGAGCCGCGCGATCTGGTGCGGCTTGAGGCCGGCGATCTCGCGGCCCTTGAAGCGGATCGACCCTTGCGGCGGCACGTCGCCCATGATCGCCTTGATCGTGGTCGAGCGGCCGACGCCGTTGCGGCCGAGCAGCGAGACGATCTCGCCTTCCTCGACGTGGAAGTCGACGCCCTGCAGGATGTGGCTCTTGCCGTAATAGGCGTTGAGGTCGGAGACTTCGAGCAGCGCGCCCATCAATGCGCCTCCTCGCCGAGATAGGCCTCGCGCACCGCCTTGTTGGCGCGGATTTCCGTCGGCGTTCCCGTGGCGATGATCTGCCCGTAGACGAGCACGGAAATGCGGTCGGCCAGGCCGAACACCACGCTCATGTCGTGCTCCACCATGACCAGCGTGCGCCCCTCCGAAACCTTGCGAATGAGCGCCACGGCCTGTTCGGTCTCCGTATTGCTCATGCCGGCGGTCGGCTCGTCGAGCATGATGACATTGGCGCCGCCGGCAATGGTGATGCCGATTTCGAGCGCGCGCTGCTCGGCATAGGTGAGAATGCCGGCCGGCGTTTCGCGCCGCGCGGCGAGGCCGATCAGGTCGAGCACTTCTTCCGCGCGTTCGTTCGCGTCGCGCAGGCGATCGACGAAGCGCCAGAACGAATATTTGTAGCCCAGAGACCACAGCACGCCGCAGCGGATGTTCTCGAACACCGACAGCTTCGGAAAAATGTTGGTGACCTGGAAGGAGCGCGACAGGCCGCGGCGATTGATCTCGTAGGGCGCGAGCCCGGTGATCTCCTGCCCCTTGAGCTGGATCGAGCCCGACGTCACGCCGATGCGTCCGCTGATGAGGTGGAACATCGTCGACTTGCCGGCGCCGTTCGGACCGATGATCGCGTGGCGCTCGCCCGCCAGGATTTCGAGATCGAGGCCGCGGATGATCGCGGTCGGCCCAAAATTCTTGCGCACGTCCTTGAGGGTAAGAGCGGCGCTCATGCCTTCTTCCCTTCAGCCTGCGCCGCGGCCCAGGCGTCGTCGATACGAGGCCAGACGAGCTTCAATCCGAATGCGCCTCCGAGGAATAGCGCGAATGCGACAAGCCACGGAACGGGCGATGCGCCGTCGATGGCGATTCTGAACAGATGCATCTTCGAGCCGTCGCTCGCCGCCTCGACCAGCATGTGATGCGCCATCTCGATCAGAGAGATCATGCCGAGCACCAGCGCAACCAGCGGGACGGAAGCCATCGCATAGGACGGAACGAGCTTGAAGATGCGACCGTTGCGCAGCAGCGGCTGGTGCAGCGTCAGCCAGCCCGCGATGCCGCCCGGCGCAAACATGACGACCAGGATGAACAACAGGCCGAAATAGAGCATCCAGGCCTTGGTGATGTCCGACAGCGATATCTGCAGGAAGGTGATGAGCATGGCGCCGACGATCGGGCCGAAGAAATGGCCGATGCCGCCGACGAACGTCATGAGCAGCACCTGCCCGGAGGTTCCTGCGCCGATCGCCTGGCTGTTCATGAGTTCGAAATTGATCGCGGCCAGCGCGCCTGCGACGCCCGCGAACATGGCCGACAGCACGAAGGCCTGGAAGCGCACGCGCTGCGTCGAATAGCCGACGAATTCGGCGCGTTCGGGATTGTCGCGCACGGCGTTGGACATGCGGCCGAACGGCGTGCGGGTGAGCGCGTACATCAAGGCGACGCAGACGAAGCACCAGAAGGCGATGAGATAATAGACCTGGATCTGCGGACCGAACTTGTAGCCCAGGAACGGCGACAGCTTCACGCGATTGGTGGCGATGCCGTCCTCGCCGCCGAAGAACGAGCGCTGGATGCCGGCGAGCGCCGCGACGAGTTCGCCCAGGCCCAGCGAGATCATCGAGAAGACCGTGCCCGCGCGCCGCGTCGAGACTGCGCCGAACAGGGCGCCGAAGAACAGGCCGGCCGCCGCGCCGACCAGCGGGATTGCCGGCAGCGGCACGCCGAACTTGTTGCGGGCGACGTAGTTCATGGCGTGCGCGGCGCAGAAGCCGCCGAGCCCGTAATAGACCGCATGGCCGAAGGACAGGAGCCCTGTCTGGCCGAGCAGCATGTTGTAGGAGAGCGCGAAGATGATCATCACGCCCATCAGGCTCATCATGGTGATGGCGAGACCGGACGAAAAGACCAGCGGCGCCGCCGCGAGGCCGACAGCGAAAAGCGCGAAGGCGAGGAAGGTGCGTGTCGTCTCGCTCACGTCTCGCGATTCCCGAACAGGCCCGTCGGCTTGAAGATCAGCACGAGCACGAGCATGAGATAAGGCAGGATCGGCGCGATCTGGGCGAGCGTGACGCCGCCGAGTTCGCCGAAAATCGTCGTCGCAATGGGCCCGATGAGATCGGCGAGCGAACCGTTGATCGCCACCGCGAAGGTCTGCACGAGCCCGATCAGCAGCGAGGCGACGAAGGCGCCGCCGAGCGAGCCGAGCCCGCCGACGACGATGACGACGAAGAGGATTGGTCCCAGCAGCCCGGCCATCGCCGGCTGCGTGACGAGGGCGGGGCCGGCGATCACGCCGGCGAGACCGGCGAGCGCCGCGCCGACGCCGAACACCGCCATGAACACGGTCGGCACGTCATGGCCGAGCATCGCCACCATGTTGGGATGCGTCAGCGCCGCCTGGATGATCAGGCCGACGCGCGTGCGCTTCAGGACCAGGATGAGGAAGGCGAACATGGCGATCGCGGTGACCAGCATGAACATGCGATAGGCCGGATAAGTCGTGTCGAACAGCCGGAAGGCGACGAAATCCAGCGACGGCGGCACGCGATAGTCGACCGGCAGCTTGCCCCAGATCATGTTGACCAGTTCTTCGATGACGAAGGCGAGGCCGAAGGTGAAGAGCAGCTCGGCGACATGGCCGAACCTGTGCACGCGCCTCAGCCCGTAGCGCTCGATCAGCGCGCCGACGACGCCGACGAGCAGCGGGGCGACGATGAAGCCCGGCCAGAAGCCGATGCGGCGCGATATCTCGAAGCCGAAATAGGCGCCGATCATGTAGAAGGACGCGTGCGCGAAATTCAGCACGCCCATCATCGAGAAGATGAGGGTCAAGCCGCTCGCCATCATGAAGAGCAGCATGCCGTAGAGCACGCCGTTCAGCGTCGAGAATGTGATGAGCTGGAGCAAGCTACGCGATCTCCGTAAAAAGCGGGCCGTCATCGCGAGCCCGACAGAAATCGGCTGTTGCCGATTTCGTCTGAAAGCGAAGCAATCCATCCACCGGGAGTTCATCCAGATCCGGGGATGGATTGCCGCGTCGCTTCGCTCCTCGCAATGACGGCTTGAGCGCTATCCCTGTTACGGACGTTCCATCTTGCAGGTCGTGGGCACGTTGGTGTCCGCCGCGGCGATCTTGGCGTGCTGCTTCCAGCCCCAGCCCGTCTTTTCCTCGTCGAACTTGGCGCCGGGGTCGAGCGGACCGAAGGAGCGGACGTACATGTCCTGGAAGAACTGGTGGTCGTCCTTGCGCATCGTGCCCTGGCCGCCGTCGAACACATCCGCCGTCATGCCTTCGAGCTTCAGCGCCACGGCCTTCGGGTCGACGGAGTTGGCCTCCTTCACCGCCTTGGCGAACATGCGCATCTCGTTGACCGCGCGCGGATACCACAGCGTCACGCCGAACTTGGCGCGGAATTCCTCTTCGGTCTTCTGCGCCGCTTCGACCGCCGTGTTCGGATTGCCTTCGACGATGTCGAACACCTTGTGCTGCAGGCCGGTCTGCTTGATGGCGGTCGGGCCGCCCGCGCCGCCGGCGTAATAGGTGTACCAGTTGACCTGCAGGCCGGCGTCGGCCGCCGCCTTCAGCATCAGCGCCATGTCCTGGCCCCAGTTGCCGGTGATGACGCTATCGGCGCCGGACGCCTTGATCTTGGCGATATAGGGCGCGAAATCGGTGATCTTCAGCAGCGGATGCAACTCGTCGCCGACGATCTGCACGTCCGGGCGCTTCTGCTTCAGCATGTCGGCCGCGAGCTTGCGCACGCCCTGGCCGAAAGAATAGTCCTGATTGATCAGATAGACCTTCTTCACGCTGGGCTGCGACTTCAGATAATTCGTGATGGCCGTCATCTTGATCGAGGAATTGGCGTCCCAGCGGAAATGCCAGAACGAACACTTCTCGTTGGTCAGCGAGTCGTCGACCGCCGCATAATTGAAATACAGCACTTCCTTGCCGGGATTGCGCTCGTTGAACTTGGTCACGAAGTCCGAAAGCGCCGCGGCCACCGAAGAGCCGTTGCCCTGCGTGATGTAGCGGGCGCCGGCGTCGATCGCCTTCTGCGCCTGCACCACCGCTTCCTGCGGATTGGTCTTGTTGTCGAGCGGCAGGATTTCGAGTTTCTTGCCGGCGAGGCCGCCCTGCGCATTGATTTGTTCGGCCAGCCACTGGAAGTGCTTGAGACCGATCTCGCCGACGGAGGCGCCGCCGCCCGACAGCGGGTCGATGTATCCCAGCTTGACGGTTTCCTGGGCGCTGGCCGCGCCGGCCGTCAGCAAAGCCGCTACGCAGACGCCCAAAGTGAACTTACGCATCTCCACCCTCTCCCTTTTGGATTTGGCCGGATATTCGACACAGGGTGTTGAAGTGTCAACCACTTGGGCGTGGCCGCGCACAGGCATGCGCTGCGACAGCTCGACGCCCTGCGCCCGCCCGTCGCCTGCTCGATTGCGAATATTGTGATTTCAATATAGCTGTTTGGCCTGACGTTCTCGAGAATAGACAGCAACCCCGGCCGGCATCGCGTCGTTCGAAAATGCGGCGTTGATTCGATGGCGAACGTCGCCCGCGCGCCGGAAGCGTGATCAGGACTGAAGAGACTATGGCCGCAACTGTTATGGACGCTCCGACCAAGCCTGCGACGCCGACGAGCCAATCGTCGGCGGATTTCGGATTGATGGTCGAGAAGGCCCGCGAGGCGAGCAATTTCCTCAAGGCGCTATCGCACGAATCGCGCCTGCTTCTGCTCTGCGCCCTGTCGGAGGGCGAATGTTCCGTCGGGGAACTGGAAAACATTCTGGGCGAGCGCCAATCGACCGTCTCGCAGCAATTGGCGCGCCTGCGTCTCGACCGGCTCGTCTCCACGCGCCGCGACGGCAAGACGATCTACTACTCGCTCGCCGACGAAAACGTGCGCGCGATCCTGGAAGCGCTGCGCAAGGCCTTTTGCGCGCCCGCCGAAGCCGAGGGCAAGTCCAAGGCGGACGGCAAGGCGAAGGCCCGGACCGCGCGCCGCTAGATGTGAGCGGCCGAACCGCCCTCAGTTGACCACGATGCGCGGCGCCGGGCGCGCGCCTGCGCCGGCGGTCAGATTTGCCCAGGCCTTCTGCGCGATGTCGATGTAGGCCCTGGCCTGCGGGCTGTCCGGCGCCGTGGCGACGACGGGCGCGCCGGCGTCCGACGTCTCGCGGATCGACATGTGCAGCGGCGCCTCGCCCAGAAACGGCACGCCGAGCCGCCCGGCCTCGTGGCGCGCCCCGCCATGCGCGAACACGTCCGAGCGCTGGCCGCAATGCGGGCACAGGAAATAGCTCATGTTCTCCACCACGCCGACGATCGGCACGTGCACCTGCTGGAACATGGCGATGCCCCGCCGCGCGTCGATCAGCGCCAGATCCTGCGGCGTCGAGACGATGATCGCGCCGGCCAGCGGCACGGTCTGCGCAAGCGTGAGCTGCGCGTCGCCCGTCCCCGGCGGCATGTCGACCACCAGCACGTCGAGATCGCCCCAGTCGACATCCTCCAGCAATTGCTTGATCGCCGACATCACCATCGGGCCGCGCCACACGATCGCCGCCTCGTCCTCCACCAGGAAGCCGATCGACATCACCTTGACGCCGTAGTTCTCCATCGGCGCGAGCTTCACGCCGTCGGCGGCCATCTGCGGCTTGCCCCGGATGCCGAACAGGCGCGGCATCGACGGGCCGTAGACGTCCGCATCGAGCACGCCCACCTTCAGGCCCTGCCCCTTGAGGCCGAGCGCGATGTTGCACGCCGTCGTCGACTTGCCCACGCCCCCCTTGCCGGAGGCCACCGCGACGATCTTGCCGATGCGCGCCGCCCCGCCGGAGGCCTGCGGCTTCGCATGGCCCGAGGCGCGCACCGGCTGGGCGCGCTGCGCCGAGCCCTGCTCGGCCTCGCTCGTCAGCGTGACATAGGCGGCAGCAACCCCCGGCAGCTTCTTGATGACGCTTTCCACCCGCCCGCGCATCGGCTCGAGCGCCTGCACGCGGCCGGGCTCGACGTTGATCGACACGAACACCTTGCCATCGCGCACGCTCACACCGCCAAGCGCGCCCGACTGCGCGAGCGTCTTCGACGCGTCCGGCCCGGGAAGGTCCGCAATCGCCGCCAGAACATCTTGCTGCGTCACGATCATTGGCCGGCCCTCTTTCGTCTCGCCTGCGGCGCCTCGCGCCAGTTTCGCTCTCTCGGCCCGATCCGGCGTCTTGTCTGCTCGAGCGGGGCTGCAAGCCGCCAGTGAAGGACGAGCGCGCCCGCGCGACTTAAAACATGCTATGGAACTGTGCAATCGCGAACTGCCGGACGCCAGGCGCTGCGGCTTCAGCGCGACAATTGCGGAGTTCTCTGGAATTGGCTGACAAGACGCTGGACGTAAAGGGGCTGAACTGCCCGCTGCCCATTCTGCGCGCCAAGAAGGCGTTGAAGGACATGCCTGCCGGCGCCGTGCTGGAGGTGCTGGCGACCGATCCCGGTTCGCTCGAGGATTTCCCGGCCTTCTGCAACTCGACCGGCGACGAACTCGTCGAAGCCGCCGACGATGGCGGGGTCTATCGCTTTCTCATCCGGCGCGCGAACTGACCGCCGGCGTGGCGACAAGCTCAATGCGTCGCCGTCGCCCCGAGTTTTGAGATCAGTCCATTGAGATAGCCGTAAAAGAAGGCTTCGTCGGCGTAGCCTTCGATGCGGCCGATTTCCTTGCCGTTATCAACGAGCACGAAAGTGGGCGTGAACACAACCTTCCCCACCTCCGACAAATCCGGCGGCACGCCCTTAGCGAGATCGACGCGCCGCAGCGCGGCCCTGCGGCCTTCATTCGTCTTGTCGTAGGCGCCGCCGACTTCGGCGTTCCAGCGTTCGCACCACACGCAACCCGCGCGCTCGAACATCACGAGTTCGGCGGCGAGCGCCGGCGCGGCGCCGAGCAGAACGCCCGCGAGCAGGACAGGGCCGAAAAATCGACGTTTCATGCCGTTCTGCCTAGCACGCCCGCCACAGCCCCGCCAGCGCGCTCAGGGCGCGCGCCGCAGCGCGCGCAGGCAGAAGTCGATCATTTCGTCGCAGGACGGCACCGGCTTGTCCTGACATTCGACCATCAGTCGCGGGTGGCAGTAGCAGATGGTGGAGGCCTGCACGAGCGCCGCCCCCTGCGCCGGGTCGATGGCCGCGAACTCGCCGGACGCCGCGCCGTCGGCGACGATGCGCGCCATCAGCATCCGCATGGCCTGCACATATTCCGTGACGATCGGCCAATCCTCGTCGAGCGCGACCTGCACCATCTCGTGCAGCTTGCGCTCGCCCACGAAGCGCTCGGCGTTCATCTTCTGGTTGTTCGATATCAGCGCGCGCAGCCGCTCGCTCGCAGACCCCGGCCCTTCGACGATCTCCGTCGAGGCGTCGAGGATCGACCGCAGCAGATGGCTTGCGACCGCGCCGTTGATCTCGGCCTTGGAGCCGAAGAAGCGATAGACATTGGCCGGCGACATTCGCAATTCGCGCGCGATGTCGGCGACCGTCGTCTTCTGGAAACCGATCTCGCGATAGAGTTTCTCCGCCGTTTCGACGATCCGCATCCGCTGCTCTGCGTCGCGCGACACGACCATTTCCGCCTGCATCATTCCGCTGGCGCTCCCACGTAGGCTGCCGCAGCCGCCTCGGATTCCTCTTTCGGCCGCGGCGCGTGAGCGCCGAGCGACCTGCGAAACCATAGCGCATAGAGCGCGGGAAGGAACAGCAGCGTAAGGAAGGTGGCCACGAACAGGCCGCCCATGATGACCACCGCCATCGGTCCCCAGAAGGTCGAGCGCGACAGCGGAATCATCGCGAGGATAGCCGCGAGCGCGGTCAGCACCACGGGCCTTGCGCGGCGCACCGCCGATTCGATGATGGCGTCGCGGTAGGACATGCCGCGCTCGAGATCCTGACGGACCTGATCGACCAGGATGATGGAATTGCGCATGTCCATGCCCGCGAGCGCGATCAGCCCGAGCAGCGCGACGAAGCCGAACGGCGCGCCCGAAATGTTCAGCGCGAGCGAGGAGCCGATGATCCCGAGCGGCGCGCTCACCATGACCAGCGCCAGCCGCGTGAAGTTCTGCAACTGGAACATCACGATCGCCAGCATGACGAAGATCATCAGCGGCACGACGGTCGCGATCGCCGCATTGGCCTTTGCCGATTCCTCGACCGCGCCGCCGCGTTCGATGCGATAGCCAGGCGGCAGTTGCGCCATCAACCCGGCAAGCTGCGGCCAGATGCGCATGGAGACGTCGGGCGGCTGCACGCCGTCGGTCACGTCCGAACGCACGGTGATCGACGTGTCGCGGCTGCGCCGCCACAGGATTGCATCCTCGTGCTCGTAGACGATCTTCGCCACCTGCGCGACGGGCACGGAGGCGCCGCTGCGCGTGGCGACCGTGAGGTCGCCGATATGCGCGAGATCGGCGCGTTCCGATTTCACCGCGCGCGCCACGACATCGACCTTCTCCACGCCGTCGCGCACGGTCGTGACCGTGGCGCCGGAGATCAGCATCTGCATGGAATTGGCGAGATCCTGCGGCGTCAGGCCGAGGGCGCGCGCGCGGTCCTGATCGAGCACGAGCCGCACGGATGGCATCCGCTCGTTCCAGTCGAGATGCGGGTCGCGCACCGCAGAATCGGCGCGCATGATGTCGCGCACGCGATAGGCTATGTCGCGGACCTGACCCGGATCGCCTCCCATCACGCGGAATTGCACGGGAAAGCCGACCGGCGGCCCGTAGTTGAACCTGTCCACGCGCACGCGCGCTTCCGACAGCGCGCCGTCCGCAATCGTTTTGTCGAGGCGCGCCTTGACGCGCTCGCGCGCGGCGACGTCCTTGGTCATGACCACGATTTCGGCGAAGGATTCGTTGGGCAATTGCGGATTGAGGCCAAGCCAGAAGCGTGGCGAGCCCTGGCCGATATAGGTCGAGAAATGCACGACGTCGGGATCGCCCGCGAGCATCGCCTCGCCTTTCTGCGCCGTCTTCTGCGTGACGCCGATCGCCGTGCCTTCGGGCATGCGCATCTGGAAGAAGATTTCGGTGCGATCGGAGATCGGGAAGAATTGCTTGGGCACGCGCGAATAGCCCGCGGCCGCAACCGCCATCAGCCCGACGACGGCCACGACCACGGCGATGCGATTGTCGACCGACCAGGCGATGAGACGGCGCAACGCGCGATAGGCGCGCGAATGGTAGATTTCCTCCTCGTCGTGCGATTGCCTGCCGGCGAAGTCCGGCAGCAGCTTCACGCCGAGATAGGGCGTGAAGACGACCGCCACGAACCAGGAAGCGACGAGCGCGATCGACACGACCCAGAAGATGCCGCCCGCATATTCGCCCGATGTAGAGGGCGCGAAACCCACGGGCAGGAAGGCCGCGGCCGTCACCAGCGTGCCGGTCAGCATCGGGAAGGCGGTGGATTCCCAGGCGAAGGTCGCGGCCTTCATGCGGTCCACGCCCTGCTCCATCTTCACCACCATCATTTCGACCGCGATAATGGCGTCGTCGACCAGAAGGCCGAGCGCGATGATGAGCGCGCCGAGCGTGATGCGCTGCAGGTCGAGCCCCATGATGTTCATGACCACGAACACCACGGAGAGAACAAGCGGCACGGAAAGCGCGACGACAACGCCCGTGCGCAGACCCAGCGACAGGAAGCTCACCAGCAGCACGATGGCGAGCGCCTCGATGAAGGAGCGCGTGAACTCGCCCACCGCATGTTCCACGACCTTGGGCTGGTCCGCGATCTGCGTGAACTCGATGCCGACCGGGGTAGCGGCGCGCGCCTCGTCCATAACGCTCTTGAGGGTCTCGCCGAGCGTCAGGATATTTCCGCCCTTGGCCATGACGACGCCGATCGCGAGGGCCGGTCTGCCGCCGTAGCGCACGAGAAAATCCGGCGGGTCCTTGAAGCCGGTCGCGACATCGGCGACGTCGCCAAGGCGGAACACGCGCCCGTTCGCCTCGACCGGCGTCTCCGCCACGGCGGCCGCGCCCGACAGCGCGCCGGAAATGCGCACGGGGATGCGATTGGCCTGCGTCTCGAACACGCCGGACGCCGCCACCGCATTCTGCCGCGCGAGCGAATCGAAGATCGCCTGCGGCGTCACGCCGAGATTGGCGAGCTTGGCCTGGCTGAACTCAACGAATATGCGCTGGTCCTGCGCGCCGTAGAGATTGACCTTGACGACATCGGGCGCCTTCAGGAGGCGCTGGCGCAGACTTTCCGCGATCGTCTTGAGCTGCGCGTAATCCGCGCCCTCGCCCGTGAGCATGTATTGCACGGAATCGACGTCGCCGAATTCGTCGTTGACGTCCGGGCCGATCAGGTTGGCCGGCAGGTCCGCGCGGATGTCGTTCAGTTTCTTGCGCAGCAGGTAGAACAGCCACGGCACCTGCGAGGGCGGCGTCGTGTCCTTGAAGATCACCTGCATCGCCGTGAACGACGGCTTGGTGTAGGTCTGCACGCGATCGAAATAGGGAAGCTCCTGCAGCTTCTTCTCGATGCGGTCCGCCACCTGGTCCTGCATCTCGCGCGCGCTTGCGCCCGGCCAGACGGCGGTGACGTTGGCGAGCTTGATGGTGAAACTCGGATCTTCCGCGCGGCCGAGGCTCCTGTAGGAGAAGGCGCCCGCCACCAGCGTGGCGATGATGAGAAAGAGCGTCAGCGCCTGATGGCGCACGGCCCATTCCGAGAGATTGAGACGACGCATGTGCGGCCTCAGAACGCGAGCTGCGAGATCGGGCGGACCTTTTCGCCGGGGCTGAGCTTCTGCACGCCGAGCGTGACGATGCGCTCCCCTTCGGCGACGCCCGACGCCACAAGCGCGTCCGCGCCCTCGTAGCGCAGAACAGTAACCGGCTTCAGCACGGTCACGCCCTCTGCGCTCACTGTCCACAACGACGGGCCCGCGCCCTGATCGAACAGGGCGGCGGACGGAACGCGCGCGACCTTCCCGGCGGCCGGCGCGGCGATGGTCAGCGTGGCGCTCATGCCGAGCGCCACGCGCTCATCGGCGTCGGGCAACGTGAAGCGCGCGGCGAAGGTGCGCGTCGCGGCGTCGGCGACGGGGCTCAATTCGCGGAGCGCCGCGCGATAGGACTTTTGCGGGTCCGACCATAGCGCCAGTGTCGCAATGCCTTCGCGCGCCCGAGAAACGAAGGCTTCAGGCAACGCGACCAAGGCTTCCTTCTCGCCCTTGCGCGCAACGCGGATCGCCGGCTGGCCTGCCGCGACCACCTGCCCGGGCTCGATCAGCGTCGCCGTCACGACGCCGTCGGCGTCGGCGCGCAGCGTCGCATAATCCAGCGCATTGGCGGCAAGCTCGACCGCACGCTGCGCGCGACGGTTACGGCCCCGCGCCTCTTCGGCCGCGGAACGCTGGCGGTCGTATACGGCGCGGGCCGTCCAGCCCTTGGCGTGCAGATCGCCGCCGCGCTTCTCGTCGGCGGCCGTCTGCTCCATGACGACGCGCGAGGCGGAAAGTTCGGCCTCGGCCTGTTCCTTCTGCAATTTGAGGTCCGCCTCGTCGAGCCGCGCGAGCGCCTCGCCAGCCTTCACGACCTGGCCCGCCTCGACGAGCCGCACGGCGATCTTGCCGGAAACACGAAAGCCCTGATCGGCCTCCACGCGCGGCTTGATCGTCGCCATGAACGTGCGGTCCGGCTGCTCCGGCGCGAAATGCACGACCACCGTCATCACCGGCCGGCCTGCCGTCATGGTCTTTCCGGAATCCTCCGCCGGCGCCCGGCCTTGGGCCACCACGGCCGCCGCGCCGCCGGCGCCGGCGAGAAGTCCGATCACGATCAGCGCATTACGAGACTTGCGGCCAAGCCGGGGCATGGGAGGCTCCTCAGGTTAGAGCCAATATGAGATATTGACTGATAAAAATCAATAATCGTCAGTCTTCACTTTCCGGCGAGCCCTTCCCGCCCGCGCGGGCCTCGCTCCATGCATCTCATCTTCGACCTCTCTTGCCCGCGCGCGACGATCCCTTGTCCGGCGCGCCCGTCTCCGCAGGGCGCAGGCGCGCGGCGATGTCGGCCTTCTGGCGTCCGAACATGTCGAACATCGCAGCCTTCTCGGCGGTCGTCAGCCCGGCGAACATCTCTTCGATCCACGTCTCGTTCGCTCTGGCCGCCGCATCGAACAGCTTGCGGCCCCTGACCGTCATGGCGGCCAGGCTGGCGCGGCGGTTGGTCGGATCGGGCAGGCGCTCGACCAGCCCCTCCGCGACAAGTTCGTCGACGAGACCCGTGATATTGCCGGTCGTCACCATCAGCCGTTTCGAGAGTTCGCCCATGCGCATGCCCTCGGGCCGTCCGTCGAGCTGCGCCAGCAGGTCGAAGCGCGACAGGCTCATGCCGAATTTTTCGCGCAGGCGGCGACGCACCTCGTTGTTGACGAGCTTGTGGATGGTCAGGAGACGCAGCCACAGGCGCAGGTCGCCGTGAGGCGCTTGCGAGCCGCGCGTCTCGAAATCGCTGACGGCGACGAGTTCCGCGCGCGCCGCGCGTTTGGCGAGACGCGCCGTCACGTCGGCGTCCACTCCGGCGGCACGAGGCGGCGCTTGCCGTCCGCCGTCAGCCGCACGCCCGGGCCTTTCAGGTCGATCTTGTCCCAGAGCTGGCAGGTGACGGCCTTGTGCTTCTGGTCGAGGCCTTCGCAATAATTGGTGAATTCGCACAGGCGCACGGCCGCGCCGGCGCCGCGCAGCAGCTTCAGCATCCAGTCGGGATCGGCGAGCGACTGGCGCGCCGAGCCGACGATGTCGCAGACGCCGTCCGCCAGCATCTTTTCCGCCATGTCGAAATTATGCACGCCGCCGGTGCAGACGACGGGCGTCTCGAACCCCGCCGCGCGCACGGCGCGACGGATTGCGGCGGTCGCGGCGACGTTGCGGCCGAACGGGCCCTTCTCGTCCGAAATATATTGCGGCATGCATTCGTAGCCGCTCGGCCCCGTATAGGGATAGGCGGATGCGCCGACGCCCGGCTGCTTGGCGTCGTCGAACTTGCCGCCGCGCGAGGTGGAGAGAAAGTCGAGGCCGGCGCGCGCGAAGGCGACGCCGAAGTAAGCCGCGTCCTCCGCGGTGCTGCCGCCTTCGATGCATTCCTCCGCGAGAAAGCGGCAGCCGAGCGTGTAATCCGCGCCGACCGCCGCGCGCGTCGCGGCGATGACCTCGAGCGGCAGGCGCGCGCGACCCTCGAGCGAGCCGCCATAGCCGTCCTCGCGCGTATTGGTGCGCGAGAGAAACGACGCCATCGTATAGGCGTGCGCATAATGCAGCTCGACGCCGTCGAAGCCGGCGTTCTTCGCGCGCAGGGCGGCCGATGCGAAGAGGTCGGGCAGGATGTTCGGCAGGTCGCGGATATGGTCGAATTCCACATCCGTCACACGCTCGCGATGGCCGAAGCGCAGCGCTTCCATTTCGCGCGGGCTGAGAATGGCTTCAAGCTTCTCGTCCGACAGCATGGCGAGTTTTTCGCGCACGTCCGCTTCCGGCATAGACGGGGCGCCGAGCGCGGCGCGATGCGCGTCGCTCACGCGCAGGAATTGCTGGAAATAGCGATTGCGTTCCGGTCTGCGGCGGATCGACAGGAAGTCGATGATCTGGATCAGCAGCTTGGTATGGCCGCCGCTCGCCTCGCGCACGGCCTCGGTCAGGCGCTGCAGGCCCGGCAGGAAACGGTCGTGGCCGATGCGCAGCAGTGGGCCGCTCGGCACGTCGCGGATGCCCGTCGCCTCGATGACGATCGCGCCGGGCCGCCCATGGGCGAAACGGCAATACCAGTCGACGACGTCGTCCGTCACATAGCCGTCGTCGGAGGCGCGCCAAGGCACCATGGCCGGCACCCAGGTGCGCTGCTCCAGTTCGAGCGCGCCGACCTTGACCGGAGAAAACAGTCGCGAGGCCGCAGCTTCCGCCGCGCTCGGAATGCGGCCGAGCTTCGGCTCGAACTGGACGCGTTGCGGAGGTCGCCACATGAGGTCGGTCCTTATCTCTGATATGATTATCTTAGTTCTAAGATAATAGCTCGTCAACGCCGGGCCGGCGCCGCCCGTGCGGATTGACGACACGTTCGGACAGATATATGCATTTCCATATATCGGAGGCAGGCCATGGCCGAACGTTCTTTCGCGCGCGAGGTTGAAGACCTGAGGCTCGGCGATGGCGACGTCTTCCGCGGCGAAGGCATTCTCGCCATCACCAAGGCGCTGCTGCAATCCGGCGTCTCCTATGTCGGCGGCTATCCGGGCTCGCCGATCTCCCATCTCATCGACGTGCTCGGCGACGCGAAGGACGTGCTCGACGAACTGGGCGTCGTCTTCCAGAGCTCCGCCAACGAGGCGGCTGCCGCCGCCATGCTGTCGGCCTCCGTCATGTACCCGCTGCGCGGCGCCGTCGCCTGGAAGTCGACTGTCGGCACGAATGTCGCCTCCGACGCGCTCGCCAATCTCGCGTCCGGCGGCGTCACCGGCGGCGCGATGATCATCGTCGGCGAGGATTACGGCGAAGGCTCCTCCATCATGCAGGAGCGTACGCACGCCTTCGCGATGAAATCGCAGATCTGGCTACTCGATCCGCGTCCCGATCACGAATGCATCGTCAACATGATCGAGAAGGGCTTCGAGCTATCGGAAGCCTCCAACACGCCGGTCATGCTGGAAGTGCGCGTGCGCGCCTGCCACATGCACGGCGCGTTCAGGACGAAGAACAACGTGCGCCCGTCCTACACGATCAGGGACGCGCTCGAAAATCCGATCCGCGATCTCGGCCGCATCGTCCTGCCGCCCGCCGCCTACGAGCACGAGCGCGAAAAAATCGCCAGGCGCTTTCCCGCCGCCATCGACTTCGTCAAGCGTCATCGCCTCAACGAGACGATGGGGCCGCAGGAGAGCAAGGTCGGGATCATCCTGCAGGGCGGCATGTACAACAACGTCATCCGCGCCCTGCAATATCTCGGGCTGAGCGACGCCTACGGCCGCACGCAGGTTGCGCTTTACGTGATGAACGTGACCTATCCCGTGATCGAGGACGAGGTCGAGGCCTTCTGCCGCGGCAAGGAGCAGGTCGTCGTCGTCGAGGAGGGCCAGCCCGAATATATCGAGCAGGCCGTCAACACGGCGCTGCGCCGCCGCAACGTTGCGGCGCGCGTGCGCGGCAAGGACATCCTGCCGATGACCGGCGACTACACGTCGCAGGTCCTGCTCAACGGCCTGCGCACGTTCATCGAGGAAAGCGATCCGCGCCTGCTCGGCAATCGCCCGCCGGCGCCCGATCCCACGCCCGTCTTCGCGCTGGAAGAAGTGAAGAAGCTGAAGCAGGTCGTGCCGGAGCGTCCGCCGGGCCTGTGCACCGGCTGCCCCGAACGGCCGGTGTTCGCCGCGATGAAACTGGTCGAGCAGGAGCTGGGGCTCCACCACGTCTCCGCCGACATCGGCTGCCATCTGTTCTCGATCCTGCCGCCCTTCAATATCGGCGCGACCACCATGGGCTTCGGCCTCGGGCCCGCGTCGGCCTCGGCCTTCAACGTCAAGGCGGGCAAGCGCTCCATCGCCGTGATGGGCGACGGCGGCTTCTGGCACAACGGCCTGACCAGCGGCATCGGCAACGCCGTCTTCAACAAGCACGACGGCGTCTTTCTCATCATCGACAATTTCTACACCTCCGCCACGGGCGGACAGGACATTCCCTCCTCGCGCGCGAAAAATCCGCGGCGCACGACCAACAATTCGATCATCAAGGCAGTGAAGGGCATCGGCGCGAAATGGGTGCGCCAGCTCGACCGCACCTACGACGTCGGCCGCCTGCGCGACACGCTGAAGGAGGCGCTGACGACGACGGAGGAAGGGCCGAAGATCATTGTCGCCTCGTCCGAGTGCATGTTGAACAAGCAGCGCCGCGTGCGCCCGCAGATCGACGGCGCGATACGCAGCGGGGCGCGCGTCGTGAAGGAGCGCTTCGGCGTCGACGAAGATGTCTGCACCGGCGATCACGCCTGCATGAGGCTGTCGGGCTGCCCGTCGCTGTCCGTGAAGAACCTCGACGACCCCCTGCGCGACGATCCCGTGGCCGCTATCGACAATTCCTGCGTCGGTTGCGGCAATTGCGGCGAAGTCGCCGACGCGGCGGTCCTTTGCCCGTCCTTCTTCCGCGCCGACGTCGTGCACAATCCCAACGCCTTCGACACATGGCGCCAGCGCATGACGATGAAGTTCATCGGCTGGCTGCAGGCGCGCCGCGAACGCGCGGGAGCCGCCGCATGAAAGACGAGACTGTGCGCCTGCCGCTGGCGCCGGCCGGCCCCGCCACCGAACGACCGATCTCCTTCGCCATTCTCGCCATGGGCGGCCAGGGCGGCGGCGTGCTCGCCGACTGGATCGTGCGGCTCGCCGAAGGCCAGGGGTGGGTCGCGCAATCCACTTCCGTGCCGGGCGTCGCACAACGCACGGGCGCGACCCTCTACTACATCGAATGTATGCCGCCGCAGGACGGCCTGAATCCGGTCCTCTCGCTCATGCCGACGCCGGGCGACGTCGACGTCGTCATGGCCGCCGAATTCATGGAGGCCGGTCGTTCCATCCTGCGCGGCCTCGTCACGCCCGAAAAGACGACGCTGATCGCTTCCGATCATCGCGCCTTCGCCGTCGTCGAGAAGATCGCGCCGGGCGAGGCCATCGCCGATTCCGGCGCCGTGTCTCGGGCAATCGGCGTCGTCGCCAGGCGCGAGATCGTCTTCGACATGAATGCGCTGGCGCTTCGCCACGGCAGCATGATTTCCGCCGCCATGTTCGGCGCGCTCGCCGCGTCCGGCGCGCTGCCCTACCCCGTCGAGACGTTTCGCGCTCTGTTGCGCGAAGAAGGCAAGGGTCGCAACGCGAGTCTCGCCGCCTTCGACGCCGCGTTCGAGCGCGCCACGCAGCCCACGCCGCCGCGCGAGGATAAGCAGGACGAGACGGCGCCGGCCTTGCCCATGCTCGCCGCGCGGCTCGCCGATCGCATCGACCGCGACATCCCGGCGCCGGCGCGCGACATGGCGCGGCGCGGCGTCGCCAAGGTCGTCGATTTTCAGGACGCGGTCTACGGCGAGGAATATCTGGACCTGCTCGTGCGCCTGCGCGAAGCGGACGAGGCTGCCGGCGGCGGCGCGCGCGACTTTGTTTTCACCATGACCGCGGCGAAATATCTCGCCAACGCCATGGCCTATGACGACGTGATCCGCGTCGCCGACCTCAAGACGCGCGCCACGCGCCGCACGCGCGTGGAACGCGAGATCGGGCTCAAGGACGGCCAGGTTCTCCAGACGACCGAATATTTCCATCCGCGCGCGGAGGAATTGATCGGCATGGCGCCGAAGGCCTGGGCCGACTGGGTCAACGCGCGCCCCGCCCTGCGCGACTGGATCGACGCCCGCGTGAACAGGGGACGACGGATCAGGACCTATTCCGTTTTCGGATTTGCGGCGCTCTACGCCATCGCCGGCCTGAAGCCGCGCCGCCGCGCCTCGCATCGCCATGCCATCGAGGTCGCCCATCGCGACGCCTGGATCGCGCGCGCGGTCGAGACGGTCGCGCGCAATTACGATCTCGGAGTCGAGGTGCTGAACTGCCGCCGCCTCATCAAGGGCTATTCCGACACGCATGCGCGCGGCCTGTCGAAATACGATCGCGTGCTGGCCGCGATCCGCAAGCTGGAGGCGCGCGACGACGCCGCCGCCTGGGCGCGCCGCCTGCGGGAAGCCGCGATCCGCGACGCCTCCGGCGCGCAGCTCGACGGCGCGATCAAGACCATCGAGTCTTTCGCATGACCGCGACGATCGCGGCGCGCAGGACACGACGGACGACGCCCTCGCCCGGGCGACCGCCGCCGGCGACGCCGGAAGAATTGCGCGCCTATCTTCCCTACCTGGTGAACCGGCTCTCCTATCGCATCAGCGCCGACCAGAACAGGTTCCTGACGACGATGGGGCTGAGCAACGCCGCCCTGCGCACGCTGTCCGTGCTGCACATCTACGAAACACTGACCGTCAACGAGATTTCCGTGCTCGCCGTCGTCGAGCAGTCCAGCGCCAGCCGCACGGTCGACCAGATGCTGGCGACAGGGCTGGTCACGCGCCGCAACGGCGCGCAGGACCAGCGCCGCCGCGAGGTGGCGTTGACCAGGGAGGGCCTGGCCCTGCTCAGGAAAGTCTGGCCCAAGGTGGCGCAGCGCGCCGACCGCCTCACCGAAGGCATTGCGCGCGAAGACATCGATCTCTGCGCGCGCGTCCTTTCGCGCATGATCGACAATGTGGCTGCGCAGGACTCGTGAGGCGCGCTACGACGCGGCGCCGACGCCGCTGTCGCGCAAGGCGCCTTTCAGCCGGTCGAGCAGGCCGCTCAGGGCGCGGCGTTCCTCGACTTCGAGACCGCCCATCAGGGAATTGACCCATTGGCCATGCTTCTTGGCCATGCGGCGGAATTTCTTGCGGCCCTCGGCCGTCAGGCATACGATCTGCACGCGCCGGTCGAGGCTCGATGTCGCGCGCGTGATGTAGCCCTCTTCGAGCAGCCGGTTCATGATCGGCGTGACATTGCCGGGCGACACCATCAAACGTTTCGACAATTCCGTGAGCACGAGGCCGCCGGGCTCGCGGTCGAGCTGCGCCAGCATGTCGAAGCGCGGCAGCGTGAAATCGAACTGCTCGCGCAACTGGCGACGCAGCTCGCCGCTGATCAGCGTCGTGCAGGTCAGGAGCTTCAGCCAGGTGCGCAGGTCGAGCTGTATGTCCGAACTGACTTCGTCCTGGCGCTCTTCGGAAAGGTCGGTTCTGTCGTCCATGCTCGGGCTCGCAGCGCCGCCTCCGCCGGGCGCGTTCTTCCGCCATAGATGGCGCTAGGTCCGGCGAGGCGTCAAGTCGATTTATCGCAGACCTAGAATGTCCATATCTCTTGTTCCGCCCGTCTTTGTGGCTGCTCGCGTCTACGGCCAGACAAATGCGGGCGCTCGCGCCCACGTCTCGTGTTGACACGATGTTTCAGGTCAAAAATAATCGCTTCGCCAAGACCCTGCGGCCAGCGGAGAGCGACGATGAAGATTGCGGTACTCGGCGGCGGCAACGGATCCTTCGCGGCGGCTGCCGATTTCGCGCTCGCGGGCCACGAAGTCGCGCTCGTCAGGCGCGACCGGTCGGATGTCGATGCGCATCTGGCTGCCGGCGCGACGATCACGCTCATAGACGGCAAGGGGCGCCGCGTCGTCCCCATTTCGCATGTCACGGGCGATCTCGCCGCCGCTGTGCGCGGCGCCGAACTCATCCTTTGCCCGACGCCCGCCTTCGCGCAGGAGGATCTTGCGCGCCGCGTCGCGCCGCTGCTCGAGCCCGGCCAGGTTGTCTATCTGCCGCCAGGCACTTTTGGTTCCTATATTTTCGCGAAAGCCGCGCATGACGTGGGACGCGCGAAGGATGTCAGCTTCGCGGAGACCGGCACGCTGCCGTGGCTGGCCCGCAAGCAGGGGCCGTACGAGGTCCGCATTTCCGGGCGCGGCGTGCGCCTGCCGACCGGCGTGTTTCCGCTGACGCACAAGATGCACGCGCTCGACGTCATCGGCCGCGCCTTTCCCAAGGCGATCGAGGATTGCGGCGACATTCTCTCCGGCGCGCTGATGAACGCCGGCCCGGTCATCCACCCGCCGCTGATCGTGATGAACGCCGGCCCGCTCGAACATTTCGACCGCTGGGACATTCACAAGGAGGGCACGCAACCCGCGATCCGTCGCGTGACCGATCTGCTCGACGCCGAACGCATGACGCTGCGCGAAGCCTTCGGCTACGGGCCGCCACATTTTCCGCTTGCCGATCATTACGCCAAACGCGCCTGGATGTACGAGGCCGAGGCGCACGACACGCTGACCGATTCCGGCGACTGGCGCGAGCGTATCGTCCTGACGAAACACCGCTACATGCTGGAGGACACGCGCATCGGCCTGTCGTTCCTCATCTCCATGGCCGAGCTCGCCGGCGTGCCGACGCCGCTCGCGCGATCCTTCATGTCCATCGGCTCGGCGATAACGGGCGAGGATTTCATGCGGACCGGCCGCACGCGCCAGACCCTCGGCATCGACGCGCTCGGCAAGGACGAACTGCTTTCCTTCCTTGCGAAAGGCTTCGCCTGATGCGCGTCGCAAGCCTCGGCGCCGGCCGCATGGGACGCGGCGTCGCCGTCGTGTTCGCCTATGCCGGCCACGAGGTCGCGGTCGTCGATTTCAAGGAGCGGCCGCAAGCCGACTTCGACAAGCTCGCGCAGGACGCCCTTTCCGAGATCGAGAATACATTCGGCGCGCTCGCGCGTATCGGACTGATGGAGGCCAGCGACGCGCCGAGGCTTATGCGGCGCGTCCGCATGGTTCCGGCAACGGAAGCGGCGGAGGCTTTCGGCGACGCCGACTATATTTTCGAGGCGCTGCCGGAAATGCTCGATCTCAAGCGTGCGGCGCTGGCGCACGCCTCGCGGCTCGCGGGCGCAGACACGATCATCGCCTCCACCACGTCGACCATTCTCGTCGACGACATGGCCGACGCCGTTGTCGATCCCGGCCGGTTCCTCAACGCGCACTGGCTCAACCCGGCCTTTCTCGTGCCGCTGGTCGAATTGTCGCCCGGCGCCAGGACCCGGCCCGAGACGACAGCGGCGATCAAGGCGATGCTGGAGGGCATCGGCAAGGCGCCCGTCGTCTGCGCCGCGACGCCCGGCTATATCGTGCCGCGCATCCAGGGCATGGCGATGAACGAGGCCGCGCGCATGGTGGAGGAAGGCGTCGCGAGCGCCGAGGACATCGACAAGGCGATCACCCACGGCTTCGGCTTCCGCTTCGCCATTCTCGGCCTGCTCGAATTCATCGACTGGGGCGGCGGCGATATTCTCTATCACACCAGCCGCTACTTGACGGAGGCGCTGGGCCATGATCGCTACGCGGCGCCTGACATCATCGAACGCAACATGGCGGAAGGCCGCATCGGCCTGAAGACGCGGCAAGGCTTTCTCAATTACGACGGCGTCGACGTCGACGCCTATCGCGAGAAGCGGCTCGCGGCTTTCGCCGAATCGCTGCGCCGCCTCGGGCTGGCGCGCAAGCCGGTGCTTTAGAGCTGTTCTTCGCGTCGTTGAATGGTCTTGCCGTCACCGCGTCGAGCGCCGGTGAACCCGCAACGCGGTTTCACCTGTAGCGACGTGGCGATCCAGAGCCCGGTTGCGGCTGTGGACTTCAATGGCCGCCGAGATAGGCGGCGATCAGCTTGGGATCGCCGATGAGATCGGCCGCCTTGCCCTGCTGCGTCACCTGGCCGGTCTCCAGCACGTAGCCGTAGTCGGCCGTCTCCAGCGCGGCGCGCGCGTTCTGCTCGACCAGGAGAATGGAAATGCCGAGGCTGCGCAGCGAGGCGATGGTGCGGAAGATTTCGCGCACGATCAGCGGCGCGAGTCCGAGGCTCGGCTCGTCCAGCAGCAGCAGGCGCGGCTTGGCCATCAAGGCGCGGCCGAGCGCCAGCATCTGCCGCTCGCCGCCGGACAATGTGCCGGCCAGTTGCTTGCGTCGTTCGCGCAGGCGCGGAAAGCGCTCGAAGACTTCGTCGAGATCGCCGCCGATATCTGCCGATGCGCGACGCGAGTAAGCGCCGAGCGTGAGATTATCCTCGACGTTCATGTCGTGGAACAATTCGCGCCGCTCCGGCACGAGGCACATGCCGCTCTCGACGCGCGCCTCGACGTCGACGCCGCCGAGGTCCCGGCCATCGAAGCGCATCGCGCCGCTCGACGGCAACAGGCCCATCGCCGCCTGCATCAGCGTCGTCTTGCCGGCGCCGTTCGGGCCGATGATGGTGACGATCTGGCCAGGCTCGATCGAGACGGACACATCGCGCACCGCCTGGATGCGACCGTAGGAGACGCTGATATTGTCGAGCGCGAGCAGCGCCGTCATGCGACGCCTCCGAGATAGGCTTCCTGCACGCGCGGATCGGCCCGCACTTCCGCTGGCAGGCCCTCGCTGATCTTGGAGCCGAAATCCATGACGACGATGCGGTCGACCAGCGACATGACGAATTCCATGTCGTGCTCGACCAGCAGGATGGTCAGCTTGTCGGCGCGCAGCTCACGCAGCAGCGCGGCAAGCTCCATCTTCTCGTTGCGCCTGAGGCCCGCCGCCGGCTCGTCGAGCACGAGCAGGGCCGGATTGGCCGCGAGCGCACGCGCGATCTCGACGAGACGCTGCTTGCCGAGAGGAAGGGCGCCGGCGGCATCGAAGGCGTGGTCCGCAAGACCCGTGCGCTCGAGCTGCCGCATCGCTTCGGCGCGCGCGCGCGATTCTTCGGCGCGGTCGAGCCGCAGCATGCCATGCAGAATGCCGGAGGCGAGCCGCGCATGTGCGCCGAGCAGCACATTGTCCAGCACGTTCATGCGCGGCCGCAACTTGACATGCTGGAAGGTGCGCGCGACGCCCGCCCGCGCGATCGCGCGTTGCGGCAATCTGTGGATCGGCAGGCCCGCGAATTCGATCGCGCCGCCGTCGAGCGCCAGCGCGCCCGTGCACAGATTGAACATGGTGCTCTTGCCGGCGCCGTTCGGACCGATCAGGCCGACAATCTCGCCCGAGCGCACCTCGAAGGAAACCGCATTGACGGCGATGAGACCGCCGAAGCGCCGTACGGCCTGATCGACTTTCAGCAACGGCGTCCCCGCTGCAGGCTGCGCGCGCTCCGGCAGGGAGGCTGCCGCCTTCGGTCGCTCGGGCGCCGCCTTCGGCAGGAGATCGGCGAGATAGGGCACGACGCCGCGCCGCGCGCGCTGCAAGAAGATGATGAAGATGGCGGAGAAGGCGACGACTTCGAGCTGGCCGGCGGCATTGGGAGAGATCAGCGGCAGATAGTCCTGAATGGCGTTCTTCAGCAGCGTGATGATCGACGCCCCGACGACGCCGCCGATCAGGCTGCCCTGCCCGCCGATCATCGCCATCATCAGATATTCGATGCCCATGGCGGCGTCGAAACTCGCAGGAGAAATGAAGCGGCTCATATGCGCGTAAAGCCAGCCGGAGAGCGCCGCGAGAAAGGCGGCGATGACGAAGGCCGCGAGCTTGGTCCGGAAGGCGTCGACGCCGAGGCTTTCCACCAGCACATTGCCGCCGCGCAACGCGCGGATGGCGCGGCCCCAGCGCGAATCCAGAAGGTTGTACATCAGAACAAGCGAGAGACCGACGAAGGCCCAAATCAGATAATAGATCTCCCAACTCTGCATCAGGGCGCGCGGTCCGATCCTGACGGGCGGAATATTGGAGATGCCGCTGAAATTGCCGAGGCCCTCGATATTGCCGAACAGGAATCCGATGGCGAGCCCCCAGGCGAGCGTGCTGAGGGAGAGGAAATGACCCTCGAGCCGCAGCGTCGCTGCGCCGAGCGCGGCCGCGACCATGCAGGTCACGACGATTGCCAGAATGAGGCCAAGCCACGGCGAATAGCCATTGATCGCGCTCAGCCACGCCGTCGCATAGGCGGCGACGCCGACGAAGGCCGCCTGGCCGAAGGAAACGATGCCCGCAACGCCGGTCAGCAGCGCGAGGCCGATCGCGACCAGCGCATAGACGCCGATATAGTTGAGCAGGCTGACGGTGAAGGACGAGAAGACGAACGGCGCCGCGAGAAGCGCGAGCAGCGCGACGATGACAGCGGCGGGCAAGGCATGGCGGCTCATTCCTCGTCCTCCTCCTCGACATGGAGGGAGACGAATGAGCGCCAGACGAGGATCGGCACGAGAACTGAAAAGACGATCACATCCTTGAGCGAGCTCGACGCGAAAGACGAAAAGCTTTCGAGCAGGCCGACGATGACCGCGCCGATCGCAGCGCCGGGATAGGAGTGCAGTCCGCCGATGATCGCGCCGACGAAGGCCTTGAGCCCGATGAGAAAACCGGAATCGTAGAAGATCGTGTTGACCGGCGCGATCAGAAGGCCCGAAACGCCTGCGAGCACCGAGCCCAGCACATAGGCGACAGCTCCCGCGCGCGCCGGCCGCACGCCCATCAGCCGCGCGCCGGTGCGGTTGGACGACGTCGCGCGCAGCGCCTTGCCGGTCAGCGTGAACTCGAAGCACACGTAGAGCAGCGCGCTGAGCGCGATCGCCGCAATGACGATGCAGACCGTCTGTCCCGACACCATGGCGCCCAGGATTTCCGTCGACCAAGAGGTCAGCGGCTGCGTGCGCACCCCCTCCGGCCCGAAGAAGAGAAGGCCGAGGCCGGAAAGCGCGAAGTGCAGCGCGACTGCGATGATCAGCAGGACCAGCACAGGCGCATCGGCCACTGGCCGGAAGACGATACGATCGAGCAACGGCGCGACGGGAACGATCAGCGCCAGCGCCATGACGAGGCGCACCGGCAGCGGCGGCGTCATCGGCGCGAGAACGCGCACGGCGAGCGCGATGGCGATAGGGACGGCCAGATAGAAAAGCGCGGCGCGCGGCAAGGCCGCCGCCCTGCCCGCGCGCACGAGGGCGACGGCTTCCATGGCGAAGGCCAGCAATGCGAGAACGATGACGAGCTTGATCGTGCCCGGCGCCTGTCCGTCGTCGAGCGCGGCGAGCGTCAGCGCGGTGAAGGCGGCGAGATCGCCGAACGGCACGAACATGACGCGCGTGACGGAGAACAACAGCACCGTTCCGATCGCCACGAGCGCATAGATCGCGCCGCTCGCAATGCCGTCGACAGCCAGGATCGCCGCAATATCGAAGCTCATGCGCGGCGATCCCGCCTGTCCATCTTCATGCTCGCCTTAAGGCGTGTAGATCCACTTGCCGTCCTTCAATTGCACGATGACGAGCGAACGGTCGTCAACGCCATAGCCCTGGCCCGGCTTGAAATTGTAGACGCCATGAACGCCTGCAAGCTCTTTCGTGTTGAGCATCTCGTCTCGCAACGCCTTGCGGAATTCCGGCGAGCCGGGCTTGGCCTTGCCGAGCGCGCGCTCGGCCGCCGCCGCAAAGACCAGATAGGCGTCGAAGGAATAGGCGGAGAAGCCGTCGCGCGATTCGGAATCGTTGGCTTCCTTGTAGGCCTTGCGGAAATCGGCCGAGAGCTTCTTGGAGAAATGCCCGTCGGGCAATTGCTCGGACACGATCACCGGACCGGCCGACACCTGCACGCCTTCGGCCGCCTTGCCGCCGACGCGCACGAAATCCGGATTGATGAGCGAGGCGAGCCCGTAGGTCGGCCCCTTGAACCCGCGCTCGGACAGCGCGAGCAGCGGCAACGCCGCCTGCGTCGACGAGCCGCCGATCAAGACGCCGTCGGGCTTTGTCGCCAGCACGCGCAGGATCTGCGCGGTGACGGACGTATCCGTGCGCGCATAGCGCTCGTTGGTGAGCAGCTTGATGTCGCCGCGCTCTTCCGCCGCCTTGCCGCCGGCATAGACCAGATCGCCCCAGGCGTCGGAAAAGCCGATGTAACCGACATTTTTCACCTTGTCGCGCTTCATGCGGTCGGCGACGACCTTGGCCATCAGCATCGGCGGCTGCGGCACGGCGATCGTCCATTGCTTGGCCGGATCCTCGGATTCGATCTTTACCGGCGACACCGCGATCATCGGCACGCCGAGTTCGTTGGCGACCGTGGTCATGGCGATAGTGGCGGGCGCGGTCGCCGTGCCGATGAGAAAGTCGACCTTGTCTTCCTCCACCAGCTTGCGCGCATTGCGCGTGGCCGCGGACGGGTCGGAGCCGTCGTCGAGCTGGATCAGCGTAACGGTCTCTGCGCCGATCTTGCCGCGGTATTTCTGCGCGGCCTTCATGCCGTTGGCGTAGGGAATGCCGAGCGCGGCGGCGGGACCGCTGAGGGCCGTGACGAATCCGAGCTTGATTTCGGCCTGCGCCGGCGCGGCGATCAGCAGCGCGGAGATGGCGACTGCGGCAAGTCTGTGCATCCTTCCCTCCTTCATTCTTCGACGAGCGTCGGGCGCTCGCAATTTGGCGCTATCGCCCGCTTGTCTCGGGCGAGGGCTGCGTAGGTCATCATAGTCTGAATGGCGCGCGCGACGATAGAAATGCGCGGGGCCGCGGGAATTTGGTCTGTGCGCTGCGACTGAGGATCATGACGCGCGGTTCCGGCGGTTCGACGAAATTACATCAAGCCTAAAACGATTGCCCGTGAAGCGTCAACACGGCTTCGCACGTTCTGCATGTTCTTCCGGCGACCCGACTTGCGCGCGCGATGGCGGGGATTTGCGCGCGACGGCGCGCGTCGCGCCTTCCAGTCCCTCAAGGAAACCGCAGCGCCCCATTTGCTTCAGACCCAAACTTCCAGATGTTCGCATCTGCGAAGAAAAGGCCGCATGACCCGCTGTTCCTCGGCCCGGGATCGTCAGATTGTCCATTTTGCGGGAGAGGCGCCTCTACCGCACCGCAATGTCGGCCGCGCCCCGCGCGAAGTATGCGGGAGCGCCTACTCCTTCAATCATAAAATATTGCTGCAGGTTCCCCGCGCGCCCTGTCGAAGGCGCGTTTGTTTCCACCGATTTGGCCATCTTCCGTTCGTTTGTACGGCACGACAAAAGAACCCCGCGTGATTTCGTTGACAGAGATCGTTTGATAATTAAACTAATTGCGTCGGGCTGGTTTTGTCGCGCAGCGCGCGCCCCGCGTGATTGATTGCGCCGTCTGGTCCCGCAAGGAGGTCGAGCATGTCCCTTTATGCCGGCGACGCCGACAAAATTCGCAAGCTCGTGCGCGAGGCGGAAGTGCATCGTGACGTCTTCATCGACGAGGAATTGTTCCAGCTCGAGATGGACCATCTCTTCGCCAACACCTGGGTCTATGTCGGGCATGACAGCCAGGTTCCGAACGAAGGCGATTTCTATACGACGACCGTCGGCTCGCAGCCGGTCGTCATGGTGCGCCACACCGATGGCGAGGTGAAGGTTCTGCTGAACCGTTGTCCGCACAAGGGCGTCAAGGTCGCCGGCGAAACCTGCGGCAATACCGGGAAGGTTTTTCGCTGTCCCTATCATGCCTGGCGTTTCCGCACGGATGGCTCGCTGCTCAGCATTCCGCAGATGAAGGGCTACGACAATACGGGCTTCGAGGGCTCGCCCGCGGCGCACGGCATGACGCGCGTCGCCAACGTGCACAATTATCGCGGCTTCGTCTTCGCACGGCTGAACGACAAGGGGCCGGGCTTCGAGGAATTCTTCGGCGACAGCCTGTCGAGCTTCGACAATATGATCGACCGCTCGCCCGCCGGAAGGCTCCAGGTCGCCGGCGGCGTGCTGCGTTACATGCACAATTGCAACTGGAAGATGCTGGTCGACAACCAGACCGACACATGCCACCCGATGGTTGCGCACGAATCCTCCGCCGGCACGGCCAAGGCCATGTGGCAGAAGGCGCCGGAAGGCACGCCCAAGCCGATGGCCGTCGAAATTTTCGTGCCCTTCATGAGCCCCTACGAGGACTTCGAGAAGATGGGCATTCGCGTCTGGGAGAACGGCCACGGCCATACCGGCGTGCATCGCTCGATTCATTCCGACTATTCGGCCATTCCCGGCTATTGGGACCAGATGAAGAACGCCTATGGCGAGGAGCGCGCGCACGCCATTCTCGGCGAGGCGCGCCACAACACGGTCTATTTCCCCAACATCATGATCAAGGGGCCGATCCAGCTCCTGCGCCTGTTCAAGCCGATTTCCGCCAACAGGACGCTGGTCGAATCCTGGACCTTCCGCCTTGTCGACGCGCCCGACCTGCTGCTCGAGCGCACGCTGATGTACAACCGGCTCATCAATGCGCCGACATCGGTCGTCGGCCACGACGATCTCGAAATGTACGAGCGCGCGCAGGAAGGCCTGCACGCCAACGGCAACGAATGGGTGAACATGCACCGGCTCTACGAGCCCGCGGAACTCAACCAGAAGAATGTCGTCACCAACGGCACGAACGAATGGGTGATGCGCAATACCTATCGCGCCTGGGCGCATTTCATGACGCTGGACATGTGAGGAGGGGCGCCATGAACAGGAACGACCCGAAAATCGCCGGCGCCGCGCCGACCGACCAGGAACTCATCGACTTCGTGCTGCGCGAGGCGCGAATGCTCGACCAGCAGCGCTTTCCGGACTGGCTGACGCTTTTTGCCGATGACGGCTATTACTGGATGCCGCTCGAATGGGGGCAGACAGATCCCAAGCTCGTCTGCTCGCTCCTGTACGAAGACAAGCTGCTGCTTGGCGTGCGCGTCGAGCGCCTGAAGGGCGAGCGCACCTTCAGCCAGAAGCCGAAGAGCCGCAGTCACCACGTGTTGCAGATGCCGCATGTGGAAAGCCGCGACGAGGCGAACAATTCCTACGTCACCTGGACGTCCATGCATTACGTCGAGACGCGCATGGACGAACAGACGCTCTACGCCGCCTGGGCGACGCATCATCTGGCCGTCGAAGACGGCAAGCTGCGCATCAAGCTGAAGCGCGTCGACCTCGTCAATTGCGACGCCGCCTTCGGCAATATCCAGCTGTTCATGTGAGCAGATGGAGAAAGGGTCCGTCTTCGATCTCTTCGCCAGAGCCGCCGCGCGCAATCCGCAGGGCGCATTTCTCTGCGTCCTGGCGGAAACCGCCGGCGTCTACGGGATCGAGCCCGGCGAAATAAGCTATGCGGAAGCGCTCGCGCGCACGCTGGCGCTGTCGCGCGCCTACGAAAACGCCGGCTTCGGCGCCGGCCTGCGCGTCGGCGTTCTCGTCGAGAACCGACCGGCCTTCTTCTGGCACTGGTTCGCGCTCAATCGCCTCGGCGTCTCCATCGTGCCGATCAATCCCGACCTGCGCGCCGCCGAGATCGAATACATGATCGCGCATTCGGACATGTGCGCCGCCGTCGTCATCCCCTCGCGCCGCAAGGACATGGAAGACGCGGCAAAAGCAGTCGGCCGGGCGCTGCAGCTGATCGACGTCGACGGCCAGCTGCCCCCCCTCGCAACAAAGGCGCAACCCACGCAGCCGGCATCCGACGCCGAATGCGCGCTGCTCTACACGTCGGGCACGACGGGCCGGCCGAAGGGCTGCGTGCTGGCGAACGAATATTTTCACGTCTGCGGCGACTGGTACGCGCAAACCGGCGGCATGATCGCCCTGCGCCAGAATTGCGAGCGCATGATCACGCCGCTGCCGCTGTTCCACATGAACGCCATGGCCTGCTCGACCGCGGGCATGTTGAGCGTGGGAGGATGCCTGACTTTCGTGGACCGCTTTCATCCGAAGAGCTGGTGGAGCTCCGTGCGCGAGAGCCGCGCCACGATGCTGCATTATCTCGGCGTCATGCCGGCGATGCTGATGGCCGCCCCCGAACAGCCCTCGGACAGGATGGAACATATCCGCTTCGGCTTCGGCGCGGGCGTCGACCGCGCCTTGCACGGCCCGTTCGAACAGCGCTTCGGCTTTCCGCTGGTCGAAGCCTGGGCGATGACGGAGACGGGCTCCGGCGCGGTCATTTCGGCGCATGAGGAGCCGCGCCATATCGGCACGAACTGCTTCGGCCGCGCGACGCCCGATGTCGAGGCGCGCGTCGTGCTGGAGGACGGGTCCGAGGCTGCCGTCGATACGCCCGGCGAATTGCTGGTGCGGCGCGCCGGCGCCAACCCGCGCTTCGGCTTCTTCCGCGAATATCTGAAGGACCCCGAGGCGACCGCGGAAGCCTGGGAAGGCGGCTGGTTCCATACCGGCGACGTCGTGCGCCGCGCCGCCGACGGCTCGTTCCATTTCGTCGACCGCCGCAAGAACGTCATCCGCCGCTCCGGCGAGAACATCAGCGCGGTGGAGGTGGAAAGCGTTCTGCAGCGTCATCCCGCGATCAGGCAGGTCGCCTGCGTCGCCACGCCCGACGCCGTGCGCGGCGACGAGGTTCTGGCGCTGATCGTGCTCAACGATCCGAAGCCGCCCGACGACGCGGCGCTTGCGCAGGAAGTCGCGGAATTCTGCCTGTCGCGCCTCGCTTACTACAAGGCGCCGGGCTGGGTCGCCTTCGTGCCGTCGATCCCGCTCACCGGCACGCAGAAGATCCAGCGCGCCGCATTGAGGCAACTGGCGCAGGATCGCATGGACGCGGGCGCCTGCCACGATACGCGCGCCCTCAAGAGACGCGGCGCATGAGACGGCGCCAGTCCTACAAGGGCGTCGTCGCCGCCCTGCCTGTCACCATTCCCTACGAGCGCTTTTCCATTCATGGCGCGCATTGGTGGATCGGCCGCGCCCTGCGTGCGCTGAGCGAGCAAGCGCATCTGAAGCCAGCCGACATCGACGGCTTTTCCGTCTCCTCCTTCACCGTCGGCCCGGATACGGCGATCGGCCTCACACAGCATTTCGGCCTGAGCCCGCGCTTTCTCGATCACGTGCCGCTCGGCGGCGCGAGCGGCGTCGTGGGGCTCCGTCGCGCCGCGCGCGCGGTGCAGGCGGGCGATGCGGACATGGTCGCCTGCGTGGCGGCGGACGCCAATCACGTCGATTCCTTCCGCCGCACGCTCTCGACCTTCTCGCGTTTCGCGCAGGACGCCGTCTACCCTTACGGCTCCGGCGGTCCGAACGCCTCCTTCGCGCTCATCACACGCGACTACATGAACCGCTTCGGCGCGACGCGTGAGGATTTCGGCCGCATCTGCGTCGCGCAGCGCGACAATGCGCTGGCCTTTCCCCATGCGCTTATGAAGAAGAAGCTGACGCTCCAGGAATATATGGATGCGCGGCCGATTTCCGATCCCATCCATCTCTTCGATTGCGTCATGCCCTGCGCCGGCGCGGAAGCCTTTCTCGTCTGCACGGAAGAGCGCGCCCGCGACCTCGGGCTGCCCTTCGTGCGCATTCTCTCGACCATCGAGCGCCACAACGCCTTCATGGACGATCCGATTCAATATCGCGGCGGCTGGGTGGTAGATCTCGACGACCTCTACGGCCTGGCCGACGTGAAGCCCGCCGACGTCGATCTCCTGCAGACCTACGACGACTATCCGGTCATCTCGCTCATGCAGATCGAGGACCTCGGCTTCTGTCCCAAGGGCGAGGCGGCGACCTTCGTCCGCGCGCGCGACCTCACCTTTCGCGGCGACTTCCCGCACAATACATCCGGCGGGCAATTGTCGGTCGGTCAGGCGGGCGCGGCGGGCGGCTATCTCGGCCTTGTCGAGGCGATGCGGCAATTGTGCGGAATCGCGGGCGCCAATCAGGTGAAGGACGCGGAAGTTGCGCTCGTCTCCGGCTTCGGCATGATCAATTACGACCGCGGCCTCGCCAGCGCCGCCGCCCTGCTCGCGAGGGCCGCATGACCGAACCGCTCGTCAGGCCGAAGCGCAAGGATCCGCTGAAGCGCACGCGCCTGCCGCTGTCGCCGCCCGGCGCGCGCAGCCGCACCGCCCTCGGGCTGGCGACGGCGGCCGCGCAGGGACGCTTCATGCTGCAGGTCTGCCCGGATTGCGCGAAGACCATCTATCCGCCGCGCGACGCCTGCCCGGCGTGCTTCGCGCCGGCGCCGCCCTTCTGCGACGCGCCCGATGGCGGCGTCCTGCTGGCGGTCACCACCATCCGCACCTCGACCGACGCCTATTACCGCGAGCGGATGCCGTGGCGCGTCGGCACGGTGCAACTCGATTGCGGCCCTTCCGTCGTCGCGCATGTGCATGGCGATCTCGCCGAGGGCGATCGCGTCGCGATGAGCCTGAAGCTGGATCGCAGCGGACAGGCGGCGGCTTTCGCGCTGCCGGCAAGGGAAACGCCCGACATGGCCGACGACAAGCAATTGCGGGAAATGACCTGCGACCCGAAATTCCGGCGCGCGCTGGTGACGGACGGCCGCACCGCCGTCGGCCAGGCCTGCGCGAAGGCGCTGGCGGAAGCCGGCTGCACGATCGTCTTCGTCGGCGTCGCCGACGCATGGAAGCCGTTTGCGGGCGAAGACACGCTGCGCAATACGCCGAACGTCGAGATCGTGCCGCTCGATCTCACCAATTCCGAATCCGTCGCCGATCTCGCCGCCGACATCGGCGGGCGCGTCGACATCGTCGTCAACACGGCCGAGCACGTGCGGCCGGGCGGGATCATGGCGCGCAAGGGCCTTGTCGTCGCGCGCGAGGAGATGGACGTGCGCTATTTCGGCCTGATGCGGCTGGCGCAGGCCTTCGGTCCGGCGCTGCGCTTCCGCGGCGCAGACGGCGTCAATTCGGCGACCGCCTTCGTCAATTTCCTGTTCGTGCACGCGCTCGCCAACTGGCCGGAATTCGGCGCCTATTCGGCCACCGAGGCCGCCTGCCTTTCCGCATCCCACTCGTTGCGCGCAGAGTTGCGGCCGGGCGGCGTCAAATTCATCAACATCTTTCACGGGCCGCTGGAGACCGAATGGTTCCAGCCGCTGCCGCCGCCGAAAGTCGCGCCGTCGGCGCTCGCGAAGTCCGCCGTCGATGCGCTGAAGCGCGGACTGGAGGACGTCTTCGTCGGCGATATCGCGCAGGACATTCGCGAGCGCTTCCTTGCCGATCCCAAGACGCTCGAACGGGAGTTGTGAGACATGGCCGGCTCCGCCTTTTCGTCCGCCGATCTCCTCGCCTTCGCCGGCGCGATTGCGAGCGGCGGCGTGCGCGTCGTCGATCTCACGCAGACGCTTGCGCCTGAGTTTCCCGTCATCGTGCTGCCGCCGGAATTCGGCCAGGCCGCGCCCTTCCGCACGGAAGAAATCTCGCGCTACGACGAGCGCGGACCGGGCTGGTACTGGAACAATTTCACGATGAGCGAGCACACCGGCACGCATTTCGACGCCCCGATCCACTGGATCACCGGCCGCGACCTGCCCGACGCCAGCGTCGACACGATCCCGCCCGCCAATTTCGTCGCGCCGGCCTGCGTCATCGACGTCAGCGCGCAATGCGCGGAAAATCCCGACTTCACGCTCGAGGTCGAGCATCTGCTCGCGTGGGAGCGGGCGCACGGCGAAATCCCGAAGCGATCGTGGGTCTTGCTGCGCACCGACTGGTCGAGGCGGCCGGCGCGCGCCTACGCCAACATGAGGGAGGATGGCGCGCACACGCCCGGCCCCTCGCCGGAAGCGATGAAATGGCTGGTGGAGGCGCGCGACGTGCACGGCTTCGGCACGGAGACGATCGGCACCGACCACGGCCAGGCCTTCCACTTCAACCCGCCGCATCCCGCGCACCATTACATTCACGGCGCCGGCAAATACGGCCTGCAATGCCTCTGCAATCTCGACCAATTGCCGCCGAAGGGCGCGGTGATCTTTTCCGCGCCGCTCAAGATCAAGCAGGGGTCGGGCAGCCCGCTGCGCGTGCTGGCGCTGGTCGCGAATGAATGACCCGGCTTGTCATTCCCGACGCGCGAAGCGTGATCGGGAATCCAGAGGCCGACTACGCATGATCGCCGTCCGGCTCCGGATTGCCGCCTGCGCGGGAATGACGGTGGGATAGCGGAAAGGATTTCAGCATGGGCCGCACATTCCGCTCCATCGTCACCGGCGGCAATACCGGCATCGGCGCGGCCATCGCGCGGCAATTGATCGCGCGCGGGCATGAAGTTCTGTGCTTGTCGCGCCGCAAGCCCGACTGGAGCGACGCGAAACTGGGCTTTGTCGAGGTCGACCTGATGGACGCCGCCGCGACGAAGCAGGCGGCGCAGGAAATCCTCCGCGGCGGGCCGGTCACCCATATCGTGCACAATGCCGGCGTCATCCGCGCGAAACCTCTGGAAGACGTGCAGCTCGACGACCTCGCCGCCCTCTCGCAACTGCACCTCGGCGCGGCGATCGAACTGGCGCAGGCCGCCCTGCCCGGCATGAAGGCCGCGCGCTTCGGCCGCATCGTGCTCATCTCCTCGCGCGCGGCGATGGGCCTGCAGACCCGCACCGTCTATTCCGCCACCAAGGCCGGGATGATCGGCATGGCGCGCACCTGGGCGCTGGAGCTTGCGCCGCACGGCGTCACCGTCAACGTCGTCTCGCCCGGCCCGATCGGCGACACGGAAATGTTTGAAAGCGTCATGTCGCCGGAATCCGAGCGCGCCCGGGCGCTCGCCAAATCCATTCCCGTCGGCCGTCTCGGCCGCTCCGCCGACGTGGCGCGCGCGGTCGATTTCTTCTGCGACGAGGCGGCCGATTTCGTCACCGGCCAGACGCTGCTGGTTTGCGGCGGCGCAAGCATCGGGGCGCTTTCGATGTAGGCGCGCCCCGGGCGCAGTTAGCATTCGTCAATTTCCTTCCGGGCCCACGGCGTATTTTGTCCGCGCGCGCACGAGCAGCGCGGGGAGGATCACGTGGCCCTGATTACCACCACCCTCGGCGACCGCCGGCACGAGACCGACGCCTTTGCGCGGCTGCGCTCCTATCCCCTGTCGCGCCGCGAACTAGCCGTCTGGGCCTGGCTCGGCGTGGGCTCGCTGGCCATCGCCGGCCTGTTTGCGATCCTGCTGGCGGCCTCGCGCCTGCCCGGCATCGAGCGCATCGCCCACTGGCCGCTCGGCTTCTTCAGCAAGGCGCTGGTCATCCACGTCATCTTCTCGCTGGTGATCTGGCTCCTCGCCATGTTCGCCATGCTGGCGACCTCGACGACGGCCGACCTGACCGACGCCCGCACACGCGGCGCCATGCTCGGCCCCATCGGCCAGGGGCTCGTCATCCTCTCCTTCCTCTGCCTGTTCGGACCAGCCTTTCTCGATTCCGGCACGGCGGAACTCACCAACTACATCCCGCTCATCAAGCACCCGGCCTATGATGTCGGGCTCGTCCTGCTCGCGCTCGGCATTCTTGCGCCGGTGCTTCGCATGCTGATCGCGCTGGCGCGCGCGCGCGCCGGACTCTCCACGGATGAGGCGGCCATCGGACTTGCCGGCTTCATCTACGTCATCGCCATCGCCTGCTTCGGCGCAGCCGCCGTGCAACTCCAGCGCGCCGACCTCATGGACGTCGCGCGTGAATATCTGTTCTGGGGCGGCGGGCACATTCTGCAATTTCTCTATGTCGCCATGACCGTCGTCATCTGGTCGATGCTCGCGCGCGCAAGTCTCGGCGAAGGCGCCGGCGACCGTGGCGTGGCGATGATCTGCGCCGCGATCCTCGCCCTTGCCTCACTTGCCGGCCCCGTGTTCTTCGTCGTCTTCGACGCCTTCTCGGTGCCGCTGCACGAGGCCTTCCGGCTGCTGCAATACGTGCTGGCCACGCCCGCGCTTCTGTTCGTCACCATGCTGGCGGCGACCATTCTGATCAGGCGTCGCCTGTCGCAATGGCCGTGGCGTCACCCGGCCTTCGTCACCCTGGCGGTCGCGCTCGCGCTTTACGGCGTCGGAGGGGCGATGGGCATCATCATGAAGGGCTCGGACACGCGCACGCCCGCCCATTATCACGCCATGGTGACGGCGGTCAGCGTGACCTGCATGGGGCTGATGTTGACCTGGGGCCTCGAGATCCTCGAGCGCCGGCCGCTGTCCGACCGCATCATCCGCATCATCGTCCTGCTCTACGGCGGCGGGCAGATGTTCGCCTCCATCGGCCTTTTCCTGGCCGGCGGATACGGCGCGCAGCGCAAGACGCCGGCCGGCGGCGCGCAAATGGTCGACGGCGCGGTGATCGGCATGTATCTGCATGGCGTCGGCGCACTGTTCGCCGTCATCGGCGGCGCGCTGTTCGTCATCGTCGCCATTCGCGCCCTGCTGCGGGCGGATGCGCGGCGTGAAACCGCGCCGGCCTAGGGCATCCCACACCCTTTGATGGGAAACAGCGTCGTCATTGCGGGCCGACGGGTCGCACGAAGCGCGCCCGATGATAGGCTCCGCGAAGCAATCCGACCGCCAGGACCGGCTCGTGGAATGGATTGCTTCGTCGCCTCGCCAGAAAGCGCCTTGGGCGACTTCGCCTGAGTTCCTCGCAACGACGGCAGCGCGATTCTATCTCGCCGTGAATTTGTTCTAGCGTCGCGCCGTCGGCATCGCGTGCAGGCGCGCGTCGAATGTCGCGAAATGCACGCTGAACCAGGCGTCGAGCGCCGAACCCAGGGCCTCGGACCGTGCGTCCGCTTCAGATCCTGCGTCCGAGTCCATGATATCGCGAAGATCGTCGAGCAGGCGCTCGTGATCCTGCTTGTGCGCGCCGAGCTCGGAATAGCGCGCCTCGCGCATCGCCCGTTCCTCCAGCGCAAAATGCGAACTGATGGCCGCCAGAAGATCGCCGAAGAACCCCTCGACGTCGCTGCTGCCCGACTTCTTCGTTTCCTCGTGCAGCGTGTTGATGAGCGCGACGAGCTCCTGATGCTCGTGATCGACTTCCGCGATCCCGGTCCGGTACTTGTCCTTCCATTCGATCAACATGCGCGCGCTCCTTCAGCGTATGATGAAGCCGCCGAGTTCCGGACGGAAGTCTATGGCGAGGCTCTGCCCGGGGGCAAGGTCAACCGTGCGCTCGATGGAATGGTCGAATCCGTCGGCGCGCGGCGTGTCGCGGAGGCGCGCCAACAGGCTGTGGCGGCCCGCCGGAACGGTGAAGCGCTGATAGACGCGCGACGGGCCGTCCGATGAAAGGCCGCTCGGCGGCAGCGAAGCTGAATAAACCAGTTTCGTGTCGATATAGAGCTCCGTGAACACCGGATTGCGCGTGCGCGGGCATTCCAGCGGCGTGCGCAGGTTGGGCGGCAGTTTCGCCAGCTCTTCGGGCGGGCGCTTGCGGCAGGCTGCGGAGCGGTCCGACCCATGCGAGAAGCTCAGCTTCACGACAGCGGCGTCGGCCGAGATCTGACGGTAGTCGGGCGCAGCCGAGAGCCATGCGGCGCCGGCGAACAATCCGGTGGTCAGCACGAGCAGCGCGGCCGAGCCGGCTATGCGGGACGGCGTCATGACAGCACCTTCTCGCGCGGTTCGGCGGGCGCAGGCGGCGCGGGGGGCGGCCCGTCTGGCGGCAGCGCCGCGACGCGCTTGCGCAACATTTCGATCTCGCGCGTCATGCGTCCGGCCTCGGTCGAGGACGCCCAGATCGTCGCAAGCCGCTCGCGTGGCACGCGCGCGCGCAGATAGGGATCGCGTTCATGCGCGATCCGCTGCTTGGTCCACTCCACCCCGAGACGATTGTGGCAGGAGCGCTCGCTGCAGCCGACGATGGCGACGCCGTCGGCATGATTGCGCGCCAGCGCAAAATCGATCAGCGACGGCGGCGCCATGGCCACGCAAGGCAATTCGAGAACGGCGAGGCCCGGCGCGGGGCGCAAGCCTCCGCCGGCGCCATGCGCGCAACTGATCGCCAGAATGCGCGGCCCTTCGCCCAGCGCGCTGCAGGCCGAGATCAGGTCCTCGCGCATCCGCGCGAGCGGATAGTCCGGCAGGTCGATGCCCGTGACGAGTTCCTGGCTGCGCCGGAACGGCGTGGACGATGGGCAGGAGCCGACGCAGATGCCGCAGGACACGCATTTGCTCGGGTCGACGATCGCTTCCTGCAGATAGACCGCGCCGTCGGTGCGGCGCGTCAGGCGCAGCGCCTCGTAGGGGCAATCGTCGACGCAGCGGCCGCAACCGTTGCAATGGTCGAGAAAGACCTTGGCCGGCGCCGGCGTGCGGCGCGGAGGCAGGAACGGCGCGATCGACAGAAGCAGCCCGATCGCCGTCATCGCCGCCCATGCCGCGCCCGGCGCGCGGTCGGCCAGCGGATAGAGAACGAGGAACCATGAATCGAGCCGCACGGGGCTCGGCACCTGCGCGAGATTGGCGGGACCCTGGCTCAGCGCCGGCATGGCCAGCGAAACGATCAGCAGGGAGATCAGCACGATGGCGCCGAGCAGGCGCGGCGGATTGACCTTCGGACGCGAGATTCTCTGGATATGAATCCACATCACGAACAGCAGCACGATCGGCACGGCGATGTGCAGGAAGACGAGCAGCGTGAAGAACCGGTCGGACAGGCTTGTGGGCTCGAGGAAATTACGCGCGATCGGCTCGCCGAAGATCGGCATCCAGTCGAGAAGCTCCGTCGAGGTCGTCGCGACATATTGCGCGAGTTTGTCCCACACGAGCCAATAGCCCGTGATGCCGCACACGTAGACGAAGGCGATGAGCGGAATGCCCGTGAACCACGAGAACCAGCGCGCGCCGCGGAACCTGTCGAGCGCGAATTCGCGCGTCAGGTGCACGAGCATCACCGCGACCATGAGATCGGACGCATAGCGATGGAAGGAGCGCATGACGCCGGCGTGCCACCATTGCGGCCCGCTCATCCATTCCACGGAATCGAAGGCGCGCGTCACGCCCGTGTCGAACACGGCGAAGACGTAGAAGCCGCTGACCGCCACGATCCAGAATAGGAAATAACCGAGCGCGCCGAGCTGGGCGAGCGGATTGGCTCCCGGCCCGACCAAACGGTCCAGCCCGCGCTCGGCCCAGTCGAAGCCGCCGCGCAGAATTGCCTGAATTGGCTTGATCACCCGACCGCTCCCGCCGATGGTTCTGCACGGCGGGCGGCGTCCCGCGCCTCGCGCGCTATACGGGCGCTGCGCCAGGCGCTGGCCAGTACCCATCCGCTCAGCAGGAGCGAGAGAGCGCCCACGCCGATGCCGAAGAAGACCGCATAGCTCGTGCGATAATGCCCTGCGTTGGCGTCGTAGACCGTGCAGATGAAACGGATTCGATCAGCAAGCGCGCTGAACGACAACGACGAGGCCGCAAGGCCGAAGACCGATTCCTTCAGCGGCTCCATGAACACCTGCAGCGGAAAGTCCTCGCCGTAGATTTGGCGATAGACCTTGCCGTCCGAGTCGATGATGGTGGTTTGCGTGATGTGATCGATGCCGCCGGCGACGCTGCCGTAGGAAAACCCGACGTCGCGCAGCAACGCGGCGATCGTCGCGGCGTCAGCGCTCGCAAAGCGCCAGTTCGGGGCGTCGACGCCCTGCATCGATTTGAAGCTCGCCATGCGCGCCGGCGTATCGTTGCGCGCGTCGAAGCCGAGCGTGATGACGGAAAAGCGATCCGCGCCGAAAGTCTTCTGCGCATTGGCGATGGCCGACCGCAGATGTTGCGTCGTCGGCGGGCAGACTGTCGAGCACGACGTATAGATCAGGCTGAGGACGAGCGGACGGCCGCGATAGTCCGACAGTTTGAATTTTTCGCCGATCGAGTCGGTCAGCGCGTAATCGCCTACGCTTCGTCCGATAGCGGCTTCGCTGCGTTCGAAGACTGCGGCGGGTTCGAGCCGTTGCGCCATCGCGGGCGACGCCAGGCACAGCGCCAGGGCGACGCCGCGCGCAATATGTTTCAGAAGGGCCATGTCGAATGTCCGCTCGCCGCGTCGAGCAGAACGCCGAGAACGAGCAAGCACAGTTGAATGAGCGATGCGCCGAAATTCGCCATCGCCGTCTTGCGTTCCGGGCGAATGGCCAGCACGACGCTGCGCCAGACGAACAGAGCGCCGCCGACGCCGGCGCAGATTGCATAGAGCGAGCCCAAGCCGAACCACAGGGGCGCGATCGACAGCGCGACAAGCGCGACCGTGTGGCCAAGGATCGCCAGCGGCCATGCCTTGTCGCTGGCGACGACCGGCAGCATCGGCACGCCGGCCTGCGCGTAGTCGTCCTTCTTGGCCGCGGCCAGGCTCCAGAAGTGCGGCGGCGTCCACAGGAACAGGACGAGCGCGAGCAGGATGGGGGTCGCCTGCGGCGACGGGTCGACAGCCGCCGCGCCGGCAAGCACGGCGAAGCTGCCGGCAAGGCCGCCGACCACGATGTTCCACACCGAACGGCGTTTCAGCCACACCGTATAGACGACGCCATAGGTGAAGGCGCCGAGGAACACGTAGAAGGCGGCGAGGCCTCCGGCGACGGCCCAGGCGAGCGCGAGGGAAGCGACGAGCAGCCCGAGGAAGGCTGTCGGCCACCAGGCGCTTTCGCCGAGCATGCCGCTGGCGAAGGGCCGCTCGCGCGTGCGCGCCATCAGCCGGTCGGACGCGCGTTCGTGATAGTGATTGAAGGCGCCCGCCGCCCCCGAGGCGCCGAGGACCGCCAGGGCAAGAGCGATCGTGCGGAACCATCCGGGGGCGGCGCCTTGCGCCGCCGCCATGCCCGCGAGGGCGCTGGCGGCGATCGCGATGCCGATCCTGAGTTTGAGCAGGGTTGCTGCGGTTTTCAGGTACGCGGCCATCTTTCCAACCTCAGCGGAACAGCCAGAGATCGGCGAGATACTTCCAGTTCACGAAGTAGTAGAGGACGAAGCAGACGAAGAACACCGCCACGAGCATGGCCGTGCCCGTCAGGTTCGGCGCGTGCTCCTCGCCATGTTTCGTCACCGCCTGCGCGCCCCCGGAATGCAACGGGAAGACCAGCTTATGTCCGGGACCGACCTTCGTGCCGAAGAAGACGGTGCCGACCACGATTGCGACAAACAGGACGCCGCCGACCGTCGCCAGGATCGCGCTGATGCCGTTGAGACCCATCATCAGGAACGCGCCGGCCGAATGCTGGAACGAGATGGAAGCATCGGCGAACGCTATGTCCCAGTGGCGACGCGAGACGCCCAGCGTACCGGCGCCCATCATGAACACCGAGATGCCCGCCGCGCCGAGGCCGAACAGGTAGGGCTGCCAGCGCGCCAGACCCGGCAGGATCACCTCGCGCTGGAAGATCAGCGGCAGCACGAGATAGGTCACGGCCATGAAGGCGAGCGTCGTTCCGGTCACGACCGTGGCGTGGAAATGCCCGGGCACGTAGAGCGTGTTGTGCATGAGCACGTTGAGCTGCTCGGTGCCGAGGATCACGCCGGTAATGCCGCCGAGGAAGCCGAACATGACGAGCGACAGGAACATGCCGGAGAAGGCCGGATGGCCCCAGGGCGCCTTCCGCAGCCATTCGAATGCGCCGTGGTCGAAGCCGTTGCGGCGCTGCGCGGCTTCGATCGCGCCCGGAACCGTCAGTCCGTGGATCATCGAGGCCATGACCGCCAGATACATCATGTAGCTGGTGTTCAACACCTTCCATTCGGAGCTCATGCCCGGCTCCGCCAGCAGATGATGCGCCGAGGCGAGCTGCAGGAACAGGATGTACATGAGGAAGGCCGTGCGGCTCACCTTTTCGGAGAGCGGCTTGGCGCCGACGAGCAGCGCCCCGATCATGTACCAGATCGAGATATGCGCGGCGACATTGATCTGCTGCGAGGAGTGGCCGAAGCCCCACCAGATCGCCTTGTACATCAGGGGATCGATGTTGCCGATGAGGCCGACCGACCACAGGAAGGTCGGGATCAGGATGATCGCGCCGGAGGCGAGCGTATAGACCGCGATGATCGCGGCCGTCAGCGCGCCGAAGGTGACCAGCGGCAGCGAGCCTTCGTAGGTCTTCTCTTCCTTGGCGATGACGAGCGTAGCGAAGAACAGTCCCGTCGCCAGAAGCGCGCCGACCGCGAACACGATCAGGCCGAGGTAGAAATGCGGCTTGGCCATCAGCGGCGGATAGGACGTGAACATCACGCTCGATTCGCCTTGGAAGATGGCGATGTTCGCGACGATCGCGCCAACGACCATCAGAACGAAGGCGACCCACCCGAGTTTTGGCGCCGCCAACCTGCAGTTCAGCAATACCGCGGATGCGAAATAGAGAACCGCCACTTCAAAGAAGACGATCCAGAAGACAAGGACGTCGGTGCCGTGCGCCGTCAGCACGAGATAGAATGCTTCCGACGAGAGCAGATGCACCGCTGGCCACCGCGTCAGCGCGACCAGCAGCCCGAGCGTTCCGCCGAATGCGAGGAACAGGACAGCCGCGACCGCGTTCGCCTTGATCAGCGTCTGCGCGGCTATGTCGACCTTCAGGCCTGTGTACTGGCACTGCCTGAATTCGCCCTTTTGCGGGTATGCCCCCGCCGATGCGACATCGATGCTGGTCATGGCCTACTTCGCCTCCCCGTTCTTCGCAGCGGCCGTAACAACAGCGCCGCCTTCGGCGACCTTCTTCTGGGTCACGTAAATCTTGCCCGTCATCGTGTGATGGCCGAGCCCGCAATATTCATTGCAGATGATGCCAAACGTGCCACTGGCCGTCGGCGTCAGCGTGACGATGTGCTCGAGTTCAGGATGCACCTGAATGTTGATGTTGGTCGGTTGCAGCGACAATCCATGCTGCAGGTCGAGCGACGAGAGATGAATGCGATAGCTCTGTCCCTGCTCGAGTTCGAGAATCGGCCACCACTGGAACGTGCGGCCGAGCATGAAGACGTCCGCGCCCGCCGGCGGCTTGACGACGGGAATGCCGTCCTCCTCGCGAACCTTGTATTTCTTCGCAAAATCCTCTGTCTTCTTTTCGTATACGCTCGGCAAGATGCGATACGTTTCGTTCGACAGGTTCTGGCGGCCGATGAAGTGCCAGGCCACCATGAACACGAACATGAAGATGCCCCACGCAAATGCGACGAGCACCCAGATCAGCTCGACTTTCTCGATCGGCTCTTTCCACCAGATGCGGTGTTCAGGAGAGGTAACGGACATGCGCGCCTCCCGTCACTTCGCGAGCGGGATGGAGGCAACCTCCATTACCGCCCACATGGTGTAGAGCACGGTCGGAATCACGACGCCGAGAAACAGCAGCAGAAATGGGTCGTCGAGGACCCGCTGCATGAATGGAACTCGCACATTCTGGTCGCCATCTCCGCCGGCCCCGGCTGTCGTTGTCATCTCACGCCCCTCCGTCGCGCGAGCCGCTCCACCCTATGGTCGAGCAAGCGCACTTGGTTCACGATGGTCATGTTGTTGTGCGAGCCCCGGGTCGGGACCTTGATTTTTGGTAAAGACGTCCTCGTTTTGCACCGATTGACTTCAGATAAGTTGCCGGCGCGCGGACCCGATTAGTTTGTCGCAGCCCCGAACGAGGGATCGGACCAACATGAACATCAAGCGACGCGCCGCGGTCACCGGCCTCTTCGGCTGGATGGCCCTCCTCGCCTTCTCCCCGCTGCTGGACTGGAAGAAACCGGGCAGCGGATTCACGACCGGCAAGAAGCTCGGCAAGCTCACCGTGATTTATGTCGGCGCGGAGGATTGCGCGCCCTGCATCCGCTGGCGGCGCGAACGCAAGCCGGAATTCCAGGCCAGCCTCGCCTTCGAGCGGGTCGAATATCGCGAGGTGATCGCGCCTAAACTATCCACGGCGCTCGAAGATCAGTTCTGGCCGGAGGCCCTGAGATCCCTGCGTCCCATCGTGCAGAAGGGCGGCGGCGGCGTTCCTTACTGGATCGTGATGCGCCAGGGCCGGGTCGTCGCGGCGGCAGGCGGCGAGAGCGCGTGGAAAAGCCAGATCTGGCCGCTGATCGTGATGGAAGCCTGACCTGGGCTGGAGCGCCTGCGCGGCGCTTATCCCTTGAACGGGAAGATATGGATCGTCATCGCATAGACGATCAGTCCCGAAACCGAGACGAACATCCAGATAGGCAAGGCGAACCGCGCGACGCGGCGGTGCGTCGCAAAGCGCTTGCGCAGGGCGAGCCCGATGGCGAGCGGCGCGACGAGCGCTGCGATCGCCGCCACGACGATATGCGTCGCCAGGATCGTGAAATAGACATAGCGAACGACGCCGACGCCGCCGAATTTCGCCAGCCCGGCGAACAGGTGATAGGTGAGATAGACGACGAGAAACGCGACGCCGAGCGCGATCGCGCCGTACATGGCGCGGCGGTGGCCGTCGCGGTCGCCGATGCGAATCCGGCTGTAGCCGTAGGACAGGCACAGAATGGTCGCCGCATTGATGACCGCGATCACATGCGGCAGGGTCGCGAACATGCTCAACCGCTCCTCGGGGATCCTGGGGACCCTTTCTTATCTGTCTTGCCATAGGCGGTCGACTTGACAAAAGGCAAATGTACGACGGCAAGCCTATGAAGGCGCCGTCGCCCGGCGGCCACCCCGGACCGCGCCTGTCGACCCGGCTGGCGGCCCGAGTGCTTCGGCACGACCCCGCCTATGGGTTGTCGACACTCTTCTTCGGCGACGGCGAATTGCGCGTGCCGATGGTCGACGCGCCCATCGATTCGGGCGTCATGGTCGTCATCGACGCACGCGACGTCTCGGTCGCGCTCTCCCGACCTATGGATGTCTCGATCACCAATCGCTTTCCCGGCATGATCGTCGAGATGGAGCGTCTCGCCCTTCCCTATGTGCGCGTCACCTTCGAACTCGGCGCCAGTCGCCTGCACGCCCTCGTCACATCGGAATCGGTCGAGCGGCTGGCGCTGGAAATCGGGCTGCGCGCCTGGGCGATGGTCAAGACCGTCGCGATTGTCGATATCGCGGCGCAGCCTCGCTCCGTTCCGACGCCGCGCCGCTGGCCCTCGGCCGGTAAGCCGGATTGAGCGCGCCTTCCAGTTCCTTCAGCGCGGCCGTCGATGCGCCGTGCGCGCGGCGCTCGATCGAACGATAGAGCGCGACGAGGCGTTCTCCGAACGGCGTGATCTCCGAGCCGGCTTCCTTGCGGCCGGGATAGCTCGCAAACACCGGCGACTCGAAGGTGCGGTTCAGCGCATCCGCCATCAGCCAGCATTTGCGGTAGGAAATGCCGGTCGCCCGTCCCGCGCCGATGATCGAGCGCGACGCCCGGATGGCCTCGATAAGGGCGATATCGTCGGGCGTGAGCCTGCCGCCGTTCGCGAAACGCAGGATCAGTTCGATCTTCGGCTCGTGCGAGGTCATCGGATTGCGCGGCGCCACATGCGCGCAGCTTAGCGCGGCGGCGCGCGGCGGCAAATCGCGTCTAGCGATCGGCCGCCGTCACGACGATCCTTATTTGCCGCGCCGCCGCGCCGCTGATCTGCACCACGGCCGGCGCCTGCGCCAATTCGAACCGCACGCTCTTGCGCATCCCCGCGCATCCCTGCTTGCCGCTGAAGGCGGCGGAGCGAAGGATTGCGTCGTTCTGCACGACATCGAGCCATGCGTCTTCCGACAGCGTGATCTGGTAGAAGCCGGCCGCCGCCGCCTCGAGCGTCAGCGCCGCCGCGTAGCTCGGCGCGACCTTGGGCTGGCGCTCGGGCGGCTTGACGAAGGCGACGTCGCCCATCGGACGCAGGGCCACCGCAGCGGCCTCGCCGACGCGGATCCGCGCGCCGGTCTCCAGCGCGACGACATTCGGCGAGGACAGCAAAGCGTATTCGCGCTCGAGCGGCCACGCGAAGGCGGCGCAGGCCGCGTCCTGCGCGCGCGCCGGCCCGCCGGCGACGAGGCACGCGAAGACCGGAACGCTCAGCAGGCGGAGAACCTGCCGGGAGAGGCGCGTGCGCGTGGCGGCTTGCATTCGCCAGATATATCGTTACGGATATAGCATGACAAGCAGGATGAGACCCATGAACAGACTGGCGGCATTTGTCGGCGTCGTATTGGCGCTTCTGTCGGGCGCGTCGGCGCAGGCCGGGACGACGAACGTCGCGGTGGCGGCCAATTTCACCGAGCCGGCCAAGGAAATCGCCGGCCTGTTCAAGGCGAAGACCGGGCATGAGGCTCTCCTGAGCTTCGGCGCCTCGGGCCAGTTCTATGCGCAGATCACGCAGGACGCGCCGTTCCAGGTGTTCCTGTCTGCCGACGACAAGCGGCCGAAGGACGCGGTCGCGGCGGGCCTCGCCGTCGCCGACAGCCGCTTCACCTATGCAATCGGCAAGCTCGTCCTGTGGAGCCGCAGCCTCGACCTCGCCAAAGGCGACGAGACGCTCAAGGCGAACGCCTTCTCCAAACTCTCGATCGCCAATCCCACGGCTGCGCCCTATGGCGCGGCGGCGGTGGAAACGATGAAGGCGCTCGGCGTCTACGCCGCGATCGAGCCGAAGCTGGTGCAGGGCAATTCGATCGCGCAGGCCTTCCAGTTCGTCGATACCGGCAATGCCGAACTCGGTTTCGTCGCGCTCTCGCAACTGGCGAGCACATCGGCCGGCTCGCGATGGGTCGTGCCGCAGGCGCTCTACGCCCCGATCCTGCAGGACGCCGTGCTCCTGAAGAAGGGCGCGGACGACGAGGCGTCGAAGGCGTTCATCGCCTTTCTGCGGGGTCCAGAGGCGCGCGCCGTCATTGAGAAGTTCGGCTACGGGCTTCCCTGAGACGGCGTCGGCGACAAAGGTTCGCTTTTTCAAAAACGAAAAAGTAGCGCTCACGCCAAGAACCCGCGCGGCAGGCGTCTCGAAGCACGAGGGCGGACCACGGGTTTGTCAGCAATCTGAAGGCCGGCGTCGACGCCGGCCTTGTCTTTGTGGAGGCGACGCAGCGCCCCTTTCACTGCCGGACGCCGGCGCCGCGACAATTGCGGGAGGCGGTTTGGCTAAGCTATACGGCATTGCGAAGGAAGATCGATGCCGGATCACACAGTCAAGGCTTACGACCGCGAACTCGGCGCGCTCGGCCGGCGGATCGCTGAAATGGGCGGCCTTGCCGAGCAGATGCTGTCGGACGCGATGGACGCGCTCGCCAGGCTCGACGCCGATCGCGCGCGCCAGGTCGTCGCCATCGATCAGAGGCTCGACCGGCTGCAGAGGGAAATCGAAGACGACGCCATCCTGACGATCGCGCGGCGCCAGCCGCTGGCGGTCGACCTGCGCGAATGCGTCGCGGCCATTCGCGTGTCCGGCGATCTCGAGCGCGTCGGCGATCTCGCCAAGAATATCGCCAAGCGCACCGTAAAGATCGCAGCGGAAGCGCGGATGCCTCGCGCTATAGTCGGCCTCAAGTCGATGCACGAATATGCCGCCGTGCAGCTCAAGGACGTTCTCGACGCCTATGCCGAGCGCGATGTCGAGCGCGCCCGCGCGGTGTGGAAGCGCGACGCCGAACTCGACGCGCTCGAGGATTCCGTGTTCCGCGATCTTCTGACCTTCATGATGGAGGATCCGCGGTCGATCACCTTCTGCACGCATCTCCTGTTCTGCTCCAAGAACATCGAGCGGATCGGCGATCACGCGACCAATATCGCGGAAACCGTGATCTATCTCGTGACGGGCGAGGCGCCGCCCGTCGACAGGCCGAAAGGCGCAACGACAGCCATTCGCCAATGAGCCCGAACGACCCTGATCAATCGAAGCCGGGCGGCGCGCGCGACGCGCCGCCGAGCGGAAAGCCGCGCCTGCTCATCGTCGAGGACGAACAGGCGCTCGCATTGCTGCTCAGGTACAATCTCGAGGCCGAAGGCTATTCGGTCGAGCATGTCGAGCGCGGCGACGAGGCGGAAATCCGCATCGCCGAGACCTCTCCCGATCTCGTGATCCTCGACTGGATGCTGCCCGGCGCCTCCGGCCTCGAGATCTGCCGCCGGCTGCGGGCGCGCGACGAGACCCGCGCCCTTCCAATCATCATGCTGACCGCGCGCGGCGAGGAGACCGAACGCGTGCGCGGCCTGTCGGTCGGCGCCGACGACTATGTCGTCAAGCCCTTCTCCGTGCCCGAACTGATGGCGCGTGTCAGATCGTTGCTGCGTCGCGCGAGACCGGAGCGAATCGCCAGCAGGCTCACGGCGGGCGATATCGACCTGGATCGCGAGACGCGTCGCCTGCGCCGCGCCGGCCGCGAGATTCATTTGGGTCCGACCGAATTCCGCCTGCTCGAATTCATGCTCGAAAAGCCCGGTCGCGTTTTTTCGCGCGCGCAGTTGCTGGACTTCGTGTGGGGGACGGCCGCAGAAATCGACGAGCGAACCGTGGACGTACATGTCGGGCGCCTGCGCAAGGCGCTGGTGCGCCGGGGCGAGCGAGATCCGATCCGCACGGTGCGCGGCGCGGGCTATTCCTTCGACGAAACGTTCGGCAAGTCCTGACAGGTCGCCGGGCGCAAGCGCGCATCGCCTTCTGCCGCGATGCGCGCCGCCGTAAGATCAGTAGGTCACCCGCAGCCCCGCATAGGCGCCCAGCCCCGGCGCGCGAAACCCGGTCGGATTCTGGTATTGCTTGTTGAGCAGGTTGTCGACGCGCGCCGTCGCGGTCACGCCTTCGACAAGCTCGTAGGCGCCTGCGATATTGACCAGCATGTAGCCCGGCGCTCGCAGCCGCGGAATCGAAAAGTCGCGACTGCCGTCGATCCACGAACTCACGCGCACGACGCTCGCCGACAGGCTCAGCTTGTCGACCGGCTTCCACGTCGCCTGCAGGCTCGCCTTGCGGCGCGGGCGACGCAGCAGGTCGGGCTGCGGCGTGCCTTCGACCATCTGGCGCAGGATTTCGGTCTGGATGGCCGCCGCCGTGGCTGCGATCGGGCTGGCGTCGCGCGCGACCGTATAGGTGTAGTCGGCGCGGATCGTCAGTTGATCCATCACGCGCGCCTGCGCGAACGCCTCCACGCCATAGGTCTTGCCGCTGCCGAGATTGACCAGCGTCGAGGTGAAGGTCGTCGGATCGAATTGCGTATTGATGAGATCCTTGATGCGGTTGCGGAAGTAGGTCGCGCCGAAGCGGAAGCGGTCGTCGAGCAGCGGCTGCTCGAATCCGACGTCGAAGCCGCGGCTCTGCTCGGGCTGCAGGCGCGGGTTCGCGAAATAGAAGAAGGCGGGATAGGAGACGTAAAGCTGATTGAGCGTCGGCGCCTTGAAGCCCGTGCCGTAGCTCGCCTTGAGGACCGTGTCCGTCCAGGGAACATGGAACGACGGCGCGATGCGGAAAGTATTGTGGCTGCCGAACTGGCTGTTGCGGTCGCGCCGCGCATTCGCCGCGATGAAGAAGCGGTCGAAGAAATTTCCGACATATTCGACGTAGCCGGCATCGTTCGTATAGGCGGCGGCGGTCGCTGTCTGCGAGGGATCGAGCATCGGAATGGTCAGCCAGTCACGCTGTGTTTCCGCGCCGGCGATCAGCTTGTGGCCGCTCACTACCTCGAACTCGCTGCGCCAGTCCAACTTGGTGCGCTCGCCGATATACTGGTAGGGCGGTTGATAACCGCTCGAGAAGAAGGTCGGGGTCTGGTCGCCGGGCTTCGCCCATGTGTCGGAACGCATGTGCGACACGCCGAACCAGTTCTTGAAGCGGCCATCGAACAAATTCGCCGTCGTCTCGCCGCGCACGTACGACTGCTTGTCGCGCTGATAGTCCTGCCGCGCGTTCGGCGAGCTGAAGGCGAAACCGTAGGGGAGGCCGAAATCGTCGGTCGTGAACCGTTGACGCGATTCCGTGTAGCGGCCGACAAGATTGACGCCGAAAATGTCGTTCAGTTGCGCGCCGACCTTCGATGAGAAGGTGAGGTTCTGATAGGAGTTGTTGTTGATCGGCACGCCCGGCGGCACGAGCTCCGGCGGCGTCACCGGCAAACTGCCGACGCTCTGACGCTGGATGTTGAAGGAATAGTTCACCTGCTCCTGCGCGCCGCGCACGCCGAGCGACGAATTGAGCGTGCCGAACGACCCGCCCTCGGCGAAGGCCGTGATCTTCGCAGGCCCTTCGCCCTTCTTCGTGGTGATGGAGATGACGCCGCCGATGGCGTCCGAGCCGTAGAGCCCGCTCTGCGGCCCGCGCAGCACTTCGATTCGCTCGATATCGCCGGCCAGAAGCTGTCCGAAGTCGAATGTTCCATTGGCGGAGGCCGGATCGTTGACGTCGATGCCGTCGATCAGGACCTTGACGTGGTTCGCATTCGTTCCGCGGACGAAGACCGTCGTGTAGCCGCCGGCCCCGCCGGTCTGCACGACGTTCAGGCCCGGCACCGTCTCCAGTATCTCGGGCGCCGTACGGCGCTGCATCTGCTGGATCTGCTCGGCGGTGACAACAGTGACGGAGCTGCCGGTCTGATCGTTCGGCGTCGGCGTGGAGGTCGCCACGACGTTGATTTCCTCCAGCCGCTCGACGCCCTGCGCAAGGGCGTCTCCGGACATCAGAACGACAAGGGCGGCGGACGCGACATGCGACAGCGCGCGGCGGCGCGCATTGCCGGGGACGGCGGTGGCGGAACGGAATGGCATTATGAGACTCGCAGCGAGCGTGGACCGTCACTGCGATCGGTCATGACCTCTGCGAACAGCAGAAGCCGAAACCTCCTCGAGACACCCCGCCCGAAGCCATCGCGCGTGACCACGATTGATGGCAGGTCTCCTGGCTCACGGGTCGTCGCCTCGAACCGCCTTCCCGCGGAAGCCCGCAGTGGCATGTCGGTTCTCGGCTCTCCGCTCACAGTTGCGGGGGCAGCTGCGGTTTTTGGCCTGCCCTTGCAAGGCGAGCCCGTACCGCATTCCCTTTTCAGCCCTTGCGGGCGCCATCGTCGGCTAGCTATCGACTCGCGCGAACGGAAGTCAACACGATCTCTCGTCGCACGGCGCGCCGCATCTCGCGCTATTGTCGATTGTCCGGCCGCTGTGTATTTCCTGCAACGCGGATTTGGCCGCCAACGGGAACTGCATCTCGTCATGCCGCATGCCTCCGACGGCCGACTGGCGATCGAATGCGATCCGCCCTTCCTCATCGTGCGGCTGCCGACGGATTGCATGACGCTGGGCTGGTCCCTGTCGCGACCCGGTTTTGCCGAGGCCTCGACCATCGCCTGGCTCGAAGTGCGTAATGCCGATCTGACCCCGGACGTCGATCCGCTGGCGCTGCTCCGGCTGCGCCTCGAGACGCGCGGGCTTGGCGAGGCCGTCGCCTTCATGACGTCGCGCAACGTCAGGCGGCATCATGTCGCGGAACGGAATGTCGACGGCGTCGCCGCCTGCTGTGTCGCCACGGTCGGCCTCGCCAATGGCGAAGCGGTCGGCGCGCGCCGCATGGTCGAGGCCTTTCCCGGCACGATCAACACGCTCGTTCACGTCTCGCGCCCGCTGTCGCAGGGCGCGTTCGTGGAAGCCGTGTCCATCGCGGCGCAGGCGCGCACCTCGGCCATCCTCGACACCGGGCATCTGCGGAATGGTCCACGGATCACCGGCACGGGAACGGATTGCATCGTCGTCGCCGCCCCCCGCGGCGCCGGCGAGGAAAGCTGCGCCGGCCTCCACACCGCCATCGGCGAGGCGATCGGGAGCTCCGTCTACGATGCGGTCCGCGCAGGCGCCGAGCGCTGGAGCGCGGACATGAAGGAATGGGCCAGCGCCTGAACCGGCCAACGTTGCCTCGCTTTTCCGAGTTTCGTATGGTCGCGCCGATGGTTCTCCAGCCCGCCGCCGGCGGGACGGAGTGAAACGGGAATGCGGCGCGGCCCCACGGCCAAATCCGCGGCTGTCCCCGCAACTGTGAGCGGCTAGGCCCGCAACGAACACGCCACTGGCCGCGACCCCTCCTCCAGCGGGATCGCGCAAGGCCGGGAAGGCCGTTTCGGCGCCCGCGAACCGCAAGCCAGGAGACCGGCCATCGCCTGTCAGCGCAATTCCGGACGGGGCGTTCCGGATGCTGGGTCGACTGGAGGTCCTTGACGATGCTGGTTGCGGAAGCGCCTTCCGGGGAGACGAGCGGCCTCGACGCCGCCGCATTGCTGCCCTTGGCGCCCGCCGCGCTGACGACATTGCAGCATGCGCAGGTCCCGACGAGCCTGAAGCCGAATGCGGCCTTCGCCGTTTCGCTTGCCCTGCACGCCTGTCTCGCCATCGGCGTTCTTCGCCTTTCAGCCGATGGCTCCGCCCATGGCGACGCCGACCTCGAGACGCCGATCGAAATCGTCGTCGACAATGGCGCGGCGCCCACGGCCGAGAGCGCAGAAGCCGCCCGGCCTGTCGAGGCGCACGCCGGCGGCGCCGACGCGACCGACGCCCGACCCGCCGCCGCGCGGGCAAACGCGGATGCCGGCGCGACGCCGGCGACGGCCGACGACACGCCGTCGGCGAGCGAAGCGGCCTCCACTGCCGAGGCGCGGACGGCGGCGGCGTCGCCTGCGCCGCCGGAAAACAATTCGCCTGCGGCCGCCGACATCGCCGCGCCGGCGCCTATTCCCGAAGCAGCGCAATTGGCCGCGGCTGAGCAAGCGCGCTTGCAAGAGCAACGCGAAGAACGGCGCGTCGAACGCGAGCGCAGCCACGCGGCGGAACTCGCTCGACAGCAAGCCGAGACGCGCGCACACGACCAGGAGCGTCGCAAGGAAGCGGCGCGCCGCGCCGGGCGTTTGGCGCGCGAAGAAGAGCGGGAGCGCGCGGCAGAACGCGCACGGGAGCGCGAAGAGCAGCGGCGCGCCGCCGCGCGCGCCGAGGAGCGTCGACGTGTCGCCCATGCCGGCGCGGCCGAGCGCCAGGGCGTCGGCGCGCGCGAGGCGGGCCGCGCCGCGGAATCGTCGATCGCGCGCGCGCGCGCTGGCGAGAACGGCACATTCGACGCCAGCGCCTATCGCGCGCTGGTTGCGCGCGCGGTCAGGGCCGCCGTCGGCAGTCGCTGTTCGCAAGGCGCGGGATCGCGGGTCGTCATCGCGCTCGTCATCGGGCGGACCGGCGCAATTTCCAGCGCCTCGATTGCGAGTTCGAGCGGCAACGGCGCGTTTGACGCGGCATCCGCCGCCGCGGTGCGCAGCGCAGGGCCTTTCCCTGCGCCGACAGGGCGTTCCGCGGTCAATGTTCCCGTCGCCGTATCGTGCAGATAGCGGCGACCGCTATTCATCATTCGCGCGGATCGGACTGGATCGGCGCCCATGGCATGACGAATGTTTGCCCGAGATGTTCGCCGCGAAGCGTTGAAACGCCATAGGCGTCGCGGATCACCGCGTCGGTCAGCGCATCGGGCGGGCCGTCGAGCAATTTCCGGCCTTGCGCCAGCACGACCAATCGCGAGCAGAAGCGAGTGGCGAGCGCGAGGTCGTGCAGGACGACGACGACGCATTTGCCTGTGACGGCGACCTTTCGCAGCAATTCCATGATGCGAAGCTGATGCAGGGGATCGACGGCGGCGACCGGTTCATCCGCAAGCAGGACGTCGGCTTCGACCGCCAGCGCGCGGGCCAGCAGCACGCGCATCCGCTCGCCGCCCGACAGGGATTCTATCGTGCGCGAGCGATATTGCGCGACTTCCGCCAAGGACATGGCGCGCTCGACGGCCTCCCGATCTTGCTCGCTGAGGCCCGCGAACGGCGTACGATGCGGAAGGCGTCCCAGTTCGACGACATGATCGACGCGCAGCGGCCAATGCGCCTCGCCGTCCTGCGCAAGATACGCCAGCCGCCGCGCCAGCCGCCGCGCGCCGACCTCTCGCGCATCCGCGCCGTCGTAGCGGATCGTTCCGGCGGAAACGGCAGAAAGGTTGGCAATCGCCTTGAGCAGCGTCGATTTGCCCGCGCCGTTCGGTCCGATGAGACCGACGATCTCGTTTGGGCCAAGCGCAAGGTCGATCCGGTCGAGGATCGTCGTGTCCTCGACGCGCACCGTGACGCTATCGACTTCGACCCGCATCAGACCTCGCGCCGAAGACGGTAGACGAGATGGAAGAGGAACGGCGCGCCGATCAGGGCCGTGATCACGCCGAGCTTCAACTCGGGCCGTATCGGCAGAAGGCGCGCGGCTATATCGGACAGGAGCAGCAGGGCCGCGCCGCCCAGTCCGCTCGCCAGGAGCAACCGGCCCGGACGATTGCCGACAAGCGGTCGCAGCACATGCGGCGCGACGAGCCCGACGAAACCGATCGCGCCACTGACTGCAACCGACGCCCCGACCGCGAGCGCCGCGCCGACGACGAGTTGCATGCGGACGCGCGCCATGTCGAAGCCGAGACTGCGCGCAGTGTCCTCGCCGAGGCTCAGCGCGTCGAGCGCCGGCGCGGCGGATAGCAGCATCGCCCATCCGGCGGCCATGAAGGGCAGCGCGAGCCAGACTTGCGGCAGGCTGCGGTCGACCAGCGAACCCATCAGCCAGAATACGATCTCGAGCGAAGCAAAGCCGTTGGGCGAGAGATTGAGCGCGAGACTGGTAAGCGCTGCGGCAAAACTGTTGATCGCGACGCCTGCGAGGATGAGCGTCATCGTCCCGGCGCCCCGGCCGACCAGCGCGTAAAGGAGGGCGGCCGACGCCATCGCGCCGGCGATCCCGCCGATCGGCAGCGCAAGCGTCACGACCTTCGCCAGACCGGAATAGAAGACAACCACCGCGCCGAGCGCGGCCGCGCCGGAAACGCCGACGACGCCCGGTTCGGCCAGCGGGTTGCGCAGGAACCCCTGCATCGCCGCGCCCGCCAGTCCCAGGCTGAAGCCGACGAAACATCCGAGCAGCGCCCGCGGCAGCCGCAATTCCATCAGCACGATCCGCGGCAAGGTGTTTGCGCCATGCAAGACATCCGACATCGCGCCGAATACGTCCAGACCCGCATAGCCGACGAACAGGGACGCAATGAATGCGATGACGACCAGCAGGCCGGCTGCCGTCAGGAGTTGCGCATGGGTCATCGCGCGGCCGCTCCGTCGCCGCCGCGGGTCGCCGCAATCAGCCGCTCTGCCGCATCGACGAGGTTTGGCCCGCCGCAGGTCCAGAGCCTTGCAGGCATCGAAACGACCCGTACGCGCCGTCCCAGCGCGGCAACGACCGGATGGTTAAGCGTTTCCGTCGCAAGCGAAGGCGCTCCGTTGCTTTCCCCGTCCACGATCATGACGTCGGCGCCCTGCAGCGCAACCGCTTCGAGCGGAATCTGGAGATAGTTGCCGGCGTCGAGCCGCGCCGCAAGATTTTCGAGACCCGCGCGACGCATGACGTCTTCGACCAGAGAGCCCTTGCCTGCCGTGATTCCGTTCGGCCTCAGCACGACCGCGCGCAACGGCGGCCTGTGCGCCTCGCGCGCAAGGGTCGCGAAGCGCGCGTCGAATTCCCGCACCAGTTCTTCGCCGCGTTCCTGCTCGCCGATCGCAGCGGCCAGCCGGCGGATTTCGGCGCGAACGTCGTCGAGCGAGTTCGGAACGTCGAACTCGACGACGTTGACGCCGAGACGCCGCAATATGTCGATGGTGTTTTGCGGGCTGTAGACGCCGGCAAGCACGATGTCCGGCCGCATCGCCATGACTTCTTCGGCAAGTCCGTGATTGAGCGGCAGGCCCGCCGCCAGCTCAGCCACATTGGAATTGTCGGCGTCGCGCGCCAGCCGGGTGACCGAGGCGATACGCCGCCTGTCGGCCAGCCGGAGCAGCAGTTCGTCCGCGCAAAGATTGATCGAGACGATGCGTTGCGGACGAGCCGGCTCCGCCGACGCGCAAGACGCCGCGATCGCGACGGCGAACAAGGCCGCCGCCGCGTTTCGCATGGCCGCCTTCGAGGCGGAACGCTTTCGCTCTCTCTTCACGTCGTCCGTTCCAAGCCCGGTTGGCGCCGGCCGCAACGGGCGGCGGACCGGGCGCGCCTGTGTATCAGATGCGCGACCGTCGCGGGAGCAAGAGCTCCCGCCATTGTGATTATTCGTAGCGACGGGCTGCGAAATTCTCGGATGTCCAGCCCCGGCGGCGCATGTCATTCTCCGGCTGAGCATGGGCGTCGCGCCGTCGGGGCCGCCGAAGGTTTTTAGGGAGCAGTCTGGATGGTCCGCGACTTCATCGAAGCCGACTATCTCCTGGAAACGCCCGGCGAAATCGAGCGCGTCGCCGAATTCATGGCAGGCGAGCAGTCGAGCGGCACGTTTCTCGCCGTTCCCGGCGAAACGCCGGAGCTCAAGGCGCGCGTGGCGGCGCGCGTCGTGCGGATCGAACGGCTCGACGAGAGCGACGCGCCGGCCCTGCCCTCGCGCGCAAATTCCGGCGCCGGCGCGCGCTTCCGCCGTGCGCATGTCACGCTCGCCTGGCCGCTCGCCACGCTCGGACCTTCCCTGCCGAACCTGCTCGCGACCGTCGCGGGCAACCTGTTCGAGCTTGGCCCGGTGACCGGGCTCAAACTGCTCGATATCCGCCTGCCGGAGGCCTTTGCCGCCGCCTATGCCGGTCCCCGGTTCGGCGTCGAAGGCACGCGCCGCCTCGCCGGCGTGCGCGGCCGACCGATCATCGGCACCATCATCAAGCCGAGCGTGGGGCTCGGGCCGCGGGAGACGGCCGCGCTTGTCGATGAGCTCTGCAGCGCCGGCATCGATTTCATCAAGGATGACGAATTGCAGTCGGACGGCCCGGCCTGCCCGTTCGACGCGCGTGTCGCGGCCGTCATGCAGACGATCGACCGCCATGCGCAGAGGACCGGCAAGAAGACGATGTACGCCTTCAATCTGACCGGCGATCTCGACCAGATGCGTCGTCGGCACGATACGCTGCTGAAGCACGGCGCGACCTGCATGATGGCGAGCCTCAACTCCGTCGGCCTTGTCGGCATGATCGAACTTGCGCGCTTCGGGCAATTGCCGATCCACGCGCACCGCAACGGCTGGGGCTATCTCTCGCGCCATCCGATGCTCGGCTGGTCTTACATCGCCTGGCAGAAGATCTGGCGCCTCGCCGGCGCCGATCACATGCACGTCAATGGCCTCGGCAACAAGTTCGCGGAGGAGGACGCAAGCTGCATCGCGTCGGCGCGCGAATGCCTGGCGCCGATGTTCGACTCGAAGCCCTGCGCGGTCATGCCCGTATTCTCTTCCGCGCAGACGGCGCGGCAGGCGCCGGCGACCTATCAGGGCCTCGGCTCCGCCGACCTGATCGTGACGGCCGGCGGCGGCATCATGGCGCATCCGCAGGGCGCGGCCGCCGGCGTCGCCGCCATGCAGGAGGCCTGGCAGGCCGCGATCGAGGGCGTGCCGCTCGACGATTTCGCGCGCAACCGGCCGAACCTGCGCCAGGCGCTGGACATGGCGGCATGAGCGGGCGCGCGCTGCCGCAAGGGCCCTTGATCGCTTTCTATGGCGACGATTTCACCGGCTCCTCCGCGGCCATGGAAGCGACCGCCTTCGCCGGCGTCGAGACGGTGCTGTTTCTTTCCGAGCCGACGCCCGAACGGCTCGCGGCCTTCGCGCGCTACCGCGCGATCGGGATCGCCGGGATCTCGCGCGCGAAAAGCCCGGCGTGGATGGACGAGCATCTGCCGGCCATCTACCGGCTGCTGGCCGCGACCGGCGCGCCGATCATTCATTACAAGGTCTGCTCCACCTTCGATTCCGCGCCGCATATCGGCTCCATCGGACGCGCGGCGGATATTGCGGCCGGCATGTTCGACGGCTGGGCGCCGCTCGTCGTCGCCGATCCCGGCATGGGCCGATATCAGGCCTGCGGCAATCTCTTCGCCTTCGCGCAAGGCGCGAACCATCGCCTCGACCGTCATCCCGTGATGGCGCGCCACCCCGTGACGCCGATGGACGAGGCCGACCTAGCGCGCCATCTGGCGAAGCAGACGCAATTGCGGATCGGCCTCGTCGATTTCGTCGCGATGAAGCGTGGAGAGGCGGATGCCCATCTCAAGGCCGAGATCGCCGGCGGCGCGCAAATCGTCTCGCTCGACGTTCTCGACGAGGAGACGCTGATCGAGGCCGGCCGCCTCGTGTGGAGCGGCGCCGCGCAACGGTTTTGCCTGGGGTCGCAGGGTCTCGAAGCCGCGCTTGCCGCATGGTGGCGCAAGGCAGGGCTGATCCCCGCCGCGCCGCCGCCGCGGCCGGCGCCGCCCGTCGCGCGCATCGCCTGCGTGTCGGGCTCCGTCTCGCCCGTCACGGCGTCGCAGATCGCCTGCGCCCGCGACAATGGGTTCTCCACCATTGCCCTCGACGCCGCGCGCGCCGTCGATGCGCGCGCGTGGGCGGAAGAAGTCGGACGCGCGGCGACGGTCGCGCTTGCCGAGCTCGGCGCCGGGCGAAGCGCCCTCGTCCACAGCGCGGCAGGGCCGGACGATCCGGCGGTCGTCGCTTACAAGACGGCGGTTGAAACTTCCGGCATCGCGGTCGAGCTCGCCAACGAACGCATCGGCGAGGGCCTCGGCGCAATCCTCGACCATATTCTGCAGGCGGCCAAGCTGCCGCGCGTCGTCATATCCGGCGGCGACACTTCGGGCCGCGCGGCCTCGCAGCTCGGCATCGACGCGCTGACCGCGATCGCGCCGCTCGCGCCGGGCGCGCCGCTCTGCCGCGCGCACGCGCAACGCGCGGATCGCGACGGCCTCGAGATCGCGCTCAAGGGCGGACAGGTCGGCTCGGCCGATTTCTTCGTGAAGGCCCGCAACGGCCAATAGACAGGAAAAGCCATGAGCCTCTTTCCCGGTTTCGAGAGCGGTCGCGTCGAAACGAGCGGCGCGACGATCCATTACGTCGCCGGCGGCGCAGGCGAGCCCGTGCTGCTGCTGCACGGCTATCCCGAGACGCACGCCTGCTGGCACAAGATCGCGCCGCGGCTTGCGAAGAAATATCGCGTCATCTGCGCCGACCTGCGCGGCTACGGCGACAGCTCCAAGCCGGAAGGCCTGCCCGACCATTCCAACTATTCGAAGCGCTCCATGGGCCTCGACATGGTCGAACTCATGCGCAAGCTCGGCCACGAGACCTTTCATCTCGTCGGCCACGACCGCGGCGGCCGCGTCGCGCACCGCCTGACGCGCGATCACGAGAGCCGCATCCGCACGCTGACCGTGCTCGACATTTCGCCGACGCTGAAAATGTTCGAAAGCACGAATATCGCGTTTGCGACGGCCTATTATCACTGGTTCCTGATGCTGCAGCCGGCGCCGCTGCCGGAAACCCTGTTGCAGGGACAGGTGCCGCTGCTGCTGCTCGGCCGCGTCGGGCGGGCGGAAGCCGATCTCTCAGGCTTCGACAAGGCCGCGATCGACGAATATGTGCGCTGCTACGCCGATCCCGCGGCGATCCACGCTTCCTGCGAGGACTATCGCGCAGCAGGCGGAATCGATCTCGACCACGATCGCGCCGATCGCGGCAAGAAAATCGCGACGCCGCTGCTGACGCTGTGGGGCGCGCGCGCCGTCGTCGGCAAGATGTTCGATTGCCTCGCCGACTGGCGCGAGGTCGCCAGCAACGTCTCGGGCCGCGCGATCGATTGCGGGCATTTCATTCCCGAGGAAGCGCCGGAAGAAACGCTGGCGGAGATCGAGGCGTTTATTGCGCGGCACGAGACCACGCGCGGCTGACGCCGATATTGGGCACAATTCAAAAAGAAGAATGTCCTCCATGGAGTATCGCTCGCAATGGAGGGACTTGTGATTACCGCCCTAGCGCCGCGCGAACTTCCTTGGCGTTCGCCGGCTCGCCGCCGGCGGCGCGGATCGCCTTCGCCGCTTCTTCCACCCAGGCGCGATTGCCCAGCTCCGTGCGCCAGGGCGCGTCTTCCAGGCCCACGCGCACATGGCCGCCGCGCTCCACCGCGGCGCCGATCAGCGGCCGGATGTCCACGCCGAGACCCGCGACCATCCAGGGCGCGCCCGGCGCGCATTCGGCCAGCAGCCGCAGATGCGTGTCGAGATATTCCGGCTTCGTCGGAAAGCCCCAGGCGAATTCGTCCGAGAACATGAAGCGATAGATCGGCTGCGGCAGGCCGGGCGCGGCTTCGGCCAGCGCCGCGCCGAGACGCGTGAAGCCCGGCTCGTAGATGGCGTAGCCCGGATGCAGCCTGTGCTCGCGCGAGATGCGCAGGCCCTCGCGAATATCGGCCATCGGGTTCTGGTAGACGAAGCCGGAGCCGGCGTCGCCCACCTCGTCGAAGCGCGCGAAATTGCAGGAGCCGGGATCGCACACCGTCCATTCCAGCAGGCCGCGGCGCGCGAGCTCCGCCGTATGCGCGAAGCGCGCTTGGGCATTGGCGCTCGCATAATCCGAGCCCGCGAGCGGAATGGTCGGATAGACGATGACGTCGATCTTCGCGCGAATGCCTTCGATGATGCGCGCGTAGGTTTCCCATGTGTCGTGCTGGCGGCCGGTCGAGGGATCGTAGGCGTGCACGTGCACGATCGCCGCGCCGGCGTCGGCCGCCGCGATCCCGTCCGCGACGATTTCCTCGACGGCGACGGGAATGCCCGGCTGGCGTTCGCGGCCCCAGGGCCCGTTCAGCGCGGCTTCGATCCAGACCTTGCTCATATTGCTTCTCAGCTCAGATAGACGCGCTGCAACTGGTCTTCCGTCACTTCGGAAGGCGGCGCATGAATCGCCACCCGGCCGCGTGAAAGCACGTAGGCGTCGGTCGCGATCTTGAGCAGGCGCGGCACGGTCTGCTCGGCGATGACGACGCTCGTGCCGAGGTCGCGATGCACGCGCTCGATCGCGTCGAACACGGATTGCACCATGACCGGCGACAGGCCGAGGCTCGGCTCGTCGAGCAGCAGCAGCCGCGGCTGGCCCATCAGCGCCATGGCGATGACGAGCATCTGCGCCTGGCCGCCAGACAGGTAGCCGGCGGCGCGCGCGCTCATTTCCCGCAGCATCGGGAAATAATCGAACACGAGGTCGAGCATTTCCCTGGAGCGCGCCGGCTTCAGCAGCGCGGCGGCGCGAAGATTCTCGGCCACCGTCATCGAGCGGAAGCACTGGCGGCCGTCCTGCACCAGCGCGATGCCGCGCCGCGTGATGGCGGCGGGATGGGCGCGCCCGCAGGAAAAGCCGTCGATGGTGATCTCGCCCGACGTCACCTCGCCGCGCTCGAACTGCAACATGCCGGCAATCGCCTTGAGCAAGGTCGTCTTGCCGGCGCCATTGGCGCCCAGGAGGGCGACGAGCGCCCTCTCCGACACCTGCATATCGACGTGTTCGAGCGCCTCGATGGCGCCGTCGTAGTGGACGGACACGCCGCTGATGCTGAGCAGCGGCTTGTCCGTCACGCCGGCCTTCGCCTCAGCGCGCATTGATCCAGGTCCCGACCGGCGTGTACTTGCCGTCCTTGATTTCGGCGACGCGCGCCTGCACCGAGCCCTGGTGGTCCTTGTAGGTGAACGGAGGCGTGATGCCGCCGGTGTCGAAGTCCTTGAGCGCCTCCATCTCGTCGCGCACGGACTTGCGGAAGGCCTTGATGTCGGCGGGAACCTTGCCGCCCGCCTTCTTGATCGCGTTCTCGATGGCCGCGGCGATGACCTTGCCCTTCAGCCAGCCCTTGATGAAGTAGATGTCCTTCTTCTCCACCTCGTTCTTCTTGGCGTATTCCTCGATCTCCTTCATCGCCGGGATGTTGTCGCCGAAGAAGGCGTAGGTCTGGATCGCGCGGAAGCCTTCGGCCGCCGGCCCGAGCTGCTCGGGGATCGCCGGGCTGATGTTGTACATGTTGCCCATGAAGAGCTTGGTCGGCAGACCGGCCTTGGCGGCGTCGCGCAGCGCGACGATGAGCTGCGGCGTCGAACCCTGGACATAGACGAGATCCGGGTTCTTGGCCTTGATGCGCAGCATCTGCGCCGTCACGTCCTGCGCGTCGTAGCGATATTCGACGAGGTCGACGAGCTTGAGGCCGAGCTTGTCGATGATGCCGGAATCGCGCACGACGTTGACCGGGCCGCGGCCGTACTCATTGTCCGAGTACATGAGCACGACGTTCTTGCCGCCCTTCGCCGCGAGATCGCGCAGCGCGATGATCATCTGCTGCTCGTAGGTCGGGCCGGCGATGAACGTGTAGGGCAGCTTCTCGGGATCGAGCACTTCGCTGGCGAAGGATTCCGAAATGAAGGGAATGCCGTCCTGCTGGATCTGATCGCGCAAAGCCTTGGAGGCGCCGGTCGACCAACCGTTGATGACGACCGCCTGCTCCTGATCGGCGCAGCGGCGATAGATTTTCAACTCCTCGTCGAGCTTGTAGCGGCCGTCGAGCATCAGCACCTTGATTTTCTCGCCGGCGATGCCGCCCTTGCTCTCGTTGAGATACTTGAGATAGTCCGCCGTGCCGTAGGTCATGCCGTTCACCAGCGCATCCGGTCCGGTGATCGTGCCCCACGCGCAGACCGTGATCTCCGCGCGCGCCGGCGCGGCGGCGAGCAATGCGGCGACTGCCGCGCCGAGAGCCAGTTTCTTCATTTTGTTACCTCCCATCTTGCGCCGGAACGGCGCGGTTCGATTGAACGATTGCATCGGCGCGTGGCGTCGATCCGTTCCCCTTCGCCGCCCTGCGCGCCGCCAGGCGGCGGAACAGCGCGACGAGGCCGCGCGGCTCGAGCAGCAGGAAGAGAATGATGAGAACGCCGAAGGCCATTTCGCGGAAGGCGGACACCAGGCCCGCCGCCGGCAGGAAGGCGCCGAGCCGCTCGATCGCCTCGGGCAGCAGGGTCACGAAGACGGCGCCGATGATCGACCCGGTAAGCGAGCCGAGGCCGCCGACGATGATCATCGCGGTCTGGTCGACCGACAGCGCGATCTCGAAGGCCTCCGGATTGGCGAGGCGCGAGGTGAAGGCGAAGAGCCCGCCGCAAATGCCGGCGAAGAAGCCGCTGAGCAGAAAGGCCTGCGCCTTGGCGCGAGACACGTCGATGCCCATGCCGCGCGCGACGAGCTCGCTCTCGCGCACGACGAGGAAGGCGCGGCCGACATCCGTGCGCGTGATGCGCGAAAGGAACAGCCACGACAGGAACAGGACGAAGACGCAGATGACGGCATATTCCTGGTCGCTTGCGACAGGACGGCCGAACAGGCTGAGCGGCTTCACCACCAGACCCGACACGCCGTTGGTCAGCGGCTGCAGGATCTTGAAGAGATAGACCAGGATGAATTGCGCCGCGAGCGTCGAGATCGCAAAATAGAGGCCGCGCAGGCGCAGCGCCGGCAAGCCGATCAGCAGGCTGACGAGCGCCGTGACGACGCCGCCGGCCAGCAGCGAGAAGCCGCCCCAGCCGGCATTGCCGGCGATGCCGGCGGCATAGGCGCCGACGCCGACGAGCGCGCCCTGCGCGAAGGTGATCTGCCCGCAAAAGCCGATCAGCAGATTGAGCGAGAGCGCGCCGACGCCGGCAATCGCCACGGCGTAGATCAGATAGGCCCAGAAGCGCCCGGAATTGTAGCCGATCGCCGCGAACAGCACGGCGATGGCCAGCGCGATGAGGATTTGGCGTGTGGTCATGGCGTCACACCCGTTCCGCGCCGGCGCGGCCGAAGATGCCTTGCGGCCGCACGAGCAGCATCAGCACCAGCAGCGCGTAGGGGATCACCTGCTGCAGCGCGCCGACCGACTGGATATTGGTAAAGCTGCGCAAAAATTCTTCGATCGTCGGCGCCAGCATACCCTCGGTGAAGGCCTCGAGAATGCCGAGCAGGAAACCAGCGATCAGCGCGCCGGCGAGGCTTTCGAGCCCGCCGACGACGATGACCGGAAAGGCGATGAGGCCGATGTCGGAAATATTGAGGCTGAGGCCGCCGAGCGTCGCCAGCAGCGTGCCGCCGAGACCGGCCAGCGCGGCGGACGCCGCCCAGGCGATGGACACCTGGTTGCTGACGTGAATGCCGATGGCCAGCGCCGCGCGCGAATTGTCGGCGGCGCAGCGCTGCATCAGGCCGATCGACGTGTAGCGATAGAACAGGAGGAAGGCGACGCTGAGCGTGGAGGCGAGCGCGAAGGCCGCGAGATAATTGTAGGTGATGAAGATGCCGGCGAAATCGATCGAGCCGGCGGGGAAGACCTGCGGGAAGGCGATCTGGTCCGGCCCCCAGATGGCGAGACAGAAGGCGCGGAAGAAGATCAGCAGGCCGAGCGTCACCATCATGACGGAGACGATCTGCGCCTTCAGCATGCGCCGCAGGATGAGCCGCTCGGTGGCGACGCCGGCGAGCGCCATCAGCGCCATGCCCGTGAGAACGGCGACGAGCGCCGGCAGGCCGAGCTTGAGCAGCGCGTAGGTGAAATAGGCGCCGAGCATGGCGTACGCGCCCTGCGCGAAATTCACCACGCCGGAGCATTTGTAGATCAGCACGATGCCGAGCGCGATCAGCGCGTAGACGCTGCCGGTCGCGACGCCGGAAATGGCGAGTTGCAGGGCAAGCATCAGGCGTCTCCCAGATAAACGCGGCGCACTTCCGGATCGCGTTGCGTCTCCGCGGGGCTTCCCTCGAAGATGCGCGAGCCGTGCGCCATGACGGTGATGCGCTCGCAGGTCGACATCACCACATCCATCTTATGCTCGACCATGATGACCGAGCAGCCGAAGCGGTCGCGCACTGAGCGGATGACGGCGCCCATGTTCAGCCCCTCCTGCAAGGTGAGGCCGGCGACAGGCTCGTCGAGATAGAGAAGCTCGGGCTCGCAGGCGAGCGCCCGCGCGAGATCGACCGACTTGCGCTGGCCGTAGGACAGGGTCTGGATCTGGCTGTAGGCGACGTCGGCGAGATTGAGCGGCGCCAGCAGCGTCTCGCGCAGCTCGTCGTCGCGCGCCTTGTCCGAGCCGAAGAACTGCGCGCCGAAGCCGCCCTTGTGCCTGGCGTGCGCGGCGGCGCCGAGCTTGACGACGTCGAGCACGGTCAGGTCGTGCAGCGAGACGACGCTCTGGAACGTGCGCGCGACGCCGAGGCGCAGCAGCGCGGCTGGCGTCAGTCCCAGGATCGGTCGGCCCTTCCAGCTCGCCTCGCCCATGTTGGGCGCATTGACGCCGGCGATGCAATTGATGAACGTCGTCTTGCCGGCGCCGTTCGGCCCGATCAGCCCGACGATCTCGCCCGGCCCGACGTCGAGATTCATGTCGGACACCGCGGCGACGCCGCCAAAACGGATCGAGAGGTTGCGGACCGAGAGGGTCATTGGCGCTCGCTCGCGCCGATCGCGTGGAGCAAGGCGTCCTTCACGCGCAATCCGGGCTTGAGACCGGCCGCGACCGCCAGCGCATTCGCATGGCTGATGACGCCGTTCTCCCACATGTCCATGCTGTCGCCGATGCAGCCGGTCTCGTGGCTGATGGCGCCGGCCGCAACGCCGCGCGCCTGCAGCATGTCGAGCGCGAGAATGCCCGCCTTGTTCTTGCCGACGCCCGCGTCGTTGAAGAAGACGCTGGCGAGCGGCGTCTCCAGCGCGAATTCGCCGGAGCTCGCGCCGCCGTGCGAGGCGGAGACGACATGCGCGCCCTTGTCCTCGGGCGACACCTTGGTGATGGAATCGACGAGCAGGACGCGCCCTTTCGGGGCCGTCGCGACGAAAGACTTCAGCATGAGCGGTTACTCCGATTGATGGCGCGATCAGGTGATGCGCTGGATGCTGGCGGCGATCTCGGCGGGTTCGAACACACGCTTCCAGTCGTCGCGCATCAGGACCGGCTTGCCGAAGGCGATCGCCTTGTTGCAGGCGTCCGAAAACTGACCATCGATCTCGTCGAAGATCACAGCGCCGAGAATGTTGAGATGGCCGAGGAGAAAATCGCGCGCCGCCTCCTTGGGCACGCCGCGCGCGACCACTTCGTCCATGGCTTCGCGCATGACGTCGAGCAGCGAGGCGACAACGGTCTCCGAAAGTCCGGGCTCGAGCAGCGCCATCTGTTCGACGGTGACACGATGCGAGCGCATGACCGGCGCATAGATCGCGCGGCCGATTTTTTCGCCGAGCGCATAGGCCGCTTCGGGCCCCTGCATCAGCGCGCAGACGATGTGCTGGCGCGCCGCCGCGCCGCCGAAATAGTCGCGCTTGGCGGCCATGTCCGTCTCTTCGTTGAAGATCGGCGGATGGCAGGGATGCGTGACGAAATAGGTGAGATCGCCACGCTTCGGCAGATGGCCGGCGAAGGGCGCGGCGGCGTCGAGCACGACGACCATCGCGCCGGGCTTCAGCTTCGGCGAAATCTTGGCTGCGACCTTGCCGATCACGACGTCGGGCACGGCGAGAATGACGACGTCGGCGCCGTCGAGCGCCTTGTCCTCGTCAACGCAGGCGACGCCGAGCTCGTCGGCGAGCCGCTTGCGCCCGGCTTCGCCGACTTCGACATGCCGGACCGTGAAATCGGAGTTCTTGAGATTGGCGGACAGGCGGCAGCCCATCTTGCCGCCCGCGCCGAACAAAGCGATCGTCGTCATTCTAGCGTTCCCACCCTGCTTGACCCGCGCCGGCCGTGATCTGTCGCCCTTCGCCCGCAGTCTCGTTTTTCTGCTTCCCGCACGCCGAAAACAAACGAGTAATTTTCTTTGCGCTGTGAGAAAAACTGCGGCCGCCGGCGCTCATCGCCCAGGCCTCGCGGCCGGCTCGATCGCCTCGCCGCGCATGTCGGGCGCGCGAAACTCGGCAATGAGCCAATCGACCAGCGCGCGCGTGTCGGCGCGCAATCTCAGATGTGGCGCGACCCACAGCACGAGCTTGTGAGGCCCCGGAATGAAACCGAACGGCGCGACGAGCTTGCCGGAGCGCAGGTCGTCGATGACCAGCATCTTCGGCGCCATGGCGAAGCCGAGCCCGCAAGCCGCCGCCTGGATCAGAAGATAGAAATGATCGTAGGAATTCTGCGGTTTCACGCTGAAGTCGAGCCCCGCCGCGGCGATCCAGTCGCGCCAGCCGTTCGGCCTCGTCTTGGTCGAGAGCAGCGCGCAGCGGGCAAGATCGGCCGGCGTCGCGACGCCCTTGGCCGCCAGATAGTCGGGCGAGCAGACCGGCCCGATCCATTCGTCGATCAGATCCTTGATGACGACGTCCTTCGGCGGCTCGATCATGTTGTTGCGGATGGCCACGCTGATCTTGTCGCGCACGAAGTCGATCCGGTCGTAGTTCATGTTGAACTGCAGCTCGGTGTCGGGATAGCGCGCGTGAAAGCCGCCGATGCGCGGGATCAGCCAGGACATCATGATCGTCGACGAGCACGAGAGCGTCAGCGGTCCGGGCTGCAATTGCTCGACGCTGGCGTTGATGAGCGCAAAGGCGCTGGACAGGTCCATGGCGAGGCGCGCGCCCTCGGGCGTCGGTTGCACCGAGCGGGCGCCGCGCACGAGCAGAGCGACGCCGAACATGTCCTCAAGGCTCTTGATGTGGCGGCTGATCGCGCCGTGCGTGACGAGAAGCTCCTCGGCCGCCGCCGTCATGCTCGCCAGCCGCACGGTCGCCTCGAGCGCGCGCAGCGCGTTGAGCGAGGGGCGCCTGGCCGGCGTCGCGCGCCCGGCCGCGTGCGGGCTTCTGTCGACGAGCGACGGCGGGACCGCCGCCGTCTCGTCCGCGGGCCGAAGCAAGGCGCGGCCGACAGGCCCGTCGCCAGGCAGACGCGCCGCCGCCGTGTCGCTCGGCGACGCGAGCGTCTTGCGATCGGTCGTGCGGCCTGCGCCAGCCATGGTGCGCCCTTCGCTTCCTCAGACCGTGCGGCCGCCATCGACCGGCAGTTCGACGCCGGTGATGAACTCGGCTTCGTCGGAGGCCAGATAGAGCGCCGCGTTGGCGATGTCGCTCGGCCGCGACATGCGTCCGAGCGGAATGGTCGCCAGGAATTTCGCGCGGTTCTCCGGCGTGTCGGGCAGGCCCATGAAGGCTTCGAGCAGGCCGGTTTCGCCGATCACCGGGCAGATCGCGTTCACGCGGATCTTCCACGGCGCAAGTTCGACGGCGAGCGACTTGGAGGCGAGATTCACCGCGCCCTTCGTCGCATTGTACCAGGTGAGGCCCGGACGCGGCCGGATGCCCGCAGTCGAGCCGACATTGATGATGACGCCGCCGCCATTGTCGCGCATGACCGGCGCGACCGAGCGGACGGAATGGAAGATCGACTTCACGTTGACGCGGAACATGTGATCGAACGTCGCCTCGTCCACTTCCATGATCGGCCGGTTCTTGTGCGTCACGCCGGCGTTGTTGACCATGATATGCGGCGCGCCGAAGCGGGCTTTCGTCTCGTCGACGATACGCTGCACGTCGCCGGCGTCGCCGACGTCGGCCTTGAGCGCGATCGCCGCCGCGCCGATTTCCTTCGCCACGCGGTGCGCTTCCGCCTCGCGGATGTCGACCACGGCGACCTTCGCGCCTTCGGCCGCAAAGAGTTTGGCGACGCCTTCGCCGAAGCCGCCGCCGGCGCCCGTGACGATGGCGATCTTGTTCTTCAGTCTCATGTTCGCTCCTTTTGGGCCGGATGGCCCGCGCGTTGGAATTCGCGTCTGATGGCGTCGCTGTGCTCGCCGATGCGCGGCACGGCGCCGAGCGTCGGCGCCTCGCCGTCGCGCGTCGTCGGCGGCGCGACGATGGAGACGGCGCCGTTCGGCGTTTCGACCGCAATGCGGCGCAGCGCGGGATGATGCGCCAGTTCCGCGACCGTATTGACGAAGCCGTAGGCCGTGCCGGCCGCGCGCAATCGCCTTTCGGCCTCCTCGTGGCTCAGCGTCGCGAAGACGGCGCCGACATGCGCATCGACTTCGGCGCGATTGGCGACGCGGATATTGTTGCTCTCGTAACCGGGCTTCTTGGGCAGATCGGCTTCGCCCATCACGACGCGGCAGAAGTTCGCCCATTCGCGCTCGTTCTGGATCGAGATCAGCACGAGGCTTCCGTCGTTCAGCGCAAAGGCGCCGTAGGGACAGATCGAGGGATGGGCGAGGCCCATGCGCTCGGGCGCGGCGCCCGTGCCTTCGAAATAGAGCAGCGGCACGTTCATCCAGTCGGCCATGCCGGCGAACAGGCTCGTCTCGATCGCCGAGCCTTCGCCCGTGATCGAGCGTGCGATCAGCGCTTCGAGGATCGCCGCATGAGCCGCCATGCCGCAGGCGATGTCGCAGACCGACACGCCGACGCGGCCGGGGCCGGCGGGATGGCCCGTGACGCCGGCAAGCCCGCTCTCGGCCTGCACCAGCAGGTCGTAGGCCTTCATGTCCGTGTAGGAATTGCCGGGACCGTAACCGGAAATATCGACCGTGATGAGACGCGGATTCTTTTCGCGCAACGCCGCCGAGCCGAGACCGGCGCGTTCGGCCGCGCCGGGCGCGAGATTCTGGATGAACACGTCGGCCCTGGCGAGAAGATCGTGCAGCAATTCGGCGTCGGCCGGATTCTTGATATCGGCGACGAGGCTTTCCTTGCCGCGATTGAGCCAGACGAAATAGCTCGACATGCCGCCGGCCGCCGTATCGTAGCCTCGCGCGAAATCGCCCTCGGGACGCTCGATCTTGATGACGCGCGCGCCCGCGTCGGCCAGACGCGAGGAGCAGTAAGGCGCAGCGACCGCCTGCTCGAGCGCGACGACGAGCAGCCCTTCGAGCGGCCTGCGCGATGTTGCTTTCGCCTGCGCCATCCCTGTCAACCGTGCTTGATCGTGACGGTCTTCAGAGCCGCGAAGCCGTAGAGCGCCTCGAAGCCCTTTTCGCGCCCGTGGCCGGAGCCCTTCATGCCGCCGAACGGCAGTTCGACGCCGCCGCCGGCGCCGTAATTGTTGACGAAGACCTGGCCCGACTGGATCTTGTGCGACAGACGCATCGAGCGGCCGAGATTGCCGGTCCACACGCCGGCCGCCAGCCCGTAGGGCGTGCCGTTGGCGATGCGGATGGCGTCCTCCTCGTCCTTGAAGCGCATCGCGACGAGAACGGGCCCGAAAATCTCCTCCTGTCCCAGCGCGTGGTCGGGCGGAACGTCGCCGATCAGCGTCGGCTTCACGTAATAGCCGCCCTCCGGCAGGTTGGTGCCGAAGGCGCCTTCGGCGAGGATCGGCAGCCTGTCGCGGCGCGCCAGATCGAGATAGCCCTCGATGCGCTTCTTCTGCGTGGCGTTGACAACGGGGCCGAGATCGAGGTCCTGGCTGGCGGAGCCGACGCGCAGCGCACGGAAGCGCTCGGCGAGTTCGCCCGTGAACTTGTCGTAGACGCTGTCCTCGATCAGCACACGCGAGCCGGCGCTGCAGGTCTGGCCGGCGTTCTGCGCGATGCCGCGCACGATGGTCGCTCCGGCCTCACCGAAGTCGGCGTCGGCGAACACCACCTGCGGCGACTTGCCGCCGAGTTCGAGCGTAACGGGAATGGTGTTCTTCGCCGCCGCCGTCTGCACGAGCACGCCCACTTCGCGCGAACCGGTGAAGCTGACGTGGCCGACGCCGGGATGCGCGCAGAGCGCCGCGCCCGCTTCCTCGCCGAGGCCGGTGACGACATTGAAGACGCCGGCCGGAAAGCCCGCCTCTTCCGCCAATCGCGCAAGCGCCAGCGCGGTCAGCGACGTGTCTTCGGCCGGCTTCAGCACGATGGCGTTGCCCATGGCGAGCGACGGCGCGACCGAGCGGCCGGTCATCTGCAACGGATAGTTCCACGGCACGATATGCGCAGTGACGCCATGCGGCTCGTAGAAGGTCATGACGGAGAAGCCCGTCTGGAAGGGGATGGTCTCGCCATGCACCTTGTCGGCGGCCGCGCCGTAATATTCGAAATAGCGGGCGCAGACGGCGGCGTCGTTGCGCGCGAGGGTCATCGGCTTGCCGACGTCCTCGCTCTCCAGTTTGGCGAGCTTTTCCGCATCGCGGCGGATGAGGTCGGCGAATTTCATCAGCAGGCGCCCGCGCGACACGGCGTCGAGCCTGCCCCAGTCGCCCTTCATCGCGGCGTGGCCGGCCGTTACGGCGGCGTCGATCTCGGCCGCGCCGCCGCGCGCGATCTCCGCCATCTTGGCGCCGTCCGAGGGATTGAGCACCGGCAGCGCGGCGCGCGAGGCCGTCCACCGGCCGCCGATATAATTCTGATGAACGTCCACTGCGATGCTCCCGTGTCAGGCGAAACGCGGCGCATGCGCGCCGGCCTTGTTGGTCCGGCCGACGGGAAGAAAACACAGGTTCGCGCGCCGGTTTGCCCGCGAGCATCCGCAGACGCCGGTCCTTGCAGCGATCCCTGGGCCCTCCCGGAGCCTTTTGTTGCTGTGAGATAAACGCAGCAGCGCCTTGCCGTCCAATACATAATTTGGCAGCTTGCGATACCTAGGAGGCATCGCACTTTGGAACTCCGGCATCTCAGATATTGCGTCGCAATCGCCGACGAGGAAAGTTTCAGCCGCGCGTCGTTGAGGCTGCGTATCGCCCAGCCGGCGCTCAGCCGGCAGATCAAGGCGATCGAGGAAGAGATCGGCGTGACCCTGTTCCAGCGTCTGCCGCGCGGCGCAGCGTTGACGGAGGCCGGTCGGATATTCATCGAAGAGGCCCGGGCCGTGCTCGCCACTGTCGAAGGCGCCGTGCAGAAGGCGCGGCGCGCGCAACGCGGCGAAGTCGGCGTGCTGCGTATCGGCTTCACGGGTTCCGCCTCTTTCAATCCGTTCGTGACGCGCGCGATCCGCGATTTCCGGCGTCTCAATCCGCATGTCGAGATCGAGCTGGTCGAGGAGGCGACGGCTTCGCTGCTGGCGCGGTTCAACGCCAACCGGCTCGACGTCGCCTTCATGCGTCCCGCCCCCGGCGAGGTCGATCATCTCTGGTCGATGCACGTGCTCGACGAGCCCCTGATGGTGGCCATGCCGAGCGAACATCCGCAGGCCGCGCGCCAGCGCGTCGATCTCAGGCTGCTCGCGCGCGAGGATTTCATCATTTACCCCCGCCAGAACGGCCGCGCGCTTTTCGACCTCATCATCTCGGTGTGCCGCGAGGTCGGCTTCTCGCCGAATGTGCTGCAGATCGCGCCGCAGATGACGTCGATCGTCAATCTCGTGGCGACCGGCATCGGCCTTTCCATCGTGCCGGCCTCCATCGCGCAGGTGACGACGCCGGGCGTCGTCTACCGCCCCCTGCGCGGCACGTCGGCGCGGGCGGAGCTGACGCTCGTGCGCACCGCGTCGAGCGAACTTCGCCCGGCGCTCGTCTTCACCGAACTCGTCAAGAAGCTAGTGGCGGATTCGCGTCGACGTCGCAATTCAGCGAGATGAACGGGTCGCGCGAAGCGCGCCCGATGACCGACCCCGCGAAGCAATCCAGGAGTCGCAACTCGGCTCTGGATCGCCACGTCGCTTCGGCGGAAATCGCCTCCGGCGATTTCGCCTGCGCGCCTCGCGATGACTGCGCGGCTTCCGTCAAGGCCGTTCGGCTCTCGTTCGCGCCGAAACCGTCATGCGGACGCCCCGGCCCGCCTCAATCGAAAAGCCCGCGCAGCCGCCCCGTCAGGTATCCACGTTTGCGCAGGATGCGGGGGACGTGCCTGATCAGCCGCGACGGCAGTTCGCTCCATTCCTCGCCCCGCAGCAGGTCGAGCGCCTTGGAAGCGACGTACCACCGGCGATTGTTGGCGATCCGTTCGGTCAGCCAGAGTTCGCGCGCCTGATGTCGCGCGCGCGGCATGTCCGCCGGATAAGGCAGGCCGAGCCAATGTTCGGCTTGCGCCCAGTATTCGAGAATGGGTTCACGCCGGCGCCGCTCGATCCGCGCCAGCGCGTCGTCCGCCTGCACGGAGAAAGATCGCGCGAGAAGCGCAAAGTCGAGCAACTGGCGAATGTTCGCGAGGCGCAGCCGCCGCTGGCCGTCCGAAATCTGCGCGTGCAGCGCATTGTGAAGCAGGCGCGTCGTCGCATCGAGAACGCGGACATGCGCCCTGCCCTCCAGCAAGAGGTCGTCATAGGCGGCGCGTTCCATGAGCCGCGCGCTGTCCTGCATGTCGCGCAACGGACGGCCGTGCAGTTCGACTCTGACCGGCAGCGCGGGGTGATGAAGGCCGGTTAGATGATGATGCGAAGCGTCAACGGCGATGTCTCCGTCGCCGTAGCCGAGCGCGCGCAACGTGTCTGCGGCAGCCGGCAAGCGCTCTGCGGGAACGAGGAGGTCGAGATCTCCAATGACGCGGTCCTTCGCGCCATCGTAGCCGTCCGGCAGCAGCGCGTTTGCGCCCTTCAGCAGGACGGGCTGGACGCCGATGCGATTGAGGACTTCCGCAACGACCAGAAGCTCGCCGCGCAGCGTGGAGTTGCGGTCGCGATTCAACCCGCGCACCACATTGAGATAGTCGCGCGCCTCGTCGTCGAGAAGATCGCGCAGCCCTTTGCGGCTCAGGGCCGCGGCGAGAGAGGGCGTCACGAGATGATGGCCGGCGAGTCGCAACACCGCCGGCCAGTCGAACGCGCCGCGCGCCGCGAGCGCTTCGACCTCCGCGGCATTGTCTGAGAAGGCGAGACAGGCGCAGAGGATCGCGAACGGCGTCGCCTGCGCGCCCGACGCGCCGCGCGCGCTCATGTTCGCCCGACCATCATTGCGCCCCGCTCGCCAGACGGCGCGCCGCCTCAAGTCCGGAATCGAGATCGGGATAGTCGAGCGCATAGGCTGGCGCGCCGCCCGCCCAGCGTGCGAGCGCATCGAGTTTCGCCTGCGTGAGATTGCGGATCACGGCGTCGGACTCGACGATGCGCCGCAAGGCCTCTTCCGGCGCAAGGCGCATCGTGGCCGTCGCGACGCCCGGCTGGTAGCGCGGAAACAGCATAAGCCCTGGCGTCACGAGGCCGAACGGGCCGGCGCCTGCAGGCGCGACCATCCGGACACGCTCGCCGAAACGCAGGATCGTGGGCGCGCGCGAGACGTCCGGCCGGCGCGATGAAAGGATCGGCCAGGCGCCGGCCTTCAGGCAGAGCGGACCGCGCAGGGCGAGCAGCCGGCCATCCATGCCGACGGGCACGACATCGTCGCTCAGCAGCCGCCAGCCTTCCGCGTTCAGCGCGGCGGCGAGCGTCGTCTTGCCCGAACCGCCGGGCGCGATCAGAAGCAGGCCGCAACCTTCCGGCGACACGAGCCCGGCGCCGTGGACCAGAAGCAGGCGATCCTCGAGGCGGCAGGCCAGATCGACAAGGGCGTTTATGACCCCGACAATGGCTTCGTCGGCCGTCGTTCCTGTCGCGGCCGCGTCGGCCCGCCCTTCGACCTGCAACGTCCAGTTCTCGCGCCCGCCCGTCAGCCGCAGCGCATGCGCGCACGGCCCTTCCGGCCCTTCGGCGACCGGCAGCAAAGGTTCGATCGCCTGGCGCAGGGTCGCGTCGTCGATGCGCAGCGCGATGCGCGCCTCGGCCATTTCCACCACGCGGCAATGCGGGGTCGCGCGCGCCGCGGGATTCGCCTGGATAAGCCAATCGTCGTGAAGCGACGGCGACGGCTTCTCGGCGACGGCTCCGATCAGCCCGGCATGACGCCATTGCGAGAGCAGGTTCGTGGCAATTTCGGCCGCCGCTTGCGCCGGAAGTTGGCGGAATTCCGCCAGACGCCGTTGCAGTGCGGCCTGCTGCGCGCCATCCGCGACGTCTTCGAGGCAATCCCACAATTCTGCGGCGCTGGCGTTGAGAACATGCAGCGCGCGATCCCCCGGACGCGCCAGAATCAGGCTCTCGCCCAGCCGTGCGCGCAGAAGCCGCATGGCCCCTGGCTAGCCTCTCGGCGGGGGCGGCGGCAGGCTGAATGCGTTGGCGCGCGACGAGAGCATGAGGGTCATCATCGCGGGCGGGGTCCATTTGGCGAGCAGCGCCATGGCCTCGCGACGCTTCGCATCGACGGTTTCGGCAGGCGCGGCGCTCTCGGCCGCAGCGTCCGTTTCGGCGGCCTTCAGGGCCTCCTGCGATTTGGCTTCACGCATACCCCAACTCCGATTTCACTCGCCCATTAGGCCGTTACGGCTGGAAGGTCCAGATGAAACTCCGCGTTTCCGCCGTCACCGTCACCGCTATGCCGCGCGCGCCGAGCGCCGGATCGGCCGCCTTGTAGACGAGCCCCGTCTGCGTGTCGGTGACGGTGGAGCGCTGCAGCACCGCCGGGTCGCCCTCCCAGCCCAGATAGACCACGCCGCTCGCCGGGCTGGCGTGCAGGTCGAACTTCCACGATGTCGCCGTGGCGCCGAACGCGCTCTGCGGCTGGCGGAAGTCGGTGGCGTAGGTCCCGGCCTTGGCGCCCCATTCGGGATGCGGAAAGGCGATGTAGAGATAGGGCGCCGAAAACGGCGTCATCGACGGCAGGTCGTGGCGGTCGTAGCCGACCTGCGCGTCCGGCATCAGCCCGAAACGGACCGAGCGCTGCTTCCAGCCGGTCGCCGGGTTCTCGACCTTGAGCAGCACGTTCCAGCCGGCCGCGACCGCTTGCGGACGAACGCCGCCAGCGACGCCGCCGGATGCCGGCGTCTGCGCCTGCGCGGCGCCGGCGAAAGCGCTCGTGGCGAGCAGGCTGGCAAGGACGATGCCCAATGAATGGGATTTCGCGTGCTGCGGCATGGCGATCTTCCGTTCGATGGAGAGGACGGGGCGCGACATGGTCACGGCCGCGTCGTGGCGAGCTTGGGGACGAGCAGTTCGACCGTATGGCCTGCGCCGCCGGCCAGCGCCTGCACCCAGAACGAGCCGAAATACGGCAGGTTGCCGATGTTCGGCGCGGTGTCCGAATAGACGTCGTAGCTCGTGCCGTTCCAGGTCCAGAAGGTGGCGGCGAGCACGTTTGCCGCAGCCGCCTGGCTTGGCGTGTAGGTGGACGCCGAACCATCGACGCGCACGCGCGCCTGCGACCAGTCGACAGCCCACGGGAAGGGATTGCCGAGCAGGTTGTAGCGGCTCTGGCCCGCGACCGCGGTGACGGAAATGGCGAAGCAGCCATTGGCCGACGCGCAGCCCTGCGCCTGCGTCACCGGCGCCGTGATCGGCGTGGCGGCCGGGTTGACGCCTGCGATCACCAGCTTGTTTAGGGCGGGCGCCTGAAAACTCTTGATCCAATAGCCGATCCCGCGCTGGAGCGTGTCGGTCAGGGCGAGCTGCACATAGGCGTTCGTCGCCGCGTCGTGGCGGTAGACCGCCCAGCCCGTCCCGCCCGCCGGGTTGGACGTACCATAAGCGCTGTTGGTTAGCAGGTTCTTGCTGAGGCCGGTCGTGCCAAAGATGTTCTGCACAGCCGTCGAGCTATCCATGATGTTGTTGCAAGGCAGCGCGACGCGCGCCCACAGCGCGTTCGCCCCCGTCGTCAGTGGCGCGCCCGCGCCGCAGGGCGAGGCCGTGGCGACGGTGAAGGACAAGCCTGCAGAAATACTAGTCAAAAACTGACCCGAGAGTGCGCCGGTTGTCGACACTGCCGTCGGCACGACCCGCGCCGTTGTCGAGCCGTCTCCGAGTTGACCTTCATTGTTCGCGCCCCAACAATAGGCCCCACCATCCGACGTAATGGCGCACGTATGAATGTACCCGGCGGCGATATCGACAACAGTCTTGCCGGCTAGGGCGCCGCTGATCGAGACTGCGACCGGCGTCATACGCTGCGTGGTCGTGCCGTCGCCGAGCGCGGCGTAGCCGTTATAGCCCCAGCAATAGGCGCCGCCATCCGACGCAATCGCGCATGTGTGGAAGACTCCCGCCGCGATCCGCGTGATGCTCTTGCCCGCGAGCGCCCCCGTCGTGACGACGGCTGTCGGCGTAGAACGATCCAATCCGGTGCTATCACCAATCTGACCGTTTTGGTTGTAGCCCCAGCAGTATGCGCCTCCATCGGAGGCGAGCGCACACGCGTGACTCATGCCCACCGAAATCTGTGTCACCATCTTGCCCGACAGGACGCCGCTGATCGAAACAGCGACCGGCGCGCTATTCTGCGTCGTCGTGCCGTCGCCGAGATTGCCGTAGCCATTGTAGCCCCAACAATAGACACGGCCCTCGGAGGTCAGCGCGCAGGTATAACTCCCACCAGCAGCTATTTGCACGACCTTCTTGCCGGCCAGCGCGCCGCTGGTCGAAACGGCGACCGGGGACGTCCGGTTCGAAAGTGTGCCGTCGCCAAGCTGCCCATTATCATTCGAGCCCCAGCAATAGGCGCCGCCATCCGACGTCGCTGCGCAGGTATGCGTCTGGCCGGTCGCGATCCGGACCACGGTCTTTCCCGCCAGCGCGCCGCTGGTGAGGACGGCGGTCGGCGTGGCCCGCTGCGTCAGCGTCCCGTCGCCGAGATTGCCATAGACATTAAGGCCCCAACACTGGACCTTTCCGTCGACGTCTAGCGCGCAGGCGTGAGAATTATCGCTGGCGGCGACCTCGATCACGGACGCGGAGCTAAATTCCATGACGCCGATGGCGACGGGCGAGTTGCGCTGCGTCGTCGTGCCGTCGCCGAGCCTGCCGCTTGAGTTGCTGCCCCAACTCGCCACCAGCCCCGTGTCGACCGCGCGCGCGGGCACAGCGGCGCAGAGCAACGCGACGACGAGCGCCCCGCGCCACAACGACTGCAACGGCCGCCTCGATCCCGTGGGCAAAGCGCGACGATGCGCGCGCGAAAAATACAGCGATATCTGCGGCATGCCCCCTACCCTCAATTCCAAAACAATACGTTCGGGCCGCCGCCAGCCCGAGACTGAATACTTTATATTTCAACACAGCCAATTCAGCTTGGCAATCTTGCCTGTCGTTTGATGAAAAGGCGTCGGCGAAGACTGCGAAATTCACGTCCGTCGCCGGCTTCAGGACGAACCCGCGCAACTTGAGCCAAGCCGTTATTTACGTCGACTAAAACAATTCAATGCCTCGCAAGACTTTGCGCGGCGGCGACAAATTCATCGGCTGTCGGAAAGCCGCCGATGCCGGAGAGGCCCTCGCGGCCGCACTCGATATTCGCCCACCGCACCATGCCCTCGCGGTCGATCAGGAACTGCCCTTTCAGTTGCGGCCATTGCCGCTCCAGGTCCTGGCCGTCGGTTTCGTTCATCGTGTAGCCGTCGATCCTCGCGATCGCGTCTCCGGCCTCCCGCACCGGAAGCGGTTCCGGGAACATGCCCTCGGGATTGATGCGCGCCGCGTCGATCTCGGCGGCAAGCTCGGGCGTCACCACGGGTTTCGGCAAACCATAGGCGCGGTGCGTGACAAGACCGGGATCGCTGGCCAGTCGCAGGCGCGTCGGTCGAAACTTGAAGTAGAGCCGCGCATTCTCCACGTCCGTCGCGACGACGCACAGCGTCTGCACGCCGAGTTCCGCCAGCCGCGGCTGGGTCGCGGTCAGTTGCGCGATGCTCCGCCGGCAGAAGGGGCACCATAGGCCGATGCTGAGCGCAAGAAGCACCGGGCTCGCGCCGATATAGTCCGACAGCGAAACGGCCTGCGAGCCGTCAATCGCCGGCAGAGCGAAGAGCGGGGCCTGCTCGCCGGGAGCGACAGGGGGACGATCGGCGATCGGTTGCATGTGTTCCTCCTGGTTGTTCGCATCACGTCAGGAAAGGCAGGATCATGAGCGCGTCCGGTTCGAGGCCGGCGCGCTCGCAAAGGCTCCGGGCCTTGTTCAGATAGTGCTCGGCGTTTTGACGATCACCCTGGTCCAGATAGAGCGTCGCCAGTCCATCGTAGCAGGGGAAGAGAAGCTGCGGCTCGTCGACGCGCTCGGCTATCTCGAGCGCCTCCCTGTAGGACGCGAAGGCTTCCTTGTGATCGCCGTGACATTGCTGGATCTGGCCAAGCACGATCAGCGGCGCGGCGAGGTGATCATAATAGCCAAGCCGCCGGTCGAGCTCGACGGCGCGGCGCGCAGCCTCGACGCCGTCCTCCGCGCATCTGTCGTCGACCGCGCAATAAACGACGGCGAGGTTGGCGTAGAGCCTCGACTGGAAGCCGAGGTCGCCCGACTTCTTCGCCGTTTCCAGGCCTTGCGCGCAGATCGCAACGCCGCGTCTCGGATCGGTCGCGCCGTAGAGAACGCCGAGATTGGCGCAGCCGCGACAGATCGCGCGCGCCAGGTCATGGGCTTCGGCAAGCTCGATGCTTCGTCTTATCTGGTCGATCGCTTGCTCGACATGGCCCTGGCGCGCCAGGGCGACGCCCAGGGTATTGTGCGCATGCGCGCAGATTTCGGCGGTCGTCCTCGCCGCGTCGGCGTCGCCTTCCTGACTGGCCGCCGCTTCCTTGAGCGCGTCCTCCGCCCATTTGATGGCGCCGACATTGTCGCCTGTGCGAAATGCGAGCAGCCCCATTTCCTGGAACAATTGCGCACGTTCCGTCCGATCGTTCTCACCGAGACGCGCCAGGCCCGACGTGAAACGGGCCTTCGCGCCGCCGCGATCTCCCGCCTCCCACAACAGGCATCCGACCTTGCGCTCGATCCGTGCGGCCGCCTGACGCGCCTGCGCCGCCTCGAATTCGCTGAGGAGGATCCCATAGTGCGCCATGGCCTTGTCGCGCTGGCCGGTCAGGGCGAGCAAATCGGCCAGGCGCTCGCGCACGATCCTTTCCAGTTCGGACTGCTCGCCCGCTTGCGCGAGCGCGGCCAGCGCCCGCTCATAGTGCCGCATCGCGTCTTCGTTGGCGAAGACCACCCGCGCCCGGTCGCCCGCGGTCGCCAGATAATGCGCGCCCTTGTTCTTCTCTGGCGAGAGGCTCCAGTGATGCCCGAGCGCTTCCAGCTCGTCGAGGCGCGGCGGCCGCTCCGCGACCGCGCGCTCAATCGCCTCCGCGACGCGCGCATGCAATTGACTGCGCCGCGCGACCAGAAGGTTCTGATAGACGGCTTCGCGCCCGATCGCATGCTTGAAGCGATAGCGATGCGCCGCCGCGCCATAGCCATGGCGCTCGACGAGATCGGCGTCCGACAACGTCTGCAAGCCCGCGGCGACGCCCGCAGGACTGGCGCTGATCGCCCGCAGCTCGGCCTCGTCGAACTCGACGCCGATGACCGAGGCTTCCTGAAGGATCTGGCGCGCGGACGTCGGCAGCTTGTCGATACGCGAAAGCAGCAGGCCTGCAAGCGTCGGCGGCACCTGGTCGACGCCGCGATCGTGGGCGCAGACCCAGCGATCGTCCTGACGCACAAGCGCGCCCTCGCCGATGAGGCCACGCGCGATCTCCTCGATAAAATACGGGTTTCCGGCGGCGCGGCCCACGACGAAGTCGACGAGTTGAGGCGCGCAACTCGTATCGATTTCCCCGAACAGTCCGTGGATGACCGCTTGCGCCTCGGCTCCGGAAAGCCGCGCCAGCCGCACGACCGATTGCGCAACGCGCGTGATGCGCAGCGGCGGCGTCTCGGGACGGTGCGACACGAGAAGCATCAGCGGACGGTCGGCAAGACGGTCGGCGACCTCGCACAGGAGATCGACCGACGCCGCATCCGCCCAGTGCATGTCTTCGATGACGATGAGCAGCGGTCGCCGCGCTGCGCGCGACTCGATCAGCGTGCAGGCGGCAAGGACGATCTGACGCTTCAATTGCTCCGGTTCGAGATCGCTTGCGTGCATCTCCCCGGCGCCGAGCACATAGCCGAGCAGCGGCGCGATCTCCTCGACGAACTCGTCGTTCGTTCCGAGCTCGCGCAATCCTCGCGCGAGCTTTTCGCGCGCCAGCGCCACGGGGTCCGACCGCTCGACATTGTAGCCCTCGCGAAACAACGCGCCGAAAACGCCGTAGGGCGGCTCTCCCAGCGACGAACAACCGTGCTTTCTCACGGTGATGGCCGTGGCTGCCCCGTCCGTGTCGAGGCGCGCCAGAAACTCCGCCACCAGGCGCGATTTGCCGATGCCCGCTTCCCCGACGACGCTGACGACCTGCGTCCGTCCGCGCATCATCCTGCCGAAGGCGGCGGCCAACTGGTCCAGCTCGTCGCCACGGCCGATCATGGGCGCCGCAATTCCGTAAGTCGAAAGCCCGCGCGGCGACTGTGGCTCGGCGAGCGGGCCGACGAGGCGTCGAACGCGCACGCCCTCGCTCTTGCCGCGCAACGCAAGGTCAGCGTGCGCTTCGAATGCGAAACGATGTTCGGTGAGTTTGCAGGTGGCCTCGGAGACCAGAATCGCGTCCTGCGCCGCGGCCAGCAACCGCGCGGTCGTGTTGACCGCGTCGCCGGTCACGCCATAGGCGGCGCCGGCGGTCGCATCGAAGCTGCCGGCGACGACGGCGCCTGTGTGCACGCCTATATGCAGATCGACCGCGCGCCCAACCTTCCCCGCCCAGCGCTTGCTGAGCGCGCCGCATCGCGCCACCATGTCGAGCGCCGCATCGAGCGCGCGCTCCGGATCGTCCTCGTGCGCGACGGGCGCACCGAATACCGCGAGGACGGCGTCGCCGACGAATTTCTCGATGAACCCGTCGAAGCGCGCGACCGACTGCGAAAGCGTCTGGAAAAGATCGTTCTGGAACGCGCGCACGTCCTCCGGGTCGAGCCTTTCCGCCAGCGCCGTGAACCCCGCGACATCCGCGAAAAGAATTGAGACCTGTCGTCGGTCGGGTTGCGGATCAGGCTCGGCCGGTCTCGCCGCGCCAGCGGGGCGGGCCGTCTGCGGAGGAGTTTCGGCGGATCGCCGCGCGCCGCAACTCGGGCAGAAGGTGTAGTCCGGCTTGCAGGGGGCTCCGCACTGGGCGCAGGTCGGCGCCTGCCCTCGACCGCAGTGCGGGCAGAAGGCAAATTTGGGGTCGAGCCCGGCGCCACAGCCCACGCAGTCCATACCGGCATCGCTCCACGTCGCGCCGACCTATCTAGCGTACTCAAAAGCCGCGTCCGCCCCTCGCGGGGACGGCGCTCAAAACAGGCGCAGCATAATCGCGGCCCCGTAGGCCAGCACGACGCCGAAGTAACCGATGAGCGCGAAGAGCGCTTGCTTGAACCGGACGTTCTTGACCCCGCGGATCTTCTGGAGAACGAGAATTTCATTCGCGTATTCCAGTTCGAGGTCGGCCCCCTTCAGCGCTTCGAGATATGATTCCGGCTTGAACGAGGCCGGATCGATCAGAAAAAACAGACTTCTGCGCGGCTGCTGGCCTTTTGCAGCCAGGCCGGAAACGGGAGCGAGCACCCGAAGGAACATCAGCATCACGGCCGCAAACAGCACCAGCAGCGCGCCCAGCCTGATCGTAGCGCCCGGGCCTGCGTCGACCTGCTTGATAGAAAAGAAGATCGGGCTCAGCGACAGCGCCGTGGCGGCCAGGACGATCTGGGACTTCGTATCGTAGGCGCGGACATTCGCTTCCGAATTGGCGAAATTGAGCTTTACGAAATCGATGGTTTCCATCGCAGCTTTTCGTCTCGACTTCCGCAGGACGCCAGTTCGTAGGAACCGGCGTCCGTTGTCAATCAGGCGTCAGGCCGGCGCGCCGGCGCCGGGCGGGCAGAGCATTCCCAGCACGAGATATTTGGCGTCGGGCCTGCTGGGCGCGATGCCCGTCGCGTAGGCCTCCACCATCCGGTATCCGTCCTGCCCGAGCTTGTCGTCGCCCTTCTGCACGCCGCTCGTCCCGACGAAGAAGAAGACGGGATAGGGTCTCTTGCGATTGAAATTTGAAATCAGCGCCTGCGTGAAGCGCCCCTTCACGGCGGCGTGGATCGCCGCGGCGTCCGCCTCGAAATCCTTCGGATCGACCGGCTTGCCGCTGGCGTCGACCCAATGATTGTCAGAGGCGGCCTTCGGATCCATCAGGTATCGCGCGACGGTCCCGAAGGTCTTGGCGCCGTAGCCGCCGGCGGCTTTCGCCATCGCCGTCCTGAAGCGCACGACGCCAGAGTCCGGATCCGTTCTGACGGCGCCCTTGGCGTCATAGATCATGTCGTAGGCAAAGAGCGCGTTCAGTCCGGCGACGAATGGGCCGCCATACTTGAGCGTGAATATGTGGAATCGAATCTGCTCGGCGGCGTTCGCGACTTCGGATGCGGGAACCCCGAGGATCGGCCCCACCAGCGTCAAGGCGCTCGCAGCGGCGCCGGCCTTCAATACGCTCCGTCGATCTTTGCCCTTCGTGGCGGCGTCAGTTTCCGACATCGGCTCCTCCTCCATTCAGCCACTTGCAATTCGAGACGAGAGATTGCCGGCCTCGTCGCAATATGCGCGAAAGCGCGTCGCGGCCGTCGACCAGCGCGCCTGTTCGGCCATAGCGGCCGCGCGCCGGCAGAAATCGATCGCGTCCGCACGCCGTCCATGGTCGAGCAGGATCGACCGGGCGGTCTCGCAGCAAGCCAGGGCGGCCGGCGCCGCGCCAATGTCGGCCGCGCTCTCGAACGCATTGCGCAAAAGGAATATCGGCCTCGCCCACTCCCGGGAATCGAGCGCGGCGATGCATTGCGCCAGGATATGCGTCGTGGAAATCTCGACGGCGCGGTGCCCAAATTGGGCGGCGGCGGACTTGGCTTCGCTGGCCAGGCGCAGTCCGTCTTCCGCACGGCCCTCGGCGAGTCGAACTGCGGCAAGCACGCCGGTCGCCGCCGTCTTGGCGACCATGTGGCCTGAGCGTCCGGCGATCTCAATGGCCGACGAGACCAGGCTTTGCGCCTCCGCCAATCGGCCAAGCCGCAGCATGCAGCTCCCGAGCAGCGCCGCCAGCAGCGGGATGAAGACATTTGCTTCCGCGCGGCGACACAATTCATAGCCGTCGCGAAGCGCCGTCAGAGCCTGCTCCGTGTCGCCACGGTAGCTCAGCATTTGCCCCTCGCAATAGGCGGCGGCGACGAGGTCGTAACCAATGGCCGTCTTGCTCGCCAACCGCCTGAGGCGATCGAGATCGGTGAGCGCGCGGTCAAATTCTCCCAGCGAGGAAAGGGCGTTCGCCCGCATCATCAGGCCCAGGCACATGGTCGTGCCTGTCGTGCCGATGCGTTGCGCTTCGCGCCCGTCGCCAAGCCAGGCGATCGCAGGGTCGAGCACGTCGACCGCTTCGCGGAACTGGCCCGCCGCATAGCGCGCCTGCGCAAGAATGAAGCGTGCGAGCGTTTCGGACGGGGGAACGCGGATGGCCGAGGCAAGCGTAAGCGCGCTCGCCCCGGAACGAATGGCGTCCGGCGCCGCGCCGGCGAAATTGAGCGCCCAGGTACGATGGATCATCGCCAGCAGCCGACGCGAAACGTCGCCGATCTCTTCGGCTTCCTCGATTGCCGTCTCGAGGTGGCGCAGCCAAGTGCGTAGGTCCGCAGTGCCGCCGACCGCGACGCGCAGGAGAAGCCGGAGATCGATTGCGCACTGTCGATTTTCGCGTGTGGCTGGCAATTGCACGACGTGGCGCAGCGCCCGCTCGCAATATTCGAGCGCCGCCCGATAGGCCGATGTCTGCACGGCCTGTTCGGCCGCGAGCCGGCTGTATTTCAATCCTTCTTCGTGAAGCTCCGCAAGCTCCGCGTGATGGGACAGAAATCCGACCCAATCTCCGACGCGATTCTGATAGAAGAATTCTGCGGCCTTTACGGTGGCGGCGTGCAGCTCGCGGCGCTCGCCGCGCAGCGCCGCGCCATATGCCGCTTCCTGCAGAAAATCATGCCGGAATTCACAATAGGCGACCGACTCCATATCGAACTGCGTGAAAAATTCGCCACGCTTCAACTCCGCGAGCGCGCGTTTGAAATCGCTGCCGGGAATGTCGACAATGCCCGCCAGAAGGGCCGTAGGGAAACGGCGTCCCACCACCGACGCCGCAATGACCACGCGGCGCGCGACGGCGTCAAGCCGGCCAATTCGTCCCGTCAGGATGGCGCGAACGGAAGGAGGCGTCTCCATTCGCTCGAGCTGCGCCGATAGCTGTGCGGAGCCGATATCGCCCGTCAGGATTCCGCGAGCGAATGTATCTCGCACTATTTCCTCGATATACAGAGGAAGCCCGTCGGCAGCGTGCAGAACGCGCTGCTTGAGCGGACCGATCGCCGCATCGTCGCCGAGCAGCGCGTCGACGAAGGCGCGGGCCTCGTCCAGAGAGAGCGGCGCGACTTCAAGCGGCCGTCCGCGCGTCACGCGACGCAACGTCTCGCGTTTGTCGGGAGAACGGGCGGCAAGAATGAGCGCGATCCGCAAGCCCCCGGCGGCCTCCGCCACCGTCGACAACGTCTGAAGCGATTCCTCGTCGCACCAATGGACATCATCGATAGCCATTATCAATGGCGTTTCGGCGCTCTGCGACCTGCAGACGGCTGTGAAGGCGTCCGCGATGCGCCGCTTGCGCGCGTGCGCGTCCAGGCTGCTCCAGGCCTGGTCCATCGATTGCCCCAGCAGCGCTCGCAGCGCCTGCGAATGTGCGTCGAGCCGCAGCCCGGCGGCCGTGATGGCTTCATCCATCCGCCGCTCGATCTCAACGGAAGGCTCGCTTTCGCTTACGCCAAGCCATCGTCGAAGCAACTGACGCACGACAGAGTAAGGCGAGCGCCGCGCGGCCGGTTCGCAATCGGCTATCCAGACGGCCGCGCCTTCGCAGGCTGACGGAGAGAGAGCTTCATGCAGGATGCGCGACTTGCCCGCGCCTGCCGCCCCGCTCAGGCAAAGAAGGCCGCCGCGCGACGATCTGGCTGCATCGATTGCGTTGCGGATTTCGGCGAGCAGGCGCTCGCGTCCCACGAGCGGCGACAGCCCGAGGGCTGCGCGGGCTCGCCACCGCGAGTGGCTGTGCGCCTCGCGCAGCTCCCAGACGTCACATGCGGATTCAAATCCCTTGAACCGCATTTTTCCGCGGGATCGCCCGCTGATCCACGGTCGCGCGGACCGGTACGTGTCGTCAGAGACAAGGATAGTGCCAGGCTCGGCCGCCTGCTCGAGCCTTGCCGCAAGATAGACGCTCGCGCCGGAGAGCTGCAGCGCGCCACGCTCATGCGTCACGACGACCTCGCCCGTATGGACCCCGATGCGAACCGGCGGCGCGCCCGCGAGCAGCCTGAAGCGTCGCTGGATTTCGAGCGCAGCGCGCGCGGCGGCGAAAGCATGCTCGCCCTCGGCCTCATCGTCGGTAAACATGGCCAAGACGCCGTCACCGCGTATCTCGACCGACGTGCCGCCGCTCGCTTGAACGGCCTGCGTCATCTCCTGGATGATCGGCTTGACGCGCAATGTCGCCGCCTCGGGGTCGAGCGCGGCGACAATCTCCGTGGAGCCCTTGAGATCGGCGAACAGGATCGTCGCCGTTCTCAGCTCGGAAGAGGGTCGTGCAGGCGTGAAGATCGGCGCGCCGCATTTGGCGCAATAGTTGGACGCATGGCGGATAGGCGATCCGCAACTTTCGCATCGTGAAGAACTGGCGCGCCGCATGGGCCCCCGCTCAAAGCTAATGCGCCTGTGCGGTCATGATAGGTCAGGCGCACGGCGGGGTCAAAAGCGGGAATAGCGATAGGCGCGGCGCGAAATCAGTTCCGAAGCAAGGACCCCGGGGCCCGCAGCGCGTTCCTGTCCTCGAAGGGCGAAGCGGACAGGAGCAGCATGTCCGCTTTGGAGCCTGGCTTCAGGTCCGCCGATTCCGCGTCCCATAGGCGGCGCGGGCGAGAAGTCGCGGACTCGAGCGCCGCGGCCATCGGCACGCCCGCGTCCAGGAAGTGAAAAATCTCGTCGATCAGCGCCGCGCCATGAACGACGCCGGGGCTGCCGGCGTCTGAACCGGCCACGAGCTCGACGCCCTTGCGATGGGCGAGGGCGATGTGCTCGGCATGGCCATCGAGAATGCGCCGGAGGTTGCCGATCGTGCTGACGTCCCAACCCGCGATTTCCGGCCGCGCCCATTGGAAATGAACAGGCGAGACCGTCGGAACCCAGGCGATGCCCTTTTCCGCCATGACGTCCAGAATTTGCGGCGTCATGAAGAAGCCGTGCTCGATCGAATCGACGCCCGCGGCCACGGCGACCTTCAGTCCGTCGAGACCGCTGCAATGCGCGAAAGTCTTCTTGCCATGCACATGCGCGGTTTGAACGATGGCGCGCAATTCTCCTTCGTCGAATTGCGGCGCGCCTTTCACCTCGCCGGCGGCAAAGTCGATGATGCCGGTCAGGATGATCTTGATATCGTCGGCGGTCGCGGCCATGTCCGCGACAACCCGCGCGACATCGCCGCCCGCCTCGATGTCGCGCGCCATGAAACCGCCATAGCGTTTCGGCCGTTTGATGCCGAGCCCGGGCGAACGGACGGCCACGCTGCTCCCGCGCTGCTCGTCGCGGATGGCGTCGTTGACGCCGTATCGGTCGCCGGCGTCGCGCACCAGGGTCACGCCGGCCGCCGCATTGCGCGCAATATTTTCGCGCGCGACTTTCAGCATTTCGTCCTTCGACGCGTTGAGGTAGGCGTTGCGCCTGTCGAAATCGAGATCGCCGCCATCGAGAAACAGATGCGCATGCGCCTCCACCAGCCCCGGCATGACGAAGGTCGCGCGCCGGTCGAACGGCGCGGCCGCCGCGCGCGCCTCGATTGCAGCGATCCGTCCGCTCGCGATCGTGATCAGATACGGACCGTCTGTCGCCGGGTGATGCAGCGATCCGTCGAAATAGCTGTCGGCCAGCAGACGCAGCGTCGTCATCCTCACGCCTTGTAGAACTTGCGGACGGCGCGCAGCGCGTTGCTGCCGCTCTGCTCCAGGAAATTGCGGTAGGTCCGCAGGACGTAATTGTCGTCAGGCAACGCGTGATAGCCGCGCCAGGGCGTGCCGAGCACCGTATCGAAGCCGAGGGGATTGGCGATGGTGAGGAAAGCGCATTCGAGCGTGTGCTTCAGGTCGGAGCCATCGGCGGCCTTGGGCGGCAATTGCTGGCCGATGTTGGACAGTCCGCCCATCATGTGCACGCCCTTCAGCTCGGCGTCGGCCCCGATCATGCCGATGGCGTCGAGCGTCGCGCGATTGAGGCCTGTCGTGTCGGCGATGATGGCGCTGACCGACATATCTAGAAAGATATCCGGCAGCGGCACGCCATACTCGTCGCGCAGCCGCAGCGCGCAGCGCCGCGCCGTGTCGTAGATCTCCTGTGCGGTCTTGTTGCCTTTCGCCTGCCCACCCTCGACGCGCTCGGAGGCCATGAGGATGACCTTGAACGGGCCATGCGTGCGATAGAGGTCCATCAGGTCCCAGCGATGCTCGGTGATGGAATTGACGATCGGGTCGGCCCCGCCCGCCTTTGCGCGGTCATAGGCTTCGAGGCAGACCCTTTGCACGTCGGCGCTCGGAAAGTCGAACGACAGCGGGATCGCGACCGCCTCCTGAATGGCGCGGATCACCGTCGCCATGAACGCCGGATCGGTCAGCGCGCGCGCGCCGATATTGACGTTGAGATAGCGCGCTCCGGCTTCCGCCTGTTTGACCGCGAGCGCCTGGATGCCGGCGAGGTCCTCGTTGTCGAACAGCGCCTTGGTGCTCTTGAAGCCGGGATTGATGCGCTCGCCGATGATCTGGAGCGTGAAACCCTGAGATGCGGTCACGATGCGCGTTCCTCTCTGAAGCCGGAAAATCCGATGTTTTTCATGAAGCGCTTCTGAAACTGCGGATTGGTCGACAGCTCCACATAGGCGCAGCGCGTGGCGATCTCGCGCGCGACCCGACGCTCCTCGGTCGAGGCGAGCATGCGCGCAACGCCAACGCCAGCGGCGTTGCCGACCTGCGCGAATTTCTCGCGCGGCAGGCGCGGGAGCAAACCGATGTCCATGGCGCTGTCGAGATCGATATAGGCGCCGAAGGCGCCGGCGAGGATGAAGCGATCGATACGATCCTCTGTCAGCTCCATCTGCTCCAGCAGCAGATCCACGCCCGTCCGCACCGCGGACTTCGCGAGTTGCACGGCGCGCACGTCGTTCTGCACAACGTGGACGCCGTCGGCGAGCCGGATTGCGCGCCGGCCCTCGTCGACGACGATGTCCGCATGCCCGCCGCCGATACGGCCGCCCTTGTCGATAAGCCCGATGCGCAAGCCGGCGGAAATAACATCGAGCACGCCGGAGCCGCAGACGCCGACCGGCGCCGCGTCGCCGATCGTGGCGAACCTAAGACGATCCTGCCTGATCGTCACGCGCTCGATTGCGCCATCCGCCGCGCGCATGCCGCAGGATATGTGCCCGCCTTCGAGCGCTGGACCTGACGGACATGAAGCCGAGACAATTTGCCCGTCGTGCATCAGCGAGATTTCGGTGTTGGTGCCGATATCCATGACCAGAGAGACGCCGGCCTGCCGCCAGCGGTCGCGCGTCGCCAGCAGCGCGGCGACGTGGTCCGAGCCGACGAAGCCGCCGACATTGCCGGCGACGTGCACGCGCGCGCCCGCCGCGAAATCGAAGCCGAGGTCGCGCGCGAGGAGGTCCATCACATCGTGCGCGGCTGCGACGAAGGGCGCGCGTCCGAGCTGTCGCACCGGCAAGCCAAGCAGCAGGTGTTGCATGGCGGTGTTGCCGCAGATCGCGACATCCCTGATGTCATGCGCGTGCAAACCGACGGCGCGCGCCAGATCGTGTCCCAACGCGTTGATCGCCGTGCGCGCGGCCGCCTGCAATTCGTCCTGCCGCCTGCGCCCGCCGATCGCATGGTTGATCCGGCTGACGAGATCCGCGCCCCAGGCGACCTGGGGGTTCTCGATGCCCAGGCTCGCCAGCCGCGCGCCCGTTTCGAGGTCGAGGAGGAAGCCGACGACGTTGGTCGTGCCGAGATCGACGGCAAGACCGATCGCGCGTCGTCCCGGCGCGCCGACGCCGACGATGCGTCCCTCGCACATGAAAATGCGCGCCGCCCACGCATGGTCGCGCAGGATCTGCGGCAGGGCGCGCGCCGCCTCGATATCGATGGTTTCGACCTGGCCCCGCAGCGCGCGGCGGACGCGGGAAAAATCGTCGGCATGGTCGAGAAGCGTCGCCTCGGGCGTCGTCACATCCTCGAAGGCGACCGCCGGCGCCGGAGCGATTTCGACCTGATCGTGCGCATGCACGTCGGCGCGCGACACCTGCGCAAGCGAGCGCGGCGCGATTTCGATGGCGCAGTCGGCAGTCGGGCGAACGCGGCAGGCATGCGCCCATTTTCGACCGCCCTCGATCTCAACGCCAGTGTCGTCGGTCAGCTTCCCCTCGTGCGCGCGCACCATGCAGGAGCCGCAGGCGCCCCGCCCGCCGCACGCGCCGACAATGCGAACGCCGGCGCGGCGCGCGGCGTGAAAAACCGTCTCGTCGGCGGCGCATTCGATCTCGCGATCGAGATGCAGGAAGCGAATGCGATACGAGGCGGCGGCGGGGCGGGCGTTCATGTAACGCGCCTCAGACCGGCGCGACGGCGGCCGCGCGCAACGCAACCGCACATGTCTTGCGCGAACGGCAATCGTCGCAGCGCGACCAGAGCGCCGCAGGCAGGTCGCGGCCGACGCCGAACATGACGGAGGCCGATTTTGCAGGTTCGAGCGCAAGCGACCGTGTCGCTGCGACGCCGATCCTGCCGGCGCCCGCAAGCCGCAGGACGGCCGGCTGCGCCTCGAGCGCAAGGCCGGGATCGCCCGCGCGCAATTCGCCGGCCATCGTCAGGCCGCGCTTCGTCACGTCGGCGAGAATGCGGTCCTGCAGGCGGCGCGACGCCTCCATCAGCATCTGGTTGCCCAGCGTGTCGAGCGCCAGCGCCAGCGACATCTTCCGCTCGGCAAACAGCGCGCGCACTTTTTCGACAAGCGCCGGTCCGATCGTGCAGACGCCGAAAGCGAGCGCCGTCAGTTCGCCTGAGTCAGGCAGCATTCGCGGGGCGAAAAAGGCTTCGCCGCCGGCGCGCAAGAGTTCCGCCGCCGGCGCGTCGAGCGGCACGACCGCAAAAGTCATTTCCGCGCGGCCGAGGCCTTCCGCCCGCGCGAGCGCGATCGCTTCCCTGCGGAATCGACGACGCGCGTCGCTCAGCCCCGCGGGCTCGACCGAAGCGATCGCCTTCAGCGCATCGAAGGCGCGCGTCGCGTCGGCCGCTTCAGCCCGCATATTTGCGCGCCGCCCGGAACATCGCCCGCACGTTCTCGACCGGCGTCTCGTCGGGCAGGCCGAAGGCGGCGTCGAGAATGATGCGCCCGCCCTTGTTCCAGACGTTGTCGACGATGTATTTCACCGCCGCGTCGACGTCCTCGGGCGTTCCGGTGGTCAGGGTCGAGGGCGAGACATTGCCGCGCAGCGCGACGATATCGCCGAGAACCTCGCGCGCCTTGACGATGTCGGCGCGCTCGAACCAGTAGATCGCCTTGCCGGCCGGTATGTCCTTGATGATCTCGAGCCGCTTGGTGCAGTCCGATTCCCACATCGGCATCGGGATCAGGTCCTCGGCGATGAGGTCGAGCATCATCTGCCGGAAGGACGGCCACCAATAGGTCTTGAACTGGTCCTGGGACATGAACGCGTCCGGCGCCCAGTGCAGCGGGATGAAGACGACCGGATTGCCGGACGCCTTGGCCGCCGGCACGACCTGGCTGACGAGCAGCCGCCGCATCTTGTCGCAGGCTTCGAGCAGCTTGTCGCCGCGCCGCCGCATGTCGGTGAGAATGCCGCGCGCGCCACGGAAATAATCGCCGAGCACGTCGAACGGCGCGCCCGACGTGGCGATATTGCCCATGGGGTAGCCAAGCTCGGCCATGCGGCCGATGAAGCGGCCGTTCCTGTCGGCAAGGTCCTGGCTCGCCGCCGCCGCCTTCTGCACGTCGGCCCACGACTTCTGCAACGCCGGATTGAGAAAGCCCCTGATATTGCCGAAGAGACGGAAGTAGAAACCGCCCGGGATGCTGGGAAATTCCGAGAAGCCTTCGAAGGCCCCCATGATGCGCGGCAGATAGACGCGCAGATAATAGCCGGTCGGATCGAACAGGAAGTCGTCGTATTCCTCCGGCTTCATGTATTCGCGGTCGAGGTATTGGTAGGGTTGGTGGTCGCCCACGCCATTGCCCGGCCATTGCAACTGCTTGTAGCCGGTCGCGTCGAGCGTCGGGCCCATCGCAGTCTGCAGCACCAGCGGGCTCACCGTGTCGGGATCGAGGTCGAGCACGACGCGTTCGGCGATCGCGGCCGTCGCGTCGGCGTCGTACATGAGCTGCCTGTGCGAGACGCCCGCATATTTGGCGAGCCAGAAGGTGGCGAACAGCGTCACCGGCATACGGTCGGGCGTGCGCAGCTCGACGCAATCCATAACGCGCTTCCAGCGCGCGTCGTAGGCGGCCTTGGCGTCGACGGGTTTTTCGGCGAGGGCGCTCATGCGTTCACTCCCATCCAGCCCTTGCACAGGGTGACCGCTTCCACCGCATTCACGCCAAAGGCGTCGGCGCCGGTATAGGCGCGCACCGTCTCGTCGATCTGTCCGCCGCCGATCATGATCTTCACGTCGCTGCGCAGGCCGGCCTTGTCGATGACGGCTATGGTTTCCTTCATCGAGTCGAAGGCGAGCGTGAGAAATCCCGACAGCCCGACGACGTCGGGCTTGTACGCCTCGATCTCGGACACGAAGGTCGCGGCGGGCACATCGATGCCGATGTCCTTGACCTCGAATCCATTGATGTCGAGCATGAAGCTGACGATATTCTTGCCGATGTCGTGCAGGTCGCCATGCACGGTGCCGATCAGCACCTTGCCCAGCTTGCGCGGCTCTTCGCCCGGCGCATTCTTGATCAGCGGTTTTGCGATGGCGCCGATCGAGTCGAGCATCTCCCCGGCCAGAACCAGTTCAGGGAGGAAATATTCGCCGTCCTCGAAACGCTTGCCGACGATGTCCATGGCGGCGCGGCAGAGTTCGAGAACGCGCAGCGGGTCGGCGTTCTCCTCCAGCAGCATCTTCTTGGCGAGATCGATGCCCTCGTCCTCTTCCATTTCGGCCAGATGGCCGACGAGGCGGGCTTCCTGTTCCGTCATTTCGCTCATCAACTCCTCCCAACCAATCTTCTTGAATGCGCGTCGCGCCTCACGCGCGGACGCCCGATTGCACGATCGCCTCCGCCAGCGTCGCCTCGTTGCGGTGTCCCATCAGATGGACGCCGGCGACGCCTTCGATTCCGCGCAGCGCGCGGATGGTTTCCACAAGGATGGCGAGCCCTTCCGCCTTCTGATCGTCCGCGCCGGCAATGCGGACGAGAACGGATTCCGGGATGTGCACTCCGGGAACATGATGCGCCATCCAGCGCAGCGCCTTGACGCTGCTCAAAGTGCCGACGCCGACGATGATGTGCGCGCGCCGATGCAGGCCCCGCCGGCCGGCCGCATCCATGAAGCGGCGCAGCAGGTCGAGGTCGAAGCAGAATTGCGTCTGGATGAATTGCGCGCCGGCCTCGATCTTCTGCTCGAGATTGTCGATGCGATCCTCGTAAGGCGGCGCGAAAGGATTGGCGGTCGCGCCGAGAAAAAGATCGGGCGGCGTTTCCAGTTTGCGGCCCGAGGCGAACTCGCCCTTGTCCCGCATGTCGCGGGCGATGCGCAGCAGATTGACCGCGTCGAGATCGAAGACGGCCTTGGCCTGCGGATGATCGCCCTGGCTCACGTCGTCGCCGGTGAGGCACAGGAAATTGCGCACGCCGAGCGCGGCCGCGCCGAGAATGTCGCCCTGCACGGCAATGCGGTTGCGGTCGCGGCAGGCGACCTGGCAGACAGGCGCATAGACGTGCGCTGCGAGAACGGCGGCGGCGGCGGCGCTCGACATGTGGCAATTGCCGCCGGCGCCGTCGGTGATGTTCACGGCGTCGACAAGGCCGACGAATTTTTCCGCTCGCGCCAGCAAGGCGGCGGGATCGGCGGAATCCGGCGGCGCAATCTCCACCGTCGTGACGAAACGGCCGGAGCGACAGGCGGCCTCGAAGGCATGGAACGGCCGTTCGCGAGGCGGCGGCGCCGGCGGCTGGCTAAACTGCGGCGCGCCTTCGATCACCTTGATCCATGAGGAGCGGTCCTGCCGGGAGAAGTCGATCGGCGGCAGACTTGTCCGCATATCCGTGTCGCGGGACGATATCAGGCGCATCCCGTCGCGCGCCTCGAGCCACACGCAGCGCATGGCCGGGTCCACCTCGCAGCCGCCGTCGGCGCGCACGCCGCCGCAGGGGCCGTTGCGCATCGCCTTGCCGCAATTGGTCGGACAGGCCATGCCCGTGTCGCGCAGGACGCAGGTTCCGCACATGCGGCAGTCGAACATCAGGCCTTTCGCCCCGCGCTCGATCGGCGCCAGCAGGCGCTCCGCGCGCTGCGATCCGACAATTGTCGCCAGTGGTCTCAAGAGCGGCGCCGCTTTGGCGAAGGCTTCGTAGAGCCTTTCGAGTCCGGCGGCGTGCCTGACGCACCACTGCCGGACGGCCCTCATGTCTCGCCGGCCTTGGCGAGCAGGGAGGCGCGTGTGTGGATCTTGGCGAGAAGGCGCATCAGGGCGCGCCGCTCCTGCGCATTGAGGTCGGCCAGCAGAAACTCCTCGCGGTCGCGCGCGATGTCGACGATCTCGTCGTGCAGCCCCAGGCCTTTTTTCGTCAGGGCGATGAACTGACGCCGGAAATTGTTGTCGCGGAAGCGGGTTTCCACGAGCCCGCGTTCCTGCAGGAACGCGACGCTGCGGCTGATGACCGTCTTGTCGAAACCGATCACCTCGGAGATGCGCGTCGCCGGAATCCAGGGCTCGACCGCCAGCAGCGCCATGATCCGCCAGTCGGCGATGCCGACGCCATAGCGGCTGCGGTAGATTTTCGACGCGCTGCCGGAAATCTTGTTGGCGATCCAGGTCAGATAGGCGCTGGCGTGGTTCTCGAGGTCCAGCGCCTTCGAGGAGGAGCGCGCGTCGCGGCCGACCTTTGCGCCAGCGGCTGCGGCGCTCGGCGGCATAACCACGCTCTTTGCCTGTCGTCGCTGCAACAACGCCTCCGCCGAGCGGCGCGAGAGCCGCCCGCCGGATAAAGTTGGCTCAGCAACGTTGCAATGTCAACAAGGAGATGCATAGTCGACATTCGGCGGCTTGAATAACGACGACGAACGTCGAAGGCTGTCCGCACAGGAGGAAACCATGAGGGTCGAGCGTTCTACCGCGACGCACAAAGAAGATTCATGTTGCAGGGAAGCCAAAGCGCACGCTGAATGACGCATTGCGTTAGCCGGCCGACATTCCTGTCGAGGCGACGCCGCGGCGGTCGGGAGATGTCTTGGATTCCACGATAGTCCTCTTTCTCGTGCAGGACGCGACGATCAACGGCGCGATATACGCGCTGGTCGCCGTCGCCCTGCTCCTCGTCTTTGCCGTGACGCGGGTGATCCTCGTCCCGCAGGGCGAGTTCGTGGCCTTCTCCGCGTTGACGCTCGCCGCGCTGCAAGGAGGTCGCGCGCCTTCCACGATCTGGCTTCTCACGGCGCTCGGCGTTCTCGCCTTTCTCTCCGTGGCGTGGCGCGGCCGGCGTGAATACGGAGCGCGTCAGTATGCGGCGGCCGGATTGGCCAACATCGGCCTGCCGCTCGCGCTGGCGCTGATCGTTCGCGCGGTCGCGCCGCTGCGGCTCGGCCTCGCTGCGGATGTGCTTCTCACTGTTGCGCTGATCGCGCCAATGGGGCCGATGATCTATCGCATCGCCTTTGAACCTCTGGCGGAAGCCAGCGTGCTCGTGCTGCTCATCGCGGCGTTCGGCGTGCACTTCTCGCTGACCGGACTGGGGCTCGCCTTCTTCGGACCGGAAGGCGTTCGCACGCCGGCGCTGATCGATCAGAATTTCTCGCTCGGCGACCTGCTGGTTACGGGACAGAGCGTCGGCGTGATCGCGACGACCATCGTCCTGCTCGGCGCGCTCGGCTGGTTCTTCCGCGCGACCCTGTTCGGCAAGGCGCTGCGCGCCTGCGCCTCCAACCGGCTCGGCGCGCGCCTCGTCGGCGTTTCCACCTCGCTCGCCGGCCGCATCGCCTTCGGCGTCGCGGCGTTGATTGGCGCCGTCTCGGGCGTGCTCGTCGGCGCGCTCTCCACCATCTACTACGACAGCGGCTTCCTGATCGGCCTCAAGGGCTTCGTCGCCGCCATCATCGCTGGGCTCGCGAGCTATCCGCTGGCGGGGCTCGCGTCGCTCGGCGTCGCGCTGCTCGAAGCCTTCTCGTCCTTCTGGGCGAGCGCCTACAAGGAGGCGATCGTCTTCTCGGCCATCATCCCGGTTCTGGTCTGGCGTTCGCTCGCCAGCGGCCATGTCGAGGAAGAAGAGGAATGACGGCCCTGCGACGCTATCTGCCCGCGATCGCCGCGCTGGCCGTGCTCGCAGCGCCGTTCACCGGGCTGATGCCGGCCTATTGGGTGACGCTGTTCAATTACATCGGCATCGCCAGTCTCGTCGCGCTCGGTCTGGTGTTGCTGACCGGCGTCGGCGGCATGACCTCTTTCGGACAAGCGGCCTTCGTCGGCATCGGCGCCTATTCCAGCGCCGTGCTCACCGTTCACCTTGGCCTTTCGCCGTGGCTGACGCTGCCGATCGCGCTGGCCGTGACCGGATTCGTGGCGCTGCTGATCGGCGCCTTCACGGTGCGCCTGTCGGGACACTACCTGCCGCTCGGAACGATCGCCTGGGGCATTTCCTTCTTCTATCTGTTCGGCAACTCGGAAAGCCTCGGCGCGCATGACGGCATGTCCGGCATTCCGCCGCTGCGTGTCGGCGCCTATACGCTGATCGAACCGCGCGACTTCTTCGTCGTCGTCTGGCTGGCGCTGACTCTCGCCATGATCGCAAGCCGCAATCTGCTCGACAGTCGCGTCGGGCGCGCCATCCGCCTGCTGCGACGCGGCGCAGTCACGGCTGAGTCTTTCGGCGCGGGCGCGCCCGGGCTGAAGCTCATGCTGTTCGTCTACGCCGCCGTTCTGGCGGGACTCGCCGGATGGCTCTACGCGCATTTCCAGCGCTCGGTCAGTCCGGGGCCCTTCGGCATCGTCGCGGGAACTGAATACCTGCTCATGGCCGTGCTCGGCGGCGCAGGCCGCATCTACGGCGCGATCCTGGGCGCGGCCGGCGTCACCGTGCTGCGCGATCAGTTGCAGGATATCCTGCCGCATCTCGTCGGCGCGACCGGCAATTACGAAACGATCGTCTTCGGCGCGATCCTGGTCGGCGTTCTGCAGACGGCCCCGCGCGGCCTATGGCCGCTGATCGCCGGACCGCCCGCGCCGCCGGCCGAAGCTCCGGCGCCGAAGGATCGCGCGCTTCCAACGCGCGAAATGCCGCAGCGCGGCGAGGTTCTGATCGAGGCCCGCGCCATCACGCGCCGCTTTGGCGGCCTTGTCGCCGTCAACGAGGTAAGCTTCGACGTCAGGGCGGGCGAGATTCTCGCGCTGATCGGGCCAAATGGCGCAGGCAAGAGCACTACCTTCAATCTGCTGACCGGCGTGCAGGCGAACAACGGCGGCGAACTTCTGTTCCGCGGCGCCGTGCGCGCCGACGCCACGCCGCGCGAGTCCGCGCAACTCGGAATCGCGCGCACGTTCCAGCATGTGCAGCTGCTTTCCGACATGAGCGTCGTCGAGAACGTCGCCTTCGGCGGGCATTTGCGTGGCCATGCGGGCGCATTGCGCGCGGTCGCGCGCCTCGACCGGCCAGAGGAGGCGCTCCTGCTTGCCGAAGCACGCCGTCAGATCGCGCGCATCGGATTGGCCGAACACGCCGAGCGTCCCGCCGGATCGCTCGCGCTCGGCCAGATGCGCCTCGTCGAGATCGCGCGCGCGCTGATGGTCGATCCGGTCGTGCTCCTGCTCGACGAGCCCGCCGCCGGCCTGCGCGTCGCCGAAAAACGCGCGCTTGCCGGCCTGCTGCGCGAACTGCGGGCGCAAGGCATGGCGGTGCTGCTGGTGGAACACGACATGGATTTCGTGATGAGTCTCGCCGACCGTATCGTCGTACTGGATTTCGGCGTGAAGATCGCTGAAGGCGCGCCGCGCATCGTCCGCGACGATCCGCGCGTGCGTGAAGCCTACCTGGGAGAGGCGGTTTGAGCGCGCCCCTCCTCGCCATCAGCGATATTCACGTCTCCTACGGCAGCGTCGAGGCAGTGAGCGGCGTCTCCATCGAGGCGCAGCGCGGCGCCATCGTGACCGTCATCGGCGCGAACGGCGCGGGCAAGACCACGCTGCTCAACGCCATCATGGGCGTCCGCCCGGCAACCGGCGCGATCGCCTTCGACGGCGAGGATATTGGCGCCGTCCCGCTCGAAACGCGCGTGGCGCGCGGTCTCTGTCTCGTGCCGGAACGGCGCGAGCTCTTTTCCAGCATGTCCGTCGCCGATAACCTGCTTCTCGGCGGCTTCCGCAGGACCGCCGCCGAACGCGCCGCAACGCTCGATGAAGTCTACGCGCGCTTTCCCCGACTGCGGGAGCGGCGCGCGCAGGAAGCCGGCACATTGTCCGGCGGCGAACGGCAGATGCTCGCCATGGGGCGCGCTCTGATGGCGCGGCCAAGGCTGTTGATGCTCGACGAGCCGAGCCTTGGTCTGGCGCCGAGAATAGTGAGGGAGGTCTTCGAGATCATTCAGGATCTGAGACGTTCGGGCGTCTCCATCCTGCTGGTCGAACAGAATGCGCGCGCCGCGCTCGACATCGCCGACTACGCCTATGTGCTGGAACTCGGCCAGCTCAGCGCCGCTGGCACGGCCGAACAGATTGCCTCCGACCCCAGGCTCGTCGAGAGCTACCTGGGTCTGGGCGGGGGAGATTATTGATAGCGACGCCATAAAAAGGGAGGACCAGGTATGAAACGCTTGATGTTGACGACGATGGCCGCGCTCGGCGCGCTGCTCGCGGCCATGCCGGCAAAGGCCGAAATCAAGATCGGCATCACGGTGTCGGCGAGCGGGCCGGGCGCCGCGCTCGGGCAGCCGCAGTTGAAGACCATTGCGACGCTACCCAAGGAGATCAATGGAGAGAAGGTCACCTACATCGGCCTCGACGACGGTTCCGAACCGACGAAAGCCGTGCAGAATGTTCGCAAGCTCATCAGCGAAGACAAGGTCGACGTCGTCGTCGGCTCGTCGCTGACGCCGGTCACGCTGCCGCTGATCGACATTGCCGCGGAACAGAAGGTTCCGTTGATGACGCTGGCCGCCGCCGCCGCGCTGGTGCTGCCGATGGACGACAAGCGTCGCTGGGTGTTCAAGGTCGTGCCCAACGACGATCTGATGGCCGGCGTCGTCATGAAGGCCATTCAGAAATCCGGCGTCAAGAAGCTCGGCTACATCGGCGTGTCGGATGGCTACGGCGAAGGCTATTACAAGGAATTGTCGCGCATCGCGCCGCAGATGGGCATCGAGCTGACGACGCACGAGGTCTATGCGCGCAGCGACGCCAGCGTCGCCGGGCAGATCCTGAAGATCATCGCGACCAAGCCGGACGCCGTGTTCATCGCCTCCGCGGGAACGCCCGCCGTTCTGCCGCAGAAGGCGTTGCGCGAGCGCAATTACGCGGGCCCCGTCTACCAGACGCACGGCATCGTCACCGAGGAGTTCCTCAAGCTCGGCGGCAAGGACGTCGAAGGCGCGATCTTTACCGGCGAGGCCTTCACCGTCGCCAACGACCTGCCTGCCGACAGCCCCTTCCGCAAGGCGACGGAAAAATATGTCGCGGCCTTCAAGGAAGCGAACGGCGGCGCGTCGCCCAACATGTTCGGCGCCCATCTCTGGGACTCGATCCAGCTTGTCGCCAACGCCGTGCCGGCGGCCATGAAGACCGCCAAGCCCGGCACGCCGGAATTCCGCAGCGCGCTGCGCGACGAGATCGAGAAGGGCAAGGACATACACCTGAACAACGGGCTTTCGACGATGAGCCCGACGAACCACAACGGCTATGACGAACGCTCCGCCTTCCTGATCAAGGTGCAGGACGGCCAGTTTCGCCTAGTGAAGTGAAACCGCCCGGAGCGGCCTCGCGGGAGGTCGCTCCGTCTCGGCTGCTCGCAATGTCAGCGCGGCTTTTTGCGGGCCACGCCGGGGAGGAGAAGCCGCACGAGAACCGCGAGCGACAGGACGAAGCATACGGAATTGGTCAGGATGGTCGGCGCGTCGCCCCGGACGACCCCGTAGCCGATCCAAAGCGCGAACCCCGACGCCGTCAGCACGTACATGCGGCGCGACACGCCCCGGCTGTCCTGGTCGCGCCATACCTTCAGAACCTGCGGCACAAAGCTGGCCATAGAACAAAGAGAGGCGGCGAGGCCGAGACACCCTTCGATCTTCACGCCCATTCCTCGCCGGATCGACGATGCGCCGCCCATTCGATGGAATGCCCGAACCCGCCATTCGTTCCGACGCGCAGGCGTCACGCGCCGTGTGGCCACGTCATCCGCGCAGCGCCATCCTCCGTCAGCTTGCGCCGCCAAGCGGAGCCATCAGCCGAAACACCTTTCCATCGCTGTCGTGCGCCTCGATGCTCAGCGCCTTTGCGCCATTGGGAACGAAGGTGAAACGGAAATTCGGATCTTCCGAGATCGAGATGCCGCCATCCATCTGGAAGACCAGGTCATCGCCCTGCTTCACGACCACCTGGTCGATGTAGCGTGCGGGTATGTAGCTGTTGCTTCGCTGATCCATCTGCATGCCGGATGAATTGGGGTGGCGGATCATGATCTGCCCTTCGCGACGGTTGGCGCTGCCCAGATCCCCTGCGGGAATGTCGCGGTACTTGATGAGCCCGAGGCTGGCGAGCGCCTCGTCCATGTTCTTGACCGAAGGCGCCGCGCAACCGCCGGCCCCCTTCACGTAGCGCTGCGTCATGTGCAGGGCGCCGTCCGTCGTCTCGGCGACCGCGTGCACATCGGTGAAATCGTTCACGCGCACGCGCGTCGAGATCATCGTTACTCCCGAATTCGGTCCGATCGTGAATCTCGCGGCCATCGGCGCCGGATTGGCGTCGACCACCAGCGTCACGTTGCGCACGACAGTTGCCGGTTGCTCCAGATGAATGCTCATCGGCACGAGAGCCGCGTCGCGCGCTTCGGCCGGCGCCTGCAGCGAGATGACATCGCGGCCGGGCGTCATCGGCCGTCCCTGGAAAATGTCCCGGACGAGACCGCGCCAGACCTCGTCGCCAGATTGGGCGCGCGCCGCGCACGGAGCGATGAGAATCGAAACGCCAAGAACAAGCAATGCGCGAGCCGCGCGCCTGTTGCGTCGCATGGTGTCCTCCCGATTTCTTGTCGCGCCGGAGCCTATTCCCGCCCCTGCCTCACAACAAGTCATTCCCATTCGATTTCAGCGAGGCCAGCCGTGGCGTTTCGCGGCGCATAATTGTCGAACAGCGCCCAATTCGCGCGCTCTGACTGTCCCGCCTCGCGCGCGGCTCGTTCGATATCAGCGCCCTGCTTCGCCAGTTGACGAAGGTCGCTCGCCAGTTTCAGGAAATAGCGCTTCTCGTCGGCCAGCGCCTTCGGCCATTCGGCGCCGACGGCGCCGTGGCCGGGCACGACCCGCGTCGCCGGCAATTTTTCGAGTCCGTCAATCGCCTTGAGAAATCCGAGCAGGCTGCCGTCGACAATCGGCGTATGTTGCAGAAAGACGAGATCGCCAGTGAAGAGGACGCCGGACGCCGGATCGAAGACCGTGACGTCATTGTCCGTATGGCTGGCCGCCCACGCCCTGACTTCGATGCCGCGGCCGCCAAGATCGAGCGTCGTACGATCCTCGACGAGCATCGACGGAACAACGATCTTGACCCGCTCGACCTCCGCGCCGAGCTGCGACCGGAACGAGCGCAGATAATATTCGCCCCGCGCCGCCAGCGCGCGCGGCAGGTTCCGGTGGCCCACGAAGGCTGCGCCGGTCGGCGCGAAAGCTGCAGCGCCAAAAATGTGGTCCGGGTGGACATGGGTCATCACGACATAACGGATCGGCTTGGCGGTAACGCCGCGCACCGCCGCCAGCAATGCTTCGCCAACCGCGACGCTGCCGCCACAATCGATCACCGCGACCGCATCGTCGCCGACAATAAAACCGGCATTTGCAATGTCGCCGCGGTTTGCCGGCTCCGTCAGCGCAACCTGCCCCTGATGCGCGAAGACGCCGGGCGCGATCTCGCGTACGAACGGCTCGCCGGCCATGGCAGTCGCGACATTGCCGCATGGGACAGCAACAAGCGCGCACAGTGCGACCAGCGCTTGGCGCGCGCGCCGGGAAAGCCTAATCTCGGCGATGCGAGCTTGCGTGCGAGCAAACGGATGAAACGCCTTTCGAGTCATGCTGCGGCTTTCACCACGGCCCTGATCGTTCTTCTCATCGCGCCCGTCGTCGGCTCGAAGGCGTCCGATGACCGCCCGCCTGAACCCGCTGATTACCGGATGGAGGACTATCGTTCGCCGACGCCCGCTTCGCTGTCGGGCGCACGCGCCGTCGATACGGAAAACGCATTCCGCCTCTGGCAGGAAAAGTCCGCCGCCTTCATCGACGTGCTCCCGCATGTTCCAAAGCCCGCGAACCTCCCGCCTTCGACCGTATGGCGCGAAAAGCGTCACGACAACATTCCGGGCAGCCTGTGGCTTGCCGACGTCGGCTACGGCGCAATTTCCGCGGAAACGCGAGCCTATTTCGTGAAGGGGCTCGAGAAGGCCTCCGCTGGCGACAAGACGCGCGCGGTCGTCTTCTATTGCCTGGCGAATTGCTGGATGTCGTGGAACGCCGCGAAGCGCGCGATGACTTTGGGCTACACGAATGTCGTCTGGTATCCCGACGGCACGGACGGCTGGAGCGCGGCGGGCCACGAACTGCAGGAGGGCAGGCCAGAACCGCGCGACTAGGTTCGGGCGCATCAGGCTTCTCCCGACGGCGACAGCGCGGCCGCGCGCAGTTTCGCCGCAAGGTCCGGCGTCATGCGGCCGCGAGGCGCCGCAATGTCCAGCACAGCGCGGACGCGCATCGGCCTTGAGGTCAGCAGAAATATCCGGTCGGCCAGATGGATCGCTTCGTCGAGATCATGGGTGACGATGAGCGTCGTAACCCGACGCGATTCGACGAGTGCGGCGATCTCGTTGCGCAACGCCAGCGCAAGAGCGGCGTCGAGCGAGACAAAGGGTTCATCGAGCAGCAACAGGTCCGGCGCGACGGCAAGCGCCCGCGCCAGCGCCGCGCGGCGCGCAAGGCCGAGCGACAATTGGCCGGGAAAATGCCGGCGATGCGCCGCAAGGCCAAGAATGCCGAACAGCGCGTCGAGCGTCGCCGCATCCGCCTCCGGCGCGGCGATGCGCACATTGTCATCGACGCTGCGCCAGGGCAGAAGACGCGGGTCCTGAAAGACGACCCCGAGCCGACCGTGATCGGGCAGGGTCACATGGCCCCGGTAGTCGGCGTCGAGGCCGGCGACGATGCGCAGAAGCGTGGTCTTGCCGCAACCGGACGGTCCGACAAGCGCGCCCACCTCGCCGCGCCCGAGCGACAGCGCGCAATCCGCAATCGCTCGCAGCGTATCGCCGTCGGCGGTGCGCCAGTTTTTCTCGGCGATCGCGACTTCAAGCCGCTTTGAGCCGCCAGATGGACACGCGTCTTTCAAAAGGTTGCACCGCGAATGTTTCGATCGCCAGCATCAGGGCGACGAAAGGAAGGGCATAGGCAAGCAGGAGCCTCACGTCGAACAATTGGAAAGCCGATCCGATCTCGAAGCCGACGCCGTTCGGCCGCCCCAACAGTTCGACCACCAGAACGATCTTCCAGACGAGTGAAAGTCCAGAACGCGCCGCAGCCGCAAAGTAAGGCGCGAGCTGGGGCGCCACGACATGGCGCAGGCGGGTGAGCGGCGACATGCGGAATGCGCTCGCCATCTCGTCGAGGCCCGCGTCGAGCGCACGCGCGCCCTCGCGCATGGTGACGATGGTGTTTGGAAGCTTGTTGAGCGCGACAGCGCCGATCGCGGCGGCCTCGTTGAGGCCTACCCAGATGTAGGCGAGAACGATCAAGACCAGCGCCGGCAGATTGAGAAGGATCAGCACCCACGAGTCCAGAAAGGCGTCGACCCCCCGGCGGCGTCCCATGAGAACGCCAAGCGCCGAGCCAATGCTCATCGCCAGCGCGAACGCGGCCGCGACCCGCAGCAAGGTCGCGACGAGATTGGCCAGCAAGGCGCCCGATTGCGCTTCCGCCATGATCGCCGCAAAGACGGAAGACGGCGAGGGCAAAAGGCGCGGCGACGCCTGCGCGGCTGCAAACTGCCAGAGGGCGAGCAGCGCGAGCAGGGAGGCGATACGCGCCAGCGCCTTCATTGCGCCCCCGTCCAGAATACACGCGCAGGCAGATCTTTCGCGGAACCGACAAGCTGCTCGCCGCCGGTCTCCGCGAGCGCCTTGAAGAGAGGGCGCGCGTCCGTCTCATGTTCGGCGGCGCCGCCTTTTGGTATGCCCTGCGCATATCGTCCGCGATAGATCGCAAGCGCGGCGGCGTCCTTTGCGCCGATCAGCGGGGCCACGATCGCCCAGGCGTCGTCGGACTGCGCGATCAATCGCTTCGCTTCGTCGGTCATGGCGAAGAATCGCCGCAGGGCGTCCGCATTGCGCGACGCCCACTCCTCGTCGAATACGTAGCCGGTTACAACCGGCGCCCCGGTTGCGCCGAGCGCGCGTTCGACATCGCGAATTTCGATGGCGCGCCGCATGCCGCGACCTTCCAGATCCGCGCAGAAGTTCCAGAACTCGAGCGCCGCGTCGATCTCACCCTGCACGAGTTTTTCCGCGATCAGCGGCGGCGCGCCGTAGACGGGCTGCGCCTGCTTCTTCAAGTCCACCCCTTCGCGCAGCGCCTGCGCCTGCAACAGCAGCCAGCTCTTGTCGAGCGGGCCGCCGGCGACGCCGATCTTGCGGCCGGCGAGATCGCCAATTTTCTGGATCGGCGAGTCCTTTCCGACCATGACCGCGCCGACGGCCGTCGAATAGGCGCGCAAAGTCAGTTTCGATCCGAGGCTGCGCTCGCGCGCAACCCACAGCCAGTCGGACACGATGATGTCGGCGGCGCCGCCCGCTGCGGCGATCTTGCCGGCGTCGGTTGTCGCGAGTTCGACAATCGCGAGATCAAGGCCAGCCTGCTTGTCGAGTCCTCTGGCCCGGATGACGGCCATTTCCCAAGCGACGGTGCCGGTCTTCTGAATGGCGAGACGGATGCGGTCGGCGGCTGCAGCCGGCGCCGCGATCGCCAGAAGCGCGGCGAGGATGCATGACAGGCATGAGGCGAAGCGCTTGGACATGAATCAACCCCGCATCGCAAGGACGCCACGCGCCGGATCGTAGGCAAGGATCGCGCCGCATAGAAAAACCAGGGCGCAGCCGGTCACGACCGCAAACGACAGCGCATCGAACTTGCCGTAGAACGAGAAACGGATGAACTCGACGGCATACGTGAATGGATTGAATTCACAGACGCGGTAGAGAAGCGGGCTGGACTCGCGCACGCGCCAGAGCGGGTAAAGCGCCGAAGAAGCAAAAAACATGGGAAAGATCACGAAATTCATGACGCCCGCGAAATTCTCGAGCTGCTTGATGAGCGACGAGAGCAACATCCCGAGCGCGCCGAGCATCAGCCCAACCAGAACCAGAGCGGGCAGGACGGTCAGATACCCCCGCCAGGTCGGCGGTTCGATCTCCCAGAAATAGGCGATCAGAAGATAGGCGTAGACCTGCGCGACCGAGACGGCGGCGCCTGCCGCCAGTTTCGACACGAGCACGAACCAGCGCGGCAGAGGGCTCATCAACATCGTGCGCATGTTGCCCATCTCCCGGTCGTAGACCATCGACAGCGACGATTGCATGCCGTTGAAGAGCTGGATCATGGCCATCAATCCAGGCGTGATGTAGACCTCATACAATACGTATGTTTCGTACGGCGGAATGATCGAAATGCCGAGCGCCTGCCGGAATCCCGCCGCGAAGATGAAGAGCCAGACGAGCGGGCGCACCAGCGCCGAGACGAAACGCTCGCGCTGATGGGCGAAGCGCAGCGCCTCGCGCCACACGATGCCGCCGAAACAGACCGCGTATTGCCGAAACGTGAAGCCCTGCCGCCTCTGCGCGACCGACACGCTCATGCCGCCTCTCCCGACGAACCAGCCTTGGTGAGCGTGGAAAAGGCGGCCGCTATGTTCTGCGCGTTGGTCTGCGCCACGATGTCGCGCGCCGCGCCGGAGGCCAGGACAAGCCCCTTGTGCAGCATGACCACCCGATCGTCTGGCTGCACCTCGTCCATGAGGTGCGTCGTCCATAGAACGCCGATGTCATCCTCGGCCACGAGCGCACGCACCTGCGTGAGTATTTCGGCGCGCGCCGCAACGTCGAGGCCGACAGTCGGCTCGTCCAGAAGGAGAAGGCGCGGGCCATGCAGCAGCGCGCGCGCAATCTCGACGCGGCGCATCTGTCCCCCGGACAGCGCGCGCGTCTTGTCATGAATGCGATCGGCAAGGCCGACGCGCGCGAGCATGGCGGCGCCGCGCAGTCGCGCCTCGCTTCGCCCAATGCCATGCAGCGCCGCGTGATAGATGAGATTCTGCATGATGCTGAGATCGAGGTCCAGCGTCCGCGCCTGAAAGACGACGCCGATATTGCGCAAGGCTTCGCCGGGTTCGGCGGCTATGTCGTGGCCGAAGACGGCAATGCGACCGATACGCGCAGCAAACAAGCGCGTGGCGAGCGAAAACAACGTGCTCTTTCCGGCGCCATTCAAGCCCAGCAGGACGACAAACTGCCCGGGCGCAACCGCAATGCTGACATTGTCGAGCGCCTTGCGCGCTCCATAGGCATGGCTGACGCCGACGACTTCGAGCGCGAGCGTCTGCGTTGCGCCCGCGCTCGTCATTTCGGCGCCACCGCCACGCCCCACGGCAGGGCGCCCACCTGGATCGACTTGAGAACCTTGCGCGCCGCCACGTCGATGACCGACACGTCGTTGGTGACGCCGTTGACCGCGAGCAGGCGCTTGTCGTCCGGCGTCAGCGCAAGCTGCCAGACGCGCTGCCCCACAAGCAGATAGCGCTCGACCTTCTTCGTCGCCGTGTCCACGACAGCCACTCGATTGGCGGGGCCAAGCGCCACGAAGGCCGTTCTGCCGTCCGCCGTCATACGGATTCCGACGGGCTGCGCCTGCTCCTTCGTGACGCCCGGTATGTCGAATTCGATTTTGCCCGTCACGCGCCTTTGCGCAGGATCGATCACAGCGACCGAACCGCCGACTTCCGACGAGACCCATAGTTCCGATCCGTCCGGCTTGAATTGCGCAAAGCGCGGGCGTGCGCCGACCAGCACGTTGCCCGTTGTCTTGCGCGCGGCGACATCGATGAAATGCGCCATATTGGTTGTTTCCGACGTGACGACGATCGTCTTGCCGTCCGGCGAGACGGCGACGCCCTCCGGCTCCACGCCGACGGGAATTTCCGCCACGGACTTGCGCAATTGCGTATCGATTATCGAGACGAGATTGTCGTCTTCATTGGCGACATAGAGCCGCGATCCGTCCGGGCTCAGCGCCGCCTGCTCCGGGTCGGAAGTGGGTATCCGACCGACGAGCGCGTGCGACGCCGTGTCGAAAATCTGGATCACGTTGTCGTCGCTCGCGCATATGTAGAGCCTCGTCCCGTCGGGACTGAGCGCGACGCCGCGGGGGCGCTTGCCGACGGCGAACGTCGTTGTCGCCTCCATGCGCTCGGTGTCGATGACGGTGATCGAATTCCCCTTTTCGTTGGTGACGAAGGCCGAAAAGGCGACGGCGGCCGAATTCGGCCACAGAAGCGGCAGGAGCGTCGCGGCGTGCAAGACCCGGGTCAGCGCAGCTTGCATTTCGTCTCCGGTTTGTCGGGCCCGAGCGTATCGAGCGTCGAGGTCTGGTGCATGAAGCCTTCCTGCGGGCTGACGGACACGATCGTGCGTCCGTCCGACAAGAGGATCGGCTGGCGCAATTGCAGGTTCCACGGACGGATGGTCAGCTTCTGGCCCTTGAAGGCGGCGATCTCGAATTCCGGACTGGAAAGATAGTCGGCGATCTTCTTCGGCTCCACGCTCTGCGTGCGCGTCGCCGCTTCGCCGATCATGCGCATCGCCATCCAGGCCTGCGCGTCGCGCGCGCGCAAGGGGCGCTTGAACAGACGGTAGAAGCGGTTCTGCAGTTGCGTGGCGCCCCATTGCTCGTGCGCCGGGCTCCAGCTCAGGGGCCGCAGACCGGCGGAACCCACGACTGGACGCGGGTCCCAGGTCCTGTAGGGCATGTAGGCCCCGAAGACATCGCTTTCGTCGGCCACCACAAGCACATCGTAGGCTGCAGCATTCTGCGTCAATTCCGGCATCTGGCGCTGCACCTGCGCGACGCCGGTATCGGACCGCCGGCCCCCGCCGGTGTCCGTAAATGTGCGTTCCTCGACGACCTTGGCGCCGAATTTCTTCGCGCTCGCGCGATAGGAGGCCGCCAGCGCCTCGTCCTGCGGATGCGAGCCCTTGACCAGGAGCCAGCGTCGCCACTGCTTCCAGACCATATATTGCGCCAGTGCGTCCGACAGCATGGACCGCGTCGGCGCTGCATGAAAAAGATTTGCGCGGCACTCCTGCTCCCGCAGGACATCGTCGGGCGCGGCGGAATTGATAAACACCATGCCGCGCGCCCTGCCCGCATCGACGGCGGCGAGAGTGCGGTCGGCGGGCAGGTCCACGATCACCAGCGACACGCCGCGGTCGGCGAGTCGCGACACCATTTGCGTCACGTCGTCGTCGGGTTGAATCAACGCGTCGATTGGCGCGAATTTCTGGTTGCTGAACACGCCCGTCGTATTGTTGTCGTCGGCGCCGAGCTCCGCGCCAGCGAGCGTTTCGTCCTCAGCCGGCGTTTCCAGAATGGAAATCGCTTCCCGGGCCTGCGGCTGGCGCAACACGCCGATCTTGAGAACGGCCGGCTCCGCGGCGAGCGCTGCGGGCGCCGAGACGACCGCCGCCGCCAAAAGCAGAGCGCGCAAGTCTCGCAACGAAGCAAAAGCGGAGCGGCGAGGAATACCGTGCATGAGCGCGCCTAGAATCTGTACTTCGCGCCGATATAGGCCGCGATCGGAGGCGCGAGGGAGACGGTGCGCGGATCAATGAGGTTCGCGAAGGCGATCTGCGTCGGATCGAAGAAGGTCCCGAAGGTCTTGGGCCGCGCATTCAGCGCATTTTCAACCAGACCGTAAATCTGGAACTCCTTCGTCATCTGATAGGAGGCGCGCAGGTTGACGAGCGCATAGGGCGACAGTTTGGCGAACTGGTTGATTTCGTCCCCGCGCAGCCACGAACCCGAAACGTAGACGACGTCGCCGCCGATCTTCCATTGCGGCGTCAATGCGAAATCCGCGCCGGCCTTGATGCGGTGCGGCGGCGTCGACGGCAGATGCGAACCAGGCGCTACCATGATCGAAGAGACGCCGAGCGCGACCGCGAGCGGATTGTTGGGCGAACCAAGCTGGATCGCATCGCGGAAGGTGGCGTCGGTGAATGTGTAGTTCACGTAAGCCGTCAGGCGCTCGTCCTTGTAGGCGAGGCTTGTTTCGACGCCCTGTCGCAACGTTCGTCCGGCATTGACGAAATAGCCGCGCCCGGTGATCGCGCTCGGCACGTTGAGGATGTCGTCCGAGCTGAGCGTACGGTAGAGCCCGGCCGACCATTCAAAGGCGCCGGGCAGGAATCCGGGCAGCGTGAAGGAGCCGCGCGCGCCGGCCTCCACGGTGCGCGCAACCACCTGCTTCAACGGCGGATCCGACACCAGAAAATTGTCGATCATGCAGGGCCTGTTCGGATCCGCGCAGCCGAGTTCCAGCGGCGTAGGCGCGCGATTGGCCTCGGCGTAACTGGCGAAGATCGAAAAATTCGGGAGAATCCTGTAGGTCGCTCCTGCGGTCGGATTGAAACGCCCGTAGCTGCCGCCGCCGTTCAGCGCCGTCGTGATTTGATCATAGAGCGCGATCTTCGCCAGATTGTAGCGTCCGCCGGCGGTCACGGTCAGCTGGTCAGTAATGTCGAAAGCATCCTGGATATACGCGCCGTAGTAGGTGTTTGCGGCTTTAAGCGAGACAGGCTCGACGCCGCTCATCGGCTCGATGACGGGAATGCCAATTCCTGTGACGCGGTAATCGGTCTGAATGATTCCGAGCTCCTCTTCGGCGCGGAAGTGCGTCCATCCGCGATCGACGCTGACGCCGAACGTCAGACGGTTCCCATGGCCAAGCAGCCTGTCCGTATTGGTCGCCTGCGCGCTGGCGCCGAGCGTGCGCGACCGTGTCCAGGTGCGGTCGATAACCCCGTAGGGCGCGCCCGGAAGAATATCCGGCATCGACGTCGCGGCGCCGGCCCCATCGCAAAGGGTGGCTGCCCCGCACGAGGCGAAATCCGTCGTATTGCCGTCGACGCGCTTCTGATCGAAGAAGCGATAATAGACGTTGGCCTTCGCCTTCCAGGTCGGCGAAATATCGAAGCTGCCGTTGAGCGCGAATTGCGCGAGCTGGTTCTGCGAGGTCTGCGGCGTCGTGTAGACCGCGCGCTTGTCCGCATCGACCAGCTCCATCGGCGCAGGGCCGGATGCGCCGAACTTGTTCGCGGCGAGGCCAAGGGTCGCGTGGATCTCGGCTTTGTCGCCGCGATAGCCGATATCGCCGTAGAAGCGGCGCACGGTCGCGCCCGAGAAATGGCGCGCGCCATTGTCGCGCACGCCCTCCAACGCGAAATAACCGGCCCAATCGCCGCTCTTCACGCCGTACTGGACCGAACCCTGCCGCCGCATTTGCCCGCCCAGACGCGCATCGATCTCGAATCCCTGCCAGGTGAAGCCGTTCTTCATGTCGAGAACGACGGCGCCGCCGAGAGCGTTCAAGCCGAACACCGGATTGGCGCCCAGTATCGTGGTGCGATCGATGGCGACCAGGGGAATCAGATCCCAGTTGACGCCGTCCCCCCAGGCTTCGTTGACGCGCACGCCGTTCTGGTAGACGGCGAGGCCCTGCGGAGCGCCAACCACAGGCGAGGCGGTGAAGCCGCGATAGTCGACTTCCGGCTGGAAGGGGTTGCCGGTCGTGTCAATGATCGCCACCCCGGGCGCGCGCCGTTCCAGCGCCTGCGCAAGATCGCCCTGTCGCGTGTCCGCGAGTTCGGCGGCGCTGACGGTGGTAACGCCGCCGGGATATTTCATGCGTTCGACGCCGGTGTCGGGCGCATCGAGCGGCGACGATACGACGACCTCGATTGCGTCGAGACGATTGACGCGGCCTGGCGCCTGCGCGAGCGAAACGCCCGGCGCAATGATGGCAAAGCCCGCGACCAACCATAGACGCGACAATTCATCCTCCCGGCGTCGGGAGGATGCGCGCCGCGCTCCCCCCTGACTTGTTCTTTGGGAGGAGCGTACTAGCGCGCCCGCGGCGCGACTAGTAGTCTTTCTGGCAAGAAATGCCGCCATGCGCCGGCACGAAGCGCGGCTCGAATGCGATGCTGCGACAAGGGAGGAAGATCGCGCGTGTCGCTTAGCCTCACGCGGCTCGAATGGATCGACGCGCCGGTGGCGCCGCACGCTCTCGCCGATGCAATCGCGGCTGCGGCGAGGCCGCGCGATCTCGCGCCTCCTCCGTCGAAGAGCGAGGGCGCGCAGATTCCAGCGGCGTTGCGCGCGCGCACGCTTTCCATGGTCGTCGCGGCGCACGCGGCCATCCTTCTCGCAGGCGCGTTTGCGTGGCGCGCGAGCCTGCCGACGCCCGAGGCAATCGAAGAGATACCGGTCGAGATCGTTGTGGAAGGAGCCGACGCGATGCGGGAGCCGGCGCTCGTAGACGCTCCTGCGCCGCCGCCGCCAGTCGCTGCGATGCAAGACAGCGCGGCGACCGACGCCGCCGATGCTCAGCCCCCGCAGCAGGCGGCGACGGAAGCGCCGGCGCAACGCCAAGCGGAAGACGATGACGCCGCGTCGCATCTTCAGGCGACAGCTCCCGCCGACCAGGCGATTACGCCCGAGCAATCTGCGCGCGCAGTCAAACCTGCCCCCTCGGCTGAGGCGGCGCGCGCCGCCGAGATCGAGCAGGAGCGCCGCGAAGCCGCAGCAAGGCGCAGGGCCGAAGCGCGCGCGGCGCGACTCGCGGAAGAGCGAGCGGAAGTCGAGCGCGAGCGTCGCGCGCAAGCGAAGCGGGCGGCCGAACGCGAGCGGCAGGCGCAGGCGGCGCAGGAGCGCAGGCGCATCGCAGCGCGCTCGATGGCGGCCGAGCCCGCTCGTCCCGCCGCCAGCGCCTTCGACGCCGCCGCCTATCGCTCCATCGTCGCGCGCGCCGTCGCGAGTTCTGCGAGTCGCTCGTGTCCTGCGGGCGGCGGCGGTCGTGTCGTCGTGGCCTTGATGATTGCGCCGTCCGGGCGCGTCGCCAGCGCGTCGCTGTCCAGCGCGAGCGGCAATTCCGTACTCGATGCCGCCGCCCTGGCTGCGGTCCGGCGCGCTGGCCCGTTTCCGGCGCCGTCCAACCGCGCAAGCGTCAGCGTTCCTGTCGTCGTGGTCTGTCGCTGAAGGGCTTTAAGCCTTTGCGTTCAGGCGACGATAGCGATAGTCGATTGCGCCCGAGGCGGACTCGTTGCTCGCGATCGCGCCGACGGTTGCATGCCGCGGAGACTTCTCGCAGATCGGGTCCGCGTTGCAGGCGTCGCCGGTGAGGGCGAGCGCCTGGCAGCGGCAGCCGCCGAAGTCGATCGCCTTTCGCTCGCAGGACCGGCACGGCTCCTTCATCCAGGCGTCGCCCCGATAGGCGTTGAACGCCGGCGACTCGTACCAGGCTGCCGCAACCGATCTGTCCCGCACATTCCAGAATTCGAGACCGGGGATCGTTTCGGCGGCATGGCACGGCAAGACCTTGCCCGATGGCGTGACGTTGAAGGTGCGACGGCCCCATCCGCTCATGCAGGCCTTGGGGAACCGAGCATGATAATCTGGCACGACATGATCGATGACGATCCTGCCTTCGTGCGTCTTGCGAAGGTCCTCGACGGCGGCGACCGCCTTTTCCGTCTCTTCGCGCGACGGCATGAGCGCGGCGCGATTGACCAGGCCCCACCCGTAATATTGCGTATGCGCGACCTCGATGCGGCGCGCGCCGAGTTCGACCGCCATTTCCACCATGCGCGCGGCGCGCGCGATATTGGCGCGATGCATCACGGCATTGATGGTGAGCGGCAACCCTGCCTCGACCGTCCAGCGCGCGACCTCCCTCTTGCGCGCGAATGCGCCGTCATAGCCGGCGATGCGGTCGGCAGAGGACGCCTCCGCGTCCTGTATCGACAATTGCAAATGATCGAGGCGCGCATCGACCAGCGCGTCGAACAGCTTCCTCGTCAGGCCGACGCCGGAAGTGATGAGGTTTGTATATAGCCCGACTTGCGCGCAGTGCGCGGTGAGTTCGGCAATGTCCGCCCGCACGCAGGGTTCTCCGCCGGAGAGGTGCACATGCAGCACGCCGGCGGTCGCGGCCTCGGAGAACACGCGCTTCCATGTCGCCGTATCCAGTTCGGACGCCGGCTTCTCGAGCTCGGCCGGATTCGAGCAATAGGGGCAGCCGAGCGGACAGCGATGCGTCAGCTCGGCCAGCATGCCGGCGGGCGCTGGAATATCGGCCCGCGCGATCACAGGTCCACCATGCGCTTCATGGCGAGATCGGCAATCAGATTGACGACGTCGCGCTCGATCAGGCTGCGGTCGGCCCTGTAGGTCTGCGCCAGTTCATCGACGATTTCGTCAAGCGTGCGCGCGCCGTCGCATTTTTCGATCACGGCGACGGCGACCGGGTTGGCCTTGACGACGCGCTCGGGCGCAAGCAGCAGCCATTCGCCGCGCACTTCGTCATGCTTGAGGCGTACGCCGCGCGGCAGGCGCGGCTTGCTGTCGGGCGCAGGCGTCATGTCGTCTTCGCCATGCCTTCGCCCGGGCGCCATGCGCCGGGTGGAACGGCGCCGGTCACGTAGGCGTGCCAGAGCGCATCGAGTTGCGCCCAGAGCACATCGCATTTGAAGCGAACCGCCGCGATGCAGGCGTCCTGCTCCTGGCGATTGCGACAGTTCGACTTGATGAACGCGAGCGCGAAATCGGAATCCTTCGGCGCCTGCGTCAGCCGACGCTTGAAATAGGCCATGACGCGGTCGTCGATGAAATCGTAGTGCTCGAGCATTCCGACGATGCGCTCCTTGTGGATCGCCGGCGCGAACAATTCAGTGAGAGACGAGGCGACGGCGACAACCAGCGGCTCTTCGCGCACATAGCGCACATAGGCCTCGACGGCGAATTTCGTGATAGGCAGGGCGCCGCGTCGCGAGGTCACGTAATCCCGCGAAAAGCCGAGGCCGTCGGTGAGTACGAGCCAGCGCTCGATGCCGCCTTCCTCCTCGCCATAGCCGTCGTGGTCGAGCAGGCGGCGCACCCATTCGCGTCGCAATTCGCGGTCGACGGCGCGGCTCATGAAAGCCGCGTCCTTGCGCGGCACGGCCTCCTGATAGCAATAGCGGTTGAGCGCCCAGGCCTGCACCTGCTCGAACGTGCATTCGCCGCCGTGCAGACGCTTATGAAACGGGTGCAGATTGTGATAGCGCTCCGCGCCGACGGCGCGGATGGCGGCTTCAAAGTCGGCGGCGCTCAGCATCGGCGCTGTCATAGGGCGATCTCCATCCCGTCATGGCCGACTTCCCAGCCGGCGCGCGCGACTTCGGCGCGCTCTGGAGCATCTTCGCGCAGGACGGGATTCGTGTTGTTGATATGGATGAAAATCTTTCGTCCGATTTGCGTGTCGGCGAAGCCGGCGATCGACCCGTCGGCGCCTCCCATGGGGACATGGCCCATGCGCCATGCGGTCTTCTGTGAAAGACCGAGGCGCACCATCTCGTCGTCCGTGAAGGTCGTGCCGTCGAAGAACAAGGCGTCGGCGCCGGCGACGCGCGCCCGCAGCGCCTCCGTCACCCTGGCGCAACCCGGAATGTAATAGACGCGCCGACCGCTGCAGGCGATCTCGAGCCCGATCGTGCTGTCGGTCTCGGCGCCGATCTGCTTTTCGATATCGGCGTCCTCGAGATATAGCGGCGGCTTGCCGGGCACGGCGAATGTTTCGACGGTGAAGCCGAGGCCCGTATCGACGCGGACGCCGGGCGCGACCTCGACGCGGCGGACGAGATCGGCGTTCAGCACGCCAAATACGCCGTCACTGGTTTGCGCCAGCGTTGCGCGCGAACCGTAGATGGTCAGCGCATGTTGTTCGCGCAATGTGAGAAGGCCCGTCAGGTGATCGACGTCGCCATTGGTGAGGAACGCCCCGGCGATGGGCGAGTGCCGGCCCGGCGCGCGCGGATGCAGCGCCGGCGTGGCGATGATCTGCTGGCGCAGATCCGGCGAAGCATTGAGCAGCAGCCAGCGCTCGCCGTCGGCGCTGATCGTAAGGCTCGACTGTGTCCGCGCGCGAACGCGCGGATCATTTGCCCATGCGAGACGGCAGTTCTCGCAATTGCAATTCCATTGCGGGAAACCGCCGCCCGCGCCCGACCCGAGCACAACGATACGCACTACGCGTCCTCAAGCTGCGAGCCGACGGCTTCGTCGCGGTCAGATCTCGGCGGATGCGTAGCTCGTGACTTCCATGCCGACGCAAACCTCGGAAATTTCCGGCGTTGTCCAGGCCATTGCAGTTTCCTTCCAAAAGGTGTCGTTGACGTTCCGGTCGCTTGCCCGGAAATTTTTACGCGAATGTAAATTATGAGCCGCGGCGCCCTTCGACAATTGTACTACTCGCCTCTTGACAGATCGAACATTCGCTCAATCGTCCACATGCAAACTTCCTGTACCGCAACGCACAAGTTTTTCTGAATTGTGTACGAACGAATGCTGCGCCGCAAATGATCGTCATGCGCTGCTGTACTTGTACCTAATGGCAATTTCAAAGCCTCCGATCGCATGTTTCAAATCAGGGAAAGGGCTGATGCGTGCGCGCGGCACGGTCCTCATGCTTGAAGCGCGCGGCGGAGGAACGTTGATGACCGACATGAAAACGGGGCGCCTGCTTGCGGGCGTGGCGCTGTCGATCGGCCTTTTTTCTGGCGTCGCAAGCGCCAATGAGTCGGCGATGAAGGCCGCCGCCGATCCCAACGGCTGGGGCATGTACAGCAAAGGGTACGACGGGACGCGCTTCAGCACGCTGAAGCAGATCGACGCCAGCAACGTCAAGAACCTGAAACTCGTCTACTCGTTCTCGCTCGCCTCGCTGCGCTCGAATGAATCTTCGCCGCTCGTGATCGGCGACACGATGTATGTGACTTCGTCGTGGGGTCCGAAATACGTCTACGCGCTCGACGCCGCCACCGGCGCGCGCAAGTGGACGTACGAGCCCGACATTCCGGACGACGTGCTGCAATACGCCTGCTGCGACGTGAACAGCCGCGGCGTCGCCTTCGCCGACGGAATGATTTTTGTCGGGCGCCTCGACGGCAAGATGGTCGCGCTCGACGCCAACACCGGCAAGGAAATGTGGAAGACGACCGTCGTCGACTACAAGCAGGGCTCGGTCATCACCTCGCCGCCGCTGGTCGTGAAGGACAAGGTCATCATCGGATTCGGCGGCGGCGAATACGGCGTGCGCGGCTCGCTCCAGGCCTTCGATCTCAAGACCGGCAAGGAGGTCTGGCGCACGTACACGGTGCCGCTGAAGGCCGAGGCGAACGGCGATACCTGGAAAGGCGATTCCGCCGAACACGGCGGCGGCGCGGCGTGGTTGACCGGCACTTACGATCCCAAGACCAATACGGTTTTCTGGGGAACGTCGAATCCGGGTCCGTGGAACACGGCGATACGCTCCACCGGCGACGGCAACTTCGGCAAGCTCAGCAACCTCTACACTTCCTCGACGATCGCGCTCGATCCTGACTCCGGCAAGATCAAGTGGTGGCAGCAGAACACGCCGGCCGACGCCTGGGACTACGACGGCGTCAACGAAGCCGTGCTCGCCGACCTCAAGATCGACGGCAAGACGACGCCGGTCTTCATGAAGGCCGATCGCAACGGCTTCTTCTTCGTCACCAACCGCGAAACCGGCCAGGGCATCTCCGCCGAGAAATACGTACCGGTGACCTGGGCCAACAAGTGGGACGTGAAGACGGGCCGCGCGGATGAAAACCCGGCGCAACGCGCCAGCCCCGGCAAGCCTGCCAAGAACGCCTGCCCGAACCTCATCGGCGGCAAGAACTGGCAGCCGATGTCGTTCAACCCGGGCACGGGCCTTGTCTACATCCCGTCCAACAATGTCTGCATGGACTGGTCGGTGTCCGACATCGCCTACAAGCGCGGCGTGTTCTATCTCGGCGCCGAGTTCCCGACCCTGCCGGGACCGGGCGGTTATCTCGGCGAACTGATGGCCTGGGACCCGGTCGCCAACAAGAAGGTCTGGGGCGTCAAGTCGGACCTGCCGTTCAACGGCGGCACGATGACGACCGCGGGCAACCTCGTGTTCTGGGGCGACCTGCACGGCGACTTCCGCGCGATCGACGCAAAGAACGGAAAGGAATTGTGGAAGGTCAATCTCGGCAGCGGCATTGGCGCTGGTCCGATCACCTATTCCATCAAGGGCAAGCAGTATGTAGCGGTCGTCGTCGGCCGTACGGCGGCTCTGCCCGCCTTCCTCGGCGACATCGGCAAGAAGATGAGCGCAGCGTCTCAGGAAGGCGGATCGCTGTTCGTCTTCGCCCTCAACTGAGAACGTGCGGCGGAGGACTGTAATGACCAATCGTAGCGTGGCGTCCTTCGCCGCAATTTCCCTCGCCGCCCTCTGCGCGGCCCTCGGTCCGGCTCTCGCCGCCGGACCGGAACCCCTCCGCCTCTGCGCAGATCCGGACAATCTGCCGCTCTCCAGCGACAAGCCGGCGACGCCGGGCCTCTACGTCGAGATCGGCGAGGCGATCGGCAAGGCGCTCGATCGACCCGTCTCGCACGTCTGGTATCGCACCAATTTCGGCAAGCGCGCCGTGCGCGTGACCATGCTCGCCAACCAGTGCGACGCAACGATCGGCCTGCCGCAGGATTCCGATTTCATGGGTCCGCGCGTGATCTTCTCGAAACCGATGTTCAAGCTCGGCTACGCGATCGTCGCGCCGAAGGATTTCGAACTCACCGGCCTTTCCTCGCTCAAGAGCAAGCGCGTGGTCGTCCAGTTCTCGACGACGCCGCACAACATGATTGGCCCCCGCGAGGACATTACGGGCGTGACCGTGCTTTCTCCGGAAGAGGGAATGAAGAAACTCGCCGATGGCAAGGCGGACGTCGCCTTCCTGTGGGGGGCGCACGCCGGATATCTCAATACGACCGTCTACGGCGACCGCTACAAGCTGATCTCGGTCGACGGCCCCGCGCTGCAATGGCCGACGGCGATCGGCTTTGCCAAGGATTCCACCGAATTGCGCGACAAGGTCGATGCGATTCTGCCGGGCCTGAAGGACACGATCACAACGCTCATGAAGAAATACGGCCTGCCCGTCGACGAGCCGGTCAAGCTCGGCGCGCTTGCGAGCGCGCAGCGCGTTCGCGTCGCCGCGATGGGCGAGACCGCATTTCAACTGGCGCAAGCGACGACCCCCGCGGCGGTGACGACCCCCGCCGTTTCGGGCGGAGACAAGATCGGCGAGGGCAAGGAGGTCTTCAACGGAACGTGCGCGCATTGCCACGGACCCGACGCCATACAGGCCGAAAAGAAGATCGACCTGCGCCGCCTGACCATTCGCTATGGCGACGACATGAAGGACGTGTACTGGAAGACCGTGCACGACGGGCGGCCCGCCAAGGGCATGCCCGCGTGGAAAGAGGTCTTCACCGATGAGCAGCTCACAGCGGTCCTCGAGTATCTCAAGACCAAGCAATCGACGGAATAGCCCGCGACCTCTTCTGGCGCACCGATGACCCGCCTCTTGCTGAGCCTCCTTTTGCTTCCTTTCCTGCTGGCGGATGCTGGCGCGCAGGAAATCCGCTACTTCGCGACGCCGCGCGGCGACCATCCGCACGATGTGGCGCCGGCGAGCGATGGCGGCGTCTGGTACACCGGCCAGCATGCAGGGGTGCTCGGCAGGCTCGACCCGTCCACCGGAAAGGTCGAGCGCATTGCGCTCGGCGATGGCTCTGCTCCGCACGGCGTCATCGTTGGCCCCGACGGCGCGCCCTGGATCACTGACGGCGGCCTCAACGCCATCGTTCGCGTCGACCCGATAAGCAAGGCGGTGAAAGCCTGGCCGCTTCCGAAGGAAAGAGCCTACGCCAATCTTAATACGGCGGCGTTCGACGCACGGCGCCGGATCTGGTTCACCGGTCAGAGCGGCGTCTACGGCCGTCTCGATCCGGAATCGGGCGCAATGCAGGTGTGGGATGCGCCCAGGGGCGTCGGTCCGTACGGAATCGCCGCCACGCCGTCGGGTCAGATCTGGTTCGTGTCGCTCGCCGGAAATTACCTCGCCCAGGTCGACGTCGAGACCGGCGAGCCTGTCGTGATCGAGCCGCCCGCCAAGGGACAAGGCGCCCGAAGGGTTTGGTCGGACGACAGGGGCCGCCTGTGGATCAGCGAGTGGAACTCCGGCAACGTTTCGGTTTACGACCCGGCGGCCAAGAGCTGGCGCACATGGCGGCTGCCGGGGGAGAACCCCACCTGCTATGCGGTCTATGTGGACGAAGGCGGCAAGGTGTGGCTTACGGACTTCACGCGCAACGCCATTCTGCGCTTCGATCCGGCGACCGAGTCCTTCCGGTCTTTCCCCAGCGATCGCCAGCGCGCCATGGTGCGTCAGCTTCACGGGCGCGTGGGCGAAGTCTGGGGCGCGGAATCCGGGACCGACCGACTTGTCGTGATCAGATACTGAACGAGCATTGCGCGCGCCATGCCGGTGCGATCTTCGCCCGCATAAACGACCTGATGGATCATCGACGGCATGATCAGAAGGCCGATGCTTGAAAGCATCAGCACAAGAGAGCCGCAGCGCCTGGCTCAGCTCAGGCAGCGACGGGAACCCGTCCTGAAAGGCGCCCTCAAATGCAAATCCGAACAGCGCCTGAGCGCCAAGTATTGAGAAGCCGCGACTCGTCGGGAGCTTGCTTGAGAATCCTGTCCGTCGTCGAACCATCCGCATCTTCAAGCCTCGAGCCCCCTCAAGGTTCCCCGAATGCGTTCCAGGACCCGCGCCCGAGGCGCGGGCGTCGGACGCGCTCGCCTGCCGCCGCCTGAAGACCCGCAAAAAAATATCGCCCGTCCATTGAACCGGCCGCATCGCTCGCGCGACCCATGAGCGCAGGGGCCTTCCCTGATCATTCAGTTCGATGGAGCCGACGATGTTTAAGACCTCTCTCAAGATCGCCTCGATCGTCACGATCGGCGCAGCTCTCGCGCTTCCGTTGCAATCCGCCAACGCCATGGGCCGCATGGTCGGCGGAGGCATGGGCGGCATGGGCCGCGTCGGCCACATGGGCCACTTCCATGGCGGCGGCGGCAACTCCCTGGGCGCCGCTCTCGCCGGCGCGGGCGCCGCGGCCATTCTTCTTCAGGGTCTTGCAGCGGCGCATCACGCCTCCGCGGAATCCGAAGGCCGGCGCATCGATTGCTACCGCTTCGGCGACTGCCACGTGCATGTCCTGCAGCAGCCGGGCCGCGAACCGGAAGCGCATGTTCATGTGTATCCGGGCAAGCCGAGGCCACCCAAGGCGCGCGCTCCGGGCCGCAGTTGGGGCCGGTCCTACGATCCCACGACGGGCGTGACGATCACCTCCGTCTCGAATGGCGACGGCACGCGCACGGTCACGGTCAACAACCCCGACGGGTCGACGCGTCAGTACATCTCCCGCTGATGCGCAGCGAATCTCCTGTGACTTGACGGGCGCTGGTCACCGACCGGCGCCTGCTTTTTCGCGTCGCTCGACCGCGCGCTGCGCGTTGACAAGGCCGATATCGGCATTCGCCGCCCCCGCCGCCGCCAGGGGCTGCGCCGTGCGCAGGAACAGCTTTCTGAGCGCATCCTGATTTATCGTCGGTTCGCGTTGCACGACAAGCGCCGCCAGGCCGGAAACGAAACCGGCGGCGACCGACGTGCCGGTCTGCAAATCGTATTTGCCGTCGACAGCAGGCAGCAGCACATCGACGCCCGGCGCGGCGAGCCGGACATGCGGCCCGCGAACGCTGCCCGAATAGACGCTATCCGCCGTATCGCTTGCCGCAACGGCGATCACGCCGGGATCGGCCGCAGGATAAAGCGGCGGCGATTTCGGCCCGGCATTGCCGGAAGCGGCTATCAACAGCACGTTTCGCGCGATTGCCGCTTGCAGGAGGCGGGCGAGCGCAGGGTCGGCCGGCCCCGCAAAACTCATGTTGACGACGCGCGCTCCGTGGGCCACCGCCCAATCGACGCCCTTGAGGATTGCGAGCGTCGCGCCTTGCGCGGCGGCGTCGAAGGCGCGGACCGCCAAGATCCGCGCCGCCGGCGCAATGCCGCGCACCGCGCCATGCGCCGCTATCGTTCCCGCAACCGCCGTGCCGTGATTGTGCGGCTGCGATTGCGCGCCGACTGCGTCGAATTTCGTCTCGACCGAGGCTTTGAGGTCGGGATGATTGTCGTCGATCAGCGAATCCACGACGGCCACGCGCACGCCCTCGCCGCGCGCGCCTGCGTCGAAGCCCTCCGCGTGCAATCGTTGCAGCGCATATTGCGGAAGCGCGGCGTCCGAACCGTTCTGAGCCAGCGCATAGACGAAATTCGGCTGCACGCGCGCAATGCCGCGCTCGCGCGACAGCTCCAGCACGAGCGCGCGCGTCGATCGGTTGTCGTTCGCCCGCCACAATCGCCAGACCTCGCCCGTCAGCGTCATCTGCGAGACGTCGATCGCGCTCAGGCGGTGGCGCGCCACGAGCGCGTCGATCGCGCCCTGCGATAGTCCCGACCGCGTCACCGCCAGGACTTCGGACGGGCGGAGTCGCGTCTCGCTCGCGGCCGGCGGCGCGCCGCGGGCGCGTTGCGCGCGCCGCGCCTCGGCTCGGGCTGCGGCGGCCAGTTGTGCATCGCGCCGCTGCTGCGCCAGTTGCTCTTGCCGTGCCCGTCGCTCCTGCCCTGCCCGTCGCTCCTGGGCCGCGCGCCGCGCCGCCGCCGCATCCTGCTTGCGAGCGCGTCTTTGCAACGAACCGGGGTCGCGTCTCCCGGCGACGGGAGACCGAGCTGCAGGTTCACGGCCCGGCGGACCGCCATATGGGCTTTCGCCTGTCGGAGAGCCCGGCGGGACTTCGCCGCCCGCCGCCCAGGCGCCGGGCGCGCCGGAGAGCGCGAGCGTACAGGCGATGATCGAAAAACCGAGACGCGACAGGATGATGCGCATGGCCGCCTCCCCCGGAAGGCGCAGATTGCGCCCGCCGCGTCGCTTGAGCAAGGCCGATCAGCGCGGCGGCGCCGGCAGCACGAGCGCGACGCCGGGCTCGGCGCGCAGCGCCGTGGTCGCCTTGTTGATATCTTCCGGCGTGACGACCTGCGCCGCGAGCGCGACGCGATACAGGCCGCCCGCGCGCGGCCCGTCGACGATCGCCGCGCCGTGGGCGGCGAGGATCGCCGTCATGCGCCCAACAGTCGTCTCCGGCGTGAAGGCGACGAGCAACTCGGCGCCGGTCTTGCGCGCGTTGGGTTCGGAGGCGGTCTGATAGCTGGCGGGCGGCGTCGTCGTGTGGCGCAGGAGCGCGCCGCTCTCGGCGACGATGACCAGCGCCGCCGCGCTCGCGAGCGAAGTCGCGAGCACCGGCGCCGCCGCCGCGCGCTCGACGAGCGCAAGACATGTCGCACGCACGCGCGATGCAAACGTCGGCTTGCGCGGCTGGGCGGCCACGGCGGCGGCAATCCGGTTCCATACATGCGGAGACGGCGCGCCGGCTCGCTCGATATCCTGCTGCACGATTTCGAGTTCGGCGCGCGCGGCGTCGAGATTAGCGCGCAGGGCCGGATCAACCGCCAGTTCAGCCTCGAAGCGGGCGTTCTCCTCTGGCGTCAGCAGGCCTGCGGCGTACCACGGCGCAAGCGCCGCAAGGTCTTCGCGATCGGGCGCGCGCTCGGAATTGCTCATGGCCATCCCCTGTCGACGCCGGCCGCCTGCGCCAGTTCCGACAGGCGCTTGCGGGCATGGAACATTCTGGTCTTCACGGTGCCCTCGGGAATGCCGACGATGGCTGCGACCTCTTCGACCGACTTGTCGTGATAGTAGACGAGATCGATCACTTCGCGGTGCTCCGCCGACAGGCGTTCGATGCAGCGGCGCAGCAGCGCGCTCTTGCCCTGCTTCTGCATCTGCGTCTCCGGATCGTCGCTCTCGTCGGCGATTTCGCCGGCGGCTTCCTCGTCCAGCTCCTGGTCGCGATTGCGTCGCATCGCCGAGACCGCCTTGTTGCGGGCGATCGTCAGCAGCCAGGTGCCGACCGCCGAGCGCCCCTCGAAACGCGCCGCCGTTTTCCAGACGTCGATGAATGTCTCGCTCACGATATCCTCCGCCCTGGCGTCGTCGCGCAGCATGCGGGCGACGAAGCGAAAGACCTTGACGGAATGACGCGCATAGAGCGCCTTCAACGCCGCCTGGTCCCCGCCTCCGATCCGCGCGAGCAGCGCTTCGTCCGAGGGCGCGCTCATGCGGACGCGCGCTCCGGTTCGCCTGTTGGTCGCGCGGAGGCGACGAAAAGTTCAAACGTTGAAATGAAAACGCAGGGAAGCGCCGCCGGAGGAAAAAATGTGACGAGCCGATGAACCATTTTCAGCCACCCGTCGACCAACATACAGGAGCCGAGCCCGGCTCCCTATCAAAAGGAGACGGACAATGACCAAGCGTTTCGCCACTTTCGCCGCGCTCGCCATCGGCGCCGCCCTGTCGTTCCCGCTCGCCGCCCAGGCCGGCGAATGGTTCCAGCCGCCCGGCTCGACCGAAGTCGGCCGTGCGACCTTCCCCGACGGATCCACCAATTACGAGTTTCGCATGCCCGACGGCGCGCTGCGACTCGTGACGATCGACAAGAACGGCGGCATGCGCCGCTACTTCAACCCGCGCGCCAGGACCGTGCGCGTGAACCCGAAGCCCCCGGTCGGCGGAAACCCGTATATTCCGACCAAGGGCAGCCCGTTGTGCGACCGCGCGGCCGGCTGCGGCGGCGCCATTCCCGGCGGCGGCGGCTGATACGTTCGTTACACGACAGGGCGCGGCGATCAGCAGCGATCGCCGCGCCCTCGGCCATTCCCGTCAGTGAGCGATCCTCCGGCGGTCATGTGGCCGGTTTACAACAGGCAGCCGGATGGTGGCCGCCTGTCCACAAATGCCCATTTGGTGGCGCCGTAGGCCAAGCGGCCCAGTGCGTAATAGCTCATGTTCAAGGCAATGTTCGAAAGTGGCCAGAGGCTGACAAGTGGCTGTAGACGCTAAGGTTCGCTCAATCGCCACAAGCGCGCTCGCGATGTGCCTTTCCGGGGCCGCTCTGGCCGCGGAACTTCCCCCGCCGCCCGCGTTCACCTGGTCGGGTCTCTATATCGGGTTCAATTACGGGTACGCCTGGAAGGGCGATGGCGGCATTTCGACCCTCGGCGCGCCGCTGTTTGACACCACCGTTCCAGCCGGCGTGTGGCCTGGCGCCGCCGCCCTGGGGGGAACAGGCTTCGTCAACGCGCGCCTCAATGGGTTCTTCGGCGGCGCGCAACTCGGATACAACTGGCAATTGCCGAGCCGGATCGTCATCGGCGTCGAAGCGGATCTTCAGGGCGGCGGCATCCGCGGCGGCGGCGGCTTCAGTTCCGTTCTGCCGGGCGCGGCGCCGGGCAGCATCGTGGTGACGAGCGGCAATTCGCACCGCACACTCGAGCATTTCGGCACGGCGCGCGCCCGCCTCGGCTATGCCGTAACGCCGACGGTCATGGGATACCTGACCGGCGGCCTCGCCTATGGCGGCGTCAACCTCAGCACGACGATCAATCAGACGCTCAATCCCTCGCTGCTGACGGCCGGCAACTCCCGCGCCGATCTGTTCCGCGAACGCATGGGCTGGACGATCGGCTTCGGCGCCGAAACCGCGATCGCGCAGAATCTGAGCGCCAAGATCGAGTATCTGCACTATGATCTCGGCAGGCAGTCTGCCGGCTGGCCGAGCATCGAGGCGCTTGTGCAGACCAATCCGGCGACCGGAGCGGCCGTCGCGACAGCAACACGGTCGACGTCGCGCATCGCCGGCAATCTCCTGCGGACGGGCCTCAACTATCGTTTCGGCGGACAGACCGCCGAAACGTCGGCCGTTCCCACATTTGCGCTCCTCGATGCGGCGAGCCCGCGCTTTGGAGACTGGAGCGCGTCGCTCACGCCCTACATTTGGGGCGTCGGCATGAACGGCTCGACCACAGCCCTCGGGCATTCCACCGAGATGAATGTGAGCTTCGTCGATGCGCTGACGAAGAGCAGCAGCATGCCGTTGGAATTCGCGGCGAACATGGAGCTTCGTAACGGGCCGCTGTCGTTCTACGCCGACTTCGCCTGGATGCAGATGCGAATGGCCGGCTCGCTGATGGCCTTGCGCAATCCGATCGCGGGGGCCGTTCTGTCGCTTGACGCCGACGCCCGCCTGAAGACGACCCTTGCCATCGTGGAAGGCGGCGCAACCTTCGAAATGGGACGCTGGGGCTACGCCGGCGCGCAGGGCGCCTTCACGGCGGTCGACGCTGTTGCGGGCCTGCGCTACTGGCGCATCGGGCTCGATCTCGCGCTCAACATCGCAGGCGCGGTGAATCTCGCCAATCTCGGCCTTGAACAGTCGGGCGGCAAAGCGATTGCGCGCTCCGGCGACTTGTCTTGGGTCGATCCGTTCATCGGCCTTCGCCTGCGCCAACAGGTGGACGCGGCGAACGCTTTCTACCTGAAGGGCGATGTCGGCGGCTTCGGCGTCGGCAGCAAGTTCGCATGGCAGGCCGCCGGCGGGTACACGCACGACTTCCAGTTCGCCGGCCTCAACTGGACGGGGATGGTGGGTTATCGCGCGCTCCGTGCGGACTACACGCGTGGAGAAGGTCTCCGGCGCTCCGGCGTCGACATGATCATGCACGGCCCGATGACCGGACTCGGCGTTCGATTCTAGCAAAGAAATTCCTCGACGCCCGCCGGACAGGCGCTCCGGCGCTTGATTTCCCACGGCGCGAGGGCGTAGCGTGACGCCTAAGGTGCTTGATCGGATGGCAAAAAAAGGACGACGGGTTCAGCGCTGACCTGCGGGGCCGCGCTTCGCTAACGTCCCTATTCGGAGGTTTATCTATGAAAAAACTCGTCGCCGCGGCCATCTGCATGACGCTGACGTCCTTTTCCTCGGCGGCGCAAGCTGACTTCAAGTTCAAGAACGAAGCGGACCTGGTTGCGGCTGTCATGCCGAGCTTCGTCAATATTTATAACCGCGGGGTGGCGAGCGGCGCCGAGACGGACGGCGTTGCGCGCATTCAGGACGAGGTCGGATCCGGCTTCGTTGTGGACGAGAGCGGCATTATCCTGACCAACCGCCACGTCGTAGAAGGCGCTTACGCTCTCTTCGTCACCCTGAACGACGGCACGCACGTTCCCGCGAAGCTTCTTGGCAAATTGCTTACGTTCGATCTTGCGCTGATAAAGGTCGACGTCGGGCGGCCTCTGCAGGTCGCGAGCCTCGGCGACAGCGATCGCTTGCGGCTGGGAGACCATGTGGTCGCTATTGGCAACGGACTTGGTTTTGACAGTTCAGTATCCGCCGGCGTGCTGAGCGCGTTTCACAGAACGGTCGGACTCAGCGCCTATGACGATCTGATGCAGACGGACGCGACGATCAACCAGGGGAATTCCGGGGGCCCGCTTTTCAACATGGATGGCGATGTGATCGGTGTAAACCAGGCCATCTATACGCGGCACGGCGGCGGTTCGATCGGTATTGGGTTCTCGATTCCGATCAACGCCGTGAAAGCGGTCCTTGCGAACGTCAAGAAGTATGGCAAGCCGAGAGCCGGCTGGCTGGGGATCACCGGCCAGTCTTTCACGGCGGGTATGGCGCGGGTTGCAGGAGCGACCGTGCAAGAGGGCGTCATTATTTCGGATCTGGCGAAAAACGGCGCTGCTATCGAAGCCGGACTGCAGGTCGGCGATATCATTCTGAAAGTGGGGCCGCACACCATCGACCGGATGTCGACTCTGAACCGGACCGTCGCCATGTCGGTGGATCAGGTCGAACAATTCCAGATTGTCCGCGACGGAAAATCGATGACCGTACCGGTCAAGATCAAGGACTGGCCGCAAGAATTGTGGACCCCGGTCATGCCCGCGCCGCCGAAGATAACCTCGCTTGCGGATCTGGGCCTCACGTTCAATGCCGCGCCCGGGCCGGACGGTCCCGTCGTAGCCAACGTTGTCGAAAAGAGCATTGCGTGGAGCGAAGGAATTCGGCCAGGCGATGTCATCCGCAAGGTCGGCAAGGCCGACGTGCGTTCGACCGACGACCTGCTGAAACTGGCGATGCAGGCGCGCGATAGCGACAGAGGCGGCGCGCTTGTGCTCGTCGGCGGCCCGAACGGGACGCGATGGGTCGAGTTCTCACTCAAGGAATAGACACGAATTGCGCCTGAACAACCTCCTGAATACCTGAAGGGATGAGCGAATGACGAAATTCCTGACTTCCACTGCGGCGATTGCCTTGGCGTTCGCGGCGACGTCCGCCGACGCCAAGCCGCTTCCGCAATGCAAGATTACGGCCGTTACGATGAGCCCCAACATCGCTGGCCTTGCGGCGGGCGTAGCAACAGCGTCCGGGGCGAAGCCCGAGGGCTCGAGCGCCGTCGTCACGGCCTCGGGCGCCAAGCCGGAAGGTTCGGGCGCCGTCGTCACGGCCTCCGGCGCCAAGCCGGAAGGTTCGGGCGCCGTTGTCACGGCCTCCGGCGCCAAGCCCGAAGGTTCGGGCGCCGTCGTCACAGCCTCCGGCGCCAAGCCGGAAGGTTCGGGCGCCGTTGTCACGGCCTCCGGCGCCAAGCCCGAAGGTTCGGGCGCCGTCGTCACAGCCTCCGGCGCCAAGCCGGAAGGTTCGGGCGCGGTCGTCACAGCCTCCGGCGCCAAGCCCGAAGGCTCGGGCGCGGTCGTCACGGCCTCCGGCGCCAAGCCGGAAGGTTCGGGCGCGGTCGTCACAGCCTCCGGCGCCAAGCCCGAAGGCTCGGGCGCGGTCGTCACGGCCTCGGGCGCCAAGCCCGAAGGCTCGGGCGCGGTCGTCACAGCCTCCGGCGCCAAGCCCGAAGGTTCGGGCGCCGTTGTCACGGCCTCCGGCGCCAAGCCTGAAGGTTCGGGCGCCGTTGTCACGGCCTCCGGCGCCAAGCCTGAAGGTTCGGGCGCCGTTGTCACGGCCTCCGGCGCCAAGCCGGAAGGCTCGGGCGCGGTCGTCACCGCCTCCGGCGCCAAGCCGGAAGGCTCGGGCGCAGTCGTCACCGCCTCCGGCGCCAAGCCGGAAGGTTCGGGCGCGGTCGTCACGGCTTCCGGCGCGAGGCCCGAAGGTTCGGGCGCGGTCGTCACGGCCTCCGGCGCCAAGCCCGAAGGTTCGGGCGCGGTGGTAACCGCATCGGCCGCAAAGTCGGGCGACAATGCGGCCTACATCACGTTCAAGATCGACACATCGGTTCCTTGCGAGATCCGCATTCCGATCAAGCCCGGCAAGTTCTGACATCCTCCGGCGGCGCGGGCGAAAGCTCGCGCCGCTGGTCGTCGCGAATGTTCGTCGACCGAAACTCCAAAGACGCGCGACACTGAAAAGCGCGGCAGCAGGCCACATCCGTCGCACGCAAGCCCGCGAGCCCTTTGCATAGCGACGCGGGCATACCAATCGTCACAATCATCTGATTTCGAACCGCCGGCGTTGGCTGCATTCGAACGCCAGCGCGCAAATGTCGCTCAGCTCAGCGTCGGCTCGGACCGCATTGTCCCCGGAACGAATAACCGTCGGCGGTGTGAAGAACGAGCGCATAGGAATGAGGCTCGCCCGATAGCTCGACCTCGAGCTGCTTGTAACCGGATTGCGTTCGCGCACGCCCCTGGAAGCGTGGCATGACGTCGCCTCGGATGGTGATGTCGGCGCGGATGATCTGCACGTCCTTCTTGTCCGGATTGGCCATGCGGATAGTCGCCAGGCCGCTGGCCCTGTCGCGCACCGGCGTGCGCACGCTTCCGGTCCGGGTGAACAGAAGACCTGAAGTAATTTCGATGGTGGTCGTGTCGCCTGGCGCGCTGCTCTTGCAGAGGTTCGTGAAGGGCGCGGCTTGGGCTGCAGTTCCGATCCCCAAAATGACTACCGTCGCCGCAATCCGCATAAGACCTCCTGCGCAAATGGCGGCCGAATTTTCTACGTGGCCGCAGCCGCGCAAACTTGTCTCGACCGACGCGAGGGCTGTCAGCGCAACGAAACGCATGCTCGCGGCCCGAAAGTCGCTCGAGGCCGCATTGCACGCCGATAGGAACGCAGATTGCGCCGCGCGGCAAGTTGCATGTTGATCTCTGAACAATCGCCAGGAAAAGTCTGTTGTTGTTGACGTATTTGATCGCCGACAACTAATGAGCGCTTGAGCCGCCTGGGTGTCCGCGATAACGTCGGGCCGAACGCTGCGGAGGCGGTAATGATCAGCTATTCCGGATACTTCGGCTCATCCCGTCGGCGCGCAGGAGACTCGTCGAAGGCGCGGGTGGCGAGTCGGCGGGTCATGGCGTTGTCGCTGTGTGTCGCGGGCAGCGTCGCCGCATTCGGAAGAACTGAACTTCTTGCTCAGGAAGCTGCGCAGGCAATTCCCGTCGGCACGATCGTTGCGGAGCGCCGACCGGTCGAAAAGACCCTGGAATTCGTCGGACGCGTCGAAGCTGTGAATCGTGTGGAGGTCAGGGCGCGCGTAACCGGGTTTCTCGAGGCGATGCGCTTCAAGGAAGGCGACGTCGTCAAGGCTGGCGCGCCTCTCTATTCGATCGAGCGCGGCCTGTTCGAAGCCAACGTACAGCAGGCCGAGGGCGCGGTTGCGCGCAGCGAAGCCTCAAAGGCGCTGACGGCGATCCAATATCAGAGGGCGGCGGATCTCTTTGAGAAGCAGTCGGGCACAGCGGTCGCGCGCGATCAGGCGGCGGCCGCCGACAAGCAGGCCCAAGGCGCGCTACTCACGGACCAGGCCAATCTGAAGACGGCGCAAATCAATCTCTCGTACACCGACATACGTTCGCCCATCGATGGAAAAGTCGGCCGCACGAACCTGACCATGGGCAATGTCGTCGGACCGGACTCCGGCCCGCTCACCGTCATCGTGAGCCAGGATCCGATGTATGTGCTTTTTCCGGTCAGCCAGCGCGACTTTCTGAAGGTGCAGCAATCCGGTCAGGCCTCGAACTCAAGCAGATCAAGGCGAATCTGAAATTCTCCGACGGCTCCACATATGACCAGGTCGGTCAGCTCAATTTCGTCAACGTGACCGTCGACCGCGCGACGGACACTATCCTGGTGCGCGGATCGTTTCCGAATCCCAAGGCCGGGCTGGTGGACGGGCAGTTGGTGCGCGTATCGCTGCAGGGCGACAAGCCAGAGGAGAAGATTCTCGTGCCGCAGGCGGCGCTGATTGCGGACCAGCAAGGCGTCTATGTCTTCGTGGCGCAGGACGGCAAGGCGGCTGTTCGGCGGGTGAAGCTCGGCGGCGAGCAAGGCGCCTTCACCGTCGTCGAGAGCGGCCTTTCGGGCGGCGAACTCGTCATCGTCGAAGGGTTGCAGGCGGTACGGCCCGGCGTTCCCGTACGGGCGACGCCTGCCGCCGCTGGTCTCGGCCGGAGCTGAGCCATGTTTTCGGCCATTTTCGTCGACCGTCCCCGTTTTGCGATCGTCATCGCCATCGTCACGACGATCGCGGGCCTGCTGTCGCTGTTCGCCATTCCGGTCGCGCAATATCCGGACATCGTGCCCCCGCAGGTCTCGGTGACCACGAGCTATCCGGGCGCCAATGGCGCCGTGGTCGAGGCGACGGTCGCCCAGCCGATCGAGGCGCAGGTCGTCGGCGTCGACAAGATGATCTACATGAAGAGCGTCAGCGGCGATGACGGCAGCTATACGCTCACCGCGTCGTTCGAACTCGGCACCAACCCGGACATCAACGCGGTCAACGTCAACAATCGTGTGCAGGTCGCGCTTTCCCAACTGCCGCCGGAGGTCCAGCGGCAGGGCGTGATGGTGAAGAAGAAGTCGTCGGCGCTCCTCGGCGTCATTTCGCTCTATTCGCCGAAACATACCTACGACGCGCTTTTTCTGTCGAACTACGTAACCATCAACCTGCTCGACCAGATCAAGAGCACGCCCGGCGTGGGCGACGCGACGCTCTGGGGGCCGCAGGATTACGCCATGCGCGCGTGGGTGCGGACCGATCGGCTGACCGGCCTCAACCTCACGACCGGCGACATCATCAACGCCATCCAGTCGCAGAACGCGCAGGCCGCGGTCGGCCGGGTCGGCGCGCGTCCGATATCGGACGACCAGCAACTGCAGCTCAATATCCGCACCAAGGGCCGCCTCTCGTCGCCGGCGGAGTTCGAGCAGATCGTCATCAGGACCAATCCCGACGGCTCCGTCCTTCGCCTCAGCGATGTCGCGCGCGTCGAACTCGGCGCCGCCAATCTGGATCGCGAAACACGCTTCAACGGCAGCCCCTCCGCCGCTGTCGCCATCTACCAGTCGCCCGGCGCCAACGCCATCGCCTCGCTCAACGAGGTGAAGAAGACGATATCGGAGCTGCAGAAGCGCTTTCCCGAGGATATGGCGTGGAAAGTCACCTACGACCCGACGGTCTTCGTGACGGATACGATTCATGAAGTCCGCAAGACCCTCATCGAGGCGTTCATCCTCGTTGTTCTTGTGGTCTTCCTGTTTCTGGGAAGTTTCCGCGCGACCCTTATTCCGATGTTTGCGGTGCCCGTCAGCCTGATCGGCGCGTTCATCGTGCTGAATGCGGTCGGCTATTCCGCCAACACCGTCTCGCTGCTCGCGGTGGTGCTCGCCATCGGCATCGTTGTCGACGATGCGATCGTCGTGGTCGAAAACGTCGAGCGCGTAATGGAGGAGCACCCCGATCTCACGCCGGGCCAGGCGACGAAGAAGGCGATGGCCGAGATCACCGCGCCCATCATCGCCATTACTCTGGTTCTGTTGTCGGTTTTCGTGCCCGTCGCATTCATTCCGGGCATATCCGGCGAGTTGTTCCGGCAGTTCGCCGTGACGGTCGCCGTCTCCATGTTCCTGTCCGCGATCAATGCGCTCACGCTCTCCCCTGCCCTTTGCGCGGTTCTTCTGAAGCCGCAACATGGCCCCAAGCGCGGCGTGATCGGAATGGTCATGCGTTCGATCGACTATGTGCGCGACCGCTATGGCGATGTCGCCGCGAGGCTCGTGCGCTTTTCGGTCATTGGCGTCGTGTTGGTCGGGGTATGCGGAGCGGGCGTGGTCTCTCTGTCGAAGATCACGCCGACGGGCTTTCTGCCGGAAGACGATCAGGGCGCTTTCTTCGTCGTCGCGCAACTTCCCGGCGGCGCGTCCGTCGCCAGAACGGAAGAGGTCGTTCGCCAGGCGGAGGGAATTCTGCGCGGCGAACAGGCGGTGCAGGACATCACGTCCGTCATCGGCCTCAACTTTATCGACAATTATTCGCAGTCGAATTCGGCCTTCATGGTCGTGACGCTCAAGCCCTTCGAGGAGCGCAAGGACGACCAGCAATCCACGAAGGCGCTGATCGCCAGGCTAGGCGGAAAGTTCCGGCAAATCCGCGAAGGACTTGTCGTGCCGCTGGCGCCCCCGCCCATCATCGGCCTCGGCACGGGTGGCGGCTTTACCTATGTGCTGCAGGATCTGCAGGGTCAGGACGAAAAGGCGATGTCGCAGGCCTTGCGCGGCCTCGTGATCGCCGCCAACCAGGACCCCAAGCTCAACCGCGTGTTCACCACCTACGACGCGTCGAACCCGTCGATCTATCTGGATATCAATCGCGACAAGGTGCAGATCCTCGGCGTTCCCCTGAGTTCGGTGTTCCAGGCGCTGCAGGCTTCGCTCGGCGGATATTTCGTCAACAACATGAACCTGTTCGGCCGAACCTGGCAGGTGCAGGTGCAGGCCGAGGCGGCGGACCGGTCGAGCGTCGACGACATCTACCGGATCAACGTGCGCAACGCGAAGGGCGAGATGATACCCTTGCGCAGCCTGGTCGAGGTTCGCGTCGTGACGGGGTCGCCCTCGGTGATCCGGTACAACAACCGCAAGGCGGCGACGATCCAGGGCGGACCCGCTGCGGGCGTATCGTCAGGCGAATCGCTGAACGCCATGGAGCAGGTCGCGGCGCGCACGCTGCCGTCCTCCTACGGCGGCGCATGGACGGACACTGCGTTCCAGGAGAAGCGCGCCGAAGGCAAGACCGGGATGATTCTCGGCTTCGCCGTCCTGTTCGCCTTCCTGTTCCTCGTCGCGCTCTACGAAAGCTGGACGATCCCGGTGCCGGTCTTGCTTTCCGTCACCGTCGGCGTCCTCGGCTCGTTCGCGGCGATCGTCTTCGCGCATCTGGTGCTCGATCTCTACGCCCAGATCGGCATGATCGTGCTGATCGGACTTGCCGCGAAGAATGGCATTCTGATCGTCGAATTCGCCAAGGAAAAACGCGAGCACGGCCTGTCGATCGCGGACGCCGCTATCGAGGGCGCGCGTGAACGTTTCCGCCCGGTGATGATGACGTCATTCGCCTTCATTCTCGGACTTTATCCGCTGGTCGTGGCGCACGGCGCCTCCCAGCTTGCGCGACGCGACGTCGGGACGCCTGTGTTTGGCGGCATGATACTCGCCTCGTTCCTCGGCATCTTCGTCATCCCGCCGCTCTATGTCTTCTTCCAGACGATCCGCGAGAAGTTGCGCCCCGGTGCAAGACCGGCGGCGGTGGCGAACCATGACGCAGAGAAAATTTCGAAGGAACAGATTCCATGATCCGAAAGGACCGTGACCACGCCACGCGCCGACGCATCAACCTGCGTGCGTGCGCCGCGCTGATCTTCACGCTCGGCTCGGCGCCGACCGCGAGCGCCCTCGATGGCCGGCTCCTCGGCGCATGGGCTCAATCCAGCTCCGAATGCAGCGCCGTGTTTCAGAGACGGGGCAAGGCGCTAACCTATCGCCAGCCTGTCGATCAGTTCCGCTCGTCCTTCATCATCATGGGCAGCACGATCGCGAGTCCGAGCGGAGACTGCCGTATCCTGTCTGCCGCCCAAAAAGGCGACGTGACCACCCTGAAGCTCTCGTGCAGCACGACCATCAGCTACGTCGACCGAACGGAAACCATTCGCTTGCTGGACGCGCGTAAACTCTCGCGCGGCTTCACCGGCGAGGCGTCTCTCGACCTCAACTACGAGAAATGTGCGCTGTAAGCGTCTTTGCGTCCCTGCCGCGGCGATACGCTTAAGACAATTACGCTGAAGCAGCCAATTTTCATCGTGGCGGCATCTGACTGACGGGCGTCGTTTGATCTTCACCCGGCTGTTCATGCGCAGCTCGACTGACGACGTCCACGTTTATGCGTTGTTTATACGGCCGCTCCAAAAATCGTATTGAACGTTTACGCCGGCCTGCCGAAAACTGACATCAAATGAAACGGTAGCCGGAATGCGGCGTTGGCTGCGTGAGGACTGTCGGCTGCGCCTCCATTTGTGTGGTCAGTGGCCCTGCTCGCGGCGCCCGGACGGGAAATCGGCTACGGATAGACGGAGTGTTTGATGTCGCAAGCAGAGAGCGCGTCTCTTCCGTGCACGGCGGACACGCAAGACCCGAGCAAGGAAAGCGCCCGGCAGACGCCAATTGCAGCGCAATATTCGCTCAGTATCGCTCTTGTCGCCGTCTGTGCGCTTCTCGCGGCCGGCGCGAGTTCGGCCGTGCCTGCGCCGGGCCTGACGCTCATCTTCGTACTGCCTGTCGTGATTGCGGGCGCTGCTTATGGGCTGGGCCCCTCGCTCGCCGCGACGTTCGCGGGCGTCCTAGCGTTCGACTTCTTCTTCACGCGGCCGTATTTCACGTTGCGCATCGACAATCCCGAGGAAATCTGGGCGGCCATGCTGCTGCTCGCGACCGCCATCATCGTGAGCACGGTTGCATGGCAATCGCGTCGGCACGCGCTTGAAGCGAGCAGAGCCGCGAAGAACGGCGAAGCGTTGCGGGGAGTGGCGCATGCGCTGATCCAGGGCGCATCGCAGGCACAATTGGTTCAGGCGTCTGCTTACGCCCTCATGCGGATATTCAACGGGCCATCGGCGGTCCTTTGCGAACGCGATGGCGATTTGCGTGTCGAGGCGACGAGCGAAGGCGCTCAGCTCTCCGACGCCGATCTGGAAGCGGCAAAAGGGGCGCTGTCCGGCGGGGTTCATATGCGGGCTCGAATGTTTCCGCATGACCAGGCGAACTTCGATATGTGGCCGATCGTTGCGACCGAGAAATGTCGCTACGTTCTGGGCGTGAACTTCAGTCAGACTGGATACGAGCGTCCTGCGGACGCTGATCGGCTCATCGAAACCGTTTCCGGCTACATCGTCGCCAATCTCGCGCGAACCTCTCGATAGCGGGGACGGGCGCAGCGTCGCGCATCAAGACACGAGTCTCTCGCCAGACCCCGGAGCAAATCCTCAGATCGTCACCTGGGCGCCGAGCTCGACCACGCGGTCGGAGGGGAGCGAAAAGAACTCCGTCGCGTTGGCGGATTGCCTCGAGAGAATGACAAAGAGCTTGTCCTGCCAGCGGGGCATTTCCGAAGTGGCGCTCGGCAGCAGTGTGCGACGGCCCAGAAAGAAGGACGTCGTCATGATGTCGAATTTGTAGCCGGCCTTTCGCATGAGGCCGAGCGCCGCGGGCACCCGAGGGCTCTCCATGAAGCCGAAAAACAGCGTCACCCGGTAGAAGTCCTCCGACAATTTCTCGACCTGATACCGAAGTTCTTCGGCCACGCGCGGCCTGTCGAGAGTCTTGACGCTCATCAGCACGATGCGCTCGTGCAGCACCTTATTGTGCTTCAGGTTATGCATCAGGGCGCTTGGCGCGACATCGAGCCCGGCTGTCAGGAAAATGGCGGTGCCCGGCACGCGCGTCGGCTTCGACTTGGCGAGCATTCGCATCATGTCGCTCAGCGGGATGGAATCGCGCTCGGTCTTGGCGTTCAGCAACCGCGTGCCGCGCACCCAGGTCCACATCGCCACCATCGCGCTTGCGCCGAGCACCAACGGAACCCATCCGCCTTCGAACACTTTGACCAGATTGGCGGCAAGAAAGGCGAGGTCCACCGTCAGGAAGCAGCCAACGAACAGAAGCGCCGCCCAAAGCGGCCAGTTCCACAGTTTCCAGACAACGATAAAGGCCAGCGCCGTGGTGACGACCATGGTTCCCGTCACGGCGATGCCGTAGGCGTTGGCGAGCGCTTCCGACGACTTGAATACGATCACCAGCAACAGCACGCCGACGAGGAGCAGCCGATTGATGCGCGGCACGTAGATTTGCCCTTCGACCTCAGACGTGTGGCTGATGACCATTCGCGGAAGAAGCCCGAGTTGAATGGCCTGGCGAACGATCGAATAGGCGCCCGTAATCACCGCCTGGCTTGCGATGATCGTCGCGACCGTGGATAGCAATATCAGCGGAATGACTGCCCATGTCGGGGCGAGCTGGAAGAACGGGCTGAATTCGTCGCTTTTCACCACGTCGAGATCGCTCAGGATGAAGGCGCCCTGCCCATAATAGTTGAGCAGAAGCGCGGGCAAGACGAAGCACACCCATGCGAGCTGAATCGGCCTGCGTCCGAAATGTCCCATATCGGCGTAGAGAGCCTCGGCTCCTGTCACCGACAGGAACACGAGACCGAGAACCGTGAACCCCTGCCAACCGTTCGAAAACACGAACCGCAATCCATTCAGCGGATTCAGCGCAAACAGGATTTGCGGCGCGTCCATGACGTGTTGCGCGCCGAGGAATCCGATGACGCAAAAAAACAGCAACATGATCGGGCCGAACAAGGCCGCGACCTTGGCGGTTCCCCGGTTTTGAAACAGAAACAGCGTGAACAGGATTACGACGGTGATGCTCAAGACATAGGGCGTGAAATCGAAATATTGCTGCACGGCCTTCAACTTCAAACCTTCGACAGCCGACAGCACGGAAATTGCCGGGGTGATGATCGCATCGCCGGAGAAAAGCGCGGCGCCTGCCACGCCCGTGAGGAAGACGAAGCGGGTGCGTTTGCCGAGGGCGTGTTGCGCGAGCGCCATGAGAGCGAGCGTTCCGCCCTCGCCCCGGTTGTCGGCCCTCATCAGGAACAGGACGTATTTCACCGTGACCGTGAAGATCAGGGCCCACGTGAGCAGCGATACGATGCCCACCACCTCTTCGGGCGTTATGCCCTGCGTCTTTGCGTGATCGAGCGATGCCTTGAGCGCGTACAGGGGGCTGGTGCCGATATCGCCGTAGACGACTCCCAGCGAGCCCAGCACCATCGGCCAAAAGGCCTGGCCGTGGCTCTCCGCGCCATGCTGTCCGGAACCGTGGGACGCGGAGACGTTGGCCGCGGCTGAAGGTTGTCCCGCTTCCGTTTCGGCCACTGCGCATCCTCGGGGAGTTGCCCGCATAACCATGCAATCCGGCGATCCATACGCCGATTTGAAGACGCGTTGAAGTCGTCGCCAGCCCGACCGACGTCAGCTTTTTGTCTCAATCGTGACTGGGATGCCGGACCACATCGCGTCAGCGAGACGAGGCCGGCCTCACGGTCAGAAGGCGATTATTGCAACGCATTAAATCGCGAATGCGCATATGTGTCGTTTTGGTGTCATGTCCACAGTTTTTGCATCATCGCCGGGGGATGCCCGTTTGCGACCTTGCCCTCCGGCGACGATCCAAGCAATTTCGTGACGTACATTCCTTCATATAATGATTCACGAATATAATGGCCTCGGCCGCCCGGAGGAAACCCGCAATGAACTTCAAATCAACGGCGCGCATGCTCGGCGGGCTTATGCTGGCGACGACCGCGCTGACCGGCCCCGCCTTCGCAACCGAAGGCTACTTCCAGGCGGGCTATGGCACCGTGCAGAAGGCGGAAGCCGGCGCCGGCGTCGCCAATCCCCAGGACGCGATGGCGCTCTCGATCAACCCCGCCGGCCTTGTCGACCTGCCTCACATGATCACCGGCGGCGCAACGCTCTTCATGCCCTTCCGCGGTTACACCGGAACGGGCCCCGGCGGTTTCACGGCCCCGGGCCCCTTCATCCCGCAGACGACGCGCGTCGACAGCACCGATAATTACTTCGTGATGCCGCACTTCGCCTATTCCATGCCGATCGACGCCGACACCGCCTGGGGCGTAGCCATGTTCGGCAACGGCGGCATGAACACCACCTATCAGAACACGATCAACACCTTTCCGACCCCGAATTGCGCGGGCGGCGTGTTCTGCGGCGGCGCGGCCGGCGTCGACCTCAAGCAGATGTTCATCACGGCGGGCTTCGCGAAGCGCTTCGGCGCCCTCTCGTTCGGCGTCGCGCCCGTTCTCGCGGTGCAAATGTTCCGCGCCGAAGGTCTCGGCGGCTTCGGCTTTCCATTCCTCGGCTTCTTCCCGCCGGGCTTTATCCCCACTTTCTCCGCCGACCCGTTCAACCTGTCGAACAACGGCACGAGCATGTCCTACGGCGGTGGCGTGCGCGCGGGCGTCGAGTGGAAGATCATGCCGTCGCTGCGCGTGGGCGTGAGCGGGCAGACGCCCCTGTGGATGACGCCCTTCTCGAAATATTCCGGATTGTTCGCAAACGGCGGCAAGTTCAACATCCCCGCCAATATCACGGCCGGCGTCGCCTTCGACGCCCTGCCGACCCTGACGCTGATGGCTGAATACAAGCGTATTTTCTACAGCGGCGTACCGGCCATTGCGAATTCCGGCGCCAGCATCATCGTGCCCTTCGTCGTTCCGCCGGGTCCGGGGGCGTTGCTGGGTTCAGCCAACGGCCCGGGCTTCGGCTGGCGCGACGTCAATGTCTTCACAGTCGCCGGCGAGTGGCGCGTGACCCCGCAGCTCGCGCTGCGCGCTGGCTACGCCCACAACACCAATCCGGTTCGCTGGGATCAGGTCACCTTCAATATTCTGGCGCCGGGCGTCGTGACGGACCACATCACGGCGGGCCTCGGCTACAAGTACACCGAGAACATGACCTTCGACCTTGCCATGAGCGTCGTGCCGACGCATTCGGTGACAGGTCCGGAAATGACCCCGTTCGGCTACAACGTCGCGCGTTCGATCACGCTGTCGATGCACCAGTTCGAGGCCTCGCTAGGCGTGTCCTATAAGTTCGGCGGCAAGGCGGCGCCCGTCATCGCCAAATATTGACCGCAACTCAGGGGCGAGAAACTTCGAGGGCCGCGCGGCAAGCGCGGCCCTCTTCGTTTTTGAAGACTGGTGGCTGCAGGCGCCATTACCCCGCGCCTCACGATCGCGAACGCCTGGATCCCGGCGGCGGCCATTCTAACGGGACCGGAACCCCGCAAGAAACGACCTGGCTCTATGCCATGCGTTCGATCGTCTTGATGCCGATGATTCCGCCGACGACGATCGCCGCGAAGGCGACAAAAGAGCCGATCGCCAGAGTAGATACGCCGGTGATTGCCTGCCCCAGCGTGCAGCCGAGCGCGACGACTCCGCCAACGCCCATGAACACGGCGCCGAACATGCTGCGCAATGTGTCGGACGTGTCGCTGAAGGTCGAGAGACGGAACCGGCCGGACGTGATCGCGCCGAGAAAGGCGCCGATCAGCACGCCGAATACCGAGGCGACGCCGAAGCTCGGAATGCGTTGCGCCGTAAATCGTTGGATCCACTCGAGCGTATCGCCGGACGGCCGCACGAAGGTAAGCGACGTCGGCGCGCTCGAGGCCGCCATTTCGTCGATCGAAAGGCCGGTCAGCGCCCAGCCTGCCGCCGCGGCGAGGCCGACAAGCACGCCCGACATGACATGCACGGGCGAGGAGCGGAACTCTGCGTTGGCGAAGCAATAGGCGAGCATGGCGATCGACGCGCCGCCCGCCGCGATCGCGACGGCGGTTGCCGGCGCTATCTTCGCAACCTTGGCGATCAGCGCGCTGAGACCCTGGTCGGACATGCCATAGGCGTCGAGCTTCAACGCGGTCGCGTTGGAAATGTCTGCGCGCACGGGGCCAAGCAGACCGCCGATGGCGGCATAAGCGGCGATGCCCATGAGGATGACGATGAAGAGCGCGCGCAGATCGCCCGCGCCGGCGCGCACCAGATTGCGGCTGGCGCAGCCGCCGGCAAAACACATGCCGAAGCCGAACATCAGCCCGCCGATGATTGCGCCGAGCCAGTCGAATGTCGTGGACATGTACATGGACTTGGAGAGATCGACGACGCCGGCGGCCGCCAGCAATTGCGCGCCGATCAGCGCGACGGCGCTCGCCAGCACCCAGGCGCGGAACCGTCGCGTGTCGCCGAAGGTCAACATGTCGGAAATGCCGCCCATCGCGCAAAAATTCGTGCGCTGGATGACGACGCCGAAGAACGCGCCGATAATCAGGCCGCCGATGGCCTGCGCCGCAGCCGAGTTTTCCGCCAGCAGCGCGCGCAATGCTTCCATGTGGTCCTCCCGCTCCGCGTGCCCGCCGCTTATAGACACGGCTGATTGCCTCGACACATACGGATGTTTTGATATCAAACCAGCTTGAGCGGCGCCACGCAAGCCACGGGCTCCCGTCGAAAACGAGGAAACGCGCGCTGAATTGCGCATCGCCGTCGACATCGTTTGCGACCGGGATCGCCGACGGCGATTTGGAACGTTTCCGCATGAGGCGGAACGAACCGTCATTGCGAGCCAATGGTTCGCGCGAAGCGCGCGCCCGCCCGCTGACAGGCTCCGCAAAGCAATCCGGCCGACGGGACCGGCTCGTGGATGGATTGCATCGTCGCTTCGGGAGGAATCGCCTTCGGAGACTTCTCCCGAGCTTCTCGCAATGATGGCGGCGCGCTTCTATCTCATCATGAACTAGGCGGACGACTCAGGCTTTCTGCCCGTCGTCGCGCAGGAAGACATAGATCGCCGGGATCACGAGAATCGTGAGCGCCGTCGACGAGATCAGCCCGAACACCATGGAAATCGCCAGCCCCTGGAAGATGGGATCGGTCAGGATGAAGGCCGCCCCGATCACCGCCGCCGCCGCTGTCAGGAAGATCGGCTTGAAGCGGATAGCGCCGGCGTCGATCAGCGCCTGACGCAGCGCGACCCCTTGCGCCATGCGATGCCTGATGAAGTCCACGAGCAGAATGGAATTGCGCACGATGATGCCGGCGAGCGCGATGAAGCCGATCATCGACGTGGCGGTGAAGGCCGCGTTGAGCATCCAGTGTCCCGTCAGAATGCCGATGAAGGTCAGCGGCACGGGTACGAGAATGACCAGCGGCAGTTTGAACGAGCCGAACTGCGCGACGACCAGAAGATAGATGCCGAGGATCGCCACGATGAAGGCGGCGCCCATGTCGCGGAACGTCACATAGGTAACCTCCCATTCGCCATCCCACAGCAGCGTCGGCTTGGCGTCGTCGAGCGGCTGCCCGTGATATTTGACGGCGGGCTTCGGCGTCGCGCCAAAATCGAGCTTCGCGATCTCGTCCTCGACCGCGAGCATGCCGTAGACCGGCGATTCGAAGCGTCCCGCCACTTCCGCGGTCACCATCTCGGCATAGCGGCCGTTGTGACGGAAGATCGGAAAGGACGACGGCTCGCGCGTCGCCTTCACGACATCGCCGAGCTCGACGTTGGCGCCCTGCCGCGGCGTGCCGCCGGCAGGCAGCGGCGTCGTCAGCAGTTTCTCGCCAGGCGTCAGCGCCGATCGCGGCAGCGCGACTGAGATGTCGACGGGCTTCTCGCCGTCGCCGCGCTGCGAATACCCGATCCTCACGCCGCCAAGCAGCGCGGCGAGCGTATCGTACACCGCCTGCTCCTGCACGCCGTGGAACTCCAGCGCCTCCTGGTCGATCGAATAGCGCAGCCGCTCCTGTTGCACGCCGAAACTGTCGTCGACATCGACGACAAAATCGACCGCCTTGAACGCCTCCTTCACCTTGGTCGCGATCGCGCGCCGCGCCTCCGGCGTCGGTCCGTAGATTTCTGCGAGCAGCGTCGAAACGACAGGCGGTCCGGGCGGCACCTCCACCACTTTCACAGAACCGCGCGGCGGCAACTCGAGGTCCGCAAGTCGCTGACGAATGTCGAGAGCTATCGCGTGGCTTGCGCGCTTGCGATGGTCCTTCGGCGTCAGATTGATCGAGAGATCGCCGAGCTCGGGCGTCTGGCGCAGGTAGTAATGGCGCACCAGACCATTGAAATTGAACGGCGCGGACGTCCCTGCATAGGCCTGAATCGAGACGAGTTCCGGCAGATCCTTCAGCTTCCGCGACGCCTCCATCAGCACGCGCTCGGTCTGCTCGAGCGAAGCGCCGCGCGGCAGATCGACGACGACCTGGATCTCCGACTTGTTGTCGAAGGGCAGCAGCTTCACGCGTACACTCTTCGTATAGAAAAGCCCGAGCGAGGCGAGCGTCAGCCCGCCGACCACGGCGAGAAATATCTTGGAACGTCTTCGTCCTTGAAGCAGCCAGCGCGCGATCCTCGAATAAGCGCGGCCCATGGCGCCGGGATCGTCGTGATCGTGCGTTTTGGCCTTGCCGCTTTCGAAATATTTTCGGGCGATCTTGAGGAGAAGCCACGGAGTAATGGTCACGGCGACGACGAAGGAGAACAGCATCGCCATCGAGGCGTTGGCGGGAATGGGGCTCATGTACGGCCCCATCATGCCGCTCACGAACATCATCGGCAGCAGCGCCGCAACAATGGTGAGCGTGGCGACAATCGTGGGATTGCCGACTTCCGCGACCGCCTCGACCGCCGTTTCGACCAGCCCGCGATTTCCGCGCATGTTCCAGTGGCGCACGATGTTCTCGACGACGACGATGGCGTCGTCGACCAGGATGCCGATGGAGAAGATCAGCGCGAACAAGCTGACGCGGTTGATCGTGTAGCCCATCAGCCAGGAGGCGAAGAGCGTTAGCAGGATGGTCGTGGGAATGATGACAGCGACGACGACGCCCTCGCGCCATCCGATCGCCAGCGTGATGAGGATGACGATGGAAACGGTCGCGAGCCCAAGGTGGAACAATAGCTCGTTCGCCTTTTCGGTCGCCGTCTCGCCGTAGTTCCGAGTGACTTCCACGGTGACGTCCGCCGGCACGATCGAGCCGCGCGCCGTATTCAGGCGCTGCAATATCTCGTGCGCCACGGTGACGGCGTTCGCGCCCTTGCGCTTGGCAAGCGCCAGGCTGACCGCCGGACGCGTATCGAGCCCGCCCTTCCCGTCGGGCGTGATCGTCCAGGTTCGGCGCTCGTTCTGCGCCGAACCGACCGTCACATCGGCTACGTCCTTCAGATAGACCGGCCGGCCGTCGCGCGAGGTGAGCAGCAATTGGCCGATGTCGGCCACGCCCTGCAATGTCTGACCGACGACGACGGGGAACGAGCGATCGTTTCGCCGGAGCAGACCCGCCTGAAACGTGCGATTGGCGTTGGTCGCCTTGTCGATCACCTGCGCGAGCGTCATGCCGTATTGCGCAAGGCGTTCTGGATCGGGTTCGATGCGGATCTGGCTCGCCGCGCCGCCTACGATGAAAGTCGCGCCGATATTTTGGACTTTCGTGAGATCGTGCTGCAGCTCTTCGGCGACGCGCAGCAGTCCGTTGTCCGTCCAGCGCGCGGCCGCGTCCGGCTTGGCGGCCAGCGTCAGCACAACTGTCGCGACATCGTCGATGCCACGCCCTATTATCAGGGGCTCGACCAGGCCCTTCGGCAATTCCCCGATATGCGCGCGGATTTTCTCATGCACGCGCAGGATCGCGGAATCCGCGTCCGTCCCGACAAGAAAGCGCGCGGTGACAAGAACGTTGTCGTCCTGCGTCTGCGAATAGACGTGCTCGACGCCGTCGATGCCCTTGACGATGTCCTCCAGCGGCCGGGTGACGAGTTCGACAGCATCTGCGCCCTTGTAGCCGTTCGCGGGCACGACGATATCGACCATCGGCACGCTGATCTGGGGCTCTTCCTCACGCGGCAACGCGGTCAACGCGATCGCGCCGACGATGATCGAGGCGAGCAGCAGCAGCGGCGTGAGCGGAGAGACGATGAAGGCGCGCGTCAGGCGCCCGGAAATGCCGAGATTGGTCACGAGTTCGCTCATGGCGTCAGCAACGTCTCGCCATCGGCCACGCCCGACAGGATTTCGACGCCCTCGGGACCGGCCTCGCCGGTCTGCACGACGATTTCGTTGCCGCCCTTCAATCGCACGAATTTCAGGCCGGCGCGTTCGAAGACTGCCGCCGTCGGCGCCAGGATTGTGCGGCGCTTGCCCGTCGAGACGTAGACGCGCGTCCGCTCGCCGACGAAATAGTTGCCGAGGTCCGGCACATCGACGTCGGCGATCACGCGCCCCCCCGTGATTTCCGGATAGACGATCCGCACGACGCCTTCCTGCGCAGCCTTCATGCCGCCCTCCTGGCCGCGCGCCGCCATCAGCACCTTGTCGCCCGCGCGCATGAAACGCGCATGCCGTTCCGGCAATTGCAGGCGCAGGATGAATTGTTCCTCGGCGATGGTCGCGACGGTTTCGCCGGGCATGAGGACACGGCCCGCGGAGACCGGAACGGTCAGAACGCGCCCGGCGCCGGGCGCGAAGACGGCGCCCTCCGCGCTCTGCTGGACGATGACGTCGCGGTCGGACCTGATAGCCGACAGATTGCGGTCGGCTATATCGAGAGCGGCTTTGGCCTGGTCGAGTTGCGCCTGCGTGCTGACGCCGCGTCGCATCAGTTCGGAAGCGCGGTCGAAGTCGAGTTGCGCCTTGTCGCGGGCGGCTTGCTGCGACCTGACGCGAGAATCGATCGCCTGCATCTGCAGCGACAGCTTCTGGTCGACGACGCGGGCGATCTCTTGACCAGCGGCGACAACGTCGCCCTCGTGCACCTTTAGCTGCGCGACCGTGCCGCCGATGCGGGCGCGGGCGACGAGCTGGCGTATCGGCTCGACCGTCGCGATAACGGCCTTGCGATCGTCGATTTCCTGCGCGCGCAGGACAAACTCGCCGGCCGCCGCGCCCTGCGCCGCCGCTGCGACGATCAGCGCCGCCAAACTCCAAACCCGCATCGTGCGAACCTTTCAAAGTGGTTTGACATTTATATAGTAATATACGAATATCGCAATATGAAAGCTGATGATCTTGCAGCGCAGGCGTCGCAGGCCGAAACAATGCTCAAGGCGCTGGCCAACCGCAGCCGCCTGATGATTCTGTGCGATCTCTATCGCAAGGAGTGTTCGGTCAACGAACTTTGCGCCTCGTTGGATCTCAGCCAGCCGACCCTGTCGCAGCACCTCGCCCGGCTTCGCGCGGACGGCCTGGTGCACACGCGGCGCGAGGCGCAAAAGATCTGCTATTCGCTCGCCGGACCGAATGTCGAGCGAATGATCAGTCTTCTGCACGACATGTTCTGCGCAGGCGAGTCCATCCCGCCCGCGCCGGGAAAAAGGAAGATCAGATGAACGTCGACGCCGTCGTCATGCGTCTTGCGGGACTCTTCATTCTCGCTTCGCTCGCGCTCGCCCACTATCACTCCGCCAACTGGCTGTGGTTCACTGCCTTCGTTGGCGCCAATCTCCTGCAGGCCTCCTTCACCGGCTTTTGTCCGCTTGCAATCGTTCTCAAGCGCTTCGGCCTCAAGCCGGGCTGCGCCTTCAATTGAGCGGCGGCGGCGGCGCGGGCCGGCAAATTGAAAGCCTGATCAATTGCGAATATGATAATTTCATTCTATAAGTACATGTTCATATAGATGGTCGGGTCACGGTGTCGTCACGCCCGATCATGAGGCCTGGCGCAGGGTCCAGCGGATATCGCCCGTTCCCGAGCGCATCTGGAATTACCAACGATGGCCCCACCCACTGCTGACACTTTACAGAAGCCCAGTTCCGCACGCGCCGTCGACGCCGCGACGGATTTCGCGATGATGGCCGAGAAAGCGCGGGAAGCCAGCGATTTCCTGAAGGCTTTGTCGCACGAGTTTCGTCTGCTCCTGCTCTGCGCGCTGTCGGAAGGAGAATGCTCGGTCGGCGAGCTCGAAGACCTTCTGGGCGAGCGCCAGTCCACCGTCTCCCAGCAGTTGGCGCGCCTGCGCCTCGAGCGACTCGTTTCCACGCGACGCGACGGCAAGACGATTTACTACTCCCTGGCCGACGACAACGTGCGCGCGATCCTGGAAGCGCTGCGCAAAGCCTTTTGCGAGCCCGGCGAAGGCGGCGCGCCCCCGGTCAAGGGATCATCGTCCGAATCCGAAGCGAAGGCGAAAGCCGCGCGCCGTTAGGCGGCCGCGGCGCGCGCGACTCCGTGGTTTCAATACCCGCCCTTGCGGCGGCTTTCCGGCAGTCCGGCGATACGTCCGCCCTGCTTGGACGGATCAAGCGGGAATAGATCGTACAGCGTCTTCTGATCTACTTTGTCGCCCCAGTGCTCGCTCATCGCCTTGATGATCGTGCGCGTGTTCGGCGTCGATCCGTTGTTCTCGAAAAACTCCTCGCGCAGATAGTTGATCAAGTCCCAGTGCCGGTCGGTCAGTTCGATCTGGTCCTGCGCCGCCATATGCGCGGCGAGTTCACGGCTCCAGTCCTCCTGATCGGCCAGATAGCCGCCGGCGGTGGTCTCGATCGTCTTGCCCTGAAATTCGATCGCCATTTTCTTTTCGTTCGCTCCCTGTTGAACTCAACCCACCACGATGCGCGGCGCCGGGCGCGCGCCTGCGCCGGCGGTCAGATTTGCCCAGGCCTTCTGCGCGATGTCGATGTAGGCCCTGGCCTGCGGGCTGTCCGGCGCCGTGGCGACGACGGGCGCGCCGGCGTCCGACGTCTCGCGGATCGACATGTGCAGCGGCGCCTCGCCCAGAAACGGCACGCCGAGCCGCCCGGCCTCGTGGCGCGCCCCGCCATGCGCGAACACGTCCGAGCGCTGGCCGCAATGCGGGCACAGGAAATAGCTCATGTTCTCCACCACGCCGACGATCGGCACGTGCACCTGCTGGAACATGGCGATGCCCCGCCGCGCGTCGATCAGCGCCAGATCCTGCGGCGTCGAGACGATGATCGCGCCGGCCAGCGGCACGGTCTGCGCAAGCGTGAGCTGCGCGTCGCCCGTCCCCGGCGGCATGTCGACCACCAGCACGTCGAGATCGCCCCAGTCGACATCCTCCAGCAATTGCTTGATCGCCGACATCACCATCGGGCCGCGCCACACGATCGCCGCCTCGTCCTCCACCAGGAAGCCGATCGACATCACCTTGACGCCGTAGTTCTCCATCGGCGCGAGCTTCACGCCGTCGGCGGCCATCTGCGGCTTGCCCCGGATGCCGAACAGGCGCGGCATCGACGGGCCGTAGACGTCCGCATCGAGCACGCCCACCTTCAGGCCCTGCCCCTTGAGGCCGAGCGCGATGTTGCACGCCGTCGTCGACTTGCCCACGCCCCCCTTGCCGGAGGCCACCGCGACGATCTTGCCGATGCGCGCCGCCCCGCCGGAGGCCTGCGGCTTCGCATGGCCCGAGGCGCGCACCGGCTGGGCGCGCTGCGCCGAGCCCTGCTCGGCCTCGCTCGTCAGCGTGACATAGGCGGCAGCAACCCCCGGCAGCTTCTTGATGACGCTTTCCACCCGCCCGCGCATCGGCTCGAGCGCCTGCACGCGGCCGGGCTCGACGTTGATCGACACGAACACCTTGCCATCGCGCACGCTCACACCGCCAAGCGCGCCCGACTGCGCGAGCGTCTTCGACGCGTCCGGCCCGGGAAGGTCCGCAATCGCCGCCAGAACATCTTGCTGCGTCACGATCATGATTGTTCCTCGTTCGCTTCCGTCGCGCCATCGGGGCGTCGGCGCCAGTCCAGTTTCTTCCGCAAGCTGACGACCGTGCCGACGATGACGATGGTCGGGCCGCGCAATCCGGCCGTCCTCGCCTTGGCCGCCAGATCGGCCAGCGTGCCGACAATGACGCGCTGGTTGGGACGCGTGCCGTTGTCGACGATCGCCGCCGGCAGGTCCGGCGCCGCGCCATGCGCGACGAACGCCGCCGTCAGCTCCTCTATATGGTTCAGGCCCATGTAGACGGCCACCGTCTGATCGGGCCGGACCACCGTTCCCCAATCGAGATCGATCGGCCCGTGCTTGCTGTGCGCGGTGACGAATACGCACGCCTGCGCATGGTCGCGATGGGTCAGCGGGATGCCGGAATAGGCCGAACAGCCGACCGCCGCCGTAACGCCGGGGCAGACCTGGAAGGGAATGCGGTTTTCCGCCAGCCGTTCGATCTCCTCGCCGCCACGCCCGAACACGAACGGGTCGCCGCCCTTCAGGCGCAGCACACGCTTGCCTTCCCGCGCGAGGCGGATCAGCAGATCGCCGATCTCGTCCTGCGGCACCGGATGATCCTTGGGACGCTTGCCGACGTAGATGCGCTCGGCTTCGCGACGCGCCAGACCGACGATCGCCGGATCCACGAGCCGGTCGTAGAGCACGACATCCGCCTTCTGCATCAGGCGCAGCGCGCGAAAAGTGAGCAGGTCCGGGTCCCCCGGCCCTGCGCCGACCAGATAAACCTCGCCTTGCTGTTCGCTGCTTTCGCCGGCTGCCGCGTGATCGATGTCTGCAGCGAGAGCCTGGATAGCGCGCGTCTCGTCGCCCGCCAGCACCATCTCGCCAATCGGTCCGTCGAGCGTACGCTCCCAGAACCGACGACGCGCCGTCATGTCGGAAATCGCCGCGTTCACGTGCGCGCGCGTTTCGCGGACGAAATCCGCCAGGCGGCCGTACGAACCCGGGATCGTGGCTTCGAGCCTGGCCTTCAGCATCCGCCCCAGGATCGGCGATGCGCCGCCGGTCGAGATCGCCACGACCAGTGGACTGCGGTCAACGATGGACGGCAGGACGAAATCGCAGAGATCTGGCCGCGTCGCGACATTGACAAGGGCGCCGGCGTCCTTGGCGATCTGATGCGCGCGCTCGTCCTGCATCTTGTCGTCGGTCGCGATCACGCAAACCGCAACTCCCTCGAGTTCCGCAGACTTGTGCGGCCACCGCGCGATCCGCTCGAAGGCGAAGCTTTCCGCGACGGGCGTGAATTCCTCCGAAAAGCTCGGCGCAAAGACGGTGACCTGCGCGCCGGCGCGCAGCAGAAGCTCGGCGCGCCGCGCCGCCGCGAGCCCGCCGCCGATCACGGCCGCCCACTTGCCCTTGATGGCGAGGAAGATCGGCAGGTGCTCCATTCGATTTCTGTCGTCCTTTCCAGCGCGCCGCTTCAGGCGGCCCGCGAAGTCCGACGGCGCGCGCGCACGAAGGCCGCGAACCGCTGCGCCCACCTGTTGCGCGACGTATCCCGGAAATGAGTGAAACCTGCAACAAGATTGCCGACGACGATGCCGTCATGCGCGCCGTCGATCCCATAGCCGCGCTTCACGCGAAAGGCGAAGCGCGCCTGCGGATCGACCTTCTCGAGCGCGGCGTAGTGAAATTCATGCGCGGCGATCGTCGCCCCCGCGGCCGGCCAGGGCGCATCCGCCGTCTCTTCGACCACGACGAGCCCCCTGCCCTGCGGCCGCGCGTGCATGATCGCGTCGGCGGGCACGGCGCCGACCATATCGAACGTCCGGCCGCGCCAGGCGAGCGAACGGCAGAGGTACATGAGGCCGCCGCATTCGGCGTAGGCCGGCAGGCCTGCGGCAAGCGCGCGGGCAATCTCGGCGCGCAGCGGCGCATTGGCGGACAGCGCCTCGGCCTGGGTTTCCGGAAAGCCGCCGCCGATGAACAGCCCGTCGCAAGCGGGCAGACGCTGATCGCGCAGCGTATCGAAGAACACGAGCCGCGCTCCGGCGCGCTCCAGCGCTTCGAGATCGTCGGCGTAATAGAAGCCGAACGCCGCATCGCGCGCGATCGCAATCGTGATGTCGAACGGCGGCGGCGGCGCGAGCGGCGCAGGTTGGGGAAGCGGCGTGTCGTCCGCGACCGCCAGCAGCCGGTGGAGATCGACGCCCTTGCCGACGACATCGGCAAGATGGGCGATGATTGCGTCAAGCCTTTCGCATTCGGCCGGCGTGGCGAGACCAAGATGACGCTCTTCGACCGCCGGCGCCGCGTCCCGTCCGATCACGCCGAGGATCGGCATGTCGCAATAGGTCTCGATCGCCTGACGAAGCTTCGTTTCCTGCCGCGCCGCGCCGACCTTGTTGAGAATGACGCCGACGATGCGCACATGCGGATCGAAGGCGCGAAACCCCATCAGCATCGGCGCGACGCCGCGCGTCATGCCGAGCGTGTCGACAACCAACGCCACCGGCGACTGCGTCAATCGCGCCAGCGCGGCGCTGGAATCGCGGCCGTCGGTCGCGACGCCGTCGTGCAAGCCCTTGTTGCCCTCGATCAGCGCCACGTCGGCGCCCAGCGACTTGCTCGCGACCATCCCGGCGATCTCGTCGCGCTCCTGCGTATTGAAATCGAGATTGTAGCAAGGCCGCCCGCTCGCATGAGCGAGCCACATCGGGTCGATATAGTCAGGGCCCTTCTTGAAGGTCTGCACTGCCAGCCCGCGCGCGGCGAGCGCCGCGCCGAGACCGACGGAGATCATCGTCTTGCCAGATGACTTGTGCAGGGCCGAGACGAACAGACGGCGCATGGATCAGGCCGCGTGCACGGGCGGGTTGCGGTCGCGCATCAGAAGCATGGCGAGCCCTACGCTTTCTCGGCCTGCGCCTGCGGCAGGAAGGGCAGCAGGCGCAACGCCGCGGCCGTCAGCAGCATGGCGATCGAAATTCCGCTGATCCCCAGAAGCGCCTCTGGCAGGGATGGAATATAGCGCGCAACCGCGCCGTCCGCGAATGAGCTGGAAACCTCGTAGCCCGGGAATATCTTCAGCGGGAACGCCTGGCCGCCGATGATGATCACATAGATCTGCGCCAGCCCGCCCATCAGGAACAGCGTCGAAATCAGCGTCAGACCGCGTCGGCCGCCGTCGAAACCGGGAACGGCGAGAAGTCCGAGCGGCAGCAGCGTGCCCAGCAGCATCTGCCCGCCCCAGAAAAGCAGCGTGTAGATTCCGCCGTCGCGCAGGACGAAGAGTTCCGCCTCGACGTGCGCGGTCGAATAGAGTCGCGTCAAATGCTGCACAAGGGTGAGGAACAGCGTCGCCAGCGCGAAGATCGCGAGCAGGCCGCGGAACTTGCCGATCATCTCCGCCGTCATCAGTTCGGCGCGCGTTTCGCTGCTCATCATGATTAGAACGAGCACCGTGAAGGCGAGGCCGTAAAGGAAGGAGGATGCGATGAACAATGGCGCCATGATCGCGGCGTCGTAGAGCTCGCGCGCGATCAGAAAACCGAAGATCGAACCCGTGCCGGTGGTCAGGATCAGGCGCCAGACGAAGGCGAGCCAGCCGATCGCCTTGCCAAGCGTCGCGTTCTCGGACGCGCGCCGGTCCATCATGGCGAAGAGATAGGCCGCCACGATCGCGATGAAGCCCGTATAGAGATAGATGTTCCAGGCGAAGATCGATTTGAAATTGTGCTTGAGGATCGCGACGATCAGCCGTTCCGGCCGCCCGAGATCGAGCACGAGCACGGCGAGGCCGCCCGCGAGCAGCGCAATAGCGAGGATGCCCGACAGCCGCGCATAGGGCTTGTAGGCCAGCCGGTTGAACACGGACGACACGGACGCGACATTCAGCGCGCCGGACGCCGAGACGATCAGAAAGACCGCGAATACGTGCGGCAGGCCCCAGACGACCTGATTGTTCATGCCGGTGACGATGTGGCCGTGCTCTTCCATGTAGAGCGCAGCGCCGAGACCGAGCGCGACGAGCAGCGCATGCAGGGCGATAAGCCCCCAGAAGCCGGAGCTGTGTTCGTCGAGCGTCTGAAATTTCACCTTGGCCATAGCCTGTCGCCCGTCACAGATTGCGGTAGCGCACGCCCGGATCGAGACCGAGGTCGGCGCGGATTTGCGCGGTCGCCCCGGCCGCAAGCGCCTTCGAGACATCGCTGCCGGGATCGTTGAGATCGCCGAATGTCATGGCGGCGCCGGCCTTGGCCGCGCAGGCTTCGACGCAGGCCGGAATCCGGCCGGCGTCGACGCGTGTGACGCAGAATGTGCAGCTTTCCACCGTGCCTTTGCCGCGCGGCGCCTGCGTCTTCTGGTCGTCGTGCTCCTCGTGCACGAAGGAGCGCGCCTTGTACGGGCAGGCCATCATGCAATAGCGGCATCCGATGCATATGTGCTTGTCGACCAGCACGATGCCGTCGGCGCGCTTGAATGAAGCGCCGGTCGGACAGACGTCGACGCAGGGCGGGCTCGCGCAGTGTTGGCACATGGCCGGCGCTTCCCGCTTTGCGCCCGTGCGCGGATCGCGCAGCGTCACTTTGCGGATCCATTGCGCATCGGTCTCGGAATGGCCGGTCGATCTCCAGCCGTTCTCGTCGCTACAGGCCGACACGCACTTGTCGCAGCCGGACGGACACTTGTTGAGGTCGATCAGCAGGCCCCAGCGCTTCTTCGAAGACGCGGCCGCATCAGCTTCCGCCATGCCGAATGCGTAGAGGGTCACGCCCGGCGCGATTGTCGTCGCGGCGAGTCCGACCGCGCCCTTGAGCAGCGCGCGGCGCTCCGGCCCGGCGACGTGAGTTTCGGCCTCGCTCATCTCTTCATCTCCGCGAGATGCGCAGCCAACGCCGAAAGCGCCGGATCGCCGGCGTTCGCCGCCTTCGCCTTTTCGTCCGGCCGCGAGGCGTGGCACTCGAAGCAATCTATCCGCACCGCCGCGTACGAATGGCAGGTGCGGCAGAAGTGCTTTGGATCCGAATAGGCGACGGGCTTTCCTTCCGCGCCTTTCACAGCGTGGCAGCTCACGCAATTCGCGAGGCTGAATTGCTTGGCGCGGACGCCGTCATGCATGGTCTCGTCGCGCTGGTGCAGCAGCGTCTTCATGTGGTTGCGCCGCATGAACTCGGTGTCGGCGACACATTTTTCCGCCGCTGCGGGTTTGGCCGGCTGCGGCGTGGGCGTGCGGCCGGCGTCCGCGGCCTCCGCTCGCGCAAGGCCGAAAGCGGCGCCGAACGCGACCAGCGCGACAAGCAGCAGACGACGCAGCGGGACGTGAGCCATCGCCTATTCCCCGAGCCCCATCTGGATATAGCCTGTTGGGCAGACGTCGGCGCAGATGTGGCAACCGATACATCTTGTGTAGTCGGTGTAGACGTAGCGCCCGACCGCGCGCTCCTTTTTCGGCACGCGGGCGACTGCTGTCTGCGGGCAGTAGATCACGCAATTGTCGCATTCGAAGCACAGGCCGCAGCTCATGCAGCGCTCGCCTTCCTTCCTCGCCTGCGCCTCCGTCAGCCGGACCATGCGTTCCTCGAAGTCGCCGATCACCTTGTCGGCGTGGACATGGCGCTCCTGGCGCCTGTTGCGCTCGACAAAGTTGAAATGCCCCTTGAACAGGTCCTTGTGCGGGATGATCTGCGTGGCCGAACGATCCTCGTAATTGTGGATCGCGAATTTCGCCGAGGACGTGCCGCGCGTCTGCGTATGATCGTAGGGGGCTGGCTCGAGGTCGCGGGCTTGCAGCTCCTCCAGCAGATTGAACTGATGGACATCGACCCTCGGGCGCTTGTCCTCCAGGGCGCCGGCAAGGAAGTGATCCATCGTCTCGGCCGCCACGCGACCGTGACCGATGGCGGTGGTCAGCAGATGCGGCCGCACCACGTCGCCGCCGGCAAAATGCTTGTCGAGCTTGCGCACCTTGTAGACGCCGTCGATGGCGACGCCTCCGCGCCCGCCGTCGAGTTTCTCGAGGCCCTGCGACAGGTCGGCCATCTGGCCGATGGCGGAAATCACCATGTCGCATTCGATCTCGTATTCCGTGCCGTCGATCGGCTGCGGCACGGTTCCTTTCATCGTGCACTTGCACATGCGCAGCGCGCGCGCGCGGCCGTCTTCCCCCTTGACAACCTCGAGCGGCATTACGGCGCCCTGAATTTCGACGCCTTCGCGCTTGGCGTCCTCGCGCTCGTGCTCCGCCGCCGTCATCTGCTCGATCGGGAACAGCGACGTCAGCACGATTTCGGCACCCTCGCGACGCAGCGTATCGGCGACGTCATGCGCGGTGTATCCGAAGGTGGAGGCGTCCCGCACGTCATGCCGATGGCTGGCGCTGATATGGCCGAGGCGACGCGCGACCGAGGCGACGTCGATCGACGTGTCGCCGCCGCCGACGACGACGATCTTCCTCGCCGTCGAAAACACCCAGCCGCGATTGAACGCGTCGAGAAACTCGACGCCGGTGATGCAATTGTCGGCGTCGGCGCCCGGCACCGGCAGCGGACGGCCGGACTGCGCGCCGATCCCCCAGAAGATGGCGTCGTAGTCGCGTTCGAGCTCCTCGACGGTCACGTCCTTGCCGACGCGAACGCCGGTGCGCGCGGTCACGCCGTCGAGCGCGACAATGCGGCCGATCTCCGCGTCTAGCATTTCGCGAGGGGTGCGATACCCGGGAATGCCGAAGCGCATCATGCCGCCGAGCTGCTCATGCATCTCGAAGATCGTGACGGCATGCCCCTTCATCCGCAGGAAATACGCGGCCGCAAGGCCGGCCGGCCCGCCGCCGATGACGGCGACCGACTTGCCGCTCGGCGCGGGGGGCGCGGGCAGACTCGTCTTGTTCTCGATCGCCCAGTCGCCGACATATTGCTCGACCGCATTTATGCCGACGAAGTCGTCGAGCTCGTTGCGGTTGCAGCCGTCCTCGCACGGCGCAGGGCACACGCGGCCCATCGTCGCCGGGAAGGGATTGGCCGAGACCATGCGCTCGAATGCGTATTGTTGCCACGGCATTCCGGCGACCGGCGGCTTGTCCATGCCGCGGGCGATCTGCAGCCAGCCGCGGATGTCGTGGCCCGACGGACACCCGCCCTGACATGGCGGCGTGCGATGCACGTAGGTCGGGCACTTGTAGGACTTGTCGGCCTGGAAGATCTTGGACGTCAGGTCCGTCCAGTTCCACATGCTGTCGCCATTCTTGAAGCGGCGATGCGTCGGCTTGGTGTTGGGGCTCTGGTCGTTCATCGCCGTCTCCTCACGCCTCGGCGCCAGCGGGCTGGCCCTGTGCGTCGAATTCTTCCGCCTGTCGCGAACCGGTCAGCAGGATGGCGTTCGAGACCATCTGGTGCACGCTCACGATTCCATCCATTTCGAATCCGTATTGCGGCAGGACCTTCGAGAATTGCGCCTTGCAGATCGCGCAAATTGCCGCCATGTGCGTGACGCCATGCTCGTCGGCGACATCCTTGAGCGCGCGCATGCGCGGCTGCGCGCCCTTGGTGCGCAGGTCCATGAGTTCGTCTGTCAGGAGACCGCCGCCGCCGCCGCAGCACAGGGTCTTCTCGCGGATCGTCTCCGGCGCCATGTCGAAATAATGGTTGCAGGTCGCCCGCAGGATCGCTCGCGGTATCTCGAATTGTCCTCCCGGCCTGTCGCCCATGCGCGAGGCGCGCGCGACATTGCAGCTATCGTGGAAGGTCAGACGGAATTCGTCATTCTTCGCCTTGTCGAAACGCAGCTTGCCCTTCTGCATGAGATCGTGGGTGAACTCGCAGATGTGCTGTGGCACAGGATAGTTGCGGTCGAGAAAATCGAAGGGCCCGGCAAGCGTGTCCAGAAAGGAATAGGCGACGCGCCAGGCGTGGCCGCATTCGCCGAACACCAGCCGCTTGACGCCCAGATCCTTCGCCGCTTTGGCGATGCGCTGCGCCACCTTCTGCATATTCTCCTGCGAACCGACGAACATGCCGAAGTTCGCCGCCTCCGACGCATAGGTCGACAACGTCCAGGAGACGCCCGCCTCGTGCAGCACCTTGGCGTAGCCGATCAAGCCCTCCATGTGCGGAGACGCGAAGAAGTCGGCGCTCGGCGTCACCAACAGAATTTCCGCGCCCTGCACGTCGAGCGGCAGTTTGACCGGGACGCCGGTTTCTTCCTCGATCTCTTCCTCGAGGCCCTCGAGCGTGTTCTTCAGCGCCTTCGGCGGCAGTCCGAGATTGTTGCCGATGTTGAAGACCTTGCCGATGATCTCGTTGGAGTATTTCTGGCCGAGACCGATCGTGTCCATGATGTCGCGCGCGGCCATCGAGATCTCGGCGGTGTCGATGCCGTAAGGGCAGAACACCGAGCAGCGGCGACACTGCGAGCACTGGTGAAAATACGAGTACCAGTCGTCGAGAACCTCTTTCGTCAGATCTTCCGCGCCGACAAGCCACGGCACGAGCTTTCCGGCCCAGGTGAAGTGGCGCCGATAGACCTTGCGGAGCAGGTCCTGGCGGGCGACCGGCATGTTCTTCGGATCGCCGGTGCCGAGAAAATAATGGCACTTGTCGGTGCAGGCGCCGCACTTCACGCAGGAATCGAGATAAACGCGCAGCGCGCGGTTGTTCTCCAGCAGTTCGCCAAGCCTGAAGATCGCCTTGTCGTGCCAGTCTTCGACGAGCTGGCCCGGGAAGCCGAGCGGCTGATTGTGATTGGCGGCCGCGACATAGGGTTTAGAGCCCGCCATCGCGCCGCAGGCGAGCTGCGGGAGTTCGATCGGGTCGCCGACGACCCGTTCCTTCGGCTTGAAATCGGACGAGGCGGCGGCCATGCGTCTCTCCTCACGCCTTGGCTTGCGGCTTCAACAGACCGCGCGGCGCGTAGCGGCGTTCGCGCGAATCGTCGGCCTGGTTGCGCGTCGGGCTGAAGAACACGCCCGGCGCGTGCAGCAGCTTCGAAAACGGGAAGATGATCATCAGCGCCAGCACCAGCGTCAGATGGACGATGAGATTGGCGTCGGCCGGCAGCGGCTTCCAGTCGAAATACATGAGGCCAAGGAAGAACGCCTTGACCGCGACGATGTCGGTATGAGCGACAAACTTCATGCTGAGACCGCTGACACCGATCATCGCCAGCAGCGCAAGCATCAGATGATCCGACGGGCCGCTGATGTAGCGGATGCGCTCGACGAGGAAGCGGCGGCCCCACAGCGCGAGAAGACCCGCCACCATCGAGAAGGCGGCCAGCACGCCGATCGGCTGCATGATCGCGACGATCTCGGGAACCGGCTGCAGGAAGTAGCGCAGGTGGCGGAACAGCACGACCGCGAGCGAGACGTGGAAGATCCAGCCAAACGCCCAGGTCCATTTGTTCGACTTGAACAGGCTTTCGAACAGCGCGACCTCGCGCGCCATGCGCCAGGCCACGCCGCTGCGCGTGATGGGCGCCGGCGTCGTGGGAATCTTCAGAGGCGCGGGCGTCTTCGCGTAGAGCCGAATGCGCAAGGCCAGCCCCAAAACGAGGATGGCCGTCGCCAGATAGAACAGGACCGCGAAGATCGCCGTAAGCATGAGTCCTCCCTCGGCCGCGGGCTTGTCGCCTCCCGTCGGCCGGCTTTCGCGCTTGATGACGCCAAACGACGCGGCGTCAGACGCAGCCGGTCGGCTTCGGCAGGCCGGCGATCTTGCACGCCTGCTTGGCCGGGCCGTACGGGAAGAGAGCGTAGAGCGCCTTCTGGTCGCCCTTCTCCTTGCCGAACTTCTTGGTCATTTCCTTCACGAGAATGCGGACCGCCGGCGCGATCTGATATTCCTCGTAATATTCGCGCAGGAAGTTGACGACTTCCCAGTGGTCGGGCGTCATCTCGATCTGCTCGCTCTTGGCGATGAGATCGGCAAGTTCCGGCGTCCACTGGCCGATATCCTTGAGGTAGCCCTCTTCGTCGTGTTCGGCGACGAGACCATTGATCTCGTAGGCGGTCATCGTGCTCATTCTGGTCCTCCTGCTCTAATTCCGTTTCGACGGCCCAAGCCGGGCCTTACAACCATGCGCAGACGCGCTTCTTCTCCGCGGTCAGGTCGACAAAGCCCGCGTAGTCGACGAGTTTCACCCCTTCCAGCACATCTTCCGGCTTCATGCCCCGGGCGGCCAGGTCCGGTCCCAGCGCGTAGATAGCGCAGGACGAGAGTTTGGCGGCGAGCGCGGGCGCGAATGTCGTGCCCTTGCGCGCGCCCACCACGCCGTCCTCGATCATGAGGATGGCGTCGCCCGCGCTCGCGTGCGCCAGGCAGGTCGCGAATGAATTGCGATCGAACGGCGACTTGTTGATCGTGTGAAGCGTTCCCATCGCGCCCTCAGAAACTCAGGATGACATCGTGGGCCGCGATCAGCGCGGCCATTTCGGAACGATCGACGAAGAACAGCGAGGGCTTTTCGGCGTAGTCGTCGTCTTCGTCTTCATAGGTAATGGGCATCAGGTCGTCGACGGCCAGCCCTCGTTCGGCGAGCGATTCCTTCTCGACATAGAGCTTGCGCACCTCGTAGTCGCCGAGCGCGCGATAGGTCTTGGAGAAATTCTTCATGCCGACGCCGGCCGTGTCCTGATTGGCCATCAACTGGTAGACGCCGTCGTCGATGAAGGCGAGGCTCACGTCCTGCTCGAAAGCCGCTCCGATGAGCACCACCTCGAGCGATTCGAGCGCATAGATCGACCCGTAGGGCGCCTTGCGGTTGACGTAGAGAAACTTCTTCCTGTTGTTGTCAGACATGTCGCCCTCAATCGCCGAAGGTGATGAGGCGGTCGGCCTGTATGCCGGCCTCGATCAACTGGCCCAGTCCCGAAATGCGGAACCCGGGCGCGATGTTGTCGCCATCCTTGCCCTGCCGCTTCGCCTCGTTGGCGTCGAGAATGCCGCGCCGTTGCGCTGCGGCGATGCACACCACGAGATCGAGACCGTACTTCTCGGCGAGTTCGCTCCACAGCTTCTGCAGGTTGCGATCGTCCTGCGGCGGCACGGTGTAGCGCGTGCCGTTGTTCACGCCGTCATGGTAGAAGAAGACACGAAAGATCTCGTGTCCCTTCTCCAGCGCCGCGGCCGCGAAGCGATAGGCGGAGTCCGACGCCTGATGCGTGTACGGTCCCTCGTTGACCACAATTCCGAAACGCAAGTCTCGCCTCCCCCTTTTCGCCTCTCGGCGCTTCTCAGAAGCGCACGTGCGCCGACATGTTCATCGTCTTGCGTGCGCCCGTCCAGGTATCGAGATGATGCTTGGTGAAGGCAAAATCGCACAATTCGAAGAAGCGCGGCCAGCCGATGCGCTCGATCCACTCGCCGAGCCGCTCGTAGTCGCGGCCGTGTTCCTTGTAGGCGTAGAGAATCTTCTTCACCACCGCCTCGACCTCCGGCCAGCGCGGCGCGTTGTTCGGCAGGTTGGCGATGACCAGTTTGTGGAAAGTCGGCTTGGAACGCGCGTTCGAATGCTTGCCGCCGACCCAGACCGCGATCTTGGTCGAGTCCTGGCCATTGATCTGCATGGGCGGGCACGGCGGATAGCAGGCCCCGCAGCACACGCATTTCTTCTCGTCGACTTCAAGCGAGGGCACGCCGTTGACCATCGCCGGGCGGATCGCCGCCACCGGGCAGCGCGCGACGACGGCCGGACGTTCGCACACCTTGGAGACGAGATCGTGGTTGATCTTCGGCGGCTTGGTGTACTGGACGTTGATCGAGATATCGCCCTGCCCGCCGCAGTTGATCTGGCAGCATGAGGTCGTGATGCGCACGCGGTTCGGCATTTCCTCGTGCGTGAACTCGTGGTGCATCATGTCCATCAGGCTCTTCACGACGCCCGACGCGTCGGTGCCTGGAATGTCGCAATGCAGCCAGCCCTGCGTATGCGAGATCATCGATACCGAATTTCCGGTGCCGCCGACCGGAAATCCGTTGTTCTCCAGCGCGGCGATCAACGGCTCGACCTTGTCGACCGCGCTCAGCATGAACTCGATATTCGAACGCGTCGTGAAACGCACATGGCCTTCGGCGAACTTGTCGCCGATGTCGCACAGAAGGCGGATCGTGTAGACATCCATCTGGCGCTGCGTGCCGGCGCGGACCGTCCACACCTCCTCGCCCGTCTTGGATACGTGATGCAGCACGCCCGGACGCAGACGGTCATGCCAGGCCCAGTTGCCGTAGTTCTTCTTCAAAATCGGATGCATGTACGGAAACGGGTCCGGCACGCCGGTTTCGACGGGTCGACGCGGCTGAACGGCGACATTCATTTGAGAACTCCTCCCGAAAGTCTCTGGCTTCGGCCGCCGCGCGTCCGCGGCGGCTCTCCGGCGTCTTATTCTGCGGCAGCGCGCGAGGCGTCCTTATGCAGCTTGCGCTCGAAATACTTGGCTGCCTCCTCATCGAAGTCGTCCGTGCGGACATAACATGAGGTGCGCGGGTGATTGACCATGTTCGGGTCGGGGTCGATTCCCAGCGCCTCGATGAAGGCGGGCAGGCCGATGCGATCCATCGTTTCGCCGATGCGCTCGTGTTCGAGCGCGTTGTCGGCGAAGAATTCGAGCAGGCTGCGGGCGAATTCCTTCAGCTTCTCGAAATCCTCTTCCGTGTCGAGCTTCATGAACGGCACGATCATCGTGCCCATGAGGTCGCCGACCTTCAGCGCGCGCTTGCCGCCAATCAGGATGGAGGCGCCGCGGTCGTCGCCGGGCGAGAGCGCCTTGGTCATGACGTTCAAGCAGTGCATGCAGCGCACGCAGGACTTGTTGTCGACGTCGAGCGTATCGTCGTCGTTGAGGCTGAGCGCCCGCGTCGGGCACATGGCGATCACATGGTCGATCGCATATTTGCGGCCGACGCGGGCCACGTATTTCTTCACCTCTTCCTGATCGACCTTCATGTCGTCGCGCCAGGTGCCGATCACCGCGAAATCTGCGCGATGGATCGCATTCACGCAATCGTTGCCGCAGCCCGAGAACTTGAACTTGAACTTGTAGGGCAGCGCCGGACGATGCATCTCGTCCAGGAATTCGTTGATGACGGTGCGATGCGCCTGCACTTCGTCGTAGCAGGACATTTCGCAGCGCGCGTGACCGACGCAGCTCATCGAGGTGCGCAGCGCCGGGCCCGCGCCGCCGAGGTCGAAGCCGATCTCGTTGAGGTCGTCGAAGGCCTTCTGCACGTTCTCGGTCGAGCAGCCCTGGAACATGATGTCGCCGGACTGGCCGTGAAAGGCGATGAGGCCTGAGCCGTGCTTCTCCCAGATGTCGCACATCTGGCGCAGCAGGTCCGTCGTGTAGTGGTAGCCGGCCGGCGGCTGGACGCGCAGCGTGTGGAATTCCTTGGAGGCCGGGTACTGGCTGGCGACTTCGGAGAACCGGGGAATGACGCCGCCGCCGTAGCCGAACACCGAGACCGTGCCGCCCTTCCAGTAGCCCGTCTTGGTCTCGTAGGAATGCTCGAGCTGGCCGAGAAGGTCGTTCATCATCGGCGCATATTGCTTGTCGCCGGAATCGCGCAGCCGCTTCAGCCCGGTCACGAAGCTCGGCCAAGGGCCGCTTTCGAGCTCGTCGAGCAGCGGCGTCGGATGTTTGCCCTTCGGCGCGGACGCGCCTTTCGCCTCATCGTGCGACATGCCCTTGCTCCCTTCAGCGTTGCGCACGGACAGCCGGCCCGTCGCGCGTCTCCCAAGCCCCGCCGCCGTCTTCGATCTGCGCGACCCTTTGACGGGCAACACGATTCGGACTTTTCATTTGGGCGTGGCGACGTCATAATAACAAAAAATTCGAATATGAGAATAGGAAATATCGCTTCCGCCCGGTTGGCGGATGCAGTTTCTTCGAAATCGGCGTCGCGCGGGAGGCGCAGGAGGGGCGAAATGAGCGGCGCAAGCCTGCCGGGAGCCGGGCTTACGGGATTGCGAGCCAGCCCGTTCGACCTCCACGACGACGAATCCTATGGCGCATGGCGCGAGGCGAAGCTCGCAGCCTATCCGCGCTCCATCGACGAACTTGCGGTCGAGATCGGCGACCCCGCCGCGCTGACGGCCGCCGAACGTGCCGCGATCCGCGACCGCTGCGCCCGCGCCAACATGGCCGTCTACGCGCTCGCCGGGCCGCCGCGCGACGAACAGGCGCAACGCGCCGCTGTCCTCGCCCTAGGCGCGACTCTCGGCCTGACCGCTGTGGAAGACCACCGTTCGCGGGATGGCGACGGCCTCGTCGCGATCGAGGTCGCCGAGAGCGGCGGACGCCTCGGCTATATTCCTTACACCAGCCGTCCGATCGCCTGGCATACGGACGGCTATTACAATTATCACGGCCCCGACCGCGCGGTGCAGGCGATGTTGTTGCATTGCGTGCGCGACGCCGACGGGGGCGACAACCGCCTGCTCGATCACGAGATCGCCTATATTCGCCTGCGCGACGAGAACCCTGCGTACATCGCCGCGCTCATGCATCCCGAAGCGATGGCGATTCCCGCGAACGTCGAGCCGGACGGCAAGGTGCGGCCGGTCAATACCGGCCCGGTCTTCTACATAGTCCCGCGCGCCGGCGCGCTCGGCATGCGGTACACGGCGCGCACGCGCTCCATAGCCTGGCGGGAGGACGCCATGACGCAGAAGGCCGTCGCCGCGCTCGCGCGCATCCTGGCCGACGAACCGCTGACCCTGACCACGCGGCTGCGCCCGGGCGTGGGCCTCGTGTGCAACAATGTCCTGCACGATCGCACGGGCTTTGCGTCCGCCGGCCCGGGAGGCCGCCTTCTCTACCGCATCCGCTATCATGGACTGGTCGCCTGATCCGCGACGTCGAGGAAATGCAATGGTCTACGTCAGCGAGCTCATGATCGCCCACCCGGAAACCACCAGCTTCAGGCAGCTGGAGGAGCATGTCGCGCAAGCGGCGCGCGACGGCGAGATTCATCTCTATATGGACATCAAGCCGGAATATCCGGATACGCCGCCGAAATGGGAGACGCGGCTGGAAATTGTCTTCTATCAGGCGGAGCGCAAGCGCGAATGACCGACGAACGCCGCAGGCTCGAAACCATCCAGGCGCCCTACGGGCGCGAAATCCGGCTGGAGGAATTGCGCTACGAGAGCGACATGCGGATCCTGCGCGTGACGATCCGCGAGGGGCGGCGTTTCACGACGCTCGATCTCGATCCCGAACGCGCGCGCCAATTCGCCGATGCGCTCGTCGGATGGGCGCAGTCGACAGGCGCGTGAGGCGGCATGAATCCAAGGTATGAGTCCAAGGTATGAGAACCGGCCTCAGCCGGTGCTCCAGATGCGCGGACGTTTCATGCCGGCGATCTTACAGGCCTGCCCCGCATAGCCGTAGGGGAACAGTTCGAAAATCCGGTTGCGCGACGCGCCCAGCGACTCCGTCAGATGCCGCATGACGAAGCGCACGTCCGGCGAGACCTGATGTTCTTCTCGAAACAAGCGCATGAAGCGAATGGCCGACCAGTGCTCGGGCGTCAGTTCGATGTCCAGCGCGCCCGCCGTGCGCGCCGCCCAGTCCTCGCTCCAATCGTCGGGATCGACGAGATAGCCCTCGTTGTCGACCGCTGGTTCGGCCATGGTTGTCCCCTCCGGTTTTTTCTTGCAGCGCGGCAAGCTAGCGGTTCCGCACCGCTGAAACTTGACGGCAATTAATTGGACAGATCATAATACGCGAATATAATGAATTTTGAAGCGCGCAGCGGACTTCGATGTTCCGTGAGCGCGTTGCGGCTCACATCTGAAGCCGGAGTCGAGAGCTGCAAACGGCGCTCCGGCGCGAGACCGCGAAAAGAAACAACACGGCGTGCAAAACAGGCCGGCGCAGCACAAGCTTAGGGAGAGCGGGTAAGATGGCGCAAATCGTGATTATGGGCGCGGGCCTGGCCGGCGCAATCATGGCTTACGAAATGAAGGATCAGATGCGGCCGGAGGACAAGCTCACGGTCGTCACCAAGGATCCGGTCTATCACTTTGTTCCATCCAACCCGTGGGTCGCGGTCGGCTGGCGCACGCGCGAAGCCGTGCAGGTCGATCTTGCTCCGACCTTCGCGCGCCGCGGCATCAATTTCAAACCTGTTCCGGTGTCCAAGGTCACGCCGCAGGAGAATTCGATCGAACTGGAAGACGGCTCCAAACTCGCCTACGACTACCTGATCATCGCGACCGGCCCCGAACTCGCCTTCGACGAGATAGAGGGCCTCGGCCCCAACGGCGGCTTCACCAATTCGATCTGCCACGTCGACCACGCGCTGAAGGCGTCGGTTTCCTTCGAGGAATTCTGCAAGAACCCAAAGCCGATCGTCGTCGGCGCGGTCCAGGGCGCGAGCTGCTTCGGTCCGGCTTACGAATTCACCTTCATCCTCGACACCGAGCTGCGTCGTCGCAAGATTCGCGACAAGGTGCCGATGACCTTCGTGACAGCCGAACCGTATATCGGGCACCTCGGTCTCGACGGCGTCGGCGACACCAAGGGACTGCTCGAGAGCGAGATGCGCGAGCACCACATCAAGTGGATGACCTCGACGCGCGTGAAGAAGGTCGAAGACGGCAAGATGCATGTCGAGGAGGTCAATCCCGACGGCTCCGTGAAGACGGCCGCCGAACTGCCGTTCGGCTTCTCGATGATGCTGCCGGCCTTCCGCGGCATCAAGCCGTTGATGGGCGTCGAAGGCCTCGTCAATCCGCGCGGCTTCGTGCTCGTCGACAAGCACCAGCAGAATCCGACCTACAAGAACGTCTTCTCGGTCGGGGTATGCGTCGCCATTCCGCCCATGGGCCCGAGCCCCGTTCCCTGCGGCGTGCCGAAGACCGGCTTCATGATCGAATCGATGGTCACGGCGACCGCTCTGAACATCGGCGCGATGCTGCGCGGCCAGGCGCCGCGGCACCAGGGCACATGGAACGCAGTCTGCCTCGCCGACTTCGGCGATTCCGGCGTCGCCTTCGTCGCTCAGCCGCAGATCCCGCCGCGCAACGTCAACTGGGCCTCGTCGGGCAAATGGGTGCACGCGGCCAAGATCGCCTTCGAGAAGTACTTCATCCGGAAAATGCGCAAGGGCGAGAGCGAGCCGTTTTACGAGACCGCCGCGCTCAACATGCTGGGCATTTCCAAGCTGAAGCAGGTCATCACCGACTGATCCGCGCGACCTCCGCGAGGGCGCGCGCACGGCCGTTCCGCAAGACAGCCGTCGCGGCGCCTCCCGCGACCAAGAGAAGAATTCGGCGCAAGCCGATCCTGGGGAGACTGCGGCGGAAATGTCCGCATTGATCAGCCCGCAACGGCGCCAGGCCATAGCCGAGACGGTCCTGCCGTTTCTTGCCTGGCTGCCTTTGGTCAATCGCCGCTCGGCGTCCGCCGACCTTACCGCGGGCCTGACGGGGGCGGTCGTCGTTCTGCCGCAGAGCGTCGCTTTTGCGACCATCGCCGGCATGCCCCCGGAATACGGGCTCTACGCCGGCATGATCCCCGCGATCGTGGCGGCGCTCTACGGTTCTTCCTGGCACCTCGTCTCCGGGCCGACCACCGCCGCCTCCATCGTGCTGTTCTCCGCGCTGGCGGCGCGCGCCGTTCCCGGATCTGCGCAATATGTCGAGCTTGCGCTGACGTTGACGCTGATGGTCGGCCTGATCGAACTCGCGCTCGGAGTTCTCAAGCTCGGCACGATCGTCAATTTCATCTCGCATTCCGTCGTCATCGGCTTTACCGCGGGCGCCGGCGTGATGATCGCGATCAGCCAGGTCCGGCATTTCCTCGGCATCGACATTCCGCGCGGCGCCCGCTTCCACGAAACTTTTCTGCATGTCGCGATCAACGCCGACCAGATCGTGCCCGCGATCGCGGCCGTAGCGACAATCACGCTGGCGACCGGCATTCTCATGCGGCGATTTCTGCCGCGCGTGCCCTACATGATCGTCGCAATCCTCGTCGGCGGCCTCGCGGCGGCGATCATCGGCGCCTATTCGGGCGTGGACGTTCCCTCGATCGGCACGTTGCCGGCAAGCCTGCCGCCGCTGTCCATGCCAAGCTTCGATCCGGGCGTCTGGCGCGAGCTCGCGCCCTCGGCCATCGCCGTATCGATGTTCGCGCTTACCGAGGCGCTGTCGATCGCGCGCGCGCTGGGCGTGCGCAGCGGCCAGCACATCGATCCCAGCCAGGAATTCGTCGGGCAGGGCCTGTCGAACATCGCGGGCTCTTTCTTCTCAGGTTATGTCGCGACCGGTTCCTTCAACCGCAGCGGCGTGAACTACGACGCGGGCGCCAAGACCCCGCTTGCGGCAGTGCTGGCCGGCCTGTTGCTGATGATCGCCGTGCCCTTTATTGCCCCTTTTGCGAAATATCTGCCCAATGCGGCCATGGCGGGCGTGCTCATGCTTGTCGCCTGGGGTCTGATCGACTGGCGTCACATCGCGCAGATCGTGAAGACGAGCCGCGAGGAAACCGCGATTCTGGCGGTCACCTTCTTCTCGACGCTGGCCCTCGATCTCGAGATCGCCATTCTTCTCGGCATCATTCTCTCGCTGCTGCTCTATCTCAACCGTACGTCCAACCCGCGCCTCGTGCCGCGCGTGCCCGATCCGACGAGCACCGGACGCAAGTTCACCCATCCCGGTCCCGACCTGCCGGAATGTCCGCAATTCCGGATCATGCGTCTCGACGGCTCGCTGTTCTTCGGCGCCGTTTCGAGCTTCACCGAAGCCGTCCGCGACATCGAGGACGATACGCCGAATTGCAAATTCGTCGCGATCGTGATGACGGGCGTGAATTTCGTCGACATCGGCGGCGCCGAGGCGATCGTCGCGGCCGCCCAGCGTTTTCGCGAACGCGGCGGCGACCTCTATCTCATCCGCATCAAGGACCAGACGCGCGACCTGCTGAAGCGCGGCGGCTACCTCGAGGAGATCGGCGAGAAGAACATCTTCTGGTCGAAGACCGACGCCCTGCGCTCCATTTATCGTCGCCTCGACTACGAGGTCTGTCGCAAGTGCAGCCTGCGCGTCTATGTCGAGTGCGCGCGTCTCGGCAAGCAGGAGCCGGAAGACGACGATGAGGCCCCGCGCGCGATCGACAGGTCCCGTCGATGACCTCCAGCGTCATTGCATCGGGCCGCCTGAACTGGCTCGCGACCTTTACGCCGTTTCTGAAATGGGCGCCGCTCGTCAACGGACGGACGTTCCGGGCCGACCTGCTGGCGGGATTGACCGGCGCGGTGGTCGTGCTGCCGCAAGGCGTGGCCTTCGCCACGATCGCCGGCATGCCGCCGCAATACGGGCTCTACGCCTCGATCGTGCCGACAATCATCGCCGCCCTGTTCGGCTCGTCGTGGCATCTCGTCGCCGGCCCTTCCACCACGGCCTCGCTTGTCCTGGCCGCCTCGCTCGCGCATTTCGCCACGCCCGGCACGCCCTATTACGTGCAACTGGCCATGACGCTGGCGATCATGACCGGGTTGATCGAACTCGCGCTCGGCCTCGCGCGGCTGGGCGTCATCGTCAACTTCATCTCGCATTCCGTGGTGATCGGCTACACGGCCGGGGTCGGCGCGCTCATCGTCGCGACGCAGGCGTCCACCTTCTTCGGTTTTCACCTGCCGGCGGATCATGATTTCGTGCCGGCGGTTTGGGATACGATATCGAATCTCCCGCTTCTGTCGGTGCCCGAAACCATCGTCGCATTCGCGACGCTGGGCGCCGGCGCGCTGTCGCGCAAGCGCTTCCCGCGCGTGCCTTACATGCTGCCCGCGATCTTCGTCGGCGGGCTTGTCGGCGCGGCGGTCAATTTCTGGTCGCCGGGCGCGGTGCTGGTCGTCGGCGCCCTGCCCGCGCAATTGCCGCCTCTGTCCGCGCCGAGCTTCGATCCGCATACCTGGCGCATCCTGCTGCCGACCGCGCTCGCCGTCGCCATCTCCGCCCTCAACGAAGTCGTGTCGATCGGCCGGGCCCTCTCCATGCGGTCCGAGCAGGACCTGGACATCAACCAGGAGTTCGTCGGCCAGGGTCTGGCCAATATCGCCGCGCCCTTCTTTTCCGGCTATGTCGTTTCCGGCTCGTTCAACCGCAGCGCGCTCAACTACGAATCCGGCGCGCGCACGCCCATGGCGGCCATTTCCGCGGGCGTCCTCCTGCTCGGGCTCGTCGTATTCGCCGCCCCGCTCGCCGCCTATCTGCCGAAGTCTGCGATGGCCGCTTCGCTCGTGATGATCGGCTGGGGCCTGATCGACCGCAAGAGCATCGCGAATCTGTGGCGCATGAGCCGCTCGGAGCGCTGGATATTCATCATCACCATCTTCACAGCGCTGTTCATTCACATTCAGATGTCGATCTTCGTAGGCGTCGCGCTTTCGCTGCTCGTCTTTCTGTACAAGACTTCGGTTCCGGAACTGCGCCGCCGCGTGCCCGATCCGATGAGCCCGAACCGCAAGTTCACCGACGTGCGGCCGGATTTGCCGGAATGCCCGCAGTTCCATTTGCTGCGCCTCGACGGCGCGCTCTATTTCGGGGCGGTGGCGAGTTTTCGCGACTCCATGCGCAAGCTCGAGGCGGAGGCGCCGAACTGCAAGCAGATCGCCATCGTGATGACCGGCGTGAATTTCATCGATCTTGCAGGCGCGGAGGCGCTGGCGCTGGAAGCGCGCAAGATGCGCGCGCGCGGCGGCGGCCTGTACCTGATCCGCCTCAAGGAGCGCGCTTCGGAGTTTCTAGCGCGCGGGCAATATGCCGATATGATTGGCCGCGAAAACGTGTTCAGGTCGAAAACCACGGCGCTGCGCGAGGTCTATCGAAATCTGGACTACGATGTCTGTCGCGACTGCCGGTTGCGCGTCTTCGTCGAATGCGCGCGACTTGGTAAGCAGGAGCCGCGCGGGGGCGACGACCAGGTAGAGCGCGCCGACGCCGAAGAGCTCCGTTCCGCAGCCGATTCGCCGACAAAACCGACAACCGGAAACGCCTCCCGATGCTGAACGACCCCGTAATCGAACTTTCGCCCGAAGTCGCCGACGAGGTGAAATACACGACCTGCTACATGTGCGCCTGCCGCTGCGGCATAAAGGTGCACCTGAAGGACGGGCAGATCCGCTACATCGAGGGCAACAAGAATCATCCGGTCAACAAGGGCGTGCTGTGCGGCAAGGGCTCGTCCGGGATCATGCAGCACTATTCGCCGGCTCGCCTGCGCAAGCCGCTGAAGCGCGTCGGCGAACGCGGGCGCGGCGAGTTTGTCGAGATCGAGTGGGAGGAGGCGCTCTCGCTCGCGACCGAATGGCTCGGCAATATCCGCAGGACCGACCCGAAGAAGCTGGCTTTCTTTACCGGCCGCGATCAGAGCCAGTCGCTGACCGGCTGGTGGGCGATGCAGTTCGGCACGCCGAATTTCGCCGCGCACGGCGGTTTCTGCTCGGTCAACATGGCGGCGGCCGGGCTCTACACGATCGGCGGCTCCTTCTGGGAATTCGGCGAGCCCGACTGGGATCGTGCGAAATATCTGATGATCTTCGGCGTCGCCGAGGACCACGATTCCAATCCCATCAAAACCGGACTCGGCAAGATGAAGGGGCGCGGCGCCAAGGTCGTGTCCGTCAATCCCGTGCGCACCGGCTATTCGGCCGTCGCCGACGAATGGATCGGCATCCGGCCGGGCGCCGACGGGCTGTTCGTGCTCGCCCTGATCCACGAACTTCTCAACGCCGACAAGATCGATCTCGAGTACCTTGTCCGCTACACCAACGCGCCCTGGCTCGTCATCCAGTCGCCGGGCGCGCCGGACCACGGCCTGTTCGCGCGCGATTCCGACGGCGATCCGCTCTGCTTCGACCAGAAATCGAAGGGCATTGTGAAAGCGAAGGAGATCGCCATCGCGCCGGCGATCGTCGGCGAATTTGAACTCGCCGATGGCCGCAAGGCGGTCCCGGCGTTTCAACTCATCGCCGAGCGCTACATGGATGCGCGCTACAGCCCCGATGCGGTCGCCGCGCAATGCGGCGTGAGCGCGGACCAGATCCGCCGCATTGCGGCCGAACTCGCCGACGTCGCCTTCAATCAGGCGATCACGCTCGACGTCGAATGGACGGACTGGGCCGGCCGCAAGCACGACAAGTTCATCGGCCGCCCCGTCGCCATGCACGCCATGCGCGGGATTTCCGCACATTCCAACGGCTTCCACACCTGCCGCGCGATTCACTTCCTGCAGGTGTTGCTGGGCGCTGTCGAATGTCCCGGCGGCTTCCGCTTCAAGCCGCCCTTCCCCAAGCCGATTCCGCCGGGTCCCAAGCCGTCCGGCAGGGGCTGCGCGCCGATGAAGCCGCTCGCCGGCATGCCGCTCGGCTTTACCGCCGGACCAGAGGACCTGCTGCTCGAGTCCGACGGTTCGCCAATTCGCATCGACAAGGCGTACAGCTGGGAGGCGCCGCTCTCCTCGCACGGCCTGATGCACATGGTCATCACCAATGCGTGGAAGGGCGATCCCTACAAGATCGACACGCTGTTCATGTACATGGCCAATATGTCCTGGAACAGCACCATGAACACCAAGGGCGTCATGGAGATGCTGACGGACAAGGACGCCTCGACCGGCGAGTACAAGATCCCGCGCATCATCTATTCCGACGCCTACGCCTCCGAAATGGTGTCCTACGCCGATCTCGTGCTGCCCGACACGACCTATCTCGAACGCTGGGACTGCATCTCCCTGCTCGACCGACCGATCTGCGAGGCCGACGGCCCGGCCGACGCTATCCGGCAGCCGGTTGTCGAACCGGATCGCGACGTCCGCGCCTTCCAGACCGTGCTGCTCGACCTCGGCGCGCGGCTGAAGCTGCCCGGCATGATCCAGGAAGACGAGACGCCGAAATATCCCGGCGGCTATCCCGACTACATCGTCAACCACGAGCGCGCGCCGGGCATCGGCCCGCTCGCCGGCTGGCGCGGCGCAGATGGCGACGAACACGGCCGCGGCGCGCCGAACGGCAACCAGTTGCAGGCCTATATCGACCACCAATGCTTCTGGCACCACGAACTGGCGCCCGATCAGAAGTTCTACAAGTTCGCCAACCAGGGATATCTGAAGTTCGCCTGCCGCATGGGCTTCGTCGGCTCGTCCGACCAGATCGTGCTGCAGCTCTATTCCGAACCGATGCAGAAATTCAGGCTCGCCGCCGAGGGGCATGGACCGAACCAGCCGCCGGACAATATGCGCGAACGCATCAAGGCGACGTTCGACCCGCTGCCGATCTGGTACGAGCCGTTCGAAGAAGCGATGGTCGACAAGAAGGCCTACCCGCTGCACGCGCTCACCCAGCGTCCGATGATCATGTACCACTCCTGGGGCTCGCAGAACGCGTGGCTGCGCCAGATCCTCGGCCGCAACAAGCTCTACGTTTCGACTGTCAAGGCGCGCGAGCTCGGCCTCGAGGATGGAGACTGGGCGCGCGTGACGAGCCACAACGGCTCGATCAAGGCGCAGATCAAGACAATGGAAGGCGTCAATCCCGAAACGGTCTGGACCTGGAACGCGATCGGCAAGCGCGCGGGCTCGTGGACGCTTGCGCCCGATGCGCCGGAAGCGAAAAAAGGCTTCTTGCTCAATCACCTCATCAGCGAATTGCTGCCGCCGGAAAAAGACGGCCGTCGGCTTGCCAATTCCGATCCGATCACCGGACAGGCGGCATGGTTCGATCTGCGTGTGCGCATTGAGAAATGCGCGCCGGGCGCCGAGACGAGCGAGCCGCAATTCCCGGTCTTGCCGCGTCCGCCGGGGGTCGATGCGGCGCCGACGATCAACAGTTTCGGCGCGAGTCTCGCGCACAAGAAGCGCTGAGGCTGGAGACCGCACATGACCAGCCTCCCGACAGCAACGGGCGACAAGCGCCTTGGCCTCGTCATCGACCTCGACACATGCGTGGGCTGTCACGCCTGCGCAACCAATTGCAAGGAATGGAACACGTCCGGTCATTCCGCGCCGCTGACCGACATTAACGCCTATCAGGCCGAGCAGCGCGGCGTGTGGTTCAATCGCGTCTTCACCTACGAAGTGGGCGGACAGGGACGGACCGCACGCACGGTGCATTTTCCAAAGAACTGTCTGCACTGCGAAAAACCGGATTGCGTGACCGTCTGCCCGACCGGCGCCTCCTACAAGCGCGCGGAAGACGGCATCGTTCTCGTCGATCACGACAGGTGCATCGGGTGCAAGTTGTGTTCGTGGGCCTGCCCCTACGGCGCGCGCGAGTACGACGAAGACGTCGGCGTGATGAAGAAATGCACGCTGTGCATCGACAAGATCTACAACAAGAATCTTGACGAGGCCGATCGCATTCCGGCCTGCGTGGCCACCTGCCCCGCCAAGGCTCGGCATTTCGGCGATTTTGCCGATCCGGACTCCAACGTCTCGCAGCTCGTGCGCGAGCGCGGCGGTTACGATCTGATGCCCGAAACCGGCTATCGTCCGACGAGCAAATATCTGCCGCCGCGCACGGGCAATGGCGCCGGCGGCGCGCATGGCGGCGCCAAGAAACTCGAACCCGCTCCCGATCTCGCCGGCGCAGGCAAGTTCCTGCGCTGGATCGATCGCGCGCTGTCCCGCTGAGGCCTGTCCATGCATCCCGCCTATTCCGTCATTCTCTTCACCACCGCTTCGGGCGCGGGTTATGGGCTGCTGGCGTTGCTCGCAGTGTTCGGCGCCGCTGGCGTGCTGCCTGCCAACACGTGGCTCGGCCTGGTCGGCGTCGGGCTCGGTGTGGCGCTTGTCGCAATCGGCCTGCTCTCGTCCACCTTCCACCTCGGCCGCCCGGAGCGCGCAATGCGCGCCTTCACGCAGTGGCGGTCGTCGTGGCTCGCGCGGGAAGGCGTCGCCGCCATCCTGGCTTTCCTGCCGGTCGCCGTGTTCGGCATCGGCTGGGTCTTTCTCAACGATACGTCGGGCGCCTTCGCATGGGCGGGCGCTGCGACGGCCGCCATGGCCTTCGTCACGGTCTGCTGCACCGCGATGATCTATGCCAGCCTCAAGACCATCCGGCAGTGGAACAATGCGCTGACGCTGCCCGCCTATCTCGTTCTGGGGCTTGCGACGGGCGCGATCCTGCTCGTGCTGATTTCCGCCGCGTTCGGCGTCTTCCGCCCTGCTTTCGCCGCGCTGGCGTTGACGCTGCTGGCGCTCGGCTTCGCGATCAAGCTCGCCTATTGGCGTCATATCGATGCGGAGCGCCCGCGCTCGACGCTCGGCTCCGCGACCGGCCTCGCCCGCTTCGGCGAGGTGCGCCTGCTCGAAATGCCGCATACGGAAGAGAACTTCATCATGCGGGAAATGGGCTACGCGGTCGCGCGCAAACACGCGCGGCGTCTACGCAGGCTCGCCGCGCTCGCGCTCTTCGTCATCCCTCTGATCCTGCTCGCGCTGATCCTGTGGAGCGGCCCCGCCTCGGCGATCGCGTTGAGTTCGTTGGCCACCCTCAGCGCGGCGTTGGGCGTCGCCGTCGAGCGCTGGTTGTTTTTCGCCGAGGCGACCCACACGAGCATGATCTACTACGGCCGGGCCGCCTGAAGGATAGACCAACCTATTCGAATATTATAAGATGTGAGGAATAGACGCAGCCGCGCCAAGCGCCGGGAGGAGATCATGTCGGAAGCCGAAAGCAACGGCGTCAACGCCAAGTCGATGACCATCATTGTCACCAAAGGCACCCTGGACTGGGCCTATCCGCCCTTCATCCTGGGCACGACGGCGGCGGCCATGGGCGTCGACGTCACCATGTTCTTCACGTTCTACGGCCTTTCGCTTCTGAAGAAGAAGCTTGATCTCGCCGTGTCGCCGCTCGGCAACCCTGCAATGAAGATGCCGATGATGGGAATGCACATGGGCATGCCCAATCTGGTTGGCATGCTGCCAGGCGTGGAAGCCGGCGCGACAGCCATGATGAAGGACATGATCAAGAAGAAGGGCGTCGCCTCCATTGAGGAATTGCGCGAGGCGGCGGTCGAATGCGACGTGAACATCATCGCGTGCCAGATGACCATGGATCTCTTCGAGTTCAAGAAAGAGGACATGATCGACGGTGTAAAGCTTGGCGGCGCTGCGACATACATGGAGCAGGCGCTCAAGTCGCACATCAATCTGTATATCTGAACCGGATGGGCGCCGCCCGCATCCAGAACGCCAGGGAGAAAACTGCAAATGGCTGACAAGACTCTCGACGCCAAGGGATTGAATTGCCCGCTGCCGATTCTGCGCGCCAAGAAGACGCTGAAGGAAGTGCCGCGCGGCGGCACCCTGGAAATTCTCGCGACCGATCCCGGCTCGGTGGCGGACTTCGCCGCCTTTTGCAAGACGACCGGCAACGAACTTGTCGAATCGACCGCCGACGGCGGCGTCTATAGGTTTTTGATCAAACATACGGGTTGAGCGATACGCAATGAACGAAAAAGCCGGGCCTGTGCCCGGCTTTTTTTTGTCGCGGGCCTGACGTCGAGACGCGCTGCGCGACTGCGCGTTTATGGGTTCTTTATGCGCGGCCAGCGAAATCGGCATTGAATCTTTATGGGTCAACCGCCCAGTTTCACGGCATCGACAATGAGGACTGCGATGCTCGATGTCATCTTTCTGGCTGGGTCGGCGATCCTGTTCGCGATCCTGATCGGCTACGCCGCGTTTTGCGCAAATCTCTGAGAGGATCCGCCATGGCCGAACCAATCCTCGGTCTGGTGGTCGCCGTCTGTCTCGGCGCCTACCTTGTCTACACGCTACTTCATCCTGAGAAATTCTAGCCAAGAGGCGCAGGCGATCCCTGCGAGATGAACTCATGACCCTTGCTGGCTGGCTGCAGATCGCAATCGTGCTCGCGCTCGTTCTCATTGCTGCGATCCCGCTCAGCATCTACATTGCCCGCGTTCTCGCAGGCGAGCGCACTTTCCTTTCCCCCGTTCTGAAGCCGATCGAAACCGGCTTCTATCGCCTTTCCGGCGTCGACGCCGGACGCGAACAGAGCGCCTACGTCTACACGATCGCGATGATCGCCTTTTCGGTCGCGGGCTTCGTGACGCTCTACGCGTTGCAGCGACTGCAGAACCACCTGCCGCTCAATCCACAGGGTTTTGGTCCTGTGCCGCCCGACCTCGCATTCAATACGTCGATGAGCTTCATCACGAATACGAACTGGCAGAACTACGCCGGCGAAACGACGATGAGCCACCTCGTGCAGATGCTCGGCCTCACCGTTCACAATTTCGTTTCTGCGGCGACCGGCCTCGCCATGGCGTTCGCGCTCGTCCGCGCGTTCGCGCGCTCGGAATCGCCGACCGTCGGAAATTTCTGGGTCGATCTGACTCGCTCGACGATTTACCTCCTTCTGCCGATCTCGTTTATCGGCGCGCTGGTCCTCGTCGCGTCGGGCGTGCCGCAGACCCTGCTCGGCTCTGTCGAGGCGACGACTGTCGAAGGCGTCAAGCAGGCGATCTCGCTCGGGCCGATCGCAAGCCAGGAGTTCATCAAGGAGCTCGGCACCAACGGCGGCGGCTTCTTCAACGCCAATTCTGCGCATCCCTTCGAGAATCCGAACGCATTCACGAACGTGCTCGAAATCTGGGCGCTTCTGGTGATCCCGGCCGCGGCGGTTCTGGCGTTCGGCCGCACTGTCGGCGACACGCGCCAGGGCGCGGCGGTTCTCGCGACGATGACGATCATGCTGCTCGTCGGCGTCCTTGTCGCCTATCATTATGAAGGCGCCGGCAATCCGATCCTGACAGCGCTCGGCGTCGATCCGGCGCAGGGCAACATGGAGGGCAAGGAGCTCCGCTTCGGAGCGGCGATGAGCGCTCTTTTCGCCACAGCGACCACCGGAACCAGCACAGGCGCGGTCAATTCGATGCACGACTCATTCCTGCCGCTGGCCGGTCTCGTGCCGCTGTTCAACATGCTGCTCGGCAGCATTGCGCCCGGCGGCGTCGGCGCCGGATTGTATGGCTTCCTGGTCGTGGTCGTCATTGCAGTGTTCGTCGCCGGTCTCATGGTCGGGCGGACGCCGGAATATCTCGGCAAGAAGATCGAGGCGCGAGAGATGAAGCTCGCGATGCTCGCCGTACTGATCTATCCGCTGAGCGTTCTCGGATTCTCCGCCTCCTCGGTCATGATCAGGAGCGCGCTCGACAGCCTCAACAATGCCGGTCCTCATGGCCTGAGCGAAATCCTCTACGCATTCGCTTCGGCCAATGACAACAACGGCTCGGCCTTTGCCGGGCTTAGCGGCAACACGCTCTGGTACAATTCGACGCTCGGCCTCGCCATGTTCCTCGGCCGCTTCGCCTACATCATTCCCGTGCTCGCCATGGCCGGGACGATTTCCGCGAAGAAGAAGGCGCCGGCCTCTGCGGGCACGTTCCCGACCCACGGGCCTCTGTTCGTCGGTCTGCTTCTCGGCGTGATCCTCATTCTCTACCTCCTGCAATATTTCCCCGCGCTCGCGCTCGGGCCGATCGTCGAGCACTTCCTGATGCTCGACGGCAAGACCTTCTGAAGGGAGCTTCGAACGTGTCTTCGAAAGCGGTTTCACCAGCCTTGTTCGATCCGGCGATCATCCGCCGCGCGTCGATGGACGCCTTCCGCAAGCTTGACCCGCGCCGGCTCGCGCGCAACCCGGTCATCTTCGTGACGGAGGTCGTCTCGGCGGTCGTCACGCTGTTCTTCGTCCGCGACATCGCAACCGGTTCGCGCGAGGCGATGTTTACCGGCCAGATCGCCGTCTGGCTGTGGTTCACTGTCCTGTTCGCCAATTTCGCCGAGGCCGTCGCCGAAGGGCGCGGCAAGGCGCAGGCTGACGCGCTGCGCAAGACGCGCACGGATACGCGCGCGAAACGGCTGATGGAGCCTGATCCGCGGTCTGGAAATCAACCGGCCGTGCAAGGCGTATCGGCGCTCGATCTCAAGGTCGGCGACATCGTGCTCGTCGAGGCAGGCGATCTCATTCCCGGCGACGGCGAAATTGTCGAAGGCGTCGCGTCGGTCAACGAGTCCGCGATCACGGGCGAGTCCGCGCCAGTCATCCGCGAATCCGGCGGCGATCGTTCGGCTGTCACTGGCGGCACGACAGTGTTGTCGGACTGGATCAAGGTTCGGATCACCGCCGCCCCGGGTTCGACCTTCATCGACCGGATGATCGCATTGGTCGAAGGCGCGGAGCGTCAGAAGACTCCGAACGAACTGGCGCTCTCCATCCTGTTGTCCGGCCTGACGATCATATTTCTGATCGTCTGCGTGACACTCTGGCCGCTCGCCGGCTATTCCGGCACGGCTCTGTCCGTCACCGTATTGATCGCGCTGCTCGTTTGCCTCATTCCGACGACCATCGGCGGCCTTCTCTCGGCCATCGGCATCGCTGGCATGGACCGCCTGATCCGCTTTAACGTCATTGCGACCTCGGGCCGCGCCGTCGAGGCGGCGGGCGACGTCGACACCCTGCTGCTCGACAAGACGGGCACGATTACCTTCGGCAATCGCATGGCCGACGAGTTCGTGGCCGTCCAGGGTGTTCAGGACCACGCGCTCGCCGAGGCGGCGCTGATATCGAGTCTGGCCGACGAGACGCCTGAAGGGCGCTCGATCGTCGCGCTTGCCCGCAGCAAATACCACGTTCGGGAAACCGAACTGTCGCAAGAGGCAAGGATCGTTCCGTTCACGGCGCAAACGCGCATTTCGGGCGTCGATCTGCCTGACCGGTCGCTGCGAAAGGGCGCCGTCGACGCAATCCTCGCCCAATCCGGGCTGACGATGCAGAGCGCCCCCGCGCAATTCCGGCAGGCGGTCGAACGCATTTCCCGCGCTGGCGGCACGCCGCTCGCGGTATCCGAAAACGGACGACTGGTCGGCGTCGTCCATCTCAAGGACATCGTCAAACCCGACATCAAGCAGCGTTTCGCGGCGCTGCGCGCCATGGGCGTCAAGACCGTGATGGTGACAGGCGATAACCCCGTAACCGCAGCGGCAATTGCGTCCGAGGCCGGCGTCGACGATTTCATCGCGCAGGCGACCCCCGAGGACAAGCTCGCATACATCCGAAAGGAGCAGCATGGCGGACGTCTGATCGCCATGTGCGGCGACGGCACCAACGACGCGCCCGCGCTTGCGCAGGCTGACGTCGGCGTCGCAATGCAGACCGGGACGCAGGCGGCGCGCGAGGCGGGCAACATGGTCGATCTCGATTCGAATCCGACCAAGCTGATCGAGATCGTCGAGATCGGCAAGCAACTCCTTATGACGCGCGGCTCGCTCACGACTTTCTCGATCGCCAACGACGTCGCCAAGTATTTCGCGATCATCCCGGCGCTGTTCGTCGTGACCTACCCGCAATTGCAGGCGCTCAACGTCATGAATCTCGGCTCGCCGCAGTCGGCGATCCTGTCCGCGGTGATCTTCAATGCGCTGATCATCATCGCGCTGATTCCGCTCGCGCTGAAAGGCGTCGCCTACCGCCCGGTCGGCGCCGCCGCGCTCCTGCGTCGCAACCTTCTGGTCTATGGCCTCGGCGGCCTCATCGTGCCGTTCGCCGGCATCAAGATCATCGACCTCGTCGTATTCGCCCTGCATCTTGCCTAGGACAGGAGCCATGTTGAACCAGATCCGCCCAGCGGCCGTCATGATCGTTCTCTTCACCGCCCTGACGGGCGTCGGCTATCCGCTCGCTATCACTGGCATAGCGCAGGTCGCGATGCGGTCCGAGGCGAACGGCAGCCTCATTGCGAGGAACGGAACGATTGTCGGTTCCGCGTTGATCGGCCAGAACTTCGTCTCGGAGAAGTATTTCCACGGCCGCCCCTCCGCAACCAGCGCGCCCGATCCGCAAGATTCGTCCAAGACGGTCGATGCGCCCTACAACGCGGCGAATTCATCCGGCTCGAATTTGGGGCCCGTTTCACAGAAACTGGTTGACCGCGTGAAGGGCGACGTCGCGGCGCTCGGCGGCGGGCCTGACAAGGCCGTTCCCGGAGATTCGGTGACGACCTCAGCTTCTGGACTCGATCCCCACATCTCGCCGGCGTATGCTTTGTTACAGGTTTCGCGGGTCGCCTCGGCGCGTGGACTTGGGGAGGACGAGGTTCGACGTCTGGTGGAGCGGAGAACCGAAACGCCGTTCCTTGGCTTGTTCGGCGAGCCGCGGGTCAACCTGTTGATGCTGAACCTCGACCTGGATCGCGGCTCTTGAAATCGGATTGCAATGGCCGTTTCTCACGAGAGAGACAACCGACCCGATCCTGACAGTCTGCTCGCGGTCGCGCGGCGGGAGGGACGCGGCAAGCTCAAGATATTCCTCGGAGCGGCGCCGGGGGTCGGCAAGACCTACGCAATGCTCTCGGGCGCGCGCCGGCTGGCGCGCGAGGGCGCCAACATCGTGATTGGCCTGGTCGAAACGCATGGCCGCGCCGAAACGATAGCGCTGCTCGAAGGGCTCGAAATCCTGCCGCGGCGAAATGTCGACTATCGCGGTCGGACGATCGACGAATTCGATATTGACGGCGCGCTGGCGCGCAAGCCGGCGCTGATCGTCGTCGACGAGCTCGCGCACACCAACGCGCCGGAAAGCCGCCATCCGAAGCGGTATCAGGATATCGAGGAACTGCTGCGCGCCGGCATCGATGTCTGGACGGCGGTCAATATCCAGCACCTCGAGAGCCTCGCCGACGTCGTTTCAAGGATCACGGGCGTACGCATTCGCGAGACGGTGCCGGACACCGTTCTGGAGAAGGCGGACGAGGTCGTCGTCGTCGACATTACGCCGACGGAACTCCTGCAGCGGCTGAAGGAAGGCAAGGTTTACCTGCCCGAGAATGCGCAGCGGGCTGCCGAGGGGTTCTTCAAGGTCGGCAATATAACGGCGCTGCGCGAACTCGCCCTGCGACGAACGGCCGACCGGGTCGACGACCAGATGGTCGATTACCTGCGCCAGAATGCAGTTCAGGGGGCCTGGCCGACGGCGGAACGTATTCTGGTCTGCATCGGCCCGGATATCGCGTCCGAAAACCTGATCCGCTCGGCCAGCCGCATGGCGGCCGGTCTCAACGCGTCCTGGATTGCGGTCACGCTCGAGCGGCACGCCGGGCAGACGACCAATGAAGCCGCCTTGAGGCAGCTCGAAGAAAACCTCAGACTCGCCGAACGGCTCGGCGGCGAGGTTCACCGGCTGCTCGCGCGCGATCTTGTAGACGAACTTCTGCGGTTCGCCCGCAAGGAAAACATCACCCAGATATTCGTCAATCGGTCGCGCGGCGGCCTGCTCTCGCGCATCCGCAACCGGACGCTGGCGTTCGGACTTATCCGGAGAGCCCAGGATATCGCCATTCATGTGCTGGCCGGCGAGGCCAAGCCGCAGCGCTGGACCTGGCCGGCGATCGCGACGCCGCGCTCGCGCGTTCTGGCGGGACTGCTGACCGCTGCCGGCTCGGTCGCCTGCGCGGTCCTCGTCGGCGAGGTCGCGAGCGCGCATCTGCGATTGCCGAATCTGTCGATGATCTTTCTGGCTGCGGTGCTTGGCAGCGCAATGACATTCGGCGTCGCCTCGGCGATCACGGCCGCCTTGCTCTCGTTCCTTGCATACAATTTCTTCTTCATCCCCCCGCACTACACGCTGACGATTGCGGAGCCGCACGAACTGTTCGCGCTGCTTATTTTCTTGCTGGTCGCGGTTCTCACCGGCGGACTTGCCGGCCGCGTTCGCGAAGAAGCATCGAACGCGCGACAGCGTGCGATCACGACCCAGAGCCTTTACGATTTCGCGCGCAAGCTGTCTGGAATCGCGCGGCTTGACGACGTGTTGTGGGTGTTCGCTTCGCAGGTGGCGGGCGTCTTCAAGACGCAGGCGATCATCCTGCTGCCGCGCGACGGCGATCTCGAGATTCGCGCGGCATTTCCGCCCGAAGACACGCTCGGCCCCGCGGAATGGGGCGCGGCCCAATGGGCGTTCAAGCACGGCGAGCCCGCAGGAGCAGGTCTCGGAACGCTCCCGAACGCCAAGTATCAGTTCCATCCCCTCCGTACGTCACAAGGCACGATTGGAGTGATCGCTGTCGAGCCGCGCGCAGACGCCCGAACGCTCACCGCCGAGCAGGAGCGCGTGCTCGCTGCGTTGAGCGACCAGGCGTCCATCTCGATCGAGCGCACGTTCCTGGTCGAAGAGGCGGCGAAGACCGCGGCCTTCGTCGAGAAGGAGAGGCTCAGGAACGCCCTCCTCTCGTCCCTGTCGCACGATCTTCGAACGCCGCTCTCGTCTGTTCTCGGATCGGTCACGACCTTGCGCCAGTTCGGCGCGAAGCTGTCCGATGGGGACAAGGACGACCTCCTTCTGACCATCGAACAGGAATCGCGTCGTCTCGCGCGTTTTGTGTCGAACCTCTTCGACATGACCCGCGTCGAGTCCGGAGCCCTGGACATCAAGCACGAACTGGTCGACGTCGGCGACGCGATCACAGGCGCGGTTTCCCGTGCGCGGAAGGCGTTTCCGGATCGGCAGATTGGCGTGCGCGTGGCAGGCGACCTGCCGCTTATTCGCGGCGATGGCCCGCTACTCGAGCAGGTCTTCTTCAACCTGCTCGACAATGCCGACAAATACGTCCCGAAGAGCGGTGCGACCAAGATCGGCGCGTCGCTGCGCGGCAACGAGATCGTTGCAACCGTCGAGGACGACGGGCCGGGCGTGCCGCCCGACCGCCTCGAACTGATTTTCGAGAAGTTCTACAGGGGTCAGGCCGACGACGGCCGGCCCCCCGGCACGGGCTTGGGTCTTGCGATCTGCAAGGGAGTGATCGAAGCGATGGACGGGTCGATCCATGCTGAAAGTCCGATCTCGCAAGGTCGCGGCCTCAGGATCCGGATCACATTGCCGAGCGCCCGGATTTCTGACGCCCAGGCCGAAACACTGGAAGGCTGATCCTCATGCCCGCCGCAAAAATCCTGGTCGTCGACGACGAGCCGCAAATCCATCGCTTCCTGAAGCCGAGCCTCGCCGTCGCCGGCTACGACGTCGTGAGCGCAATGAACGGCGCCCAGGCGCTTGAGGCGCTGCAGAATGCACCGGACCTGGTGGTTCTCGATCTCGGCCTCCCCGATATTGATGGCAAGGATGTCATCAAGAAGGTGCGCGACAGGAGCCAGATCCCCATCGTCGTCCTGTCGGCGCGCGATCACGAGGAAGAAAAGGTGCAGGCCCTCGATCTCGGCGCCGACGATTACGTCAACAAGCCATTCGGCATCGGCGAGCTCATGGCCAGAATACGCACCGCCCTCCGGCGTAACGTCATGCTGGCCGGGGAGACGGCCGTCTACAAGAATGGCGATCTCGTGGTCGACACGCTCGCACATCGCGTGACGCTGAAGGGACAGCAGATCAAACTCACTCCGAAGGAATTCGATCTGCTGGAGCTTCTGGTGCGACATGCCGGACGCGTCATGACGCATCGGCAAATCCTGTCGAAGGTCTGGGGACCGGCCCATGTCGACGACGCGCAATATCTGCGCGTCTTCGTCCGCAAGCTCAGGCAGAAGCTCGAAGGCGACGAAGCGGAGTCGCGCTTTATCCTGACAGAGCCAGGGGTCGGCTATCGCCTCGCCTGGCAGCAAGAATGAACGCGCGGACGCCACGCCCGCCGCCGGCCTGAATCGTTCGGCTTTGACCAGCCGGGCAAAGGAACAATAATGAGCGACCTGCACAGGCAGAGAGGCTCCTTTGCGCGCCCTCTGGCCGGTCCGATGTGGAAATAGCCATGTGGTCTCGCCTGCTCATTTGCGCCCTGTTCCTGCTGCCCACGCGGGCCATGGCCGGCGTCAAGGAGAAGGTCGCGGCGCTGGCGCCGGCGGGGCTGGTGCTCGTGGTGGACGCACAGGGCGCCGAACTGGTCGCGCAAAATGCAGACCAGCCCTTCGTCCCCGCCTCCGTCGCCAAGCTCGTAACCGCCTGGCTGGCGCTTGAGTCGCTGGGCAAGGACTACCGCTTCGAGACGCGCTTCTATCTGGACGACAAGAGGATGTTGTACGTGCGCGGCGGCGGCGACCCATTCCTGGTCTCCGAAGAGCTTGCGATGCTCGCGAAAGAGCTGGTCGCGGCGACCGGCAAGGCGCCGCTCGCCGGCATCGTGCTCGACGCGAGCTACTATCCCGCCGATCTGCGCATCCCTGGCATCGAGGACACAACGGAATCCTATGACGCGCTGAATTCCGCCCTGGCGGTGAACTTCAACACGATCTACGCCGTCCACCGCGGCAAGAGCGTCACCTCCGCGGAGAAGCAGACCCCGATCACGCCGCTGGCGATCAGCCAGTTCCGCAAGCGCGCGCCCAAGGGTCGCGATCGCATCAGCCTGGCGCAGGATCCCGCGCTGAGCCTGCGCTACGCCGGCGAACTGCTCGCCGCGTTCATCGAGAAAGCCGGCGGCAGCGTGAAGGGGCAGATTGCGACCGGGTCGACGCCCGCGGGCCTCGCGCCGGTCTATGTGCACCGACAGTCGCGCCCGCTGTCGGAGGTCCTTCACGCGCTGCTCATCGGTTCGAACAACTACGTCGCCAATCAGGTGTTTCTGGAGACCGGCGCCCACCGTCTCGGCGCGCCGGTCAGCCTCGGCAAGTCGCTGACCGTGGCGAACGAGATGCTCGCTGCGCACGATCTCGCGCAATCAATCCACCTCGAGGAAGGTTCGGGCATCAGCCGCGACAATCATTTCACGGCGCGCGGTCTCGCGAAGGTGCTCGGCCTGTTTGCGCCCCACGCCAACCTGCTCAAGCGCGGCAAGGGCGCCGCGTACAAGACAGGCACCCTCGACGGCGTGCGTACGCTTGCGGGATACGCCGACACGTCCAGGCACGGAAAGGTGCGTTTCGTGATCTCACTGAAGGGCAACGACAGCGAACTGCGCTTCCGCCTGCTGCGGGCGATCCAGGCCGCGCTATAGCGGCTCTGACGCGAGTTGCCTGAACCCAGGTCAATGCGCAGGCCGCACAAGCCCGGCCCATCGACCGCGGTAGGCTTGTGCGGGGCGCCAAGTGTCGAGACTCTCGCTCATCTCGGCGACGCCGCCCCCGGCCCCGCAACTCCGTTTCGCGAACCGACCCGGACACCACGAGGTCATCCGAGCATTCTAAATTGCCGCCTTGGCGACCCTGCGTATCAAGGATGTTTGGTCAACTACCAGCGCGTAATCCGCGCGACCAGCGCTTAACGCCCGCGCGATCTGGTCTTGTCCAAGCAGCGAGCAGGCGGTTGAGAGCGCATCCGCTGTGGTCGCGTCGTCGGCCACGATGCTGACGCTCCGGTACAGCGTCGCGCACTGCCCGTTGCGCGGATCAAAGAGATGGTTGAACCGTCCGGTCGGCTCGAACTGAAAGCCGTAGGCGCCCGAAGTCGCAACCGCCTTGTCGGCAAGATTCAACTCCGCGCAGGATCGGGCAGGATCGGAAGGGTCGGCAATGCCGATGCGCCAGGGCGCGCCCTCCTGCTTACCCCCGACCGCGCGGGTCTCGCCCATGTCGACCAGGGCATGCGTCACGCCGCCATTGCGCAGAATATCGACGACGCGATCGGAGATGTAGCCCTGCGCAATGCCGTTCAGCGTCAGCGCCATGCCTTTGGGCATCGAAATGCGATCGGCCCCGACGCGCACCCGGCGACAGTCCACGAGATCGAGCGCGGCGCGAACGCGTTCCTGCGGCGGCCCTGCGGGGTCTGCATCCTCCTGCGAAAAATGTTCGGAGTACAGCGACCAGAGCGGCTGCACGCTCACATCGAACGCGCCTTCCGTCGCCTCGTGCAAGGTCGCCGCCCGGCGCAGCAGGCCAACCAGTTCCGGCGGAGGCGTTTCGAGAAAACCGGACCGGTTCAGCCGCGCGAGATCGGAATCGGGTTTGTAGAGACTGAAGATGCGTTCGAGCCGGCGCGTTCCCGCCGCGACCGCGTCGATCAGCGCGTCAGCCGCCGCAGGGTCCTCGTGATAGAGCTGCAAGCTCGCGACGGCGCCTAGAGCTGTCCCTCGCCACACGAATGGACGCGACTGTGCGGCAAGCGCGGCGCGCGCGCCAAAGCCGGCCACGGCCGCCGAAGCCGCGACAATCCGGATGGCGCGTCTGCGGCTAATGTGGGCCGTCATGCGATCCTCCCGCCGTTCCGGACGGCTGTTGGTTCCTGTCTGCGGCGGCGCCTGGCGCCTCGCCCGCCCCGGTCAGCACCGCCTCGCCCGCCCCGGTCAGCACCGCCGATCGCGGCACGTCGGCATAAGCCACGACCCGCCCGCCGTGGGCACGCGCGAATTCCTCGGCGGCGGCGCGGTCGGAGAACGGCACCGTCTCGGCGACGCCCATGCCGCCGCGCGCATCGCTGCCGATGACGAAAACCGCCTTGCGTGCGTCGATCCAGTTGTCCGGTCCGGGGCGATCCCAGCTTGCCGCCTTCGCCATGTCCGAAACATAGATCGCCGATATATCCTTCGGTTCCTCGGGCAGCATCGTGAAAGCGAGCGTGTCGCGCGCCGACGAAAACCAGACGGGATCGATCAGGCTCCTCAGCCATATCTGCCCCTTCGGTCCCGCATGTTCGAGTACGTTCATGCCGCAATAGCGCCCCATCGCCTCCGCCGTGAGACTCATAGGCGGCGGCGCCTGCGCCTGTTCCCTGCATCCGGCGAGCAGCGCAGCGACTAGGATCGTCATCAGCGCAACGCGTCTCATATCGGCCTCCGCGAGAAGACGGCGGCGGCGACCGCCAGCGGAACGAGACACCACAGCGCGAGGGCGGCCAGGATTTCGCCAAGCCCGATGCTGATCGCGCCGCTGAGGCCCGCCATGCCGGAAAACGCGCCGACGTTGGCGAAACCGGCGAGATTGAACAGGCGATATGCGTCAGTCGGGTTGAGAAGGAGCAGAAGTCGGACCGCGCCCGCGGAAATCGTGCGCCCCTGATCGAGCGCCAGCGCCGACAGAAGAGCCATGTCGTAGACGAGAACGAACACTAGCCAGATGGCGATCGCCGCGCCGGCCGCGCCGCCGCGTGTCTTGGCGAGCGCGCTGACGAGATAGCCGGTTGCGAGAAAGACCGCGCCGAGCAAGATCGACGAACCGAGCATTGCGACGAAAGGCGTCCAGCTCGTCGTCGCGATAGTTTCGTTCGTGAAGAAAACGGCGACCGCCGCCGCGCCGAAACCTGTCGCGGTCGCCAGCGCGACGATCGACAGATGGCCGAGAAATTTCCCGAGCAGCACCTGGCTGCGTCCGATCGGATAGCTCAGGACGAGCAGCATCGTGCCGCGCTCGACCTCGCCGACTATGGCGTCGTGCGCGATAAGAAGCGCGATCAGGGGGACGAGAAAGATCGACAGGCTCGACAAACTGACGATGACGACGTCGAGCGCATGGACGGATACTGCGCCGGTCGGCGCGCTGCCAAGAAATGTAAGCGTGAGCGCCAGGACGGCCAGCAGCAGGGTGGCCGAGAAGACCCAGCGGTTGCGGACGCCTTCCCGCAATTCTCGCGTCGCCACGGCCAGCACGTTGTTCATGGCGCAATGCTCCGGCGGCGGAGAAAGCCGACGTAGATTTCATCGAGCGTCGGCGGCGCGATGTCGATGTCCGCGACGACATCGCCGAGCCCGGTCGCCATACGCAGCGCCGCGATCTTCTCCTGCGGACCGACGTTGATTTCGATAGTCGCCTCGCCGAGCGCGCGCGCGGCGAAGGGCGCGCAGCGCCCGATCACGTCCTGCGCCGGGACGCGCAGCGCCAGCCCGATCCGCGTCGGCGCGCCAGAGGAGCGTCGCAGGCTCTCGAGCCCGCCATCCGCCACCTTCGCGCCTTCATGCATGACGATGATCCGGTCGACGCGTCCCTCCAGTTCGGCAAGCGCGTGAGAGGACATGAGCACGGTCGCGCCCGTTGCGCGCAGATCGGAAAGGATCTTGTAAAACTCCGCGCGCAGCTCTGGATCGAGTCCGGTCGTCGGCTCGTCGAGGAGAAGAACCTGCGGCGCGCCCAGGAGCGCCTGCGCAAGACCGAGCCGCTGGCGCATCCCCTTCGAGTAGCCGTCGACACGCCTGTCCGCCGCGGCTGCCAGACCGACACGTTCGAGCAGATCGCCGACGGCCTTGCGCGGCTGACGCTTGAGGCGCGCGAAAAAGGACAATGTCTCCCGGCCGGTGAGACTGCCGCTGAAGGCGATGGCCTCCGGCAGGAAGCCGAGGCGGGCGCGGGCCGAAAATTGCCCCGCGGCCGGGTCCTCGCCGAGGATGCGCAAACGCCCCGAACCCGGCCGCACCAGACCGAGCATCATCTTCATGATCGTGGTCTTGCCCGCGCCATTGTGGCCGACCAGCCCCACGACGGTCGCCGCTTCGAGCGCGAAGGAAACGTCGTGGACCGCCTCGCGCGCGCCGTAGGACTTGCAGACGTTGGACAAATGTACTGGCGCGTTCACGGCGAGCTCCGCGTCGAGGGTCTCGTCGGCGGCTTCATGAGCGGGCGCGTGTCGATTACGCCTCCCGGCAGCAACGCGGGAAACTGCGATTGCGCCCAACGGATCGTCTGCACCGCAGGGCTGTTGGCCAGAATCTTCGCCTCAGGCGCAATCCACATCACGCGATCGATCAGGTCGTTGGGGCGATAGGCCGTATCCGCAATGCCGTCGCCATTCAGGTCGAAACCCGGATTGTCGCTCCAGTAGTTGCCGCGTCCGGTCGCGCCCCAGTCGAGGTTGCGCGTGCCGACGTATTTCACCTGGGTGCGATTGCCGACGAACGAGTTTTGCGCAAGCTGGTTGCCTTCGGAGCCGGCGGTGAAATGAATGCCGACCTCGCAGCCTTCGAACCAGTTGCGCTCAAATTTGTTGTGATTGGCGTTGTAGATGAAGACGCAACGTTCCGGGCCGATCCGCGCGCCGCCTTGCTTGTCGGACGCGCGGCCTTCGGAGAGGGCGCCATGCATATCGGTCGCGGCGGATCGCCGGCCGGCCGACGCCCATCGGGAAGCCGGCTGCATTCCACCGAAGACCGCGTTGTCGGCGATCGTGGAATCGTTCGCATAGTTGAACAGGAGCCCTTGATCGCGGTCATGGTCTGAAACGTTGCCGGTCACCCTCAGGCGGTTTGAGAACATGAGCGCGAATCCGACCACATTGCCGGTAGACACGTTATCGGAGATCTCGCTGTCGTTCGTGTACATGTAGTGGATCGCGAACCGCACATCGTGGAAGCGGTTGCCGCGGTAGAGATTGCGCGAACTGCTGATCGAGAAGATTCCGTCGCGCCCATAGCTGATGTCGTTGTCGATCACCTGGGCGCCCGGAGCGTTCCAGACGGACACGCCATTGCCCATCTCGTTGACGCGACCGTGACGTATGCCGAGAATCGTATTGCCGCGCGCGATCGCATTTGCGGCGCCGTGCAGATAGACGCCGTACAGATTGTCGTCGAGCCGATTGTTCTCGACGCGCGCGCCGGCTGCGCTCTGTTCGACGAAGACGCCGGCGTTCATTGCAGTCCAGTCGCGCCCGGACCCCTCGATGGACAGACCGCGCACCACGGCGCCCGGAGCGACAACCGTCACCACATTGCCGACGCCATCCCCACGCAGCATCGCCCCTGTGGCGCCGACAAGCCCGATTGAACGCGAAAGCCGCACCGGCCCGCGATATTCGCCGGCCGCAAGTTCCAGCGTGTCGCCGTCGCGCGATGCATCGATCGCGGCCTGCAGATCGGCGCCGGGCGCGAGCGCAACCCGCTCCGCCCGCGCCAGGGGCGCTGGCAAGAGCAGGAGAGCAGCGGCGAAGCCTGTGACGAGGCGGGTCATTGCAGACCTAGACGTTCTTCGGCTCCACCAGCATCCGGCCGCGCATCTCCATGTGCATGGCGTGGCAGAACCACGTGCAGAAGTACCAATACACGCCCGGCTTGTCGGCAATGAAGGTGACGGACGAGGTTTGCTGCGGTCCGATCTCCATGTTGACGCCGTAGTTCACGATGCAGAATCCGTGCGTCAGGTCCTCGACGTTGTCGATGTTGGTGACGAAGACGGTGACTTCGTCGCCCTGCTTCACCTGGAATTTGTCCAGCCCGTATGCGGGCGCTGCGGACGTCATGTAGACGCGCACCTTGCTTCCGTCCCGGATCACCTTCGAATCGGCTTCGAGTTTGACGCCATCGGCCGCCGCCTGCTGGCGCGCGTCCTCGAAGAAGGGATCATCGCGTTTCCACACGCTGACGATGCGCCCCTCGAGCTTCGAGCGATGCACGATCACTGCGTCATGCGGCTCCGCGAAGCTCGGGCCGTCGTGCACCAGAACCATCCGGTCGCCTGAAATGTCGATCAACTGGTCGTTTTCCGGCTTCAGGACTCCCGTGTTGAGAAAACGGTCCTTGGAGAACTTGTTCAGCGACAAGAGCCACTTTCCATCCGCTTCCTTCGTCTCGCCCATCGAGGAATGGTTGTGGCCGGGCTGATAGTGCACGTCGAGTTTCTGGATGACCGGATTGACCTTTTCGCCCTGGAATGCGCGCTTGGCGGCTTCGATGTTCCACTTCGCCACCTGGCTATCGAGGAACAGCGTCGTATAGGCGTTGCCCTTGCCGTCGAAGGCCGTGTGCAGGGGCCCGAGGCCCAGTTCAGGTTCGGCGACGACGACATCGCGCGGTTTGATCTTGTCGTCGAACAGATCGTCGAACTTCCGCACGTCCATCACCGTCACGGTCGGCGAGAGCTTGCCGTTCGCGACGATGTGAATGCCGTCGGGCGCCGTGTTCATCCCGTGCGGACTATTTGGGACCGGCACGTATCTTGTGTACTTCGATCCCTTGCGGCCATCGACTACGGGGACGCCGCTGATCTCCTTGTAGTCGCCCTTTCTGACCGCCTCCTCGATCCGCTTGATGTTGAAGATGACGACCCAGTCGAGTTCGCTCGCGGTCATTTCCTCCAGCGTCACGCCCTTCTCGGAATTGTAACAGGTCGAGAAGGCGTACTTGCCCTGGTAGTCGGCGTCGCAATTGTCGAGATTGCCGTCCACGATCACTTGCCAGGCGACCTTCATCGTATCGCCGTCCACAGCCGAAAACACGGACCAGTACTTGGTCTTGTCGTCGAGGACCGTGCCGTCGTTGGGAATGGGCACCTCGTATTCGCCATTGCAGAAGAGGTAGCCCGTGCGCGGGTACTTCTGCGGCCGCATCCCGTGAACAGTGTATTGGTTGGGAATCTCGACGATCTTGTCGCATTTCATCACATCGGTGCGGATGCGCGCCAGGCGTGTGTTCGCCTTGTCGTTGATGAATATGTAGCGGCCGTCGTAGGCGCCGTCGGTGAAGGACATGTGCGGGTGGTGGCAATCGCCGTTGAGCCACATGCCGCCGCGATCCTTTAGGCGCTCGCGCGTCTCGGCGGTCAGCCCTTCGGTCAGGATGCGCCGGCTCTGGTTTGTCTGTCCCCATCCCGTCGCGCCATCGCGGTTGAAGACCGGAACGCGGATGAGTTCGCGCATCGACGGCATGCCGATGATGCGAAGCTCGCCCGTCTGTCCGCTGGAGAAGAAGACGTAGTACTCGTCGAGCTGGCCAGGGCGGACCTCGATCTTCTGCATGGCGGCGCGGCCCGGCGTCTGCGCCTCGGCGGCCGTGGGCGTTGCGAGTCGACCGGCGCCGACGCCGGCTGCGGCGCCTGCGGCGGCGGCGGCCGCGGACGTGCCGAGCACCTGGCGACGATTGATCGGCTGGCCTTCGTTCTTCCGGTCTTCGGTCATTGCGACGCTCCCTTGTGGGTCTCCTGCGATCTTCATTGGCTCGGGCGCGACGTCGAGACGTCGCCGCGCATGGACGGCGAAGTCAGCGCGTCGCGTCGCTCGCGCTTGAGCCGCACCTGAATCATGTGCGGGCAGCGTTGATCGTCGTAGTAGAGTTCCTGGCAATGCATGCAGTAGATGCACTCGTTGACGTTGATGTGGCCTTCCGGATGGATCGACTGGACCGGGCATTCCCGCGCGCAGCGCTGGCAGGGCGTGCCGCATTCCGGCCAGCGCTTCAGCCATTCGAACATGCGGATGCGGCCGGGGATGGCCAGCGCCGCTCCCAGCGGGCAGAGATAGCGACAGAAAAATCGCTCGACGACGAGACCCGCAACCAGCAGCGCCGCTGCGTAGAGAACGAACGGCCAGCTTCGTGCGAACTTGAGCACGATCGCGGTCTTGAAAGGCTCGACCTCGGCGAAGGTTTCGGCGAGCGCCACCGAGTAGAGCGACAGTCCGAACAGGCCGAGAAAGATCATGTACTTGATCGGCCAAAGCCGTTCGTGAACGGTCCAGGGCACATTGAACTGCGGCACGTGCAACGCCTTGGCCGCGTCGTGCAGCAATTCCTGCAAGGCGCCGAACGGACACAGCCAGCCGCAGAACGGCCCGCGGCCCCAGTAGAGCAGCGCCGCCGCGACGGCGGCCCAGAGAATGAAGACGAGCGGCGCCGCCAGAAAGAATTCCCAGTGGAAACCCGACACGAGCGCGTTCGTGAACGTCACGACGTTCACGACCGAAAGCTGCGCATTGGCGTACCAGCCGAGCCACACCAGCGTGAACAGCAGGTAGGATCGCCGCGTCCAGGCAAGCAGCGCCGGGCGGCGAACCAATGCATCCTGAAAAAAGAAAATGCCGGTCAGGACGACCAGGGCCGCAAACGTAATGGCGATCGTTGCAACATCGCCCTTCCAGATCGTCAGCCAGAGCGGTTCGTCCTCGCCCGGCCGCGCCATCTGCGCCGGAGTGGCCGGCTCGGCCTGCGGTTTCGCTTCCTGACGCGCTGGAGCCGCCGCAACGAGGTACTTCTCCGGCAGGGAATACGAGACGTCGAAAGTTTGAAACGCCTTTTCGCGCGCGCCGGTCGCGCGTTGGACGAGAAGTTGCAGTCGCCATTGAGCGGCGATGTCCAGCGTGAAATCCGATGGCGTGACGAACAGATCGACATCGCTGAAATTTGGCGCGCCTTCGGCCGCGATCGAACCGAGCCGCGTGTGATTGCGATCGCGAAAGCGCGTGCTGGCGCCGTCCTGCAAGAGTTCGATGCGGTCGAAGATGCCGCCGCGAACGTAACCGGAGCCCTTGTACGAATAAGCGCCCTCGCCGGCGATCAGCAAGGCCTGCTGCCCCGGCGCGAGTTGCGTGCGCAACCGCTGGTAGCCTGCGTCTCCCAGAAGGCTGCGGCCCAGGGTCGGAACCGAAACCGGCGCGACGTAGAGGTCGATGAACAGGTCGTTCGGGTCGCCCGGTTCGGGGTTCGCCGCGGCTGCGGCGTCGCCGCTGCGCGCAAAGACCTCGTTCACGTCTCCTATCGTCAGCCGAAGACGGCGGACCGATCCGTCGCCGAGCAGGTCGCCCCAACTCCGTCGCTCGCTGCGTTGCATGTCGACGTTGCGGGACGTGTGGGCGATCCCGGGGCCGGTTTCGCCTCGCCCCCCGAGGCGTCCGCTGCGGATCAGGCGGGTCGCCGAGCGCACGACGCTGTCGGCCATCACCAGCACCGTGACGGTCGCGCCGCTCACGATGTCGACCTGCGGCGGCTTCGTCGCGCCCGTCGCGATCGGCTTCATGTCGACGCCGATCAGCTTGTTCATCGCGTCAACGATCCGCTGCTGCGGAATGCCGATGAGAACGATGGGCTCCTTGTGATCCACGAGCTTGACGCCGCGGATGACGCCTGCGGAATCGATGCCGACGATCAGATGTATGGGCTTGCCGGAATAGCCGGTCGCATTCGTGAAATCGGAATTGAGATAGACGTAGCCTTTAAGCTGCTCTCCGGCATAAACCGGCGCGAGCGGCGGATCGCCTTGCTGATCGCCGAACTTCGTCGCATCCGGAAAGAAATCGGTCGGCTGAACCTTGGCGATATAGGAGGACAGCGATGCGCTCTGCGCGAGGGCGACGGACGAGCGCACAATCGCGCATGGCGCAGCCAAGAGGCAAAGCACGAGCCAGAGATATCGGCGAAAGTCGGTCATCTGTCGTTCCTGCACACGACAGAAGAACGATAACCTTCGACGGGGGATATGGTTCCGCGCCGCTCGCAAAAAAAAATCAACGAAGGATGCAGGAGCGCGACAGGAGAAGTTTGACCAGCTCTGCATGAAGCTGTCAACATTCGCTGCGTCGAGACACGAGCTTCGCCATGGCAACCCAGTCCGAACCGCCAGGACCGATCCGCTCCCTTCACGCGTTGTTCGCGGTCGCACATGCGATGGAAGAAGCAGCCGCGCGTCAGTACGAATTCTTTGCGCAGCAGATGCGCGGTCAGGCGCGTGAGGCGCTGGCGCAAACCTTCGAACGCGTCGCGGCCGAAGAACGAACGCATGTTGCGAACGTGGATGCATGGTCGCGCTCGAAAGTCGGCGAAGCCCCTCGTCAGGCGTTGCTGCCCTGGTCGCCGCCACCGACGTTCGATGACGCCGATGCAGCCGAAATGAATTCAGCCCGACTGACGCCATACGGCGCGCTCGCGACGGCGGTCGGCAACGAGGAGCGCGCTTTCGCTTTCTGGACTTACGTCGCCGCGCAGGCAGAGACGGATGAAATCCGTTCGGCGGCGGAGACGATGGCGCGCGCCGAACTTGAGCACGCCGCCTTGTTTCGGCGCGAACGCCGCGCCGCGTTCCACGCGGAGAGACGAGGCTCGGCGGACTCGCCCGCGATGGTCGAACTAGGTCTGGACGCCGCCGAAGCTCGGTTGGCGACAGCGATCGAAAACGTTGCGCGGGAGCATGGCGAAGTCGACTCTGCGCAACTCCGTCGCATCCTCGTCGAAACCGAAACGATGGCGCGGGAGGTCGATCGGGGCGCGACGATCCGCATAGCGTCCGATTCCGGGCCGCTGGAAATTGCCGAGGCGCTGGTCGACGGCTATCTCGACGGGGCCGCGACGTGCGATTCCGACAAATCTCTCATACGCGCGCAATCGTTCGCGGCGCGGGCGATCCTGCGCCTGTCCGCGCTGAAACGGGCGATTGCTCCGTCCTGAAGGCTGTCGGTTTGTAGATTGTCCGGGGCCGTCCTAGTTTTTGCCGCGCGCCCGGGAGAGGTATGGGCCGTAGATGATCGCGAATATGCCGAACGCAGCGATCCAGGCCGCTGCGGCCAGATACAGGAAGCCATTTGCGCCCGACGCGTATATGGCTGCTGCGATGCGCGCGACCGCCGAGCAGATCAGGCACAAATAGATCGCCACAGTCGCCCGCGACGCTTGCAGCGCTCGTCCGGTGTGTCCGAGCGTCGCGCGCGTCATGACCGCGAGGATCATTCCGCCGATTGCGCCGATCGTCCAGGCATGAATGCCGGCGCTCGGCGAAACCATGTCTGGATGGAGCACGGCGCATGCGTGAAGGACGAAGCCCAGCGGAATGAAGAAGTATGCGGCGTGGAGGACCAGAACCAGCGGATCGCGCCATGCGCGCCAACCGACCCAACGCGCGAGCCGGAATGTCTGGGCGGCAGCCCCGGCAAGCATCACGACCGCCGTCGTGAGGGTCGCAGGCGCGACAATCCAGCCAGCGAGCGCCGCCGCGGAAATGCCCACGAGGTATATATCCAGCCGGTCGGCCGAGGCCGGCAGGCGACCGGGATTTTCCCGGACGAGCCAGTTGCGGGTGAAGCTCGGCACGATGCGGCCGCCGATCAGGACGATCAGACCGATGGTCGCTGCGATAGCGACCCGCTCGGAATAGACTGCCGCGCCTGTTTCGTGCGCCTCGATGTGGAACGCCATGTTCGCTGCGAACAGCAGCGTGAGAATCGCAAGCACCTTCAGGTTGCGCCAGTTTTTGCCCGCCACGATTTCCCGCGCGACGACGAGCCCGAGGACCAGCAGATAGGCGCAGTCGAGAAGCATGGTCGGCGCCCAGCCGATCAATCCGGAGGCGGCGACGGCGATCCTGCCTGCAAGCCATGCGAACAGGAGCGCAAGCAGCGGATTCCCCTGCAGCGGCAGGCGACCCGTCCAGTTCGGTATTGCGGTAAGAAGAAATCCCGTGACGACTGCCGGCACAAATCCGAAAAGCATTTCGTGCGCATGCCACACCGGCGGCGCAAAGATGTTGGGCAGCGTCAGTTCGCCGAAGAACTGAGGGAGCCAAAGCGCGATCGCGAGCGCCGCGAAAAGCGCGCCGAACAGGAAGAAGGGCCGGAAGCCGTAGCTCAGCAAGGCTGGCCCTTCGTAGGCCTTGAGACGTGGGATCGGCGCCATGACGACTGGTCCTCAGTTTGCGATGAAGCGGTCGGTTATCGTGAACCGTTCGCCGCGGTCCGTGTCTTCCGCAACGAACCGCACCGGCCCGGCCTTCGCCGCGGCGGCGGTGAGGGTGACGCGGAGCGCCGTCGAATTGTTGGGCTCGACGGCGATTGGCCGGCCCGGCTCGCCGCCGAGAAGCTCCAGACGAGCGTCGACGCCCTCGGCCTTCAGCGCGAAGGCGCGCGGGACGCCGGACTTGTTGAACAGCTTGATCGTGTAGGCGTTGCGCACGGAGCCGTCGGACAGCGTGACGAAGCGCGGATTGCGGTCGTGTTCGACCGACATCGCGCCGTCCGCGCGCAACGCAAAGGCCGTCGCCATGCCGGCGGCAAGCGCGATGCAGGCCGCCGCGGCGCCGATCGTCTTTGGCCGCACGAGCCGCGAGACGCGCGCCTCGCCACGGCGTCCGCGTTCTATATTGCGCCAGGTCTCGAAGTCGATCAGGCCTCGCGGGCGGTCGAGCTTCGTCATGACGCCGTCGCAGGCGTCGACGCAAAGGCCGCAATTTATGCAGGCGAAATTCGGCCCCTGCCTTATGTCGATGCCGATCGGGCATACGGCGACGCAGAGATTGCAGTCGACGCAATCCCCGGCCGGCTTTCCGTTCGCCCGATGTTCAGCCGCCTTCTTGGCGGACATGCGTTCTTCGCCGCGATAATCGCGATAATTGACAGTGAACGCTTCCGGATCCCAGATCGCGCCCTGCAGGCGCGGCCACGGGCACATGAAGGTGCAGACCTGCTCGCGCGCGAATCCGGCCAGGCCATAGGTCGTTCCCGCAAAGATCGCGACCCACACCCAGGCGAACAGCGAGGCTTCGCCGCGGGCGAATTGCAGCAGGAGCGTCGGCGCATCGGCGAAATAAAAGACCAGCGCGCCGCCGGTCGCGATCGAAATTCCGATCCAGGCCGCATGTTTGGCGCCGATCTCGACGAGACGGCGCGCGGTCAGCGGCGCGCCCAGCTTCTTCAGTCGCTCGCGCCGGTCGCCCTCGATCCAGCGTTCGACGGTCAGAAACAGATCGGTCCAGACCGTCTGCGGACAGGCGAAGCCGCACCACACGCGGCCGGCCACCGCATTGGCGAGGATCAGGACCGCCGCCGCCAGCACGAGCAGCCCCGTGAGGTAGTAGAGATCCTGCGGCCAGATCTCGATGAAGAAGGCATAGAGCCGGCCATGTTCGAAATCGAGCAGCACCGCCTGGTTCGGCTCGCCCAAACCCCGGTCCCAGCGCAGGAAGGGCAGCAGGTAATAGACGCCGAGGCAGAACCAGAGCATCGCCCATTTGATGCGGCGGATGCGGCCCGTGACCGACTGCGGAACCACCGGCCCGGCCCCCGCGCCGATGCCGCGGGCGCGCGAGCGGGCATGGCTGATGTCGAGAGCGACCTTCTTCGGCCTGGCGGCCGCGGTTCCCCCGGGCTGGCCGTGTACGAGCGGTGTGTGCAGCATCGGCGGGCGCGTCCGGGAGCGAGAACCGGTCATGATCGGGCGATACGCCTTTTCGTGGACGGCATCTCTATTGTGGTATTTATTATGCCACTTTAATTGCGCCCGGATTGTGGTATTGTCAATGCCACAATCAGGACGCCCCATGCGACTTCTCGCCTCAACCGACATCGCCCTTCGCGTGCTCATGCTGCTCGGACGGCAGGACGCCGGCCGAATTCTGAATGTCGAGACGATCGCGACGCAGCTCGGCGGCCTGTCGCGCAATCACCTGCACAAGATCATTCAGGAATTGTCCGGGCTCGGCCTGTTGCGCGCGGTGCGCGGCGCCGGCGGCGGCGTCTCGGTGGCGAAGCCGCTCCACACCGTCCGGCTCGGTTGGCTGATCCGGCAGCTCGAGGCCGACCAGCCGATGGTCGATTGCTTTCGCGAGGGCGGCGGCGGCTGCGTAATCGATCCGCGCTGCCGGTTGCGCGGCATGCTGCAAACGGCGCGTGAGGCCTTCTACGACAGCCTGGATCAGCACACGCTCGCCGATTGCGCGAAAGGCGCCTGGTTCGGCGCTCTGGCCAAGAGGACGGTCGACGGCGACGGAAACCGCCCGCGGCGCGAACGTGCGCGGCAACCGACGTGAGGCGGACGCAGGCGCGCTGTTGCGTTTCGCGCAAACCGCGCCTGTCAGGGCCCTGCGTCCTTAATATCCGGTCGACTCTTCGCCTCACGCCGGCCGGTCGCGGCAGGACCGCGCCGCGTCGTCCGCTGGAACGGCGCCGGCGTACAATGGCGCGTCCGCATAGCCATCGTGCATGACGCGCCGGTCGTTCGCGGCGGCTTCCGGCGACAGGCCAAGACTTGTGACAGCCTTGTCGACCATCGCCAAGTCGAAGCTGTATGGCCTCATGTCCTTTCGTTGACCAGATCCACCTGCTCGTCTGGGCAGGCGGTCTTGAGCCTTGCGAGGGCATCGATCGAGTCGATCGTCTTTGCTGCGGCGCTGCCGTCCGCATCGAGTCTTGCGAGATCGGCGTTTATCTGGGCGGAAACCGTCCGCGCGAGACGTTGCTCCGCCTCCATCTCTGTTTCGGCTGTCGTGACCTGCCGCAGCTGCTCCCTCAGATTGGAGGCGATTTCGTCACGGGCCGCGAGCAGCGTCTCTTCCTCATGGCGAGCATGCCCGGCCGCGTGCGTTGTGGCGGCGGCGAGCAGGCAAGCCTTGTCCTTCAGCTCGCGCGCAACGCGGATCGTCCGATGTGAAATGACGATGCGGACATCGATCGACCTCGCTACTGCGCAGGGCGGCTGCGCGCCTCCCTCAACCTTGATATTGGCGCCGAACAGAACATTGGAACTGTACACGGCCCGCAGCGGGAGATGCGCGTCCCGGCCTGCGGCGCGGGCCAGACGCTCCAGCTCTTTGAGACTGGTGTCGAACACCGTCTCGACGGGTCCGGCAGCGATGTCGACATCGATCGGCACACCGTCCGGTTTCGGACACTCGGCTCGAGCAAACCCCGCGGAGAGCGCCGAAGCCAGAGTTGCGATACAGGCCGCCGAGACCCAGTTCATGAGGCGCTCCTGTGCGGTTGCATTGTCCCGGCATGCGCGGGGCCCTCCAGACAGTCCGCCGCTTCGATGCGCCGTTGTCCGAACATCAGGTACAGCGCCGGCAACACGAGAAGCGTCAGCAATGTTGCGCTGAGCAATCCGCCGATCACCACGACAGCCAGCGGCTTTTGCACTTCCGCGCCGGTTCCGCTGGCAAGCGCCATCGGCACGAAGCCGAGCGCGGCGACGAGAGCCGTCATGGCGACGGGTCGCAGGCGCGTCAGCGCGCCCGTGCGGATTGCTTCGACCAGCGGCAGACCTTCCAGCCGCAGCTGCTTGACGTAGCTGAGCATGACGAGGCCATTCAGCACCGCTATGCCCGAGAGCGCGATGAAGCCGACAGCGGCCGATACCGAGAACGGCATGCCTGAAAGCCACAGCGAGGCCACACCGCCGGTGAGCGCCAGCGGCACTGCGGTGAACACCAGAAGCGCATCTCGCAGCGAGCCAAGCGCCGCGTAGAGAAGGAACAGGATCGCGAGGAAGCAGGCGGGAACGACGATCATCAGACGCTGCCGAGCGGCCGCGAGATTCTCGAATTGACCGCTCCATTTGATCCAGTAGCCGGGCGCCAGTCGCACATCCGCCTGCGCCCTGCCCTGCAGATCTTGCGCCACGGAGGCTACGTCGCGACCGCGCACGTTCGCCGTGACCACCATGCGGCGCTTACCGTCCTCGCGCGAAATCTGGTTCGGACCTTCGCGCTGCTCGAACCGCGCAACCTGTTTGAGGAGGATGCTCGGCGCCCGGCCGTTCGCTGCGCCTGGCAGCGGAACCGGCAGATTTTCCAGCGCGTCGATATCGCGCCGGGCGTTCTCGGATAGGCGCACGACGATCGAGTAGCGCCGGTCGCCTTCGAACACGAAGCCAGCTTCGCGGCCGCCGATGGCGGCGCCGATCACGTCCTGCACCGCCGTTACAGTCAGTCCAAGGCGGGCGGCTTCCGCCTTGTCGATGGCGATATCGAGGAACGGCAGACCGCTCGTCTGCTCGACCTTCACATCGACGGCGCCCGGCGTTGCCCGCATGATCCCGGCGATCTGGTTCGCCGCCTTGGCCATCGGTTCAAACTCGTCGCCGAATACCTTGACCGCGATGTCGCCGCGCACGCCCGCCAGCAGCTCGTTGAAACGCATCTGGATCGGCTGGCTGAATTCGAGATTGTTGCCCGGCAGCGCCGCGACAGCGGCGCCGATCTGTTCCTGGAGTTCGGACTTCGTCATTCTCGGGTCGGGCCACTGATCCTGTGGCTTCAGAATGATGAACGTGTCCGATGCATTCGCTGGCATCGGATCGGAGGCGACCTCCGCCGTGCCCGTCTTCGAAAAGACTGTCGCAACCTGTGGAAAGCGCGCGATCGCCTTCTCGATCTCGAGCTGCATCGCCTGCGACTGGGAAATCGACGTGCTGGGTATGCGCAGCGCGTTCATGGCGATGTTCTTCTCGTCCAGCGTCGGGATAAACTCCTGACCGAGCCGCGTGAACAAGAGCGCCGCCACGGCAAAGAGCAGAACGCCGGCCATCGCCGTCGCCGCCGGCGCGCGCATCGCCAGTCGCAGCGCCGGCTCGTACAGCCCGCGCAACCCCGACATCAGCCGGTTCTCCTTTTCCTCAACCGCGCCCGCGACGCCGATGGCGATCAGCGCCGGCACGAAGGTCAGGGACAGGACGAAGGCCGACAGCAGCGCGAGGATGACGGTGACGGCCATCGGCTGGAACATCTTGCCCTCGACGCCCGTGAAGGTGAGGAGCGGCACATAGACCAGCGTGATGATCGCTTGGCCGAACACGGACGGCTTGATCATCTCCTGAGCCGACCCGATCACCGCGCTCAGTCGCTCGGCGCGGTTGAGATCGCGCTTGAGTTCGCGGCGTCGTTCGGCGAGGCGGCGCAGCGTGTTCTCGGCGATGATGACGGCGCCGTCGACGATCAGGCCGAAATCGAGCGCGCCGAGGCTCATGAGATTGGCGCTGACTCGCGTCTCGACCATGCCGGCGAAGGTCATCAGCAGGGCGAAGGGAATGACCAGCGCCGTGATAATCGCCGCCCGGATATTGCCGAGCAGAAGGAACAGCACGGCGATGACGAGGAGCGCGCCCTCGGCGAGGTTCTTCGTCACGGTCTGGATGGTGGCGTCCACGAGCTGCGTCCGGTTCAGGACCGTCGTCACGGCGATATCCGGCGGCAGCGTCCGCTGGATCTCCTTCATCTTGGCGTCGACCGCGGCGGCCACCATTCGGCTGTTGCCGCCGATCAGCATCAGCGCCGTGCCGACAACGACTTCCCGGCCATTGGCACTGGCGCTGCCCGTGCGCAGGTCCGCGCCGATGGCGACGACGCCGATGTCCTTCACGCGGATCGGCACGCCCGCGCGCGCGGCGACGACCACCTCCCGTACATCCTCGATCGTCTCCAGCCGGCCAGTCGCGCGCACGACATAGCCCTCGCCGTTGCGTTCGATATATCCTGCGCCGCGGTTTGCGTTATTGGCCTCGAGCGCCGCGGCGATGTCGGAGAAAGACAGGCCGAGCCCGACGAGCCGGTCGGGATCGGGCTGCACTTGATACAGCTTCTCGTAACCGCCGATGGAGTCGACGCCGGCGACGCCCGTAACGGTCTTCACCTGCGGGCGAATGATCCAGTTCTGGACAGTGCGGAGATAGGCGGCCTTCTCGATCTCGGTCGCGAGCTTCTGGCCCTCCGGCGTCACATAGCTTCCGTCGCTGCGCCAGCCGGACGCTTGCTCCGGCGCGCCCGGCGCCGGCTTCGGCCCGAAGGCGACCGTCCACATGTAGATTTCACCGAGACCGGTCGAGATCGGCCCCATACGCGGCTCGACGCCGACAGGCAGGGTGGCGCGCGCCTCGCGCAGCCGCTCGTTGACCTGCTGCCGCGCGAAATAGATGTCGGTCGTGTCGGTGAAGACGGCCGTGACCTGCGAGAAGCCATTGCGTGAGAGCGAGCGCGTGTATTCAAGGCCGGTCGTGCCGGCCAGCGCCGTCTCGATCTGAAACGTGACCTGCTTCTCGATATCCTGCGGAGAGAGCCACGGCGCGGTCGTGTTGATCTGCACCTGATTGTTGGTGACATCAGGCACGGCGTCGATCGGCAGGCGCGATAGCGACCAGCCGCCGAAGGCGGCCGCCATCAGGCTGAAAAATACCACCGACCAGCGATGGTGCACGGAAAGGGCGAGGATGCGCGCGACCATCTGGACCTCAGTGATCGTGCGAGGTTGCGGACTTGCCGAGCTCCGCCTTCAGCAGAAACGTGTTGGTGGCGGCGATCTTCTCGCCCTCCGTCAGGCCGTCGACCACTTCCACACGGTCGCCATCGGCCTTGCCGAGCCTCACGGACCGCCGCTCGAACCCCCTGTCGGTCCGCACAAATACGGCAGGCTTGCCTTCAATCGTCTGGATTGCGCCGCGCGGCACGAGCACAGCGGCGGGACCAGGCGTCAGATCGATCCTGGCCGCGACATAGGCCCCCGGTCGCCAGGCGAGATCGGGGTTTGGCAGGCTGGCGAGAACGCGCGCCGCGCGCGTCTCCTGATTGAGCACGGGGCCGATGAAGACGATGCGCCCGCGCGCCTCGCGCCCGCCGGGCGCCGAGATGGCCACGGCCTGCCCTTCGCGCACTTTGTCGAGGTCGGCCATCGGCACCGAGAGATCGACCCAGAGGCTCGAGAGGTCCGCCACGGTGTAGAGTTCGGACGGATCGTTGTTGGCGCCAACCGCCGCGCCGATATCCACTTTCCGTTCGATCACGCGCCCGGCGATCGGGGATTGAACCGGATACTGGCGAAGGTCCGGCGACGCGCCTGGCTTGAGCGCGGCGATGGTCTGCGCGTCGAAACCGAGAGAGACGAGTTTCTGGCGCGCCAGCCCGACGCGAAGCTCCGTCGCGACGTAGGTTGCGCGCGCCTGCAACCAGGCCTGCTCGGTCGCTATCTTCTTGTCCCAGAGAATTTGCGTGCGGTCGAAAAGCGTCTTCTGAAGATCGAAGGCGACGGAGGCCGATAGAAATTCGCTCTTGGCGTCGGCAACCTCGCGACTGTCGAGGATTGCGACAATTTCGCCCTTCTCGACCCGGTCGCCAAGCTTCTTGTGCAACTGTGCGACCGATCCAGCGACTTTGGCAGGCACGCGCGCGAGGCGATCCTGATCGACCATGACCAGTCCGGGGGCGGCGAGCTTCTGCGCGATTGCGCCAGACGAGGCAGCGCCGACCTCGATGCGCGCGGCCTCGACCTGCGCCGGGCTCATTGCGAGATCGCCATGATCTTCAAGGCCCTTCTCGTCATGATCGTGATCCGCCCTGACGTCCTTATTGGCCGTCTCGCCCTTGCCATGATTGCGAACGTCGCCGGGCTTCGCTGGCGCGTGCCTGCGGTCATCCTTGCCGGCATGGCTGTGCTCGGCGTGATCGCCGTGCGCAGGTTTCGACGCGGCGAGCGATACAACGGGAAAAAGGCACAGGAGGACGGAGGCCAGAACGGCCTCGACTATGAGGGATTTGCGCACGGTCTTGAATCCACGGCGGCGCGACGGCGCTTTACGGCAGCGCGTCGGCGATCATAGGCAGGGGTTGCGCCGAGAGGCGCGCGAACTCCGCAAAGGGAGGACGATGGCCTCAGACCCTGGGCGGGCCGTGCGGAGGGGCGGCTTCATAAGTTGCCGCGCGGGCGTTGAATGACGCATAGACCACGCGTTTTGCGTGGCGCTGAACGCCGCCCTGCTGAAGATGACAGGGCGCGAGCTGGTGATGTTCGCTGTGAACGTGGCCGCAGAGAGCGTCGGCGGGCGAGCCGTGCACTGCGGCGGGCGCTGTCAGCGCCAAGACTGAAGACGACGATGCATGCTCGCTCGTCCCTTCGTCGAAGCCATGGCCGAAGACGCCGCAAGCGAATACGACCGCGACGAAAAGCGCGCACATCTGCCGCGCAAGCAGTCTGATTCGTGATGACGCCGATCGCCGAGCCATGAAAACCGTCTAGCTGCCGAATGCGTCCGAAGCAAGACGCCGCCGGGACAGCATATGCCGGACGAGCGCGTGCAGGCGACCTGATCCGGTTTCGGCCTAACCGGCCAATATCAATTCAAAGCTGGAAGAACTTCGAGCGAGTCGGTTTCCGCTCGCGTCGGCGCCTGCATCCGATCGCTAATCTCCTAGGATAGCTTGAACGCTCGCCTGCTTCTCGCCTCGACGAAACGCCACCCGTAACATCGCTCCCGCTTGCTTCACGATCGCCGCCGCCTCGGCGCTGTTCTTCACGGGCTGTCCGTCGATCCCGACGATGATGTCGCCGACTCGCAGACCGGCCGCCTGGGCGGGGCTGTCGCTGGCGACTTCCGTTATCCGCGCGCCGGCGGGCGCGTCCGATCCTGCATCGGGCGGCGCGTCAATCATGTAAATCCCCAGTTTCCATGCCCTGGGTTGCACAGTGGACTGCGCCGGAGATCCGAAATGCGTCAACAAGGCCTTCGCGGCTGCCGTCAGTTCGTCGCCGATCTTGGGCGCCCGTAACAAATAGGCGCCGGCGGCGTTTACGTTCGTCAATGCGATTGAGCGGCCGTCCGGCGCAAACGACAAAATCGTATCGCTGTAGACGCTCATGTCTGGCGGGCGCACTTCCAGCAATAGCTGGCGGGTCGCAACGTGCCATAGCCCGAGCTTGCTATTGCCGCCGAGCGTGGCGAGCAGCGCGCCGTCGGGCGACAGCACAGCGCGCTTGCTCGAGTCCGGCTCGGTTGCGCGGAAGGTTCGGACGTCGGTCGAATTGAGCGAAAACAGGTCGACGGTTCCCTTGTCGTCCACCACTACCATCTGCGTCGGATCCGAGGTCGCGCGAATGACTTTTCGGTAGTTGGAATACTCACGGTCGAGTTGAATTGTCCCTGCGGCCTTGTTGGTCGCGACATCCCATTGCAACACTCGGCCTTTGCGGGTGACGAGAACGAGGCGCCGGCTGTCAGCAGAAAACGCCATGCCTGCGAATATATTGTCATCCCAATTGAATTCCGTGACCCGGACGCCGTCGGACGTCCGGAAAATTCGGATGTAATTGTCGGGGCTGCGCGTCGCCAACAGCGTTCCGTCCGGGCTGAACGACGATTGCCATTCGCCCTGCGCCAACGACCAGTCGACTTCGAACGAGCTCACGACGACGGGAGAATGCGCATCGAACAGAGAGAGGTTGCCGCTCTCTTCGTAGACCAGCAGCCTCGAATCCCGCGCAGCGAAGTGCAACCATCTCGGGATTTGTCGCAAGGCGGCGACAGTGACGAGCTTGCTCGAAGAAAGGTCGACAACGTGCAACTTTGAATCGTTCGTCGCCACGGCGAGAGCGCCGCCGCCTGCGCTCACCTCGATCTTCCGCACGACCTCATCGAAGGGAATCTCGCGCGCCAGTTCGCCTGACCTGAAATCGTAGATCTTGACCGACTTTCCGGCCGCGATCGCGAAAATCTTCCCTCCGCGCGACTCCGCCTCCATCACGACGTCGTCGTACTTCGCAATCTCCTTCCTCGCCGGGATATCGAACAGACGCGCGAACCGCGTTGCGCTCCTCACGTAGACCAGCAGGCGATCTCCATCCGGATTGAAGGCGGAGAAAACCGTGTCGCCGGCTTGCAAAGGCGCCGCAGCGATCAGCGCGCCGTCGGCGACCGAGAAAAGTCTCACAGTTCGGCTGTCTTGAACGAGGACGCTTGCACCGCCTGGCGCGAGCCCCATGGACGTCGGTCTCAGATCGTCGGGAGAGCGCCAGATCGTCGCGCCTGTCGCCGTATCAAGGACAACGCCGGCGCCGTCGGCCAGCAAGACAGGAAGGCCAAAGCCCTCCTCCGACGCGCTGCCGAGCGGATCGACCGGGTCGATCCCTGAAATTTCCTTCAACAGAACCCCGGTCGCGCAGTCCCAGATCTGGAGATGGCCCGCCTCGTCGGCGGTCACAAGCCGAGTGTCGGACCCAGTGAAGCGCCAGCGACGCAAGGTCGCTTGCAATGACATGCGCCGCGGCTCCGCGGCGCCATCGCCATCGTGGATTTCGATGGACCGGGCGCCGGTCTGCGCGACAACCATGCGACCCGTGGCGCCCCCGTAATAATCGAGAAGTTCGCCCGGAAAGTGGATGTTGCGTACGAGCCCACCCGTGCCGCTGTCATAAATCGTCAGATCCTGGCTCTTGTCATTGCGGCGGCTGCGGGTCAGCACGCGCCGGCCGTCGCTCGTGAAGCTCGAATAGGCCCACGCCGGCGTAACGCCCGCAACCAGCGGAATTTGTTTCGCTCGATCAAGATCCCAAAGCGTGCTCGACGTCGTCCCCTCGTGATCGACAAGCAACCGTGTCTGGTCTTCCGAGATGACGACCTTGCGCACCCCTCGCGCCGCCGACGCAATCTGCCCGACCGAGCGGCCCGTCGATAGGTCGACGAGTTCCGGCGCGCCGCCCAGCAGGAGGCGATCGCCGCGCTGCGCCGCGGCACGGCCGTTATCGGCTGCGTTCGCTTCTTTTTCGAACCGGGCGACGAGTGCGCCTGTCGAGAGCGTCCAGAGCGACGTTCGCCCGCCGCGCCCGCCCTTCATCTTTGTGGAAAGCGCAAGTGTGGTTTGGTCGGCCGAGAGAGTAAGAACGCCATCCCCTCCATCCTGCTCAAGACTGAGGGCTGGATAGAGCGCGCCGGAGCGCCAAATCTCCGCAAACGTCCGCTTCTCCTTTCCGTCGTCGACATAATCGTCTGCGATCAACGCCACGATCAGGCCGTCGTCGGTCACGAACGCCAGCTTCCGCGATCGCTTTGACGCAGGACGTTCGTCAATCATTACATGCGTGATACTCCCGCGCTCGGTGTCGACGAGCGCAATCGCGTCAAGCGCAACCTTCGGCTTTACCGAGATTTCTTCGTTCCTGCCGGTCTGCTTCACGAGGCGTTTGAGTATCCTCCCGGTGTTCTGAAGCGTATCGGCATCCTCGGTCGCGGAGAAGGCGCGTCGCGCAGCTAGCCAGCGCCCCGACGGCGAAAAGGAGACCGCGGACCATCGGTCGATCGCGAGGTCGCCGAGTGCCGGCGCTTCGACAAGCCCCGAAGCGGCGCTCCACAGCGCCGTCTTGCTCTCGTCCTGGGCGCCGATCAGGATCGCATGCGCGGCCCTGTCGTCGATCGCGACGGCTCGCCACTTGTCGGCGATGCTGAGGCGCAACCCGTCCTCGTTGACGTTCCAAAGCCAGATTTCCTTGCCGCCATACGCGATCAGCTTGTCGCCGGCGGCAGACATTTCTATTAGCCGCGCGCCCGGCGGCGCGGTGAAGCGGGTCTCGATGTTCGCAGACCAGACGTTGACGATATTGTCTTCCGTCAGGAAGGCTAGCGTCCCGTCGTCGCCCTTTGTCGCCGAAATGATCTTGCTCGGAAACGTGCGAGTTGCGGTCTGCGCGCCGGTCGCAAGGGAGTAGACGACAACGGTCGTCGCATCTCTTGTCAGCGCCAGGCGGTTGTCGGGCAGCATCAGTGCAAATTTGTTCCCGACGACCCACTCGTCCGCAAATTTCCACGACAAGTCGACCCGGCCCGTGGCTGCATCGACAATATAGACCGTCTTCTTGCCGACGATGGCAATTCTGCCGCCGTCAACCAGAAGAGTTACGAGGTCGATCGATTCCTCGCTTTCGTATTTGGTCAGATCGACGAACTGCTTTTCCGGCTTGTCAGGTTTCTTATCTTGGGAATAGGCGAGCAACTGTCCATCGGACAAACGCCACACCCAAAAGCCCGAATAGCCAACCAGAAGTGCAAGCCTCCCATCGGCGCTGACCTCCAGGTCCTTGGCCCCGCTCCTATCGGCGTTCGGAAATTCGAGCGGCCTCGGCTTCGATCCTTTTGCGACGTCGAGGACGTACGGACGGGTATCGCCATTATAACTTGCGATGACAATCGAGCTTGCGTCTTCTGAAATACCTACGTTGCCTGGAGGCGTCGAAACGCGCTGGTCGAGCAAAATGGCGCCGTTTCCGGCGTCTCGCACCATCACGGACGGCGGATCTTGGTGCGTCGATACGAGCTTCTTGCCGTCCCGGCTGAACACAGCCTTGTAGACCGCCGAACGATTTTCGTACGAAGAATGCGCCTCCTTTGCCGCCATCAAATCATACGTCTTGAGAAAGCCGTCGCGTGTGGCGATCGCGACATGCGTTCCGGATGGATCGAAGGATGCGTGGTTTACGCGATCATTCGATCCCGTAATGACCTGTTCGAGCCGAGTAGCCGACCAGGCTTTGGCAAGCGCATATTCGGCGTGCGCCACGTAAGGACGGTCGGGCGCGAGAGAATTGCCCGGAAGGGCGGCGAGCGCGCTTCGCATGGCGGTCATTGAATCGCCCTGCTGTGTCGCCCGCAGCGATTCCTCCGCCAGCGACCGAGAATCCTGCCGCTGTGCATGAAACTGGGCGCTTCGGGCCTTCGACTCGTTGGCCGCGGCGGTTTTTGCGTTCGCTTCCGCCGCTTCCTGCGCGGTTCTCGCACGTTGTTCGTTGAGCGCGGCGGCCGTTGCGGCTTGCCGCGCATCGATCCAGTTGTATAAGGCAAGCGCCGAGAAAATCGCCAAGGCAGCGACCGCTGTGGCGCCGATCAGATTGCGCCAGCGCCGTTTGGCGCCGGCGACACGCAGGCTTTCAGCGATGAAAGACCGCTCCGGTTCGGACAGATCCTGCGCTGCCCGTTCCAGCGCCCAATGCTGGGCGCGGACTAGTCGGTGGCCTGTCAGAAGGGCGTCGTCCTTGGATGCGGCAGGAGCCTGCTCCCATATCGCCATGTCCTCGGCGAGCTGCCGTTTGCCGACCAGAAATTCGCGATCAAGCTCGAGGAAGGAGCGCAGGAGCGGCCATTCCCGCAACAAAGCCTCATGCGTCACCTCGACGATCTCGCCCTTGTCGTCTTTATCGCGCGTCAGCAATCGCGCCTCGACGAGGAGGTCGACCAATGGCCGCGAGGCCGTAGGCAGTTCCGCCGCATAGGCGACGCGTCGCGCGAATTCGCCGGCCTCATTGACGCGCGCCAGATGCGGCACGAAGGCGCTGCGCAAGAGCCCATCGAGCTCGCTCTGCTCGGCGGGCAGGATGCGACGGCGGCGCCCGTCGTCAAGCGCCTCGCGGACCGCAACGCCGATGGCTCCGCGCACGCCGTCGCTCGCCTGATAATGCGCCAATTCGATCTTGCCTTCGGCTCCGTAATCGCGCGCGAGGCGATGCAGCGTGAAGGCGAGCAACGGCAGCGCGTCCTGCCCGGTCGAATCGGCCATCAGCGCTTCGACCAGCGCAGGCTCGATCTCAAGCGGCGGGTTGGCGAAATGCGCCGGCCCCTCGATGATCAGACGGAGCGAGCCCTCCGGCATCGGCGGTAGATCGAAAGGTTCGCGCCCGACCGCTGCGATAAGAGGCTCAGCCTGAAGCCGCGGATAGGCGTCGGATCGGATCGCCAGCACCACCAACAGGCTCTTTTCCGCGGCGAGCGCCGCTGCGAGCAAGGCGAGAAACTCCTGAGCCTCGGCGCGGCCTTCCTCGTTCAGCAATTCCTCGGCCTGATCGATGACCAGGACCATCGAGGGTCCGGCGGTTGCGCGCGCCGCGCCGGCCTTGCGCAAGGCCGCAAGAAGTTCGGCGACCGTAAGTCCCTTTGCGAATGCAGCCGCCAGGCCGGCTCTGGATTTCGGCAGCCGCGCGATGTCCGGGCTTTGTGCAGCCCTGGCGTCTGCGATCGCAGCTTCGAGCGCGGCATAAAGGCCGGAACGGCCGGTCAATACAGCGCGCTCGGGGCGCACGACCGGCAGCGGCCAGAAGTTTCTGTCGTCGCGAAACAGCCGCGGCCACAGGCCCGCGCGAACGAACGAGGACTTGCCGGCGCCGGAGGCGCCCAGCACGACCATCATGCGCTCGGCGCCCGCGTCGCGCATCAGGCGCAACCGGTCGAGCCCGCGCAGGACTTGCGCCTCGCGCCCAAAGAAGATTGCGGCGTCGTCCTCGGTCAGCGGCTCGAAACCGGGATAGGCGCGCCGGCCCTTCTCGAAAGGAAAGCTTGTCGCGTCCAGCCCCGCCCGTCTGAGCCCCTCCTTGAGCCGGATCCAGCACTCGGGATCGCGTACGAGATCAACGGCCTGATGGTCAGACGCGATCTCGGAGGGCAAGTCCTCGATCCGCACGCCGAGCAGAAGGGGAAACAGCCGCTTTCCGAGCTGCTTCGCCAGCAGGAATTCAGACAAGCACCAGGGCGAGGCGAGCCAGTGCGAGGAAACGATAAAGATCACCGCTTCGCATCGATCGGCGGCGGCGCGCAGTTCGTTCTGCCAATGCTCTCCGGGCGCGATGCCTGCGGCTGGATCGAGGTCAAGAAAGACGTCTCTCCAACCGTTCGTCGCGAGCCAGTCGCGGACTTCAACCGCCTTCAGGCTGTCTTTGCTTGAATGGCTTAGGAATATCCTGCTCAAGCGCAATCATTCCGAACCTGCGGGTCAGCAAACAAGCACATATCAAATAGATATGGCGTATTGCCTCGCATCTAGTCTGCCGCATGCTAGCCCGGGACGGTCCTTGCGACAACTGCGACGAAGAACCGAACCGCATCTGCGAAATCGGCCATCGGACAATTTTGGAAATTGGGAAGAGGCGGACGAACTGGCGATTGCAGCGTTGAGCGCGCGGCCGGACATTGAGCTGCTCTTGCTCGTGCGGTGCGTCGCGGCCGCTCAAGCTGGGGCGCCGGCTCGATCCGTCAAGTTTGCGCGCGAGGCCGCGGCCGCATCGAACCAGGACGGATTTTCGCTCGCCTTTCTCGCCTGGGCGCATGCGAACGCAGGCGACACAGAGGAGACGCACGCAATCCTCGCACGGTTGCGCAACAGGCCGGCGCCGAAGGCCTTGATGGCGAGCGTGCGACTGGCGCAGGGGGATCGTCGCGGCGCGACGAATTTGTTGCAGACGGCGAATCGCGAGCACTGCCCCTGGGCGAGTCTTGCCTGGTGCGACCCACGCCTGTCCCCGCTGTCTTCTCAGCAGGCGCGATGATGCGCCGCCCATACGGGATCAGGTCGAAGCCTGCCTGCGTGCAGCGAGCAATTCCGTCACGCGCTCGTCGTCGACGGGCGAACCGCGCGTCAATCCACCGAGCTCGTCGCGGCAAGAGGTCAATGCGAGCGCCGGCATATCGACTGTAATTGCGGCCTGCTGCGTCACGGCGCCGCGGCGTATTGATACCGCGGATCGACGCACACACATTCGGTTAATAGAATATGTAATCACAGGGGCAGGTCATGCGATTTCCGTGCTTGAAAATCTGCTTGATTGCGGCGAGCGCAGCATTCGCCTTGCCGGCTCTGGCGCAACGCCCTGAACCTGGCGCCGGGCCTGTGGCTGCGGCATGCCAGCAGGATATCGAGAAACTCTGCTCCGGCAAGGAACACGGCGCAGGCGCAATCCGCGCATGCCTCGAAACCAACAAGGCAAAGGTCAGCGCAGCGTGCGCGACTGCGCTCGGTACGACCGGACCGGGTCGCAGACGGTAACGCGGATCGATTGAACAGGAGGGGCGGCCATGTCGGCGCTCCTGACCAAGGAACAGAGCAGCGCGCCGAGCGCGAATATCTCCAGGCGCGCCGTTCTGAAATTCTCCAGCTACATGTGTGCGCTGCTGGCGCTTCCCGCGAGCGCCGTCGCGGCGATGGCTGAACGTCTGGCCGCAGCGCCGCGCCAGCCGGTTATCTGGCTGTCCTTCCAGGAATGCACGGGCTGCACCGAGTCGCTGGCGCGCTCATTCGCGCCGACGCTCGAAAGCCTGATCTTCGAGTTCATCTCGCTCGACTATCATCACACTTTGCAGGCGGCGTCCGGCGAGGCGGCCGAACGGGCGCGCGACGAGGCGATCGCGGCCAATCGCGGAAAATTCATCCTCGTCGTCGATGGAGCAGTTTCCACCAAGGACGGCGGCCTCTATTCCACGATCGCCGGGGTCGCCAATCTCGACATGCTGCGCATGATCGCCAAGGACGCCAAGGCGATCGTCGCCGTCGGGACCTGCGCATCGTTCGGCGGCATCGCCGGGGCAGTGCCGAATCCGACCGGCGCCGTCGGCGTCGAGGAAATCGTTTCAGACAAGCCGCTCATAAATATCTCCGGCTGCCCGCCGATCCCCGAGGCCATCGCCGGCGTGCTCGCGCATCTCGCGGCGTTCGGCAAACCGCCCGAACTCGATCGCCACAAGCGGCCGGTCGCCTTCTTTCCCGCGACGGTTCACCAACGTTGCTATCGTCGGACGTTCTATCGGCGTGATCTTTTCGCCAGAAGCTTCGACGACGAGGGCGCGCGCAAGGGCTATTGCCTGTACTATCTGGGCTGCAAGGGCCTGGTGACCCGCAGCGTCTGTGCGACTACGAAGTGGAACGGCGGGACGTCCTTCCCGATCCAGTCGGGTCATGGCTGTATCGGCTGCACCGAGCCGGGATTTTGGGATCAGGGCGGAATCTATCAGTCCTCCGAAGGCCATCGTTCGAAACGCCGCCGGGATCGATAACGGAAGGACCGCGACGCGGACCGCAATGCCTCGGTGGCTACGGCTCCAACCGTCCGTCGCGCAGATGCAGCATCCGATCGAAACGTGAGAAAACCTTTTCGTCGTGGCTCACTACGATGACCGCAGTGTCCAATTCGCGGGCGACACGGCGCAGCAGATCCATCGCGATGGCGGCGCGCTCGGAATCGAGCGCCGCAGTCGGTTCGTCCGCCAGGATGATTCTCGGACGATTCGCCAGCGCGCGCGCAATCGCGACGCGCTGCGCCTCGCCGCCCGAAAGTTCGGATGGGTAGGCCAACGCCCTGCGGGAGACATCGAGATAGTCGAGCAATTCCATCGCCCGATCGCGGGAGTCTTTCTTGCCTTGGCCGAGCAGCGAACAGACGAGCGCGACGTTTTCCCAGGCCGGCAGAAACGGCAGGAGATTGTGCGATTGAAAAATGAAGCCGATCAGCTCCAGCCGCAAGCGACGAAGATCTCTGACCTTGTAACCGTTTGCGAATATCTCGCGGCCAGCGAGGCGGATCTTGCCCTCATCCGGTTCGGTGATGCAACCGATGCAATTCAGAAGCGTGCTCTTCCCCGAACCCGATGGCCCGATGAGGCCGACGACTTCTCCGGTCGTGATCATGACGTCGACGTCGGCCAGCGCGGTCACGCGCGCGTCTCCGGCGCCGAACGATTTCGACAAGCGGGCGATCTCGACGACGGGCAGGACGGCGTTGGACATATCAGCCGCTCAGCGCAGAGGCGGGGTCGATCTTGAGCGCGGAACGTATGCCAATCACGCTGGCGAGCAGCGCGACCATCATGACGACGCACAGAAGCGCCGCCGTGTCGGAGGATTCGAACACCAAACGCCGTGGGAAGTAGTCCTTGGCGAGGCGAATGAGGATTGCGCCGAGAACGAAGCCGATAGCGCCGAGGGCGAGCGCCTGCTCAAGCACCAGTTTGACGATCGAGGAGTCCGGCGCGCCGATCAGTTTGAGGGTCGCGATCGCCTTCTTCTTGTCCATCGTCATCGTGTAGATGATCAGGCCTATCACGACCGTGGTCACGACGAGCAGGATCGCGGTGAACATGCCGATCTGCTTGCGGGCGCGGTCGACGACGGATCGGGTGAGGATCGCCTCCTGCTCCGCCGCCGAGATCGCGCTCAAATGCTTCCAGCGCCGGATCGACGAAATGATATGCTCAGGATCGCTTGCCGGGGCGAGGCGGACGATGACCGCATTGACGAGATCCGTCGAGCCCGCTGCGGACGTTTGCCGCGCCGCATCCCGGTGGACGGCAGACGGATCGAATTGCGATTGCACGATCTGGGCGTCGCGCAGGGTCATGACAATGACCGGATCGCCGCCCGAACTGGACAACTCCTTCAACAGGCCAACGACAGTGAACGCGTTTTGTCCGATACGGACCTGCTCCCCGAGTTGCAGGCCCGTGCGCGGATCGGCGAGCAATTCGTAACGGGACTTGAGAATATGCCTGCCCTGCACGAGCGCGAAGTCCCCGCCAGGTCGTCCGATTTCGGCCCCTATGACAAAGGCGCGCAGGATCTCGCCGCGATGCGGGATTTCGACGCTCTGATAGACAACGCCTCCAGCGGAGGCGACGCCCCAGTGAGCCAGGACCGCGTCGCGCGTGTCGCGGGGAATGCGCGAGCTCTCCGCGAACGGCCCCCGCTTGCCGCCCTCCACCACCCAGACGTCGGCTTGCGCGACGTCGATGAGACCGAGCGCCTCCGCGACGAGGCCGCGATAGATCGCGGTCATGCCCATCACCACGCCCAGCAGGAGCGAGAGGCCGAGGCATGTGAGGATGAACCGTCCCGGGCTGTGGCGGATATCGCGCCAGGCGAGATTCATTTTGGTTCGCCTTTCCGGACATGCGCCGGACGCCCGACCCGGAATCCGCTGGCGTCCACGGAGGCGACGATCTGTTCCCCCACGGCAAGCGGTTCAGCGACTGCGACGCGGCCGTCCATGAGGCGTTCGCCAAGCGCAACGCGCCGCCGGCCGAGGCGATTGTCCTTCAGCGTCCAGACCAGAGCGGACCTGCCGTCGAAGCCCTGCATCGCACGCAATGGGACAAACAGGCCTTCCGGCATGACGGCTTTCACGATCTCCACTTCCGCCTGTTCGCCGAGATATCGAACCTGATGCTGCGGGTTGCAGGCGCGGCAGCGCACGTAGAGACGACGCTCCTCGGTCACGCGGTCGTTTTCGGCGTCGATGCGAACGATTTCCGCTTCGACGCGCTGCGACATTTCCGAACGCAAGCGCACGTAGGCCGTCTGTCCGACAGCCAGACCGCCCGCCAAGGCCTCGTCGACGTAAGCGCGAACCCAGATCTTGCGCGGATCGACGATCGAAAAGACGGCTTCGCCGGGCGCGACGATCGTGCCGACTTCCTTCAGGCGCGACAGGATACGGCCATCGAACGGCGCAACAAGCCGATGCTGGTCCAGCGTCACCCGCTCGATCGCAAGGGACGCCGCCACATCCCTGCGGGCGGCGTCAGCGACCAGTACGTCCGCCTTTGCGACCTCATTGTCGGAGCGCGCATAGGCTTCGTTGGCCTGCGCGTCGTCGGCGACCTCGCGCGCCACGGCGCCGCTGCCGACGAGGGACTGCCGGCGCTGGTTGATCGTCGCCTTCTGTTGAATTGCGACCTCGGAACGATGCAGGCTGGCTCTGGCTTTGGCGAGAGCCGCCTCCGCCTGCGCATTGGCGACCTGGGCCTTGGAGACTCGAGCGCGCTGGGCGCTGTCTTCCATCGTGGCAAGTTCGGCATTGGCGGCGACGACATCGCCCTGATCGGCTGCAAGCGAAACGATGCGCCCGGCGATCTGGAAACCAATTCTGGAAACGACTTGGGCCTCGACACTACCGACCCCGAAGACTCGCACTTCGACGTTTCGCTCGATCTCGGCGACCTTTACGTCGAGCGGCTTGTACGCCCGCACATACACAAAGACCGCCGCCGCGAGGACGACGACGCAGCCGGCGGAAATCATCAACCAGCGTTTGCGCATCTCCAGGCTCCGACGATTGAAAAATCAAGTCGCTTTCGATGGGTCGATCTGAGCCGACCGTCCCAGGGATCAAGGCCCAACCGACATCATATTCATATCTGCAAATGTGATCACAAGCAACTAATTGCGACGTGACCTATCATCCGCGTGCGGCGTCCCAGCTTCTGGACGGCGGACTGAACGACGGGCCGCAAAAGCCAGGTATGGATACCGCCATTCAAGGGCTCATCGCCTTTCCATCGGCGAAGGGACGCCCATGAACTACGGTCGAACCCCGAAGCAAGAGACAGCGAGAGGCGAGCGCGTTTCGCTACGCGGCTTTGTTCTCTCGCTCCACGTCCACCAAGCGCGCTCGCGCGCACGGCGTTCGCGAACGCACGACGCGATCCGCCTCGGCGGCAGTATGGACGCGCGACGGTTTCCGGCGAGACGCCGGAAATGCGTTGTTGATGCAAATCATATCCATCACATTCAAGAACGGAAATGTTTGCAGACGAATTCCGGAGATGCTTGGCATGGGCGGAGGCGGCGGCTTGCTGGTCTTGGGTTTGGGCAACAGGCTCTTGACCGACGACGGCATCGGGCCTGCCGTGCTCGACATGCTCCGCGACCGGCCGATCGCGGCGCGGCTGTGCGACGGCGGCACCGTCGGGCTCGCCCTGCTTCCCCTCGTGGAGGACGCCGATGCGCTCATTGTGCTGGACGCCGCGCATTTTTCCGGGGCGCCGGGCGCCGTGCGGGTGTTCCTCGGCCCCGACATGGACGCGCAGGCCGGACGCGCCGCCAATACGGTGCATGAAGCCGGTCTCGCCGACATCCTGAGCGCCGCGCGTCTTTCGGGCGTCCTGCCCGAGCGCCGCGCGCTGGTCGGCGTCCAGCCGGAGCATACGGGATGGGGCCTCGCGCCGACTCCGGCCGTCGCCGCGGCCGCGCCGCGCGCCTGCGCGGAGGCGATCGCCCTGATCCAGAGGTGGACGCAATGAGCGCGCCAGCCCCCAACACGTCGCTCGATCGCGAGCCGCCTCGCCTGACCGGCATGGCCGAAGCCGTTCTCGCCGAAATCGCCACACGCCTCGCGGAGGCGGCAGGCGGCGCTCTCGTCGCGCCGATCGAGCTGACCGCCATGCCGCTGACGAGCGAGGATCGCGCGGAACTGGAACAGCGCCTCGGCCGCGGCGAGGTGTTCGCCACCATCGAATCCGCAGGCCGCTCGGAGGTCTGGGAGACCGTCTTCTCGGGCGTCTGGTTCGTTCGTCACCTGGGCGAAGGCGGCCGTACAGCGAGCGAGAGCGTCGAGGTCGGCGCCGTTCCGGCAATCCTGCGGAGTCACCGGGCCGATATGGCGGCGGCGGCGGCGCGTCTTGCCGCGGCCGTTCGGCCGCCGCAACGAGATCAGTGAAGGGAGCGCCATCATGGTCCAGTCGCGGGCGTTGGGCGAGATACTCCAGGAGCGGGGCGTCTCCCGCCGCGCCTTCCTGAAATATGCGAGCTACCTGAGCGCGCTGATGGCGCTGCCGCCCGGCTCCGCCGAAGCGCTGGCCGAGGGCCTCGCGAACGCGCGCCGGCAATCTGTTATCTGGCTCTCGTTTCAGGAATGCACGGGCTGCACGGAATCGCTGACGCGCTCCTTCTCGCCCACGCTGGAAAGCCTGATCTTCGATCTCATTTCGCTCGACTACCACCACACGCTGCAGGCCGCTTCGGGCGAGGCGGCGGAAAAGGCGCGCGAAGCCGCGATGGCGGAGAACAAGGGCAAATATGTCGTCGTGGTCGACGGCGCCGTTTCCACGAAGGACGGCGGCGTCTACTCGACGATCAGCGGCGTCACGAATCTCGACATGCTCCGCGCGACGGTGAAGGACGCGCTCGCGGTGATTGCGGTGGGCACCTGCGCGGCCTTCGGCGGCATTCCCCGCGCGCGCCCCAATCCGACCGGGGCGGCGGCGATCGACGAACTCGTCACCGACAAGCCCGTCATCAACATACCCGGATGCCCGCCGATCCCGGAGGCGATGGCGGGAGTCGTCTCCTATCTCGTTTCCTTCGGCAAGCTGCCGGAGCTCGACCACCTGCGCCGGCCAAAGGCCTTCTTCGGCGAGACGATCCACGATCGCTGCTATCGCCGCCCCTTCTACGAACGCGGGCTGTTCGCCGAAGGCTTCGACGATACCGGCGCGCGGCAGGGCTGGTGCCTCTACAAGGTCGGCTGCAAGGGCCCCGTCACCTACAACGCCTGCGCGACGCTGAAATGGAACGGCGGCGTGTCCTTCCCCATCCAGTCCGGACACGGCTGCCTCGGCTGTTCGGAGCCGGACTTCTGGGACCAGGGCGGGTTCTATCGCCCGCTCTCGACCAATCTTCGCGAGATGGGACCTGCGCTCGCCGGCGCTGCTGTCGTCGGCGCGGCGCTTGGCGCCGGCGCGGCCTGGGCGTCGCGCCGGCATCAGGCCTCCTACGGGGCCGAACAGGCCGCCAGCGACGGAGACAAGAAATGACGCTCCTCGAATTCGCGCGCGGGCCAGCGCTCCAGGTCGCGATGATCGTCTTCGTCCTCGGCGCGACATGGCGCTTCTTCGGCGCGCTGCTGCTGCCGTGGCGCCTCGTTCCCGCGCAGCCGCGCGCGGGCGCGCCTTCGCCCGTGGCGGCCGCGCTCAAGGGCATTGTCGTGAAGATGTGGCCGCACAAGCCATTTCAGAAGGCGGGCATGTTCACCTTCATGAACGGCTACATCCTGCACATCGGCCTTGCGATCGTCGTCTTCCTGTTCGCGCCGCATGTCCTGTTCATCAAGGGGATGACGGGACTTTCCTGGCCGGCCCTTCCGAGCAATCTCGTCTATACGATCGGCGTCGTCACCATCGCCTCGCTGGTTGCAGGCCTCGTTCACCGGCTCCGCAGCCCCGTGCTTCGCCTGATCTCGCGCACCGACGATTACATCAGCTGGCTGCTGACGTTTCTGCCGGTGCTGACCGGCCTGCTCGCCGCCGCCCACCTCGGCGCGCGCTACGAGACGCTGCTGGCGCTGCACATTCTCAGCATCTGCGCCTTCCTCGTCTGGTTCCCGTTCGGAAAGCTGATGCACGCTTTCATGTTCGTATTCTCGCGCGCCATGACCGGCGTGCGCATGGGACAAAGGGGAGCCGAGCTATGACAGCCAAGACCACGGCCGCCGGCGTTCCCTACGACGTTCAAGGCGATATGAGCGACCAGGCGCGCCGCGACGCGGCGATGAAAGGCTTCGTGCGCGAGTTCGGCGCCGTCGCCGCCGCGCATCTCGAGGCCTGCGTGAGATGCGGCATGTGCGCGGAAGCCTGCCACTTCTATGTGGCGACGGGGGAACCCGCCTATACGCCGATCAACAAGCTGCAGCCGTTCGAACAGGCCTATCATCGCCATGCCGGGCCGTTCGCGCCGGTCTACCGGCTGTTCGGACTCGTGCCGAGCGTCTCGCTGGAGAAGCTCGAGGAATGGGAGCGGCTGATCTTCGACGCCTGCACGCTGTGCGGCCGCTGCACGCTCGCCTGCCCCATGGGCATCGACATCGCCGAACTCATCAAGAAGGCGCGCCACGGCATGTTCAAGGCCGGGCTCATCCCGGATCGTCTGCAATTGATGGACCGCACCGCCCGCGCTTGGGGAAGCCCGGCGACGCCTGCCGACGATTTCGCCGACATCATCCGCGAGGTCGGCGAGGAATATGGCGTCGACATGAAGATCGACCGCGACAAGGCCGACTATCTCGTCACCGTCGCGCCGGCGGAACTGACCGACCACACCAAGGCGCTGGCCGACGCCGCCAAGATTTTCAACAAGGCCGGCCTCGACTGGACCTATCATTCGGAAGGCTTCGAGGCGTCGAACATCGGTTATCTCAACGGCGACACCGATCTTCAGGAGACGATGACCCGCAAGATCATCGACTGCGCCGCGAAGATTGGCGCGCATACGCTGGTTCTGCCGGAGTGCGGCCATGCCTATGGCGCGGCGCGATGGGAAGCGGCGCGCTGGTATGACGACAAACTGCCGGTGCGCGTCATCCACATGACGGAATTCCTGCAGGAGGTCGTGGCGAGCGGCAAGATCAAGGTCAAGCCGATCGGCCAGACGGCGAGCTTCCACGATCCCTGCCAGCTCGTGCGGCGCGGCGGCGTGATGAATGCGCCACGCGAGGTCATGGCGGCGCTCGGCCTCGAGATGCGCGAACTGGAGAATAATCGCGCGCTGACCTGGTGCTGCGGCGGGGGCGGCGGCGTCGTGTCCAACACGCGCGCCGACCCGATCCGCTACAAGGCCTTCGAGCTGAAAAAGCGCGAGGTGGAAGCCGCCGGCGCAGACCGGTTCGTCACCGCCTGCGGGCAATGCCGCATCACGCTGGACCTTGGCGCGAAGCACACCAAGTGGGACCGCAAGATCGAGAACCTCCTCGAGCTCGTGGCCGACAACCTCGCCGATTGAACGCAGGAACCTGAGCCATGACACAACGCGTCGTCGTCGATCCCATCACCCGGATCGAAGGGCATCTGCGGATCGAGGCCGAGACCGACGCCAGCGGCGCGATCAAGGCCGCCTATTCGTCCGGCACGATGGTGCGCGGCATCGAGATCATTCTGCGCGGCCGCGATCCCCGCGAGGCCTGGGGCTTTGCCCAGCGCATCTGCGGCGTCTGCACGCTCGTGCACGGCGTCGCCTCGGTCCGCGCGGTCGAGAACGCGCTCGGCTACGACATTCCGGCCAACGCCAATCTGATCCGCAATCTGATGATCGCTGCGCAATACGTGCACGATCACGTGATGCATTTCTATCATCTGCATGCGCTCGACTGGGTGGACATCGTTTCCGCGCTGAAGGCGGATCCTGCCGCGACCTCGTCGCTTGCGCAGTCGATTTCGGGATACGCGAAGTCGAGCCCCGGGTACTTCGCCGACGTGCAGAAGCGGCTGAAGGGCTTCGTCGACGGCGGCCAGCTCGGTATCTTCGCGGGCGGCTTCTGGGGTCATCCCGCCTACAAGCTGCCGCCGGAAGCCAACCTGATGGCGGTCGCGCATTATCTGGAGGCGCTCGCCTGGCAGCGCGATGTCGCCCGGCTGCATGCGATCTTCGGCGGCAAGAATCCGCATCCCAACTTCCTCGTCGGCGGCGCGCCGACGCCGCTGTCGACCGACCCTAACGCCACCGGCGGCGGCGCTGCGGCAACCAGTCTCAACATCGTCGCGCTCTCGGAAGTTCGCGACATCATCGGGCGCATGACGGCTTTCGTCGATCAGGTCTACATTCCCGATACGCTGGCGATCGCGTCGTTCTACAAGGACTGGTTCGCGCGCGGCGAAGGTCTCGGCAATTTCATGACCTTCGGCGATTTCCCGTCGGACGGCAGCGCCAATCCGGCCAAGCGCCTCCTGCCTGCGGGCGTGATCCTCAACCGCGACCTCTCGCATGTCGAGCCGGTCGACCTCAACGATTCCGCGCAGGTTCAGGAATTCATCTCGCACTCCTGGTATGATTATTCGGGCGGCAAGGCCAAGGGCCTGCATCCCTACGAGGGCGAGACAACCTTCGCCTATGACGGACCGAAGCCGCCGTACGATCAGCTCAACGTCGACAAGGGGTATAGCTGGCTGAAGTCCCCGCGCTGGCGCGGCAAACCCGTGGAGGTTGGTCCGCTGGCGCGCGTGCTCATGCTCTACGCCTCCGGCCACCGCGAGACGAAGGACCTCGCCGACTACGCGCTCAAGAAGCTCGATCTGCCGATCGCCGCCATGTTCTCGACGCTCGGGCGCACCGCGGCGCGGACACTCGAGACCAAGATCATCGGCGACCAGATGAAGGGCTGGCTCGACGCGCTCGTGGCCAACATCAAGGCTGGCGATGTCGCGGTCCACAACACGCAGAAATGGGAGCCCTCGACCTGGCCGAAGGAAGCGAAGGGCGTCGGCTTCATGGAAGCGCCGCGTGGCGGCCTCGCGCACTGGATCGTCATCCGCGACGGCAAGATCGCGAACTACCAGGCGGTCGTCCCCTCGACATGGAACGCGGGCCCGCGCGACCCGCAGGGCCAGCCCGGCGCCTACGAGGCCGCGCTGGCGGACAGGCACGTGCTCGCCGATCCCAAACAGCCGATCGAGATCCAGCGGACGATCCACTCCTTCGACCCCTGCATCGCCTGCGCGGTGCATGTCGCCGATCCCGAGGGGAATGAATTGTCCTCGATCAGAATCGTCTGAGGTCAGCAGATCCGCGGTAGTTGCTCGCCGGACAGCCAGTCGACGATGCGGCCGCCGCCGAAGCGCGTGGTCATCTGCACGAAACGATTCGTGTCGGCGACGATCTCGCCGATGATTGCAGATTCCGCGCCCAACGGATGGGCGCGCATGGCCGCGAGCAGCGCCTTTGCCGCTTCCGGCGCGACGACGGCGACCAGCTTGCCTTCATTGGCGACGTGAAGGGGATCGAGGCCGAGCAATTCGCAGGCTGCCGCGACGCCGGGCTTTACCGGTATCGCTTCCTCGCTCAGCCGCACGCCGACGCCCGACTGATGCGCGATCTCGTTCAGCGTCGCCGCAAGTCCGCCGCGCGTCGGGTCGCGCATGAGGCGCAACGATGGTCCGGCCTTTGCGACCATTGCGGCGGTGAGATCGTGCAGCGCCGCCGAATCCGACAGCAGGTCGATCTCGAACTGCAGGTTCTCGCGGCACGACATGACCGCGACGCCATGATCCCCGATCGAACCCGAAACGATCACGGCGTCGCCCGGCTGCGCCCGATCGCCGGACAGGGCAAGCCCGTCAGGAACGACGCCGATGCCCGCGGTGGAGATGAATACGCCATCGGCCTTGCCGCGCTCCACCACTTTCGTGTCCCCTGTTACGATGGCCACCCCAGCCGCGCGCGCGGCCGCGCCCATCGAATCGGCAATGCGCCTGAGATCGGCAAGGGGAAATCCCTCTTCCAGGATGAAACTGGCCGTCAGCTTCAGCGGGCGCGCGCCGGACATGGCTATGTCGTTGATCGTTCCATGCACGGCGAGCGACCCGATGTCCCCGCCGGGAAAGAACAGGGGAGAAATGACGTAGCCGTCCGTCGTCATCGCCAGTCTGCCGGCCGGCGCGTCGAATACGGCCTGGTCGTCGCCCCGGCGCAGCCATTCGTTGTCGAAAGCGGGAAGAAAGACGTCGGCGATGAGTTGCGCCATCGCGCGGCCGCCTGCGCCGTGGGACATGTCGACCCGGCCGTTCTTCAGATCGGTCCTGCGGCCGATCGTTCGCCGCGCGCCGGTCATCGGACCGCCCCCGCTGCGTTGCTTTCGCGGAAACGGCCATAGGTCCAGTGCGCGGCACAGGCGCCTTCCGACGAGACCATGCACGAGCCCATCGGGGTTTCCGGCGTGCAGGCCGTCCCGAACAATCTGCATTCGACAGGCTTCTTGACGCCGCGCAGGATGGCCCCGCATTCGCACGCCGGATTGTCGCGCGCCTGCGAGCGCGCGACCGGGAAGAGCCTTTCGGCGTCGAAGGCCGCATAGGCCTCGCGCAGGCGCAGTGCGCTGCGAGCGATCTCGCCGAGCCCGCGCCATTCGAAGGTTTCGCGCAATTCGAACATGTCTTCCACGATCGCCTGCGCCCGCAGATTGCCCTCGCGCGAGACGGCGCGGATGTACTGGTTCTCGACCTCCACGCGCCCCTCGTTCATCTGCCGCACGAGCATCAGGATCGACTGCATGACGTCGAGCGGCTCGAACCCGGAGATCACGACAGGTTTTCGATAGGCCGCAGCGAGCGGCTCGTATGGGCGCGCGCCGATCACCGTCGACACGTGCGCCGGTCCGAGAAAGCCGTCGACCGCCACCTCGCCAGGCCCCTGCTCCGGCGGCGCGCTCAGGATCGCCTCGATCGCCGGCGGCGTCAGGACATGATTGCAGAAGACCGAGAAATTCCTCAGCCCCTTCTTCTGCGCCGACAGGATCGCCAGCGCCGTCGGCGGCGTCGTCGTCTCGAATCCGATCGCGAAGAACACGACGTTCCGGTCCGGCTCCGTCTCCGCGATCCGGACGGCGTCCAGCGTCGAATAGACCATGCGCACGTCGGCGCCCTGCGCCTTCGCCTTGGTCAGGCTCATGCCGCCGGAGGCCGGAACCCGCATGAGATCGGCATAGGTGCAGAGCGTCACGCCCGGCAGCCGCGCCAGCGCGACGGCTTCGTCGATCCGTCCGGCAGGCAGCACGCAGACGGGGCATCCGGGGCCGTGGATCATGCGCACATTTCGCGGAAGAAGATCTTCGAGGCCGTAGCGCGAAATCGCGTGCGTGTGCCCGCCGCAGAACTCCATGAACCGATACGAGCGATCGGCAATCGCCTCCGCGGCGATGGTCGCCGCTATCGCCCGGGCGACGCGCCCGTCGCGGTATTCGTCCACGTATTTCATGGCGAAGCCTCTTGCAGCGCGCCCGCTTCGCGCAGCAGCGCCAGCGTGCGCTCGGCTTCCTCCGGATCGATCCGGCTCAACGCGTAGCCGACATGCAGGACTACGAAATCGCCGACTGCGAGATCCTCCACCAGCGCAACCGAGACGACCTTGGAGACGCTCTCGATCGCGACACGGGCCATGTTGTCGTCGAGCAGTTCGACAATTCGGGCGGGAATGGCAAGGCACATGGGATCGCTTAACCTGTTGCGAGAAGCGCGCGCGCGGCCGCCGCCTGCCCGAGCGACAGCCCGCCGTCATTGGCCGGTACGGCCCTGGCGTGCAGCACGTCGAGACCCTTTTCGCGCAGCCGCGCGGAAAGATCTTCGGCAAGGATGCGGTTCATCATGCATCCGCCGCCGAGCGCGATGCGTGCGCCCGGGACGGCGGCATGGTCGGCGGCGATCCAGTCGGCGAGCCCCGCGGCGATCGTGCCGTGAAACAGTTCCGCGCCCGTGCGCGCTTCCGGCGTCTCGTCGATGAGGAAGCCGAGCAGCGGCGAGAAATCCAGCGCGCCGCCCTCCAACCGCCAGCCGCCTTGCAGCAGCCGCGGACGCTCGACCAGCGCCTCGAGCCGCATCGCCGCATGGCCCTCGTGGTCCTGGCGCGCGTCGGGCAGCAGAAGGCCGGCGGCCGCGTCGAACAGCCTGCCGAGACTGCTCGTCGGCGGCCATTCCTTTCCGGCCTTGATCATGCGCGCGAGCGTCGTCCTTTCCGCAGGCCCGGCAAATCTTTCGGCGCGGGACATTCGTCCCGTCGCAGCGCAAGCGGCAAGCGCCATGCGCCAGGGTTCGCGCGCCGCCCGGTCGCCGCCGATCAACATCAGCGGCGCAAGCGCGCCGCGCCGCTCCCAGGAGGCGCCGTCGACCCGCAGGAGTTCTCCTCCCCAGGCGGCGCCATCGGCGCCGTAACCGTGCCCGTCCAGCGCGGCGCCGAGAATCGAACCCTTCACGCCGTGTTCCGCCGCAATGGAGGAGACATGGGCGACATGGTGCTGGACGCGCACCAGCGGCAGGCCTGTTTCCTCCGCGTATCGCGTAGACAGGTAATCCGGGTGCATGTCGCAGGCTACGGCTTCGGGAGCGACGTCGAGCAGGCGGGTCAGATGATCGATCGTTTCGCGATAGAAGCGGAACGTCTCCATGTCGGAGAGATCGCCGACATGCTGCGACACGAAAGCTTCTCGGCCGCGCGTCAGGGTCACTGTCGCCTTCAGTTGGCCGCCGCAGGCGAGCACGACCGGCCCGTCCGCGCCGAGATCGATCGGATCGGGGGTATAGCCGCGCGCACGGCGGATGAACGCCGGCGCCCCGTCGATCGTCTGGACCACGGAATCGTCGAGGCGCGTGACGATCTCGCGGTCGTGCGACACGATGAGATCGGCGATGCCGCCGAGCCTTTCGCGCGCCTCCGCATCGTCCCCGATCAACGGTTCGCCGCCGGGATTGGCGCTCGTGGCCACCAGCACAAGATCGTACAAGGCCGAGCGTGAAAACGCTCGCTGCGCGGCGTGGAAGATCAGATGGTGCAGCGGCGTGTAGGCCAGCATGATTCCAATCCGCGCCAAGCCCGGCGCAACCGCTTCCGGCAGGTTGCGGCGCGACTGCATCAGCACGATCGGATGGGCCGGCGACTGGGCGGCGCGCAGTTCGAGGTCCGTCGGGCGCGCGACGGCTTCCACCGAAGCCGCATTTGCGACCATGACAGCGAACGGCTTTCCGTCCCGCTGCTTGCGCGCGCGCAACCTCGCCACGGTTTCGTCGTTCCGCGCGTCGCACATCAGGTGATAGCCGCCGATCCCTTTCACGGCGACGATCTTCCCTTCGCGCAGGGCGGCAACGATGTCGTCGATGGCGTGCGAAAGCTGCGGGCCGCAGTCCGGGCAGGCGATCGGCTCCGCATGGAAGCGGCGGTTGGCCGGATCGGCGTAATCCGCGGCGCAACGGGCGCACATCGGAAAGGCCGCCATGGAGGTCTGCGCGCGGTCATACGGCAGGGCGCGCGTGAGGCTGAAACGCGGTCCGCAATGCGTGCAATTGACCAGCGGGTAAAGATGGAAGCGGCTCGACGGATCGAACAGGTCGTCGAGGCATTCATCGCAGGTCGCGGTATCCGCGGGAATGCGCGTGCGGACGGGGCCGGACGTCGTCGCCCCGATCGTGAAGACCCGGTCGCCTTTCGGCGACAGGTCCTGACGCTCGATCGCCTCGATGCGGGCGAGCGGCGGAGCCTCCGCGCGCAGGAGCCCGGCGAAAGCCTCCGCCTGTGCGCCTTCGACCTCGATCAGAACGCCCTCCGGGCCGTTGCGCACGAACCCGCCGAGCGCGAGGCGCCGGGCGAGCCCGTAAGCGAAGGGCCGGAAGCCGACGCCCTGAACGGCGCCGCGCACGAGCAGCCGCAAACGCTTGCCGCCGTCCGTAGCCTGCGCCTTCATGGCTTGCATCTCAGCGCGCCCCGCCGCCGGCGCGCGCCTCGATCCAGGCGTAGAAGGCGGCGAGCCCCTCTCCGGTTCGCGCGGAAACGACCAGCGTCTGCAGGCGCGGGTTGACGCGCAGCGCCGCCGCCAGGCAGGCGCCGACGTCGAAATCGAGGTGGGGCAGAAGATCGGCCTTGTTGAGCAGCATCAGGTCCGCGGCGGCGAACATGTCCGGATATTTCGCCGGCTTGTCCTCGCCTTCCGTCACCGACAAAACGACCACCTTGTGCGCTTCGCCGAGGTCGAATGCGGCAGGACAAACGAGATTGCCAACATTCTCAATGAACAACAGCCCGCCGTCTTCCAACGATAGCTGCTCAAGCGCATGGCCGACCATATGCGCGTCGAGATGACAGCCCTTGCCCGTATTGATCTGGATCGCCGGCGCGCCGGTCGCGCGAATGCGCGCCGCATCGTTCGACGTCTGCTGATCGCCTTCGACGACGGCAATGGAGTAGCGGGCCTTCAGGTCCTCGATCGTGCGAACCAGCAGCGTCGTCTTGCCGGAGCCAGGGCTGGACACGAAGTTGAGCGCGAGTATGCGTCGCCGCGCGAGTTGCGCCCTGTTCTCTCCGGCATAGGCGTCGTTCTTCGACAGTATGTCGCGTTCAATCGAGATCATGCGCGCTTGCGTAAGCCCGGGCGCATGCGCGCCGGCGGGGCCGGCCCCGTAATCGTGGGTGTGGCCATGCGCGTGGATATGGCCGTGATCGTGCGCGTGATCATGGTCGTGCGCGTGAGCAACGCCGTGCGCGTAATTGTGCTCATCGGCATGATCGTGGTCGTGAGCGTGCATATGGTCGTGCTGACCGTGGTGGGCGTGGCGCCTCGGGTGTTCCGGCTTGCGCTCGCCTTCAAACGTCGCCGTTCCGCATCCGCAGACCGAGCACATCATTCGACCTCCATTTCCTTGACGCGCATTTCGGCGCCGCCGGTCATCTCTACACGGCGGCCGCCGCAATAGGCGCATGCCCCGAACCGTTCGCTCAACGGCGTCGTCCTCGAACAGTCGAAGCACCATCCCGCGCCCGGCGTCGCCTCGATTTCCAGCCGCGCGCCTTCGGCGATCGTGCCGCGTGACACCGCCTCGAAGCAGAAGGCCAAAGCGCGCGCATCGACATAGCTCAGTGCGCCGATTTCGAGGCGCACCCGTTTCACGCAATTGAAGGCGCGTCGACGCCGCTCATCTTCCAGGATCGCGACAACGTCCTCGGTCAGCGCCATCTCATGCATCGGCAAGCTCGCGGATGCTGGCGTCGACCTCCATGCAGGGGTCATACATTGCAACGATCTGCTTGACCCGCTGCGAGGCGGCCTCGCCTGCGCCGATACATTGGCCCGACAAGGTCCGCGCCAGCGGTCCACCCGGCGCGAAGTTCCGGTCGGTGGGTGAAAGCGTCCGGTACGTACGCACGCAATCAGATGCGTCGAGTTCGACCAGATGGAACAGGCGCCCGCGCGGCGAGTCGACCGCCGCTGCGCCACGCCTGTGCGCGAGCGCGCGAGTGTTGCATCTGCCTTCGACAACCTCTCCCGAGACGAGAGCCGCAAGCTGCGCGATCGCCGCGCCGATACTCGCGCCGCGCGCGCGCAGGAGGCGGATCAGCGACATGGCTCGCATCGGCCCCGGTTGCGGTTCGCGGCCGGTTGCAAGGGCGGCAAAGATGTCTTCGTCGTCAATCTGCTCGACGAAGACGTCTAGATCGCCGAGCCTCGACGCCAGCGAATGCCGCAGGCGCGCGAACCACGTGGAGGCCGGCGGCGGGTCTTTCGCAAAGCCCAAAGCATCGACGCTGGCGCGGAGCGCCTCAATCCGCTGTTCGATCCTGCCCGGCGCCAGCTCTGCAATGCTCGCCGTCGCCGCCAGCGCCGCACGTAGTGTCGCGAGAGTCCCGGCGTCGGGAGCCAGCATCGGCCAGTCGAGAACCAGCGCGCGCAGGTTTTCACGGCATTTCTCGGCGACAAGGGCCATGTCGCGCCGACGATCCTCCAACGGCGCTTCGCCGCGCGCGGCGGCGATCGCGCCTTCGGCCGCAAATTTTTGCGCGACGGGACACAGCGCGTAGAGCATTGGCGCGCGCTCGAGCGCTTGGTCGGCCTGAAGCCCGAGGAGCGCGGCTGCTGGCGTCAGGCCTCCCTGCGCGATCGCAACATGGCTCACGCGGTTTGACGCCACGGTCAGCTCTATGCGCATTCTTGGCGCCAGGCTCATACGGTTCTCGCGCTCCGTGCGCCCGGATCGGTCCGAGCGCCGAGTGGCCAGCCGAAACTTTGCTGAAAGTTCGCTCTGCGCGCCTTGACCCCAGTCAATGCTCGGACGGACCGCGCCGCGCGCCCCGGTCTGATGCAGTTTCGACAACCGGTTGCGCCGGCAATTCGGACAGGATCGGCGCCTGCGGATTCACGTGGGCAAAGTAATGTTCGAACGGTTCCCCGCGAAGGGCGGCCGCGTGACCTTCCAGCGCCTGATCGATCAGCCGCGCCTCGTCGGCCGTCAAGACCCGAATGGCCGTGTCCAGATGCACGAGTACAGAAGTCCCCGGCGGTTGCGCGCCGAGAAGGGCCATTCTGATCCGGCGCGTTTCCGCGCCGCGCTGGCAGACGGCAGACATTTCGTCGCTCTCGACAACGACCATCGGCGCGCCCATGCACATTCCGGCTGTCCTGTTGTCACACGCCCAACGCAAAATAGACGCCGGCGGCGGCGGTCGCGTAGCCCGCGTACCGTCCCGCAGGTCGACTCGCCGACACAGCGCCGAGCGCCAGCCCCGCCAGATGCAAGACGACCATCGACAGGATGAATCCGCAACCAAAAGCGAGCAGCCCGCCATGGGCGGCCGCCTCCACCCCATGCGCATATCCATGGGCAAGCGCAAAGGGCACAACGATCGCCGCAGCGGCAACGGCCGGCGCCCGCGCCTGCAAGGCGATCAACAGCCCCAGGACGACGACCGACATGGCGATTGCATATTCGTAGGCCGGCATGGCGACGCCAGCGGCCCCGATAAGCGCGCCAGCGACGACGAGAAGCACAAAGGAGGTCGGCACGACCCATCGCGCGCGTCCGTGGAGATATGCGGCCCAGATTCCGACGGATATCATTGCCAGCAGGTGGTCCCCACCCGTCAATGGGTGCGCGACGCCCGCCGTGAAACTTGCGATGTGAATGCCCGAGTGGGCGTGAGCCAGTCCTGGCGCGACCAGCGCGCAGGCTGCGACAATGGACCCGAAACCGCTCGGTTTCATGAACTGCCCCAATCAGAACCGCACCGGCGCACGATAGATTGGTCGCGAGGACCGAGCGTTGCGTGAGATCAATCTGGCCAACAGCCACACCGTCCAGGAAAAGGGCGAGCCGAACAGGTAGTGGAATTGATCGGACCAGTCAGATAGGGCCGATCAGAGGCGTCACGCATGCCTGTCTCGAATCGGTGGCCATGCGGGATTGAGCGCTCTCGAAACTCGGGCCTCTATTTGGTCAACCGCACGGCGGTTGTCGTGGTCGTGCCCGCCGACGAGACGGATTTGGGCGACGCGCCAAAATTCCACGTAAGCGTGTCGAGAATGAGCGTCTTGACGACGAGCGTGAAGTTCTCGGCCGTGAGGTTCGATTGGCTGTTGAAGGTGATGTTGCGGCTGGGCTGGTAGATGAGCCCGTTGAGCTGGTGCCCATTCGACCCGTTGATCGTGTAGGACGACGCCGACAGGCCGGTCGGCTCGAACATGAGGATATTGGCGTAAGTCCCGCTCGTCGGCGCCGACGCGTTCATCGACGCGCCGCCGTTAATCTGGATGTAGCTGTTGGAATCGGCGAAGTAGAAGGTCACTCCGGTTCCGTTAATTGTCCAACCAGAATTGAGATTCCAGTGTGCGTTATTGAAGACATAAAGACCCGGATTGAGCGTCAGCGCGCCCGTTCCGTTGAAGTTGAAATTGCCGCAATAAACGCCCGGCGAAAGCGTGTTCGCGCCGCTGTAGTTCTGATTGCTGACTGTGCAGGCGCCGACCGTGATCGACGGCAACGTTCCGGCGAACGGATCGCTCGCGGTGGCGCAGCCCGTCGAGAGCGCGCTGATCGATCCGCCGTTCTGGATCGTGTTCGCGCCTTTCACGCATATCTTGGCGACATTGAAAACGTCCCCGGAATTGAAGGTGGCGGCAGGGCTGCCGGTCGAGGCGACGTCGATCTCGCAATTCGTGGAATTGAGCGTCACGCCGCTGTTGACGAGCAGACCGGGGCTCGCGCTCGGGTCGAGAACGAGAATGCATACCTTGTTGTTTGTCGTGCTGGTCGTACTCGTGACGCTGGCCGCCGTCGAGGCGACGGAGATATTGCCTGAAGGTTGGCCAAGAACTGAAACGAGAAGTCTCACTCTCGCCGAGGCTTTCGCGGTGAAGGAGCCATCCGCATTGGTCGCGAAAGTCAGCGTCAGATTGGTTAGAGGAGCGGCCCCCAACGCGCCATTGAGCGTGGCGGTCGCCACGGCATTGCGAGTCGCCGCCGCGGTGGACATGCCTGCGATTGCAGCGGAATCGGCCGCCTGCTGGAGCACCGCGAGGCTCGTTGTCATGCGCGTGTAGTCGATCGCGGCGCCGGCGATCATCAGCATGGGCAAGGCGACTATCGAAAACAGAACTGCAACGGCGCCATCGCGCTGGCGCAGGAAATTCCGCGCAGCGTCCTCAAGAGCGTTAATCTGGACCGGCCAGGAATTCTTCACGTTAAGAAAAACCCATTTCGTTCTCTTGCGAACGATTAAGCGGCGCAGAGATTGCCCGACTCTAAAGGCGAGCGCATGCCGCCGCGCCATTCCAGCAAAATTGGCCCGCTCAGGAGCATTTTCTCGGGTTTGGTAAGTGACGAATTAATATTCTGGTTCAGCAATGACATCTTGTAGCGCCGTGGGCGGTTCCAACCTTCTGACCGATGTCTCGCCGGGCCGCTGCGCGCAGAGGGAGCGATTGACACGGAATAAGGCGCCGAGCGGCAGAGGCTGAGATGGTTAGTCGTGGCTCGGTTCGCGTGTTTTGGACCGGGTGCGCCGAGTTTGGCGACGCAGGGAGGATGTCCCGACGCCATGCAGTTCACATCAAGGCGGCATCCGTTTCTTGAAGCCCATCGCTTTGCGCTGGTGCGCCTGCTCTGCCTCATGATGGTCGCTCTTGCAGCTTCCTCCCCTGGGCTTGCCGAGGTTGGCGGGCCCAACAGCGCGAAATCAGGCAAGCTCGTCGGCGACGGGCTCATCCTCGAATGGAGGATCAGTGGCGCTGATTTTGACAAGCCGTTTTTCGCAGACAGAACATGGCAGGCCCAGGGAAGCGTCGCTGCACGGCGCGTCACCTTCAGCGGCACGCTCCGCGCGAGCGTGCCGCACGCCATCTACACGAACGCGAGCATGTCGGCCTATGTCGCCATTCCCCTCGGTCCGAAGCAGGAAGTTTCGTGGCGCGGCGAGCTGAGCGACGCGGCGGGCTTGTCGCACGAACTGCCATTCAGCCTCCAGCTCGACGTGCCGCCAGGCAAGGCGGTGTATTTCAACGCCGGGGTGGGCAAGACAGGCGGCGCGACGGACATGCTCGGCATCATGTTCGTTGCTGCCGCTCAGAACGCCTCTGGCCCGTTGCAGCAGACTACGGCTCCTTTACCGGCGCCTGGCGTCAGCTGGATCGGCGCTCTCAAAGCGATTGCAGCGATTTTGGCCGTGCTCGCGGTCCTGGCGATGCTGGTTCTCATTTTCCGTTCCAGGCTGTCGGCCACGTCGGGGCTGGGTTCGCCGAATGTCGCTGCCGATCCAGAGGCCCAGCAGGTCGCCGCCGTTTCCGACGCGCTCCAGAAAGCGGCTGACGACCTCAGAGCCAGCGGCAGGTACATCGCCAACGCCAGCCTGGTCGACAAGGTCTGGTACGGCGTGCCGCATATCGCGAAGGAAGGCCTGTCATGGCTGCAGGAGACCTTTCCCGAAGGGGTCGGGGATCCGCACGACGAGGCGCTGACCTCGGCCATGCGCAACCTTACCGGAAGCGCCGATCCTCTTCCGCGACCGCCTCTGCCCGATCCGGATCCGAACTGGGGTCAATGCGGTGAAGCCGCACAATGGGGCGCGGCTGCGCTGGCGGAGCCGATACGGAGAATCTTCGGGCCGGACGCCGTGTTCACGAAGATAGCCGTGCAAAGCAATATGAATCCGTTCGGCAACCACATCGCCAACGAGGTGATCACGCCAAGCGGTTCGCGTTACGTCGTCGACATGTGGTCTGCGATGCAGGGTAAGCCGAAGGTCTGCACGGAGGCGGAATGGCTGGATGAATGGAAGAGCCATGCCTGGATCGGAAGTTCCGTCCGTGTTGAACGCGGCGATGCCGGGTCGGACAAGGATTCCTATCTCGAGGCCTGCATCCAGCAGAACGGGATCGAGAAGGGGATCGAGATTTTCCGCCGGGCAATGCGCAAGAACCCCGGCCAAGCGGAGACGGTGATCAAGAGCTTCAGGAAATATCCCTGGCCGATCGATGTCGTCTTCCAGGGCAGTATGCCGCCGCCGCCCGATGTGCCAATGCCTCTCTCCCGCGGGAAATTCAAGTGAACGGGCCGAACAGCATCAGTGAGCGTCAAGCGGGCCTTGAGTCCCGTGCGCTCGCCCTAAGTGGCGTCGATCTCGCCGCAAGCGGAGACTTGCGGTCCGTCTTGGGGCGCGCGTCGGATTGGACGATCGAAGTCGGGCCCGTCCGACTGCTGCTCATCCCGTTTCTGCGGGAGTGGTGGTTCTTTGACGAGGCGCACCGGGAGTGGCGATCTACAGGCAGGAAGGTCGGTGAGGCCAGCTTCGAACTCGGCCCGAACGGATTGGTAATCCGAGACGGCGCTGTCAAGACCACCGCAAATCTCGAACCAGGAACATCCGATAGTTCGTCGCAGAGTACGCGCGAAGAGGAAGCGCCCGCTCAGCAGCGCTTGCGGCGCTTCTGTTCAGCGTGCGGCTCGCCAATAAAGGCTACATGGAAATTCTGCCAGACGTGCGGCGCGAAGCTTATCGAGGGCCCGCAATAGAAGGGTTGGATTGGGAAGGGACTGCGCAGGCGCTCTTATCCATTGATGCGCATCATATCCAGCGCCGCACGGCTGCCCTAGGCTCAATTCTCCGCAGGGATGTTGCAAAGGAGCCGCGACGTGCCGGCACAACCCTTTCGCTCGATATTCTGCATTCGCAACGCTGCAATGATTGCGGGCGGATTACTGCTGAGCGCGCCGGGAGAGCAGGCGCAGGCGCAGAATTGCGTTGCGGTCGCGGGGGCAACCCGGGCCGCCGTTATGGATGTAATCCGAAGGCCGGTCGCGACCGATCTCGGCGCTCCTATCGAATTCAAGGTCGAGCGGGCTCGCCTGTGCGACCCCTTCGTGTTCGTCGTCGCCACGCCGCAACGACCGGGCGGTCGCGCGATCCGGTGGCAGGGTACGCCATGCGAAGGCGATACGAGCCACCTCGTTGGCGCACTCCTTCGTCGCAAGGGAAGCGCGTGGGCAATGGTGGACTACGCGCTGTGCCCTTCGGACGTCGCTTGGGAAGGCTGGCCCGAAAAATATGGCGCCCCGCCCGTCCTGTTCGACGAATGAAGCGTGAAACGTCAAGCTGTCGAGCCGACAGTCTGGACGACTGAGGTGTCGCTGCTCCGCCAGCCGGGCATGGTCGGCATGTTCGTCAAGATTGTCCGGACGGCGCATGCGTGACCCATTGGCTCCAGCGGCTGTGACTGAGGGAAACGCGGATTTTGACGCGCCACAAGGCGAGCAGGGCCGATGGGCATCAAACTGGCGCGATGCATCGAGGAATGTGGACGCATAGCGCGCTGCGCAGCAAATGGTTCGCCCGCCTGATTCTTGCCGCCGCACTATCAGGCCTGCTTGCCAGCGCGCCTCTTCCTTCCGTCGCGCAGACGTTCGAGGAGCCTCGGTTCGCCTTTGTGCTTCGAACGCCTCCCGGCTTTACCGGCGTGAAGAGCATCGAAGGCGCCCTCTCCACGTGGAAGTTGCGCAATTCGAAAGTGGGCGCCGAACTCGGCGATAACGAACTCGTCTCCGTCACCATCAGCGCGTTGCCGCGTTCCCCGGACCGGGACCCGGAGGAGGAGTTTAGGGATTACGTCGGCGCATTTGCATCGCAGATTCTGAATGGCGGCGCGGTCGAGGCCGTAACGCCTCGCCAGTTTGCCGGGCGGCCGGGCTTCCTGGCTACCGCACGGGGCGCTTTCGACACCGGCTCAGGCAAGCGATCGGCGCTCGCCCGCATCCTGCTCATGGAGGTCGATGATCATCATGTCCTCGCTTCGGCGATCGCGCTCGGTAGCGGCGATGCGGCCTTCGCCGCTTTCGGAACGGCGGACGGGTTGTTTGCGCCGACAAAGGCGGTAACGGCTGCCAGTCCCTCGACGGCGCAACCCTCAGAAAGGACACCGAAGCCATCGGATACGACAACGCCTGAGTCGGCCAAGGATGAAGGCCATCTGCTCCTTATCGGCGCTCTCGCCTTCGGTGCGCTTGTCGGCGCGGCGCTTGTTCTGCGTTTCGTCTCTAGGCGCCGCGTCGCATCGCCCGCAACCACCCCCGTCCCTGTCGTCGCGAGCACGACGCAATCTGCTTTCTCGCCGGTCCCGCCTCAACCACCCGTTGCGCGCTTCTGCACTGAATGTGGCGCGCGACTGACGGCGTCGGGTTTATGTCCCGCCTGCGGCGCCCCGTCCTGAGAGAAGAGCCCGCGATATGACCTGCTAACCTGCAGCTTTGCTGAAAGCGGCCCGCGTCTCCCGCGGCACTCAGGTCCAGAAACCAATTTTGGTCGCCAAGCCTAAAGTCAACCGACGCTTTACGCTGACCGGGGCAACGCGTCGGAGAAGGGCGGACGCCCGCGCGCTGGGGCCAACGAACACCTTGCTTCGTCCGGTCCGCACGCCGTCGACGATCGCCTGCGCCACCTCGGAGGGGTCGCACCCTTCGCGCGCGTAATAGGCCTGAAGCGCTTCGAGACGGTCGCTTGAAATTCGCGGAGAAACGCCGCGCGCATCGTGGACGATCGGCGTGTTGACGATGCCGGGATGAACGCTGACGACCTTTACACGGCTGCGGCTGAGCTCCATCGCCAGCACGTCCGACAGGCCCTCGACAGCGAATTTTGTCGCCGCGTAGGCGGACATGTTAGGCGCGGGATTGGCCGAGGCCGCAGAGGCGATGTTGACGATGCAGCCGTCTTCGCTGGTCGAGATCATCGGCGGCCCGAAGATCTGACAACCGTGCACGACCCCCATCACATTGATGCGCAGCAGCCTCTCCCATGCCGCGACCGGCGTATCGAACAGCGATCCGAGATAGCCGACGCCCGCATTATTGACGACGATTGCGGGCATACGTCCCTGCTCGCCGAGCGACCTTGCCAGCGCCTCGTAAGCCTCGCGATCCGTCACGTCGAGAACGGCGGTCTTGATATCGAGTTTCGCTTGCGCGCCGGCCTCGGCGAGTGCGTCCAGCCCTGCCCGATCCAGGTCGGTGGCGGTCACGCGTGCGCCGGCGTTTGCAAGAGCCAGCGTCGTCTCTCGGCCGATGCCCGACGCCGCCCCGGTTACGAATGCGTTGACCTCAGCGATTTCCATTGCGCGTCTCCCAATAGGATTTGGCTCGCTTTGCCTTGAAGGCGCAGCTGCTCGACGCCGGCGGCCCGGATGGACCGCTCGACGCTGGTAGCCGACGAAATTCAGTGCGTCGCGGCCAGCGCTTCGCGATCTTTGACGCCGCCGTCCGGCTCGATGCAGATGAACGACGGGCGACCGCCCTCGATGGCGCCGGCGGGCAGGTTCGAGGAACTCGAACAGACCGCGCCGTCCTCCGTGAACGCGAAGTCGCGTAGAACCGTGACGCGCGTCGGACTCGGATAGCTCAGGAACGTCTTGGTCGACGGCCGGAAGCGCAGCACGCGATCGGAATTGTTTGCCGCCATCCAGATGTCGCCATTCCTGCGGTCCACGTTCAACGCGTAGGGCGTTTCGTATTCGCCTTCGCCGACCGAGGGTATCTTGAAAGTCTCGAAGGTCTTGGTCGCCGTATCGAAGCGCATCAGGCCGCCCTCGTCGAAGGCCGGAATCCACAACACGCCATTGGGGTCGAAGCGCGGCCGCCGCGGCCCTTTCATGGGCGTTTCCCATTCGGCGACTTCCAGCGTCCTCGGGTCGATCCTGCCGATCCGGCTTGCGTAGAGCTTGGCGTACCAGATCGAGCCGTCGACGGGATTGACGTCGATGCCGTAGGGAAACGCCAGAATGTTGTAGCCGAAGAAGCGATGCGTCGAGAGATTGAGCAGCGCCGCCTGATCGGGGAACCAGCTGCCGAACCGCATGAGCGTGGGAAACAGCATGTCGCTCGTCCAGCGGATGAAACCGTTCGAGGGCAGGCGCATCACTTTCATCTCGCCCGTCGCCGGATCGAAACGGCCGATCTGGTTCGAAGCGACGATGGTGAACCACAATACGTCGTTCTGATCGACACGGATCGTGTGCGGGTAGAGCGCATCGTGCCCGACGGGATAGGTCTTGAATTGCTTTGTCTTGGGATCGAACGACATCAGCGTGCTGGACAGCGCATTGGTGATCCAGATGCGCCCGTCGCGGGTCTGCGCCATGCTGTGCGGCCCGTGCTTGCCGGAAAACACGCCGATCGGCAGCTTCATGCCCGAGAATATTCCGCCACGCGGCAGGTCGATGTCGGGCAGCGGATATTTCTCGATCGCGCCGCTCTTCGGATCGAGCGTCCACAGGATGTCGTGGCCTTCGTCCGTGCCGTAGATCTTCTGATCTTGCGCAACATCGGCGTCATGAATGAACGTGTTGGCGTCGCCGACGGCCCATTCCCGAACCTTGGCGCGGGCCAGTTCCGGACCGGCGCCGTAGGATTGCTTGGCGGCGATGGGCTTGCCGTCGAACCCGCGGCTGAGCACATCGGCGAACATCTCTTTCTCGGGCGCGGACGGCATGGCGAGCAGGCCCTCCATCTTGTCGAGCGTCGTCATCCAGTCCTTGTGGCTCTGCGGGACGCGCGTCGTCGCATTGCCGATCTGGTGGCAGTAATTGCACTGGCTGATGAAGGCGGGCCGATCGCGCGCGACGTCTTTCCAGGGCAGCCTCGCGTTGAACGCCGAGGCGGAGAGGGCGTCGGACGCATCGTCGGCGCTCGCGAAATTCCTCAGCGTCAGGTCGATCCGTCTGGTTTCATCTGGCCCGACCTTCGCGGCGACCGTGGAATCCTCGAATCCGGCCAGACGCGCGCGCACCGACAAGGCGCCCTCGAACTCGGTTCGGATCGCGAAGCTTCCGTCCTCGGCGGTGTAGACCGTGTCACGCTTTTCCTGCGCGGCGTCGAACACCGTCACCATCGCGCCGTGGGCGGGGGCGCCGGAAGGCGTACGCACTGTGCCGGTAAACGACGCGGCGCCAGCGGCGCTCGCCAGCATCGTCGCGGCGAGTAGGGCGGACATGCCGCCAAGCGAGCAAAGAAGTTTCATATCGACAATGCCTCGTTGAGGGTCGGGGAACGGCGCGCGCCGAACCAGTCGGCGAGCGACCGGCTGAAGCGCAAGGCGCCAAACAGCGGCAGCGACAGAAGCCCCATCAGCGGCCCGCCAGTCGCGAGGTTCACGAGAAGCGCGACGGCGGAGACATCGAGCTTGCGGCCGCCCAGCGCGTCGCCGAACGCCAGAACCAGAACGAGAACAAGGCCGCTGATCTGATTGAGCGCCATGATCGTGACGAAGGCTGTCTTTCCACGGCCGGAGAAAAGTAGCGTCGCCTGCAACAGCAGGCACGCGGCCGGAACGAGATAACCTGCGGCGTAGAGCCCAAAATAGCCTGTCAGCGCCGCCGCAATGAGCAGCGAGGCCGTCCACAGCCCAATCGTCAATGGCGGCAGGGGCCGGCTCGATTGCCGGTTCGTCGGTTGCATCAGATCGTCCTCCCGGATGCGATTGACGACCGTTACCCCGCCGGACCGGCCGCGTGTTGACTTTGGGCGCCAAACCGTCTGAGCTTGCCCGGCGTGACGGACGACGAGACGGCCAATGACTGCTTGGGTCCGAAGCGGCGTACTGGCTGGAGCGGACGAACTGATCGCCGAACTCGGCGGCGATCCGCTCGCGCTACGGCACGAGGCCGGGCTCGAGGCGCCGAGCGATCCTGATTTTCCGATACCTACCGCCGCGGGAGCGCGATTTCTGGAAATCGCTGCTGCAAAGTGCCATTGCGAAGCGCTTGGGCTTTTGCTCTCGCAAAGGCAAGATTTCACGATTTTCGGTTCGCTCTGGCCCTTGTTCCGCAGCGCCTCGACGGTCCGTGAAATGCTGCACGATCTCGTCGAGTTCTTTCCCGTCCACACGCAGGGCGCGCTGGGCGCTATGGAAAGGGCGCCAGACGGCGCCCTCTTGATCTACGATCTCGCAGCGGGCGTCGCCCAAACGCACCGTCAGGTGATCGAACTCGGACTCGGTTTCATGATCGGAAACTTGAGGCGCCTGCAACCGAACTGGAGACCGGGCGAGGTCCAGCTCCGACACGGGCCGCCCACGCGGCTGACATGGCATCGCCGTGTTCTCGGCGAAAATCTTCAATTCAACGCCGACCGGAATGCAATCTTTGTCGACGACGAAATATTGTCGCATTCTTTTGGCGCGGACGCGGCGGCAAATCGAAGCCAATTGACTGCAAGATTCGGGACCGCTCGCGAGATGTTGCCCGGAGCGTTTCGTACACGTGCTGAAATCGTCGTTCGCGGGCTCCTGCCCTTTACACGCTGTGATCTGGCGGCGGCGGCGAGGGCGATGCGATTAAACCCACGAACAGTGCAGAGGCGTCTGTCCGAAGAGCAAACGAGTTTCGATCAGATCCTGGACAAGGTGCGGGCTGATTTGTCGATGTCATATTTGCGCGACTCGGAATTGAGCGTGGCGGCAGTGGCGGAAATTCTACAATTCTCCGAGACGAGCGCGCTGTCGCGTGCGTTCCGCCGTTGGTATGGAGTGGCGCCGACACAAGTCCGCCGTCGCGTCCTGACCGACCGCCTGTCCTAGACGAGCCTTGGCCGGCTCGCTTTTGCTGCGGGCTGCCGGATCGCCGGGAGCTTGATCGGGCCCAAGTCAAATGGCTCGCGCCCGAGGCCGAAAACCCGTCGGCGTCGCGCGCCGCATGGACGGTCGCCCAGAGACGCCAGATTCGATCCTACAAGTCTACCTTGTCGACACCCCAATCGATATTCGGGATGTCGGGCATTTCGCGGCCGTTATCGACGCCGATCTCGACCTTGATCACGTCTTCGAGCTTCTTGTTCATGGCCATGATGAGGTCCGCGTTCTTCACGCGATCGGCGGCCAGGTTCTTCATCTCCTTGGGATCGCTCTGCAGGTCGTAGAGCTCGACGTCGTTCCACTTGTACAATTCGTCGATCGTCTTCGGGCTGTTGCGGTCGATCGGCGCGCAGTAGCGCGAGAAACGGTACCTGCCATCGAACGCGCTGCGAACTGTCCCGCGCTTCTTGAGGTCGGGCTTGAACCCTTCCTTCTTCGCCTCGACCTTGGGGTCCTTCCCGGCCGCGACCGCCTTTGCGGCGAAATCGAACACGGCGCTGTCGTTGGAGGCGAGCCCACTGTAGGTGAAAAGCGTGGCGCTGCGCACCGCGTCGACAGGCCGGCTTCCGGGATTTGTGAGCGCCTGGGAAAGATCCCGGCCGGGAAGCTGGCGGCCGGCGATGTCCCCCGCCTGATCAGGCCGGACGCCTGCGAGGCTGAGCAGCGTCGGCACGAGGTCGATATGGCCGCTCAGGGCGCGGCATGTCTGCCCGCCCTTCACATCCGGATGGACGATATAGAACGGCAGATGATTGGTCTCCGCGTAGGTGAACGGTCCCTTGCCGCGCAAGCCGTGGCTGCCGGCGGCTTCGCCATGGTCGGAGGTGAAGACGACAATCGTGGACTCGGCGAGGCCGAGCGAATCGAGTTCCTTCAGCACCGCGTCGATCTGCTGGTCCACATTGCGGATGCAGTTGATGTAATAATTGTTGAACCGTCTCCAGCGGACGTCCTCGAGCGGCACGTTGCCGAGGATGTAGTCCCAGATCCGGTCGAACTCGCCGTGCGCCCGCGGGCGGCCAGACTCATTGAAAGGCTGTCTCAAGCTTGCCGGAATGGGGACATCCCAGTTCGCCTTGTACATGGCGTGCTCGGGCGCGCGGGCTGCGTGCATGCGCAGCTTGCCGTTGTCCTGCACACGCTCGCCCGGCGCATCAGTGTTGAAATACATGACGTCGTGCGGATTCACGAAGCTCGTGACCATGCACCACGGCTTTGCGTCGTCCGTGAGCGATCGCCCGTGCGTGCGCAGCCAGTTGATGGCGCTGCCGGCGGTGATCTGGTCGTAGCTGTAGCCGCCGAGCGCGTGGCCGATCAGATCGCCGGGCGAGAAATTGTCGGCGAAGCCGTACTTATCCATTTCCGGCGTCATGAACTGCGCGATCGAATTCGTGTCGAACTCGCGCGAGAGATGCCATTTTCCCTTGTAGGCGGTGTAATAGCCCGCCTTCCGGAGCATATGGCCGAGTGTCGGAATCTTGGTCGAGAGGCTCTTCATCCACGGCACGTCGAGGTTCTCGTACATGCCGTTGTCTGCAGTCTGCAGCCCGGTCAGCATCACTGAACGGGAGGACGTGCACATTGTCGCCGGACACTGGTGATTGGTGAAAGTGACGCCGGTCCTTTGCAGACGCTCGTGGCCAGGCAGAACGACCCCTTTCGGCCATTTCGCCTGATAGCGCTCCTGATCGGTGAAGACGAAGAGGATGTTCATCTTCTTCGAGCTCGGCCCGCGCGCCTTGGCTGCAGCCGCCTTGGGCGACTCCGCCGCCTCGGCGGACCCAACCAGCGCGGCAGCGGAAAGCGCTGCTCCCGCCGTTATGAACGCGCGCCGGCTTTGGGTCATCTTGTCGAACTCCACCATCGATCTCCGTGTGAGTGTGATGTCGAGGACGATCCCCGTTCATTATTGTATGGTGACGCTCTGCATCTGCCAATCAGGCGCAATTTGGCGTCTGCAGGTTCCGCGCATCTTTCGGAGGGCCTAGCCCGCATTGAGATGACTGCAGGCGAAAACTCGGCGCGGCTCCCCGACTTGGAAACTTACGAACTTCGTTTGTGCGGATTGCCTAACGGAAGCAGAAGGCGAGACGCCTCGACGGCGCCGTTTCGAAAGAGAGCGCTTGCCGGACGCCTGAGACGCGCCCATGGTCGCCGGCGGAGCCGATCTCGACGACGCGCGGGCAAGCCGCTCCTCACGCAAAGTGGACAGCCGCGCTCGTCTCTCCAGCATCCTCTCTCCGGCCAAACGGCGTCGAAAATTCGGACTCAGTGCTATCTCACAATGACCTGATCGTCAACTTGATGAATACGCCATTATGACTGCGGCGCACGACGAAACAGGCAGGTAGCGTAGGCGTGCAGCGCGTGAGCCAATGCGACGCTTGCTCACGCCATAGAACTGCAGGGGGACCAGAACGTCGTCGGGAGCCGACATTCCAAGGCCTCCCTGCCCTTCCATCAGTGGATCTCGGATCTGAATGTGTAGCGCGAGAGGGCTCGAACGAAAGCGGACTGATCGCCCGTCATCCTGATCGTCACAACCGGACCGCCGTTCGATTGTGGTTCGATTGCAATTTCCTCGATTTCGGCCCGGAGCTTCCTTGCTTCCTCGCGCACGACAGACTCGATCTCCATGAGCTGCAATGCAGGCTTCGAAATCTTGCCAATGACGGTGACGGGCAGCTTCGCCAGGACGCAGACCCTCTTCGGAAGGGCGGCGCGCTCCGGAATCAGTCCTGACGCGAAAGAGAGCAATTCTTCGCCGCTGGCGTGGGACCCGGGTTTGAGTTGAACATAGGCCACGGGAATTTCCCCGGCGTAGCCGTCCGGCCGGCCGATCGCCGCGGCCAGATCGACGGCGGGATGGCGGCACAGGGCGTCTTCGATGACCTTGGGGTCGATGTTGTGGCCGGCCCGGATGATCAGTTCCTTCCGGCGCCCGGCGAGACGAAAGTAGCCGCGTTGGTCTTGCGCCCCGAGATCGCCGGTGTTGAGCCAGCGTTCTCCATTGATCTCGATCCAGGCCGCCGCGTTCTGCTCTTCTTCCAGATAGCCCCGGAACACGTTCGGCCCGCGAATGACGATCAGCCCGACCTCATCGACATCGGCAGTCCTTGCATATCGTCCGTGATCATCGACGATGATCGCCTGCATGGCCTGATAGGGAAGCCGCAGGCCGATCGAACCCGGAATGCGCTGACCGGCGGGCGGATTGACGGACGAGACGCACGTCCCCTCCGTCAGGCCATAGCCTTCGAGGATCTTCACGCCGGTCCTGGTCTCGAACGCTTCGATCAAGGTCGCAGGCATCGGCGCTGCGCCGCAGATGGCGAATTCGAGACTGGAGAGATCCTTCCCTTCGGTCGGCATCTCCAGCAGAGTCGCGTAGATCGTCGGCACGCCGGAGAAGAGCGATACGCGGTAGTGCGCGACGATGTCCCAGAAACCCGCCATCAGGTCCTTGCTGCGATAGCCGTCCGGGGTTCCAATGACGACGTGATCGCCGTTCATCCAGGGCAGCAGTCCTGTCACCAGCTGCGCATTCACGTGGAAGAGCGGCAGACCGCAGAAGAACGTGCGCTGGCCAGCCTTGGCGCCCAGCATCCGGCCGACCGCCCATGCGTCGAACACCTCGGCACGATGTGTCCGGATCGCAATCTTCGGCAGCCCGGTCGTTCCGCCCGTGCAAAATTGCGACGAGACATCGTCAGGCTTCAAGGCGCGATCGGTCAGAAGCCGGTCCGCGGGTTGCTCCGCCATGGCGTCCGACAGGCGCACGATCCGGAAGTTTCGCCCCGCGGCAGTTGGCAAGTCGCAGGTCGCGCCTTCGCGGTACTGGCCGGGTTCAGCAAGCGCCACGACCTTCAGGTCCGGCAAGTTGGCCAGAGAGCCGAGCATACTGTCCCACGCATCCGCCGAATTCGGGGCGACAGTGACGAGAACGCGCGCGCGGGCGGTGCGCAAGAGATGGGCGATCTGCGCAGGCTCAAGCAGGGGATTGATCGCCATGGCCACGCCCGCCGCCTCGCCACCCCAGATGGTGAAGTGCGTTTCGGGCAGGTTCGGCATCACATAGGCGACCGGGTTTTGCGATGTGACCCCGAATGCATGGAAGGCATTGGCGGCGCGGGTGATCTCCGCCAGCAGTTCCGAATAGGTCCATGTGAAGGAGCGTTCGAAGCGCTTCGCCTCCGGAATGTAGGTCAGCGCCTTTGCATCCGGCGTACGGGTCGCCGCCGAAGCGATTGCGACATAGGTGCTGGTGGGGAGGTTGCGCGCTGCAAGCGGCGTCGCCTCCATCGCCTCGATGTCGGAAAGGCTGCGTATCGTCATGGTTCTTCCGATGCAGGTTTGAGTTGCGCTACTTGCCGTCCACCGGAAGGGTCAGGTGCATACCGTCCTGGGCGATCATGACTTCGCCCTTGAAGGCGCGGTCGACGCCTTTCAGGAAGAGGCCGCGCAAGATCATCTGCTGCGGCCCGCTGCCGAGCGGCGGGATGACGTGCGAGAAGACGAGCGTCTTGACGCCGGCCTGTTCTGCAAGCTCCGCCGCTTCCACGGGCGTCGTGTGGTAGTGCTGCGTCAACTGCGCGATCCGGAAGACTTGCCGTGTGAAGGGAGTGTCCGGCACTTCGCTCTGGAAGCTGATGATCCGGTTCACGATGTCCTTGTTGTAGGCCTCGTGAATCAGATAATCCGCCCCCTTCGCGTGAAGGGCGATGTTTTCCGTCTTGCGCGTGTCGCCGCTGATGACGACGACCTTGCCCTTGTATTCGATGCGATAGCCGAATGCCGGCTTGACCGGCTCGTGTTCGACGAGGAAGGCGTACACCTTCAGGCCTGCGGGCGTTTCGTAGACGAGCGTTCGATTTTTTCCCTCGACCGCAGCGTCGTAGCCGATTGCGAAGGCCGTTTCGACATAGGCCTTGAGCGTGCGGTCGGCGGGCGATGTCCTGACCGGGCTGCTCTGCGCGGGCTCGCGCGATGTGGACGGGACTTCGTTCTGGGAGCGATAGGACACATCGGGCCCAAGCGCTCGATTGAAGCCGTCGACGACGACCGAGGTGCCGGTCGGACCAATGACCGACAGCGGCTTCTGCCGTCCATATCGCCAGCTGTGATTCATGAAGACCGGAAGATCGACGATGTGATCTGAGTGGAGGTGGGTGAAGAACACCGCATCCAGACTGCCGAGCGGCAGATTGCCGAGATCGGCCTTCAGGCCCGAGCCCGAACCCGCATCGAAGATAAGAAAGGAGCCGCCGGCCAGGATCGCCGTGCAGGATTGCGCGCGATCCCGCTCGACCTGGGGCGATCCGGTGCCGCAGAACCAGACGTGCAGGGCCCCGTCATCGAGCATGCCGGTCTGAAAGCGGGTCGTGATGTTGAGGAGCGACGCTTTGACGACGCGTTGCAGGATCGCGTCCCAGGACAGATAGACGCCGCCAACTGCGACAAGAAGAAACGCGAGCGCGCCGAGAAAGATCTTTTTCATGTGAGAACACCCGAGATCGAGCAGGAGCATTCGCGCCGTCGATCGGCGGCGCGAACTGACGATGTGTTTCCGCGATACGTTCAGCGCTGCCAGGCGCGTCCGGGTTTCGCAAATCCGGACTTCAGGGCGAGCATCTTCCTGAAGCGCGGCTTGTCGCTGATCGCGGCCTTGAGAACGGTTACGAGCCGGCGGGGCGTCATTCTTGCGTCGATGAAATCATCGGGCAGGTCCGGGCCCCATTGATAGAGGCCTGCCCGATCAAGCACGTGGTAGCCGGCAGGCTGCTTGGAATCGAAGAGGTCGCCGTCGGCATAATGCTCGTGCTTTTGGCCCCAGGGGTCGCGCCAGTAATCGAAAATCTGACTGCCGAGCAGATGACGGCCCACACCCCAGGCGTGCCTGTATCGCTTGGCGTACATGACCTGCTGGCCCATTTCGACGGCGTCGAGATCAACGACCTCGAACGCGACATGATCGACTTTCGATTCGAGGCCCATCGCGACGAACAGCGTGTGATGGTCCGACGGCTCGTCTCCGCGGTCGAGCCGCATGAAGGATCCCACGGGCGTTCCGTCGGGCAGGCACATGACGTCGGATGGAATGAAACCGAGCGTGTCCATGTACCAGCGCGCGCTCTTGTCGAAATCCGGCGTTTCAAGGACGAGGTGGCCGAGCTTGGTCACCTGCGGAGGCTCTAGCGTCGGGCGCTGCGTATCGTTGACCCGAACGATTCCGTTCGGCGCATTGTGCGGAATGGCTGCGCGCAAGGGCAATTGCTCGGCGGGTCGGTATCCGTGCAGCACGTGGACTGCGACGCCCTCCGGGTCGGTCAGGCGCACGACCGAACCGCCTCCCGGTGCGGCATCCTGCTCGATCGGACGCCCCGTGGCCTTCGCCAGCCTTTCCAGATCTGCTCCAGTCGCGACTGAGAAGCCGAGCCCGAGAAATCGGGCGACTGGTCCGCGCGTCGCTCGATAGATATAGGGCTGCGGATCGGTCCCGCGCAGGAACAGGTCCGTATCGGTTCGCTTGATGGAAATGAGGCCGAAATCGCACAGATATTCTTCCACCTTGGCGAGGTCCGGCCGCTCGAAATGAACGAACAGGAGTTTGTCGGCTTTGACGATGGGGGAAGCGCTGCGGCCGAGTTCAATAGAACCCGGACCGGTCTTGACTGCCTGCGACATTGACCTCTCCCTGGCTATCTGGCGCGCGCGTCGAGCGCTTCGCTTGTTCGGCGAAGGTCGCGCCGCGCGCGATTTCGGCGCGCGCTCGTTACTGGACCCGATTCATCGGCTGCGAACGGCTTCGGACGCGCCCGACCTGCTCAGGCGGATTTCGCCGAGATAGACGCTTTCGCCGAGTTCGCATTGTTTGACGGCCGCTCCGATCGCGTGCTCGACACGAACCGAATAGGCGCCGCTATTTGCGGCAAGCTTGCTGAACCGAAAGTCGCCGAATGCGTCCGTCTTGGTTGTCCCCAACCGCTTATCGCCCTGGTGCAGGCTCACTTCGGCGTGCTGGACGCAATCAACGACGTTGTCGACGAGTACGCTGACTGAACCGCCGATGAAGCACGTGTCCCATCGATCGAGGCCGCGGTACCAGACGCGGGGCGCGGTGTTCAGGTCCGGACGCAAGGGGCGTAGATCTTCGCGGCGGACCTTATCTTTCATTGCGTCGTCGCTGATTTTGACGGCCTCGAAGACGTCGGTCGGACAGGCCTGCTGGCAGCGCGGATGCGACCAGCCCTGATCGAGAAGATGCGCATCGAAGATCCACGCCTGCGGCGTTTGCAGCTCGTCATTCCACACGATCGCGCCGTAGGGGCAGGCGTCTACGATATCTCTCCTCCCACGCGACTTTTGCGGATCGATGATCACGATCCCATCGTCACGTTTGCGCACCGCGTCGCCGCCGGCCTTCATGCACGGCGCGTTGTCGCAATGGTTGCACATCGTCGGAAGATACGTCGTCTCGACCATGGGCGCGCTTCCTTGCGCGCGGCGCTGGATCCGGATTGTACTGTCGCCCTCGGCGGCTGCCGGCGCCGAATAGCCGGGAAAGTCGTTGCCGACGTGTTCGTCACGATCTGCGATAACGCAATTGTAGCAATTGGCGCACCGCTCGATGTCGACGATCAGATTCCACTTTGTCATCTCTGCCTCTTACGCTGCACGGCCGGCTTTGAACGCCTCGGCGCCGAGCCACTTCTCGACCTGCACCAGACAGGAGTTCGGCGCCATGCTGTGCGTGCCCCTGGTCTGAGGCCGGTCGGGAGTGAGGATGTTCAGGCACCCCCCGATCTCGACAGTCTCGTTGCCGAATTCGACCAGTTGGAACTCGGCGCTCGCTTCGTAGGACTTGACGACGCCCGACATGACCATCGGCGAGATATCCGCAGCGCAGATCACAGCGCCGCGGTCGTTGAAGATCTTCACGAGGTCTCGATGGCTGATTCCTCTCGCTTTTGCGTCCGCAGGGCTCAGTCGCAGCAGCCAGAACCGGTGGCCGGCGATCAAAGCGCGGTGGTCTTCCACCTGGTTGACGGCGCTGTTCTTGCCGTCGTTGTAGGTGTGGAAGCTGTATCGGCTATGCGTGGCGATCATCTGCAGCGGATAGCGTTCCGCGAGTTCGGTCGCGCGCAATCCTTCCCAGGACGGGATATAGCGGTTAACGGCCGGACGATCGGGATTGTCGGCTGTGTGGCGTCTGAAGAGCTCGGGGACGAACTCTATCTTGCCGCTCGGCGTCTGCAGGCCCTTGCCGAATTCTTCAACATATTGGCAAGGCAGCGGCGCCGCTTCCGGAATGTCCTTGTTGCAGTCTTCAGCATACCACCGCATGTCGACGACCGGAATCTCCGCCGGCGGAACGACGTAATAGCCTCTCCGACAGAATTGCTTCCACGAGATATTCTTGGGCAGGTCGGAGCCATCGAACACGCGCTTGACCCATTCGAGATCGCGCCCGCCTTCGGCGAACATCGAGCCTAGTCCGAGCCTGGTAAGAACGCCGGCAAAAATGTCGTAGTCGGAGCGCGACTCTCCCAAGGGTTCGATACATTTGTGCTGCAGGGCTATGACGCGATGGTTGAGAACGCTGTAGCTTTGAACGGCATAGCCGCCGGCGCTCGACCATTCGCCGATGTCCCAACGCTCCAAGGCCGTACAGGCCGGCAGGATGATGTCGGCGAATTGCGCTTCGCCCTCCATCCAGATCGACTGGTTGACGACGAACTCGATGCTTTCGTGCCGATAGGCCTCGACCCATCGCCCGGATTTCGTCACGGTGCTGAAGGCTGAGCCGCCGTAGCGATAGATCATGTGGATCGGCGAATAGCCCGGCATGGGATACGTGAATGGCGCGAATTGCGCCTCCTGGCTCATGCCGTCCCAGAGATATCCAGTCGCATGGCCGTCGATGATGGCGTCCGGCAATTTCTGACGCGGCACCATCTGCTTGACGGGATTCATCGTGAGTACGTGAGGCATGCGCTGATAATTGTTCACCGCATTGGCGTTCCATTGCAGGTCGCCGGAAATGCCGCCGTCGGCATAGCCTGGAAAGTAGAAGTACATGTCTACGGGCGCGCCCATCTGGAGGCTGCCGAAATTGACTCCCGGCTTGCCCCATCCCTGCATGGCCATCATCATGATCATGCTGCGCGCCCATTGCTGCCCGGTCGCTCCGCGGCCCGCGCCGCCAAATCCGGCGCCGGTCATGCCGATCGCGAGATAGACCTTCTTGCCGCCCCACTTTCGCGCAAGCGCGCGAACGTCCCTGGCCGGAACGCCGGTCTCCGCCTCCTGCCATTCAGGGGTCTTGGGAATACCGTCGGTTTCGCCGAGCAGATACGCCTTCCATTCGTCGAAACCCGTCGTGCGCCTCGCGACATAGTCCTTGTCGTAGAGGCCTTCGGTCGCCCAGACATGCATGATGGCGATCGCCAGGGCGGCGTCGGTTTGCGGCCGGACTGGAATCCAGCGCCCGCCGAGCAGCTGGGCCGTCGCGCTGCAATACGGATCGATATGCACGAACTCGACGCCGAGTTCCTTCGCCCACAGGCGATGCGGCGTGCCTTCGAACCCGCCGTACGCGCTGTTCGTGCTCTCGGGATCGCACGACCAGAAGACGACCATCTCGGCTTCCTGCAGGGCGTCCACGAGACCGCCGCTGCCGCCCGGCACGCCGACGCGCATCGAATTGCCGAAATGGTGCATGGCGCCCCAGTACCAACCTTCCCAGCTGTCGGGATTGGCGACGACGCGCGTAAAGCCGATGAGGTTGGCGAAGCGCATCAGCGCGCTCAGGTAGTAGCCGACGTTGCCCCACTGGTGATGTGACGACATCGGGAAGGTGATCGCCCCTGGCCCGTGGACGCGCTTCTGCCGATTGATTTCCTTCGCGACGATGTCGAGCGCTTCGTCCCAGCTGATTCGGACGTAGCCGGACTTGCCACGGTTCTGGGGATTGCGCTCGCCGTCTGGATCGAAATCGACCCGCTTCATCGGATAGAGAATCCGCTGGTCGGAATAGACCTGCGACTTCAGCGATAGCGCGTGGGGCGCGACGAGGCCGCGCCGCTTCGGCCGGAACGTCCGACCACGCGCCTCGATCTCCCAGCTCGGCGCGTCCTTGTCGTCGAAATCGATCGGCGTCGTACGCAATATCTTGCCGTCCTTGACGTAGACAAAAATTGGGCCGCCGTTCGTGCAACTCGTGTAGCGCCGGCTGCCGTCCGGCATGGCGACGCCCATCTCCTGGCCGACCGTCTGACTCATCGAGAGAGTCTGCGTGAACCAGAGCAGCGTGGCGTCGTCGCCTTCAGGGACGACCTTGAAATTCTTGGCCGCGTGGATGATTTCGCCCTGGTCGGGGTTGGGCATTAGGAAGGTCAGCGCGGTCGCGACGTCCCTGAACACCATCCGGACATTGGCCGCCCCTGGCGCGCCCTGTCGGGACATAACCTTGCCGCTCCGAAATTCGATGATGCGCCCGATGCTGCGATCCTTGAGGCCGATCCACGCAACGACGTCGCGCTCCTTCAGCCGCGCGCGATAGGCCGGGTGGCGCCGCGCGGTCAATTCCAGCACCTTGGGCAATGCGAACAATATCGCGCGGAGAAGCTGCCGCTTCATGGTTCCTCCCTGACGGAATGCGTGGCGCCTGCGCGCCCGATAGCCGGGCGGCCGTGCGCTCATCGGCCTATTGAGTCTCGCGCGCGGGGCGCGCGGACTGTTGGGCGGTCCTGGCGTGAGACGTGATCGTCACGCCCCAGGAAAGTTCGGCCCCCATTGCAAGAGCGTGTCGCGGCCGAATGGATATTTGAGGATCGGCGTATCCGCGTTCACGAGGTCGCCGTCCGTGAAATGCTCGACGTTGAAGCCGGCGGGATCGGTCCAGTAGTCGAAAATCTGGCTGCCGTGGAAGTGGCGGCCAATGCCCCAGCGATGCTTGTGTCCGCAATCGAGCATATGCATGTGGCCCATCCCAAGATCGTCGAAGTCGCGGCATTCAAAGGATATGTGGTCGACGTCGGCGCTTTCCTTGCCAGCGGCGGCGCTCGCCACGATTGCGACCGTGTGATGATCCGTCCAGGTTGCGCCCCGATCGAGATGCATGAAGGATGCGAGGACGTTCGACTCCTCGCCAGCGTGGATGAGCTCGGAAGGCTTCGCGCCGACGTTCTCGCAATACCACGCGATAAGCTCCTGCGGCTTGGGCGAGAGCAACGCGATATGCCCAAGACGCATGGCGTGCGCCGGTCCCGCCGCCGGTCGCTGGTAGTGACCAAGCCGCTTCTTGCCGAACGCATCATTCCAGACGATCGCTTTCCCTCCGGCGTCAACCGGCTTGGAACGCTTGGCGCCATACACGAATTCCAGACGGCGGCCGTCCGGGTCTTCCGTCACGACGTACCTTCCGCCGCCAGGGTGCGGGCAGTCGGCGATGCTCGCCCGGAAGCGCGCAGCCAGATTTTCGAGCCCCGCAGCGTCTGCGACGCGAAAACCTATGCCGACAAGGGCTGGCTCGCCTTGCGTGGACATCCAGGAGAACGGCGCGTCGCCGTAGGTTCGCATGTAGGCGCTTTGTTCGTTTCGCTCCAGATCGAGCAGTCCGTAGTCACGCATGAAGGCACAGGCCGCATCCAAGTCCGGATGACGGAGCATCACATATTCGATGTCCTCGATGCTCATGCTGACCTCCCTTTTCGCCGAGTCGACTTTTGATGTTGGACAATATACTCAAGACGACCATTTAGTCAAGATGACAATATCGAGCGTTTCGAGGGTGCGGCAGATGGCCGGGTCGACCCCGTGCGCCGAGCCCGGTTTGGGCTCGAACGCCAAGCAAGAAGCCGGGCTCGATTGGTCGATGCGGCGCGCGCGCTGTTCGCAATACGCGCGGTTGAGGAAAAGCGCGCCGAATATCTCCAGCCCGGGGACCGGATTTCCGCCCGCATCTTCAGTGCGGTTGGCCGTGTGGATCTCGGCGAACAGGCGACGCTGGCGACCGCATGAGCGGGAAAGCGTCAGCTCAGTTCACCGCTTCGATCCTGGGGCAGATTTTGCACTTAAAGATGCGGCCGGCGAGACCGGTCCGCCACGTTGTGACGCTGTCAGCTCTGCGACCTGTGCGAGTGTCGCCCGAACTCGCGCCGGTTTCACATCGATGGCGCGCAGGATCGGCGCGATTGCCGAACGGGCCTGCGCCGCGTCGAGCCGGCCTGCCGAGAGGGACAGTCAGTGGTCTGCACTAGCGAGCATGACGCGGCGGTGAGAGAGTTCTGCACAGGGACGTAGCGTCTTCGCGGCGCAATTGACGCACGAAACGACGCGCCGCCGCTTCCGTGGCGCCAATGAAAGCCGGATCATTGGCCCCGCCGCGCTTCGCACCGCCTGCTCGTCCTGCTAGATCGCCGTGCGGTCGGCGCCCTTGAGATGCAGTATTTCGCGGGCTTCGTCCGGCGTCGCCACTTCGAGGCCGAGGCCCTCGATGATCTGGCGGGCGAGTCGCACCTGCTCGGCGTTGGATTCTGCGAGACGGCCCGGACCGGACCAGAGCGAGTCCTCGAGGCCAACACGCACATTCCCGCCCATGGCCGCCGCCATGGCGGCGATCGGCAATTGTGCACGGCCGGCGCCAAGCACGGACCAGCGGTACTTGTCGCCGAACAGACGGTCGGCCGTGCGCTTCATGTGCAGCACGTCTTCCGGATGCGAGCCCGTGCCGCCGAGCAGTCCGAACACGGTCTGAACGAAAAGCGGCGGCTTGACGAGGCCGCGCTCGAGGAAATGCGCGAGATTGTAGAGATGCGAGGTGTCGTAGCACTCGAATTCGAAGCGCGTGTCGGATTCCGCCATAGTGCGCAGGACATATTCGATGTCCTGGAACGTGTTGCGGAACACGATGTCCTTGTTGCCCAACATCTCCGGCTCCCAGGCGTGCTTGAACTCCTTGAAGCGGTTCAGCATGCCGAAGAGCCCGAAATTCATCGAACCCATGTTGAGCGAGGCGACCTCGGGCTTGTAGGTCTTGGCCGGCAGCACGCGCTCCTCGACCTTCATGTACGGCGCGCCGCCGGTCGTCAGGTTGATGACGCAGTTCGACCGCTGCTTGATGACCTTCAGGAACGGCGCGAAGGCTTCAGGGGACTGGTCCGGCTGTCCCGTCTCGGGATTGCGCGCGTGCAGATGCACGATGGCCGCGCCGGCCTCCGCCGCGCCGATCGAGGCGTCGACGATTTCCTGCGGCGTCACCGGCAGGGCCTTCGACATGCTGGGGGTATGGATGGCGCCTGTCACGGCGCAGGTGATGATGACCTTCTTGCTCATCGCTTCCGTCCTCTGTCTGTGTCTTGAAATTCAGGCGTCCTTCCCGGCGTCGCGCTTGTGTGCGGCGAGCGCGGCCAGACGTTCGTTGCGCCAGCGCGTGCGACGCGCCAGCCGCTCGGGCGCGGCCTCGTGCGGCCAGGCGGCGATCACGCTGTCGATATTGGGCGATTTGTAGACGTCGGATTTCGCGCCATCGTCGGCCAGCCGCTTGTAGAAGCCGGTGTAGCGCGCGCAATAGTCGGCGACGCCGCCGGGCGCATTGAGTTCGATCGTCTCGAACGGCCCCATGAAGGACCAGCGTAGACCGAGACCATCCTTCACCGTGCGGTCAAGATCCTCTGCCGACACATAGCCTTCGCCGACCAGCCGGAACGCCTCGGCCAGCAGCGCGCCCTGCAGGCGGTTCAGGATGAATCCGTCCGCCTCCTTCAGCACGACAATCGGCGTCTGGCCGATGGAAGCATAGACGTCTTTCGCGCGCGAAATAGTCTCGGGCGATGTCCAGGGCGCGCCGGACAATTCGACCAGCGGGATGAGATGCGGCGGATTGACGGGATGGCCGACGAGGCAGCGCGCGCGGCCAGCCAGCCTCTCCGTGAAGCGCGAGGCGACGATGGCCGAGGTCGAGGAAGCGAGGATCGCGCGTGGCGGCGCAAGCCGGTCGAGTTCGGCAAAGAGCGCGATCTTGACGTCGACGTCCTCCGGTCCGTTCTCCTGCACGAAATCGGCGTCCGCGAGCGCATCGGCAAGGCTCGCCGCAGCCGTTACACGCGTTGCTGCGCCATCGGGGTCGTTCGCCAGTCCATGGCGGGCGAGGCCCTGCAGTTCTTCGTGCACGAGACCCGGCGCCGCCGCCAGCGTCGGCGCATGCGTATCTGTCATGGACACGCGCCAGCCCGCGCGAGCGAAAATCGTCGCCCAGGCGCGACCGATCAGGCCGGAGCCGACGATCGCCACTTTCTTCGCTTCGTTCATGTCCAAACTCACAGCCAGAGCACCTTGCGGCGCAATTCGTAGTCGTTGCGGAGGTCGACCGAGGGGCCGACGTGGATGACGCGGCCGCGCTCCAGCGCCACGGTCGTGTCGGAGAGAGCAAGCGCGAGGTCGAGGTGATGGTCGACGATAACGATCGCCACTTCCCGGCGCAGGCGATCGAAAGTCTCGAACAGCGTCTCGACCACGGCGGGCGCCAGCCCCTCGAAGGGCTCGTCGAGCAGGAGAATACGCACGTCGCCCGAGAGGGCGCGGGCGACAGCGAGCATCTGCTGCTCGCCGCCGGAAAGATAATCGGCAGGCGTATCGAGCCGTTCGCGCAGGCGCGGGAAATAGTCGAAGACGCGCGCTTCGTCCCAATGGACTCCCTGCCCCGTCATACGACGAAGGCGTCCGAGCTCGAGGTTCTGCGCCACGCTCATGCCGGCGAACAGGCCGCGTCCCTGCGGCACATAGCCGACGCCGTTGCGGGCGATGGCGGACGACGGAAGGCCGACGAGTTCGACGCCATTCAGTTTGATCGAGCCGCTGGAGGCCGGCGCGATTCCGGTCAGCGTCTTGAGCAGCGTCGACTTGCCGGCGCCATTGCGGCCGAGCAGCGCGACGATCTCGTTCTGGCGCACCGTAAGATCGACGCCGTTCAGGATATGGCTCTTGCCGTAGAATGTGTTGACGCCCTGGGCGATCAGCAACGGCGAAGCGCTTGCCGCCGTCTCGCGCGCCTTCGCCGCGACACTCGCCGCGCCGGAGCCGATATAGACTTCCTGCACCGCCTTGCTGGACCGCGCCGCCTCGACATCGCCATCCAGCAGCACCTGGCCATTGTTCATGACGGTCACGTGATCGGCGAGCTGGAAGACGCGGTCGATATCGTGTTCCACCAGCAGGACAGGCAGATCGCGCGAAATGCGCTTGATGATATTGCCGATGCGCTCGCGCTCGGCAGCGGAGAGGCCCGCGAGCGGTTCGTCGAGCAGCAGGATGCGCGGTTGGCTGGCGAGCGCGAGACCCATATCGAGCAAGCGCTGGCCCCCATAAGAGAGGGATCCGGCCTCGGCCTTTTCCATGCCGGCAAGGCCGAGATATCGCAGCATCTCCTGTGTGCGTTCATTGACCTGCGGGATGTCTTGCGCCGAGCGCCAGGAGTTGAAGCGCGCGGGATCACGCGCCTGCACGGCAAGGCGGATATTCTCCTCGACATCAAGCGCAGGAAACAGGTTGGTGATCTGGAAGGAGCGGCCAATGCCGGCCCGCGCAATTTCTTCCGGCGCCATGCCCGCGATCGACTGTCCGAGCAGCGTCACCTGTCCCCTGTCCGGTATGTAGAGGCCCGACAGAAGATTGAAGGCCGTCGTCTTGCCCGCGCCGTTGGGGCCGATCAGCGCATGCAGCGTCCTGTCGGCGACCGTGATGTCGACATCCTGCACGGCGCGCAGGCCGCCGAATGTCTTGACGATGCCCTGCGCCGCCAGCACCGGCCCAACGCTTTGGGCTTGTGGCAACAGAAAGGCTGGCAGCGGCATGTCTTCCGTGCGGCGGCCAGCCATGGCGGCGGCCTCGACCGTCTTCTTGCGGAAGGGCGCAAGCGCCGCGCCGATCACGCCGACGAGGCCGTTGGGCGAAAAGACGATGAAGCCGACAAACAGCAGGCCGAACCAGAGCTGCCAGTTTTCCGTATAGATCGACAGGAATTCGCGAAACAGGACGAAGAACAGCGCGCCGATAGCAGGACCGACGAAGCTGCGCATTCCGCCGATGACCACCATGGCCAAGAGTTCGCCGGAGAAGGCGACCGAGATCGGATCGGCCGAAGTCATGCGGTTCTTGTAGAGAAGCAGCATGCCGGCGAAGCCGGTCAGCGTCGCCGACAGGACGAAGGCGACAAGCTTGTAGCGATTGGTCGGGTACCCCAGAAATCGCGCACGCTGCTCGTTCTCGCGGATGGCGACCAGCACGCTGCCGAGCGGCGAACGATGGAAGCGCCAGAGCGCAACCGCGATGGCGAAGGCGATGACCGCGACGAAGGCGTAATAGGCGCCGTTCGCCTCGAGGCTCGCGCCGGCAAGGCTCGGCCGACTGACGCCGCCGATGCCGTTCTCGCCGCCGGTGACCTCGGTCCAGCGGAAAGCGACCGTGTAGACCATGGCCGCGAAGGCGAGCGTCAGCAGCGAGAAATAGACGCCGCGGCGGCGCAGGATCAGCGCGCCGAGCAGCGCGGACAGGATGAGCACTGAGGCCAGGCCCGCCAGCACCGGCAGGACGAAGGAGCCTGGCGCCATGCGCAATTGCAGCAGCGCGGCAATATAGGCGGCAAGGCCGAACCATGCCCCATGCCCGAAGGAGACGAGGCCGGTATGGCCGACGAGAACGTTTAGCGCCATGCAAGCGATAGCGTAGACGACGACCTCCGTCGCCGATGTCGTTGTGAGACCAAGCAGGCCGAGGACGGCCGGCAGCACGGCGAGCACAGCCGCAATGGCTAGAAGTTGCGGCGGAAAGAGACGGCGCAGCGCGTCCATGCGGCCCGCCTATTCGAAGCGGGCGATGCGCTCGCCCAGCAGGCCGCGCGGACGCACGAGAAGGACGATCAGCATCAGCAGGTAGATGGCCGCAGTGGAGCCGGCTGAATAGCCGATTGCGATCATCACGCCCTTGACGAGCCCGACGAGCAGCGCCGCGATGACGACGCCCCAGAAGGAACCGAGGCCGCCAATGACCACCACGACGAAGGCGGGCGTGATGATCTCGGCGCCCATGGCGGGATGGACGGCGTAAATCGGCGCGAGCAACACGCCCGCGAGCCCCGCAAGCCCGATGCCGAGGCCCGCGACAACGGCCATGTAGGGCTGCAGCGAAATGCCGAGCGCGCCGACCATGTCGGGGTTCTGCACGCCGGCGCGCACGACGCGCCCGAACGAGGTCTTTTGCAGCAGTAGCCACAGGCCGGCGACACAGAGGATGGCGATGGCGAGCAGGATGGTGCGGTAATAGGAATAGACGAAGTCCCCGATGAAGACCTGCCCCTTGAGATAGCTCGGAATGGAATAGGACAGCGGCGGCGCGCCGAAGATCATGCGCAACGCCTGTTCCGCCACCATTGCGAGACCGAAGGTCAATAAGAGCGAGAGAATGGGGTCGCTGCGATAGAAGCGGCGGAACAACGAACGCTCGATGACAATGCCGAGAATGCCGACAAGCGCGGGCGCGACCGCAAGCGAGCCGCCGAAACCGATATAGGGCGAGAGCACAAGCGTGAGATAGGCGCCGATCGCGAAGAAGGCGCCGTGCGCGAGATTGACCACGCCGCCGAGCGAGAAGATCAGCGACAGGCCGAGCGCGATCAGCAGATAGTAGACCCCGTCGAGGAGCCCGTTGACGATCTGCTGCAGGAACAGGATTGCAGACACGGATTCCGGTCTCGTGCGCGCGAGCGAGATTAAAATCAGGCGATGGCCGGCGCCCTCGAGCGCCGGCCGTTGCCGCAGCTCAGCCAGCGAAGGTGCAGGAATTTTCTTCCTTCGTCGCGGCGATCGCCTCCAGCGGCTCGTCCGGTCCGGGAACTGCGGCGGACGAGGTGAAGATGTCCCACTGGTTTTTGATCTTGTCGGCGGGAATGGCCGTTACCGCGTACATTTCATGCATGAGCTGGTGATCGCTCGCACGGAAATACCCCTGCCGCGTCTTCAGCACGTCGAATTTCGCCCCCTTCTCGAAGTGCTCGACCAGCTTGACGGAATCAGTGGTCTTCAATTCGCGCATCGCGTCAGTCAGGATCTTCGTTGCGATGTAGTCGCCCCAGGCCTGGTTCTCCGGCGGCTTGCCGTATTTCTTGGTGAAGGCGGCGACGAAGGCCTTCGAGCCGGGCGTCTCCAGAAGATGATGCCAGACGACCGGCCACGTGCCGACGAAATTGCCCTTGCCCGCAGCCCATGCGAGCGCCGTGTCGAAGCCGAAGCCGCCGACAGGAAACGTGAGGCCGAATTCGGAATATTGCTTGAGGAAGTTGGTGATCTGGTTGCCCGCGAGATTGAGCACGACGAGGTCGGGCTTGGCGTTGCGGATCTTCAGCAGATAGGACGAGAAGTCCGTAGCGTCCGTCGGCACAAGCTCGTCGCCCGCGAACTTGCCGCCGTTGGCGCCCAGGAACCGGCGCGCGACGCCGATGAGATCGTGGCCGAACGCGTAGTCAGCCGTCAGCGAATACCAGCTCTTGTCCTTGATCAGTCCGTCCTTGAGGAAGGAGCGGCCGACCGACTTCACATACATCGAGTTCTGCGACTCCACGTGGAACATGAAGCGCTTGCAGTCCTTCCCCCGCAGCGCGTCGGAATTGGCGCCGGTGTTCACGAACATGGTCCTGTTGCGCTCGGCCACCTGCGCAATCGTCAATGCGGAGGCCGAGGAAATCTCGCCGACGATGCAGGCGACCTTGTCACGCTCGATCATGCGCTCGGCCTTGGTCGACGCGGTCTGCGGATTGACGGAATCTTCTTTCAGAAGCTCGATCTTCCGGCCGTTGACGCCGCCTGCCGCATTGATCTCCTCGACCGCAAGATCGATCGCCATGACGGCATATTCGCCGAGCGGCCCGAGAAAGCCGGTGCGCGGCGTCAGGTGGCCGATGCGCAGCACGTCCGATTGCGCGCGCAGGATCGCCGGCGCGCCAATCAGCGTCGCCGCGCCGACCGCGCCCTGAATCAGACCGCGACGTGAAAGCTTGGAATCGACAGCCATGTTGCTCCTCCCGTTGCGCCGCGTTTCGCGGTCTTCCGGTCAGCGGAGTCTCACGCAATGCCGCGCGCCCGTTGCCGTGATCTGTGATCACAGTTATGCTGGCCGAGAAGCAAGGACTTGTCCAGCATGTTTTCGGAAGCGCCCGAATGAATGAGATGACGTTCGAGCAGTTTGCCCCGCTGGACCGGCAGACGCTGGGAGCGCGCGCCTATACGCAGATCGCCGACCTGATGATTTCAGGCAAGCTCGCGCCCGGCGAGAAACTGCCGCTGCGCACCACCGCCGATGCGTTCGGCGTCTCCATGACGCCCGTGCGCGAGGCGGTCGCACGGCTCGTATCCGACGGGGCGTTGGAGACGATGCCGAACCGCGCGATACGCGTGCCGATCATGAGCGTCTCGCAATTCCGCGATCTGACCAGCGCGCGTATCGCTATCGAAGGCCATGCGGCGGCGGAGGCCGCGCGCAGCCGATCGGAGGACGACATCGCGCGGCTGCGCGAAGCGGACCGCGCTTTCGGCGCGCAGCGGCGCCTGCGCAGACCCGACCTCGCGCGGGCTATGGAGCTCAACAAGGAGTTCCACTTCGCGCTCTATGCTGCCGCCGGTTCGGCGGTGCTTATGGACATCATCCGCTCGCTCTGGCTGAAGGCAGGTCCGGTTCTCAATCTCGACCTGCGCGCCAACAAGGACCGCATCGCCACGTCGCGCGCTGTAGAATTTCACGGCGCAGCGCTCGCTGCCGTGATAGCGCGAAAGCCCGGCGCCGCTCGCGACGCCATTGCCGAAGATATTGCGACAGCCGCCGATTTCATTCTCGCGCATGGCCGGCTCATCGAAAGCTAGCGCTCTCTCTTCACTTCGGAGACATGATGGATCTCGCAATCGCCAACCTTCGCGTCCTCGTCACGGCCGGCGCCAATGGCATCGGGTTAGAGATCGCGCGCAGTTTCGTGCAGGAAGGCGCGCAGGTGCATGTCTGTGACATCGACCGCGAGGCCCTTGGTCGGCTGGCGCAGAGCGATCCGAAGCTCACATGGTCTGTCTGCGACGTCGCAGATCGCGCCAGCGTCGCGCGCCTGTTTGAGGAGGCGCTCCAAGCGCTCGGCGGGCTCGATGTACTCGTCAACAATGCCGGCGTCGCTGGCCCCACGGGCCGCGCCGAAGAGATCAACCCGGAGGATTGGGACCGCTGCATCTCGACGTGCCTGACAAGCCAGTTTAATTGCGCACGGCTCGCCATCCCGCATCTGCGGCAAAGTCCCAACGCCTCGATCGTCAATCTGTCTTCGGCCGCAGGCAAGTTCGGATTCGCGTTGCGGACGCCCTATTCCGCCGCCAAATGGGGCGTGATCGGCTTCACCAAGTCGCTGTCGATCGAACTCGGGCCGGACAATATTCGCGTCAATGCGATCCTGCCGGGTCTGGTGGCCGGCGACCGCCAGCGTCGTGTGCTGGAGGCCAAGGCGCAGCAGCGCGGGATTTCCTTCCGCGAGATGGAGGAGACTGCCTTCTCCTTCACCTCAATCAAGGAATACGTCACGCCGCAGCAAATCGCCGACCAGATTGTCTTCATGGCGAGCCCACGGGGCCGCACGATCTCCGGCCAGGCGATCGCGATCTGTGGCGATACGCGAATGCTCGGCTGACGTTGCCAAAGCCGGCAACCGTTGCTGAACGTCCGCTGGCCGCTTGCGGCCCCGTGGCGGCTAATGGCGCAAGGCGGTCGGCGCGTCGGGCGTGTTCGATATCTTATTATCGGCGCTCGCATCCAGCATGGCTACAGCGCCGCGCTGGGCGTTCAACCGGCTTCGCGCGTGACAGCGAGAGCCGCGCGGCGAATTGCTGGCGCCGCGACGATCACGATCGGCGCCATCACTAGCCACGAAATGAGCCAGCTGCGCAGCCACGTCGCGATGAAAGCGTCGGCCGCAGTTGCAGACAGGCTGGCGATGAGTGTAGCGACACCCGACGTCAGCCCGGACTGCAGGATGGCGAATACGAAATGGCTGTAGCTTCGCCTATTTGTCACGGCGCGTTGTCTCACGGCGTACGGGCGTCGACCTGCGCCCCACCAGGCGTCGATCACTCTTCCTTGAAGCCGTATTCCGGCGTGCCTTGCGTCGCGCCGTAATACTTGTACGGCAGGAACTTGCCGGACATGGTGATTTTGACGCGATCGCCCTTTGGGTTCGGCAGGCGCTCCATCTGCATGTCAAAGTCGATCGCCGACATGATGCCGTCGCCGTATTCCTCCTCGATCAACGCCTTCCATGCGGGGCCATTGACCATGACCAGTTCGTAGAAGCGATAGATCAGCGGATCGGTCGGCGGCATGGGCGTGCCCTGGCCGCGATAGGGCACTTCGTTGAGCATGCGCTCTTCCGTCGCGCTCAGGCCGAACAGTTCGGCCGCCTTCTTGGCGAGCGGCTTGACCAGCTTCATCTGACCGAGCAGGGCGCCGACAAGCAGCACGTCGGACATGCCGCCGATCTCGCCGCAGATATATTTCCAGCTCCAGCCCTTGTCGCGCTTGATGTCGAGAATCTTCTCGGTGAGTTGCTCGCGTTTCATCTTCTTCTCCTGTTTCACACGGACTTCAGGCGGCGCGCCGGCTGCTCGACGTCGGCCTCGGCGAGCGCGACGGGATCGACCACCGGCGGATGGCGCCGATCGTAGCCGGCAGGCGCGGCGTCGCGAAATGTGCGCGAGCGTTCGACAAGGAAGTCGATCAGGTGATTGCGCACGGGATAGAAGGACGGGTGCTTGTGCAGGTCGAGGCGTTTGCGGTCGCGTGGCAGCGGATTGCGCACGATCTCGGCGACAACGGCCTGCGGTCCGTTCGTCATCAGGACGATCTTGTCAGCGAGGAAGATCGCCTCGTCGACGTCGTGCGTGATCATGAAGGCCGTCTGTCCGGTCTCGACGCAGATCCTGCGCACCTCGTCCTGCAACGTGCCGCGCGTCAAAGCGTCGAGCGCGGAGAAGGGCTCGTCCATCAGCAGGATCTTCGGCTCGATCGAGAGGGCCCTGGCGATGCCGACGCGCTGCTTCATACCGCCCGACAGTTCCGACGGCTTCTTGGCTTCGGCGCCGGAGAGGCCGACCAGCGCGATGAACTTGCGCGCATGATCGGCGATCTCGGCGCGGCTCCAGTCTGGCCAGCGGGAGGCCACGGCATACGATACGTTGCCGAGGACCGTGCGCCACGGCAGCAGCGCATGGCTCTGGAACACGACCGCGCGATCGAGCGACGGTCCGTCGACCGCCTTGCCGTCGACGATCACGACGCCGTCATCGGGCTTGTCGAGCCCTGCAAGAATGTTGAGAACCGTCGTCTTGCCGCAACCGGAGTGACCGACGATGCAGACGAATTCGCCGCGCCCGACGGAAAGCCAGAGATCCTCGAACACCGTCGTCCGATCGCCGCCGGCGGCGGGATAACGACGCGCGATCGACTCGAAGGAGATGAAGCGGTCGGTCACGTGCGATCACTCCGGGTAGGCGGCTGCGCGCCCGGCGCGCGCCAGCAACTGGTCGAGCGCCATGCCGACGACGCCGATCATCAGGATTGCGACGATCACGTTGGAGATCGAGAGGTTGTTCCACTCGTTCCAGACGAAGTAGCCGATGCCCGTGCCGCCGACGAGCATTTCCGCGGCGACGATCACGAGCCAGGCGATGCCGATGGAAATCCGCATTCCCGTAACGATGGTCGGCGCGGCGGCAGGCAGGATCACGGTCAACGCACGGCGCAGCGGCCCGACCTCGAGCGTGCGCGCAACGTTGATCCACTCCTTGCGCACGCTCGCCACGCCGAAGGCGGTGTTGATCAGCATCGGCCAGATCGAGCAGATGAAGATCACGAAAATCGCAGACTTGCCCGAATCCTTGATCGTGTAGAGCGCGAGCGGCATCCACGCCAGAGGCGACACGGGCTTGAGAATCTGGATGAACGGATCGAAAGCGCGAGACAGAAGGGGCGACATGCCGATCAGGAACCCGAGCGGTATGGCGACGATGACCGCGAGCAGATAGCCGGCCCCGACGCGGCCGAGCGAATAGAGCACCTGCAGGCCGATGCCCTTGTCGTTCGGGCCGCGATCGTAGAACGGATGACTGAGGTGCTCGGCCAGCTTCGCGCCGATGTCGAGCGGGCCGGGCATGGCGGACTTGCCGTGCGTCGCGGTGATCCCCATCAGTCTCGCATATTCCGGATCCATCGCCTGCACAGGGCCTGAGCCCTGCGTGGCGATCTGCCAGACCGCGATCAGGAGAACGAGGATGAGAAGCGACAGCACGGAGCTGCGCAAGGCGCCCGCCATATCAGGTCCTCTTGATCGCGAAGCTAGCGACATAGGCGTCAGGTTTCGATGGGTCGAACGCCTTGCCCATCACGGCAATCGTCTTCGTTCCCGCCGGCGGAACGAGGCCTGCGTCCTTCATCGCTCTGGCCGCGTCGCTGGCGAGAAATACGTCGCTCGCGATCTTCTTGTAGTCGACATCGCCCTTTATCTGGCCCCAGCGCTTCATCTGCGTCAGCATCCAGATGGCGAAGCTCTCCCACGGGAAGGGATCGAAGGTAACGCGATCGGGGTCCTTCTTCACGCCGCCGAGCCCATCGGCGTAGGTTCCGGTCAGCACCTGTTCGAGCACGGTCACCGGCGCGTTCAGATAGTTTGCCGGCGCGATTGCCTCGGCGATCTGCTTGCGGTTCTCCGCCTTCGAGGCGAAGGCGGTCGCCTCGACGATGGCGCGCAGCAGCGCCGCGTATGAATTCGGCGACTGCGTGATGAATTCCTTGCTCGCCGCAAACGCGCAGCACGGGTGTCCGTTCCAGATTTCCTTCGACAGGATGTGGATGAAGCCGACGCCGTCATATACAGCGCGCTGCACGATGTTGTCGGGCGCAAGAAACCCGTCGATGTTGTCGGCGCGAAGATTTGCCACCATCTCCGGGGGCGGGACCGAACGGATCTGCACGTCCTGATCGGGATCGATGCCGTTCTCCGCGAGGAAATAGCGCAGCAGGTAATTGTGCATCGAATAGTCGAAGGGCACTGCGAGCTTGAAGCCCTTCCAGTCCTTCGGGTCGCGCTTCTCCTTGTGCTTCATCGACAGGCAGATCGCCTGGCCGTTGACGTTTTCGATCGCGGGCGTGACGAAAGGCGTCGCCGTCGACCCGAGGCCCATCGAGATCGCAAGGGGCATCGGCGACAGCATGTGCGCCGCGTCGTATTCCTTGTTGATTGTCTTGTCGCGCACGACCGCCCAGCCGGCCGTCTTCACGACTTCGACGTCGAGGCCCTGTTTCGCGTAGAAGCCCATCGGCGAGGCCATGATGATTGGCGTCGCGCAGGTGATCGGAATGAAGCCGACCTTGAGCGCCTTCTTCTCCAGCGGCGCGCCCTGCGCGAAGGCTTCTGTCGCGGCGCCGATCGGGAATGCCGACGCGAGGGCCGCCGACGCCGTCGTCGAGCCCACGGCGCTCAGGAAAGCGCGCCGCGACGCGTCCTCGGGAAAGATCGCGCGCATGACAGCGGATTCGACGACCCGGCGATAAATGCCTTCGTCGGCGCGCTCGACGGCCTCGGCGCGGCGGTGCTCGGCCTCGCTCGCATGCGCGCCGCAGGAGCATCCACGCAGGCGTCTGCTGCTGTCGAAGGGATTTCTGAAAATCGACATCGTCTACTCCGTCGTTCCTGCGCGCGGGGCGCGCGGTCGCTGATGAACATTGCAACACAGGCGCCAGAAAACCCGGTCGCACGCGTAAGGCGGGCGCCGGTTCTTCATGCAGACGCCGCGCGTTCGAGCGCCGCTTGCACAAATTCGAGGCGATCCTGTCCGTCCGGCGAGAACGTCGCGGTCCGCGATATCGAGATCGCGCGCCCAGACGGCGCCGAGCACGGCGCCGACGAAGGCGTCGACCGGACCGCCGGCCATGTCGAGCGCAATGATCGCACGCGCCGCGAGCTCGCCGTCCGTCGGCCAATGCTTCGGCTGTTCGTTGAGTGGCAAAGCGCGTTGTGCCGCCCAAAGGCGCATGTCGCGGCGCCGCCAGGCGCGGCGCGCGTCCGACTGCCTGACGGGCGGCGTCGAGCCGCCCGCTGCAAAGACCCGTGCAATGTCGACCGGACGCTGGCGCACGATCGCGCCATTCTTGCGCGCGGCCAGCAGCAGCGCCACGTGGCCGAGATAAGCGTAGCCCGAGACCGGCGCGAAGAAATGCTCGATCCCGAGCCGCATATCACGCCGCCTTCGAGGCGAGGACGGGAAGTCCCTGCTCGATCGGCAGGGAGAGATCCCGCGACCATTCGTTCCAGGAGCCGAAGTACATGCGCACGTCCTTGACGCCCGCGTTCTTCAGCGCAACGAACGTGTTCGAGGCGCGCGCCCCCTTGAAGCAATAGAGGTAGACGGTCGCGGCCGGCGATATCCCGACAGTCGCGCATTCAGCCAGAATCTCGTCCTTCGACTTGAAACGCGGACCATCGGCGGTCGGCTTCATCATGCGATACCATTCGAGCCAGACCGCGCCGGGAATACGGCCCTTGCGCGGACAGAAGTCCTTGCCGTAGGGCGAGGAACTGTCGCCGATCCACTCGTCGACGTCGCGCACGTCGAGGATCACGATGCCGGGTTTTCCGATCGCCGCGAGCATGGTCTTGGCGTCGATCAGAATGTCGCCGGCTTTTGCATCGACCGCAAAGCCGCCCGCTTTCGGCGCGGTCGTCTCCGTCGAGACTGGCAGGCCGGCCGCTTTCCAGGCGTCGAGGCCACCGTGGAGGATCTGCGCCTTGGGATAGCCGAGGAAGCTGAGGATATAGTAGCCGCGGCACGACTGGCCGAAGCCGGAGCTCATCGACTGCTCGTAGACGACGGCCGTTTCCGCGCCAGTGAGACCTGCCTTCGCGAAGGCGTCGGCGAACTTCTGCTTGAGTTCGCTCATCCCTTCCGGCGTCGACGTCGCGAGATAGGTGAATATCTCGTGCACATTGACTGCGCCGGGAATGTGCCCCGCCGCATAGGCCTCCGGCGCCCGCGTGTCGATCACGACCGTCGGGTTCGTCTTCATGGAAGTCGCGAGATCTGCGGCCGCAACCAGTACATCCGTCATGACGACCTCCGTTGTTGATGAACCGGCCGGCCGCGATGCGGCCGGCATCCGACGAGCAGTCGGATTCAGGCCGCGAGTTCCGAGATCATCTTGCGCAGATGCTTGGTCGCGGGCGTCACGATGGCGATGAAGTAGGCTTCGCGCAGTCGTCGCTGCGCGACGCCGTGCGTGACGTATCCCCGCGCGCCGCAATGCAGTTGCGCCCAGTGCGCGGCTTCGACCGCAAGCTCCCCGCCCTTCAGCCGCGCCTCGAGCGTGCGCTTGTAGAAGGCGTCCGAGCGGTCGTAAGGCGTTTTCGCCATCTCGAGCACATCCTTCACTATCGCCGTATACTCGGCCTCGATGTCTTCCGGCTGCTTCTCGAGATACTTGTTGATGTGCCCGAGCGGCCCCTGCGCCTGCTTCATCAGGTCGATGCAGTTCTTGATGATGCCGGCGGCCATCCCGCACTGGAGTAGCGTAAAGCCCGGGCGCATCCGCCGCAGGAACTCGTCCGCCGGATCGGCGAGGATGAAATCGTCGGGCACGAACGCGTCGCGAATCTGCACGCTGCAGGTCGCCGTGCCGCCCATCGCGACGAAATCGTGATCGAGCTTGATCTTCACGCCGTCCCAGTCTGCGGCGATGATCGCCATCACGCGCTTGGGCTTCTCCGCGCCTTCGATCGCAACGTCGAACAGCGAACCGAAATAGCCGCCGGGGATCAGGTTCGACACCCAGGGCAGCAGACCCTTGACGCGATATCCGCCCTCGACGCGTTCGCCCTTGAGCCGCATCGGCTCGATGCTCGACATCGCCTTCATCGGGTTCGACATGCCCGTGCCGCCGAGCGTTTCGCCGCGAACAATGCGCGGCAGGAGTTCGCGCTTCATGTATTCGTTGTCGGACGAGGCGATGTACCAGCCGATCGTGTCCTGCTGCCACACGCAGAAGCCGGTCGAAAGGCATTCTTCCGACGCGCGGGCCATGGAGAGAATGGCGGTCGTCAGGTCGACCTTGCTGTTGTGGCCGCTCACATGCGTGCCGTAGGCGCCGGCCCTGGCGTAGGCGCGCACGACCTCTTCCGCGTAGACTTTTTCCTCGTCGATCTTGCGGACGAGCGGAACGAGCATGCTGGTCGTTATGTGCTCGAATTCCGCCGGATCGTAAGCGGCTATCGGCGTATGCGCGTTCATCTCGACTCTCCCGAATGTCCGTGCGCCGCGCCCGCCGAAGCAAGGCGCGGCCGCCGTTCCGTCAGATGCTGACTTCCAGTGCGACAGGGCGCGTGAAAGTGTTGGCGACCGGAGACCACTTGGCGACGTGGTCGATGAGCTTCTGGATCTCGTCCGGCGAAACGCCGTCGCATTCCATGTCGACCTTCACGCGCACGTCGGTGAAGCCGACCGGCTTCTCACTGACGTCGCCAGTACCCCAGACCGCGGTGATGTTGAGGTCGCCTTCCAGCGCGAGTTCCAGCTTGCGCACGGTCCAGCCGCGGTGCACGGCGTTGGCGTGCAGGCCGACGGCCAGGCACGAGCCGAGCGCGGCGAGCGATGCTTCCGACGGGTTCGGCGCGGTGTCGTCGCCGAGCAGAGCCGGCGGTTCGTCGACGATATAGGGAGGCAGGGAGCGAATGTAGTTGAGGTGGCGGAACTTGCCTTCCGCGACCGTCTTGCACTTCAGCGTCTTGATCGCCTGCGGATTGGCCTTGCCCGAGGCGATGAGGGTCTCGAGACCGGTCTTGTCGATCGGGGCGAGGCATCCTGTCGGCGCGAGGCAACCGGTAAGCACAACTTCTTCCTTGACGGCAGCCATGGCGTTCCTCCATTCGATAGGCATACGGACTGACCGGTCTGTCTATTGCATGGAGTGTGCCAAGGGCGGGTCGGAGGACGAAAATGGCCGGAGCATTGAAGAAGCAGCGCGAAATTCCCGGTCTCCACGCGGCGACGCTGGAGAGGCGGCGCCGCATGGAACGTCATTCTGCTCGCTTCGATAGAAGAACGTGCACAGCTCCGGGGCGCCTGCCATGAACGAAATGACCTGCCCGGCCGACGTCGGCGAACTCTCCGCGCTCAGCCCGCGTGAACGCCTGATCCGCGCCGCCACGCGCCTTTTTTGTGCGAACGGCATCGCCGCGACCGGGGTCGACGCCGTGTTGCGCGAAGCTGGCGTCGCGAAGATGACGCTCTACAAGGTTTTCGGCTCGAAGGACCGGCTGGTCGAAGCGGTGCTTGAGACGGAGGGACGTCGCTGGCGCGACTGGTTTCTGCCTGCGCTCATGGACGGGCCGGAGGGTCCGCGCGAGAAACTCGACCGGATATTCCCGCTGTTGCGGCAATGGTTCGAGCGTGACGATTTCTACGGCTGCCCCTTCATCAACGCCGTCGGCGAGCACGACAAGAACGATCCCCGGCTGCGCGAACTGGCGTTGCGTCACAAGTCGGCGTTGCTGGCCACGGTCTCGCAACTCGCGACGGACGCGGGCGCGGACAACCCCGCCTCGCTGGCGCATCAGATCGGTTTGCTGATCGACGGCGCAATCGTCGCGGTCATGATCACGCGCGACCCGTCGCTCGCAGATGTCGCCGCAGATGCCTGTGGCGCGATCGTCGACAGAGCCTTGCGCACCGCCCACTAGCGGACTTTCCGAAGGTCTTCAGCGGGCAGAAGCAGTCCACGACGGTCGCGCTATTTGGGGCCGCTCCCGACCCTAGCCGGAAGTTGAGAAGGACAGCTTTCGGGAGCTACGCCGCGCGAACGCAGTCAGGTAGTTCACGTACTCCATAGCGGACGCTAGGAAGGGCTGAGACGGGCAGAAAGCAGGCACTATGAACACTTGCCCGTTCTCGGCTCGCCTATTTTCCATCAACGCAAGCCTTCTTCCGAATTGGTTGCAGGTTAGGCTGTCCGGCGCCTCTTGAGCTAGGCGCGAATACAGGACGGGAAGAGTTCCGATCAGACCTCAGCCGCCGCACGAGATAACATTTTGCAGCGTCGGCGCGATTTGGCGCGTTCCTATTTTACTTTGTCATTTCCTGATGTGAGCGAAGCGATCTCTTCCTGATCCAGGCCTGCTTCTCGCAAGATCTCCGTCCCATGTTCGCCGAGGCGCGGCGCCGGCCTTTCGATCGATGGCTGCGTGCGGCTCCAGTTCGCCGCCGGCCCGACGAGACGCAGTTCGCCTTCGCTCGGGTGGTTCATGTTGCGCAGGAAGCCGACTGCCGCGAGATGCGGATCGTCGATCAGTGCGTCGAGATCGTGCATGGGGCCGCTGGGGATGTCGGCGCGCTCGAAGAAGTCCAGCCATTCGCCGCTGGTGCGCGTAGCGAGCAGGTCGGACAGCCAGCCATAGACCATGTCGTAATTCTCGACGCGGCCGGACAGGCTACGGAATCGTGGGTCGCGCGACTGCGGATAATCGCCGCCCAGCGCATCGAAGAACGAGGTCCAGTGCTTGTCCGTGTAGACCAGCACGCAAACATGGCCGTCGCTCGTGCGGAACGGGCGACGGTGTGGCGTGAGCAGGCGCGGATAGCCGGGCGGGCCGAGCGGCGGCTCAAAGGTCTGGCCCGACATGTGATCGCCGAGAACGAATTGCGCCATCGTCTCGAACATAGGAATTTCGATCGACTGGCCTTCGCCGGTGCGGTCGCGATACAGAAGCGCAGCGAGGATGGCGTGGACGGCGTTCAGACCGACGATGCGGTCGGCAAGCGTCGCCGGCGCATAGCGCGGCTCTCCGGTGATCTGCCCGACGAGCGCAGGCAATCCGGTAAGCCCCTGGATGAGATCGTCGTAGGCCGGGCGCCCAGCATAAGGCCCATCTTCCCCGAACCCGTGCAGGCTCGCATAGACGAGGCGCGGATTGAGCGCGAGCAGTTCGTCGGGCGAGAGCTTCAACCGCGCCATCGCCGCCGGCCGCACGTTGTGAACGAAAACGTCCGCCGTCGCGGACAGTCTCAGCAGGGCGGCGCGTCCTTTCTGCGTCTTCAAATCAAGCACGATCGAGCGCTTGTTGCGATTGCCCTGCAGGAACATGGCGCCCATGCCGGGGTTCTTCATCGGCGGGATGGCGCGGACGATGTCGCCTTCGGGACTTTCGACCTTGATGACGTCGGCGCCGTAGTCGCCGAGAATCATGGTCGCGTAAGGACCCATCATCACGCTCGTCAGGTCGATGATCCTGACGCCGGCGAGCGGGCCCTTGCGTTTCCGTTCGCTCATTCCGCGGTCAGCGCATCGGCTGCAGCGCGGCCTTGAAGGCCTTGAGCGTTTCGGTCGCCGGCTTGCCGCGCTTGTCCGTCTCCTTCGCCCATTCGTCAGCCACGCCGGCGAAAGCGTCTGCAAAGAACTTGCGATCGGCGTCGGAGAAACTGATCGGCTTCATGCCCTGGCTCAGGATCTTCCCGGCCGCCGCCTTCTCGCCGTCCTCGAAGCGCTTGCAGCCTTCGCGCGTCGTCTGCTCGCCGGCCTCTAGCATCGCCTTGCGGACATTCTCGGGCAGTGTCTTCCACTTGGTCTCGCCGATGCCGTAGATGAAGACCGCCGTGCCGAAATTCATGTCGACCGTTCCCGACTTCAGGAGCTTGCCAAGGTCGTAGGAGACTGAGCTCTGGTAGGAAAGCACGATGCCGTCGATCGTGTTGCGGGTGATCGATTCATAGATTTCAGGCGCGGCCATACGCACCGGCACCCCCTTTATCGCGCGCATCATCAGGTCCATGGCGCCGCCGGCGGTACGGATTTTGAGCCCTGCGAGATCGGCGGCCGAATTGATGGGGCGAGGATTGCCGAGCTGGATCTGATACGCCGGCAGCGCGATCGTCACGAGCGGACGCAGACCGTTCGGCAGGAATTCCTTCGTCTCCAGAATGCCGCCGTTGTGCGAGATCTTGTAGTAGGCCATCGAACCCTGGCACTGCGTCTCGAAAATGCCGGGCAGTTCGGCGGCGGCCGTCAACGGATATTTGTCCGAGGAATAAGAAGGCACGATGTAGGCGACGTCGGCGACGCCCGCGACGGTCAGCTGCGCCATGTCCTTGGCCTTGCCGAGCTGTTCGGCGGGAAAGTGCTGGAACTGCACCTGGCCGTTGGTGAGCTTGGTGACGAGTTCGGCGAAGGGCTTGCCGGCGAGCTCGTGGATGACGTGGCCGTTCGGCAGCGTGTCGGCGAGGCGCAGCGTGATCTTTTCCTGCGCGCTCGCAGCGCCCGTTGCCAGCGCCAGAGATCCAGCAAGGACGACGAGTCCTGTGCGCGAAATCATGTGTCCCTCCCTCTCTTGTCGTCTTGCGCGCTCAATAGCCCATCTTCTGCGGCAGCCAGAGGATGATCTGCGGCCAGATCACCAGAATGGCGATGGCGATGAGATGCGCGAAGAAGTGCGGCATGGTGCCGTGGAAGACTTCCGCCACGGGCCGCCCCGAATAGCGCGCGACCACGTAGCAATTGAGCCCGACGGGCGGCGTGATCATGCCGACCTCAGCCGTCACGATCTTGATGACGCCGAACCACAGCGGATCGTAGCCGAGCGACTTGATGAGCGGCAGAACGATCGGCACGGTCAGCACGAGGATGGCGATCTGGTCCATGAAGGACCCGAGGATGATGTAGCCGAACAGAATGAGCGTGAGGATGATCCAGCGCGAGACTTCGAGGCTGCCGACCCAGGCGACCAGCGACTGCGTGACCTGCGCCAGCGTGAAAAAATAGCCGAAGATATAAGCGCCGAGCAGGATCATCGAGATCATGCATGTGCCATGCGCGGCCCGCAGCAGGGCGCGGCGCAGGCCCGGAAGCGACATCTTGCGCATCCAGATGGTGAGGCAGAAGGCGCAGAAGGCGCCGAGCGCCGAGGCCTCCGTCGGCGAGGCGATGCCGGTGTAGATGACGCCGGTGACCATGCCGAACAGCACCAGCATCGGGCCGACCACGCGCAGCATCCGGAACTTCTCGGCTATCGAGACGCGCGGACCGGCAGGCGCGCGCTTGGGGTCCTGCCAGGCGAGGAACCAGACGGTCGCCATGATGGTGATGGTGACGACGATGCCCGGCAGAACGCCGCCGATCAGCAGCGCGCCGATGTTCACCTCGGCCAGCAGCCCGTAGATGACCAGCGCGACGGACGGCGGGATCAGCATCGCGAGCGTGCCGGAAATCGCGACGACGCCCGCCGCCATTTTCGGCTCGTATCCCTGTTTCAGCATCGCTGGCAGGCTGGTCGACGACAGTGTGGCGGCGGATGCCGTCGACGTGCCGCAGATCGCGCCGAAGCCTGCGCCGGCCAGCGCAGTCGCCATGCCGAGACCGCCGGGAATGCGGCCGACCCAGGCGGCGGTCGCGCGGAAGAGATCGTCGGCAATGCCGCTCATCAGCACGAATTCCGCCATCAGCAGGAACATCGGGATGGTGATGAGTTCATAGGAGGTGACGGAGGACAGCGGCGCCGTTTGCAGGATGCCGCCGAGCATCGGCATGCCGCCCATGAGATAGAGACCGAGCGAGCCCGCGCCGGCCATGGCGAAACCGACCGGCGTGCCGATGGCCAGCAGGCCGAAAAGAATGGCGAGGCAGAGAAGAACGATCATTCGAATGTCTCGCTCTCGGCGCTGATATGCGACGCCGGCAATGGAATGAGATCGCGGCCGGTTGCGAGCGACAGCAGGTGGCCGATGAAATGCACGACCAGTCGCAATGCGAGCATGGTGGCGCCGAAAGGCGCGAGCGCGATGGAAGGCCACATGGGCCAGGGGATCGCGCCCGCCATCACGTCGCCGGACCTGTAAGCGTCGAGCGCGCGCTGCCAGCCGAGCCAGGCGATCAGCGCGAAGACCGTGACGCCGACTGCGCAGGTGACGAGCTGGGTGACGCGAATGCCAGATGGCGGCAAGCGCTGCTGCAATATGTCGACATTGACATGCGCATTGGCTTCATAGGCGTCGGACAGGACGAGAAAGAACACGCCCGCCATCAGGTAGAGCGCAATCAGGTCGTAGGCCCAGGAGAACGGGCTATTGAAAAGATAGCGCATCACCACGTCGCAGAAGACGACGATCATGATCGCGAACATGAAGACGGTGGCGACCGTCGTTGTAATCTTGTCGATGACGCCAAGCGTCTTGAAGGCTTTGTCGAGCACGGAACCTCCGGCCTTGCAGACCGCTATTTGGCGGGCGTCGCGGCGATCAGCTTTGTATATTCGTTCAGCGCGTCCGTGCCGCGCTTGCCGCGTCCGTCGAGCTGTTCGGCCCAGGCCTTGGCGACGCCCTTCATCTGCTCGCCGAATTTCGCGCGCACGTCGGGCTTCAGCGCCTCGAATGTCATGCCCGCGCCGGCGAGCCGCGCCTTGGTTTCTTCTTCAGCCTTCTGGATCTGCTCGCAGGCCTTCGGCACGACCTCTTCGGCCGTCTCGACCATGGCCTTCTGCACGTCGGCGGGCAGTTTCTTCCATGCGGCGTCGCTGATCGAATAGGCGACGACGAAACTGCCGAAGCCGATGCCGTCGGTCGCGTATTTCACGAGCTTGTCCGCTCCGTAGGCGACAACGCTTTCGAGCGGAAAGAGCAAGCCGTCCATTGTTCCGCGCGAGAGCGATTCGTACGCGTCGGGCGCCGCCATGCGCACGGGCACCGCGCCGATGGCGCGCAGCGTGAGATCCTGCGCGCCGCCGGTCGAGCGCAGCTTGAGACCGGCCACATCGCCTGTATCTTTCACCGGCGCCTTGACGGTGAAAATGCGATATTGCGGCAGGCTCACCGCGATCAGCAGCCGGATCTGGTTCTTGTCGTAATCCTGCTCGGCGATCACGCCACTGCGCGCCGCCTTCCAGTAGGCGAGCGTGCCTTGGCAGGTATGGTCGAACGCCCCGGGAAGCATCGCCACTTCCGACACCGGCATCTTCTCTGCGGCGTAGGCGGGCGCGACATAGCCTATATCGGCGACGCCGGTCTGCGTCAGGCGCAGCATGTCGGTCGCCTTGCCGAGCTGCTGAGCCGGATAATGCTCGAATGTCACGGCATCGTTGGTCCGCTTGCGGACGCCTTCCATCCAGGGCTCGATCACCAACTTGATGAGGAAATGGCCCTTGGGAAAGGAGTCGGCGACCCGGAGCTTGATCGCGTCAGCGGCGCGGGCGGCGCCGGACATTGCGATGAGAACGGCGAGCGCCGTCGCCGCGCGAAAACCAGCGTTCACACCAACCTCCCGTCCGCAGTCTTAGCGCTGCGCGAGTCGCTGTCGGCCTTGTTGCGACGGCGTTCTTCACGAAGGGTTGCATGAAGGGAATTGGCGGGTCAAATCCGACGAGCGGACCTCCACTCCATTACCGTGTACCGGTCGCTCCGAGACATCGTGACCTCGCGGACCGTCGTCACCTCGACTTTGACGGCGGCCGCAGGAATGAGCCTCTCAAAATGCCGTCATGAGGACCTTCACCGTGTCATCATGCGCTGGCGACATAGCCGCCCACAGCGCGCCGATCAACTCGCGGCCTTCTTTAGATCACGAACAATCCCCCGCAACACTTTCGCCGCCGCTGGCGGCAACTGGCGGCCTTGGGCGGTGACCACGTGACTTCGGCCGCCATGAAGCAAGACGTTCTTCATCGGCAGGCCCACGACCTTCGCGGCGTCCCATGGCGCCAACGCAAGATGGGACACCAGGGCGTAGCCCAACCCCGCCACGACGAAATGCGCCACGGCGTCGAAGGAGGCGGTCGTGAAGGACACGTTGAGACGAACGCCTTCGCTCACCTCGGCGGCCTCGATGTGCTGGCGAACGCCGAAGCTGCGGTGAAGCGTGGCGCCTGCAAACGGCTGGAGGTCTTCGAGCTTGAGCGGGCGCCCGATATTCGCCAGCGGGTGCGACCGGAGCATCCACGCCCAGATGGGTTGCGGGTTGGAATAGTGCGAGCGCAGACGCTTGTCCTTGGGGGGCCTGAACAGGACGCCAATATGTGAATGGCCGCCGATGACCCGCTCCGCGATCTCGTCGGTGCTGCCAATATCGAGATCGACCGTGATATTCGGATGCTCCCGCATGAAACGAGCGAGGCTTCGCCGCATCAGCAAATCCACGAAACCTTCGCCAGTGGCGATTCCGACATGGCCGCTTTCGACTTTGCGGATGCTGTCGAGCTGCGCAAGCAGGTTCTGCTTTTCGACATGTTCCCTGCGAAGATGACCCGCCATCAGAACGCCGGCGTCCGTCGGCGCGACGCCGCGCCCGCGCCTTTCCAGAAGCGGCACGCCGCAATCCTTCTCGAGAAGAGAGATTGCGCGACTGACCGCGGAGGCGTCCATGTCGAGCGCATTGGCCGCGCCGCGCACCGATCCGCTGTCGATCACGGCCAGAAAGTAGCGCAGGCGTCGCACGTCGAGTCGGTCGGCCAGCTCGATCTCCCATCGTTGCATAAGATGCAACGATTATTGTCGCCATCGACCATTGATGCAAGATATGCGGATCAGGATAAGCGCCGTGTCCTTGTAAAGGCGCGGCGGCTCTACTTCAGTCCGCCGGGCCCGGTTTGGGAGAAACCGCGCTATGGCATCGACGTCCCTATCCTCAGATTCGACCGCTGATTCAGCCGCCAATCCGGCGTCTGGCAAGCTTTCCCTGTTTGTCGTCACCCTGATCGTCGTGGCCCTGGCCGAACAGATCGGCATCGCCCGGTTCAAGCTCGGACCCGGCCAGGTCATTCTTCAGCCGATGGTCTGGGCGCTGCTCCTTGCTGCGGCATGCGGACTGGCGTGGCGACGCCTTCCGGCGCTGGCCAGCATCTCGCCGCGGCTTCAGTCCTACGCGGGACATCTGCTCAACGCCGGCCTGCTCCTTTTCATCATCAAGCTCGGCCTGACGGTCGGCAGCGCGCTGCCGGAAGTGCGGAAGGCCGGCTGGGCCCTTCTCTTCCAGGAGTTCGGCCACACGTTCGGAACCCTGGCGCTCGGTCTTCCGCTCGCCCTGCTGCTCGGCATCAAGCGCGAGGCGGTCGGCGCCACATTCTCCATCGGCCGCGAAGGCAATCTCGTCATCATCGGCGAGAAATACGGCATGGCGTCGGCCGAAGGGCGCGGCGTCCTTGCCGAATACATCACCGGAACCGTGCTCGGCGCATTGTTCATCGCGGTGCTTGCCGGCTTCGTCACCAGCCTGAACATCTTCGATCCGCGCTCTCTCGCGATGGGAGCGGGCGTGGGCTCGGGCAGCATGATGGCCGCCGCCATTGGCGCGATCACCGCACAGCAGCCCGCCGAAATGGCGCCGATGCTCAATGCGATCGGCGCGGCGTCCAACCTGCTGACGGCCGTCGCCGGCTTCTACTTCACGCTGTTCCTGGCGCTGCCGGTCAACAACTGGCTCTATTATAAGCTCGAGCCGGTTCTCGGCCGCTTCTCGAAGCGCAAGTCCGACGAGGCGCCATCGCTGGCGGAGACCGGCGAAATCGAAAGCGGCAAGCACGGGTTCGCCGACGACCTGCTGGCGTGGCTGCTGGTGTCCTGTGGCGTCATTATTGGCAATTATCTCTCCTACAAGGTGGCGCCGGGAGCGACCCTGATCGGTCTTCTCATCATGGTCGCGATCGCATTCGTGGTCCATTTCGTGAAGCTCGCGCTGCCGATGATCCCGCAGGTTCTCATCCTGTCGGTGGTCGCCACTGTCGTCGGCGTCCCGGGTCTGCTGCCGGTCTCCGATTGGCTGATCGATGCGACGAACAAGGTGAACTTCCTCACCTTCACGACGCCGGTTCTCGCGCTTGCCGGCTTCTCGGTGGCCAAGGACCTTCCGATCTTCCGAAAGCTCGGCTGGCGGATCGTGCTCGTCTCGTTGACCGCCGCGGCGGGAACCTTCCTCGGCGCGACGATCATCGCCGAACTCTTCCACATCCAGCACTGAAGGATGCATCCCATGTCCCGGAATTTTGGCATTGCGGACGACATCAATTCCCGCATGGCGGATTGGCGGCGCGACTTTCACATGCACCCGGAAACCGCCTTCGAGGAGCATCGCACGGCGCAAGCGGTCGCGGACGCGCTGACGGCGATGGGCATCCCCGTCCATCGCGGCCTCGGGGGCACCGGCGTGGTCGGCACGCTGCGCAACGGCGATGGTCCGAGCATCGGCCTGCGTGCCGATATGGACGCCCTCGACATTCTCGAGCTCGGCGACCGTCCGCACAAGTCGACGATCCCCGGCAAGATGCACGGATGCGGCCATGACGGCCACACGGCGATGCTGCTCGGCGCGGCGGCGCAGCTCGCGCGCACGAAGCCGTTCCGCGGCGCCGTGCATTTCATCTTCCAGCCCGCCGAGGAGAACGAAGGCGGCGGACGGCGCATGGTCGAGGACGGGCTGTTCGACAAGTTCCCGGTCGATGCGGTCTATGGCATGCACAACATCCCGAATATTCCGCGTGGCCGGTTCGCGCTCCGCGAGGGCGTTTCGACGGCCTTCCTCGACACGTTCGAGATCGTGATCACCGGCCGCGGCTGCCATGCCGCCATGCCCGAGAAGGGCATCGACCCGATCGTCGTCTCGGCGGGGCTCGTCAATTCGCTGCAGAGCATCGTCAGCCGCCGCATCGGCGCGCTGGAATCGGCCGTGGTCAGCCTCACGCAGATTCACGGCGGCGACACCTGGAACGTCGTGCCGGAAACCGTCGTGTTGCGCGGCACGGTACGGACGCTGAGCGCAGCGGTGCAGGACCAGGTCGAGGCGGAGATGGGCCAGATATGCGCGGGCGTCGCGCAGACGCACGGCGCCAAGGTCGATCTGACCTATTCCCGGCGCTATCCCGGCGTCATCAACACGCCCGCGGAAACGACCGCCGCGGCCTCGGCGGCTACCCGTCTGGTCGGCGCGGACCTCGTGCAGACGGACATCAAGCCGGCGATGGGGTCCGAGGATTTTTCCTTCATGCTGCAGAAGCGGCCCGGCGCATACATCTGCATCGGCGCGGGCGAAGGCCCGAGCGATCCGCCGCTTCACAATCCCTACTACGACTTCAACGACGCGATCCTGCCGCTGGGCGCGGCCTACTGGATCGAACTCGTCAAGCAGCAATTGCCGGCGGAATGATGCTGTCGGTCTTCGACATCTTCAAGATCGGCATCGGCCCATCGAGTTCGCATACGGTCGGGCCCATGCGCGCGGCGGGCCTTTTCGCCCGGCGACTGGAGCGCGACGGGCTTCTGGAGCCGATAGCGCGCGTGACAACGTCGCTCTTCGGGTCGCTCGGCTCGACCGGGCGCGGACATGCGACGGACGTCGGCGTCATCCTGGGCCTCTTCGGCGACATGCCGGACGCGGTCGATCCGGCGACGGTCGAGCCGCGTCTGGAGGATGTGCGTCATACACAGACACTTCCGCTGCTCGGGCGCCGCCCGATCTCGTTCCGCCGCGAGCGCGATATCGCCTTCCTGGGCGAGCAATCGCTGCCGGAGCACCCCAATGCGTTGCGCTTCCAGGCGCTCGGCGCCGACGGGGCCGTGCTCGCCGAGGCGACCTATTTTTCGGTCGGCGGCGGCTTCGTGATCGAGAGCGGCGCCGCGACCGCCGGCGGCGCTGCGGACGCTGAAGAACTCGTCTGGCCCTATCCGTTCAGCACCGGCGACGAACTCATGGCGCAGGTGGCGCAGAGCGGCCTGTCGATCCCGGAAATCATGCTCGCCAACGAACGCGTATGGCGATCCGACGAGGATGTCCGCGCCGGCCTTCTGAATATCTGGGCCGTGATGCGGGACTGCGTGCGGCGCGGACTCGGGCACACGGGCTCGAACGACGACGGGCGTCTGCCGGGCCCGCTCGGCGTGCGGCGGCGCGCGCCGGCATTGTATCGCGAACTCTCCCGCCGGAGCGCCGATCGGTCGGCCGCCGACCCGCTCGCCGGGATGGATTGGGTCAATGCTTTCGCCATGGCGGCCAACGAGGAGAACGCGTCGGGCGGCCGTGTCGTCACGGCGCCGACCAATGGCGCGGCAGGCGTGATCCCGGCCGTGCTTCACTACTACGAGAAGTTCACGCCCGGCGCGTCGGAGGATGGCGTGATCGCATTCCTGCTGACGGCCGCGGCGATCGGCTTTCTCTACAAGGCCAACGCATCGATTTCCGGCGCCGAGGTCGGATGCCAGGGCGAGGTCGGCGTCGCGTGCTCAATGGCTGCAGGAGGACTGGCGGCTGCGCTCGGTGGAGGGCCAGGGCAGATCGAGAATGCCGCCGAGATCGGCATGGAGCACAATCTTGGACTCACCTGCGACCCTGTTGGCGGACTCGTGCAGATCCCCTGCATCGAACGCAACGCCATGGGAGCCGTAAAAGCCATCAATGCCGCTCGAATGGCGTTGCGCGGCGACGGCACACACTACGTCTCGCTTGACGCCGTGATTGAGACCATGCGACAAACTGGCCATGACATGAAGTCAAAATATAAGGAGACCTCGTTAGGGGGCCTTGCTGTCAACGTCGTGGAATGCTGATTCACCCCTTCACGGCGTAGTCGAGGATGACGCGACAGTCCCGTTCCCAGCCTTGCTTCGCCAATCCTTCCTGGGACAAACACAGGCTCGACCGAATAGCGCAGACGCCACGCCCTGGATGGGAGCTGGCGAACGTAGTTCTGCCGTAGCGCTCAGCCTGAGCTTGGACGACCAACTCACGACCACGTCTTCATCAATGGGTTCACGTTCTTTGGCTTGGGCCAAGCGCAACCGCGAGATAGCGGACGTGTTTCGCCGCTCCACTATGGATCGTTGCATTTGGCGTGCAATCGAGATTAGCTTCGCGATCAAGGCGGTCATCGAGCCGAAATAGGAGGATCGCAGTCTGGGAGGGCGGCGATGGCTGCAACGGGCGGACAGCACAGTTCGATCGGCCATGATCCGGATCGGAGATCGTTGCCGAGCTTCGAGCGCTGCATCTATCTGCCGCATTCGATCGCCGCGATCGTGGCGGAACTGGCGCTGGAGAGCGTCACTCCGTCAGACGCGCTTGAAGGAACGGGCCTCCTTGAAACACAACTCGACAGTCATACGACGAAGGTGTCGTATCGGCAGATCGACGTCGTGATCCGCAACGCCCTGCGCTTGTCCGGCAATCCTGCCGTGGCGTTGCGGGCTGGGCAGCGAATGCACGTTACCGCCTACGGCATGTATGGTTATGCCCTGCTCAGTAGCCCGACGCAGGCGGCGGCGCGCGATTTCGCCGCCAAATACATTCTGGTCGTCGGCCCGTTCTGCGATTTCACGGTCGATTCGAACGACGCGCGCGTCACGGTGACGTTCGAACCAACGCACTGGCCGAATCCGATCGATGACGTGCATCGGTTCGCCGTCGAATTCGCCCTGTCGGCGCATCTGACGGCGACGAGGGATCGAGTCGGCCCGCAGTTCGCGTTTTCCCACGTGTTTCTCGATTATGCGCAGCCCCGATACGTCGAAGCCTACGACCGCCTATTCGGCTGTTCGATTCTGTTCCGACAGGACCGTTGCGGTTACGAACACCTCCGGGACGACGGCCCCATCCGGCTCGCCGATCCGCGCTCCCACGCGATGGCGCGCGAAATTTGCGAGCAATTGCTGGACGAGGTCAACCGCGCGGGCGGCGTCGCGGCGGACATCCGGCGCATCCTGATCGAGCAGCCCGGCCGGTATCCGAGCATCGAGGCCGTCGCCGAAAAGCTCTCGATGTATCCGCGCGCGCTGCGGCGCAAGCTCGAGGCCGAGGGCGCCTCCTATCGCGAACTGCTCGCGGAAGTTCGGATGCGGCTGGCTATCGAATATCTGTGCAAGACCCGCATGACGAACGAGGAGATCGCCAACCGGCTCGGGTACAGCGACGCGGCGAATTTCCGGCACGCTTTTCTTCGCTGGACCGGTAAGAGCCCGACCGATTTCCGGAACGCGACGCGCGAATAGCGCGCCGCTGCGGCGCCTTCCGGCCCGCGGCGACCTGTCCGTAAATCACCCGCCAAGCGGATAGACCGAACCTTCCGCACGGGACAAGCCGCCGCTATTTTGCCGGCCGCGGATCGCCGCCGACTGCAACGGACGTTGACCCTTGCGACGTCCAGGCGCGGCTGGCTGACGCGGCAGGAAGGCGGGATCATGTTTCAGCCGTCGCCCAATCTTGTCCAGCGGATCCATGTCGCGCCGCGGATCGCCGCCGTCGTCGACGCTCTCGCGGAAGAGGGAATCGAACCATCGCGCGTGCTGGCAGGGACGGAGCTTGCGCCGTCCGATCTCGGGCTTCCGGATACACGCGTGTCCTACCGGCAGATGGAAACCGTCTTCCGGAACGCGCTCCGCTTGTCGAAAGATCCAGCGATCGCCCTTCGCGCAGGCCAGCGCATGCATGTCATGACTTACGGCATGTATGGCTACGCGCTGCTGAGCAGCCCGACCGGCGTCGAGGGAATCAGGTTTGCGACCAAATACGGCCGCGGCCTCGGAATGGTCGCCGATGTCTCCTTTGTGCGCGAGGAGGATGCTGCGAGCTTCGCTCTGTGGCCTCTGCTGTCGCGAAATCCTGTAGACGACCTATATCGTTTCGCGCTGGAATTCGCCTTCGCGACCTGCCAGACGCTCTGCAAGGAAATCTACGGTAGCTCGTTCAGGTTTTCGCGCCTTCGCGCGGCGTATCCGTCGCCGCCGCACGCAGGACTCTACAAGCGGATGTTCGCCTGCCCGGTCCTGTTCGAGCAAACCGGCAACGAACTGGAATTCAACGCCGCATGGATCGATCGCCCGATGGCGCCTCCCGATGCGACGACCCGAGCGACGGCCGCGGGGATGTTCGAGCAATTCCTCGACGACATGAACCAGGACGGCGGCGCCGCCGCCGACATTCGCCGGACGTTGCTCGAACAGCCCGGCCGGTTTCCGACGATCGAGGCCGTGGCGGCCGTATTGGCGCTGCATCCACGCGCGCTGCGCCGCAAACTGGAAGGGGAAGGACTCACATACCGGCATCTGGTCGCGGAGATGCGGATGCGTCTGGCGCTCATGTATCTGCGCGGCACGCAGATGACCAACGAGGAGATCGCCGCGCGGCTCGACTACAGCGACGCCGCTAACTTCCGCCACGCGTTCGCGCGCTGGACCGGCAAGAATCCGTCTGCCTTTCGGACGGCCGACAAGGCGAGAACCGGCGCACTGAACGCATGCGGGCTTGTCCCAAAGTAACCGGCCGGGCGGTCAATCCGCACCTTTCGCCGCGCTGTCGCGCTGGATAGCGTTCACGACAAAACAAGAAAACGTCACAGATGCGAACGGCATCGTGGCTCGGGGAAGGAACAGTCCGACGTTGACGCGGTTGTCGACCGCCTCAAGCCATCATTGAGCTCGCCATAGCCGGCTCGGGCGCCTTGCTCTCGTCGGCGGGCGTTTGCGTCCGTCGTCGGTCGCGCAGCCGGATGACGCGCAGACATCGGGAAAATTCGAGGGAGGAATCCAGATGAACGATATGCCGTGGATCCAGTCCTACCCTGTCGGCATACGCTGGGACATCGACATCTTTCCTGGCGCCGTGCAGCAGATACTGGACGACACCGTCGCCAAGTATCCGGACAATCCCGCAATCGAGTTCATGGGGAAGCGAATCTCGTATCGCGAGCTCGGCGATCTGGTGAACCGGGCCGCGCGCGGATTGCAGAAGCTCGGCGTTAAGCCAGGCGTGCATGTCGGCTTGTTCCTGCCGAATTCGCCTCACTACGTCATCTCGTTCCTCGGCGTGCTGAAGGCCGGCGGAACCGTCGTCAACTATTCGCCGCTCGACGCCGCAAAGGTCCTGGAGCACAAGATCGAGGACAGCCGCACCGATTTCGTCATCACGCTCGACATGGCGGATCTCTATCCCCAGATGGCGGGCATGCTCGGCAAGACGCGGCTGAAGAAGCTCATCGTCGGAAATCTGGCGGAAATGGCGGCCGACCCCACGGCCTTCGCGGCGGAATTGAAGGCCGGGAAGCAAGTGAGCGCAGCGCCGTGGGACGACCGCCACGTCAGCTTCGCCGAGCTGCTCAACAATGACGGCAAGTATGAACCCTATGCCGTCGACGACCCTGCCGAGACGATCGCGGTGCTTCAATACACCGGCGGCACCACCGGCCTGCCCAAGGGCGCCATGCTCACGCACGCCAACCTCAATTGCGCCGCACGCCAGTCCTGGGCGACGGCGGCCGGGGTTCTGCACGAAGGGCAGGAGCGCATGCTCGCCGTGCTGCCGCCGTTTCACATCTATGCCCTTACGGTGAACGTGCTGTTCGGCATTCTCAGCGGATCGGAGATCATCCAGCACGTGCGCTTCGATCCCAAGAGCGTGCTGGCCGACATCGCGAACAAGCAAGTGACGGTCTTCTGTGGGGTTCCGACGATGTTCACCGCCTTGATCCACAATCCGGAGACGCCCAACTACAGCTTGCGTTCCCTGAAATATTGCGGCTCCGGCGGCGCGCCGCTGCCGGTCGAGGTGGCCGAGCAGTTCACGGCCATCACGGGCGTATATCCGTCCGAGGGCTGGGGGATGACCGAGACGTCGCCGACCGGCACGTTCACGCCGGGCCAGGCCGGGGCCAAGCGGAAGATCGGTTCCTGCGGGTTGCCGTCGCCGGGCATCGTCATCAAGTTTCTGAACGTCGAAGATGCGACGACATACGTCCCGCTCCACGAGCGCGGCGAAATCTGCATCAAGGGCCCGAACGTCATGAAGGGCTACTGGAACAAGCCGGACGCGACGGCCGAGGTGATGACGTCGGATGGTTTCCTGCGCACCGGCGACGTCGGCTATATGGACGAGGACGGCTTCGTCTATATCGTCGACCGGACGAAGGACATGCTGCTGTGCAGCGGCTACAACGTCTACCCCCGCGTCCTCGAGGAAGCCGTCTACAAGCACCCGTCGGTCGAAGAGGTCGCCGTGATCGGCGTTCACGACGAATATCGCGGCCAGTCGCCAAAAGCCTTCGTCAAGCTCAAGTCCGACGCCGCGCCATTCGGGCTCAAGGAACTGCAGGGCTTCCTCAAGGACAAACTCGGTAAGCACGAGATGATCCATGCGCTTGAGATACGGCCCGAGCTGCCCAAGACGGCGGTCGGCAAGATCTCGAAGAAAGATCTGTACGACGAGGAAGCGCGAAGGGCGAAAGCTCAAGCCTAGGAGTTCGCCTCCAGGGTTCGCGCGTCGAGACATCCAACGATCGCGAACCGCAAGCTCTCGCTGAAACTCGCGCGCGGCCTGAACAGTTCGCCGCCGCGCTCGCCCTACGGAGCCGCGGAATGGACCAGCTAAGCAGCATAGACGCCTCGTTTCTGCACTTTGAGACGCCCGAAACGCCGATGCACGTCGGCAGCCTGATGCTCTTCGAACTGCCTGATGGCTACGAAGGCGACTATTATGAAGACGTGAAGGCGATGATCGGAAAGCGCCTTCACCTCGCCTCGGTGCTGACGCGCAAGCTGGCGCCCATGCCGTTCGAACTGGCCGAACCGGTCTGGATCGAGGACGACGACATCGACCTCGACTATCATATCCGCACCGTGACGCTCCGACGCCCGGGCACGATGGCGCAGCTCGAGCAGCTCGTCGCCCGGCTGCACTCGACTCTGCTCGACCGCAGCCGCCCGCTTTGGGAAATGTACGTCATCGACGGTCTCGAAAACGGGCAGATGGCCTTCTACACGAAGGCCCACCACAGCGGCGTCGACGGCAAGGCCGGCGTCGAGCTGGCCAAGGTGCTCTACGATACGTCGCCGAAAATACGCGAGGTCCCGCCGCCGCGGCGCAAGCGATCGAGCGGCCAGTACCAGCTCGGCGTCACGGAACTGCTGCAGGCGGCGACGACCAACGCGGCGCAGCAATATCGCAAGATCGTCGAAGCGCTTCCGTCGACCGCGAAAGCCTTCGCCACGGCGGCCGGAGTGATCGCCAGCCAGCGGACGCCCGAAGGCGAGCGGCCGCTGAACCTCGGACTGGCGCCCAAGACGATCTTCAATCAGTCGATCACCAACCAGCGGTCCTACAGCACGCTGACCGTTCCGCTCTCCGACATCAAGGCGCTGGGCAAGCGGGTCGGCGGCACCGTCAACACGATCGTGATGGCGGCCTGCAGCATCGCGCTCGAACGGTTCCTGAAGGAGCGCGATCTGCTGCCCAAGGAAGCATTGATCGCCATGGTTCCGGTCAGCCTGCGCGCCGAGGGCGACACGTCGATGAACAACCAGGTGTCGTCCGTCCGCGTCGATCTCGCCACCGATATCGCGGACATTCCTGCCCGCTTCAAGGCCATTCACGCCTCGTCGGAGGCGGCGAAGGCTGTCGTCCGGGAGCTCAAGCCGGCGCTCGGCATCAACGTGCCGATCACCGGCGCGCCCTGGCTGATGACCGGGATGGCGTCGCTGCTCGGGCGGTCAAATCTGGCCGGCCGTCTTCCGGCAGTGGGCAATGCGCTGATCTCGAACGTTCCCGGGCCGCCGATGCCTCTCTACATGGCGGGCGCGCGGATGGCGCATTACTTTCCGGTGTCGATTCCCTATCACGGCAGCGCGCTGAACATCACTGTGCACAGCTACGCCGGCTTGCTGGAATTCGGCCTGACGGCGTGTCGCCGCGTGGTCTCGCAGGAAGAGTCCTGGGAGATCGTCAAGCACCTGCAGGACGCGCTCAAGGCCATCGAGGCGCTCCCGCCGGTCGTCGCCTCGACGGCCGTCGCCGATGCGCCGCCGGTCGCCGATGCGCCCGCAGTCGCGGAGATCGTCGTTCCGTCATCGGCGAAATCATCGAAATCGTCAGCGAGGAAAGAAGCGTCCGGCGCCGCGCGCAAAGGCAAATAGCCGGCCGGAGGAAGCTGTTTCATTCCGGTGATCCGCGGCCAGACGACGCGCCGCGCTTTCCCCGGAAGACGAAGCAGGAGACTGGCCGCGGTTTCGACCGCGGGCGCGCATTTGCGCGGAAGAAGAATCAGAAAGCCGGGGAGAAGACAACGATGCACCTATCCGCAACGACCGAAGGATCGGCAGGAGCCCTGAACTTGCGAGATCCGGCCTTCAAGGCCGTCTTCTCGAAAATCGACTGGCGCATCATACCTCTGCTGCTCGTCGCCTATATCGTCGCCTATCTCGATCGCATCAACGTCGGCTACGCGCAGCTGCAGATGAAGCAGACCCTGACGTTCGACGATGCGGTCTACGGCCTTGGCGCAGGCATCTTCTTCATCGGCTATTTCCTCTTCGAGGTGCCGAGCAATCTGTTGCTGGAGAAGATCGGCGCCCGCAAGACGCTGCTGCGCATCATGGTCCTGTGGGGTCTGGCGGCGGTCGCGATGATGTTCGCGACGACGCCGTGGCGGTTCTACGTCGTGCGGTTCCTGCTCGGCGCGTTCGAGGCGGGATTCTTCCCCGGGGTCATCCTGTATTTCACCTATTGGTATCCGTCGGCGCGGCGCGGGCAGATGATCGCGATCTTCATGACGGCGACCACCATCGCGTCTGTGTTCGCGGGACCGCTGTGCGGCGCGATCCTGAAATATTTCGACGGCTTCACGGGGCTTCACGGCTGGCAATGGCTGTTCCTCGTGCAAGGCGTGCCCGCGGTCATCCTCGGCGTTCTCGTCTACCTCCTGCTCGAGGACAAGCCGGCGCAGGCGAAATGGCTTTCGACCGAAGAGAAGGCGCTGATCCAGGAGGCTTTCGCGCACGACGTCAAGGATATCGAGTCGGAACGCACGTCGACATTCGGCCAATGCCTGCGCGACCCGCGAATCTATGCCTTGTCGCTGGTGTATTTCCTGCTGCTGGGCGGAACCTACACGATGGTGTTCTGGCTGCCGACCCTCATTCAGAGTTGGGGCGTCAAGGACTTCTTCCTCATCGGAGTCTATGCGGCGATTCCCAACGCGGTGGGAATCGTCGGCATGGTTCTGATCGGCCGCAATTCGGATGCGTGGCGCGAGCGGCGCTGGCACTACGCGACCTGCATGCTCATCGCCGCCGTGGGCCTGCTCGTGACGGGCCTGCTGCAGGGCAATCTGGTCGGCTCGATCCTGGCCCTTTCGTTCGCCGTGATCGGAATCGCCGCGGCGACGCCGCTCTTCTTCGCCTTGACGAGCGAATATCTTTCGGCCGGCGCGGCCGCCGGCGGCCTGGCGCTGATCAGCAGCCTCGGGAACCTCGGCCCGGCCGTCAGCCCCTCGATCAACGGCCTTATCGTCAAGCAGACCGGCGACAACATCTACAGCCTGTATTTCGTCATCGGCCTGTATGTGGCGTCTGCGACGGTGCTGCTGCTGTCGATCCGCGCCGCCGCTGGCCGCCGCGCCCCGGCGGTCGTTCCGGCGCAGTGAGCGCATGAAGAGCGGCCGCCGGCGAATTGTCGGCGGCGGCGACGCGCGCAAGCCAGTGGACCCGCGAAAAAGCGGATCATCCGGGATCGGAAGGAAACGGCGGATGGCCAAGGAGAACGAGAAGCCCTGCGCGCTGGTCACCGGCGCTTCGGCGGGGATCGGCCAGGAGCTTGCGCGCGTGCTGGCCGCCAACGGGCACAGCCTCGTCCTGGCGGCGCGCCGCCGCGACAAGCTGCAGGAGCTCGCCGACGAATTGCGCGCCGCGCACGGCGTCAAGGCGACGATCGCGTCCGTCGACCTGAGCGAGCCGGACGCGCCGCAAGCCCTGTTCGACTCGCTGCGGGATGCGGGCGCGCAGATCGATCTTCTGGTGAACAACGCGGGATTGCTGGTCGAGGGCCGGTTCAACGCTCTCGACCTCGACCGGCAAATGCAGCTCCTGCGGGTCAACGTGATGGCGATGACCGCGCTGACACATCTCTTCCTCGGCCCGATGATCGCGCGCAAGCGCGGGCGCATCCTCAACGTCGCCTCGATCGCCTCCTTCATGCCCGTGCCAAGTCTGGCGGTCTATGCGGCCTCCAAGGCCTATGTCCGCTCCTTCGGAGACGCGCTGTCGCAGGAACTGGCCGGCAGCGGGGTCACGGTCACGACGCTCTGCCCCGGGGTCACCGAGACAGGGATGGTGGAAGGAACCGAACTTGGCAAAATGCCGAGCGCGATGATCATGGACGCCAGGACGGTGGCGCAGGAAGGCTATCGCGCGTGCATGGCGGGCAAGCCGGTTCATGTCGCCGGGATCGCCAACGAACTGGCCGTGCAATGGATCAAGTACCAGCCGAGCTGGCTGCTGCGGGCCATCGGCGGTGTGCTCGGCAAGAGTGGCGGCGCCTGAATCGACGGGCGTTTCCGTTCCGATACGGCGCAGAAAAGTGGAGAACCGTGAATGCCCGAAATAGCCGCGAACGGCATCCGTATCGCCTACGACGAAATCGGCGATCCGAAGGCGCCGGCCATTCTCCTGATCATGGGTCTGGGCACCCAGATGATCGCATGGCCGCTGCCGTTTTGCCGGGCGCTCGCCGAGCGCGGCTTCCGCGTCGTGCGTTTCGACAATCGCGACATCGGCCTTTCGACGAAATTCGACAAGGCGGGAACCGTGAACGTCGCCGCGGCCTTTGCGCGCGCCCTGATCGGGCGCTCGGTCGAGGCGCCCTACAAGCTCGACGACATGGCGGCGGACGCGGTCGGACTCATGGACGAGCTCGACATCGACCAGGCTCATGTGGTCGGCGCGTCGATGGGCGGCATGATCGCCCAGATCGTCGCGGCGAAATATCGCGACCGCGTCCGGAGCCTCGTCTCGATCATGTCGTCGAGCGGCGACCCCAGGCTTCCGTCCGCCAAGCCCAGGGCGATGGCGGCGCTGCTCGCGCCGCGTCCGGGCGCGGAGAACCGCGAGCGCGTCATCAAGCACGGCATGAATATCTATCGCATCATCGGCAGCCCCGGCTTTCCGACCTCCGATGCAGAGCTTCGCGCGAAGATCGAACAAGCGGCGGACCGCTCCTATTATCCGGCGGGAGTGGCGCGGCAAATGGTTGCAATTCTCGCGTCCGGCAGCCGGGCCGAACTGCTGTCGACCATAAGCGCGCCGACGCTGGTGCTCCACGGCGCCGACGACCCGCTGGTTCCCGTCGAGGCCGGCGTGGATACCGCCAGGCGCGTTCCCGGCGCGCGGCTGCAGATCATTCCCGGCATGGGACACGATCTCGCGCCCGGCCTCGTTCCGATTCTCGCGGAAGCGATCGCAGACCATTGCCTTGCCGCCGACCGGCAGTTCCAGCCGGCCCTGAGTTGACGTGCGCAGGAGAGGCGTCATGGCTCGCGACGATCAGGACACAAAGCCCCCGTCACTCGCCCTGCTGGCGGCCGAGGGACGAGGATTGCTGGACATTCCCGCGCTGCTCGCTGCGGCGCCCTTTTTGGCGGCCGCGCCGCGCGGAAAGCCGCATCCCGTGGTCGTGCTGCCCGGCCTAGGCGCCGACGACACGTCCACGATAGCCATCCGCGGCTTTCTGAATCGTCTCGGCTATCAGGTCTACGGATGGGGACGCGGGCGCAACGTCCGCGCGCCCGACGCCGATCTCGCCGCAATGGCGGCTCAGGTCGAAGAACTGCACGCGAAAACCGGCCAGAAGGTCAGCCTGATCGGCTGGAGCCGCGGCGGGATCATCGCGCGCGAGGCGGCGCGGCAGGTTCCCAGTGCGGTCCGCATGGTAATCACCTTGGGAAGCCCATTCGCCGCGCCGGGCGCGAGCAATGTCCGGGTCATCTGGAGGCTGCTCACCGGCCAAAGCTACCAGCCGCCGACGCCCGAGCGGGTCAGCCGGCTGGCGCAGACATTGCCCGTGCCGTCGACGTCGATCTACACGCGCGCCGACGGCGTCGTGGCCTGGCGCGCCTGCCTCGAGCAGGAAGGGCGCGAGCGCGAGAATGTCGAGGTCGCGACGACGCACATCGGGCTCGGATTTCATGCGCCTGCCTTATGGGTCATCGCCGATCGCCTCGCGCAGCCGGAAGGAACGTGGAAGCCGTTTCGCCCGAATGCGGCGACGGCCCCGTGGTTTCCTCGCCCCAGCAGATAGCGGCCTGCGCAAAAATCTCGCCCGCCGACTGGTTCGGCCTTCTCGTCCTAATTCAGCCGAAAAGCGGACGTGACGGCCGATGTCTGAGATGACAAGACGCTGCTCAGGACAGCGCGAAGAACGATGATCGGCAGACCCGGATCGAGCGCCGCTTCCGTGCGTCGCGCGAGCCAATCCGGCCGCACAGGCAGGTGCGACAGGCGCGCTTCGCCGCCTCCTCGCTTGTTCATTCGGTCGCCCCTTCGGCCGACGCCTGCGACGGCGTTTCGTCCATCCACGCCAGAATGCGCGCGCAGGCCTCGCGTGGAAAGGTATGGCTGAGATCCGGGATCTCGTCATAGGCGACGCGCGCGCCTGCTTTCGCGAGCGCGCGTTGCGCTTCGCGCGCAATCGCGACTGGAAACATCCAGTCGTAGGCGCCGTGCGTGACCCGAATGGGCAAACCACGCAATCGCGCGGGGTCGGCCATCTGCGCCAGCATCGGATGGAAGGCCGCCGATACCGGCGCAATGTGGGTAAAGGGCGAGTCCGGTTCCAGTCCCGACACGTAGCAGAACGTGCCGCCGTCGCTCATGCCGGTCAGCAGCACGCGCGTCGGATCAATCGAGAAATGTTCGCGCACGTTTGCCAAGATGCGCGCAATATTCGGCGTATCGTCGTCATCGCCGGCCAGCGGCCAGGTCCGGCCGATTGAGGAGGGCGAGATCACGATCGCGCCGTGCGCGCGCGCTGTCGGCAACCAGCTCCAGAGAAACGAAAAGCCGTCGCCGCTTCCGCCATGCAAGGCGACGACGAGCGGCCATTCCCGCTGGGACGTATAATATTCAGGGACGTAAAGCGAAAATCCGCCCCGCATCCCCGGCGCGCCGCCTGAATGCAGGACGCCCGAACTTTCGGCATTCGCCGAAGCAAGGCGCGCTTCAATCTCCGCATTCCCGCGGACCGACGGCTCGAGAAAGAACCGGCTGATCGGCGGCAGGCCGCGCGCCAGCGGATAGAGCGCATCTAGCGCTTGCGGAAGGTTGCGCAGGGCGCGCAGAACGCCGCGAATGCCCTCGGGTTCGTTCGGAGTGGCGCGCAGAACGTCGTAGGCCGCGAGCGTGGCGTCGCTCGCGCTTTCCATGCGTTTGCGCAGGTCAGCGAATTGCTGTGGCCAGTCCCGCAGGTTTTTCTGCGCCGCGCGCAGCGCCGCATCAGGCGCTCCGATGCGCGCGAGCGTCTCGCCGAAGGTCGCAGGATCGAGCCTCCGGGAAAAGAAAGCGAGGGCGTCGAGCGAGTCGAGCAGAGCGGGCAGCAGCGCCGTCAGATCGTCGATCGCCTGTTCGTTCGGATCGGTCATGCGGCCCTTGCCGTTTTCTCGCTGAAAAGCGTCAGCTCACGGTCAGCTAACCTACATGCGAAGGCGACCTGCCGTCGCCTGCTCGTCTGCCATGGCGCCGACCGCAGGTCGCCATGCCCGCGACGCGGCGTCTGCCATGTAGGCGTGCGGGCCGAAATAGACCTCGAATGGCCACCGGAGACCGGTCTGCCGTCTCCGCCCGCTCGAAGCCCAGCGGGGCGCGGGCCTCGGCGGGCTACCCGGGAAAGTCTGCGGAACCGGCGAATGCGTGGCTGGGGCGGGAGGATTCGAACCTCCGTATGGCGGAATCAAAATCCGCTGCCTTACCGCTTGGCGACGCCCCAATGCGCCGGCGAACCGGCGGGCGCGGACCATAGAGGGCGAGCCCCTACCCTGCAACCCCGCTCCGGCGCTGAGCGAAGCGCGCGCCGAAGACGCCCGCGCGGCTTTGGATCGGACAGATTGGAAGCCCGCTTCCGGCAGTCGATGCGGCGCGAAATGGTCCCGCCCGGCATGCGCAGTCCGCATGGGCCCATTTGTCCGAGGCCGGCAAAAAGGCCAAATGCGGTCTTGCCGCCCGCACACGCCTTGACTATAAGGGCGCGGCTCGCGCCGTGCGGCGACGGGATGTCGGAGTGTAGCGCAGTCTGGTAGCGCACCTCGTTCGGGACGAGGGGGTCGGAGGTTCGAATCCTCTCACTCCGACCATCTATTTCATTCGAGTTTTCGGTCAAAAGGCGAAACCGGGCTTCGCAGCCCTTGGTCGCGCTTTCCCCATTGATATTCCTCACGCGCGACTATGGCGCGAGCGTCGATGCAGACCGCGATCGGGCGGCTGAATACAGCGTCGTTCGGGGCGGCGCGCAAGACCTGCGATCCCATCGTTCATTTCAGGCGCGCCCCAGGGCGCTGCGGAGCGGCATTTCGCCAGAGCTCGTGCTGGGCGCCGCGGCTCTCGGCGCTCTCAGGCGCCCTGATGCGGCCGCGCGAAGCCCAGGATCAGGTCGCGCAGCTCCGGCTCGTCGACCAGGGTCGCCGCATCCTCCAGGGCGAACCAGCTCGTCGTACGCTGCTCGCGTTCGGGCCAGTTGCGGCGCTGCTTTTCGACGGCCATCGGAAAGACGCCGACCTCGCAGGTCATCGCCGCGCCATTGCGCATCCGCTTGACATAACGATACGAGCCGATCGGCTCCTTGGCGACCTTGCCTGTCAGGCCCGCCTCCTCCATCGCCTCCCGCGCCGCGACGGAATGCGGCTTGAGGCCCTTGATCGGCCAGCCCTTCGGCAGAACCCAGCGCCGCGTCTCGCGCGAGGTCACCAGCATCACCTCCATGCCGTTGTTGTCGCGGAACGGCAGGGCGGCGAACTGCTGGCGCGGCGCGGCTGCGCCCGCCGGCCCATCGCGTTTCACGCGCTTGCGTCGTCCTGCCAATGCGCCCGCCTCCCGCCTGCGGGAATCCCCCGGCGCCCGGCCGCGGAGCCAGGCGACCGGACACGTCAACTCGAACGGGGTGATTCGCCCGTCATTGTGAATCGGACGAGCGATTTCGCAAAGGGAATTGCGGGAGAAAGCAGGCCTCAGGCGGCGTGCGGCAGTTCCGGCCGCTCGAAGCTCAGCCGCACGACGCCGTCGCGGCTCGAGTCCTCTATCGGTATGTGCCAGAAGGCGCCGGCGAGATCGGGAAAAGAGGCGAGCGGGACCTGGATCTCGGCAAGCGGCGCGCCGCGCCTGTTGCCGAGGACCAGAGCGCGCTCAAACAGGCGCAAGAGTTCGCGCTCGTTGGCCGGCGCCTGGGCAAGCGTCAGCGTCGTGCGTCCAAAACTTGGGATTGCGGCTTCCAGCAGCTTGTCGACATCGGCATGCGTCATCGATCTCTCCTGAACGATGACGGAACTATGACGCAGGGGCGCTGACAAGACTTTGCGGCAACCCCTAGAAATGTTCGCAATTCACATGTTTGGAGCGGCCTGCGACAGCGCGCCGCGCCAGCCGGACGGGGCTGGCGCGGCATGTGTCCGCGTCAACGGGATCGGAAGCGCCGGCGCCCAGGTTCAGTAATTTGAGCGCCCGTTCGGACCGCGATAGGCGGCGGCCGGCAGGCTGGGATCGAGCCCTGCGGTAGCGGGCGCCGCCGAGGCGATCGGGGCGGGCGTTCCATAGGCGACAGGCGCGCTCGCCGGCATGCCGGCCACCGGCGCGAGATAGCGCGGCCCGCCTGCGTAGGCAGGCTGCTGCTGGACCTGCGGTTGCGGCTCGGCCGGCGCCTGACGGCGCGCGACGACCACGCCCTCGTCGGCGTCCTGCGCGGGCGGCGCGGCCTTGCGGCGCGCGACGCGGGTCGCGCGCTTGGGTTTCGGCGTGTCGTCGGAAGCGACTTGCGTCTGTTTCTGGGGGCTAAGCGCGCTCTCCAGGCTGCCCGCCGGCGCGGCGCTGGCGACCACGGTCGTGCCGCGCGAAGAATCCGGGCCGCCGACCGGGGTCGTCGCCTCGAGGCGGCGGGCTGGGTTGAGCGCATTTTCGACGATCGCCGGCGCGGCGAGCGTCATCCCCTCCACGGTCGCGGCGAGATCGTCGACCGTCGCGTCCTTGCGGCACATATGCACGCGGATCGAGGCCGGCGTCGCGCCGGCGCTCGTCGATCCGCCGAAGCGCTTGCCAAGGATTGAGAAGCCCGAGCTCTGGCTTCCGCCACGGCGAATATCGTCGATCCACTGCCAGGCGAAGACGCAGCGCGCGCCATTGTTCGCGCGCCCGATGGCAAGGCCGAAGACGCCGATCGAATTCTGCCGGGGCTGGGTGACGATGCGCATCGGCACTTTGGGATAGCGCGCCAGAATCTCGCGCTTGACGCCGGCCTCGGAGGGCGGCCCCATGGTAAGCAGCCCCGCAGCGCCATTCGAGGGCGATGTCTGCACGTAGATTTCGAGATGGTTTTCGCCGAGCCCCGAAACCTCGCCGGCGAGGATCGCCTGCTGGCTGACGCCGTTCGGATAGGACTTCTCGCGCACCTTGGTCACGAGGCCGCCGGGCTGCGGCATCTGCGCCAGCATCATGGAGGCGTCGGCGCCGGACACCGGCATCGTCTCCGGCGACGTCGTTTCCACGCGCGAGACATAGCTGGCCGAAGGCGCGCTGCTCGAACAGCCCGCGAGCGCGGCGAAGACGGGAAGGAGAAGGACGGAAAAACGCATCTTACTTGCCCCCTTGCAGGGATTGGCCCGGCGCAGCCTTGCCGAGCGTCGCGAATGCGTTGCGCGCCTCGTCCTTGCGGTTGAGATGCAGCAACGACCATCCGCGCATCATGCGCAGCTCCGTCGTCTCGGGCGCCATGGCGGCGCGCCGTTCGAGAGCGTCGAGAGCCGCCGCATAATTCTTCTCGTTGAAATACTGGGCCGCGCGCTGCGCCAGCGTACCGGCGTCGGCGGCCTCGGGCAGTTGCGCGGCATAGCCCGGCCGAACGAGCGGCGCGGGGGCGTCCGCCGAGGAGCCTGGCGCGGCCGGCGGCGTATAGACCGCGGGCGACGGCAGGGGCCGCGCCGGCGCGACGGCGGCGACCGGAGCAGGCGCCATTTGCGGCGCCGACGGCGGCACGCCGATGGCCGTTCCCACGACGCGCACGCCCGCATCGACGGAGGCGGTGGGCGCGACCGACGTCGGCGCGAGCGAGCCGCTCACCGAATTCGGCGCGGCCGAGGACGCGCCGATGGAATTGGGCGCGGTGGAAACGGCGGAGGACGCCGGCCCGGACGACGGACCGGCGCCGCCGGCCTCGATCGCGGTCTTCGGACGGTCCTTCTCCGGCAGTTCGGTCGCCCACAGCGTGCCGGCCGGCGCGATCTGCGCCGCATAGGTCGGGGTGGTCGGGCCATTGACGCCGTTCCAGCCGGGCAGCAGCGAGAAACCATAGCGTTCGTACGGCATGCGTCCGACGCCCGGCACGCGCGCCGCGACGAGCGGATAGGGGCCGCGGAACGGTTCGGACTGCAGCGCGATCTGCGCGGCGACCTGCGCGAATTGCGCCGGGCTCTGCGCGTTCGGCGCAGCGGTCGCTGCGTAGCGCAGCGGATTTTCCGGATCGACGGCGACGGGGAAGAACTTGCGGTCGATCTTCGGCAGTTCGACGCGCTGCTGCTGTTGCTGATAGCCCCAGCCCGCGCCGTACTGGCCGTTGGCGACGTAGCCCGCCGCCTGAGCGGCCGTGAGGTTCTGCAGCGGAACGCCCTGCGGCGGCGCGGCCGGATTGGAGCCCGGCACGGTGTAGGCGCCGAGCGCCTGCTGCTGCTGGCGCAGTCGCGCGTTGGCGAGTTCGTCGCACGGCGTCGGCGGATGATAGCGGCCGTCGGGGAAGATGATCTCGAGCACCTTGCCGAACAGGCCGTCGTACCTGTTCATCAGGTCCCAGAATTCCTTCGTCTGCTTCATCTTCTGAAGCGTCAGCGCATAGCCGTAGACGGTCGCTTCCTTCGGGAACCATGCGACCGCGCGCTGGAACCACTGATGCGCGACTTCGTACTGGCAGGAATTGTAGGCGTACCACGCGAGCGCCTGCGCGCCCTCGCCCGAGGCCACGTCCATCGTCACCTTGGCGTAGCGGGCGAGCCGCTCCGGCTCGATGAACGGCGGGAATTCGAGCGTGAGGTCGCGTTCGAGAATGTCGATGAACAGGATGAGATTGTTCACCAGCGGCTCGCGCCACGCGTAGGCGACCTCTTCCGTCTCGCGCCGCATGTCGAGTTCGCGCAGCGAATGGGCGAGACCATGCGCGATCATCGCGTCGCCGCCGCGCTCCAGCGCGATCTTGAACCAGTCGAGCGCGTCGCGGAACGTCTTGGTCTTGTAGTAGTACCAGGCGACGAGACCCGGTTGGTTCGGGTCCTTCTCCTCGCGCGCGTAGGCCTGGAAGACCTCCAGCTCCGGCGCCGGGATCTTCTCGGACCGCTCGTCGTGCAGATAGGCGCTGATGCGCGCCCGCACGATGTCCACCATGATCGGCGCGAATTCGCTGCGCCCCGTCGCATCGTAGCGGCCGGCGGCGATCAGCTTCTCGACGTCGGCCATGCGCAGGTTGGCCATCGCCTTTTGGATGGTGGCGAGCCGCGCGGGCTGGTCGGCGTTGGACTTCAGGATCGACAGGTAGACGGAGACGGCGTCGTTCGTCTGCTTGGTCTTGGCGAAGGCTTCCGCGATCGTCCAGAGCATTTCGACGTCGGCGTCGTCGGCGTTGTAATTATCCGCCTTCACGTAATCGACGAGATCCTGCCACTTGCCCTTCTTCCAGAAGTCCATGATGCGGACGCGCAATTCCTTGCGTCGCATCTTGGCGGCGAGGTCCTTCGAGGGCTGCCAGCTCGGCTCCTCCTTCTTGCGCGCGTTCATCGCGGCGCGCAATTCGTCGATGCGGTCGGTCGCGAACAATTCCCAATAGGCGTCCTCGCTCGGATCGCCCGGCGCCTCGCCGTTGAACAGGTCCATCGGCGGCGTCCAGCCCGGATAGAGGCGCACCAGGCGCTCGATCTCGGTATTGACGCGCTCCATCTGGCCGAGCTGCGCGTAGTAGCGCAGGGCGGATTCGTCGGGCCCTTCGCCGTCGCCCGCGAGCGGTTGCGCGCGGAGCATCCGCGCCGTCGGCTCCTCGGCCTTCGGAATGGCCGGCTGCGCGGCCGGCTGTTCGACGCGCGCAGGCGTTGCGGGCGCGGCGGGCGCGCCGGCGACCGGCATGTCGACGATGAAGCCGCCGCTCTTCGACTGCGCCAGCGCCGCCGTCGAAGCGGCCAGCAGCAGGGCGCTTGCAAGCGCGCGGTTGATCCGGCTCAGCGCAGGCATGACGGGAACCTCATCTGCGCTGCGAGGACGGTCATGATGCGAAGCGTGGCCGGATAGTAATTTTCCGGCGTGCGCGAAGTCGAGAGATCGCGCGCCAGCGCCTTGCCTTCGACGACGCACTGGGTGAGCGCGCCGATCGCCGCATAGCCGCCTTCGGTCAGATTGCCGCCGTTGCGCCCGCCCGCCAGATCGACGACGGCAAGGCCGCGGTAGCGCGTCGCCCATGTGACGAACGGATCGTAATGCTCGCGCTCGCCGATGCCGGCCCAGGCGAGATAGAGTGGAATGCGGATGGCGTTGTACCCGAATTGCGCGGGGAAGCCGTCGGCGGGCCGCGCCTTGCCGTCCTTCAGCGATACCCATTCGGCCGGCAGGCCGTCCGGGCCGAAGCGCGCGAGCTTCAGCGCGTCGAGGCCGCTTTGCACGATGCCGCGCCAGTCGATCTCCGGCGCGACCAGCGGCAGGCGCGCAAACGCCGGAAAGACCCAGTAGGAAAGATTGACGACAGGGCCATCCGCGCGATCTTCCGGCGCAAAGCCGGCGACGGCCGGCAGCAGGATGGCGCCGTTCCTTGTCTTGTAGATGACCAGCTTGCGGCCGATCTCGACGGCGATGCGGCGCGCGGTGACCTTGAGCGCGACGTCGCCCCAATATTCGGCGGCCTCGGTCAGCGCCCAGGCGACGAGAATGTCGCCGTCCGAAGCGTCGTTGATGTCGGCGACCGCCGGGCGGTGCGCCGGATCCCAGCGCCAGGCGAGCAACTGGTCGTCGCGCACCATCAGATTGGCGCGCGTCCAGCCCCACAGCTTGTCGAATGTCGCGCGATCGTTGGCGGCGATCGCGAGCAGCATGGCGTAGCCCTGCCCCTCGCTGTGGCTGACGCGGCCGTTGCCCGTATCGATGACGCGGCCGTTGTCGGTGATGTAGTTCGTCTTGTACTGCTGCCACATCTCGGGCGTCTTGAGCGCGCCGCCAAGCGAGAGCGGGCGCGCGTCGAGCGCGAGCGGCGCCTTTTCGGGCGCCTTGGCGTTTGCCGCGTTCATCTGCGCCTGCACGTTGGCGCCGAGCGGAACGACAGGCGCGAACATCTGCGCCGAAACCGGCGAGGCGAGCAGCGCGAGAATGCCGGCGATCAGAGGCAGGCGGCTCATGGCTGCCTCCGGCCGACATTGCGGACGAACAGGCTCGTCGTCAGCGCCAGCAGCATGGCGACGACCAGCGCGGCGGCGACGTAGATCTGGCTGTTGAGCGACAGCCAGCCCGCGGCGATGAGCCGCGAATTCTCGATGGTGAGCGGCTGCGTCGCGATGAGGCGCTGCGCACGCGCCGGCGCGACGACGACCGAGCCTTCGGACGCGTCGAGGATCGACATGCGGCCCGCGATCTGGCGCCACACGCGCGGATCGACGAGGCACGGCACGGATTCGGCAAGGTCCGCCGAGGTCGGCGCCGTCACCAGAGTCCAGACGTCGTCGATCGTGTCGCCGATCATGTTCTGCGCGACGATGAGCGAGGAACGCGAATTGAGCTCCGGCTCGGCGGGACCCGAGACGAGATTTGCGCCGAACCAGGAGACGACGCCGTCGACGCGCGCCGATATCCATTCGCGCGCGCCCATGTAGCCGCGCTGCACGTAAGCCGAGAACGCATTGGTGCTGCGCACCTTCGCGTTCCATTCGTCGAACAGCGCGCCGGACGCCTGACCGGTAATCTGCAGAGAGCCGACGGGAGTGCGGTCGTATCCGAATCTGCGGTTGGGACCGACGAAAATGTCGCGCGACTGCGATTGCTGGATGGTCGCCGTCGACACGTCGTCCACGCGGCGGAACGCGGAATTGATCGCGCGCTCGTAGCCCCCCGGGGGCTTCGGCATACGGCAGGCCGCCGGGAAGTTGCGCTCGAGCACGAGCCGATTGCGGGCGATCGCCTCGTAACGCGACAGCGCTTCGTCCTTCGGCGGCTTGGACGACGGATCGAAGCGGCTTGACCACGCTTTCTGGACGGCCTGCGGATCGATGCCGGCGGCGCGCAGGAGAGACGGATCGAGCACATTGGCGGCGCCGACGACAAGCACCGAGCCGGATCCCTTCTGCGGCAGCGCGCCGGTCAATTGAAAGTCGATCGGGCGCCCGGCCATGATCGCCATATGCGCGGCGATGGTGGCGGCGGCGCCGATCGTCTCGCGATCCGGCGACGGCGCGACGATCTTCGGCCTCATGCCTTCGGCCACGAAGGGGAAGGCGCCGGTCGTGGTCACCGCGAGATCGGGCATGCGCGCGATGCGCGCTATGCGCGGCATTTCGATTTCGGTGGAATCGAGCAGCAGGAAGCGCTTGGCGCCGGAGATGGCCGCCAGCGGATCGCATGCCGAATCGCTCGCCATCGGCACCTGCGCCTCGATTTCGACGCGGTTGAGGCCGGGCCGCATGGCCCCGAGAGGCAGCGGGATCGGGTTCTTCGTAAACACGTCGCCTGCGGACTTGGGCAGCTTGAGACTGACCGCGTTCCGGCCGTTCACGCTGACGACGATGTGCGCTTCCGTCGTGAGCCCCGGCGCATATCCGCCGGCAAGGTCGACGATCGCCTTGCCGTAGTCGGCCGGATAGAAGTCCGGCGGCAGGATGACGTTGAAGGCGGCGCGGAACAGGCGCCCGGAGAACTCTTCGCTCGCGACGCCGAGATCGCGCAGCTTGACGCGCTGGTTGCCCTCGATGTGCAGGCCGGGAAAGGCGGAGGCGGCGCGGATGCCGGCGGCCGCGCCGATCGGCTTCTGGCTCGCGTCGAATTCGGCAAGCGCCTCGCTCACCTGCGCATCGGTCGCTCCCGTCACGACGATGGTCGTGCGCAGGCGCGGATTGGCGGGAATGACCAGCACGCGCGGACCGGAGATCGGGCCGGCGGCGCGCAGGTCGACGAAGCCTGCAACATCCGCAGCAGGGCCGACAACGAGATTGACGCCATATTCGCCGTCGGCGAGCGGCCCGATGTCGACCACAGGCTGCTCGAAGCGGCCGTGCAGCGAGATGAGCTGCGCCGCCCGCATGATGCGTTCGACATTGGCGAGGTTGGTGCGGCCCGGCACGACGGCGCGGATCGGCAGCGCGCCCTGCGCGTCGGGCGACAGCGCCGGAAGATCGGCGAGACGCGAGACGGACGTGGAGCGCGGCAGCAGCAGACCCGTCTGCGACGGATCGATCTGCGTCCACAATTCGTATGTCGCCTGGAGCGAGCAATCGACGCGGTGGCGCTGCTCGGCCGTCAGGCGGATCGAATTGAAGCCGGCCTGCAGCGCGTTCGGCGGAATGTCGAAAGTGAAGGTCTTGACCGAATGCGTCGCGCGGATGTTGGCGCGCCCGACCACGACATCGTTGACCGAGAGCGTCAGATATGACGCTTCCGGCATCACCGACACGGCCGAGAGATAACCAACCTGGAACTTGATCGGCAGGCGCGCCTGCTCGCCCGTGACGTAGACGGGCCATTCCGACGAGGCGATTTCGCCTGCCAGGCGGAAGCCCTGAATATTGTTGGTGAGATGCCGAAGCGTCGATCCGGTCGCCGGCGCCATGCTGACTGCGGCGGTGGAAGCGGCGAGCTGCGGCGAGGGCTGCGCATAGACTGGCGCGGGCGGCTGCACGGCGGCAGGCGGCGGCGTGAACGAATAGGCCGCGGGCGCGGGCGCCGAAAGCGGCACGGCCGGCGCCGGCGCAGGCGGCGCGGACGCAAGCGGCGCGGGCGCCGGCGCGGCGCTTTGCACGGCGACTGGGGCGCGCGGCGCGGCGTCGACGCTCGGCTGGGCGCGCGGCGCGGACTGCGGCTGGGTCGCCGCCGGAGGCGGCGCCGCCTGTTGCGAGCTGTAGGGAACGACGCGCGAGAGCGACGGCGGCGCGGTGGTGAAGATGGCCTGCGCGAGGCATGCGTCCGCCTGCGCCGCCAGGAGGGCGGTCGTCAGAAGAATGGTTTGGACGCTTCTACGCATGCGTGCTCGAACTGATCCTGTCAGGCGGACTGCTTGATCTGTGCGCCCGCCTCGACGGGCGAAGGGGGCGCTTTGCCCATGGCCGCGAATCGCCGCAGCCAGGAAAGCGAGGTCTTGGGAGGGGCTTCGGGGGCAGCTGCTTCCTTCTTCTCCTTTTCGCGCTTCAACAGATAGGAAATGGCGCGGATGGGCTCGGTCAGACCCCACCAGATGAACCGGCCCGAGCCCGCAAAAACATTCTTGTGTTTGCGCCGTGTCGCCAGGAACGACGGCAGCGCGTCGGAATCGGCGTACATGAGATCGGCGAGCACGTAATATTCGTCGGGCTCCATCGCCGAAAATTCGAAGCCGTAGACCGAGGCTTCGCCCGAGCCGGTCTGATGCACGAAGGTCAACGGCAAGGTCTCGTCCTTGACGATGTCGCCGAGCGGATCGATGGCGAGACGGCCTGTAGTGGCGCCGGCCTCGAACGACAGCGCCGACAATTCGGCCGAGCCGATGAGCGACACGCCGCCCGCCGAAACGTCCTTGATCTTCACGCGGATGTTCTTGTCGCCGACCGTCAGCGTGCCCTCGCGCGTCACCGCGAGCCGCGGGTGGCGATCGGGTTGCTTGCGCTCGGCGACGGCGCCGAGCGCGGCGCCGGCGATCATCATGTTGAACAGGTTCCACAGGCCGACGACGAGCATGAGATTGTCGACGCCCGGCTCGAACATGTAGCGATAGGCCGCGACCAGGCCCGCGCTGAACAGCAGGCCGTAGATCGCGAAGAACGGCCAGGCGAGTTCCGACAGATGGTCTTCGTCGAGCGTCAGACCCTTTGCCGTGACGTTGAACGTCGGCTTGCGCGGGCTCGCCACGACGGAGACGATCGCCTTCGCCAGGAACACGCCCTGCACATATTCGTAGAGCTCGGACACCCAGGGCCAGCGCACGCGGCCGTAGAGGTAGTTCTGGAGCATGACGTTGACGATCATGTAGGTCGCCGTATAGGCGATCGCCTCGTCGAGGTTCGACACGAAGATCTTGATGTCGAAGAAAATGTGCGTCAGCGGCGCGAACATGAAGATCATGCGCGGCACGGGGAAGAACCAGAAGGTCATGCTCGACAGATAGGCCACGCGCTGAATGAACTTCAGACCCTTCTTGAGGGCCGGGTTCTTCAGCATGAGGATCTGGAACATGCCCTGGCACCAGCGCGATCTCTGGCCGATGAAGGACGTGAAGGTTTCAGGCTGCAGGCCGGCGATCAGCGGCTTGTCGACATAGACGCTGTTCCAGCCCTTCGAATGCAGTTCGAACGCGGTCTCGCAATCCTCGGTGATGGTGATGCCGGAGAATCCGCCGGTCGTCTCCAGCGCGGAGCGGCGCAGCAGCGCCGCCGAGCCGCAGAAGAAGGAGCCGTCCCACTTGTCGAGGCCGCGCTGCGTGACGCCGTAGAACATCTCGTTCTCCGACGGCATTTCGTGGAAGGTGCGCAGGTTCTTCTCGATCGGGTCGGGATTGAGGAAGACGTGCGGCGTCTGCACCAGGAAGGTCTTCGGATCCTTGGCGAAATAGCCGACCGTCTCGCGCAGGAAGGCGCGGAAGGGCGCGTGGTCGGCGTCGAACACGACGACGATGTCGCCCTTCACGTGGCCGAGCGCATTGTTCATGTTGCCGGCCTTGGCGTGCTCGTTGCGCTTGCGCGTCAGGTAGATGGCGCCGAGTCGCGCGCAAAGAGCCTGCAACGAAATGCGCCGCTGGCGGGCGGCTTCGGCCTTGGCGGGATCCTTGTCGTTGCACTTCTGGTCCGTGCCGCCGTCGTCGAGCAGCCAGACGTTCAGCTTGTCGGCCGGATAGTCCATGGACTTGGCCGCCGCCACCGTCGTGGCGAGAATGTATTCGTCCTCGTTGTAGGTCGGGATGAAAACGTCGACGACCGGCAGCTTGTCGTCCTCTTCACGCTCCAGGCGCGGCCGCACCAGGGGATCTGCGTTGATGATGAGGCTGATCGACAGGATCAGCATGCAATACATTTCGGCGACGACCAGCACCAGGCCGATGCCGAAGGCGAGCGGATCGCTCGCCGGCGGCAGCGTCGAGGTCCAGCGCCAGTACATGTAGCGAATGACGACGAAGCTCGCGAGCGCGAGGAAGAACTGGCGCGCGACGAGACCGCGGCCGAAGGTCCAGATCGCGATCAGCCCGACGATGACCGTCGCGCTCAGCGCGAGCTGGCTGTGCACGCTCACAGGCTGCGTAAGCAGGATGAGGGCCATCAGGCCCGAAATCCCCCACGCTATGGCGCGCATCGTCGCCGACATCTCACGCAACTCCCTGACGCTGGGGTATGAATCTAACCGCGACGCTTTACGCTTCGGTTAACGTAACTGGAGGCTGAAGATGGGGGCTCTGGCCGGACATAATCCGTTAAGAACTTGCGCTGTCGCCACCCTCTTCGGCGCCGCGCAACAGGGACTTTCCGCCGTGGTTTCCTGTCTTCCGGCAAGTGCGCGACCGTTCCCGGGGCCCTGCGCCGGCGCTGCGCCGCCGATAGCCGCTGCGCGTTAAGAATTGCTTGAGATTGCCTCAAAATCCGAGGCGCGCGTCGAGAATGCCGTAGATGCCGGTGCCCCGGACCTTGTCGACCAGCACGCCGGCCGAGGCGCCGAGCTGCAGCATGCTGAACTTCGCGCCCGTCATATGCAGGCCGACGCGCCACTGCTTGAAGAAATCGTCGCCCATGAACACGGCCTCGGGGCCGACGTAGAGCTGCGGCGCGAGCGCGTACCCGGCCTTCATGCGCGTGTAGTAGGCGCTGTGCATGGTCGAATAGGAGCCGACGCCGGCAAACATCGTGTAGTCCGTCGGGCGGTAGTTGAAGTCGACGGCGATCTTCATGCCCGTGCCCGCGCCGACGGAGGCGTTGTTCGGATCGTATTTGTTGGTGGAATTGTTGTCGTAGTTGGCGCCGCCGTAGACGCCGAACGAGGCGCGCGCGGTCACCCACTCGTAGCCGATCATGAACGACACGTCGGACTGCGTGCCGTTGACCGTGCCGAGGACCGAATTCGTGTAGGAATACTGACCGATGACGCCGCCCAGCCGCAGCCGCATGCCGGACTGGTCAAGACCGCTGAACGGCGCGATCGTCGCGATGGCGGTGGCGAATCTCGAGCCCTTGGAGTCCGCCGTCACCGCGAAGTCGATGGCCGCGCCGAAGGTTTCCTTCACGGGAACCACATAGTCGGCGGATTTCGAAACGGGCGCATAGGTCGAATAGACGGGATCCGTCTGCGGCGGGAACGATGCGATGTAGGCCGTCGGCGCGACGCCCTGGGCGAGCGGCGCGCCCGTATACCATTCGGTCGCGCCCGCTGCGCCCGGCGTCAAAGCCGCCAATGCCGTCAGAATGACCGGACCCGAACGCATGAACCGACGCTCCCGGGAGGACGCGGATGGCGCCTCTCCTTCCCTTGCGTCGCAGCATGGTTCCGCCGCGTAAGAGACGAGTTAATTCAAATTGGCGATCAATCGATATGTCTAAAAACGTATTAACCGTGGCCGCCCGGCGCCGGCGGCCCGGCGGTCCGACCGCACGCTGCGCCTAGTGAAACTTGAGTCTCCGACGCAGACGATTCGTTAACCGACCTGTCGCTCGCGCCCTTCCCAGAACTTGGCGCGAAGCACTTTCTTGTCGACCTTGCCGACAGGCGTCATCGGCAGCGCGTCGACGAATTCGATGCGTTTGGGCGCATGAGCGGCGCCCTTCCTGTCCTTCACGAGCGCGATCAGCTCCTCGGCGCTCGGCTGGGCGCCGGGCTTGCGGACGACCATGGCGACGACGGCCTCCCCCCACTTGGAATCAGGCGCGCCGATCACGCTCGCCATGGCGACGCCGGCGTGCGCCGAGAGGGCGTCTTCCACGTCGCGGGGATAGATGTTGAAGCCGCCGGACACGATCATGTCCTTCTTGCGGTCGAGGATGAACATGTAGCCGCGCTCGTCCATGCGGGCGATATCGCCGGTGTGCAGCCAGCCGCCGCGGAACAGCTCCGCCGTCTGCTCCGGCCGTTTCCAGTATGTCTGGACGGCATGCGCCGCGCGGACGCAGATTTCGCCCGCCTCGCCCGGCCTGACCGGCTGGTCCTGATCGTCGAGGATTGCAACGTCGACGCTCGCAATCGGAAAGCCGCAGGAGGCGAAGAGCTCCGGGTTGCGCGCATCGTGATCGGCCTTGCGCAGGACGGAAACCGGGTAGCACTCGGTCTGGCCGTAGAGCTGGGAGAAGACCGGCCCGATGCGTTTCAATCCCTCCTCCAGCCGCGCTGGCGACATGGGCGAAGCGCCGTAGAGCAGCAGGTCGAGCGAGGAGAGATCGGTGCGGTCGAGATCGGGATGGTCGAGCAGCATGTAGATCATCGTCGGCACGAGCAGCGTCATGTTGATCTTCTCGCGCGCGATCGTGTCGAGCACCGCCTTGGGATCGAAACCTTTCATTAAGTAAATGGTCCCGCCCAGCATCAGGCTCGGCAGGATCTTCGTGCCGGCGACATGGCTCATCGGCGCGATGACCAGGTAGCGCGGCGCGGTCGGTATCTCGAAATCGGAAAGAATGGCGGTCGTGTAGCTCGCATTCTGCGCATGGTCGCGCAACGCGCCCTTCGACTTGCCGGTAGTCCCGCCGGTATAGTTGAGAAGCGCGACATCGTCGGGCCGCGCAATGTCGCGGGCGTTGACGGCGCCTGCGGCCGCGGCGGCGGACATAAGGTCAATTGAGTACTCAGTTCTGGCGAGCGAGAAGACCGCGCGCAACGCCCCCTTCGCGCCTGTCGCTAAATCGGCGCCGCGAGCCAGAAAATTGGCGTCGTCGACGAGGAGCGCCGTACATTCGCCGTCCACGATCTGCTCGACCTGGTCGTCGAGCGAGCCCAGCGGGTGCAGCCAGGTGATGCTCATGGCCGAACTCAGCGCGGCCGTGCTCGCGCACCATGATTCCGACCGATTGGCGGACAGGATCGCGAGCCGGTCGCCGCGCCCGAGCCCCTGCGCCGCAAAGACGGCCTGAATGCGCCCGACGAGGTCCAACGCCGCCGCGTAGCTCGTGCGTCTGTCGCCTTCCACGAAAGCGATGCGCCCGGGATAGCGGGCGAGCGCGCGTATCGCCTGCGCGCCGATCGTCGGCCCGTGATGGATGGGATCGTGCATGGCTTCCTCCCGTCGCGCCTTTGCGGCGCTGTCTATTCCATCGAGACTAGCGAGCGTCCGCAGGCGTGAACAGGCGCATTCAGCGCGCTCGCGCGATAACTCCGTCCGTCGCCCATCGGTCGAAGATTGAAAGCGCCGCATCCGCGAATGCGGCGTCGTTGATATGCGCCTCGATCTCGACGAGTTCGACGTTGCCAGGCGCCGTGGCGCGCGTCTCCTGCAGGAAGGCCGCAAGCGCGGCCGGCTCGTGCATTGGCTCGCCCGGCCTGTCCCAGGCTTCGACGCCCTGACGCGGCACGATGTAGGCGGTTGGCCCCACGGCCCGGGCGAGCTTCTGGGCGATCAGCCGCGCAACGCCGCGCCGCTCCTCCGCCGTGGCGGCGATCGAGGCGATGAGACGATTGTGCGCATGAAAGCCGCGCCCTTCCTCACTCTTGCCGTCCGGCCTCCAGGCGGGAAAATCGATCATGTCGATGGCGCCGGGCGCGACGATCTGCGGCACGCCCCGCCGGCCGGCCGCTTCGAGACGCGTCGGCCCTGCGGTGACGACCGAGCCCGCATGATGGTTTGCGAGCTCCTGCAGGCTGAAATCCATGACGGCCGCGAAGGCGCCCTCCGCCGCAAGCGCTTCGAATGCGCGCCCGCCCATGCCCGTCGTATGGAAGACCGCCACCTCGAAGCCGCGTCGCTCGAGCGCAGGCAGCAGCGGCTCCATGTAGCTGAGACAGCTTTTGCCGAGCGATGTCATGCCGACAAGCGGGCGGTCGCCGGCGGGCGGTCGCGCGGCGCGACACGCGCCGACGACGGCGCCGGCGGCCTGCGCGAGCGCGGACCGGCAAATCGCATTGAGCCCGTAGAGACCGCCGGCCCACAGAACGGTCATCAGATCCGGCGTCACGCGCTCGGGCGGCACGAGATGCGAATGGGCGATGGTCGAGACCACGCATTTCGGCATGCCGAGCGGTAGCGCGGCCGCAACGTCGAGCGCGAGATCCGTCCCCATCGTGCCGCCGAGCGCGAGCATGCCGTCGATGCGGCCCTCCGCGCGCAGACGAAGCGCGAGCGCCGACGCGCCCTCCGCCATCTTCGCCATGGCCCGGTTTTCGTCGCCATAGGCCTTGATCTCGTCGAGCGATACGCCAGCCGCGCGCGCCACGTCCACGTTGCCGACATCGGGGCGATAGGCGCCGCCCGCCAGCACGCCGACATCCATGAATACCGTCGCGCCGCCGGCTTCCGCAATGCAATCGCGCAGGAAGAGAAGTTCCGGCGATTTCGTGTCGGCCGTGCCGATCAGCAGAATAGCGGCTGGCCGCCCGCGCCTCTCGCCCATGCGCCATCTCTCCCCTGTCGCGTTCCCTCCGCGCAAGTCTATAATCCCCGGCGAGCGCGCCCAAACAGCGCCGGCGGGACGAGACGACCATGAACGAAATTTCCTCGAATTTTCTGCGCGAGCACAACGCCCGGCAGGTCTGGCACCCCATGGCGCATCCCGTGGAAATGGAGACGACGCCGCCGCGCATCATCGTTTCAGGCGAGGGCGTGAGCATCGTTGATCTCGACGGCAAGCGCGTCGTCGACGCCGTCGGCGGCCTGTGGAACGTCAATCTGGGATATTCCAACGAACCGATCAAACAGGCGATCGCGCGCCAGCTCGCCGAGCTTCCCTATTATTCCGCCTTTCGCGGCACCACCAATCCGCGCCTCATCGAACTCGGCGCCCGCCTCGTCGACATCCTGAAAGTCGAGAACATGCGCCGCGCCATGTTCACCTCGGGCGGCTCGGATTCAGTCGAGAGCGCGTTGCGCATCGCCCGGCAATACTGGAAAGTGCGCGGCAAGGCCGACAAGACCAAGTTTCTCGCGCTGAAGAAAGGCTATCACGGCACGCATTTCGGCGGCGCCTCGGTGAATGGAAACCAGAATTTCCGCCGCGCCTACGAGCCGTTGCTGCCGGGCGTCTATCACGCGCCGTCGCCTTTCCTCTACCGCAACCCGTTCGACGAGACCAACCCCGAGCGTCTCTCCGATCTCTGCGTCGCCGCGCTGGAGGACGAGATCAAGTTCCAGGGCGCCGACACGATCGCCGCCTTTATTGCCGAGCCCGTGCTAGGCGCCGGCGGCGTCATCGTGCCGCCGGCGGGCTTCATGAAGAAGGTCCGCGCGCTGCTCGACCGCCACGACATTCTCATGATCGCCGACGAGGTGATTACAGGCTTCGGCCGGACAGGCGAATGGTTCGGCGCGCGGCTCGACGGTTTTGCGCCCGATGTCATGTGCATCGCCAAGGCGATCACCTCGGGCTATTTCCCGCTCGGCGCCTGCATGGTCAACGAGAAGATCGAAAGCGCCTTCATGAACTCGGACGACGCGCTGGCCGCCATCTTCCATGGCTATACCTATTCCGGCCATCCCGTGGGCTGCGCGGCGGCCATCGCCTGTCTCGACGAGACGTTCGCCCGCGATCTGCCCGGCAATTCGGCGCGCGAAGGCGCCTTCATGCTCGACGCCTTCGGCAAGCTCGCCGCGCGCCATGACACGATCGGCGATGTGCGCGGCAAGGGCCTGATGCTCGCAATCGAATTCGTCGCGGACCGCGCGGCGAAGACGCCCGCCGGGAAGAAATACATGGGCGCGCTCGCCGACGCCGCCTACGAGGCCGGCGCGCTCGTGCGCGTGTCGGCAAACGTCATGATCATGTCGCCGCCGCTCGTGCTGGAGCGCAAGGATTCGCAGCAGATCGTCGATGCGGTCACACATGCGGTCTCCGCCGTCCGTCTCGACCCGGCTCAGTGAGCTTGACTGTGCAACGCCGGGGACTGCTGCTCGATTTCGGCGGCGTCATATCGATCACGCTGTTCGAGCGGCATCGCATCAGCGAGCGCCTGCTCGGCCTGCCCGAAGGCGCGCTCGACTGGCGAGGCCCCTTCGATCCGCAGGGCGACAAACTCTGGCGCGACATGATCGAGAACCGCATCAGCGAGCGCGACTACTGGGCGATTCGAGCCAGGGAAACGGGCCGGCGCCTCGGCGAGGACTGGGACATGCTCGCCATGATCCGCCGCACCATCGGCGACGACCCGAACCTGCACGTGCGGCCGGAGGCGCGCGATCTCGTGTTTCTCGCGAAGGCCGCCGGCCGCCGCGTTGGAATCCTCTCCAACGAACTTGAGCTCTTCTACGGCGCCGACACGATGGCCAAGCTCGACGTCTTGAAACTGATGGACGCGCTGGTCGACGCCACGCACACAAAAATCCTGAAGCCCGATCCGCGGGCCTATGCGCTGGGATGCGAGGCGCTCGGCCTCACGCCTCAAGACGTGGTCTTCGTCGACGATCAGGAGCGCAATGTCGAAGGGGCCAGGAATGCCGGCCTCACGGCCATCCGCTTCGACGTCGCCGATCCCGCGCGCTCCTTCGCCGAAGCGGCGGAAGCGCTGAATCTTTAGAGCGTTGCCGCATCAGGCGGAAACAACGCCGTCATTGCGAGCCGACAGAAGTTGGCGCCGGGCAGCCGGCGCCCGGAAGCCGGCGCCCGGAAGTCGGCTGTTGCCGACTTCGCCGGACAGCGAAGCAGTGGAACGGCGCGCGCGGCGCCTGCTCTCAGAAGATCGAATAGGCGCCGTCGATAAGGAACATTTCGGCGGTATGATAGGACGATCCCGTGCTCATGATATAGACGGCGATCGCCGCGAAATCCTCCGGCTTGCCGAAGCGCCGCATCGGAATGCGCGGCATGACGTTCGCCACGAACTTCTCGTTGCCGAACAGACCTTCCGTCATCTCGGACTGGATCCAGCCCGGCAATACGCAATGCGCGGTCACGCCATAGCGCGACAGCTCCACCGCCAGCGCGCGAATGATGGAATTCAACGCGCCCTTGGTCGCCGCATAATGTTCGTTGCGCGCAGTTCCCGAGATGGACGCAAGGCTCGACGTGGCGACGAGACGGCCGAAGGCGTCGCCTTTTCCCGCGCGGTCGCGCATGTGGCGCGCCGCGTGCTGCATGGTCAGCACGGCGCCGTCCAGGTTCGTCGCAAGCATCTGCCGCCACTCTCTCTGCGGCCGGTCGATGAAGGAACTGCGGCCGCCGCCGCCGATGCCGGCATTGGCGAAGCAGCCGTCGACGCGCCCATATTTCGAAAGCGTCTCGTTGAACGCGCGCTCGATCGAGGCGGGATCGGATACATCGCATTGCCGCGCCTCGCACTTGCCGTTCGCCAGCGACTTGAGCGCGGCTGCGTTCTTCGCCTCGTTGCGGCCCCAGATCGACACGGCCGCGCCCGCGGCGGCCATGCCCTGCGCCATGCCGAGGCCGATGCCGCCATTGCCGCCGGTGACGATGACGACGCGGCCTGTGAGATCGAAAAGCGACACGAATTCCTCCTGCTGTTGCTATCTGCAATCATCTTAGGCGCGCGGCCGGAATGATATCAATCGCGCAATCCCCCCGCATGGAAAGAGGGGCGATGTGACCGGCGACACCGACGCCTGGTTAATGAACTGTTACCTCTTCCCCTGCAACGGCGAACGACTGATCGGCGCCGTTCAAATTGGGGAAGCGTCATGATCAGGATTTTGACAACTGCCGCTTTGGCGGCGGCGTGTGCGACCGCCGCCTCGTCGACGACGACTTTCGCTGCGCCGCGAGGCGCGACCTGGTTCGAATGCACGGGAGGCTGGCAACCCCACCCCTGCATCGACGGAAGCTCGATCGGCGAGCGCGGACGGCGCATCGCCTTCAGGCTGCCGCCGCCTCCGCCTCCGCCGGAGGTTCCACGGTATGAAATCCATCCCGAAGGCAACGGCTCCGTCGCCGGCGGCGGCGGCGCCGGCGGAGGCGGCGGAGGGGGCGGCGGAGGCCGCTGATGCCTGAATGCGAACGGGACGGATGCAAAATGCGTCCGTCCCGTCTGCGTTTGCCGGCGATTGACAACGCCTGCCCCGTCCCGATGCTGTGCGGCGAAACAAATCGGGAAACGCCATGGCTTACGAACAGATTCGCGTCTCTGTCGCCGACAATATCCAGACCATCACGCTGCATCGTCCAGACAAGCTGAACGCCTTCACCGGGCAGATGATGCACGAATTGATCGCCGCCTTCGACGAGGCCGACGCCAACGACGACGTGCGCGTCGTCATCGTCACCGGCGAGGGCCGCGCCTTCTGCGCCGGCGCCGATCTGTCGGCAGGCGCCAGCACCTTCGAACTCTCCAAGCGCAAGGATCGCGCGCAGCCCAGGGAAAGCGGCGGCAAGACGGACTATTCCGACGAGGCGATCCGCGACGGCGGCGGCCGCGTCACCCTGCGCATCTTCAAGTCGCTGAAACCTGTCATCGCCGCCATCAACGGCCCCGCCGTCGGCATCGGCGCCACGATGACTCTGCCGATGGATATTCGTCTCGCCTCGAGCGACGCGCGCATCGGCTTCGTCTTCTCGCGCCGCGGCATCGTCATGGAGGCGGCGTCGAGCTGGTTCCTGCCGCGTCTCGTTGGGCCGCAGCAGGCGCTGGAATGGGTCTATTCCGGCCGCGTGTTCAATGCGGACGAAGCATTGCGCGGGCGCCTCGTATCGAAAGTACTGCCGCCCGACGAATTGCTGCCTGAAGCCCGCCGGCTGGCGAAGGAGATCGTGGATAATACCGCGCCCGTGTCGGTCGCGCTGCAGCGGCAGATGATCTGGCGGATGCTCGGCGCCGACGATCCGATGGAGGCGCACAAGATCGACTCGCGCGGCATTTTCGAACGCGGCCGCTCGGCCGACGTGAAGGAAGGCGTGACGAGCTTCCTCGAGAAGCGCCCGCCGCGCTTCCCCGACAAGGTGTCGAAGGACATGCCGCCTTACTTTCCGTGGTGGGAAGAACGCAAGTACAAGTGACACGAAACGTCATCCCGGACGGCCCGCGGGGCCGGTCCGGGATCCAGCCGACCACAAAGATGGCGCGATGCTGGATCCCGCTTTCGCGGGGATGACAATGGGCTTACTGCGCCGCCTGCGCCTTGCGGCCCTTGCCGCTCGACAGGCCCATCTGCTTGGCGATCACCTGCAGCATGATCTCGTTCGCGCCGCCGCCGATGGCCGTCAGCCGGATGTCGCGCATGATGCGCGAGATGCGCGATTCCCACATGTAGCCCTGCCCGCCCCAGAATTGCAGGCAGGCGTTGGGAATTTCGAGCGCGAGCTTGCCGGCCAGATACTTGGCGATCGACGCCTTCTCCGTCACGTCGCCGCCGCCGATGTAGAGCTCCGCCGCGTTCCATGAGATCGCGCGCAGGGCTTCGACCTCCGAATGCATGGCGGCGAGCTTGTGCTGGATCGTCTGCATGTCGATCAGCGCCGAGCCGAAGGCCTTGCGCTCGCGCACATAGTCGATCGTGATGCCGATCGCGGTCTCCAGCATGGCCACCGCCTTCGCCGCCGCATAGAGGCGCTCTTCCTGGAACTGCTCCATCTGGTAGGTGAAGCCGCGCCCCTCTTCGCCGATGCGGTGGCGCACGGGCACGCGCACGCCATCGAAGAAGATCTGCGCCGTGTCGGATGCATGCAGGCCGAGCTTCTTCAGCTTGCGCGCGACCTGCACGCCCTTCGTCTTCATCGGCACGATAATCAGCGACTTGTTGCGATGCGGCTGGCCGTCGGACGTATTGGCGAGCAGGCACATCCAGTCCGCCTGCACGCCGTTGGTGATCCACATTTTCGAGCCGGTGATGACGTAATCGTCGCCGTCGCGCACGGCGCGCGTGCGGATCGAGGCGACATCCGAGCCCGCGCCTTCCTCCGACACGCCGATGCACGCGACCATCTCGCCTGATATCGCCGGCGCGAGAAATTCGCGGCGCAACGCGTCCGAGCCATGCTTGGCGAGCGCCGGCGTCGCCATGTCCGTCTGCACGCCGAGCGCCGTGGCGACGCCGCCCGCGAGCGCGCGCCCCCATTCCTCCGCCGCGACCATCGAATAGGAATAATCGAGCCCGAGGCCGCCATAGGCTTCGGGCTTGCTGATGCCGAGAAATCCCGCCGCGCCCGCCTTCTTGAACAGTTCGTGCGCGGGAAAGATGCCGGCCTCCTCCCATGCGTCAGCATGGGGATCGATTTCGCTCTGCACGAACTTGCGCAGGGAGCGGCGGAGTTCCTCGTGTTCTTGTGTGAAGATCATCTGACGACGCTCGCCGTGTCATTCCCGCGCAAGCGGGACTCCAGAGTCGTATTCGCAATCATTCGTTCTGCTCCTGGATGCCCGCTTACGCGGGCATGACAATCACCCCGGCAGATCCAGCACCTGCTTGGCGACGATGTTCCGCTGCACTTCGCTTGAGCCGCCGTAGATCGTCGCCGGCCGTGCGAGCCAGTAATGCGCGAGCGCGTCGAGGCTGTCGTTGCCGTACGTGACAGGCTCGTCGATCGAGCCGTTTTCCGCCGAAACTTCGACCAGCGTCTCGGTGATCTTCTGATAGGTCGCGGTCGCGAATATCTTGAGGATCGAGACATCGGGGCCGAGCGCCTCGCCGCGCCGCAGGACGTCGGCAAAACGCGAATAGGCTTCCGTCAGATCGGCGACGTCGAGCCGCAATTGCGTGAACTTGTCGCGGAAGCGGTCGTCGTCGAACGCGCCGGTCGAGCGCCCGAGCAGCGCGAGGCGGTTGAGCGCGACCTGCGAGAGTTTGGGGCTGCCCAGGAAGATGCGCTCGAAGCCGAGCAGCGCCTTGGCCATCGTCCAGCCTTCGTTGACCTTGCCGACGATGTTTTCCTTCGGCACGCGCACGTTGTCGAAGAAGGTCTCGCAGAATTCCTCGTGGCCGCCGAGCGTCATGATCGGGCGGCGCGTGACGCCGGGCGTCGAGAGGTCGACGAGCAGGAAGGAAATGCCTTCCTGCTTCTTCGCCTGCTTGTCGGTGCGCACGAGCAGGAAGATCCAGTTGGCGTCCTGCGCCAGCGTCGTCCAGGTCTTCTGGCCGTTGACGACCCAGTGGTCGCCGTCGAGTACGGCTTCGAGCCGCAGCGAGGCAAGGTCGGAGCCGGCGTTCGGCTCCGAATATCCCTGGCACCACACGTCCTCGCAAGCGATGATGCGCGGCAGATAGGTCTGGCGTTGTTCTTCGCTGCCGTAGTTGATCAACAGCGGGCCGAGCATGACGATGCCCATGTCCGGCGCGCGCGGCACGCCGGCGCGGTCGAGCTCCTCGAGATAGGCGATCTGCTTGGCCACCGACATGCCCATGCCGCCGTACTTCTTCGGCCATTGCGGCGCGAGCCAGCCGCGTTTCGACAGTTTCTGGCTCCACGGCTTCACCTCATGCCAGCGGATGCGGCGCGGCAGGTGGCGGATTTCCGGCGGGCATTCGGCCTCGATGAAGTCGCGGACCATGGCGCGGAATTCCGCATCGGTCATCGCGTCGTAATCGTCTCGGGCGACAGCGGTCATGGGAGCCTCAAACCTGTTCGAGCGCGGGCGAGAGCGCCGCATAGCGCTTGCGATGCTGCGCGCCGTTGCCGAGCCATGCGGCGAGCTTGATCGCGCGCCGCACGAAAAGACCGATGTCGTGCTCGTCGGTATAGCCGATCGCGCCGTGCATCTGGATCGCTTCCTTGGCGATGGCGAGCGCGCCGTCCGAGCAGCGCGCCTTGCAGGCCGACGCGATCAGCGCCTTTTCGCGCGCATCGGCGTCCTCGAAGGCGCGCGCCGCGCGATCGATCGCCGCGCGCATCATCTGCGTCGTCACATAGAGATCGACGGCGCGATGCTGCAAGGCCTGGAACGAGCCGATCGCCTTGCCGAACTGCTTGCGCTGCCGCAGATAATCGAGCGTCATGTCGAGCGCGCGCTGCGACAGGCCGAACATTTCGGCGGACGCCGCGATCCGCGTCTCGTCGAGCGCGGCGTCGAGCGCCGCCTCGCCCTCGCCGGGCGGCGCGATGCAAAAGCCGCTTGCGGCCTGCGCGTCCTGCAGATGCGCGCGATGGCAGGTCGTGCCGTCGGTGAAGTACCGCGTCTCCAGCTTCACGCCCTTCGCGCCGGTCTCGACATGGAACAGGCCGACGCCTTCGGGCGTCCTTGCGGAAACGATCAGTCCGTCGGCCCGCGCGGCGCCGTGCACGAAATCCTTCACGCCCGCCAGCCGCCAGCCGTCCGACGCCGGCGTCGCGCGCGTCTCGCATTCGCTGGCGTGCAGCGCGCCGACCGCTTCCTGCCAGGCGACGGCGATCACGCGCGCGCCTTCGATGAGCCCCGCCATCAGGGCGTCGTTCTGCGCGCCCGCGCCGTTGACGAGCGTGCGCATGGCCAGCACGCCGACGGCCGACAGCGGCTCCGGCCCGATGCCGCGGCCCGTCTCCGCCAGCAGCGCCACGCATTCCGCGACGCCAAGACCCATGCCGCCGCAGCGTTCGGGCGCGCGCAGGCCTACCCAGCCGAGCTGCGTCATCTCGCTCCAGCGCGCGGCGTCGTAGCCCTCAGGTCTCTTGCGCCAGGCGCGCACGTCGCGCGCCATGTCGGAACGGTTGACGTAGTCAGCCGCGCTGTCGCGCAACATGCGCAAAAGGTCTTCCGTCTCGCCGGAACTCATTCTCTCGTCTTTCCGCTTATTTGCGGCCCTTCACGCCGACGAGCGACACGACCTTGCGTGCGATCTCGACGAGCCGCGGTCCGTAGATTTCCTCGATGTCGCGGGCCTTCAGCAGATAGGCCGGCCCGCCGCAATTGAGCGCGTAGAGGCCCGCGCCATTTGGCAGGACAAGCGGCGCGCCCGCGCCGTTCACGTCCTTGCGCCACTCGCCGATCGACGTGCAGAAACCGCGCTTCTCGATATCCTTGAACGATTTCTCGATGCCGCGCAGAATTCTCGTCTTGTCGTCGGGATATTTGCGCAGCACCTGGTCGATCAGCGGCGCGCGCTCGCGCTCCGACAAAGCCGACAAATAAGCGCGCCCCATCGCCGAGACGCCGAGCGGAATGCGCGAGCCGACGGTCACGCGCAGCGCGACGATGTTCTGGCCCTCGCAATTCTCGATGTACAGCATGTTCAGCCGGTCGCGCGCGCCGAGCGCGACGGCGGCGCCGCATTCGTCGGCCAGCTCCTGCATGAAGGGCCGCGCGACGCGCCGCACGTCGAGTTGCGCCAGCGCGACATAGCCCAGGGCCAGCACGCCGCCGCCCGGCGAATAGACGCCGAGCTTGCGGTCGTAGTTGAGATAGCCGAGCTGCGTCAGCGTATAGGTGAGGCGCGAGATCGTCGGCTTCGGCAGGCCGGTGCGCTTGGCGAGTTCCTGGTTGCCGAGCGGCCCGTCCTCCGGGCGAAAGGCGCGCAGAATATCGAGCCCGCGGGCCAGCGCGGTGACGAACTGTCGATCGTTTGCGCGTGCGTGGTCCGGTCTCTCGAGCGCCGCGTCCATGATTTCCTCAAGGCCTTTTCGCCTCTTTGCCGCTATTTCGCGAAAACATCAAGTGCTTTCGCAATGCGAAATGACGGGTTCGCAAATTGACCGCTGCGGACCCCGGTGTAATCTCCCCGCGCAACGACGAACCGATCCGAGGAAACCGTCCCGATGGCGCTCGACTACGACAGGGTGAAGAACTGGCCGCTGCCGGAAATCCGGCAGAAGCTCGAGCCCAAGGACACGATGCTCTATGCGCTCGGCCTCGGTCTCGGCGCCGATCCGCTGGACGCGAAGCAATTGCGCTTCGTCTACGAGGAGAATCTTCTCGCCCTGCCGACCATGGCGGTCGTGCTCGCCCCCCTCGGCTTCTGGATGAAGAACCCGAATGTCGGCGTCGACTGGAAGAAGCTGCTGCATGGCGAGCAAGGCTTTGTCCTGCACAAGCCGATCCCCGCGCAGGGCGAAGTGATCGGCCGCAGCCGCATCGTCGAGATCGTCGACAAGGGCAAGGACAGGGGCGCGCTCGCCTTCATCGAGCGCACGATCACGGACGCCGCGACAGGCGAAATCATCGCGACGCTGAACTCGACGAGTTTCTTGCGCGGCGACGGCGGTTTTGGCGGCCCCACTGGCCCGACGCCCGCGCCGCACAAGCTGCCGGAGCGCGCGCCCGATCACGTCTGCGATCTCGCGACCCTGCCGCAGCAGGCGCTGATCTATCGTTTGAGCGGCGACTACAATCCGCTGCACGCCGATCCCGAAGTCGCGGCCCATGCCGGCTTCCGGCAGCCGATTTTGCACGGGCTCTGCTCGCTCGGCGTCGCCGGCCACGCCATTCTGAAAGTCGCCTGCGACTACGATCCGGCGCGGCTCGCCTCGCTGAAGCTGCGCTTCTCCTCGCCCGTCTATCCCGGCGAGACCATCCGCACGGAAATGTGGATCGACGGCGGGAACGTCTCGTTCCGCGCCCGCGTCGTGGAGCGCGACATCGTCGTGCTCGACAACGGGCTCGCGACGCTGCGCTGATCCTCAGACCGGCAGGACATAGACGACAAGGCAGAAGAGCGCGAGCGTCGTCAGCGCGAACACGCCGTTCCAGCGTATCGTGATCGTCTCCGGCGGACGGCCCATGACGCCGCTGAGCAGCACCATCGAGCTGTTGAGCGGCGACATGCCGTTGCTGAGCGACCAGGCGCCGACGATGACGAAGACGAGCTTCAGCGGCGTCAGCCCCGTCGCCGGCGCATGGGCAAGCGCGCCGACGAGCATGGTGACGGTGACCATGGCGTTGATGCCGACGACGCTGAGCCCGGCGATCACGAGCACGATGGCGACGCTGAGCACGGCCGGCGTCAGATGCAGGCTCGTGAGGAGCGCGACCAGCGCCTCTTCCGGCAGGACGAGGGGAACCATCGCGCCCAGGAATCCGGCGGTCGCGAACAATGTCACCTCGTTCGCGTAGGCCGGGAAGCCCAGCTTCGAGCGTTCGAGCAGCGTCAGCGCCGCATGTTTCAGGGCGCCCGCAACGCCGAGCGACGCGTTCTGCAGCGCGACCCAGACCAACGCAAAAGCCGGCACCACGGTGAGCACATGCACTGTGAAGCGCACGCCCGTGGCATATTCCAGCGCAAAGGCGATCAGGGTGATCGCCGTCACCTGCGCCAGCATGGCGAGAGCCGCGCGCCAGCCGCCGGGATCGTCGTTCGGCGGGACGGTCGCCGCGCGCGGGAACTGCACGAAATCGAACAGCCAGCCGAGCGCCAGGAAGACGGCGGTCAGGCCGAGCCCGTAAGGCGCATATTCGCTCCAGCGCGCGCCGGGCGTAAGCGAGAAGAGCAGCGCCATGGTGATGGACAGCGGGCACCACATCGCCATGGAGTGAAAGCCGCGCAGCACGGCGAGCGTCATCCGCTTCTCGCGCAATTCCAGACGATCCTTGTCGCCGCCCGCCGACGCCAGCGTATTCGTCTGCTTGAGCATGGAGGCGAGCAGCGCCAGCCCGCCGATATTCAGCAAGATGCCGAAGATGTGCCCGCCGAAGGTGAGCGCGACATAGCGGCGCCCCGGCGGCTGCGCCACGAGATAGCGCCCCGCGCGCTCGACCATCGGCGAGGAAGCCGCCGCATCGCGCAGAAACCCCAACGCCGCGAGAAAGGCCGGATAGAAGCAGGCGGCGGCAAGCCCGTCGCCGACCTTGCGCCACGCGCCGGTCGACAGGCCCGCATAGAGGCCGAGCGCGACACAGGCGGCGACGAGAAAGCGCGCATTGCCGCGCAGGCGCGGCCATTCGAGCGCGACATAGGCGACCAGCGCCGGCGCCGCGACATAGCCTGCGGGGGCCCAGCGCGCATAGGCATGGACCGTCGCGCCGACGAGCACGACCGCCAGCAGCGCAGCCGAGCGCGCGCGCCCGAATTCGATCAGCCCCGAAGCCATGCATCCTGATTACCAGCGCTCTGCGACGCCGAACAGTTGCGAAACCGCGTTTCGCCATGCGAAGTTCGCAAATCCCCCCATCGTCTTCCTCAACGCAGTCGCCCGCTTTGAAAACGCCTCGCATCCTCACGTCCGCCGCCGCCCTGTCTGTACTCGAACCGGGCATGCGCGCGTTCGTTCACGCCGGCCCCTCCGAATGCATGAGCTTCGTCGCCGCCCTGAAGGCCGATCCCGAACGGGCTCGCGGCGTGGAATTCGTCGGCGTCTTCATTCCGGGCCTCAACACGACCGATTATTCCGCGCTCGCGCCCGGCGCCCGCATCGCCTCCACCTTCGTCTCGCCGCCCTTCGCCGAGGCGTTTGCGGCGGGCCGCCTGCGCTACCTGCCGAAGGCCTACAGCGGCTTTGCCGGAACGCTCGCGCGCATGAAGATCGATCTCGCCGTGCTGCGCGTATCGCCGCCCGGCCCGGACGGGCGCATGTCCTTCGGCCTCAACCAGGACTATGCGCCGATCGCCGCGCGAACGGCGCGTCGCGTTCTCGCCTTCGTCGACCATTCCATGCCGCACGTGGCGGGCGAGCCCGGCCTTGCGCGGGACGATTGCGACGCGCTGGTCGAAATCGACGAGCCCTTGCGGCCTTTCCCCGCCGCGACCGCCAGCGGGACGCTGGAAAAGGTGGGCGTCAACGCCGCGCGCCTGATCCGCGACGGCGACACGATCCAGATCGGCATCGGCAAGGTGCAATCGGCCGTGCTCGCCAACCTCCTCGACCGCAAGCGTCTCGGCCTGCATTCCGGCATGATCGACAATTCCATCGCGGCGCTGATGGACAAGGGCGCGCTCGACAATTCCGCCAAGTCGCTCGATCGCGGTCTTGGCGTGACGGGCATGGCGATCGGAACCGAAGCCGCCTGGGCCTGCGCGCAGCGCCCCGACATGCGCTTCCGCTCGGCCGACTATACACATGCCGCCGCCGTCGTTTCGGCGCAGGACAATTTCGTCGCGATCAACTCGGCGATCGAGGTCGATCTGCTGGGCCAATGCAACGCCGAAATGCTCGGCGGCCGCCAGATCAGCGGCGCCGGCGGCTTTCATGATTTCCAGCGCGGCGCGGCCGGCTCGAAGGGAGGTCGCGCCATTGTCGCGCTTCCGGCGGCGGCCGGCGGCGCGAGCCGCATCGTGGCGCGCCTGCCGGCGGGCGTCGCCACTGGCCCGCGCAACGACGCCGACTATATCGTCACCGAGCATGGCATAGCAGCCCTGCGCGATCTCGATCTCGACGCGCGCGCCGAAGCGCTCATCATGCTCGCCGCGCCGCAGTTCCGCAGCGAGTTGACGGACGCGTGGAAAGACATGCGCGCAAAATTCTGAGACGCGGCGAAAGACCGCAAGCGAACGGAAAGAAAATGACCGGAGGAAAAGTGGACGGCCTTGTCAGCGGCGACCGCCGCATGACGCGCGCCGAACTGGATGAGCGCGCAGCCCGCGCCGCGCAGGGCTTTCGCGAGATCGGCGTGCGGCCGGGCGATTCCATCGCGCTCTTCCTGCGCAACGATTTCGCCTTCTTCGAAGCCTCGCTCGCCGCCCAGCGCATCGGCGCCTACGCCGTGCCGATCAACTGGCACTTCAAGGCGGAGGAGGTCGAATATATTCTGAAAGACTGCGGCGCGCGCGCCTTCATCGTGCACGCCGATCTCTGGCCGGCGGTGGCGCATATCGCGCCGTCGGGCGTGCACGTCTTCATCGTGCCGACGCCGCAGGAACTCGCCGTGGCCTATGGCGTCGCGCCGCAGGATTGCGTCGTGCCGGCCGAGGCGCAGGACTGGAGCGTCTGGGTCGCCGCGCACGCGCCTGCCGAGAACCTGCCGCCGCCGGCGACCGACAGCATGATCTACACCTCCGGCACGACCGGAAATCCCAAGGCGGTCCGTCGCAATCCCGCGACTCCCGAGCAGATGGAAAAATCGAACTGGCTGCGCCGCACGGTCTACGGCTTTGCGCCCGACATGGTCGCCGCCGTGCCCGGCCCGCTCTATCATTCAGCGCCCAATTCGTTCGGCCTGCGCGCCGCGCTCACCGGCCGGGGCGTCGTGCTCGTTCCGCGTTTCGATCCCGAAGGCCTGCTCGCGCTGATCGAGAAGAACCGCATCTCGCACATGTTCATGGTGCCGACCATGTTCGTGCGGATGCTGAAGCTGCCGAAGGACGTGCGCGAAAAATACGACGTCTCCTCGCTGCGCTACATCATCCATGCGGCGGCCCCCTGCCCGCCCGAGGCCAAGCGCCAGATGATCCAGTGGTGGGGGCCCGTCATCCACGAATTCTACGGCTCGACGGAATCGAGCGCGGTGACGCTCGCCACCAGCGAGGACGCGCTGAACAAGCCCGGCACGGTCGGCCGTCCGGTCGAGGGCGCGGAAATCGTCATCGTCGGCGAGAACGGCGAGACCCTGCCGCGCAACCAGACCGGCGAAATCTTCACGCGCATCCACGGGATGCCGGACTTCACCTATTTCAACAAGCCCGAGAAGCGTGTGGAGATCGACCGCGACGGCCTCATCACCTCGGGCGACGTCGGCTATCTCGACGACGACGGCTATCTGTTCATCAACGACCGCAAGCGCGACATGGTGATTTCCGGCGGCGTCAACATCTATCCGGCCGAGATCGAAAGCGTCGCGCTGCACATGCCCGACATCAAGGATTGCGCGGTGTTCGGAATCCCCGACGCCGAGTTCGGCGAATCCCTGATGGCCGTGGTCGAGCCGCAGCCGGGCCACGACCTCAAGCCCGAAGACGTGCGCGCGTATCTCAAGCAGCACCTCGCCGACTACAAGGTGCCGCGCCACATCGAGATCGGCCACAACCTGCCGCGCGAGGATTCCGGCAAGATATTCAAGCGTCGGCTGCGCGATCCCTATTGGGCGAAGGCGGGCCGCACGATTTAGGCGTCGTCATCGCGAGGAGCGCAGGCGAAATCGCCGAAGCAACGCAGCGTTCAGAGCCGCGCAGCCAGTTCCGCCGCGCGGTCGCCGGAACGTATGGCCCCTTCGATGGTCGCGGGCAGGCCCGTCTGCGTCCAATCGCCCGCAAGCAGCAGGTTGCGCCACCGGGTTTGCGCCCACGGACGCAGCGCGTCCTGCGCCGGCGTCGCCGCGAAGGTCGCGCGCTTCTCCTTGACGATGCGCATCGCCGGCGTGCGCGCCGCGTCGAGACCGGCGATGCCGGCGATCTCGCGCCAGATGCGCGCGCCGATATCCTCGGGCGCGCTCTCGATGAACGCGTCGGCCGCGCTGATCGTCACCGACAGGCGGTCGGGAAAGGCGAACAGCCATTCGCTCATGCCGCCGACGACGCCGGTCAGCAGCGGCATTCCCGCGGGCGGTTTGACGGCGTAATGCGCGTTGAAAATGGCGCAATGCTCGGTCGGCGGCGACAGGCCCGGGACGAGTTCGAGCGCGCTCCAGGCCGGCGCGGCGAACACGACGGCGTCTTCAGGCGCAAGCGCAATTCTGTCCTCGCCGAAATCGAGCGTCGCCACGCGATCCTGCGCAAACTCAAAGGCGCGCAGCCGGGCGCCGAAACGGACTTCGCCGCCATGCGCGGCAAGAAAGGCCAGCGCCGGATCGATGAAGGCAGGTCCAAGGCCCTGTGCAGGCGTGCGGGGTCGCGCCGCCGCCCCGCCAGCCCCGAGGCTTTCGCGCACCACCGCCGCCGCAAGGCGCGCGGAGGCGACATCGAGCGGCGTATTCAGCGCCGAGACGAGCACCGGCTTCCACAGCCGCTCCCACAGGGCGCCCTGCGTCTTCAGCGCGCCGGCGACGGTCGCGTCCGCGCGCGCAAGCAATAGCGAGACGCCGCCGAGATAATCCGCCGCCGTCGTGCCGGGCGCGCGGCGCGCGGCGGAAAATATCCACCAGGGAAGCCGGCCGGCGTTCGGGCGCAGCGCCCATCTCTCGCCGCGCCCGACATCGATGAAGTCGAAGACGCATTCGTCCGGCCCCGTCAGCGCGTTCTTCGCGCCGATGCGCGCCAGATATTCCATTGCCGCATGATTGCCGGCAAGCAGCAGGTGATTGCCGTTGTCGATCGTCAGCCCGAGTTGCTGATCGTAATAGGAGCGGCAGCGCCCGCCGGCCATGCGCGCGGCCTCGTGCACGATCGCGCGCCGTCCCTGCGCGGCGAGCCGCGTCGCCGCCGCGAGCCCCGCGAGCCCCGCGCCGATCACATGCACGACGCCGGTCAAAATATGCCCCAGCGCAACACCGCCGCGAGCAGCTTGACCTTGTCGACGCCGACACGCAGGCGCGGAGGCGCGAACCCGCGTTTCTCCAGCCGCGCGAGCACGTCCGAATAGGCCGCCGCCATCAGGCGCGGCGCCTTGACGGCAAAGCGCGGCGCGGCGTCCATGATCTCCTGCGCGGCGCCGAAATGCGCGTGCGCCTGCGCGACGAGCGGCGCGCAGGCTTGCGCCAGCCGCGGATGCGCGATGACGGCTTGCGGCGTCAGTTCGGTCATGCCCGCGCCAAGCAGCGCCTCGCGCGGCAGATAGAGCCGGCCGCGCGCGACGTCCTCGTCGAGATCGCGCAGAATGTTGGTGAGTTGCAGCGCGCGTCCGAGATGATGCGCGAGCTGCATGCCCGCCTTCTCTTCCATGCCGAAAACGCGCACCGACAGGCGTCCGACCGCGCTCGCCACGCGATCGCAATAGAGATCGAGCGTGGCGGCGTCGGGCGCAACGATCGGCCCGCGCAGGTCCATGTCCATGCCGTCGACGACAGCGACGAAATCTTCACGCTTGAGGCCGTAGCGCTGCACATGCGGCGCGAGATGCGCCGCCTCGCCCGCCGGCCGGCCCGCATAGATGGCGTCGATATCGTCGCGCCAGCGCTGCATTGCGCCTGCGGGATCGTCCTGATGCGCATCGCCGTCGGCGATATCGTCGACCGCGCGACAGAAGGCGTAGACGTCGAACATCGCCTCCCGTTTTTCGCGCGGCAAAATGCGCATGCCGGCATAGAAGGAGGAGCCGGAGGCGGCCCTTGCCGGCTGAGCGACGGGCTCGTTCATGCGCCCCGCTCCCGCACGCCCGAGCCGAACGGAAGGAGGCGTCGCGCAAGCACGGTGCCTGCCGCGCCGAGCGCGGTCAGGACGAACCCCGCCTTCGAGGCATGGACCTTTTCGGACAGCGGGTCGCGAACCAGCAGACCTTGCGTCAGCTTCTCGGCGAGCTTCTGGATCGCCGCGACGTTCATCGCGAGCCGAAGGTCGCGCACCTGCGCCGGAAAGACGGCGCTTTCGGCGAGCAGACCCTGCGTGCGGCGCGCGAGATCGACGACGGTCGCCCGCAATTCCGGCGTCGCGCGATCGGCGCCGAGCATCTCGACGCGCGCGCCGTGGGCAGCGAGCGCATCGGCGGGAACATAGACGCGATCGAGCGAGCGATAGTCTTTGCCGCAATCCTGCAGGTGATTGATGACCTGCAGCGCCGCGCACAATTTGTCGGACGCAACCCAGGTCTCGCGACTCTCGCCGTGCACGTCGAGCACGTAGCGCCCGACCGGCATGGCCGACAGGCGGCAATAGTCGATCAGATCGTCGAAATCGCGATAGCGGTTCTTGGTGACGTCGAGCTTGAACGCCTCGATGAGATCGAGAGCATGACGCGGCGTGATCCCGTATTCGGCGAGCGCGCGCTTCAGCGGCTCGGCCACCGGATCGGACGGCCCGTCGCCAGTCAGCGCACGCGCAAGCCCGTCGAGAAGGGCGAGCTTCTTGTCCGGCGTCAGCGCCGCATGATCCGCGACGTCGTCGGCGGCGCGCACGAAATTGTAGAAGGCGAGCACCGGCGCGCGAAAGCGCGGCGCGAGCAGCGCGGCGACGGGAAAATTCTCGTCGCGGTGCGACTTGCCGGAGGAGGCGGCGGCGACCTCGCTCATGACGATAGCGTCCCCGCCGCCTGGTAGCGGCCCTTCCAGGCGCCGCCGCGTCCGCGCATATGCGCAAGAGCGGATTCGAGCGTGAAGACCATGTAGAACACAGCGACCGCCGGCAGGAACAATCCCCGCCACGCGCCGAGCCCGTAGAATCGCAGCATCGGCCGGTAGGACAGGACCATCATCATGTAGGCGGCGAGCGCCATCATGCCCGTCGTCGGCTCGGAATGGCCTGCAAGCACGGCCGGCGCGACGAAGGTGAGCGCCATGCCCAGAGTCGCAAAGGCGAGCTTCAGGGGCGAATAGTCGAGTTCCGCATAGGCCGAACGCACGACCATGCGCCTGATGTCGGAGAGATGCGGATAGGGCCGCAGGCTGGCGACACGCGTCGTCAGGCCGAGGAAGACGGGTCCCGTCTTCTTGAGCGCCGCGCCGAGCGCGCAATCGTCGATCAGCGCGTCGCGAATGACTTCGAGCCCACCCGCGTTGGTCAAAGCCTCGCGCCGCACGAGCATGCAGCCGCCGGCGGCCGCAGCCGCGCCGCGGCGCGGATCGTTCACCCAGGCGAAGGGGTAGAGCATCTGGAAGAAATAGACGAAGGCGGGCGTGAGCCAGCGTTCGGCCGCGCTGTCGCAGGCGAGCTTCGCCATCAGCGTGACGAGCGAGAGCCGCCCGCGCTCGGCGCCGCCGACGAGACGCGCCAGCGTATCCGGCGCGTGTTCGATATCGGCGTCGGTGAAGAGAATATAGTCGGGCGCGGGGCCAGCGCGGCTGTCGACATGCGCGAGCCCGGCGCGCATGGCGTTGATCTTGCCGGTCCAGCCGGGCGGCGGATCCTCGCCGCGCAGCACGGTAAGCCGATCGGCCGCGCCCGCCGCTTCCGCCGCCTTGCGCGCGATCTCGCCGGTGCCGTCGCCGCTCTGGTCGTCGACCACGACAATGTCGAAGGCGACGCCGCGCTCCTGGCGCAGCAGGCTCGTGACGCAGCAAGCGATCGTCCGCGCCTCGTCGCGCGCCGGCACGATCGCCGTCACGCGCAGCGATGCGGCCGCCTCGGCGGCGACGGGCGCAAGCGATTCGTCGCTCTCGCGCGCCTGCCAGAAGAAGCCGCGCGCGAAAATCAGCGCCAGCCAGATCGCGAGCGTCAGCAGCGCGAGCGCAAACGCGATCATGCGAGGTATCCCGCGCTGCGGAACCAGGCGATCGCGTCGGCAAGTCCCTCCGTGTAGGGACGCGTCGCATAGCCAAGCTCGCGCCGCGCCTTGGCGTCGCTGAAGAACATGAACTTGCGCGCAAGGCGCAGGCCTTCGCGCGTGACGAAAGGCGTGCGGCCCGTCAGATGCGCCGCGGCCTCCGCGCCGATCGCCAGCGGATAGATCAGCGAGACCGGCAGCCGGACGCGCGGCGGGCGGCGTCCGACGAGGCCCGCGATGGACGCAAGCATGTCGGACAGGGCGACATTGTCTCCCCCGAGAATGTAGCGCTCGCCGATCCGCCCCCGCTCCAGCGCCGCCACTATGCCGTCCGCAACATCATCCACATGCACGAGATTGAGGCCGGTCTCGACATAGGCCGGCATGCGCCCGGAAGCCGCCTCCACGATGATGCGGCCGGTCGGCGTCGGCTTGATGTCGCGCGGGCCGATGGGCGTCGAGGGATTGACGATCACGACGGGCAATCCGTCGCGCGCGGCCATCTGCTCGACCATCCGCTCCGCGAGAATCTTGCTCCGCTTGTAATTGCCCATTTCCGGCAATACGGCGGCCGGCAGCGTTTCGTCCGATAGCGCCGCGCCGCCCGGCTGGATCGTCGCGGTCGAACTTACGTGCACGATGCGGCGAACGCCGGCCTTCATCGCGGCTTCCATCACCAGGCGGGCGCCGTCCACGTTGGCGCGCAGCACCTCCGCAGGGTTCCGCGCCCACAGCCGATAATCGGCCGCAGCATGAACGACGTGGTCCGCGCCTTCCAGCGCCGCCTCGAGCGACTTCGCGTCCAGAATATCGCCGGTCGCGATCTCGTCCCGCGGATCGAGATTGGCGCGCGCCGCGCTCGCGCGCACGAGCGTCCGCACGCGATAGCCGCGCGCTCGCAGCAGGCCGGCGACCGCCGAACCGACGAAACCGCTCGCGCCCGTCACCAGCACGCGGTCGCCGGGCCTCATATGATCGCTGGCCGACACCGGGCGCCCGCTCCCCATTCCTGCGCCGGAGCGTCCGATCGCTCCAGCCTGTGGGGATAGAAGATTTTTCCGCGTCAGCCAAATCGTTCGGCGCGCCGTCCGGACAGGCGAGGCCCGCCGTCTTTCCATCGGCATCGCTTCGCACTATCTTGTCGGACAATTCGGCGGAGCCGCGGGCCCGCCGCCAAGAAGATTCTGGAGGAAAGCGCATGAAAGCCCTTATCAGCCGCGAGGTCGGCGGCCCCGAGGCATTGACGCTCGAGAACCTGCCGGATCCCGAGGCCCGGCCCGGCCACGTCGTCGTCGACGTGAAGGCCTGCGGCGTCAATTATCCGGACGCGCTGATCATCCGCGACCTCTACCAGTTCAAGCCGCCGCGGCCGTTTTCGCCGGGCGGCGAGATTTCCGGAATCGTTTCCGCGGTCGGCGCGGGCGTGTCCGGCTTCAAGGCCGGCGACCGCATTCTCGCCTCCTGCGGCTGGGGCGGCATGGCGGAGAAGGTCGCCATCGACGCCAATCGCGTGGTGAAGATTCCCGATTCCATGCCTTACGACGAGGCCGCCGCGTTTCTCATGACCTACGGCACCTCGCATCACGCCCTGAAGGATCGCGCGAAGCTGAAGGCGGGCGAGACGCTGCTGGTGCTCGGCGCGGCCGGCGGCGTCGGCATCGCCGCCGTCGAACTCGGCAAGGCGATGGGCGCGAAGGTCATCGCCGCCGTCTCCTCGCAGCAAAAGGCGGACTTCTGCAGGAAGCACGGCGCCGACGAGGCCCTGATCTATCCTGCTGGCCCCTTCGACAGGGCCGGACAGAAGGCGCTGACCGAATTGTTCAAGGAGGCCTGCGGCGCGCATGGCGCGGACGTGATCTACGATCCCGTCGGCGGCGATTACGCCGAGGCCGCGCTGCGCTCGATCGCCTGGGAAGGCCGCTTCCTCGTCGTCGGCTTCCCCGCCGGCATCCCGAAACTGCCGCTCAACCTCGCGCTGCTCAAGGGCTGCGACGTGCTCGGCGTGTTCTGGGGCGATTTCGTCCGGCGCTCCCCGCAGCATCACCAGCAGAACCTCAAGGAAATGATGGAGCTCTACGCCCACGGAAAGATCAGGCCTTACGTGTCCGAGAGCTTCCCGCTGGACAAGGCGCGCGACGCCATCGACTGGCTGTCGGAGCGCAAGGCGATGGGCAAGGTCGTGGTGACGATGGGATAAATGCGGATTGTCATTCCCGCGAAAGCGGGAATCCAGTCCTGCGATTGTGACGTTTTTCTGGAGTCCCGATCGCGCTTCGCGCGTCGGGAATGACAGGCGGGTGTGGGAGCAGACCAAATGACCGATCTCGAAACCTTCCGGCGCGAGACGCGCGCCTGGCTCGAAGCCAATTGCCCGCCGGAGATGCGCACGCCGCCGGAGGACGACGAGGACCGCTGCTGGGGCGGCCGCAACTGGAAGTTCAAGAACGAGGCGCAGAAGCAATGGCTCGAGCGCATGGCCGCGCGCGGCTGGACGGTGCCGGACTGGCCGAAGGAATACGGCGGCGGCGGCCTCTCCAAGGACGAGACCAAGATCTTGCGCGAGGAGATGCGCGCGCTGAAATGCCGTTCGCCGCTCGACTCGTTCGGCATCTGGATGCTCGGGCCGGCGCTGCTGAAATATGGCGCCGAGGCGCAGAAGAAGGAGCACCTGCCCAGGATCGCGCGCGGCGAAATCCGCTGGTGCCAGGGCTATTCGGAGCCGGGCGCCGGCTCCGACCTCGCCTCCTTGCAGACGAAGGCCGAGGACAAGGGCGACCATTATCTCGTCAACGGCCAGAAGATCTGGACGAGCTACGCCAATTACGCCGACTGGATATTCTGCCTCGTTCGCACCGATCCCAAGGCGAAGAAGCACGAGGGCATTTCCTTCCTGCTGTTCGACATGGCGACGCCCGGCGTGACGACGCGGCCGATCCTGCTCATTTCCGGCAAGTCCCCCTTCTGCGAAACCTTCTTCACCGACGTGAAAGTTCCGAAGGACAATCTCGTCGGCACGCTGAACAAGGGCTGGGACGTCGCCAAATACCTGCTGACGCACGAGCGCGACATGATCGGCGGCATGGGTCTCGGCGGCGGCCGCCCGCTCGGCCAGATCGCCGCGCAATCCGTCGGCGTCGAGAACGGCGCGCTCGCCGATCCCTTGCTGCGCGCCGACATCGCCGAATTCGATGTCGACGCATTCGCCTTCGCCCTCGCGATGGAGCGCGCCGGCGACATGATGAAGGCGAAGCAGGCGCACCCCGCCTATTCGTCCTTCCTCAAATATTACGGCACGGAGTTGAACAAGCGCCGGCACGAACTCGTCATGTCCTCGCTCGGCTCCGACGGGCTCGAATGGGAGAGCGAGCGCTCGGCCGAAGGCGAGGCGCCGCGCGCCTGGCTGCGCACCAAGGCCAATTCGATCGAAGGCGGCACGAGCGAAGTGCAGCTCAACATCATCTCCAAGCGCATCCTCGACCTGCCGGGGGCGTGACGTCCGACTAACGCCCGCCATTGCGAGCGTAACGAAGCAATCCATCCATCTAGCTATCCGCAGGGATGGATTGCTTCGTCGCTACAGGTGAAACCGCGGTTTGGTTTCACCGGAGCTCCTCGCAATGACGGCTCCGAGACCCAACGGGAACTGACCAAATGCCCCTCGTCCTCACAGAAGAACAATCCATGCTCCGCGATTCCGCCCGCGGCCTCGTCGCCGACCGCGCGCCGGTCGCCCATCTGCGCAAGCTGCGCGACGACCGCGATCCTGACGGCGTTTCGCGCGAGCTGTGGAAGGAATTCGCCAATATGGGCTTTGCCGGCATTCTCGCGCCGGAAGAGCACGGCGGCTCGGGCCTCGGCCATGTCGAGGCCGGCGTCGTCATGGAGGAGATCGGCCGCAATCTCACGCCGTCGCCGTTTCTCTCTACCGCCGTGCTCGGCGCGACCGCGCTGAAGCGCGCGGGCGGCGCGCGCGCCGGCGATCTCCTGTCGAAGCTCTCGGCCGGCGATCTCCTGCTCGCGCTGGCGCTTGATGAAAAGCCGAAGCACACGCCGCGCCACATCGAGACGAAAGCGACGCGATCCGGCAACGGCTTTACGCTCACGGGCGCCAAGACCTTCGTCGTCGACGGCCATGTCGCCGATCTGCTTGTTGTCACCGCGCGCACGGCCGGCGGCGTCGACGACAAGGACGGCGTAACGCTGTTGCTCGTCGATCCCAAGGCGAAGGGCGTGTCGATCGAACGCACTGTCATGGTCGACGCGCACAACGCCGCGCGCATCAATTTCGATAATGTCGCGGTCGATGCCGACGCCGTGCTCGGCGAGATCGACGCTGGCGCGCCGCTGGTGGAAGCCATTCTCGACGCCGGCCGCGCTTGCGTCGCCAGCGAACTCGTCGGCGTCGGCGAGGAGGCCTTCGGCCGCACCGTCGCTTATCTCAAGGACCGCAAGCAATTCGCCAAGGCGATCGGCGAATTTCAGGGCCTGCAGCATCGCGCCTCGCATCTCTATTGCGAGCTGGAGATCACCCGCGCCGCCGTCCTGAAGGCGCTGCAGATGCTGGATGCGGACGCCGAAAAGGCGCGCGCCTATGTGGCGGTCGCCAAGTCGCGCGCCTGCGCCTCGGCCAATCTCGCCGTGCAGGAAGCGGTGCAGATGCACGGCGGCATCGGCATGACCGACGCTGTCGACATCGGCCTGTTCATGAAGCGCGCCCGCGTCTGTCAGGAGCTGTTCGGCGATGCGCGTTTCCACGCGAACCGCATCGCGAAGATCAGGGGGTATTGACCCCCTCCCCGCCCTCCCCCGCTTCGCGGGAGAGGGAGAAGTCTCGAGCCTTCAACGAGAGAGACGTCAACAATGACTGCCGTCCCCTCTCCCGCGAAGCGGGGGAGGGAAAGGGAGGGGGCGCTTCCGCTACTTCCGCGGCCGCGCGAACGGATGCGTCGACGACAATCCGCCGTCGACCGGAAAGGCCTGTCCGTTGACGTAGGAGGATTCGTCGCTCGCCAGGAACAGCGCCATGGCGGCGATCTCCTCGGGCCGGCCGGCGCGCTGCAGCGCGTTCAACTGCCCGATCTTGCCGTCGGTGCCGCGCGCGCGCGCCTGCTCGAAGATCGGCCGCGTCATGCCCGTCTCGATCAGGCCGGGGCACACCGCATTCACGCGGACCCCGGTGCCGATCAGCGCGTTCGCCGCCGTCTGCGCCAGAGAAATTACGCCGGCCTTGCTGGCGCTGTAGGCGACATTGCCCGCATTTGCGCGGAGCGCCGCGACGGACGCCGTCATGACGATCGAGCCCGCGCCCTGCCGGATCATATGCGGCGCGGCGTGCTTGATCGCCAGATACGGCCCGATCGTGTTGATGCGCAGGATTTCCATGAAATTCGAGACTTCGATGTCGAGCAGGCTCGTCAGTCCGCCGCTGACGCCGGCGTTCGCGTAGACCGCGTCGATCCGTCCGAACTCGTGGATGGCGGTGGCGACGAGCTTCTTCACATCGTCTTCATTGCCTGCATCCATCGCCAGCGCGCTCGCGGCATGGCCGGCTTGCTGGATCATCTCGAGCGTCTGGTTCAGCCCTTCCTCGGCGCGGTCGGCGATCAGCAGCCGCGCGCCCTCCCTGGCGAACAGCAGCGCGCTCGCCCGGCCTATGCCGCTGGCCGCCCCCGTCACGATGGCCGATTTTCCTGCAAGCCGCCCTGTCATGCGCTCCTCCATTTCCCGCGCAGGATAGCCTCGCTCAAGGCGTGGCGATAGCTTGCGCGCCGCACGCCCTGCGCATACACCGGATGCGATTTCGAGGGAGAGCAAAGTGACACAGCCGACCGGCGTCGCCTTCAGTTCGACGCACAAGCCTCTCGGCCTCGACGATTTCACGGCGACGCGCTTCTGGTGGGTGCGCCATGCGCCGGTGCGCGAGGACGGCGGCTGCATCTATGGCCAGCGCGACCTGCCCTGCGATTGCAGCGAGACCCATGTCTTCGAGGCGCTCGCACGCGTCCTGCCGAAGGAGGCGGTGTGGGTGACGAGCAATCTCGGCCGCGCGAAACAGACTGCTGCGGCGATCTTCGAAGCCGGCCATCCCGACGCGCATGTGCAGCCTCTCGCCATGGCCGAATTCGCCGAGCAGCACCTCGGCGACTGGCAGGGGCTCAATCGCGCCGAATTTTTCCGCAATGTGAAGCCCTCGCCATCGGGCCATTGGTTCAACGCGCCGGAGGAGCGCGCGCCGAACGGCGAGAGCTTCGTCGATCTCGTCGACCGCACGCGCGCTGGCGTCGAGAAGCTCGCTGCAACTCATGCCGGACGCGACCTCGTCGTGGTGGCGCATGGCGGCACCATCCGCGCCGCCATCGGCATTGCGCTGGGGCTTGCGCCCTCGCGCATGATGGCGTTCACCACCGACAATTGCTCGATCACGCGGCTGGACATCCTTCAGAACAAGGATGAGAGCGGCTGGCGCGTGCTGATGGTCAATCACCAGCCCTGGGTCGGCGCGCAGGGCGAGAGCAAGCTGGCCTGAAGCCACGCATCGTCATCCCCGCGAAAGCTGGGACCCAGCTTTTATCCCGCCGGATGCCTGCTTTCGCGGGCATGACAGGGGGCGTCACTCCACCGCCGCGTAGACCAGCGTGCGGAACAGCATCCGGTAATAATCGCGCTGTCCCGGCGCCTGGATCATCAGCATCGCAAACAGGTCTTCCTGCGGATCGATCCAGAAGGTCGTGCCGGCGATCCCGCCCCAGTAGTAGAGACCTTCCGAGCCTGGCACGACGGTCATGCCCGGCGCCGTGCGCACGGCAAAGCCGAGGCCGAAGCCGTGGCCCGCCGGCAGCAGATCCGACCCGCGCCGCACCTGCGGGCCGAGATGATCGCTCGCCATGAATTCCAGCGTCAACGGACCGACGATGCGCTCCTTGCCCAGCGCGCCGCCGCCCGCGAGCATCGCGCAAAACCGCGCATAATCGGGCGCTGTCGACATCAGGCCGCCGCCGCCGGATTCGAATTTCGCGACGCGCTTGGCGTTGAACAGCTTCACCGGCTCTTGCGTATCGGGGTCGGTCGCCAGAGGTTCCGCGATGCGATCGAAATTCTTCTCCGCGACGCTGAAGGCGGTGTCCTTCATGCCGAGCGGCCCGAGGATTTGCTCCTCCAGCGCCGCGCCGAGCGTCTTGCCGGTCACGACTTCGACGATACGGCCGAGCACGTCGGTCGAGCGGCTGTAATCCCAGGTCGTTCCGGGCTGGTTGAGCAAAGGCAATTTTGCCAATGCCTCGGCCTGGTCGGCGTTCGTCTGGTCGGGCCGCGCGAGATTGGCCTGCGCGTAAAGCTTCTGCACCGGATGCTCGCCGCCGCCGACGAAATCGTAGGTGAGGCCCGACGTATGCCGCAACAGGTCCTGAACGGTGATCGGCCGGTCCGGGGCGACGAGATCGAGATTGCCGTCGCGCACGACGCCGACCTTCGTCTGCGCGAAAGCCGGAATGTATTTCGAGAGCGGATCGGCCAGCAGAATCCGACCCTGCTCGACCAGTTGCATGATCGCCATCGAAACGATCGGCTTGGTCATCGAGAAAATGCGGAAGATCGCGTCTTCCTGCATGTCGTCGGCCGCAGCCGGATCGCGCTTGCCGAAGGTCTTGAAATAGCCGATCTGCCCGCCGCGCGCGATCATAGCGACTGCGCCCGGCAGCCGGCCTTCGCCGATCTCGCGCTTCAAGACGCTCCCCAGGCGGTCCAGCGCATCCGCGTTGAGTCCGACCTTGCCGGGCTTCGCCCGTTCCAGCCCCGAATTCCTGCTCATTTCCTGCATTCCTCTTGTGCGGGCGCCGTGCTTGCCGGCTTTTGGGCGCTCATCTAACGTCGCCCGCAATATCGGCGCAACCGCCGTTTCCGGAGGAATTGAACAGATGGACAATGTCGAGGCGCTGGATCAGGAATTCGGACTGGTCGTCGATCTCGTGAAGCTGACGGCTCGTGACCTGCCAGACCATACCGCCTTCATTCTCGATGGGCGACGCCAGTCCTATGCCGAGACGGTCAAGCTGATGGGCCGCGTCGCGGCGGCGCTGCAGCGCGACGGCGTGAAGCAGCGCGAGGCGATCTCCGTCTGCGCCTCGACGTCGATCGAATACGCCACGCTATTTCTCGGCGCGCTGTCGATCGGCGTCGTTACGGCTCCGCTGGCGCCGTCCTCCACGCCCGAGCAGCTCGAAGGCATGGTCAAGGATTCCGGCGCCAAGCTGCTGTTCCTGGACGCCACGACTGCCGACAGCCTCAAGAACGCGGGCGACGCCAATACGATCCGCATCTCGCTCGACGGCTCCGGCGCCGGCAAGCCTTTCGCCGATTGGCTCGCTCCGGACGGCGCGTCCGCTGCGCCGGCGAAGATCGACCCGGCCGATCCCTTCAACATCATCTATTCTTCCGGCACGACCGGCATCCCGAAGGGTATCGTGCAGTCGCACCGCATGCGCTGGGCGCATGTGCAGCGCGCCAACGCCTTCCAGTACAATCGCACGGCGACGACGCTGCTCTCGACGCCGCTCTATTCCAACACGACGCTCGTCTCCTTCTTCCCGACGCTTGCGGGCGGCGGCACGGTCGCGCTGATGAAGAAGTTCGACGCGCGCAAGTTCCTCGAACTCGCCTCTTCGCTGCACGCCACCCACGCGATGCTGGTGCCCGTGCAATATCACCGCATCATGACGCAGCCGGATTTCGATACGTTCGATCTCTCGACCTTCCGCATGAAATTCTGCACCTCCGCGCCCTTCTCGGGCGCGCTGAAGACCGACATTCTCAAGCGCTGGCCGGGCGGCCTCGTCGAATATTACGGCATGACGGAAGGCGGCGGGTCCTGCGTGCTCGTCGCGCATGAATTTCCCGACAAGGTCGACACGGTCGGCAGGCCCGGCGAAGGCCACGACATCCGCCTCATCGACGAGAACGGCGTCGAGGTCGGACCGGGCGAGATCGGCGAGATCGTCGGCTGGTCCGGCGCAATCATGAACGGCTATCACAACCAGCCCGGCAAGACGCGCGAAGCCCAGTGGATCGCGCCCGACGGCCGCGTCTTCATTCGCACCGGCGATGTCGGTCGATTCGACGAGGACGGCTTCCTGAAGCTGATGGACCGCCGCAAGGACATGATCATTTCAGGCGGATTCAACATCTATCCGAGCGATCTCGAGTCCATTCTGGCCAAGCATCCGGCCGTTCTCGAATGCGCGGTCGTCGGCATCAAGTCGGTGGAATGGGGCGAGACGCCGCTCGCCTTCGCCGTGCTGCGGCCGGGGACGAGCGCGACCGCCGATGAACTGCGCGAGTTCGCCAACGCCAAGCTCGGCAAGACGCAGCGCATCTCGAAGATCGAGATCGTCGACAGCCTGCCGCGTTCGGCGATCGGCAAGATTCTGAAGCGCGAACTCCGCGACGAGTACGAGGCGAAACGCGCCTGAGCCGCCCGGTCCCATCCCCCGTCATGCCCGGCCTTGCGCCCGGCATCCACGCCAAAGGAAGCTGTTCCCGCCGACGTGGACGGCCGGAACAGCCCGGCCATGACGGCCTGCAGAACGGCGCGCCGCACTGATGAACACCGCACCCTTCGAATTTTGCACCGACGTCGGCTGGTTCGACCTCGACGCCAACCGGCACATGAAGAATGTCGCCTACATGGAAAAGGCGGTCGATTGCCGGCTGCGCTTCTTCAATTCGCAGGGCGTCACGCCCGACGTCTTCGCCCAATGGAAGGTCGCCCTCGTCATCGTCGGCGACCACACGACCTATGCGCGTGAGCTTTTTCTGGGCGACAGGATACGCGTGCAGATGCTGTGCGGCGGCATGAACGCCAAGGGCTCGCGTTTTCTCGTCGTCAACCGCATCCTCACGCCGGAGGGCGAACGCGTCTACGAGATCCGCTCGATGGCGGTGTGGCTGAATACCGATACGCGCAAGTCGACCAGCCCGCCGCCGGCGCTGGCGGCGCTGATCGAGAATTTGCCGCGGACGGAAGACTACAAGATTCTCTAGAGCCGTTCATGACGAGACAGAATCGCGCCGCCGTCATTGCGAGCGCACGTCTTTCGCGCGTAGGCGCGTGCGAAAAGCCCCCGCCTTTCGGCGAGGGCCTCTTCGCATTCCAAAATCGCTTCGCTTACTTCTGTTTGGCGATGATCTTGTCCTTGATGTCATCGTACACGTTCTGCGGCACGATGCCCTTCTGCACCAGCTCGTCCTTGCCCTTGTAGGGGCGGCCCTTGATGATCGCCGCAGCGCGCGCCTTGCCGACGCCTTTGAGCGCATCGAGCTGGTCGGCCGTCGCGCTGTTGATGTCGATGAGTTCGACCTTCATTGCCGGCGCGGGCGCAGGCGCCGCGGCTTTCGGGGCGGCCGCCGCGGGCGGCGGCGGCGCCTTGGGCGGTGTCGCCGGCTGGGTCGCCTGCGCGAAGGCGAGGCCCGGCGCGAGGCCGAGCGCAGCGGTCAGAACAAGCGCGCGAAGTGCTGTGCGCATGAAAAACTCCCCTGAGGCTCCGGTCGCCGACCCGGCCCCGGACCATCCGAGGCTCGCCGAAGACGGCCGAAAGTCAACTGCGACGCTGTCGCAGCATGTCCCTTATGACGGCGTCAACCTGTACCGCAGGTGAACGGCGCCGCGGCGGGGTTCGCCCGGGCGCGCCCGCCATGCGGCTTCGCAATTCTGTCATGCGAAATGAGATTTAATCGCGCGATTGACCGAAAATGCCGCCAGGTGCAATGTCCTGCGCAACCAAAAGCAAGGAAGCAGCAAGGAGCTGGAATGTCCGAGGGCAAGTGCCTTACCGATAGGGTCGTGGTCGTCACGGGCGCCGGGCGCGGCATCGGGCGCGAGATCGCGCTTCTTTGCGCGGCGCAAGGCGCCAAGGTGGTAGTCAACGATCTCGGCGGCTCCGCCGACGGCGAAGGCGGCGGCGACGCGCATCCGGCCGAGGAAGTGGTCGAGATCATCCGCAAGGCCGGCGGCAAGGCCGTCGCCAATTTCGACAGCGTCGCGGAGGCCGGCCCCGCGGCGAATATCATCAAGACGGCCATCGATACCTTCGGCCGCATCGACTGCGTCATCAACAACGCCGGCATTTTGCGCGACCGCATTTTCCACCGCATGTCGATCGTCGACTTCGAGACGGTCATCAAGGTGCATCTGCTCGGCTCGTTCTACACGTCGCGCGCCGCCGCCAATTATTTCAAGGAGCAGAATTCCGGCTCCTTCGTGCACTTCACCTCGACCTCCGGCCTGGTCGGCAATTTCGGCCAGGCGAATTACGCCGCGGCCAAGCTCGGCATCGTTGGGCTCTCCAAGTCGATCGCGCTCGACATGCAGCGCTTCAACGTGCGCTCCAATTGCGTTTCGCCTTTCGCCTGGAGTCGGCTGATCGGCACGATCCCGACCGAGACCGAGGACGAAAAGGCGCGCGTCGCCAAGATTCAGGCGATGGGCCCTGAAAAGATCGCGCCGCTCTGCGCCTATCTCGCCTCCGACCTTTCGGCCGACGTCACCGGCCAGATTTTCGCCGTGCGCATGAACGAGATCTATCTGATGAGCCAGTCGCGGCCGATCCGCTCCGTGCAGCGCACCGACGGCTGGACGCCGCAGACCATCGCCAACCACGCCATGCCGGCGATGAAGGGCAGCTTCTTCAAGCTCGACCGTTCCGCCGACATCTTCAACTGGGACCCGGTGTAACAGCCATGGCCAAGGGCATTCTCAGATACGGCGCTTACGTGCCGATGCGCCGCCTGCAACGCAAGGCGATGGTGGCGGCCAATTCCTGGTTCAACGGCGCGCTGAAGTCGCAGGGCAAGGGCGAACGCGCCATGGCCAACTGGGACGAGGATTCGGTCACCATGGCGGTGGCCGCCGCGCGCGACTGCCTCGGCGATTTCGCACGAGACGATCTCGCGGCCGTTCACCTCGCCTCCACCACGCTACCCTTCGCCGATCGCCTCAACGCCGGCATCGTCGCGGGCGCGCTGAACCTCGCCGAAGGCGTCGCCGGCCACGATCATTCCGCAAGCCAGCGCGCGGGCCTCTCCGCGCTCGCCGACGCGCTGAACGCCGGCGGCGGCCCAATCCTCGTGACGGCCGCCGAGAAGCGGCGCACCAAGGCGGCAAGTCCGCTCGAACTGTCCTCCGGCGACGGCGCCGCCGCGCTGCTCGTCGGGGAAGGCGACGTCATTGCGGAACTGGTCGCGCAAGCCAGCCGCACGGTCGATTTCGTCGATCACTACCGCGGCGACGGCGTCGCCTACGATTACACTTGGGAAGAACGCTGGATCCGCGACGAAGGCTACAACAAGATCGTGCCGGCGACGCTGAAGGATCTGTTCGCCAAGGCCGGCGTCGCCGGCGCGGACATCGCGCATTTCTGCATGCCCTGCACGCTGGCCAAGGTCGCCGGTCCCATCGCGAAGAAGGCCGGCATTGCCGATACGGCCGTGCGCGACAATCTCGCCCTCGTCTGCGGCGACACCGGCGCGGCGCATGCGCTCGTCATGTTCGCCCACGCGCTGGAGAACGCGAAGCCCGGCGAACTCATTCTCGTCGTCGCCTTCGGCCAGGGCTGCGACGCGCTGCTGTTTCGCGCCGCCGACAAGATCGCCTCGGTCAAGCCCGCGCGTGGCGTTTCCGGCTATCTCGCACGGAAGCGCGAGGAGACGAACTACCAGAAATTTCTCGCCTTCAACGACACGATCGAGATGGAGCGCGGGATGCGTTCCGAGCTCGACAAGGCGACCGCCCTCTCCTCGCTCTACCGCAACCGCGCCACGATCACCGGCTTCGTCGGCGGCAAGTGCAATGTCTGCGGCACGCTGCAGTTTCCGAAGACCAACATCTGCGTCAATCCGAACTGCAACGCCTTCCACAGCCAGGAGCCGCAGCCGTTCAGCGATCTCGAAGGCCGCATCATGAGCTATACGGCCGACAATCTCACCTATTCCGCCGATCCGCCGGCCTGCTACGGCATGGTGCAGTTCGACGCGGGCGGCCGGGTGATGATCGACTTCACCGACGTCACGCCCGACGACATCGACGTCGGCAAGAAGATGGACATGGTCTTCCGCATCAAGGACTACGATGGGCAGCGCGGCTTCACGCGCTATTTCTGGAAGGCGACGCCGGCGGGGTCGTGATACCGCGCCGTCATTGCGAGGAGCGGAGCGACGAAGCAATCCATCCTCGCATCAAGACAAGCGAATGGATTGCCTCGCTGCGCTCGCGATGACGGGCAGGCGAGGACGCAAGGGAGAGACAACATGGCCCGCGGGATCAAGGACAAGGTCGCCATCCTCGGCATGGGCTGCTCGAAATTCGGCGAACGCTGGGACAAGGAAGCCGACGACCTCATGGTCGAGGCCTTCGAGGAAGCGCTGAAGGACGCGGGCATCGAGAAGAACCAGATCGACGCCGCGTGGTTTTCCACCGCGATCGAGGAGCAGCATGTCGGCAAGTCCGGCACGCCGCTCGCCGTCGCGTTGCGCCTGCCGCAGATCGCCGTGACGCGCGTGGAGAATTTCTGCGCCTCCGGCACCGACGCGTTTCGCGGCGCAGTCTACGCGGTCGCCTCCGGCGCGGCCGACATCGCGCTGGCGCTCGGCGTCGAGAAGCTGAAGGACACGGGCTATGGCGGCCTGCCGCAGCGCGGCCGCGGCGTGTTCAATTCCATGTGGTGGGCGAACGCCTCGGCGCCCGGCAATTTCGCGCAGCTCGCCGCCGCCTATCGCGCCAAGCACAATGTCTCGAAGGAGGACCTGAAGCGCGCCATCGCCCATATCTCGGTCAAGAGCCACGACAACGGCTCGCGCAATCCCAAGGCGCATCTGCAGAACAAGGTGACGATGGAACAGGTGCTGGAAGCGCCGATCGTCGCCGAGCCGCTTGGGCTGTTCGACTGCTGCGGCGTGTCGGACGGATCGGCCTGCGCCATCGTCACGACGCCGGAGATCGCCCGCAGCCTCGGCAAGACCGACCTCATCAGCGTCAAGGCGCTGCAGCTTTCCGTGTCGAACGGCGTCGAGGCGCAGCACAATTCCTGGGACGGCTCCTATTTCGCCACCGCGCGCGTCGCCTCGAAAAAAGCCTATCAGGAAGCAGGCGTCACAAATCCGCGCGAAGAGATCGACCTGATCGAGGTGCACGACTGCTTCTCGGTGACCGAGCTCGTGACCATGGAAGATCTGCACATCTCGGCCGAGGGCCGCGCCATCTACGACGTGATGGACGGCTTCTACGATCACGACGGCAAGATTCCCTGCCAGATCGACGGCGGCCTCAAATGTTTCGGCCATCCGATCGGCGCCTCCGGAATGCGCATGATCTACGAGATGTACCTGCAATTGCAGGGCAAGGCCGGTCCCCGCCAGCGCAAGCAATTGCCGCGCCTCGGCATGACCCACAATCTCGGCGGCTTCCCGCACCAGAACGTCTGCTCGGTCTCCATCGTCGGCCGCTACGAGGGCTGAAAGGGCGGCTTCCCAAATCCGCGCCCAAGCGTCATATGAGGGCGCTTGAGCAACGCCGACGACCCAGCCTTTTCCGAGACCGAACGCGCGCCGGCCGCGCGAAGACCGATTCCTGTCTTCACGCAGGGCTCGACGCTGCGCCACGTGCTGGCGATGACGGCGTCGGGCTCGATCGGCCTCGTCGCCATCTTCGTCGTCGATTTCCTGTCGCTGCTCTACGTCTCGCGCCTCGGCGACCCCGTGCTCACGGCCTCGGTCGGCTTCGCCTCGCAGGTCCTGTTCTTCGCCATGTCCGTCAATATCGCCATGGCGATCGCCATCTCGGCCCTCGTCTCGCGCGCGCTCGGCGCCGGCAAGCGGCCGCGCGCGCAGCGTTTTGCGGCGTCGGGCCTCGTCCATGTCGCCGCCGTCAGCCTGTTCGTCTCGGCGTTGATGTTCGCTTACCGCGGCGACATTCTCGACCTCGTCGGCGCGCGCGGCGCGGCGCATGAAGTCGCCTCGCGCTATCTCGCCATCACCCTGCCCTCGAACATTCTGATGGCGCTCGGCATGTGCCTGCAGGGGCTGGTGCGCGCGGTCGGCGATCCGCGCCGCGCCATGTATGTCACGCTCACCGGCGCCGTCGTCACGGCCGGGCTCGATCCGCTGCTCATCTTCGTCCTCGGCTTCGGCGTCTATGGCGCGGCGATGGCGACCGTCGTCTCGCGCCTCGTCTTCACGCTTGTCGGCTCCTGGGGCGCCATCCATGTGCACGGCGTCGTCGGCCGGCCGGAGCGCAAATGGGTGATGCGCGATCTCGGCCCCATGATGGGCATCGCCGCGCCCGCCATCCTCACCAATCTCGCGACGCCCGTCGGCAATACCTACGCCATGCGCATCTTCGCGAGCTTCGGCGAGGAGACGGTCGCCGCCTTCGCCATCATCGACCGTATCGCGCCCGTCGCCTTCGGCGTGCTGTTCGCGCTCACCGGCTCGATCGGCCCGATCATCGGGCAGAATTTCGGCGCGGGCCTCTACGACCGCATTCGCCGCGCCATGCTCGATTGTTTCGCCGTGTCGGCCGTCTACGTTCTGGTCGTCTGGTTCCTGCTGTGGCTCGCCGGCCCCGCCATCGCCGCGATATTCGACGCCCAGGGCGCGACGCGGGAGCTGGTGCTGTTCTTCTGCGCGGTGGGCTCGGCCGCATGGCTGGCGCTCGCCGGCCTGTTCGTCGCCAACGCCGCCTTCAACAATCTCGGCTTCCCCATTCTCGCGACTGTCTTCAACTGGGGTCGCGCGACCCTCGGCACCATCCCCTTCGTCACCTACGGCGCGCATCGCTGGGGGCCCGAGGGCGGCTATGCCGGCGTCATCGCCGGCGCGGCGGTGTTCGGAACAGCGGCGGTGCTGACGTGCTTCTACGTCACCGCGCGGCTGGCGCGGCGTGGCGCGCCGAAAATCTGAACATCAATGAATCACGCGCGCGCGCGTGAAAAGCAGGCGGTCGGCGGATTTCACCCGCACTTCCAGAACGCGGTCCTGACGTTCGATCAGCAGCGGAATCTCGACGCCAGCGGGCCCCTGCGCCCATATGCGCCGCCAGACCTCGCCGAGCGCCGTCGCCTTTTCGCCGGCGACCGCCACCAGAATGTCGCCGATCTCCACCCCGGCCTGTTCCGCCGGCCCGTCGTCGGCGATACCGGCGATCACGATGCGCTCGCCGAGTTCCGTCGCATAGATGCCGAGCCACGGGCGCGCGGGCCTGTTGGGTCGGCCGTATTTCACGAGATCGTCGAGGACGGGGGGCAGCAGGTCGATCGGTATGACCATGTTGAGGCTTTGGCTCGACTTGGCGTCGCCCGCTTCCACCTGCAGCGATGCGACGCCGGCGAGCCGCCCGTGTTCGTCGATCGCCGCCGCGCCGCCCCAGAACGGGTGCGCCGGCGCGGTCATGATCGCCTCCGCGATCCAGTATTCCCAATAGCCGGCGAAGGGCTGGCGTCCGACGCAGCAGGCGGCAAGCGTCGCCTCGCGCCCGCCGGATCCGGCGATGATAAGGCTATCGCCCGGCGCAACCTCACGGCTCGCGCCGAACGGCAAGACCGGCAGGTCGAGCGAGGCCATGGCCTGCACGAGGCCGAAGCCTGTTTCCTGATCGTAGGCGAGCGCATGGCCGGCGATCACGCGCCCGTCGATCGTGCGCAGCCAGACCTCCTGCGCCTCGATGATGAGATAGCCGACCGTCAGCACGAGACCGGACTGGCGGATGACGACGCCATGCCCGAGACGCTCGGTGCCGAGCGAGCGCGCCGTGAAGGCGTCGTCCGGCGCGAGCGCCTTGACGCTGACAATGCCCGCGAGCGCGCGGTCGAGATCGAAGCCGAGGTTCTTCTGCCTCGGCTGCAGCTCGAAGGGGATCGTGGGAAGCCGCTCCGCCATGCCCGCCTCAGCCCGGAGAGGAAGAGACTTGCGCGGCAAGCTGCGCGGCCATCATCTGGTGCAGCATGTTCACGGCCTTCAGCGGCCGCACCATCACTTTGAAATGCGTGATGCGGTCGTCGGCGTTCCACGTGATGATGTCGACGCCGTTGATCTTGACGCCGTCGATCTCGGTCGCAAATTCAAGGACGCCGGACGTCGGCCCGAACCATTCGCCGACGTAGCGGAAATGCTCGTTGTTCAGCACGACGAGCGCCGACGTGAGATATTTGGTCGTAATCGCCTTGCCGGCTTGCGGCGTGTGCACGACCGGCGATTCGAAGACGACGCTGTCATCGAGGAGCGTGTCGAGCCCGCGTGCATCGCGCGCCTTGGCGAGTTCGTGCCATTTTTCGATCGCCGGAGGCCTCATCCCTCGCTCCCTCGCCTAGCTTGCCGCGCTTTCGACTGGCGCGATCGCATATTCTTTCGCCATGAGTTCGTACGAACGCCTGCGCGCCCCATGGTCATATATGGGCGAGGTTATCATGATTTCATCGGCTTGCGTGGCCGCCGCCAGTTCGTCGAGCCGGGCTTTCACGGTGGCCGGCGTTCCCACGAACAATTGCCGTCGATGTTTCTGCGCCGCGGCGCGCTCGCGCTCCGACATCGGCGCGGCGAGCGCTTCCTCCGGGCTCGGCAAGGGACGATATTCGCCGCGCGCGCGGCGCAGCCAGTTGAGATCGGCGCTGGACGCCAGCCGCTCGGCCTCCGCCGCGCTGTCGGCGGCGACCACCGCGACCGCCAGAATGGCGTAGGGCGTCGCCCGCCACGCCGACGGCTGGAAGCGCGCGCGATAGGCGCGAAGGGCCTCGCTCGCGTCGTAACTCGCGAAATGATGGGCGAAAGCGAAGCCCATGCCGATCTGCGCCGACAGTTCCGCGCTGTAGTCGCTCGACCCCAGCAGGAAGATGGGCGGCAGCCGCACGTCGGAGGGCATGACGGCGATGCGCTTGAACGGATGCGAGTCCGGAAAGTCGCCGGTGTCCCACAGGATCAGTTCTTGCAGCCTCTCCAGGAAATCCTGTTCGGCGTCGCGCTCCTGTATCTGGTGGCGGCGCAGCGCATAGGCGGTCGTCTGGTCCGTTCCGGGCGCGCGTCCCAGGCCGAGATCGATGCGGCCGGGGAAAAAAGCCTCGAGGGTGCGGAAGCGCTCCGCCACCATCAGCGGCGCATGGTTCGGCAGCATGACGCCGCCCGCGCCCACGCGGATGCGGCGCGTGGCGGCGGCGATGCGCGCGATGATGACCTCCGGCGCGCTGGAAGCGACCGAGGCGAGGCTGTGATGTTCCGCGACCCAGTAGCGCGCATAGCCGAGCCTGTCCGCAAGGATTGCGAGATCGACTGAATTGGCAAGCGAGGCCGAGGGCGGCGTCGCCTCGGTCACGAAGGACAGGTCGAGGACGGACAGGATGGTCATGGCGGCGCTCCGGCGCAATTTCGCTCGAATTTACTGGTCAGGGAGCTTCCCGCAATGATAGGCGCGGTTCGGCAGGGCGGACATGCGCCGCAAGCACGACGGTCGATCAGGTGACTTTTACCGAACAACAGGAAGCAACCGCCCGTTCGCGGCGTCTGGCCGAAACTGCGACGGCCCTGATCGTGATTGTCGCCGGCGCGGCGCTGTTGCTCGGCTCGGCGGCCTATTATCGCTATCCGGCCTTCGCCGCGCGCTTTCTCGCCCGCATGACCGGCAAGCCAGGGTTTCTGCCGGCGGGTTCGACCGCCATCGAGCGCATCGACCGGTCCAACTGGCCGCAGAGCGCTGCGAAAATTCCTGCCGCCTTGCAGGCGCCGACGGTCGAGCGCTCCGAGATGATGCGCATTGACGAATTGCGCCAGCGGCCTGCGCTCGTCGTGGACGGCGCCACGCTCGTCTTCGATGCGGACAAGCCGGCGCGCATCGCCACGTCGCGGCTGACCCTGCGCGATTCCGCCCTTCTCACCAGCGGCGCCGACCTCGATATCGAAGTCGAGACGCTGGTGATTGAAAACGGCGAAATCAGAGCCTTTCAGCCGAACGAGAAACCTCCGGCGCAGGGGGCGGGTCGCGAAGCGGGAAAAGTGCGGCTGCGCGTGCACGGCAAGATTTCCGGCGTGCTGCGCGTCGATCTCGGCGGCCAGGCGGGCGCGGCGGGACGGCCGGGGCGGCCGGGCGCCCCCGGCGCCGCGGGCGCCAAAGGCGCTGACGCCGTCTCCGCCGCCGAGCGGTGCGTGAAGCCCGCAGCCGCCGGCGCGGCAGGCGGACAGGGAGCCAAGGGAAGCGACGGCGGCGACGGCGCGAGCGGCGGCGCGGGCGGGCAATTCACGGTTTTCGCCAAGGACCCGACGGAGGCGGCAAGCCACGTCGAATTTGCGGCGGAAGGCGGTCGCGGCGGCGCGGCAGGCGCTGGCGGCCCCGGCGGCGAAGGCGGTCCGGGCGGCGCGGGCGGCGCGCCTGCCGGCCTGTGCATCGGCGATGGGGCGGCCGGCCCGCGCGGACCGGCAGGGCCGCCCGGTCAGCCCGGAAAGTCCGGCGCGAATGGCGCGGGCGGCGCCATGCGCACGCTCGGCCTCGACGAGAGGTCCTGACCTCGCGCTTTCGCTCGCATGTCCCTCTCGCAAGGTCTGCAACTTCTGCGGGACATATGTCAGAACGTCTCCATCCACGGCCGCAGATCGAACTCGTGCGTCCAGGCGCTGCGCGGCTGCGCGTGCACGGCCCAATAGGCGTCGGCGATCGCGTCGGGATCGAGAATGCCGCCCTGCTCCTTCAGCTTGTAGCGCTCGGGGAAATTGTCGCGGATGAAGGCCGTGTCGATCGCGCCGTCGATGATGGAATGGGCGACATGCACGCCCTGCGGTCCCAGCTCCCGCGCCATGCTCTGCGCCAGCGCGCGCAGCGCGAATTTGGCGCCGGCGAAAGCCGAGAAGCCCGACCCGCCGCGCAGGCTCGCCGTCGCGCCCGTAAAGATGATCGTGCCGCGCCCGCGCGCGACCATCGGCCGCGACGCCTCGCGCCCCATCAGGAAGCCGGAGAAAGCCGCCATTTCCCAGACCTTGCGATAGACGCGCGCCGTCGTCTCGCCGATGGAAAAGCGCACGTTTGCGCCGATATTGAAGACCGCGGCCTCGATTGGCCCGATGTCGCGCTCGATCTCGGCGACCAGCGCAATCATCTGTTCCTCGTCGCGCGCATCGACGCCGAATGGCCGCGCTTCGAAACCCTCGTCGCGGATTGCGGCGACGAGCGGTTCGAGCTTGTCGGCATGACGGCGCGCCGGACAGGCGACGAGCCCTTCGCGCGCGAAGCGGCGCGCAATGGCGCCGCCGGTCGCATCGCCAGCGCCGATCACGAGAACCGCGCCCTTGCTCATGAACGATCTCCCACTTTCTTTCCCGGATCGGTTCAGCGTAGCATGAGATGGATGCAATTACAGATATCGGGAGAGAAACAGTGAAGCGCGCGGAATTTTTCTTCGATTTCGGCTCGCCGGCCTCCTATCTCGCCTATACGCAGATGGACGGCGTCGCGAAGCGGACGGGCGCGGAAATCGTGTGGCGGCCCATGCTGCTCGGCGGCGTCTTCAAGGCCACGGGCAATGCCTCGCCGGCAATGGTGCCCGCCAAGGGCAAGTGGATGAACGCGGACCTCGCGCGCTTCGCCAGGCGCTATGGCGTGGACTTCAACCGCAATCCGTTCTTTCCCGTGAATACGCTCGTGATGATGCGCGGCGCAGCGGCCTTCGAGGGAACGCCGCAGTTTCGTCCCTATGTCGACGCCATGTTCAGGGCCATGTGGGTCGACGGCAAGAACATGAACGATCTGCCCACCGCCGCGGGCGTGCTCAAGGCGGCAGGCTTCGATCCCGCCGATTTCATGGCGAAGGCGGAATCGCAAGGCGCCAAGGATCGCCTGAAGGCGACGACGGAGGAAGCGGTCGCGCGCGGCGTTTTCGGCGCGCCGACGACCTTTGTCGGCGACCACATGTTTTTCGGGCAGGATAGGCTGGATTTCGTCGAGGAGGCGCTGCGCGCCGCCTGATCGAACGGAGCGACACATGGAACACCCCGCCCTTCCCTTTCTGAAACGCGACGAGAAGGGCAAGGTCGTCTCCGCCGCGGATGCAGTGAAACTCATCCGCGACGGCGACACGCTGGCGACAGGCGGCTTCGTCGGCATCGGCTTCGCCGAGGAGATTGCGATAGCGATCGAACAGCGCTTCCTCGGCGCGAACGACGAGGAGGCGTCGAAGGCCGGCCACCCGCGCGACCTCACGCTGGTCTATGCGGCGGGACAGGGCGACGGCAAGGAGCGCGGCCTCAATCACCTCGCCCATGCCGGCCTCGTCCGGAAGATCGTCGGCGGCCATTGGGGCCTCGTGCCGAAGCTGCAGCATCTGGCGGTCGAGAACCAGATCGAGGCCTACAATCTGCCGCAGGGCGTCATCACCCACCTCTTCCGCGACATCGCCGCGCGCCGGCCCGGCCACATCACGCGCGTCGGCCTGGGCACGTTCGTCGATCCGCGCAATGGCGGCGGCAAGCTCAATGCGCGCACGACGGACGACATCGTCCGCCTCATGCCGATCGATGGCGAGGACTTTCTCTTCTACAAATGCTTTCCGATCCACGTCGGAATCATTCGCGCGACGACCGGCGACCCCGACGGCAATCTGACGATGGAGAAGGAGGCGCTGACGCTCGAAGCGCTCGCCATCGCCATGGCCGCGCGAAACTCGGGCGGCATCGTCATCGCGCAGGTCGAGCGCGTGGCCGAAAGCGGCTCGCTCAATCCGCGCCAGGTGAAGGTTCCGGGCGTGCTCGTGGATTGCGTCGTGGTGTCGAAGCCGGAAAACCACTGGCAGACTTTCGCCACGCCCTACAATCCAGCCTATTCCTCGGAAATCCGCGCGCGCGCCGGAACGCTGCCGCCGATGGCCGAGGGCGCGCGAAAGATCATCGCGCGGCGCGCGGCGCTCGAACTCGAACCCAACAGCGTCGTCAATCTCGGCATCGGCATGCCGGAGGGCGTCGCCGCCATCGCCAACGAGGAAAAGGTCGCCGACCTCATCACGCTGACCGCCGAACCCGGCGTGATTGGCGGCATCCCCGCGAGCGGCATGGATTTCGGCGCGGCGATCAACACGCAGGCCGTGATCGACCAGCCCTACCAGTTCGACTTTTACGACGGCGGCGGGCTCGACGTCGCCTTTCTCGGCCTCGCGCAGGCCGACCGGAGCGGCTCGCTCAACGTCTCGAAATTCGGGCCGCGCCTTGCTGGCGCAGGCGGCTTCATCAACATCAGCCAGAACGCGAAGAAGGTGGTGTTCGTCGGCACGTTCGTCGCCGGCGACCTGTCGGTCGCATGTCGCGACGGCCGGCTGACGATCGTCAGGGACGGCGACATCCGCAAGTTCGTGGAGCGGGTCGAACACGTGACCTTCTCCGGCGATGTCGCGCGAAAGCAGGGCAAGACCATTCTCTACATCACCGAGCGCTGCGTCTTCCGCCTGACGTCGGACGGCATGGAGCTGGCCGAAATCGCGCCGGGCGTCGATCTCGACCGCGACATTCTCGCGAAGATGGATTTCAGGCCGCTCATGCCGCGCCCGCCGCGTCTCATGGACGCGCGCATCTTCGCCGCGGAGCCGATGGGCCTGCGCGACCTGATGCTGTCGATCCCGCTCGAACGGCGCTTCGTCTACGATCCCGCGACCAATCATTTCTTCGTCAATCTCGAACGCTACGCGGTGCGCAGCGAAGACGATGTCGCGCGCATTCACGCCATTGTCGTCGACAAGCTCAAAGACGTGGGAAAGCGCGTCTACGCCATCGTCAACTACGACAATTTCACGATCGAGCCGGGGTTGCTCGACGCCTATTCGGCCATGGTGCGCGGATTGATGGACAGCTATTACGCCGACGTCACGCGCTACACGACCTCCGGCTTCCTGCGCATGAAGCTCGGCGACGCGCTCGAGGGACGCGGCGTCGCCCCGCACATCTACGAAAGCGCCGACGAAGCGGAGAAGGGATTGACGGAGATCGAGAAGGGCCGGGCTTGATGGTCGCAACCGCCACGACAACGGACTGCGAGACTTCGGGCTCGCAGTTCATTCCAGCGCCGATTCGACCCGGTCTGCAAAGCTGACGCTTCGCGGCGCAACGCTCACTCGCCCGCCGCGAGCTTTGCGGCCGCCTGCCTCTCCGCCCAATACGCATAGAGCTGCGCCAGCGCGACGGAAGCGATGCGCGCGGCGGGGCTGTCGGCGCGGCTCGTCACGATCACCGGGCAGCGCGCCCCGAGCACGAGGCCGGCGTCTTCTGCGCCCGCGAGAAACACGAGCTGCTTGGCGAGTATGTTGCCGGCCTCGAGATCGGGAGCGATCAGCACATCGGCTTCGCCCGCCACGTCCGACACGATGCCTTTCGCCGCGGCCGCGTCACGCGAAATGGCGTTGTCGAAAGCAAGCGGCCCGTCGAGAACGCCGCCCGCGATCTGCCCGCGGTCGGCCATCTTGCACAGCGCCGCGGCCTCCAGGGTCGACGGGATCTTCGGCGTCACCGTTTCGACCGCCGAGAGGATCGCGACCTTCGGCCTTTCGACGCCAATGGCGCGGGCGAGGTCGATCGCGTTCTGCGCGATGTCGCGCTTGGCGAGAAGATCGGGCGCGATGTTCACGGCCGCGTCGCTCACCAGAATGAGTTTGGGATAGAGCGGCGCGTCGATGACGAAAACGTGCGAGATGCGCCTTTCGGTTTTCAACCCGAACTCGTCGCGCACAATTGCGCCCATGACTTCATCCGTGTGCAGCGATCCCTTCATGATCGCCTGCGCGGCGCCGGCGCGCACGAGTTCGACCGCGCGCTCGGCGGCCGCGTGAGAATGTGGCGCGTCCTCGATAGCGAGTCCGTCGAGAGACAGGCCCGCCGCCTCCGCCGTCGCCTGGATCTTGCGGCGCGGCCCGATCAGCACGGGCTCGATCATGCCGAGATCGCGCGCCTCCAGCGCCCCGCCAAGCGATGCGACATCGCAGGGATGCACGACCGCCGCACAGACCGGCGGCAGGTCGCGCGCCCGCTCGGCCAGCGCGGCGAGGCGCGGATATTTGGCTAGGGCCAGCCAGCCAGCATTCGGCGACATGTCCATGTGCGCTCCGGGGTTGCGCGCTCCCGAAACCACATTGAACGCCGTTGCGCAATGTCTCAGGCGAAAGACGCCTGATTACATACGCATGGCCGTCTGAGTCGCTCCGCCACGATAGTCGGCGATATTCGCCGGACCGACATGGCTGAGAAAGCGCTCGACCTCGTCGCGCGAGCCAAAAATGAGCGGCGTATGCACGTGCAGGCTGTCGGGCGTGATGTCGAGAATGGGGCGATCGCCATTCGTCGCCTCGCCGCCGGCCTGCTCGACCAGAAAGGCGATGGGGTTGGCTTCGTAGAGCAGCCGCAGCCGCCCGCGCACCTGCCCGCGCCGCGTGCCGCCGGGATAAAGATAGAGGCCGCCGCGCAGCACGATGCGATAAGTCTCGCCGCACAGGGCGCCGACCCAGCGCGTATTGAAGTCGATGGCGCGCGGGCCGTCGGCGCCGGCGATCAGCTCCTCGACATAGGAGCGCACGCTGTCGCTCCAGAAGCGCGCATTCGAGCCGTTGACCGCGTATTCGCGCGAGGTTTTCGGCGTCGTGACCTTTGTTCGCGCAAGAATGAAACGCTGTTCCGTGCGGTCGAGCGTGAAGATGGCGACGCCGTCGCCCAGCGTCAGCATGAGGCTGGTGTGCGGGCCAAAGATAAAGAAGCCCGCAGCGAGCTGCATGCGGCCCGGCTGGCGGAAGGTCGCCGCCGCCGAATCGAGCGCCGGCAGAATCGAGAAGATAAGGCCGACCGGCGCATTGGCGTCGATATTGGTGGAGCCGTCGAGGGGATCGACGGCGACCGCGACCGGCGAGCCCGGCACGATGTCGATGGCGGATTCGCTCTCTTCCGAAGCCAGGTAGCGCACCGGCGCATGGCGCATGCGGTCGATCACCGTCTCTTCCGCCAGAATGTCGAGCCGGCGCTGCGCATCGCCGTCGGCATGATGAGCGATGAGTTCGTGCATGTCGTCGGCCAGCGGCCCGCGCCCCACGGCTTCGCCGAGCTTGTAGGCGGCCTCCGCCAGTCGTCCGATCGTCGTCGCGACGGCGGTCTCGACCGGCCGTCCGCCGGCCCAGGCGTTGAGATAGGCGTGCAGGTTCATGGGAGCTTGCTCCTGAAGGGTCTCGACCGCCGCGGGGGACACGAACCCGGACGCAAGGAGTGTCGCCGACCTTGTCGGGACAGAATATTTGAATTATCTGCAAGCCATATTCAGTTTTTCTGAAATGAGCCTTCGATGCGCGGCGTCACGCTCAAACAATTGCGCGCCCTTCGCGCGGTTTCCGACACCGGCTCCGTGACGGCGGCGGCGCGCGAACTCTTCGTCACCGCGCCGGCGATCTCCATGCAAATCAGGCAGTTCGAGCAGAACGCCGGCCTTCCCCTGCTGGAGCGCGCGGCCGACAAATTCGTGCTGACCGCAGTCGGCCGCGAGGCCTTGCGCGCCGCCCAGGCGGTGGACGCCGCCATCGACGAATTCGAGACCACGCTCCAGACCCTGCGCGGAGGTGTCGCAGGCCGCGTCAGCGTCGGGTTGGTGTCGACCGCCAAATATTTCGCGCCGCGCATGGTCGGCGCCTTCGCGCGAACTCATCCGGGCGTGAAAGTGTCGATCACCGTCGGCAATCGCGAACAGATGCTCCAGGCCTTGCGCGATTTTTCCATCGACATCGCCATCATGGGCCGCCCGCCCGAGGACCAGAGCTGCGCTGCCGACCCGATCGGCGATCACCCGCATCTCATCGTCGCCGAACCCGGCCATCGCCTTGCGCGTCGCCGCAGGTTCGATCCGGCCTTGCTGACGGGCGAAACCTTCGTCGTGCGCGAGCCCGGCTCCGGCACGCGCAACCTGATGGAGCGCTTCCTCGAGCAGGCCGGCGTAACCCCGCATTTCGGCCTCGAGATCGATTCCAACGAGACGATCAAGCAGGCGGTGATGGCCGGCCTCGGCGTCGCTTTCATTTCGGCCCACACGGTGGCGGCCGAGCTTGCCGACGGCCGCCTGGTCAAGCTCGACGCGCGCGGCCTGCCGGTCATACGCACGTGGTACGTCATGCGCCGCCTCGACCGCAGGCCGTTGCCGGCCGTGCGGGCCATGCAGGAATTCATCGTCGCCAATCGCGCCGACTTCCTCCCGACCGAACCCTGACCTATATTGGTCGACACTCTTGTAGGACAGGAATTTATGACCGATCACGCGGCGATAGCCGGCAACACGACGTTCGATCCGGCCGCGCACGGCTGGAAGATCATGAAGGGACCGGGTTTTTCCGCGCTCGTCGGACCGATATGGGCCAAACGCGAGGGCGAAGGCTGGCGATACGCCTTTCTTGCCGAGGAAAAGCACGAGAACCGGCAGGGCGCGGTGCATGGCGGCATGCTCATGACCTTCGCCGATCACGCCATCGGCTTCGTCGCCTGGGAAGCGGCGGGCCGGCGCAAATGCGTCACCATGCAGCTCGAGAACCAGTTTCTCGCCGCGGTGAAGCATGGCGATTTCGTGGAGTGCGACACGGAGATCGTGCGCGCCGCCAAGACCGTGATCTTTCTGCGCGGCGTTCTCAAGGTGAAGGGCCGCCCGGTGATGGCGGCGAACGGCATCTGGAAGGTCATCGAGTGATCTCGCGCGCCTGAAGGCTCGCGGTCCATGCTCACTTTTTCTTGCGCCATGCGCGCCAGAGCGCCTCGATCGCGCGCCATTTCTCCGTGAGCCAGTCGAGCGCCTTCTCGGCGGCGGGGAAATCGACGGCGAGCACGGCAAGGCCGAGCGGGATCATCCAGAAGCCGATCACCGGCAGGAAGCCGAACATGCCCAGAATGACCAGCGACACGCCGATCGGCGGCCGCAGCCATCTCCACTTGGAATGCTTGATCCATTCCGGAATCATGTTCGTCGTCCGCGCACCCCGCTGATGTAGGGAGTCCCGAACGGATCGCCAGACCGCCGCGCGGTCAGATGCCCATCTGCCGGGCGGCGAGATCCTTCATGATCTCCTCCGCGCCCCCGCCGATGGCGTTGACCTTCACTTCCCGGTAGATGCGCTCGACCTTCGTGCCGCGCATGAAGCCCATGCCGCCGTGGATCTGCACGGCCTCGGACGCGCAGAAGGCCATGGTCTGCGTCGCCTGGTTCTTCAGCATGGCGATCTCGGCCGCCGGCTTTTCGCCATTCTGCACGCGCCAGGCGAGCTGCTCGAGCCAGGCCTGCGTCGCGTTCACGCGCATCGCCATGTCGACGATCTTGTGGCGCACCACCTGCTGGTCCGCGAGGCGCGCGCCGAACACCTTTCGCTCGCGCGCCCAGGCGATCGCCTCCTCAAGGCACAGGCGCGAGAAGGCGGTGCAGCCGGCCGCCATGCCGAGGCGCTCGGAATTGAAGTTGAGCATCACATATTTGAAGCCCTTGTTCTCCTCGCCGATCAGGTTCTCGACCGGAACCTTGACGTCGTCGAAAAACAATTGCGCCGTGTCGCTCGCCCACCAGCCCATCTTCTTCAGCGGCTGCTGCGTGAAGCCGGGCATCCCGCGCTCGATCAGGAGCAGCGACACGCCGCCCGCGCCCGCCCCGCCGGTGCGCACCGCGACCGTGTAGAAATCCGCGCGCACGCCGGAGGTGATGAACATCTTCGAGCCGTTGACGATGTAGTGATCGCCCTCGCGTCGCGCGGTCGTCTTCAATTGCGCGACATCGGAGCCGCCGGACGGCTCGGTGATGGCGAGCGCGGAAATCTTCTCGCCCGCCAGCACCTGCGGCAGCACGCGCTTCTTCATCGCCTCGGGCCCGACCGCGAGGATCGGCGGCGAGCCGATCGTATGGCTGTTCAGGCTGGCGCAGACGCCGCCCGAGCCGGCCCGCGCGAGCTCCTGCGACAGCACGATGCGATGGAACTGGTCGCAGGGCGAGCCGCCGTATTCTTCCGGATAGCCGAGGCCGAGAATGCCGACCTCGGCCGCCTTCTTGTAAAGCTCGCGCGGAAAGCCGCCGGCCTCGTCCCATTCGTCGACGAAGGGCGCGATCTCCTTGTCGACGAAGCGGCGCACGGTTTCGCGAAAGGCTTCGTGGCTTTCGTCGTAGTAGAGGCTCTTGGCTACCGACATTTCATCCTCCCCCCGTCATTGCGAGGAGCGAAGCGACGAAGCAATCCATCCTTGCGGCCAGTCTCGGTGGATGGATTGCTTCGCTTCGCTCGCAACGACGGCCGTCATCGTTCCTACGCGCCTTCCGCCGCCAGCGTCGCCAGCACCTGGCGCGTGGCGACCTGGTCGCCTTCCTTCACCGACACGACCTCCAGCACGCCGTCGCGGCCGGCGACGATCTCGTGCTGCATCTTCATCGCCTCGAGAACGACGACGCGCTGGCCCTTCTTCACGGGCTCGCCCGCCTGCGCCAGCACGGCGACGATGCGTCCGTTCATCGGCGCGACGAGCCGCGCCCCGCCCTCGCGCTCGCCCGCGCTCTTGATCTCGTGCGAGGTCTCGCGCGTCGTCAGTTGCTCGCCGGCGGCTTCCAGATGCAGCGTCGCGCCGTCGAAGGCGTAGGCGGCCGACGCCTGCACGCCCTGCACGGCGTAGCGCACGCTTGTCCGGTCGCGCTCGACCACGTCGAGATCGACCCTCTCGCCGCCGACCAGGACCGAATAGGACGAAGCGCCGCGCGCCGTCAGCGACACCGGCGTTTCCTTTTCGCCCACGGCGAGTTTCAGCGGCTTGGAGAACTCGCCGGTGGAATCCCAGCTCGACACGAGCGGCGCAAGCTGCCGCGCGCTGCGCTCGTAGAGCAAGGCGGCGGCGAGCGCGAGCAGCCGCGTCGACGGCTGCTTCTCCGCCATGGCCTCCGATCCGGCCGCGAAATGCGCGCCGATGAAGCCGGTCGTCGTTTCGCCTTTGGCGAAGACGGGATGGCCGAGCAGCGCGACAAGGAAGGCCTTGTTGTTCGGCAGGCCGAACAGGACCGTCTCGTCCAGCGCGCGCACCAGACGCCGGCGCGCTTCCTCGCGCGTGCGCCCGTGCGCGATGACCTTGGCGATCATCGGATCGTAGAAAGGCGAAATCTCCTGACCCGAGCGAATGCCGTGATCGACGCGCACGCCCCTGGCCTGCGCCGGCGCCCACAGAAAAACAGTCCCGCTCTGCGGCAAGAAATTCTTTTCCGGCGATTCCGCGTAGAGACGCACTTCGATCGCATGGCCGTCGAGCCGCACGTCCTCCTGCCGGAGCGGCAGCGGCTCTCCGGCCGCCACGCGCAATTGCCATTCGACAAGATCGAGGCCCGTGATCTCTTCCGTCACGGGATGCTCGACCTGCAGGCGCGTATTCATTTCGAGGAAATAGAATTCGCCGTCCGCGCCGAGCAGGAATTCCACCGTGCCGGCGCCGCGATAGGAAATGGCTTTCGCCGCCGCCACCGCCGCCGCGCCCATCTTCTCCCGCAAGGAAGGCGATACGGCCGGCGACGGCGCTTCCTCGATCACCTTCTGGTGCCGGCGCTGCGCCGAGCAATCGCGCTCGCCGAGATGAATGACGTGGCCGTGGCTGTCGCCGAACACCTGCACTTCGACATGGCGCGCGTCGACGACCGCCTTTTCGAGAATGAGCTCGCCGGAGCCGAAGGCGTTCTGCGCTTCCGAGCGCGCGGTCGAAACCGCGTCGGCGAAATCGTCCATGCGGGAAACGAGACGCATGCCGCGCCCGCCGCCGCCGGCCGCCGCCTTCACCATGATCGGAAAGCCGATGCGCTGCGCTTCGCGCGCCAATACCGCATCGTCCTGGTCGGCGCCCTGATAGCCGGGCACGCAGGGTACGCCGGCCTCGATCATCAGGCGCTTGGCCGCCGCCTTGTTGCCCATCGCGCGGATCGCCGCCGGCGTGGGTCCGATGAAGACGAGGCCCGCCTCTTCGCAGGCCGTGGCGAAGCCGTCATTCTCCGACAGAAATCCGTAGCCCGGATGCACCGCGTCGGCGCCGACGCGCCTGGCCGCATCCACGATCGCCTGCACGTTGAGATAGGAGTCCGAAACGGGCGGCGGTCCGATGCGCACGGCTTCGTCGGCCATGCGCACATGCAGCGCATCGGCGTCGGCGTCGGAATAGACGGCGACGGTCGAAAAGCCCATGTCGCGCGCCGTGCGCATGACCCGGCAGGCGATCTCGCCGCGATTGGCGATGAGGATCTTGGAGAATTGCGTCACGATAACCTCTTGCTCGCACTTCGCCGGAAGCCCGTCATTGCGAGCGAAGCGAAGCAATCCATCCCCGGCTCGACGTCCAGATGCGGGGATGGATTGCTTCGTCGCTTCGCTCCTCGCAATGACGGCGCGACGTCAGAACCGACCTAGTTTTTCTTCCGCTCGTCTTCCGGCGCAATGCCCAGCATCTTCGACAGGATCATCAGCATCACCTCGTCGGCGCCGCCGCCGATCGAGGCGAGACGCGAGTCGCGATAGGAGCGGCTCACCGGCGTCTCGTTCATGAAGCCCATGCCGCCCCAGTACTGCAGGCATGAGTCCGTCACTTCGCGGCCGAGCCGTCCGGCCTTCAGTTTCGCCATCGAGGCGAGCTTGGTGACGTCCTGTCCCTCGAGCATCAATTCGCAGGCGCGATAGCAGAGCGAGCGCAGCAGCTCGATCTCCGTCTGCAATTCGGCGAGGCGGAAATGCACGACCTGGTTGTGCAGCACGGGCTTGCCGAAGATCATGCGCTGGCGCGCATAATCGATCGTCGCCTGGATGACGCGCTCCTTGCCCTTGAGGCTGGAGACCGCGCCCCAAAGACGTTCCTCCTGGAACTGGACCATCTGGTAGGTGAAGCCCTTGCCTTCCTCGCCGATCAGGTAGCGCTGCGGCACGCGCACATTGTCGAAATAGATCTGCGCCGTATCGGAGGAGTGCATCCCCATCTTGTCGAGCTTGCGCGCGATCTCGACGCCCTTCGTCTTCATCGGCACGCAGATCAGCGACTTGTTGCGATGGACCGGCCCCTCGGACGTGTTGGCGAGCAGGCAGATCCAGTCGGCCTGCGTGCCGTTGGTCGTCCACATCTTGCCGCCGTTGATGACGTAGTCGCCGCCGTCCTTCTTCGCCGTCGTCTTCACCGACGCGACGTCCGAGCCCGCGCCGACTTCCGACACGCCGAGGCAGGCGACATAATCGCCCGAAATCGAAGGCGCGAGAAACTCGCGGCGCACCTCGTCCGAGCCGAAGCGCGCGAGCGCCGGCGTCGCCATGTCCGTCTGCACGCCGATCGCCATCGGCACGCCGCCGCAATTGATCTGGCCGAGCTCTTCGGCAAAAGCCATGGCGTAGGAATAATCGAGGCCCGAGCCGCCGAACTCCACCGGCTTGTTCAGGCCGAGGAAGCCGAGCTTGCCCATCTTCCCGAACAATTCGTGCGCCGGGAAGATGCCCGCCTTCTCCCATTCGTCGACGAACGGGTTGATGTCGGAGGCGATGAATTTCGAAATGCTGCGACGGATTTCGTCGTGTTCCTGCGTGAATTTCATTCTTGCATCCTCACATGCGCGCGACGCCGAAGGTCGTCTGCCGCAGCGGCCGCACATCCGCCTCGCGGCAGATCGACAGGCAGAAGGCGAGCACCTTTCGCGTGTCGCGCGGATCGATCAGCCCGTCGTCCCACAGGCGCGCGGTGGCGTAGAGCGCGGTCGTCTCGCCCTGCATCCGGTCGGCTATGCCCTTTTCCATCGCGGCCAGCTTGTCGTGGTCGACCGGCTTGCCTTCACGTTTCAGCTTGCCCTCGGTCACGATCGACATGACCTTCGCCGCCTGTTCCGGCCCCATCACGGCGATGCGATTGTTCGGCCAGGCGAAGATGAAGCGCGGATCGTAGCCGCGCCCGCACATGCCGTAATTGCCCGCGCCGAACGAGGCGCCGATATGCAGCGTGATCTGCGGCACGGTGGAATTGGCGACCGCCTGGATCATCTTCGAGCCGTGCTTGATGATGCCCGCCTGCTCGGCCTCGCGGCCGACCATGTAGCCCGTCGTGTTCTGCAGGTAGACGATCGGAATGTTCGACTGGCAGCAAAGCTGGATGAACTGCGCCGCCTTGGTGGCGCCGTCGGCGTCGATCGGCCCGTTGTTGCCGATGAAGCCGACCGTATGCCCCTCGATCGCGCCGTGGCCGCACACCGTGTGCACGCCGTACAGGCCCTTGAAGTCGAGATATTCGGAATCGTCGACGATGCGCGCGATCACCTCGCGCACGTCGACGGGCTTGCGATAGTCGACCGGCACGACGCCGGCAAGCTCGTCCGGGCTGTAGCGCGGCTCCTTGTAATCGCGCGCCGCGCCGCGCTGGATCTGCTCGTTCCAGGGCAGCATGGCCATGACTTCGCGCGCGATGCGGATGCCGTCGGCGTCGTCTTCGGCGACGTATTCGCCGAGGCCCGACTTCGTCACATGCATGTCGGCGCCGCCGAGTTCCTCGTCGGTCGCGATCTCGCCGGTGGCGGCGCGCAGCAGCGGCGGACCGGCGAGAAACACCTTCGCCTTGCCGCGCACCAGAATGTTGTAGTCGGAAAGACCCGGCAGATAGGCGCCGCCGGCGGTGGACGAGCCGTGCACCACCGTCACCTGCGGAATGCCGGCCGCCGACATGCGCGCCTGGTTGGCGAAGCCGCGCCCGCCCTCCACGAACATTTCCGCCTGAAAGAGAAGATTCGCGCCGCCGGATTCGACAAGCCGCACCATCGGCAGCTTGTTTTCCATCGCCATCTGTTGCGCGCGAAGCCCCTTCTTCACGCTCATCGGCGTCGACGTGCCGCCCTTGAAGGCGCTGTCCGACGCCATGACCATGCAGCGGATGCCCGACACGTAGCCGATGCCGATGATGCCGCCGCCGCCGAATTCGTCGTGCATCCGCAGGCCGGCGAGCGTCGATATTTCGAGCCAGGGCGCGCCGGGGTCGAGCAGCAGCGCGAGACGTTCCCGCGGCATGATCTGCCCGCGTTTTGTGAAGAGCTCGCGCTTGGTCTCGCCGGTCTCGCGGACCTTGTTTTCCAGCGCGCGGAATTCGTCGATCAGCCGCAGCATCTCCTCGCGATTGGCGCGGAAAGTGTCGGAATTGACGTCGATCTTGCTTTCGATGACCGGCATGGCGCCCCTGCGGCTTGGTCGCGCCAAGGAACGGCCTGCGCTGACGCGCTTCCTCCCTCGACGCCGGCGACGGCTCTTGCGGCCGCGCGCCTTTAATCCTCCAATTAAATTTGAGGTTGCCTCAGAAATTTGCTAGTGTCAATCGCCGCTTCGTCAGCGCGGCGGGGGATCATGGCGAGACCGCAGCGCAACGAAGCCAGGGCGACAATCGCGAAGTCGGGCAAACCGCGCGCCGGCGCCAGCGCGGTCGGCGCATGGGGCGAGCGCGAGGGCGGCATTCTCAGCGTCGCCGAAGACCTGTTCCTGCGCAACGGCTACGAGAACACCAGCATGGCGGCCGTGGCGGCGGCCGCCGGCCTGTCGGAAGGCACGCTCTACAATTATTTCCGCAACAAGAACGATCTGGTCATTCGCGCCGGATTGGCGGCGCTCGAGCGGCGCGTGGAAGCCGCGCAACAGGCCGTGAAGGAGGCAGGCAGCTTGCGCGAGGGCCTCGAAAGGCTGATCGCGCTGCACCTCTCCGCCGTCATTGAGGACGACGAAAAATACCGGATATGGTTGCGTGAGGTTCGCGGCGTGAAATCCTATCGCCGCTCGGCCGGGCGCGACGCGCTCGCGCGCTTCGCCAACCAGTTCGTCGCGCTGCTCGACAAGTTCGGCCATGGCGAGGATCGCCCCGGCGGGCCGTCGCGCGCCATGATGCGCGACATGGTGTTCGGCGGCTCCGAACACATCGGCTTCACCGCCATGATCCAGCGCCGCGCGGCGACGATCGACGTTCATGCGACGGCGAAGATCTTGGCGAATGTCTATCTGCGCGGGTTTGGGTTGGAGTGAGCAGACCGCGAGCCTTCAGGCTCGCATTGTCGTCATGCTCGACGCGCGATCGCGTCGCCGCCCTCTTGCTCTATATTGCAGGACAAGGCGAGCTGAAGGCTCGCGGTCCATAAGAGGTAACGCCATGACCAAGCGCCGCATCGGACGCTCCGATCTCCATGTCCATCCCTTCTGCTTCGGCGGCAATGTCTTCGGCTGGACCGCGGACGAGGCGACGTCCTTTCGCCTGCTCGACGCCTTCGTCGATCACGGCTTCGAATTCATCGACACGGCCGACGTCTATTCGGTCTGGGTTCCCGGCCATACCGGCGGCGAATCCGAAACCGTGCTCGGCAATTGGTTCAAGCGCAGCGGCAAGCGCGACAAGATCGTGCTCGCCACCAAGGTCGGCTTCATCAAGGGCCTGAAGCCGGATTACATCCGGCAGGCGGTCGAGGATTCGCTGAAGCGCCTGCAAACCGACCGCATCGATCTCTACCAGTCGCACAAGGACGATCCGGACACCCCTCTGTCCGAGACGCTCGGCGCCTACGACGATCTCGTCAAGGCTGGCAAGGTGCGCGTGATCGGCGCCTCGAACTACAGCGCGGCGCGCCTGAAGGAGGCGCTCGATGTTTCCGCGAACAACGGACTGCCGCGCTACGAATGCATGCAGCCCGAATACAATCTCGTCGAGCGCAAGGTGTTCGAGGGCGAGTTGCAGGACCTCTGCGTGAAGGAGCAGATCGGCGTCATTCCCTTCTTCTCGCTGGCGGCCGGCTTTCTCACCGGCAAGTATCGCAGCGAGGCCGATCTCGGCAAAAGCGTGCGCGGCCCGCGCACCGCCGGCAAATATCTCAAGACCAACGGCCCCAAGGTTCTTGCGGCGCTCGATTCCGTCGCAGCCGCGCACAAGGCGACCTGCGCGCAGGTGGCGCTCGCCTGGATCATGGCGCGCAAGGGCCTGACCGCGCCAATCGCCAGCGCGACGACGGTCGGGCAGCTCGAGGAATTGCTGGGCGCGGCGAAACTGTCGCTGACCGCGGCCGACATTGCCGAACTCGACGCGGCCAGCGCGTAAGCCTCACTGGCTGTAGAGCACCAGGGCGCTGCCGAGGATCACGAGCGCCATGCCGGCGATCGTGAGGCCTCGGAACGGCTCGCCGAAGACGACAATCGACACGAGCGCGATCGTCGCGAACGAGGCGCCCGAAAAAGCCGGAAAGGCGATCGAGAGCGGAATGTTGCGGATCGCGTGCGTGAACAGATAGGTGTTGAGGGCGCCCAGCCCCAGGCCGAGAGCGAACAGCGGCCACCAGACGCCGGGCGCGGCGCCGACGATCGCCTTGTAGATCGTATACGAGGCCGCATTGAAGGCGACCGCGCCGGCGAGTTGAAGATAGGCTTGGGGGACCACGTCAACGCTCCGGCTGCGACCGGCGAAATCTTTCGCGTCAGGTGCGCAGCGTCAAGCCGCCGTCGGCCACCAGCCCGTGGCCGGTGATGAAATCGGCTTCGTCGCTCGCCAGCAGCAGCGCGGCGCGCGCCATGTCGATCGGCTGGCCGAGCCGCCGCAGCGCCGCCTTCTTCTCCCACACGCCGCGCACGAAAGGATCGGCGAAGGAGGCTTGCGTCATGCCGGTCTCGATCGCGCCGGGCAGGATGTAATTGGCCGTCACCTTGTGCTTGCCGAGTTCGAGCGCCAGCGTCTTGGTCAGCCCCGCCACGCCGTGCTTGGACGCCGTATAGGCGGCGAGCCCGATGTCGGTGTCGAAGGCCATGACGGAGGCCGTGCAGATGATTCGCGCGCGGCTCTTTTCCTCCGCGCGCCTGATGAGATGCGGGATGGCGGCGCGCGAGATGCGGAACGGCGCGCGCACGTTGACGGCGAACACCCTGTCCCAGTCGGCGTCGCTCGTCTCCGCCGCCAGCGAGCGGTTCGAGACGCCGGCGTTGTTGAACAGAATGTCGATCGCGCCGAATTTTTCGAGCGCCGCGCGCACGATGGCGTCCGGCGCATCGTCGTCGGCGACGCTTTTCGCCAGCACGCTGACTGCGTCATTGCCTGCGTGCGCCGTCATGATCGCCGATTCCGGCCGGTCGACCGCCAGCACCCGCGCGCCGCGCTCGGCGAACAGCGTCGCCGTCGCCCGCCCGATGCCGGACGCCGCGCCCGTGATGACGGCGAATTTGCCGGAAAGATCGACCATCGTTTCGCTCCCTTCGTTCGGGAGCATTAGAGCAGCCGCGATCCGCCCTTCACAACGGCCGTCTGCGCAGGCGCGGTCTGCGCGCCTGTTCTGCGCTCAGTGTCCGAGACCCGGCGTTCCGGAGGGCGCAGGCATGGACGGCTTGCCGCCGGGCGTGGACGCCTTCGTCTGGTCCTCGGCGCGCTTCCAAGTCTCGCTCTTGCATAGAAAGGCGATAAGGCAGCCTTCGAGCGTCAGTTCGGTCGGCTTCTCTACTTTCACGCCGCCCTGATAGGTCTTGCCGTCTTCCGTATTGTAGATTTCGCCGCGCCACACGCCTTCCTTGTCGAGCACGGCGTTGCGCAGGATGACGGTGCCGATCGCCTTCTTCTCGTCGGGCTTGCCGACGCCGATCACCTTCGCGCAGAGCTTGCCCGCGCAATTGTAGAAGTCGAACGTCGTGCCGCTGGCTTCACGCACCCACACGCCCCAGGGCTCGACAGCGAGCGCGGGCGTCGCCATCGCGAGCGCGCCGCCAAGAACCAGAGTTCGTATTGAACCAACCATCGGCCGCTCCCCGCCTGGATCGGACTGGCGCGAGACTAGCTCCGGAATCGCGCCGGAACCAAGGCGCAGATCATCCTATTAACCAAAGTAAACGTAAACAATGTCTTAATGCGCTCCTTCATGTTAAGGATTTCGTAACTATTGGGGAGCGTGACGTGGCGTTGGGCGTGTTGTGGGCCGCATTGCTCGGACTGAGCCTCGGGCTCGACAGAAACATGCGCGATCTGTCGGCCGGCTGGGCGCCCTGCGCCTTCTGGGCGACGCTCGGCGCAATCGTCGGCGTCGAACTGCAATTGTCGGGGCTTGCCAACAGCCAATGGTTCTGGCCGCTGATCTGCGCCGCCTGCTCGGTGGCGATCGCGAAGTACCTGACCCTCACCGTCGCCATCGGCGGCTGGCGCAATCCCACCGAACCCGCCCACGCGTTGATGGCGGCCTTCGCGTTTGGCATGGCTTGCGGCCTCGGCGCCAATCGTTTCGTCGGCGCGGCCGTCGTCGCGACGATATTCGCGCTCGCCTGGCGGCCGCGCATCGACGACAGCCTGCGCCTCGCCGCGGCGCAGGAGTCAGACGCCGCCCTTCGTCTCGCCCGGGACATCGTCGATGTCGGGCGGCGGGCCGAGGAAGGCCGGCACGATGACGAAGGCGGCCAGAAGCGTGAAGAACAGCGAGATGGCGAGCAGCTTGCCCATGCCGGCCGTGCCGGGGTGGGACGACAGGCATAGGCTGCCGAAGGCGATCCCGGTCGTCAGCGACGAGAAGAAGATTGCGCGCGTGAGGCTCGAGGCCAGCAGGTCCGCCACGCCCTTCCGCCAGGCGATCAGGTAATAGATGTGGAAGGCGACGCCGACCGCAAACATCAGCGGCAGCGCGATGATGTTGGCGAAGTCGAGCGACATGCCGAGAAGCTGCGCGGCTTCGAGGCTCATGACCCCGGCGAGCACAAGCGGCCCCAGCGCCAGCGCCACGTCCTTCACGCTGCGCATGGCGATGTAGAGGATGGCGAAGATCGCCACGAAGGCGAGCGCGCCGGCTTCGGCGAAGGAGCTGACGATCGTCTTGCCGGCTTCGACGACGGTGATCGGCGCGCCCGTCGCATGGGGCGCAACGCCGCGCGCTTCCGCGGCGAATTTCGCCAGCGCTTCATTGTCGCGCGTCTCGCCCTTGGGAAAGACCTCGATGCGCGCGCGCCCGTCGGACGCGATCCAGTCGCGCGAAATCTCGTCCGGGATGTCGGCGCGCGTGACCGCCTTGGGCGACAGCGCCGTGCGCAGCGTATGCAGCAGCGGCTCGAAATTGGCGAACAGCGCCGTCTGCGCCGCCGCGCGCGCCTGCGGCGTCGCCTTCGACAATGCCGTCACGGCGCGCGTGAAATGCTGCATCGGCGGCGGCGCGCCCTGCCCTTCCGCCACTTCGAGCAGATCGAGCGCATCGCCGGTCTCCTTGAGATTTTCCGCATCGCTCGGCGCAGGCGCGGGCCTGGCGTCGAGCACGCCCGCCAGTTCCGCGCGCGCCTTGGCGACCATCGCAAGCTTTTCCTTCTGGTCCTGCGGCAGGAAGGTCGACAGGGTCACGACGCGCGCCACCGTCGGCAGGCTCGCAAGGCGCACGGCGAGCGCGTCGGCCTCTTTCAGGTCGGCGGCCAGGATCGAGATCGTGTTCGGCGCGGTCTGCGGATCGTGCGCAAGATCGTAGAACGTCGCGACGCTTTCGACCTTGTCGCTGCGCAGGTGCATCGGGTTGGAATCGAACTTCAGCTTCAGGAGCGCCGGAACGCCGGCCAGCACGACGAGCGCGGTGGCGATCAGCACGATGGCGCGGTGATGCTCGATCCAGCGGTCGACGGCGGCGAGCGAGGCCGTCTCGACCGGCCGCGTCTCCGGGCCGGGCCGGATGACCACCATCAGCGCCGGCAGGAAGACGATGGTGGTCGCAAACGCGACGATCATGCCGAGGCCGGCGATCAGGCCAAGCTCCGACACGCCCTTGAACTCGGTCGGCAGGAAGCAGAAGAAACCCGCCACCAGCGACATGGCGGCAAGCGACAGCGAATAGCCGATATTACGGATCGCCGCGGTCAGCGCCTGTTTCAGATCGTCGTGGTTGCGCCGCTCCTCGCGATATCGGGTTGCGAACTGGATGCCGAAATCGACGCCGAGGCCGATGAACAGCGCGGCGAAGGCGACCGAGATCAGATTGAGGCGCTGCACCGCGATCAGGCCGACGCCCATGGTGATGACGAGGCCGACGAACAGCGTGACCAGCACGGCGAAAATGATCTTGCCGGAGCGCAGGGCGAGAAACAGTACGAGCGCCACCAGCGCAATGGTGACGCCGAGATTGATCTCGTAATTCTCGGCGACGGTGCCGAATTCCTCGTCGGCCAGCGGCGTCGGCCCCGTCAGGCGAAAGACATAGCCCCCCGCCTTGTCGATGCCGAGCTTCGCCGCGGTCGCGCGAACCGCTTTCGTCGGCTTGCCGCCAGGCTCCAGCGCGGTGAAATCGAGCACCGGGTCGATCAGCACGATCCGCCTGAGCTCGCCGGCGGTCGGCTCGCCCCTGTCGAGCAGCGCGCGCCATGACAGCGGCTTCGGCTGGCCCGCCAGCGCGCTCTCGATCGTCGTCGCGATGCGGTCGAGCGGCGCGAGGAACGGATCGAAGCGCGCGCGGTCCTTTTCGGCCGCCTCCATGGCGCCGGAGATCAGCCGCATCAGCCCGCGCAAACTGGGATCGGCGGCAAGCCCGCCGAGAAAGTCGCGGCGGGCGACAAGGTCTGCGAGCGTCGTCTCCAGCGTCGGCCGGTCGGTCAGCAGCAGGCCCTCGCGGTCGAGATAGGCGTTGCGGTCGGGTCGCCACGCCCGCACGACATCGGCCCGCATGTCGGCCTGCCCGAGGGCGGCGACCAGGCGATCGGCGGCGGAATCGACGGCCTCCGGCGTCGGGCCGTCGATCACCGCCGCGATCAGATTGTCGAATTGGGGGAAGGCCTTGCCGTAGGCGATCTCGTCCTGCCGCCAGGGGATGTCCGGCGAAATGAGCTTGGCCGTATTGGTGTCGATGGCGAAGCGCTGGACCGAAAAAACGCCCGCCGCCAACGTCAGGACCAGGGTCAGGCCGACGACAAGCCAGGGCTTCAGCGTGCAGAAACGGACGATGCGTTCGAGCAGGGCGGCCATGTTGCTCCGTTAGCCGGCGTCGGCGACAAGGCTGTCCCGCGACAGGCGTCCCGCCCGGCGGCGGGAGCGATACCATGCGGCGCCGCTCTCCGTCACGGAGCGTCCCGGTCCTTAACCTCAGATAGGGGCGGGAAATTGACCATCCATGCCCTATTTACTAAGACGGCGGCTTGGAATTCGGGAGTCTGGCGTGGGCATACCTTTGCGCTACGTCGCCAAGATTGGCGGCTACGTTCTCAAACAGCACCTCACCGGCCGCAAGCGCTATCCACTGGTTCTGATGATGGAGCCGCTGTTCCGGTGCAATCTCGCCTGCGCCGGCTGCGGCAAGATCGACTATCCCGACGCCATCCTGAACAAGCGCCTTTCCGTCGCCGACGCGCTCGGCGCGGTGGACGAGTGCGGCGCGCCGGTCGTGTCCATCGCCGGCGGCGAGCCGCTGCTGCACAAGGAGATGCCGGAGATCGTCGAGGGCATCGTCGCCCGAAAGAAATTCGTCATCCTCTGCACCAATGCGCTGCTGCTCGAGAAGAAGATCGGCCAGTACAAGCCCAGCCCCTATTTCACCTGGTCGATCCATCTCGACGGCGACCGCGAGATGCATGACCACGCCGTGAGCCAGGAGGGCGTCTACGATCGCGCCGTCGCGGCGATCAAGCTCGCCAAATCGAAGGGGTTCCGCGTCACCATCAACTGCACCTTCTTCGACGGCGCGCAGGCGGACCGCATCGCCGCCTTCTTCGACACGGTGACCGAGCTCGGCGTCGATGGCGTCACGGTCTCGCCGGGCTACGCCTACGAGCGCGCGCCCGACCAGCAGCACTTCCTCAACCGCCAGCGCACCAAGACCCTGTTCCGCGACATATTCCGCAAGGGACGCGGCGGCCGCGCCTGGGCCTTCAACCAGTCGGGCCTGTTCCTCGACTTCCTCGCGGGCAACCAGACGTATCAATGCACGCCCTGGGGCAACCCGACGCGCAACGTCTTCGGCTGGCAGAAGCCCTGCTACCTGCTCGGCGAAGGCGTCGTCCCGACTTTCAAGGAGCTGATGGAAGGCACGGACTGGGACGCCTACGGCGTCGGCAAGTACGAGAAATGCTCGAATTGCATGGTGCATTGCGGCTTCGAGGCGACCGCCGTGGCCGATTCCGTGGCGAAGCCCTGGAAGGCTGTCAAAGTCGCGCTGGCCGGCGTGCGCACCGACGGCGCCTTTGCGCCGGACATTCCGATCGACAAGGCGCGCCCAGCCGAATTCGTTTTCCAGGCCAATGTCCAGAAGACCCTGAGCCAGATGCGCGAAGACGAGGCGCTGGAACGCGCCGCCAAGGCCGAGAGCCCGGTCAAGGCCGAGAACGACGCCAGGGCGACGGCTGCAGAATAGCGGCGCACAACCGGATTGCATTGAACGGCCGCGGCGGGCCGGTTAGTTTGCGACGACGCACGGAGGCCACACCGAACATGTTTCAGCGGATTTTCACGCCAGCACTTTCACGCCTGTCGCTTGCCGGCGTGCTCGCTATCGCGCTGACGGCCCCCGCCCTCGCGCAGGACAAGGCCGCGGCGCCGGCCGCGCCCGCCGCGTCGACCGCGCCGGCCGCGGCGGCCGAACAGGCCGCGCCGGCGAAGAAGAAGCGTCGCAAGAGCGACGGCCGCAGCGGCAGGAACGGCCTGGCGCGGGTTTCGGGCTCGCTCGAGCAGCGTCACCAGGTGTGCCTGGCCTTCATCCGCCGGCACAATCTCGACTGCGATCCCTGGCAGACGCCGACCTGCGGCGCCGAAACCGGCTATTTCCGTCCGCCGGAATGCGTGCGCCCGCGCTCGCAGCAATAAGTCAGAGATACGCCAGCGCCCGGCCCGCGCGCCGGAGCGTCGCAAAGGCCGCCGACGAATCCCGTCCGGCCTCCAGCAGCGCGCCGAGGTCGCGCGGCGCGCGCGCAAGACCCGAGACGACACGACCGTAGTGAACTCCGCCCGCGGGCGTCAGCGCCTGCGCGGCGAGCTTCGGCAGCGCGCGGCCGGCGGGGTCGCTGACGGCGCGCACTGCGGCGAAGGGAATGTTGCGCTCCGCCGCATAACGCGCCGCGACATGGCTCTCCATGTCGACCGCAACGGCGCCGGTTTTCGCGCGCAGCGCGGCCTTGTCCTCCGGCGTCAGGACCGTGGCGTCGACGCCGGCGAAAACGCCGTCCGAAAGTCGCAGACCGGCGGATTTCAAGGCTTCGGCGAGCGCGTCGGTCAGCGCCGCGTCTGTCCCGAAGGTCCGCGGCGGCGCGGCGACGGCCCGCGCGAGCAGGAGATCGCCGGGCGCAAGCGCCATATCCAGCCCACCCGCAAGCCCGAAGCTGACGACGCCGCTGACACTGGCGCGATCTATGTCCGCCAGCCGCGATTCCAGCAGCCCGACGTCGCCGCCGCTGCAAACCGTGGCGACGCCGCCCTTCGCGGCAAGCCGCGCCTCGCGCTTGAGGCCGACGACAATCAGCAGACGGCGCGCCACGCTCACATCCCGTAGGCGACGGATCGGCTGTTGCTGGCCGACAGGTTGCGATAGCGGGCGAGCGCCCACAGCGGGAAGAATTTCGAATAGCCGTGATAGCGCAGGTAGAAGACGCGCGGGAAACCCGTGGCGGTGAACAATTCCTCGTCCCAGAAGCCGTCGGCCCCCTGATGCTGCGCGAGATAGGCGACGCCGCGCGCGACCGCCGGATTGTCGCGCTCGCCCGCGGCCATCAGCCCGAGCAGCGCCCAGGCCGTCTGCGAGGCGGTCGAAGGCGCCTTTTCGTAGCCGCGATAGTCCAGCTTGTAGCTCTCCCCGTCCTCGCCCCAGCCGCCGTCCGCATTCTGGATCGAGACAAGCCAGGCGACGGCGTTCCGCATGGCGGAATCGTCGGCCGGCACGCCCGCCGCATTCAGGGCGCACAGCGTCGACCAGGTCCCGTAGATGTAGTTCATGCCCCAGCGCCCGTACCACGAGCCGTCTTTTTCCTGTTCCTTCCGGAGATAGTCGACGCCCCGCGCGAGAACCGGGCTGCTGGCGGCGGTTGCGCCGAGTTGCGCGAGCATGGACACGCAGCGCGCCGACACGTCCGCCGTCGGCGGATCGAGCAGCGCGCCGTGATCGGCGAAAGGGATGTTGTTGAGGTAGTGATAGGCGTTGTCGGCGTCGAAGGCGCCCCAGCCGCCGTCCTTGCTCTGCAACCCCTCGACCCATTCGCGCGCGCGAGAAATGGCGTGGTCGTAGTCGCCGCCCGCGCGGTTCATCGCCATGACGACGACGGCCGTGTCGTCGACGTCGGGATAATGCGCATTCGCGTACTGGAAGGCCCAGCCGCCCGGCCTGACGTCGGGCCGCCGCACGGCCCAGTCGCCTTTCACGTCGAGCACCTGCAGCGGCTTCAGCCATTCGAGCGCCTCGCGGGCGCGCGCCTGCGATTGAGGATCGCCGGCTTCGAGCAGCGTATGCGCGACCAGCGCCGTGTCCCACACCGGCGAGACACAGGGCTGGCAATAGGCCTCTTCGTCCTTGATCACGAGCAGCCGCTCGATCGATTCGCGCGCGACCTTCACATGCTCGTTGTCGGCGCCATAGCCGAGCGCGTCGAACATCAGCAGGCTGTTGACCATGGCCGGGAAGATCGCGCCGAGCCCGTCGACGCCGTTGAGGCGCTCGAGCGTGAAGGCCTCGGCCTTGGCGATCGCGCGCTTGCGCGTCGAGGCGGGAAAGTAGGGCTCGGCGACGCGCAGGAGCCTGTCGAGCGCGCCGAACAGGCTTGTCCACGGCTCCTTCTGATGCGCGCCGCCCGGCCAGCTCTTCACCTGCTCCGGCGGCGTCACGAACAGTTCGGCGACGCCGATCGCCTTCGCATTGACCGGCGCCGGCCGCAGCGCGGTGAGGACCATGAGCGGAACCATGACCGTGCGCGCCCAGTAGCTCACCTTGTCGATGTGAAACGGGAACCAGCGCGGCAGCAGCATGACCTCGACCGGCACCACCGGCACGCCCGACCACGGCATCTGCCGGTAAAGCGCAAGCAGGATGCGCGTGAACACGTTGCTCTTCGCGGCCCCGCCGCGCGACAGCATGGCCTCGCGCGCACGTTTCATGTGCGGCGCCTGGATGTCGTCGCCGATCATCTTCAGCGCGAAATAGGCCTTCACGCTCGCGCTCATGTCGAACGCGCCCCGGTGGAACAGCGGCCAGCCGCCATGCTCGCCCTGGATGCGGCGCAGATAGACGGCGATCTTGGCCTCCAGCGCAGCGTCCGCCGGCTCGCCGCGAAAATGGCGCATCAGCACATATTCGGCGGGAATCGTGGCGTCGGCCTCCAGCTCGAAGCACCAATGTCCGTCATCCCGGCGGCGCTCGAGCAGCGCCGTCGTCGCGCGCGCAATGGCGGCGTCCAGGCTGGCGGCGTCGACGCTCGCGACATTGATCGGGGCCGCTGCGGGCGGCGGGACGTTCACATTCATCCGGAAGACTCTGCGGCATCGGCTATTGCGATGCACAATCGACGCATCAATAGCGCAACTGGCCGTCCTTGGCCAAATCGCGTTTTACTGCGCCGCAGCGCGGCAAAGGTCTCGCTTCAGTTCATTTAACCTTCTCACCGAAGGTTGAAGTCGGCAATCCCTGCGATTTGCGGCCTTTGGCTTGACGAATGGACGCAATCCAGCCCATTTCTCCCTACAGAGAACGTCCCGCGAAATCGCTCAAAGGCAGTTGCGGATGTGGCGCAGGGCAAGCGCGCCAGGGAGGATGCGTGAGATCAGATCAAGTCGCGCCGGCTGACTATTTCCACAAGGTCGTCGATTGCCAATGGGCGTGTCCCGCCCACACGCCCGTCCCGGAATACATCCGATTGATCGCCGCCGGCCGCTACAGCGACGCCTATATGATCAATTGGCAGTCCAACGTCTTTCCCGGCATTCTCGGCCGCACCTGCGACCGTCCCTGCGAGCCTGCGTGTCGTCGCGGCCGCGTCGAGGAAGAGCCCGTCGCGATCTGCCGTCTCAAGCGCGTCGCCGCCGACTTCAAGGATGACGTTCGCGACCGCATGCCGGTCAAGGCGGAGAAGAAAAACGGCAAGCGCGTCGCCTGTATCGGCGCGGGGCCGGCGTCCCTCACCGTCGCGCGCGATCTGGCGCCGCTCGGCTACGATGTCACGGTCTTCGACAGCGAGGCCAAGGCCGGCGGCTTCATGCGCACGCAGATCCCGCGCTTCCGTCTGCCTGAAAGCGTGATCGACGAGGAGATGGGCTATGTGCTCGACCTCGGCGTGAACTTCGTGCACGGCAAGCGCATCGACAGCCTCAAGGGCGTGATCGACGAGGGCTACGACGCGGTCTTCGTCGGCACCGGGGCGCCGCGCGGCCGCGATCTCGACGTGCCCGGGCGCGCGGAAGCCGCTGCGCACATCCACATCGGCATCGACTGGCTCGCCAATGTCGCCTTCGGGCATATCAAGAAGATCGCCAAGCGCGTGATCGTGCTCGGCGGCGGCAACACCGCCATGGACTGCTGCCGCTCCGCCCGCCGTCTCGGCGGCGAGGACGTGAAGGTCGTCGTGCGCTCGGGCTTCGAGGAGATGAAGGCCTCTCCGTGGGAGAAGGAGGACGCGATGCACGAGGGCATCCCGATCCTCAACTTCCTCGTGCCGAAGGAGGTCAAGCATGTCGGCGGCCGCCTGACCGGCATGGTGTTCGAGAAGGTGCGCGCCGAATACGACGCCAAGGGGCGCCGCTCGCTCGTGCCGACCGGCGAGCCGGACACGCTGATCGAATGCGACGAAGTGCTCGTCGCCGTCGGCCAGGAGAACGCCTTCCCCTGGATCGAGCGCGACATCGGCCTCGAATTCGACAAGTGGGGCATGCCGGTCGTCGACAGCGTGACGTACCGCTCGACCATTCCGAACGTCTTCTTCGGCGGCGACGCCGCCTTCGGTCCGAAGAACATCATCTGGGCGGTCGCGCACGGCCATGGCGCGGCCTTCTCGATCGACGCGCTCTGCCAGGGCCGCGACGTCAACGCGCAGCCGCCGGCCAAAGGCGATTTCGTGAGCCAGAAGATGGGCATTCACGAATGGTCCTACGACAACGACATCTCGCTGCAGCGCCGCCTGAAAGTGCCGCTGCGCGACAACGCCGTCGCGCTCACCGACATTCGCGTCGAGGTCGAACTCGGTTTCGACACGGCGCGCGCGCTCGCCGAAGCGCATCGCTGCCTCAACTGCGACGTCGACACCATTTTCACGCCGCCGCTGTGCATCGAATGCGACGCCTGCGTCGACATCTGTCCGATGGACTGCATCACCTTCACGCAGGACGGGCCGGAGGGCGATCTGCGCAAGCGCCTCAGCGCGCCGGCGCCGAACCTCACGCAGGACCTCTACGTGTCCGGCGAGCTCAAGACCAGGCGGGTGATGGTGAAGGACGAGGACGTCTGCCTGCACTGCGGCATGTGCGCCGAGCGGTGCCCGACCGGCGCCTGGGACATGCAGAAATTTTCCGTGCAACTTCCGCGAGCGGGGGCGTGATGCCGATCGAAAGCGTCAACGATTTCGTCGTCCGGTTCGCCAACGTCAACGGCTCCGGTTCGGCCTCCGCCAATCTCCTGTTCGCCCGCGCCGTGATGCGCATGGGCGTGCCGGTGGCGACGCGCAACATCTTTCCCTCCAACATTCAGGGTCTGCCGACCTGGTTCGAGGTGCGGGTCTGCGAGCAGGGATGGCTCGGCGCGCGCGGCGGCACCGACCTCATGGTCGCCATGAACCCGCAGACCTGGGACAAGGACGTCGCCTCGATCGAATACGGCGGCTACCTCTTTTACGATTGCTCGCGGCCGATCCCGGCGTCGAAGTTCCGCGAGGACCTCACGGTCATCGGCGTGCCGCTGACCGAAATCTGCAATCGCGAATACAACGACGCCCGCCAGCGCCAGTTGATGAAGAACATCATGGCGCTCGGCGCGCTTTCGGCCGTGCTCGACATGGATGTCGGCGTGATCGAGACGCTGCTCGCCGAGCAGTTCAAGGGCAAGCAGAAGCTGATCGACGCCAACCTCAACGCGCTGGCCATCGGTCGCGCATGGGCGCTTTCAAACCTCAAATGCCCTATCGGCTTGCGCGTGCAGACCGCCGACAAGGTCGGCGATCGCATTTATGTCGAGGGCAATGCCGCGGCAGGCCTCGGCGCCGTCTACGGCGGCGCCACGGTCTGCGCCTGGTATCCGCTGACGCCCTCGACTTCGCTCGCCGAAGCCTTCACCTCCTACAGCAAGCGTCTTCGGGTCGATCCCGAGACGGGCAAGAACAAGGTCGCCATCGTCCAGTGCGAGGACGAACTCGCCTCCATCGGCGTCGTCATCGGCGCCGGCTGGAACGGTTCGCGCGCGTTTACCGCGACGTCGGGACCGGGCATTTCGCTGATGCAGGAATTCCTGGGGCTCGCTTATTTCGCGGAAATCCCGGCGGTTCTGTTCAACGTCCAGCGCGGCGGCCCCTCGACCGGCATGCCGACGCGCACGCAGCAGTCGGACGTGCTCGCCTGCGCCTATGCCTCGCATGGCGACACCAAGCACGTGCTGCTCTTCCCGCGCGATCCCGGCGAGGCCTTCGAATTCGGCGCCCTCGCCTTCGATCTCGCCGACCGCCTGCAGACGCCCGTCTTTGTCATGCTCGATCTCGAGATCGGCATGAACTCGCATCTGACCGCGCCGTTCCAGTGGGACGACAATCGCAAGATGGATCGCGGCAAGGTAATGACGCGCGCCGATCTCGACACGCATCGCGATTTCGGCCGCTATCTCGACGTCGACGGCGACGGCATTCCCTTCCGCACCTATCCCGGCACGCATCCTTCTCGCGGCTCGTTCTTCACCCGCGGCACGACGCGCGACGCCTATGCCCGCTACACGGAGGAAGGCGGCCCCTATGTCGAGAACATGCAGCGGCTGATCCGCAAGTTCGAGACGGCGAAGTCCTACGTGCCGGCGCCGGTCGCCGATCTCACCGAGGGCGGCGCGCGCTTCGGCGTATTGCACTACGGCTCGACCGCCGCGCCGATGGAGGAAGCGATCGACATGCTGCGCAAGCAGGGCGTCACGATCGACGTCATGCGCCTGCGCGGCTTCCCCTTCTCGCACGAGGTCGACGCGTTCATCGCCGGCCACGAGAAGGTCTTTGTCGTCGAGCAGAACCGCGACGCGCAATTGCGCACTCTGTTGATGACCGAGAACGGCGCTTCGCCCGATCGGCTCGTCTCCGTCCTGCATTACGACGGTTCGCCTGTCACCGCGCGTTTCATCGCCCGCGCGATCTCCGACCTCGTCGCCAAGTTCAAAATCGAAAAGCCTGCCGCGAGCGCGAAGGAAGGGGCTCTCTCGTGACTTATCTTCCCAAGCCGAAGTTCCGCCATCCCGCGATCGAGAAGAACGCGCTCGGCCTCACCCATCGCGACTACGAAGGCTCGATCTCGACGCTTTGCGCCGGCTGCGGCCACGATTCGATCTCGTCGGCGATCATGCACGCCTGTTTCGAGCTCGACCTGCCGCCGCATCGCATCGCCAAGCTCTCGGGGATAGGCTGCTCGTCGAAGACGCCGACCTATTTTCTCGGCAATGCGCACGGCTTCAACTCCGTGCATGGCCGTATGCCCTCGGTGCTGACCGGCGCCAATCTCGCCAACAAGGACCTGATCTATCTCGGCGTGTCCGGCGACGGCGATTCCGCCTCCATCGGCTTCGGCCAGTTCGCGCATTCCATCCGCCGCGGCGTCAACATGGTCTACATCGTCGCCAACAACGGCGTGTATGGCCTGACCAAGGGCCAGTTCTCCGCGACCTCCGACAAGGGCGCCAAACTGAAGAAGGGCGCGGTCAACCCCGACGATCCGATCGATCTCGTCACCATGGCGATCCAGCTTGGCGCGACCTTCGTCGGCCGCTCGTTCTCGGGCGACAAGAAGCAGCTCGTGCCGCTGATCAAGGCCGCCATCGACCACAAGGGCCCGGCCTTCATCGATTGCATCTCGCCCTGCGTCGCCTTCAACAATCACGAGGGCTCGACCAAGAGCTTCGACTACGTGCGCGCGCACAACGAAGCGGTCAACTCGCTCGACTTCATCAGCGAGCGCGCGCCGATTGTCGCCGACTACGAGCCCGGCCAGACACAGCGCGTGAAGTTGCACGACGGCACGTCGATCCTGCTGCGCAAGATCAACGCGGACTACGACGTGCACGACCGCGTGGCGGCGATCAATTACCTCATGACGCACGATGTCGCCGGCGAAATTCCGACCGGCCTCGTCTATCTCGAGGAAGACCCCGGCGACATGCACGACCGCCTCAACACGGTGGACCGGCCGCTGAACGAACTGAGCGACGCCGATCTCGTGCCGGGTTCGGCGGCGCTGGCGAAGATCAACGCGTCGCTGCGTTAGTTCGCGGCGCCCCCTCCCCACCCCTCCCCCGCTTCGCGGGAGAGGGAGCAGATGCCTTGTTTCCTCAGAGATAGCAGATCACGAATCTGTGCCGTCCCCTCTCCCGCGAAGCGGGGGAGGGAAAGGGAGGGGGCCACGCCGCTTCAACACACAGTGAGAAAGCCCCATGGCCCGCATCCCCTATTTCGACATTTCCAAAGCCGAAGGCCGGGCGAAGAAGGCCTACGAAAAGCTGCCGAAGCTGAACATCTTCCGGATGCTCGGCCATTCCGGCGAGCTGGTTGACGGCTTCAACCGGCTCGGCAGCCAGATTCTGTACTTCACCAAGCTCGATCCAATCCTGCGCGAGATCGCCATCATCCGCGTCGGCGTGCTCTCGAACGCGAAGTACGAAGTTCATCAGCACGAGCGCATCGGCCGTCAAATCGGCATGAGCGAGGCCAAGATCGCCGCAATTCACGAGGGACCGGAGGCCGCCGCCTTCTCCGACCTCGAGAAGGAGATCATGCGCTTCACCGACGACGTGGCGAAGAACGTGCGCGCCGGCGACGCGACCTTCGCGCCGCTCGCGCGCCGGCTCTCCCATCAGGAAATGCAGGAGCTGACGCTGACCATCGGCTATTACATGATGGTCTCGCGCTTCCTCGAGACCTTCGATGTCGACATCGAGGACGCGCCGGTCGGCCTCAACCGGACGCCGGACGGCGCGCTCGCCCCCAAAGGTTAGACACCGCGCGCGTTCTGGCTATATTCGCCCCTCCTGTACCGGACCGGAGCGCCAGACTTGCCGCGACATCGCCCGTTCGACTGCGCGGAGCCGCTGCCGTGACCGACCGTCTGAAGGAAGGCCTGCGCCGGGCCGAAGGCCGCGGCGGCAAGGCGTCCGTCGCGCGCCAGATCGAGAACTGGATCGCGGGCTACCATCCAATCCCGGACGTGCCCGACGAGTTCATGGACGCCGACGGCGTCGCGCGCCAGCACTGGGTGAAATTCTTCATCGCGCTCGCCCGCTACAGCCCGAAGGAACTCGGGCAGAGATTTGCGACCGCCGACCGCCTGATCCGCGAGACCGGCATGTCCTATCGCGTCTATGGCGAGACGAGCGAGCGCTCGTGGCCGCTCGGACGCCTGCCGCTGCTCATCGACGGCGCGGAATGGGCGAATCTGGAACGCGGCATCGCCCAGCGCGCCGAATTGTGGGACCGCGCGCTGACCGACATCTACGGCGAGGGCCGCCTCGTCTCCGAGGGCGTGCTGCCCGCCTCCGCCATACTCGGCTCGCCCGACTTCATTCGCCCGCTGCACGGCGTCAGGCCCGCCGGCCGCCGCTGGCTGCGCTTCTACGCCGCCGACATCGGCCGCGGCCCGGACGGGCGCTGGTGGGTGCTCGGCGACCGCGCGCAGGCGCCCTCCGGCGCCGGCCACGCGCTCGAAAACCGTCTCGTCTTCAGCCGCGTCTTCGCCAATCTCTACCGCGACCTCAACGTCGACCGCCTTGCGGGCTTCTTCCGCGAGTTCCGCGCCGGACTGGTCGCCGCCGCCAGCCGCAGCGAGCCGCGCATCTGCCTGCTCACGCCCGGTCCCTACAGCCAGACCTATTACGAACAGGCCTATCTCGCGCGCTATCTCGGTTTCCTGCTGGTCGAAGGCGGCGACCTCGTCGTGCGCGACGACAAGGTCCATGTGCGCACCATCGCCGGCCTCAAGCGCGCCGACGCGCTTCTGCGCCGCATCGACGCCGACTGGTGCGATCCGCTCGAACTCAACGCCGCCTCGCAGCTCGGCGTGCCCGGCCTCATGGAATCGATCCGCGCCGGCGAGGTCGTCGTCGCCAACATGCCGGGCGCCGGCCTCGTCGAATCCCGCGCGCTGCTCGGCTATCTCCAGGCCATGTCGCGCAAGCTGATGGGCGAGGACCTCATCCTTCCGCACATCGCGACATGGTGGTGCGGCGATCCCATCGCGGCGGGACACGTGCTTGACGATTTCGACAACAAGGCGATCTCGGGCGCCTTCATCGACAATCCGCCCGGACTTGGGGACGGCCGCGCCGCCATTTCGTCCGAGATCGACGAAGCCGCGCGCGAACGGCTGCGCCGCGCCATCGGGCGACGCGGCGTCGACTATGTCGGGCAGGAGATCGTGCGCCTGTCGACCACGCCCGCATGGATCGACGGCGCGATCGCGCCGCGCCCCTTTACCTTGCGCGTCTACGCCGCCGCCACGCCCGACGGCTGGCGCGTCATGCCCGGCGGCTTCTGCCGCATGTCCGACAATATCGACGCGCGCGCGCTGTCCATGGGCGAGGGGGTGACGTCGGCCGACGTCTGGGTGATCGAGGACAGGCCGGTCGAGCAGACGACGCTGCTGCCGACCGGCGATCAGGTGCGCATCGTGCGCCAGCTCGGCAACCTGCCGAGCCGCGCCGCCGACAATCTCTTCTGGTTCGGCCGCTACCTCGAGCGAGCCGAAGCGACGCTGCGCCTCGTGCGCTGCTATTGCAGCCGCGTGACGGAGAGCGCGCCGGACAATGGTTCGAGCGCGCGCGCGCGCCTGCAGAGCCTTCTCATGCCGCGGCGCGCGGAGGATGAACCGAAGGCGCCGATCACGAAATCGCCCGCCGAGATCGCCGCGGCCGCCCTGCACGACCCGCGCTACATCGCCTCCGGCGCGGCGCTCGCGCGCGCCGCCCGCAATGCGGCCTCGATCATCCGCGAACGCCTGTCGCAGGACATCTGGCAGATCCTCGGCGAACTCGAGCACCGCCTGGCCATGCCGCTGCCGACGACGCCCCTGCCCGAAGCGGAGCTCATCGACCGCGCCGAAGGCGCGCTGCACGCCCTGTCCGCGCTGTCCGGCCTCATTCAGGAGAATTTCAACCGCGTCGCCGGCTGGTCCTTCCTCGACATCGGCCGGCGCGTCGAACGCGGCATCTCCACCTGCGGCCTTGCGCGCATGTTCGCCGACCGCGACGCGACGGCGGAAAATCTCGACGTCATGCTCGATCTCATCGACTCGCAGATCACCTATCGCTCGCGCTATCTCGTCGGCGTCGCGCTGGCGCCGGTGCGCGACATGGCCCTGCTCGACCCCAACAATCCGCGCTCCGTCGCCTTTCAGGTCCAGCGCATCAACGAGCATCTCGCCGGCCTGCCGACGCTGCGTCACGATGGCATGCTCGAGGCGCCGCAGCGTATCGTGCGTATGCTGGACGCCGAACTCTCCGGCGCGGAGGCCGCCAGGCTCGACAACACGAGGATCATGAGTTTCGAGCAGAACCTGATGTCGCTCGCCGCCGCGATCGAGGCGCGCTACTTCCTGCAAGGGTCGAACGCCGTGCGCGCCGAAACGCCGAAGGGTCTCGCGTGATCTACGACATCAGGCACATCACCACCTATTCCTACGAATCCCCGGTCGCATCGTCGCTGTGCACGCTCAGGCTTTCGCCGCGCGAGGGGCGCGGCCAGCGCGTGCTCGACAGCGGCATCGAGCTTGCGCCGCAGCCGGTCTCGCGCATGGCGCGCGCCGACTTCTTCGGCAATCTGGTGACGACCGTGCGCATCGAGGACGCGCACCGCGAATTGCGCGTCACGTCGCTCGCCAGCATCGAGGTGCGCCGCGAGCCGCAGCCCCATGCCGATCTCACGCCTGCATGGGAAGAGGTGCGCCGCGAAGTCGCCGACGTCCAAACGCTCGACGCGCGCTCCCCCGCGCATTTTCTTTTTCCGACACGCCTCGTCCCGCTCTACGAACCGGCGACCGACTATGCCGCGCAGAGCTTTCCGCCCGGCCAGCCGATCCTGGCCGGCGCCATCGACCTCATGCGGCGCATCCGCAGCGATTTTCGCTATGACCAGTCGGCGACGCTGATTTCCACGCCGTTGTCCGACGCCTTCGAGGCGCGCGGCGGCGTCTGTCAGGATTTCGCGCATATCATGATCGCGGGCCTGCGCGGCCTCGGCCTGCCCGCCGCCTATGTCAGCGGCTATATCCGCACCATTCCGCCCGAGGGCAAGCCGCGGCTCGAAGGCGCGGACGCCTCGCACGCCTGGGTCAACGTCTGGTGCGGCGCCGCCGCCGGATGGCTCGGCCTCGATCCGACCAACGCCCTGCAGGTGAACGACGATTTCGTCGAGATCGCCATCGGCCGCGACTATGCCGACGTCGCGCCGCTCGACGGCGTCATTCTGATCTCCGGCAAGCAGACGCTGAAAGTGAGCGTCGACGTGAAGCCGGTCGGCTGAAGGAGCCATCGATGGCGCGGCGTCTCAAGCTCGCTTTCATCGGTTATGGCGAGGTCGGCAAATTATTCGCGCGACAGTTCCGTGACAGGGGCGTGGTCGATATCGCGGCCTACGACATTCTGTTCGACGATCCCTCGCGCGGCGCCGCCAGGCTGCAGGAAGCCGAACAGGCGAGCATCCGCGCAGGCGCTTCCGCCGCCGACGCCGCGAACGACGCCGATGTGATCTTCTCCTGCGTGACGGCCGATCAGGCGGAAGCCGTCGCACGACAGGCGCGCAGCTATCTCGAGGCTGGCCAGTTCTTCGTCGACGTCAATTCCGCCGCGCCTGAAACGAAGCGCCGGGCGGCGTCGGACGTCATGGCCGCGGGCGCGCATTACATCGAGGCGGCCGTCATGGCGCCGGTCGCGCCCAAGGGCGTCGGCACGGCGATCCTCGCGGGCGGTCCGGAGGCCGCGCGGGCGGCGGCGATGCTCAATCCGCTGGGCATGGACATAAGGGCGATCGCGACGGAATACGGGCGCGCGTCCGCCACGAAGCTTTCGCGCTCGATCATGATCAAGGGCATCGAGGCGCTGATCGTCGACGCAACGCGCGCCGCGCGCGCCTGGGGCGTCGCCGACGATGTCTTCGCAAGTCTCGAGCGCACGTTCCCCGGAACGAATTTCGCGGCGCTGGCCGAGAACATGGCCGAGCGCGTGCGAACGCACGGGCGTCGTCGCGCCGCCGAAATGCGAGAGGCCGCCGACATGCTCGCTGATCTCGGCATTGATTCCGCGCTCGCCCGCGCCGTCGCCGATGCGCAGGAGCGCGGCGCCGCCGGCGACGCCGGGAAAGCGAAGCCGGCCGCCGGATGAGCGGCAGCCCTCGCGCGCGACATGCCTGCGCCGACGCGCGCGCGGTTCCCCTTTTGCCGTGGCGGCGGCACAATCGCTGACGAAAACGTCGCCGGGGAGCGCACATGCAGGTCAAGATCAAGGAAATCGCCACGGGCCTTCGCTTTCCCGAAGGTCCGGTCGCCATGCCCGATGGCTCGGTCATCCTGGTCGAGATCGCACGCGGAACCCTGTCGCGCGTCACGCCCGACGGCAAGGTGCAGGCGATCGCGGCGCCGGGCGGCGGGCCGAACGGCGCCGCGCTCGGCCCCGACGGCAAGATGTACGTCTGCAACAACGGCGGCTTCGAATGGCGCGAGACGCCCGAGACAGGCCTGCGCCCGGTCGCGCAGGCCGCGGATTATTCCGGCGGGCGCATCGAGCGTATCGACATCTCAACCGGCAAGGTCGAGCGCATTTACGACGGCGCCGAGAACGGCAAATTGCGCGGCCCGAACGACATCGTCTTCGACCGCGCGGGCGGCTTCTGGTTCACCGACCTCGGCAAGGGGCGCGCGCGCGACATGGATCGCGGCGGGCTCTATTACGCCAAAGCCGACGGCTCTTTCATCACCGAAGCCATCTATCCGATGATGACGCCGAACGGCGTCGGCCTTTCGCCCGACGAGAAGACGCTCTACGCCGCGGAAACCCAGACCGGCCGCGTGTGGAAATGGGATCTGGAGGGACCCGGCAAGCTCGCGTCGAAGAAGACCGGCTATGCGGCGGGCGGCGGCGAATTGCTCGCGGGCGTGCCGGGCTTCCAGCTCTTCGATTCGCTGGCCGTCGACAGCGCCGGCAACGTCTGCGTCGCGACGCTGATGAATGGCGGCATTACCGTCATGTCGCCCGACGGCAAGTCGGTCGAGCACGTGCCCATGCCCGACTACATGACGACCAATATCTGCTTCGGCGGCCCGGATCTGCGCACGGCCTATGTCACGCTCTCCTCGAGCGGCAGGCTCGTCTCGTTCGAATGGCCGCGGCCGGGACTGAAGCTGAATTTTTCTTGAGGCCCGGACTGTCGTCCCCACGAAAGCGGGGGCCGAGGGGCCGATGACGAAGGCTGGCGGCGGTTGCTCTGGATCCCCGCTTTCGCGGGGATGACGATTGGCTCGAAACGGCGCCGCCTGGTCAAGTCCGGCCATGACGCGCGCAAGGGCGCCTCACTTCTCCCCCACCCGCTTCACCTCGGCGAATCCCGCCGCCTCCATCGCCAGATGCACCTTGTTCTGGAAACTCGCGTCGTCGCCTTTGGCGATCAGGCCCGCGTTGCGCGCGACCGCGCCGCACAGCGTCTCCACCCAGCCTTCCTCTGACCTGGCGAAATCGTTCAGCACATAGGAATGCACGAGGTTCTTGTCGCCCGGATGCCCGATGCCGAGCCGCACGCGCTTGTAGTCCTTGCCCATGTGAGCGTCGATCGAGCGCAGGCCGTTATGGCCGGCGGCCCCGCCGCCGATTTTCACGCGACACTTGCCCGGCGCAAGATCCAGTTCGTCGTGGAAGACGGCAATGTCCGCGAGCCCGAGCTTGTAGAAGCGCGCGGCCTCGCCCACCGCGCGTCCGGATTCGTTCATGTAGGTTCCGGGCTCGAGCAGGATGACGCGTTCGCCGCTGATCTGGCCTTCGCTCACCCGCCCCTGAAAGCGCGCGCGAAACGGCGCAAAATTGTACGCGCGCGCGATTTCTTCGATCGCCATGAAGCCGATGTTGTGGCGGTTGCGGGCGTATTGACGGCCGGGATTGCCGAGCCCGACGAAGAGCAGCATCGAAAGCTCCCGGCGAAGGCGCCGTGACCCTGGAATGAAAAGCCTGGAATGAAAAGCCCGGCGAAACCGCTCTCGCGATCGCGCCGGGCCTGAACCGAGGCAAGCCGGAGGGGCTTACTTCTTCTTTTCGTCCTTGGCCGGCGCGGCCTTGGCGGCCGGCGCAGCCGCCGGAGCGGCGGCCGCCGGCGCGACTTCCTTCTCGACGGCCGGCGGCGCGATCGTCGCGATGGTGAAGTCGCGGTCGGTGATCGTCGGCTTGCAGCCTTCCGGCAGCGTGATCGCCGAAATGTGCAGGGAGTCGTTGAAGTCGTAGCCCGTCAGGTCCGCGGTGAGGAACTCGGGAATGTTGTCGGCCGGCACGAACATCTCGACCGTGTGGCGCACGATGTTGACGGAGCCGCCGCGCTTGATGCCAGGCGCGGTTTCGACGTTGATGAAATGCACCGGCACTTCCACGCGCAGGCGCGAGCCCGCCTTCAGGCGCAGGAAGTCGACGTGCTGCACCGTGTCCTTGATCGGATCGAGCTGGTAGTCGCGCGGAATGGCGCGCTGCTTCTTGCCGTCCACGTCGATCTCGAAGATCGTCGTCAGGAAGTGACCGGCATAGATGAGCTGGGTGGCGGTCTTGCGGTCCAGCGAGATCGGCTGGGCGGCTTCGCCGCCGCCGTAAATCACTGCGGGAATGCGGCCTTCTCGGCGTACGCTGCGGGCGGCCCCCTTGCCGGTCCCGCTGCGGACCGAGGCCGCGAGAGTCTTCGTCTCGGCCATCGTTCTGTCCTTTAGTGTGGTTTCACGCCCACGCCTCCAGGGGTGTCGGAAACGGGCGCGCGGCGGCTTATAGGCGAAAGGGGAGCGAGTGGCAAATGGGCGCAGGGCCGCCCGAACTCACCCCAGAAACGCCTCCCGCTCCTCCTTCGGCATCTTGAAGGCGTTGGCTTCGGCGGGAAAAGCGCCGGACTTGACGTCGGCCACATAGGCGGCGGCCGCCTGCCGCATCGCCGCGCCGACCTCGGCATAGCGCTTGTTGTGCTTGAAATTGGCGTCGGTGAAGCCGAGCACGTCGACGATCACCAGCACCTGCCCGTCCGTCCTGCGGCCGCCGCCGATGCCGATGGTCGGCGCCTTGATCGCCTTGGTCGCGACCTCGGCCACGTCCTCCGGGATCACCTCCAGCACCAGCATGTCCATGCCGGCTGCGTCGAGGGCCCTGGAATCCTCGACCAGCTTGCGGGCCTCGGCCGCCGTCTTGCCCTTCAGCCGCTTTTCCTCGTGGTTCTGCGGCTCGAGGCCGAGATGGCAGCAGACCGCTATGCCCGCCCCCTTGATCGCCCGCACGATCTCGGGCAGCGGCCCCTCGAACTTCACCATGTCGGCGCCGGCCTCCACGAGGATTTTCGCATTGGCCAGCGCCTGCTCCGGGCTCTGGTAGGTCGCATACGGAAGGTCGGAGATGACGAACATGTCCGGCGCGCCGCGCCGCACGGCGCGCGTGTGATGGGCGATGTCGGCGAGCTGCACCTCGCGCTCGCTCGCATAGCCCAGCATGTTGGTGCCGACGCTGTCGCCGACAAGGATGAGATCGACGCCGGCTGCCGCCTGCGCGCGCGCCGTCGGCGCGTCATAGGCGGTCAGCATGGCGATCTTTTCACCCCTGCGCTTCATCTCGAAAAACCGGGCGGCGCTGCGCATATTTCGTTCCCTCAACCTGTTGAAAGCGGGGACGGCGACCGTCTCCCGCTCCCGGCCTGTTATATAGAGACTGCGCAAGCGTTGCGCGAAAAGGGATCATGCGTTTTCCGCCGAGCTTTCTGGAGGAGATCAAGGCCCGCCTGCCCATGTCGCAGGTGGCGGGCCGGCGCGTGCGCCTGAAGAAGGAAGGCCGGGAATGGCGGGGGCTCTCGCCTTTCACCGCGGAAAAGACCCCCTCCTTCTACGTCAACGACCAGAAGGCGCGCTTCTTCGATTTTTCCGCCGGCAAGAACGGCAACATCTTCGATTTCGTCATGGAGACGGAGGGCGTGACCTTCCCCGAGGCCGTCGAGCGGCTCGCCGCCGACGCCGGCCTCTCCCTGCCGAAGATGACGGCGGAAGAGGAAGCGCGCGAGAAGCGCCGCGCCTCGGCGCAGGAGGCGCTCGAGCTTGCCGCGCGCTGGTTCGAGACGCGGCTGCAGGCGCCCGAGGGCGCTCGCGCGCGCGGCTACCTCGCCGACCGCGGCCTCGGGCCCGCCCTGCAGAAGGAGTTCCGGCTCGGCTACGCCCCGCGTGAGAAATTCGCGCTGCGCGATTTTCTGGCGAGCAAGGACGTCGACGGCCCGACCATGATCGAGGCGGGCCTGCTGGTGCATGGCGAGGACATCGCCGTCCCCTACGACCGCTTCCGCGACCGCGTGATGTTCCCGATCTGCGACCGTTCCGGCCGCGTCATCGCCTTCGGCGGCCGCGCCATGGACAAGGAGGCGCAGGCGAAATACCTGAATTCGCCGGAGACCCCGCTCTTCCACAAGGGCCATTGCCTCTACAACCACCACAAGGCCCGCGCCGCCGCGCACAAGTCTAACCGCGTCATCGCGGTCGAGGGCTATGTCGACGTCATCGCCATGCATACGGCGGGCTTCCCGGAGACCGTCGCTCCGCTCGGCACCGCCATGACGCCGGAACAGGTCGGGCTCCTCTGGGCGATGGCGGAGGAGCCGATCCTCTGCTTCGACGGCGACCGGGCGGGACGCAAGGCGGCCTTTCGGGCGATCGAGACCGCCCTGCCCCTGATCGGCCCCGGCCGCTCGCTCCGCTTCGCCTTCCTGCCGGATGGCCAGGACCCGGACGATCTCGTGCGCTCGGCCGGGCCGGCGGCGGTCGAAGAGGTGATTTCCGCCGCCCGGCCGCTGGTCGACGTGCTCTGGCAGCGCGAAATCGAGGCCCAGCCGCTCGATACGCCGGAACGCCGGGCCTCGTTCGAGGCGCGGGCCTTCCAGTCCCTGCAGGCGATCGGCGACGAAAATCTGCGCCGCCACTACCGGGAGGAATTTTTCCAGCGCGTCTCGGCGCTGTTCGGCCGCGGCCGCGGCGGCGGCGCGGAGGGCCGGCGGTGGGAGCCGCGCAGCCGCGCTTCCGGCGGCCAGAACGGCGGCTGGCGCCAGCAGGCCGCTCCGCTCACGGTCAGCCCGGCGCTCGCCCGCTCCAGCCTGTTCGCGGGCGGCCCCAAGGCGATCGCCCCGCGCGAGGCTTTGATTCTACTGCTGATTTGCAATCATCCCGACCTTGCCGTGGAGCAGGCGGAAGAATTGGCCGCGCTCGAATTCGCCAATGCCGATCTCGCCCGGCTGCGGGATTTCGTGCTGTCGACCGCAAGCGCGGGCGAGGCCGCGGCGGACCTCAGGGCGGAGATCGAGGCCGCCGGCCTGCGGCCCGTGCTCGACCGGCTGGACGCCATGGCCGCGATTTCGACCCTCTGGTCGGTGCGGCCCTCCGCCGACGTGTCCGATGCGCGCCACGCCATCAATCAGGCTCTGGCCTTGCATCGCAGGACCAAGGCGTTACATAGGGAATTGGTCGCCGCGGAGACCGCCTTGGCGGAGGATGCGACCGACCGCAATCTCGCGCGGTTGCAGGACATACAGGGTCAGCTCTCCACGTTGGACGGGGCAGAGGCGGTCATCGAAGGTTTCGGGACGCCCTCAGGACGCTCGTCGAAAGAATTGTGAGAGCGCCGCCGGCAGGCGTTTGGCTGCCTCGCGCGCTGATTGGTCGCAAGTATTTTTCGGACGCATCCGCGTCCTTGGTTAAGGGGCGGTTAGGCGCCGGCCTGCGATTTTCGCCGAGAGAGAATCACCTCTTTGCGAATCGATCGGGGCGCGCGGCCGCCGAGGCGCGAATGCGCAGGCGCGGATGCGGACGCGCCGGCTGCGCCCCCACAGCGGGTTCGGAGTGAACTTGATGGCGAAAAAAGACGAAGAGAAGCCCGAAGGCGAAGGCGCGGCTGTCGCGGAGACGACCGACAGCCCATTGCTCGACCTGAGCGACGCCGCGGTCAAGAAGATGATCAAGGCCGCCAAGAAGCGCGGCTTCGTCACTTATGCCGAATTGAATGCGGTCCTGCCGTCCGAGGAAGTCTCCTCCGACCAGATCGAGGACGTGTACGCGATGCTCTCCGAGATGGGCATCACCGTCACCGAGGATCAGGACCAGGAAGACAACGAGGGCGAGGAAGGCGGCGAGGACGACGAGGCCGAGGGCGGCGATATCGTCGAGAGCAACCCGCGTCCGGCCGTCGTCGCGACGCGCTCCTCGGAGCCCGCCGACCGCACCGACGATCCCGTGCGCATGTATCTGCGCGAGATGGGCTCGGTCGAACTTCTGTCGCGCGAAGGCGAAATCGCCATCGCCAAGCGCATCGAGGCCGGCCGCGAAGCGATGATCGCGGGCCTCTGCGAAAGCCCGCTGACCTTCCAGGCCATCATCATCTGGCGCGACGAACTGAACGAAGGCAAGGTTCTGCTGCGCGACATCATCGATCTCGAAGCGACCTACGCCGGTCCCGACGGCAAGAACACGCCCAAGACGGAAGGCGCGGTCGCAGCGCCCGCCACGGCGCCGGAAAATCCTCCGCCCGGTCTCGACGGCGAGGCGCCGGAAGGCGAAAGCAATTTCGACGAGGAAGACGACATGGAAAATTCCGTGTCGCTCTCGGCGATGGAAGCCGAACTGAAGCCGGCCGTGCTCGAGACGTTCGACCGCATCGCCGACGCCTACAAGAAGCTGCGCCGCCTGCAGGACCAGAACGTCGAGAACAAGCTGAAGAACGAGGCGCTGACGCCGGCCCAGGAGCGCAAGTACAAGTCGCTCAAGAAAGAGATCGTCGCGGATGTGAAGAGCCTCTCGCTCAACCAGAACCGCATCGATGCGCTGGTCGAGCAGCTCTACGACATCAACAAGCGTCTCATCGGCTACGAGACGCGCCTCCTGCGCACGGCCGAGGGCCATGGCGTCGGCCGCGAAGACTTCCTGAAGAACTACCAGGGCTCCGAGCTCGATCCGAAATGGACGCTGCGCGTCGGCAAGCTCGGCGCCAAGGGCTGGAAGGATTTTGTCGGCAAGGAGAAGGAAGCGATCCGGGAATTGCGCAGCGAGATCCATGCGCTGGCGACCGAGACCGGCCTCGAGATTTCCGAGTTCCGCAAGATCGTGCAGATGGTGCAGAAGGGCGAGCGCGAAGCCCGTCAGGCGAAGAAGGAAATGGTCGAGGCGAACCTGCGCCTCGTCATCTCCATCGCCAAGAAATACACCAACCGCGGCTTGCAGTTCCTCGACCTCATCCAGGAAGGCAACATCGGCCTGATGAAGGCGGTCGACAAGTTCGAATACCGCCGCGGCTACAAGTTCTCGACCTACGCCACCTGGTGGATCAGGCAGGCGATCACGCGCTCGATCGCCGATCAGGCGCGCACCATCCGCATCCCCGTGCACATGATCGAGACGATCAACAAGATCGTGCGCACGAGCCGCCAGATGCTGCACGAGATCGGCCGCGAGCCGACGCCGGAGGAACTGGCGGAAAAGCTGGCCATGCCGCTGGAAAAAGTGCGCAAGGTTCTCAAGATCGCCAAGGAGCCGATCTCTCTCGAAACGCCGATCGGCGACGAGGAGGATTCGCATCTCGGCGACTTCATCGAGGACAAGAACGCGATCCTGCCGATCGACGCCGCGATTCAGTCGAACCTCCGCGAGACGACGACGCGCGTGCTCGCTTCGCTCACGCCGCGTGAAGAGCGCGTGCTGCGCATGCGCTTCGGCATCGGCATGAACACCGACCACACGCTGGAGGAAGTCGGCCAGCAGTTCTCGGTCACGCGCGAGCGCATCCGCCAGATCGAGGCGAAGGCGCTGCGCAAGCTGAAGCACCCCTCGCGAAGCCGGAAGCTGAGAAGCTTCCTGGATAACTAGCGTCCCTCATGGCCGGGCTTGTCCCGGCCATCCACGCGCATCGACTGCGCCAATCCAACGCCATTCATGAAGCGTCTCGGCGTGGATGCCCGGCACAAGGCCGGGCATGACGACGCAGATGTTGCGCGTTCAGCCTTGCGCAGACTTATGTGGCCGTCCTGCGCTTGTCCCGCATCAAGTAGACGACACGCCCGACATGCTAGATGCCGGACGCCATGGCTACTTCGCTGTCTTCGCCCTCGCGCGAGAAGGAGGCCGCGCCTACGCGCCTCGCTCCGCCTCTGCCGCTCTTCCTGCTGCAGCCCCTGCTTGCGCGCATCGTGCGCCGCATCGCGGCGAACGAGCCCGACATGTTCGACCGTCTCGGGCCGCACCGGAGCGCGACATTCGTCATTGATCCGGTCAACCTGCCGTTCGCGCTGGTGCTGCGGCCCGATCCCGATCGTCCCGAATTCTTGGCGAGCGCGCGCTCCGCGCTGCCGCCTCACGATGCGCGCATCGCCGGAAAGTTTCTCGACCTGCTGCATCTCGTCGATTGCGACGAGGACGGCGACGCCATGTTCTTCTCGCGCGGCATCGACGTTTCCGGCAACATCGAAGCGGTGGTCTGCCTGCGCAACGCGCTCGACAATGTCGAGGGATCGATCGCCGGCCAGGCCGCCGGCATGTTCGGGCCGCCCGGTCGCTTCGCCCTCGATTTCCTGCGCAGCCTCGGCGCGCAGCAGAACGGGCGGCGCGCATGAACCGGCCTGAGCTGATCTGTCCCGCAGGCACGCCCGCCGCCCTGCGCGACGCCGTCGACGCCGGCGCCGACGCCGTCTATTGCGGCTTCCAGAACGCCACCAATGCCCGCAATTTCCCCGGCCTGAATTTCACGCCGGCCGACATGGAAAAATCGGTCGCCTACGCCCACGCGAAGGGCGCGAAGGTGCTGCTGGCCGTCAACACATTCCCGCCCGCCGGCAAATTCGACCTGTGGCGCGAGGCGATCGACGCAGGCGTGAAATATGGCGTGGACGCCTTCATCGTCGCCGACATCGGCGTCGCCGACTATGCCGCGCGAACCCATCCGCAGGCGCGTCTCCACCTGTCGGTGCAGGCCGCGGCTTCTTCGCCCGAGGCGATCCGCTACTATTGCGGCGAATTCGGCGTGCGCCGCGTGGTGCTGCCGCGCATTCTCACCGTGCCGGAAATCCGCGCGATCGGCAGCGAAATTCCCTGCGAGATGGAGACCTTCATCTTCGGCAACCACGGCCTGATGGTGGAAGGCCGGTGCAGCCTCACCAATTATATCACGGGCCTCTCGACCAACATGGACGGCGTGTGCTCGCCTGCCGCCGATGTCGTCTACGAGCGCGACGCCGACGGCGGCCTCTCGACGCGTCTGGGCCCCTTTCAGATCGACCATTTCTCCTGCGCCGAGAAGGCCGGCTATCCGACGATCTGCAAAGGCCGCTATCGCGCCGATTGTCGCGAAGCCCCCTACTACGCCTTCGAGGAGCCGATCAGCCTCAATCTCTCGGCGCTGCTGCCCGACCTCATCGGCGCCGGCGTTCATGCCTTCAAGATCGAGGGACGGCAGCGTTCGCGCGCCTATGTGAAGACGGTCGTCGCCGCCTTCCGCAAGAATGTCGACGCCATCCTGGCCGGAAACACGCCCGATCTCGCCGACCTCGTCGCGCTCACGGAAGGCCGCAAGCAGACCGAAGGCGCGTTCGCAAGCAAGAAGTGGCGCTAGTCATGACGGTTCGTCTCACGCTCGGGCCAATCCTGTTTCATTGGCCGACGCAGCAAAAACTCGATTTCTACGCGCGCATCGCCGACGAGGCGGCGGTCGACACCGTCTATCTCGGTGAAGTCGTGTGTTCGAAGCGCGCGCCGTTTTTCGAGGAGCATTACGAAGACGTCGCCGCCCGGCTTGAGCGCGCGGGCAAGAAAGTCGTGATGTCGTCGCTCGGCGAGGTCATGCTCAAGCGCGAGCGCGACATGGTCGCCGATTTCGCCGCCATCGAAGGACGCGAGATCGAGATCAACGACAGCACCGCCCTGTTCCACGTCTCCGGCCGCAAGCCGCATCGCCTCGGCCCGCTGATGAACGTCTACAACGAGGCGACGCTTTCCTATCTCGCCGCGCACGGCGCGACCCATGTGGCGCCGCCGCCGGAGATGCCGCGCGAGGCGCTGGCCGTGCTTGCCGCGCGCGCCCGCGAATTGAACCTCGGCTTCGAGGTGCAGGGTTTCGGCCGCGCCTCGCTGGCTCTGTCCGCCCGCTGCTACCACGCGCGCGCGCACGGGCGCACCAAGGACAATTGCCTGTTCGTGTGCGAGGAGGACGCCGACGGCATGACGCTGAAGGCGCTCGACGGCGCCGCCTTTCTGGCGATTAACGGAATCCAGACCCTGTCGCACGCCTTCATCGACCTGTCCGGCGATCTCGCCGAACTCGTCGCGCTGGGGGCCACCGACATCAGGCTGTCGCCGCATTCCCTCGACATGGTCGCGGTCGCCCGGATTTTCCGCGACGCCCTCGACGGCCGTATATCGGCGGTGGAGGCACGACAGAAGATGCGCGCGCTTAACGCGCCCGGCCCCTTCGCCAACGGCTTCTTCCACGGCCGCGCCGGGCATCTCTACGTCGAGGCCGCCGGCGCCGCGTGATTGCATTAACGGTCGGTCAGCATCGAGGCGCCATGATGCCGACGCGGCGCATCGCCGCCAGAGCCCGCCATGAAGATCGCCAATTTCCGCAACGTCGCCTATCTCGCCGTCATGTGCGTCACGCCGGTCATCCTGGCGCTGGGCTTCGTGACGGACCGCTAGGCGGACGACAGCAAGGCTGTTGCGAAGGCGCGCGCCACGGGCTAATGGCTTGGCCGCCGAGGAGCGCCGGGCCGGTAGCTCAATGGTTAGAGCCGGCCGCTCATAACGGTCTGGTTGCAGGTTCGAGTCCTGCCCGGCCCACCATCCGCACATGGGCGAAGGAACAGCGAGGCTATTCGCGGGGCGCAGGCGCGGCTCGCGAAGGCGACGGCCGCGCGCGCTTTCGATAGCGGCGCTGTGGCGCAAAGGAGTCCAGTCGCTCCAACCGAGGCCAAAGCTCCCGCGCGAGCGCAAGCTGTTCTGCAAGGGAGCAAGGATCCGGATATGGCGGCGGGCGCGGATTTCCGCGCCCGGACCCCGGCCGCTGAAGAAAAAATACTAACGATCGTTAAATTTTTCAGAGCCTCGGCAAGCTTGCGGCAAGGCGTCGGCGCCATCTTCGTCGCTGTCGCAACGGCGGCCTCCGGTCAGACGGAGGCGGGGGCGACCGAGCCGGCGGGCGCAGGAAGCTGCGAGCCGGCTCTTCTCGTTGGCGCTACTCCATTTCGGCGACTGCCTGCCCCTCCGCCACCGCTTCGCCCTCCGCGACCAGGAAGCGCGCGAGCTTGCCGGCGCGCGGCGCGACGACAGGAATTTCCATCTTCATGGATTCGATGATCGCGATTTCCGCCTCGGCCTCGACCATGTCCCCGGGCTGGGCGATCAGCTTCCACATCGAGCCGCTCACATCCGATTCAATCTTGATCGCCATCTGCTCCTCCGGGTCGGCTTAGCGCCGTTCATGCAATCCTAGCATGTGGCCCGCGCAAGCGGCGAGCTTTGCGGCCATGCGCGGCTCGGATAGCGTTCCTGCGCAAAGGGAAGACATCGAGAGGAAACGCATGGCGGGCGCAGACGACAGAACGCCGATCCTGATTGGCGCAGGCGCGGTGACCGACATGACCAACTCGGCCGAGCAGGCGCGCTCGCCTTTCGATCTCGTGGCGCAGGCCGGGCAAAAGGCGCTGGCCGATTGCGGCGCGCCCTTCGCCGACGCAATCGATACGATCGCCCTGCTGCGCTTCTTCGCCGACACGTCGTTCCGCTTCGCGACGAAACTCGGCGCATCGTCCAATCCGCCGCGCTCGGTGGCCAAGCGGCTCGGCCTTGCGCCGGCGCGCGAGATCTACACCTGGAACGGCGGGAACATGCCGCAATACCTGGTGAACTGGTTTTCCGAGGAGATCGCCGGCGGGCGGATGCGCGCGGCGCTGATCTGCGGCGGCGAGGCGCTGCGCACGCAGCACGGCGCCGAACGCGCCGGCGTTCAGGGCGTGTGGAACGAGGACCCCGGCGGAACGCCGGAACTCGTCGGCGAGAGCCGGCGCGGCTGGAGCGATCACGAGGACGTTCACGGCCTTCGCGCGGCCATCGCCATGTATCCGCTGATCGAGAACGCCGTGCGCGGCGCGAGGGGCCATGACGCGCCGACCCACATGCGCGCCATGGGCGAATTGTTCGCGCGTTTCGCGGCGGTGGCGGCGAACAATCCGCTGGCGACGCGCCGCGAGGGCTACAGCGCCGAGCGTATCGCCACGGTCAACGAGTCGAATCGCTGGATCGGCTTCCCCTATCCGCGCCTGATGAACGCCAACGCCTTCATCGACCAGGCCGGGGCGCTCGTCATCACCTCGGTCGGCGAGGCGCGGCGCGCCGGCGTGCCGGAATCGAAATGGGTTTTCCTGCACGGCTGCGCTGATGGCCATGACCACTGGTATCTGACCGAGCGCGAAAACATCGCGCGCTCGCCCGCCATGCGCCGCGGCGCGAAGAAGGCGCTCGCCATGGCCGGCAAGTCGCTCGACGACATGGCGCTGTTCGATCTCTATTCCTGCTTCCCCAGCGCCATCGAGATCGCCTGCAACGAGCTGGGCCTTGCGGAAGACGACGCGCGCGGCCTCACCATCACCGGCGGCCTTCCCTATTTCGGCGGGCCCGGCAACAGCTACGTTCTGTTCTCCATCGCGGAAATGGTGTGGCGGTTGCGCCAGAAAGCCGGCGCCTTCGGGCTCGTCACCGCCAACGGCAATTACATCACCAAGCATTCCTGGGGCGTCTATTCGACGACGCCGACACGCGGCGCGTGGACGCGCGAATCTCCGAAGGTCCTGCAAGCCGAACTGGACGCGTTGCCCAAGGCGCCCTTCACCGAGACGCCGTCGGGCGAAGGCGCGATCGAGACCTACACGATCATGCACGGCAAGAGCGGGCCGGAACTCGGCCTCGTCATCGGCCGCGAAAAGGCGAGCGGCAGGCGCTTCATCGCCAATACGCCGGGCGATGTCGCGACGCTCATGGATTTGCAGGAGAAGGAAGGGCTGGGGCGGCCGGGCCGGATTTCGCGCGACGGCGCGCGGAACGTGTTCACGCCGGAATGAACCGTCATTGTCATTCCCGACGCTCGCAAGGCGAGCGATCGGGAATCCAGAAATGACACGAGGTTTCGAGGCGCCCGGATTCCCGCTTTCGCGGGAATGACGTTCGCGGCCCTAAAGCGCCTTCACGCGCCGCACGACGCCGTTCGGCTCGTCCCACACCAGCCGCCCCTTGCGCAGCATGTAGTTCACATGCGCGAGCGCCTCCGAAAAGGCGAAGCTCATCTGGTGCGGATCGAGCGCGCGCTTGAACAGCACCGGCACGAAATCGGCCGAGCAGTGCAGCCGGTCGCGCGCCGCGTCGGCGATCAGCGCGCAGCGGCTCTCGTGATGCGCGGCGAGTTCGTCGGCGCGCTTGTGCAGGCCGTAGAACGGCAATTGATGGCCGGGCAGAACCAGCGCGTCCTCGGGCAGCGCGTGCAGTTCGCGCAGCGAGCGCAGATAGAGACCGAGTGGATCGCCGTCCGGATCGACCGCCCAGACGCTGACGTTGGGCGAGATTTTCGCCAGCACCTGGTCGGCGGCGAGAAAGATCTTCTCCTCCGCGCACCACAGCATCGCCTGCTCCGGCGCGTGGCCGTCGCCGGTGATGATCTCGAACGTGCGCCCGCCGATCTGCAGCCTGTCGCCGGCCACGATGCGCTGGAACGTCGGCGGCAGCGGCGAGACCATGCGCAGGTAGCCATGCCCGTTGGTGACGACGAGATTGGTGGTCAGTTCGTCGAGGCCGTGCCGCAGATAGAAATCGCGATAGGGCTTGGCGTCGAGCGCGCCGGGACTGAGCGAAATGTTGAGGCAGCCGAGATAGGACGTCTGCGTCGTGACGAGCGGCATGTCGAACCGCTCGCATAGCCAGCCGGCGAGGCCGATATGGTCGGGATGAAAATGCGTGACGATGAGCCGCGTGATGCGCCGCCCCGCCAGCGGGCCCGCCGCCAGCGCTTCCCACGCCGCCCGCGTCGCCTTGTTGTCGATTCCGGTATCGACGACGGCCCAGCCGTCGCCGTCGTCCAGAATGTAGATATTCACGTGGTTGAGCTGGAACGGCAGCGCGATGCGCGTCCAGAAAATGCCCGGCGCGACCTCGGCCATCGTTCCGGGCTCGGGCGGCGCGGCGAAGGGGTAGCGCAACGTGTCTGGCGGATGGTCCATTATCTGTCCTGTGTCGGCGGCGGCCTCGGCCGCGCATTCATTTCGTGCGCCTATTTTGGCCGCTGGCGCGCCTGCGAACAAGCTCGCGCGGTTTCCGCGTAGCTGACATGCCCTATAATCGCGCCTCGCATCTCCCCTGGAACGATCCATGTCCGACCACCGGATTTCCCTGCTCACCGTCTGCGGCATAGCCGAACTGCCCGAGCACGACATGCGCGGCGTGACCGACGTGCTCAGCATCCTCGACCCCGACATGCCCGAACCGCAGGCCTTCGGCGCCTGGCCCGCGCATCGCCGCCACGTGCTGCGCTTCTGCGACGAGATCGCCGAACGCCCCGGCGTCGTCCTGCCGACGGCGCGCGACGTCGTCGCCATCCTCGACTACGGCCGCGGAATCGCCGCCCACCCGGGCGAAAAGCATCTGCTCGTCCATTGCCACATGGGCATGTCGCGCTCGACCGCGGCCATGGGAATGCTGATCGCCCAGAGCGATCCCGACCTGTCCGGCGACGAGGTTTTCGCGCGCGTCTACGATATCCGCAAGCGCTCCTGGCCGAACTCGCTGATGGTGCGGCTCGCCGACGAGGCGCTCGGCCGCGACGGCGATCTGTTCGAGGCCATGCGGCGGCTCTACGGACGGCAGCTCGTCAATTTCCCGACCTACGCCCAGAGCCTGCGCTCCATCGGCCGCGGCGCTGAAGTGGACATGGCGATCGCGCCATGAGCCTTCAGCCCTGATCAGGATCAAAGACCCGTAGCCCGCGCCCCCCGAAAAAGAACAGAGGCGCGCAAGCGCCCGTTTCGTTGCGCGAAATTCGATGACGCGCGGCGGCCAGAAGAACCGGGACGGACGCTCATGGATTTTGCCTTCACGCCGGCGCAGGAACAGGTGCGCGAGACGGTCATCCGCTTCGCGCAGAAGCACATCGCGCCGCGCGTGCGCGAGATCGAGGAGACGGAAACCTTCCCCGTCGATCTCTTTGCGAAATTCGCCGAGGTCGGCCTGATGGGCATCCGCTATCCGGAAGAGGACGGCGGCGCGGGCATGGACAAGGTGACCGACTGCATCGTGCGCGAGGAGATGAGCCGCGTCTGCCAGTCGATCTCGGCCGCCTGGTCGGCGGCCACCCATATCGGCATCTGGCCGATCTGGCGCGGCGGCACGGATTACCAGAAGGAGCGGTGGTTTTCCGCCGCGCTGCGCGGCGAGGCGATCGCCGCGTTCGCCCTGTCCGAACCCGACGGCGGCTCCGACACGCGCGCGCTGAAAACGAAAGCGGAGAAGGTCGCCGGCGGCTGGAAGCTCAACGGCGCGAAGCTCTACATCACCAATGCGCCCTTCGCGCATTTCCTGCTGCTCGCCGCGCGCACCAGGCCCGAATTGACCAGCGACGCGATCAGCCTGTTCATCGTCGACCTGCCCAATCCCGGCATCGCCATTTCCAAGCTCGACAAGGAAGGCATCCGCGCCTCCGAAACCGGCCTCGTGCACATCGCCGACGCCTTCGTGCCCGACGAGGCGCTGCTGGGCGGCAAAGAAGGCTCGTATCATCTGGTGATGGAGGCGCTGGCCGAAAATCGCGTCGGCGTCTCGGCGAATTGCCTGGGCATGGCGCGCAACGCCTACGAGGTCGCGCTCGACTATGCGAAGACCCGCCTCGTGCGCGGCAAGCCGATCATCGACTATCAGGCCGTCGCGCACCGTCTCGCCGACATGGCGACGGAAGTCGAGACGATGAAATGGATGGTCTATCACGGCGCCTGGCGCGTCGATCAGGGCACATGCGACATGGCGCTGGCGTCCAAGATCAAGCTGCATTGCTCGGAAGCCGCCGTGCGCGTCTCGGAAAGCGCCATCCGCGTGCTCGGCGGCGCCGGCCTCATGCGCGAATATCCGGTCGGCCGCGTCCACCGCGACGCGCTCGTCTACCTGATGGGCGAAGGCACGTCGGAAATTCAGCGCAACATCATTTCGAGGACGCTGAAGGCGGGATGAGCCGCGACGCTCCTCTCCCGCTTGCGGGAGAGGGAAAAAGCGATTTCAGAAAAACAGCGCCCGTCCCTGATCCATGCCCTTGTACAGTCCCGCCACCTGCTCGGCGTAGCCGTTGTAGAGCTGCGTCGGCACGCGGGCGCCCGTGCCGATCACTTCCTCCGTCGCCTGCGACCAGCGCGGATGCGGCACCTGCGGATTGACGTTCGCCCAGAAGCCGTATTCGCCGCCCTGCAATTGCTGCCAGTAGCTGAGCGGCTGCTCCGCGACGAAGGAAATACGCACGATCGACTTGATCGACTTGAAGCCGTATTTCCACGGCAGCGCGAGACGGATCGGCGCGCCGTACTGGTTGAGCAGCGGCTTGCCGTAGACGCCCGTGACCATGAAGGCGAGATCGTTCTTCGCTTCCTCGACCGTCACGCCTTCCACATAGGGCCAGGGATACCAGACCTGACGCTGGCCCGGCGCGACCTTGGGGTCCTTGAACGTCTCGAAGCGCAGATATTTCGCCTCCGGCTTGGGATCGGCGAGCGCGACGATCTTCGACAGCGCAAAGCCGCTCCACGGCACGGCCATCGACCAGGCTTCCACGCAACGGTGGCGGTAGAGCCGTTCCTCGATCTGCATACGCTTGAGAAGATCGTCGATGGCGATCTCCTGCGGCGCGTTGCAGAGCCCGTCGATCTTCACGCTCCACGGTCGCGTCTTCAGCGCCGCCGCGCCGTCGGCGATCTGCTTGGACATGCCGAATTCGTAGAAATTGTTGTAATGCGCCGTGATCTTTTCCGGCGTCACGGCGCGGTCGAGCGTGTAGGCTTCGTTGCGCTGCGCCGGATAAAGCGCGGCCGAAGGATCGTCGGCCGCGGACGAGAACGAAGGCAGCGCCAGCGCGCCGCCGATGGCGCCCGCGCCGGCCAACACGCTGCGGCGGTTCAGGAACAGATGTTCGGGCGTCGCACGCGCCTCCGGGATTTCCCAGGATTTTCGGATCTTGATCAGCATGAGCGACGCCTCGGCGCGATTCTTCTGCCTGAGACCTAGTAGCCCGCGGCATCACGGACAAATCACGAGCGCGCGATCAGCGCTGCGCCCGGAACAGCGCGTAGCGCCGCGCGACCTCGTCGGCGATGGCGGGTGTGTCGTCATGCGCGTGGCAGGGCCAGCTTTCGAGGCGCCCGCGCCATTTGCGCACCCGCCCGTCGGCGACCAGCGCGCGGATGAAGCGCGTCAGCCGCGCGCTGCCGCCGGTCGGCTCGTAGACCATGACCGGGGCGTCGGTGGCGATCGCCTCGCCGACCATGTTGGTGCTGTCGGCGGTGACGACGATGGTCGAGGCGTGCGCCAGCATCTGCACATACGGGTTTTCCCCGGTTCCGTCCCACAGGAACGTATGCTTGGGCGCGTCCGCGCAGACGCCGCGCATCTTGGCCAGCAATTGCGGCGGCGTGCGGCGCGAAGGCGTGATCATCGCGCCCGCGCCGGCCAGGATCATGCTTTCGACGACGCCGACCAGCGAGGTGCAGTCCTTTTCGTGGAACGAATAGTGACGGCTGTCGCCGCCGAGCAGCAACGCCATGCGCGGCTCGGGCAGGGAGGCGATGCGCGGATCCGGATTTTCGCGCGCCGCCACCAGCGCCTCATGCGTCACCACATGCGGCGCGGCGAGCGTGGCGACCACATTGTCGCCGCGCGTGCGGTCGTGCTCTGCGACCCACACGACATCGGCGACGCGCGGATCGATGCGCGGGTCCTTGAGAAAGATCGTGAAGGTCTTGCCGCCAGACATGCGCCGCACGTAGCGCAGATAGGGAATTGCGCGGCGGCCCGAAGCGATCAGCACCTCGGGATAGGGCGGCGCGATCGGACTGCCCGGCGCCGTCGGCCGTTCCGCCGGGTCGATCGGTCCGCGCGGCGCGAAAGCCGCAAACAGCGCGCGCGGACGCACCACCCGCATCTCGGCGCTGAGGCCCAGCGCCCGCGCCAGGCCGAGACAAGGCGCCGCGTCGCCGGCCTTGCCGTCCGTCAGCACCCAACAGGAGGCGCCGACCAGAAATTTTCGCGCGCTCTGCGCATTGTCGGAGGCGGCGTTCACGTCTAGACCTTTGCTCCTTTCGATCAAGGGGACGAGGCTTGACCGTGCGGCTGGATGCGATCGATCTCGCCATTCTGGCCGAGCTGCAGGCGGACGGCCGAATGACCAATGTAGAGTTGGCGCGGCGCGTTGGCATCTCTGCGCCGCCCTGCCTGCGCCGCGTGCGCGCGCTGGAGGAAGCGGGCGTGATCGCCGGCTATCGCGCCCTCGTCGATACGCGCGCCGTCGGCCTGGCCGTCGTCTTTTTCGTCTTCGTCCAGCTCGACCAGCAGACCGAGGCGGAGCTTGCCGCCTTTGCCGCCCGCGTCGCCGGATGGCGCGCGGCGCGCGAATGCTGGACGGTGTCGGGCGAGACCGACTTCATTCTCAAGTGCGTCGCGCCCGATCTCGACGCATTTCAGGGTTTTGTCGCCGAATTGACGGCGACGCCCAACGTGCGCAACGTCCGCTCCTCGCTCGCCATGAAGGCGGTGAAGGACGAGGCGCTCGCCTATGTCGACCGGCATGATGGCCATGGAACCCCAACGCATGAGCACTGAAAACATTTCCATCGTTCTCGTCGGCGCGGGCAGGATGGGCTTCGCCATGTTGCAGGGCTGGGCGAAGCTCGGATTCGCCGGCCCGAACGTCGCCGTCATCGAGCCTTCGCCCTATCCCGAACTCGCAGCTCTCTGCGCCGAGAAGGGGATAAGACTGAATCCCGACGAAAGTTCGGTTCGGGCGCCGCAAATTCTCGTCGTCGCCATCAAGCCCCAGACGCTGGACGCGGCCGCGCCGCGCCTGTCGGCGCTCGCCGGCCCGCAGACTCTGATCGTCTCGATCCTTGCCGGCAAGAGCATCGCCGATCTCGCCGCGCGCGCCCCGAGGGCGGGCGGCGTCGTGCGCGCCATGCCGAATACGCCGGCGGCCATCGGGCGCGGCGTGACCGGCGCCGCGGCGAGCGCCGGCGTGACCGGCGCCCAGCGCGAGATGGCGCACAAGCTGCTGGCGGCCGTCGGCTCGGTCGAATGGGTGGCCGACGAAAAATTGATCGATGCGGTCACTGCCGTTTCGGGCTCCGGCCCGGCTTACGTCTTTCTGCTTGCCGAATGCCTCGCCGCGGCCGGCGCTGCGGCGGGCCTCCCCGCCGATCTCGCCGCGCGTCTGGCGCGCGCCACCGTCGAGGGCGCGGGCGAACTCATGTACCGCTCGCCGGAAACGCCGCCCGCGCAATTGCGCGTCAACGTCACTTCGCCCGGCGGCACGACCGAGGCGGCGCTGCGCGTCCTGATGGCGGACGATGGCCTGAAGCCCCTGATGGAGCGCGCCGTCGCCGCCGCCGACGCCCGCGCCAAGGCGCTGGCGGGCTAGCATGGCGGCGCTTTGACATCCTGTCGGCCTCTTGCTCTAAATCGCTGAAATAGAGGGAGGATAATCATGGCGCTCGATCGTCGTCACTTTGTCGCCGGAACGCTTGCCGCGCCGGCGCTGCTCCGCGCAGGCGCAGCGCGCGCGGCCACGACCATCAAGGTTTCGCACCAGTTCCCCGGCGGCACGATCGACCAGGGCGATTTCCGCGACCGGCTCTGCCGGCGCTTCGCGGCGGAAGTGGGCAAGCGCTCGAACGGCGACATCAACGTCGAGGTCTACGCCAATTCCTCGCTGATGAAGACCAACGCGCAATTCTCCGCGCTGCGCAAGGGCGCGCTCGACGCCTCGCTCTTTCCCCTGCCCTACGCCGGCGGCGAGGCGCCCGAAACCAACATCGGCCTGATGCCGAGCCTGGTGAATTCCTACGATCAGGGCCTGGGGTGGAAGACCAAGCCGGTCGGCAAGGAGCTTGCCAATTATCTCGCCGACAAGGGCGTGGTCATTCTCACCTGGGTCTGGCAGGCCGGCGGCGTGGCGAGCCGCGCGCGCCAGATGGTCGCGCCCGAGGACGCCAAGGGCATGAAGATCCGCGGCGGCTCGCGCGAGATGGACATGGTCCTGCAGGCCGCCGGCGCCGCCGTGCTGTCGCTGCCCTCCAACGAACTCTATGCCGCCATGCAGACCGGCGCCTGCGACGCGGGCCTCACCTCCTCGACGAGCCTCATCTCCTTCCGTCTCGAGGAATTGGCCAAGCACCTGACCGCAGGGGGCGGCAAGTCCTACTGGTTCATGTTCGAGCCCCTGCTCATGTCGAAGGCGATCTTCGACAAGATGCCGAAGGCCCATCAGGACCTGCTGCTCAAGGTCGGCGAGGAGATGGAGGCCTTCGGTCGCCAGGCCGCCATCGCCGACGACGACGAGGTGGTGAAGGTCTACAAGAAGGCCGGCGCGCAGGTGCATCCGCTCGAGAACGACGTGCTCGAGAAATGGAAGGCGATCGCGCGCGACACCGCCTGGAAGGATTACGCCGCCAAGAACGCGGGCTGCGCGAAACTCATCAAGCTCGCCGAAGACGCCTGATGTCCGGCGCGCCGGTCTATCGCGAGAACGCCGACCTGCCGGCGGGCTCCGGCCTGCTGGCGCGCCTTTCGCGCGCGCTCGCCGCCGTCAACGGCGCCATCATGGCGCTCGCCGGCCTCGCCGCCATCGCGGCGAGCCTCGTGCTCTCCTACAGCGTGCTCGTGCGCTATCTCTTCAAGGCGCCGACCTACTGGCAGGACGAGGCCGCAGTCTTCCTGCTCGTCGGCGCGACCTTCATGACCGCCGCCTTCGTGCAGGAGCGGCGCGGCCATGTCGGCATCGAAGCCTTCGCCGAACTGCTGTCGCCGGCCGCGAACCGCATCCGCCTCACGATCGTGGATGTTCTCTCCTTCGCCTTCTGCGCCTTCTTCGCGTGGAAGAGCTGGACGCTGTTCCACGAGGCCTGGGTCGACGGTCAGGTGACGTCCTCCACCTGGGCGCCGCCGCTGTGGATTCCCTACGCCCTGATGGCCGCCGGCATGACGCTTCTGTCCATCCAGATCGCCGTGCAGATCGCGGTCGCTTTTTCCGGAGACAGGCGGTCGTGAGCGTACTGACGACAGGATTGCTCTACGGCGCCGCCACGCTCGTCGTCATGTTCTCGGGCATGCCGATCGCTTTCGCGCTCGGCGGCGTCGCGCTCGTCTTCATGCTTTTCTTCATGCCGGCGGCTTCGCTCGATACGGTCACGCAGAACGTCTACGAGGAGATGGCCTCGATCACGCTGCTGTCGATCCCGCTGTTCATCCTCAAGGGCGCGGCCATCGGCAAGTCGCGCGCCGGCCAGGACCTTTACTCCGCGCTGCACGCCTGGATGCATCGCGTGCCCGGCGGCCTCGGCATCGCCAATGTCTTCGCCTGCGCGATCTTCGCGGCCATGGCCGGCTCCTCGCCCGCCACCTGCTCCGCCATCGGCTCGGCCGGCATTCCGGAAATGCGGCGGCGCGGCTATTCCGGCGGCTTCGCGGCAGGCGTGATCGCGGCCGGCGGCACGCTCGGCATCCTGCTGCCGCCCTCCATCACCATGATCCTCTACGCGGTCGCAGCCGAACAATCGCTCGGCCGACTGTTCCTCGCCGGCATCGGCCCGGGCCTGCTGCTGGTAGGGCTGTTCGCCGGCTACGCCATGGTGCGCTTCCGCCAGGAATACGCCGCGGCGAAACTCGCTTATGAGACGCACGGCAAGCGTTCGGAAATCCTGGAGACGCACGCCTACACGATGGCGGAGAAGCTCGGCACGCTGCCGCGCGTGGCGCCCTTCGTCATCCTGCTCACCGGCGTGATGATCGCGCTCTACGGCGGCTTCGCCACGCCGTCGGAAACCGCGGGCCTCGGCGCCATTCTCGCGCTGGCGCTGATCGCGATGATCTACGGCGTCTGGCGGCCGACCGACCTCAAGCCGATCCTCGTCTCGACCATGCGGGAATCGACCATGCTGATGCTCATCATCGGCATGTCGCTGCTCTATTCCTACGTGATGAGCTACCTGCACATCTCGCAATCGGCGGCGGAATCCATCGTCGCCATGCAGCCCTCGAAATGGGTTCTGCTCGCCGCCATCCTCGGCCTCGTCGTCGTGCTCGGCTTCTTCCTGCCGCCGGTCTCGATCATCCTGATGACCGCGCCGATTATCCTGCCGCCGCTGAAGGCCGCCGGCTTCGACCTCATCTGGTTCGGCGTCGTCATGACCATCGTCATGGAAATGGGCCTGATCCATCCACCGGTCGGCCTCAACATCTTCGTCATCCGCAACATCGCGCCCGACATTCCGCTGTCCGACATCATCTGGGGCGCGGTCCCCTTCGTGCTGCTGATGATGGTCGCCATCCTGGCTCTCTGCTTCTTTCCGGGCATCGCCACCTGGCTGCCCGACCACGTCATGTCGAAGTAGCGCCCGTCTTGGTGGCGGCGGGTCGGCGGACTAGATAGAATTGGAACAAGCCGCAACCCGAGAGACAGCGCCATGGCCCGCGCCACGAAAAAGACCGCCGCCTCCAACGCCGCGCCGCGCAGCGATCGCGACAGGATCGTCGACGCCTTGATGGAATTGGCCGCCGAGCAATCCTTCGACGAGGTGACAATCAGCGCCATTGCCGACCGCGCGGGCGTCTCTCTCGCCGATTTTCGCGATGCCTTCCCGTCCAAGGGCGCGGTTCTCGCCGCCTTCAATCGCCGCATCGACCGCATCGTGCTCGACGGGACGACGGCCGACATGGCCGACGAGAACACGAAGGAGCGGCTGTTCGACGTGCTGATGCGCCGCTTCGATGCGCTCGCGCCCTATCGCGCCGCGATCGAGAGCATCGTCGCCTGGGCGCGGCGCGAGCCGATCGCCGCCGCGCGTCTCAACGCTATGGCGCTCAATTCCATGCGTTTCATGCTGGAGGCGGCGGGCGCCGACAGCGAAGGGCCCGTCGGCGCGCTGAAACTGCAGGGGCTGACGCTCGCCTGGGCGCGGCTCGTCAACGTCTGGCTCGCCGACGACGATCCCGGCATGGCCGTCACCATGGCCGAACTCGATCGCACGCTACGGCGCGGCGACATGCTGGTCGCGCGCGCCGAGGACGTCGATCGCCTGACCTCGCCGCTGCGCTCTCTCGCACGCGGCGTGGTCAGCGCGGGCCTGCGCCTGGTCAGCGACCGCAGGGCCAAGGCGAGCGGCAAGGAAGCGTCGGACGCCTGAGACAACCGTCATCGCGAGGCGCCGAAAGGCGACGCGGCGATCCATCCCCGCATCTACGCACGTTCCGGCGATGGATTGCGCCGCTATCAGACCAAGCCGGCAACAGCCGACTTCCGTCGGGCTCGCACTGACGGCCGGAAAGCGCGCGCAGTCCAATTAAACCGGCACGCTCACCGTCGCGCGCAGGCCGCCGAGCGGGCTTGCGTCCAGCGTCACGTCGCCGCCATGCGCGCGCGCAATGTCGCGGGCGATGGCGAGCCCGAGGCCCGCGCCGCCCGTGTCCTGGTTGCGCGCCTCGTCGAGGCGGTAGAAGGGCCGGAATGCGTCCTCGCGCTGTTCGGGCGGAATGCCGGGGCCATCGTCGTCGACATGCACGGTCAGCCGCTTGTCGTCGCGCGTCGCGCTCACTTCCACGCGCCTGGCGTAGCGCTGCGCATTGCCGATGAGATTGGCGAGGCAGCGCCGGTAGGCGTCCGGGCGCAGAATGGCGCGGCTCTCGCCGGCATAGGCGAAGCGCGTCGCGGCCCCGTGCCGTTCGGCGTCGGCGACGAGATCGCCGATCAACGCGCGCGCGTCGGTGTCGATCGCAGCCTCTCCGCCATCGCCCCGCGCGAAAGACAGGTAGGCTTCGAGCATCCGCTGCATCTCGGCGATGTCGCGCGCGATCGCCTCCTGCTCCGTCCCCTCGCCGAGCAGCGCCAGCGACAGCTTGAAGCGCGTGAGCACCGTGCGCAGGTCGTGGCTGACGCCGTTGAGCATGGCGGTGCGCTGCTCCATCGCGCGTTCGAGCCGCCGCTTCATGTCGACGAAGGCGAGGCCTGCCTGCCGCACCTCGCGCGCGCCCGACGGCCGGAAGGCGATCTCGCGTCCCTTGCCGAAGGCTTCCGACGCCTCCGCCAGCCTGCGGATCGGCTTGATCTGGTTGCGCAGGAACAGGACCGCGACGCCGATCAGCACCAGCGCCGTGCCGGCCATCCAGCCGATGAAGATCGACGAATAGGTGGCGTAGGCCTGGTTGCGCGAGGCGTAGACGCGCAATTGCGCGTCTTTCAGTTGCACGCGGATTTCGATGACGTTCGAGGCGCCGACCGTGTCGATCCAGAAGGGACGGTTGATCTGCGCGCGGATTTGCTGCGACAGCACGTTGTCGAGCAGCGAGAAGAACGGCTTGGGCAGCGGCGGCGGCAGCGGCCCCGGCGGCGTGATGAAGATTTGCAGGCTCATGCGCTGCGCGGCGATGCGGGTGAGCTGCGCGGCGTCCTTGTCCTGCGGATAGGATTCGTAGACGTCGATGATCGCGGCGATTTCCTGAGTCAGCATCCGCGACAGGCGGATGGTGATCGCCTGCCAGTGCCGCTCCATGAAGAAATAGACCACCGCCGTCTGCAACAGCAGCATCGGCAGGATGACGATGAGCAGCGAGCGCGCGAACAGGCCCTTCGGCATTTTGGCGCGCAGCCACAGCGCAAAGCCGCGCCAGATCCGGCGCGGCGTGGCGATGGCTGGATGCTCGATGAATTTCATGAATGTCCGCCCTGGTCGAGCGCCAGCCGATAGCCCGCGCCGCGCACCGTCTGCAAGAGCAGCGGATTGCCGGGGTCCGTCTCGATCTTGCGGCGCAGGCGCGTCACCTGCACGTCGATCGTCCGTTCGCCGGCCGCATCGCCCGCCAGCGCCACGCGCGCGACCGGCGCGCCGTTCGCCGCCACCAGCGCGCGCAGGATGTCGCGCTCGCGATCGGTGATGCGGACGGCCTCGCCGTCGCGCCGCAATTCGCCGCGCGCCACAAGAAACTCGCAAGCGCCGAAGCGCGCGGCTTGCGCGACAGGCGCCGGCGCAGGCGGCGCGGCGCGGCGCAGGACGGCGGCGATGCGCAGCGCGAGTTCGCGCGGCTCGAACGGTTTCGGCAGATAGTCGTCGACCCCTGCCTCGAGCCCGAGAATGCGGTCGTCGACGCCGGTGCGCGCTGTCAGCATGAGAATCGGCGTCAGGGAACAGCGCGTGTCCGCGGCGCGCAGGCTGCGGGCGAAATCGACGCCGCTCTCGCCGGGCATCATCACGTCGAGCACGATGAGATCGAAGGAAAGCGCGGTCATGCGCTGCCGCGCTTCGGCCGCGTTCGCCGCCGCCGTCACGCGATAGCCGGCCTGCGCCAGATAGCGGGTGAGCAGGGTGCGAATGCGCAGGTCGTCGTCGACCACGAGCAGATGCGGCGCATCGTCCGGCAGCGCTGCGGCGGACGGGCGCGCGCTCATGAGGCTGTCCGCGCGCCTGGCGGCCAGACCAGGGATTTCACCTCTTCCTGATCGGCGGGATCGATCATCGCCATGAGAAAGCGTATCGCGTCGGCGCGCGCATTGACCGGCAGCGCGTCGAGCGCCCGCGAAAAACGACGCGACTGCAATTGCGCGAGATCGAGCGCGAGCTTGCGGCCCTTGGCGGTCGGATAGAGATGGCGCTGGCGCCTGTCCGCCACGCCCGCGCGCGCCTCCACGAAATTCTGGTCGAGCAATTCCTTGAGCACGCGACTGAGGCTCTGCTTCGTGATCTTCAGGATGTCGAGCAGTTCGGCGATCGTCAGGCCGGGATGGCGGTTGACGAAATGCAGGACGCGATGATGCGCGCGCCCGAACTTGTAGCTTTCGAGCAGCCGGTCTGCGTCGCCCACGAAATCGCGATAGGCGAAGAACAGAAGCTCGATCAGGTCGAACATCGGATCGGCGTCGGCGCTCTCGGCCTGCGCCCTATGTTTGCCCTGCAACGCGGTTTCCACGTCCTTGCATCCAGAATTAAGTCAGCGCTATTGACATAGTTCGGACAGATTGGCCAGTCGTCAAGCATCCCTGCGGCCCGCCTCTCCTTTTCGGCAATCGCGGGCGCCGCGTCCACAAAAACCGGTTCGGAAGCCTGACGAATTCGGGGGCTCGACCCCGCGGCGACCTCAAATGAATCGTTTGCGCCGGCGCCGCGCGCACGGCAGCGCTTGGAAATGCGTGACGACGACGCCATCTAGACTTGACTGGTCCAGCATGGCGTCCGCGTCGTGTTCGCCGCGACGATCATGCGCCGCTCCTGAAAGGAGGTCGTCATGATGCTTCCACTCAAGGCCGGGCTTCTCGCGGCAGCGACGTCCGCGCTGCTCCTTGCCGCGCCCTCTGCGCCCGCAAGCGCGGCGCCGCTCGGCGTTGCGCCCGCCGATCTCGTGCGCGCCGGCGCGCCGATCGAACAGGTCCGCTACCGGGGCCGCGTCGTGCATCGCCGCCACTATGTGCGCCATCGCTATTACCCACGCCGCTACCGCTACGGCTATAATCCGGGTCTGGCGATAGCGGGGGCGGTCCTCGGCGGCATCGCCGCGGCCGGGGCCTACGATTATTACGATCCGGGCTACTACCCCTACGCTTACCCGGCCTACGGCTATCCGGCTTACGGATACGGCTATCCCGCCTATTACGGTTGGGGCGGCGGTTGGGGCGGCGGCTGGTACGGCCACCGTGGCTGGCGCCGCTGGTAGCGCGCGGCGCCTAGTTCGCGAAGCGGAAGTGCAGCACGTCGCCGTCCGCGACGACGTAGTCCTTGCCCTCGAGGCGGAACTTGCCGGCTTCGCGCGCGCCCGCCTCGCCCTTGTTGGCGACGTAATCGTCGTAGGCGATGGTTTCGGCGCGGATGAAGCCCTTCTCGAAGTCGGTGTGAATGACGCCGGCCGCCTGCGGGGCGCGCGTGCCCTTCTCGATCGTCCAGGCGCGGGCCTCCTTCGGACCGACGGTGAAGTAGGTCACGAGGTGCAGCAGCTCGTAGCCCGCGCGAATGACGCGATTGAGGCCGGGCTCCTGCAGGCCGACGGCTTCGAGATAATCCTTCTGCTCGTCGCCCGGCAGCACGGCGATCTCGCTCTCGATCTTGGCGGAGACGACGACCGCCTCGGCGCCCTCCTCCCTGGCGCGTGAAAAGACTTTCGCGGAAAATTCGTTGCCCTTGTCGGCTGACGATTCTTCGACGTTGCAGACATAGAGCACGGGCTTGGACGATAGCAGGCCCAACGCCGCGAAGGCCTTGCGTTCTTCCGGGCTCGCCGCGACGGCGACGCGCGCAGGTTTGCCCTCGCGCAGCAGCGCGAGACATTGCTCGACCAGCGCCAGCGTCTCCTTCGATTCCTTGTCGCCGCCGCGCGCCTTCTTTTCCAGGTTGACGACGCGCTTCTCGAGGCTCTCGAGATCGGAAAGCATCAGCTCCGTCTCGATCGTCTCGATGTCGCGGATCGGATCGACGGGACCGTCGACATGGGTGATGTCGCTATCCTCGAAACAGCGCACGACATGGGCGATGGCGTCGCATTCCCGGATATTGGCGAGAAACTGGTTGCCGAGCCCTTCGCCCTTCGAGGCGCCGCGCACGAGGCCGGCGATGTCGACGAAGGTCAGCCGCGTCGGAATGATCTCTTTCGAGCCTGCAATCCTGCACAGGGTTTCAAGGCGCATGTCGGGCACGGCGACGTCGCCGACGTTCGGCTCGATCGTGCAGAATGGATAATTCGCCGCCTGCGCCGCCGCCGTCTGCGTCAGCGCGTTGAACAGGGTCGACTTGCCGACATTCGGCAGGCCGACGATACCGCATTTGAAGCCCATGGTTCGGTCCGGTCGTCAGGAGGAAAGAGGTTGGGCGGGGTATGCGGGGCGAGGCCGCAAAAGGCAAGGCGGTTGCGCGCCGCGGCGCCCCCTCCCCAACCCTCCCCCGCTTCGCGGGAGAGGGAGCGGACCCGGGCAGTTCATGCGGACCTTTGCCGTCCCCTCTCCCGCGAAGCGGGGGAGGGAAAGGGAGGGGGCCAAGCCGCAACAAAAAAGGCCCCGTTTCCGGGGCCTTCTTCGTTTCGTTCGACCCGCTCAGTGCGGCGTGCTCGCCCACACCCGCTTCTTGGTGGCGTAAAGCAGGCCCGTCAGGATCGCCATGAACGCCAGCACGCGGAAGCCGGTCTTCTTGCGCTGGTCGAGCTTCGGTTCGGCCATCCACATCAGGAAGGCGGAGACGTCCTTGGAATAGTTTTCCATGGTCGCCGGCGTGCCGTCGGAATAGTCGACCTGCCCGTCGCTGATCGGCTTGGGCATCGCAATGCGGTTGCCCGGCATGATGTCGTTCCAGTACTGGCCGGCGTCGAGCTTCACGCCGTGCGGCGGCTCGTCCTGGTAGGCCTGCATCAGCGCGGCGATGTAGTCCACGCCGTGCTCCTGGTACTGGATGCCCGGCAGGGCGTCGAGCACGAACCAGGGGAAGCCGCGCTTGTAGGAGCGCGCCTTGGCGAGCACCGACATGTCGGGCGGCAGGCCGCCGCCGTTGGCCGCGCGCGCCGCGTTGTCGTTCGGGAAGGGCGACGGCCAGTTGTCGGAGGGACGCGCGGGCCGCTCGAACATGTCGCCGGCGTCGTTCGGGCCGTCCTTCACCTTGTACTGCGCGGCCAGCGCCTTGACCTGCGCTTCGGAGAATTCAGGACCGCCGGGTTCCGACAGGTTGCGGAAAGCGAGCTTTTCGGCGCCGTGGCAATTGGCGCAGACTTCGCGGAACACCTTGAAGCCGCGCTGCAACTGGCCCTGGTCGTACTTGCCGAAGAAGCCGGCGAAGGACCACGAGAGCCGCGGCGGCTTGGGCGAGTCGTGCGAGGAGCCTTCCTCCGCGAAGGCCGGCGCGCCGATCAGCGCGGCGCCCATGAGCGCCGCCGCCATCATGCCGAGAGAGGTCTTGGAGAGCATGTTGTTCTTCCTGTCTTGGCGGTTCGGCTCAGGCCTTGCTCGACGCATGCTTGGCGAGGACGGCGTCGTTGATCGAGGCGGGAACCTCTTTCGGCGTCTCGAACAGGCCGAGCAGCGGCAGGATCACGAGGAAGTGGATGAAGTAGTAGGCGGTGAGGATGCGCGCCGCGAGCACCGCGCCGCCTTCCGGAGGCTGCGAGCCGAGATAGCCGAGGCCGATCACGCAGGCGATGAAGACCCAGAACAGGATCTTGTAGACCGGGCGATAGACCGCCGAGCGCACGCGCGACGTGTCGAGCCAGGGCAGGATCACCAGCATGACGATGGCGCCGAACATGAAGATCACGCCGCCGAGCTTGGACGGGATCGCGCGCAGGATCGCGTAGAACGGCAGGAAGTACCATTCCGGCACGATGTGCGGCGGCGTCTGCAGCGGGTTCGCCATGATGTAATTGTCGGAATCGCCGAGGAAGTTCGGGATGAAGAACACGAACCAGGCGTAGAGCATGACGAAGGCGGCGATGCCGGTCGCGTCCTTCAGCGTCGCATGCGGCGTGAACGGCACCGAATCCTTCTCGACGTCCTTGATGTCGACGCCCGTCGGATTGTTCTGGCCGACGACATGCAGCGCCCAGACGTGCAGGCCGACGACGGCCGCGATCATGAAGGGCAGCAGGTAGTGCAGCGAGAAGAAGCGGTTCAGCGTCGGATTGTCGACCGAATAGCCGCCCCACAGCCAGGTGGTGATGGCGTCGCCGACCAGCGGGATGGCGGTGAACAGGTTGGTGATGACGGTCGCGCCCCAGAAGGACATCTGGCCCCACGGCAGCACGTAGCCCATGAAGGCGGTGGCCATCATCAGCAGGAAGATGATGACGCCGAGGATCCAGAGGATTTCGCGCGGCGCCTTGTAGGAGCCGTAGTAGAGGCCGCGGGCGATGTGGATGTACACCGCCAGGAAGAACATCGACGCGCCGTTGGCGTGCAGGTAGCGGATCATCCAGCCCCAGTTCACGTCGCGCATGATGTGCTCGACGGAGCTGAACGCCATCGACGTATGCGGCGTGTAGTGCATGGCGAGCACGACGCCGGTGACGATCTGCGCGACCAGCATGAACGACAGGATGGCGCCGAAGGTCCACCAGTAGTTCAGGTTCTTCGGCGTCGGATAGGCGACGAAGGAGCTGTGTACGAAGCCCATGAGAGGCAGCCGGCTCTCGAACCACCGGCCGATCGCGCTCTTCGGAACGTAAGTCGAAGGTCCGCTCATCTTTTCGCCTTCTTTCGGAAATGCTTGGCGGTCTGGCTCGCTCGGGCGTGGCGCCGGCTCAGCCGATCTTGATCTTGGTGTCGGAGAGGAACGCGTATTCCGGAACCTCGAGGTTGCGCGGCGCAGGCCCCTGGCGGATGCGGCCGGACGTGTCGTAGTCCGAGCCGTGGCACGGGCAGAACCAGCCGTCGAACTTGCCCTGGTGGCCGAGCGGGATGCAGCCCAGATGCGTGCACACGCCCACCACGACCAGCCATTCCGGCTTCTTCACGCGCGCCGAATCGGGCTGCGGGTCGGGCAGCTTGGCCACGTCGACGTTCTGCGCTTCCTCGATCTCCTTCTTCGTGCGGTGACGGACGAAGACCGGCTTGCCGCGCCACTTGATCGTGACGATCTGGCCCTCGGCGATCGCGCCGATGTCGAGCTCGGTCGAGGCCAGCGCCAGCGTCGAGGCGTCCGGGTTCATCTGCGCGATGAACGGCCAGGCGACGGCGCCCACGGCCACCGCGCTCGCCGCGCCGGTCGCGATGTAAAGCATATCCCTGCGGGTCGGTTCGGCAGTCGATGTCGTCGCCACTTGCGAGTTCCCTACGCTTCGGAGACCGCGCGCGCGGTCGTCGGATCGGCTTCTACAGGCAGGACGCGCGCGCGGCAATGCCGCCTCTTGTCCTACCCCAGCGAATGTCTATGCGGGGGCACTATGTCGCACCGTTCCGGCGCCTTGTCCATAGACCGCCCATCATGCCAAAGGCTTAGGAAAACAGGGCGGACATGATGGCCGACACCCGACTGATCCTCGCGCTTTTCCAGCCCGACATTCCTCAGAACGCCGGCACGATCCTGCGCGCCTGCGCCTGCCTCGGCGTGGGCGCGGCCATCGTCGAACCCGCGGGTTTTCCGGTCTCCGACCGCCATTTCCGCCGCGCCGGCATGGATTATCTCGACCATGTGGATATCGCCCGCCACGTGTCCTTCGCCGCCTTCGAGGACTGGCGGCGAGCGGCCGGCCGCCGCCTTCTCCTCCTGACGACGCAGGGCGCGACGCCCTACACGGCCTTCGCCTTTCGGCCGGACGACGTCGTCATGGTCGGCCGCGAATCGGCCGGCGCGCCGGCGGACGTCCATGCCGCTGCCGACGCCCGCCTCGTCGTGCCGATCAGGCCGGAACTGCGCTCGCTCAACGTGGCGTTCGCAGCCGCCATGGTCCTGGGCGAGGCGCTGCGGCAAACGGCGAGTTGACGGCGCCTCGTCGCCGTTCGATGTCTGGCCGCATGACGCAGGACATTCTCGAGACGCGCAAGGCCGAAGCCGCGAGTTGGTTCGGCGACCTGCAGACCCGCATTCTCCGCGCCTTCGAGGCGCTGGAGGAGGAGGCGGCAGGCCCCTTCTTCCCCGAGGCGACCGCGCCCGGCCGCGCGCAATTCACGCCGTGGGAGCGCACGGACCACACGGGCGCCCCCGGCGGCGGCGGGCGCATGGCGATCCTGAAGGGCCGCGTGTTCGAGAAGGCGGGCGTGCACACCTCGACCGTTTTCGGAACGTTCGCGCCGGAATTTGCCGCGCAGATTCCGGGCGCCGCCGAAGACCCGCGTTTCTGGGCCGGCGGCATTTCGCTGATCGCCCATCCCTGGAACCCCAGCGTTCCGACCGTGCACATGAACACGCGCTTCGTCGTGACGACGAAAGCCTGGTTCGGCGGCGGCGCGGATCTGACGCCCGTGCTCGACCGCCGCCGCACGCAGGAGGACCGCGATTCTCGGGCGTTTCATGGCGCCATGCGCGAAACGTGCGAGCGCCACGCCGGCGTCGCCGACTATGCGCACTACAAGACGTGGTGCGACGAGTACTTCTTCCTCAAGCATCGCAACGAGCCGCGCGGAATCGGCGGCATTTTCTACGATTACCTGAACAGCGCCGGCGACGCCGCCAACAGCGGCTGGGAAGAAGATTTCGCTTTCACGCGCGATGTCGGACTGAGTTTTCTCGACATCTATCCGAAGATCGTGCGCGACAATTTCGCCAAACCCTGGACCGAGGCCGACCGCGAGGAGCAATGCGTGCGCCGCGGGCGCTACGTGGAATTCAACCTGCTCTACGACCGCGGCACGATCTTCGGCCTGAAGACCGGCGGCAATGTCGCCTCGATCCTGTCGTCCATGCCGCCGACGGTGAAATGGCCGTGAGGACCGCGAGCCTTCAGGCTCGCAATTTTGGAGCGAGCCTGAAGGCGTGCGGTCCGCTCATGCCGCCCGCTGCGTCTTGATGCCCGCGATTTCGTCCGCGATGCGCTTCTCCGCATGCCACAGGTCATAGCCCGCCTGCATCCGCAGCCAGACCTCCGGCCCATTGCCGCAGAACTTGCCGAGCCGCAGCGCCATTTCGGGCGAGATCGCCGCCGTTCCCGCCAGCACGCGGTGCAGCGCCTGACGGGTCACGCCGAGCGTTTCGGCCGCCTTCGTCACCGACATGCCAAGGCCGGGCAACACGTCTTCGCGCAGGATTTCGCCGGGATGCACCGGCGGGCGCTTCTTGTCCCTAACGACCATGGTAATCCTCCAGATCGACGTCGATCGCGTCCTGCCCGTCGAACGCAAATGTCAGCCGCCAGTTGCGCGATACCGTCACGGCGAAGCGCCCTGCCTGATCGCCCGTCAGGCGATGAAACCCGTAGGTGACGACATCCATCTCGTCCGGGCTCGTCGCGCTGTCCAGGACCGTCAACTGGCGTTCGACCTTTCGCACCCAATCGCGGCGCAAGCCGGAGGCGTCGCTCTTCGTCCAAAACCGCTTGAGCGCACGGCTGCGAAAGCTCTTGATCATTCGAGCAAGATAGTAACGCATCGCGCGACAGTGTCAATTATGGAGTTACATCCGGCGATCGGCGGACGGGCCCCTCGCTCATCGGCCGATCTTCTCGCCGAAGGTCCAGAACTTGTGGCCGAAGAAGCTCCAGAACATGACGATGCCGGTCGTGGCCAATTGCGCGGGAATGTAGGGCGCGCCGAGCCGGTCCACGAACAGGTGCATCAACAGGCCGGTTATGACGAAGCCGACCGCCGCCACGCCGACGAAACGCCAGAGCGCGGCGGCGTGATTGCGCTCGGTCTCGAACACATGCGCGCGGTTGAGCGTGTAGGAGACGAAGCCGCCGCCGACATAGCCGACCAGCGTCGCCGGCACGGGCGCGACGTGAAAGCCCTGCACGAGCGCGATCAGCAGGCCGTAGTGCGTGGCGATGGTCGCCAGCCCGACGAGGAAGAAGGCCGAGAATTGCAGGTGCAGGCGCAACGGTAAGATCAGCTTGTCCGTGGAGGCGAAACCCGTCCGGACCCCCGAATCTTCATCCTGAGAGCCTGGCCGAAAAATTCAAGAATCCTCATCCTGAGGATCCGCGAAGCGGCGTCTCGAAGGATGGCCGCAATCCCCATGCTTCGAGACGCAGGCTTCGCCTGCTCCTCAGCATGAAGGCTGGTGATGAACGGGCGCTCAGCCCGACAGCGCCGCCTTCACCGCCGCGCTCGCCTTGGCGAAGTCCATCTGGCCCGTGTACTTCGCCTTCAGCGCGCCCACGACCTTGCCCATGTCCTTCATCGACGCCGCGCCGGTTTCGGCGATCGCCGCCTTGATGGCCGCCGCCACCGCCGCCTCGTCCATCTGCTTCGGCAGGTAGGAGGAGATGACCTCGATCTCGCCCTTCTCCTGCGCCGCGAGCTCCGGCCGGTTGTTCTTCTCGTAGATGTCGAGCGATTCCTGGCGGCTTTTCACCATCTTCTGCAGCAGCGCCAGAATGTCCTCGTCGCTCACCGTCTTGCCCTCGCCGCGGGCGAGAATGTCGCGGTCCTTCAGCGCGGCGGTGATCAGGCGGATCGTCGCGACGCGCATCTTGTCGCCGGCCTTCATCGCCTCTTTGAGATCGGAAGTGAATTTTTCGCGCATGTTGCTTCTCGAATTCCGTGGTTGACGCAGGCGCCGGCGGGGTTGACGGCCCGACGCCCCTCCCCTAGCTTCCGCGCCGATTTCGACCCCTGACAGTCGCGCGCCCTGTGACGCCCGCCGCCTTAGCGCCGGGCCCTTCGGCGCAGGGCGAAAATGCCGGGGTCCTGAAGGGCCAAGGGTGTAGAGCGCAGATGACAGCCGATCAAGCCGAAAAGACCGCTCCCTGGTCCGTCCGCACGCCGACCGCCCTGCTGGTCCTGGCCGATGGAACCGTCATCGAGGGCTTCGGGCTCGGCGCGGTCGGCGCGGCCGACGGCGAGGTCTGCTTCAACACGGCCATGACCGGCTACGAGGAAATCCTCACCGATCCTTCCTACGCCGGCCAGATCGTCACCTTCACTTTCCCCCATATCGGCAATGTCGGCGTCAACGACGAGGACATCGAGACGGTCAACATGGCGGCAAGCTCGGGCGTGCGCGGAACCGTGCTGCAGGCGCCCATCACCGACCCCTCGAACTTTCGTGCGCAAAAACATTTCGACGCCTGGCTGAAGGCGCGCGGCATCGTCGGCATCTGCGGCGTCGATACGCGCGCGCTGACCGCGCGCATCCGCGACAAGGGCATGCCCAACGCCGTCATTGCGCACAGCCCCGACGGCAAGTTCGACGTCGAGGCGTTGAAGAAGCGCGCGGCCGGCATCCACTCGATGGACGGTCTCGACCTCGTGCCGGGCGTGACATCGGCGCAGCGTTACGGCTGGGACGAGACGACCTGGACGCTGGGCGCAGGCTATGGCCGGCAGACCGCGCCGAAGCGCAAGGTCGTCGCCATAGACTTCGGCGTGAAGCGCAACATCCTGCGGCTGCTGGCCGACGCGGGCTGCGACGTGACGGTCGTGCCGGCGACGACGAGCGCCGACGACATTCTCGCGATGAAACCCGACGGCGTGTTCCTGTCCAACGGACCCGGCGACCCCGCCGCGACCGGCGCATATTCGGTGCCGACGATCAGGAAGCTGCTCGATGAAAAGGTCCCGACCTTCGGCATCTGTCTCGGCCACCAGATGATGGCGCTCGCCGTCGGCGCCAAGACGAAGAAGATGCATCAGGGCCATCACGGCGCGAACCATCCGGTCATGGACTACACCACCGGCAAGGTGGAGATCGTCTCGATGAACCACGGCTTCGCCGTCGACGTCGAGACGCTGCCGAAGAACGCGAAAGAGACGCACCGCTCGCTGTTCGACGGCTCGAACTGCGGCATCGCGCTCGACGACCGCCCGGCCTTCTCGGTGCAGCACCACCCGGAAGCCTCGCCCGGCCCGCAGGATTCGCACTACCTGTTCACGCGCTTCGTCGAGATGATGGACAAGGCGAAGGGGTGACGGACGGCGATTCATGACCTGGCGCGACTTCTTCGACCGCGACCACGCGCTCTACGTCAGCGAACGCCACAAGCTGCTGCACGCCGATCTCGTCGCCAAGGGCGTTGCGTCGCATATTCCGCGTCCTGACGCGCAAGTGCTCGACTACGGCTGCGGCGAGGCGCTGGGCGCTGCCCACCTCTCCGGGCGCTGCGCAAAGCTCTTCCTGTTCGACACCGCCCCGAGCGTGCGCGCGAAACTCGTCGCCGCCAACGTCGCGCGCGCCAACGTCGTCGTGCTGGACGAGGCCGGCGTCGCGGCGATCCCCAACGGCTCGCTTGACATGATCGTCGTCGTCTCCGTGCTGCAATATGTCGGCGAGGCCGAACTCGCGCGCCTGCTCGGCGCGTTCCATGACAAGCTGAAGGACGACGGCAAGCTGGTTCTGGCCGACATCATCCCCAAGGACGTCAGCCCGCTCGACGATGCCCGCGCGCTGCTCGATTTCGGCCTGCATGGCGGTTTCCTCGTCGCCTCGATCGTCGGCCTCGCGCGCACCGCGCTGTCGGATTACCGCACGCTGCGCGCCCAATACGGCCTCTCCTTCTACGACGAAGCGGACATCCGCGAGATTCTCGCCGAGCACGATTTTTCGTGCGAGCGGGCCGCGCAGAATATCGGGCACAACCAGAAGCGCATGACCTTCGTGGCAAGGAAAGTTGCGGAGACGGATTGAGCCGCCCCGTTAATCATGCGCCTCTCCACCCGCTGGACGGCCCGCCCGCAAATGTTTAACGCTTCGTTAAAGCCACTCTCCCTCACCCTGAGGAGCGCCTGAAAGGCGCGTCTCGAAGGGTGGCCGAGGGAGAAGACCCGACCGTCCTTCGAGACGCCGCCTGCGGCGGCCTCAGGATGAGGGACCAGGAGAGACGGAACGTGCAAATCGGACGCAAGCTGACGGCGACGGCGGGCCTTCTGGGCGCGGCCCTCTGCCTGCCCCTTGCCGGCTGCGTCGACACCGCCGGTCAGGCCCGCCTCGAACCCGCCGCCGCCCCGTCCAAGATCGCCCGCCGGCCGGGCGTCAGTCCGCGCGGGGCGACGGTTGCGCTGGCCAGCGTCGCCGGCGCGCCGCAGGACGTGAACGACCGTTTCGCCCTCGCTTTCGCGCAATCGGCCGGCGGGCAGGACCTGACGACGGTCGAGCCCGCCAAGGCCGAATATCTCGTGCGCGCCTATATCGACGCCGGCGCGGCGGAGCCCGGCGTCACGCGCATTTCGTACGTGGTGGACCTCTTCGACCGCTCCAAGCGGCGCGTCGCGCGATTGACCGACGAAATGCCGGTCAAGGGCGCCGCCGCCGATCCCTGGACCGCCGCCGACGATTCGGTCCTCTCGGCGCTGGCCGCCCGCACGGCGAGCGATCTGGCCGACGCGCTCACCAATACGCCGGAAGCCGCGGCAGGCGCCGCCGTCGCCTCGAACGCTTCTTCGGCGACGTCGCGCAGTCGCGGCGCGCAGGCCGGCAGCTCGACCGCCGCCCGGCAGGAGCGGGAGCCGGAGAGCGCACGGGTCGGCCTTGCCGCCACGCGCTGAGCCGCCGCAAGAACGCGCTTGCAGCTTTCCACCGATTTCGTAAGTCCGTCATGCCGCTGTCGTATTGTTCGCACGCGAACTGACTGCTATGAGGCGGCGCATTCGGCAAGGGTCGGACGCTACTCGGATCGCTGACATGGCTGGCATGAAAATTCTGGCGGGAAATTCCAACCGCCAGTTGACCGAAGCGATAGCCGCCTATCTCGGCACGCCGCTGACGCAATGTTCGGTGCGGCGCTTCGCCGACATGGAAATCTTCGTCGAGATTCAGGAAAACGTGCGCGGCCAGGACACGTTCATCGTGCAGTCGACGTCGTTTCCGGCAAACGACCACCTGATGGAAGTCCTCATCATGGCCGACGCGCTGCGGCGTTCGTCGGCCCGCCGCATCACCGCCGTCCTTCCCTATTTCGGCTATGCGCGCCAGGACAGAAAATCGGGTTCGCGCACGCCGATCTCGGCCAAGCTCGTCGCCAATCTCATCACGCGCGCCGGCGTCGACCGCGTGCTGACGGTCGACCTGCACGCCGGCCAGATTCAGGGCTTCTTCGATATTCCGACCGACAATCTGTTCGCCGCGCCGGTGATGGTGCGCGACATCAGGGAGCGCAACAAGGACCTGTCGAACGTCATGGTCGTCTCGCCCGACGTCGGCGGCGTGGTGCGCGCCCGCGCGCTCGCCAAGCGCATCGACGCCCAGCTCGCCATCGTCGACAAGCGGCGCGAGCGCGCCGGCGAGTCGGAGGTGATGAACATCATCGGCGACGTCGCCGGCAAGAGCTGCATTCTGGTCGACGACATCGTCGATTCCGGCGGCACGCTCTGCAACGCCGCCGAGGCGCTGCTCAAGCAGGGCGCAAAGGACGTCTCCGCCTACATCACGCACGGCGTTCTGTCGGGCGGCGCGGTCGCGCGCATCTCCTCGTCGAAGCTGAAAGAGCTTGTTATCACCGACACGATCGCCCCGACCGAAGCAGTCCGCCTCGCCAGCAACATTCGCGTCATCACCATCGCGGGGCTGATCGGCGAAGCCATTGCGCGCACCGCCAAGGAAGAATCGGTTTCGAGCCTGTTCGACTGAACGGCCCCGGCCGCTGCGCTGGAACGAACGGGCGCGCGCCACGTTGGCTTCCCTCTAAGGGGAGCGCAAGCAATGAAACTCGCTATGATTGCAGCCGCCGTGCTTCTGGCAACGCCAGCGCTGGCGCAGACTCAGGCCGCCTCGTCCCAGGACTTTCTGAAAGACGCCATTCAAGGCGACAACGCCGAAGTGCAGATGGGACGTCTCGCCGCCGCGCGCGGCGGATCGAAGGAGGTTCGCGACTACGGCAAGATGCTCGCGGCCGATCATCAGAAGGCCGGCGCCGAAGCGCGCAAGCTCGCAGGCCAGATGAAGATCAAGGCGCCGGGCGGCATTCCCGCCGAGGCGAAGGACGCGAAGGCCAAGCTGCAGAAATTACGCGGCGCGGATTTCGACAAGGAATTCGTCGGCGTGATGGTCGAAGACCATCAGAAGGACATCGCCAGATACGACGAGCAGGCGAACGGCGGGGACAACGACAAGGTGAAGGCCCTGGCTGCAAAGACGCTGCCGACCCTCAAGAAGCATCTCGAGGCCGCGCAGAAGCTGCCGGGCGCCGCGCAATAGTCATCGGCGTCAAGAAAGCAGGCCGAATGTTCGTCCGGCCGCCGCCGACGACAAAAAAGAAGGCCGGACTTTCGTCCGGCCGCTCCCGGCACGACGCCGGAGGACTTCAAGAGGGAATGATCGGGAACTTGTTCACCGGGGAGGCAGTGAACGACGCAACCGACCATCAAATGATGCGCCCGCCGCTCGCCCCCGGCAATCCGACCAGCCGCATGGTAGACATGCGGCTTCAACATGCAGCGTAACCCTTCACGCGCTTCGCGCATGGCAGGTATCGAGCGCGCTAATACTTCCAGCGCTGCGCGTTGGCGACGAGAAAGTCGCGGAACACCTGCACGCGCGCGACGTTCTTCATTTCTTCGGGGTAGACCAGATAGCACTCGAGCTCGGGCATTTCCGCGTTCGGAAGCAATTGCACGAGGCCGGAATCGGCCGCAGCCAGCAGATATTCCGGCAGGACCGCGATGCCCACGCCCGCTTCGACCGCATGGCGCAGCGCCGTGATGTTGTTGACGGCCAGCGCCGGCACGCGCGGATTCTTGGTGTCGCGCCCCGCCGTCAGCAGGGAATTGAGGCTGTTGAGGAAATTCGCGCCGGTCGCGCCGTAGCTGAGAATGCGGTGATGATCGAGGTCGACGAGCGTCTTCGGCTGTCCGTGCCGGCGGATGTAATCGGCGGAGGCGTAGAGATGATAGTGGACCGTGAACAGCCGGCGCCGGATGAGGTCCGGCTGCGAGGGCTGGCGCAGGCGCAGTCCCACATCCGCCTCGCGCATCCCGAGGTCGAGCTCGTCGTCGGTCAGGATCAGCCGCAGCTTGATCTCGGGGTAGAGCTCGAGGAATTCGCCGAGTTGCGGCGCCAGCCAGTTCGCGCCGATGCCGAGCGTGGTGGTGACGCGCAATTCGCCCTGCGGCTTCTCGCGCTGCTCGGAGAGCCGCAGGCGGGCGGCGTCGAGCTTGCTCATCACGTCCTTGACCGTGCGCAGCAGGATCTCGCCCTGCTCCGTCAGAATCAGGCCGCGCGCGTGGCGATGAAACAGCGGCGTATCGAGGTCCTGCTCGAGCGCCCCGACCTGACGGCTGACGGCCGACTGGCTGAGGCCGAGCCTCTCGCCGGCATGCGTAAAAGAGCCGGCGTCCGCCGCCGCGTGGAAAACGCGGAGCTTGTCCCAATCCACGGCAATCCTCCCCTTCGTCAGCCTGGCGGCCGCCCTTTTGCCCGGGCGTTATGCGCTCAGGTCGCGCGGCTTATGCGCCACGTTCTTGTATCCCCCAATTCATGACATGTTTTTGTAGGACAATTCCAGCGGTATTTTGCGCCGGCGGCTGTGTTTCTTGAGAGCGCGGTCACTCGGCCGCCGCGCGCGACTCCTGCGCCGCCAGATATTTCTCCGCCTCCAGAGCCGCCATGCAGCCGAGGCCCGCGGCCGTCACCGCCTGCCGGTAGATGTCGTCGGCCACGTCGCCCGCGGCGAACACGCCGGGAACGTTGGTCTGCGTCGTGCCGGGAACGGTCTTTATGTAGCCATTGGCCTTCATGTCCACCTGACCGGCGAACAGCTCTGACGCGGGCGCATGGCCGATGGCGACGAATACGCCGTCGATCTTTCGTTCCTCCGTCGCGCCGGTCTTCACGTTCTTGAGCCGCACGCCCGTCACCGACAGCGGGGCCTCGGCGCCGAGAATTTCATCGATCGCCGAATTCCAGACGACGTCGATCTTGGGATGCGCGAACAGGCGCTCCTGCAGGATGCGCTCTGCGCGAAACGAGTCGCGGCGGTGCACGACCGTCACCTTCGAGGCGAGATTGGCGAGATAGAGCGCCTCCTCGACCGCCGAATTGCCGCCGCCGACCACGACGACCTCCTTGCCGCGATAGAAGAAGCCGTCGCAGGTGGCGCAGGCCGAGACGCCGTAGCCCTTGAACTTCTCCTCGCTCGGCGAGCCCAGCCACTTGGCCTTGGCGCCGGTGGCGATCACCAGCGCGTCGCAGGTCCACACGGCGCCGGAATCGCAGGTCAGCCGGAACGGCCGCTGGCCGAGTTCGGCTTTGGTCACGTAGTCCGAGACGAGTTCGGCGCCGACATGCTCGGCCTGCGCCCGCATCTGCTCCATCAGCCAGGGGCCCTGGATCGGCTCGGCGAAGCCCGGATAATTCTCGACGTCGGTCGTGATCATCAACTGCCCGCCGGGCTCGAAACCGGAGATCAGGACGGGCGACAGCATGGCGCGCGCGGCGTAGATCGCCGTCGTATAGCCGGCCGGCCCCGAGCCGACGACGATCAGGCGGGCGTGTCTGGTTTTGGACTGGGACATGAGAACTCCAAGGCCGCCGTCGCGACGGCATGCCGAATTTCTGGCCGAAACTCTGGCGTTTCAGGCGTCGCCCCAATCTACGAACGCCTCCGGCCCGCCACAAGGCCGGCAAGGCCGTCATCCACGGCCTTGCGCTCAAACATCCGTGAGGCCACAAGGCGGCGGAGAAATTCGCGGGGACGACATGGCAAGACCCATCATTGGCATCATCGGCGGCTCGGGCGTCTACAACCTGCCGGGTCTGGAAGATCTGCGCGAGGAAAAGGTCGCGACCCCCTGGGGCGAGCCCTCCGACACCCTGCATTTCGGCCGCATAGGGACCACCGAGGCTGTCTTCCTGCCGCGCCACGGCCGCGGCCATCGTCTGTCGCCGTCCGGCATCAACTACCGCGCCAATATCGACGCGCTGAAGCGCGTCGGCGTCACCGACATCGTCTCGGTGTCCGCCTGCGGCTCGTTCCGCGAGGACCTGCCGCCCGGCCTGTTCGTGCTGGTCGACCAGTTCGTCGACCGCACCTTCGGCCGCCAGTCGTCGTTCTTCGGCAACGGCTGCGTGGCGCATGTCTCGATGGCCCACCCGGTCGCGCCTGCGCTGCAGGAGGCCATCGCCGCCGCCGCCAAGGCCGAGGACATCGCGTTCCGGAAGGGCGGAACCTACGTCTGCATGGAAGGCCCGCAATTCTCCTCGCTCGCGGAATCGCTGACCTATCGGGCGGCCGGCTACGACGTGATCGGCATGACCGCCTGCCCCGAGGTGAAGCTCGCGCGCGAGGCCGAGATTTCCTACGCCACCATCGCCATGGTCACGGATTTCGACTGCTGGCACCCCGACCACGACGCGGTCGACGTCGCGCAGATCATCAGGATCGTGCACGACAACGCGGCGCGCGCGAGCCGCCTGCTGGCGCGGCTGTTGAGGGACATGCCGGCCGAGCGCGCGTCCTGCCCGATCGGCTCGGATCGTGCGCTCGACACCGCTCTCATCACCGCGCCGGAAGCGCGCGATCCCGAATTGCTGAAGAAGCTGGAGCCGATCATGGCGCGGGTGAACGCGGCGTCCTGAGGCTACAGCCGCGTCGTCGGGCCGTGCCAGGCGCCGAAGCCCAGAATCCCCCACAAGAGCGAGAAGACCAGGCTGAAGATCACCGACAGCGCGATCGTCGCCGGCACGGCGGCGATGCCCCATTTGATGAATATCCCCACCAGCCGGGTGAAGGGAATGTCGATATCGACGACGGTCATGCGCTGGCCCTGATCGTTCATGACGCTTTCCTTTCGCGGCGATCTGTGGTCATCAAACCCGGGAATGCCATCCCCGGAAAAGCCGATGATAGCGACACCGCTGGAAAAATCCCTGACCGACGCCATCCGCACGATCCCGGACTATCCCAAGCCCGGCATCATGTTCCGCGACATCACCACCCTGCTCGGCGACGCCCGCGCCTTCCGCCGCGCCGTCGACGAGCTGGTCCATCCCTGGGCGGGCGGCCGCATCGACAAGGTCGCCGGCATGGAGGCGCGCGGCTTCATTCTCGGCGGCGCCGTGGCGCACCAGCTCTCGGCCGGCTTCATCCCCATCCGCAAGAAGGGCAAGCTGCCGCACGCCAAGGTCTCGATCGCCTATTCGCTGGAATACGGCATCGACGAAATGGAGATGCACGAGGACGCAGTGACGAAGGGCGAGCGCGTCATCCTCGTCGACGACCTCATCGCCACCGGCGGCACGGCCGAGGGTGCGATCAAGCTGTTGCAGAAAATGGGCGCGAACGTCGTCGCCGCCTGTTTCGTGATCGACCTCCCCGACCTCGGCGGCGCGCAGAAAATCCGCGACCTCGGCGTTCCCGTCCGCACTCTCGTCGCATTCGGGGGCCATTGACGATGCTCGACACGCGGGGCGCAAAGACCGTGAGCGATCTCGACCATGCCGACCAGTACCGGATGCTGCGCGAGGAAATCCTCGAGCAGGTCCGCGACACGCGCCGCCTCGAGACGCTGACGCTCGGCGCGCTGGCCGTGTTCTACACCTGGGTGCTGACGCACGGCGCGGCGGCCGGCGGGCGCGGCGTCTATTGGCTCGCGCCCGTCATGGTGCTGCTGGCGGGCGTGCGCGCCTGGGTCGCGCTGTCGCGCATCGCCGAGATCGCCGCCTATCTGCGCGAGATCGAGATCGCCGCCTTCGGCCGCATCGCCGAACATGGCGTGGTCCTGCTGCCGCGACCGTCCATTCTCGACCAGAAATTCAAGCTGAGCGATCTCTGGCGCGCCGACATCCAGACCTACGCCGGCAATCCCCCCGGCTGGGAACAGCATGTCGAGGCCTACGGCTCGCGCCTTATCAGCCGCAGCGCCGTCGCCTTCTGGGCGCTGCTTTTTCTCTTCACCTTCTTCGCGGCGATGCTGATGCCGGATCTGGCGCCGACGCATTCGTGACGTCGCGCGACCTTCATCCCGAAAGCTCGCCCATAACTCTAACCCTCGCCCCGAGGAGCGCCTGAAAGGCGCGGCTCGAAGGGTGGCCGAGGCGCGAAACTCCAAGATCACGCTTCGAGACGGCGCTTGCAGCGCCTCCTCAGGAAGGGTTCGGGTCTTCAGCGCATTTCGAGACGCCCGCTGTGCAGGCTTCTCAGCATGAAGGTCGGTGGCAAGGCGACGGTCATCGCCATCCCAGCGCGGCCTTCATGAAGTCGACGGAGCGCTCGACGGACTCCTGCGCCGCCT
>JAXMDA010000004.1:0-453231 GCA_046349085.1 Rhodoblastus sp.
CAACGCCAGCACGCCGCCCGGCGCGAGCGCCCGGCGGGCGCGGGCAAGGCCTTCGCGCGCATAGAGGGCGGCATTGGCCCCAAGCATCACCGCGCCGGGGCCATTGTCGGTGTCGAGCAGGATGGCGTCGTAGGGGCCGCCTGAGGCGATCAGGTCCGCAACGTCGCCGATGCGCAGGAGGACGCGCGGGTCGTCCAGCGGACGGCCGGCGAGCGGCGCCAGCGGGCCGCGATTCCAGGCGACGATGTCGGGAACGATTTCGGCGACCTCGATCCGCGCGTCCGCCGCGGCCGCGTCGAGCGCAGCCCGCAAGGTGAAGCCCATGCCGAGCCCGCCGATCAGGATGCGCGGCGCGGGCCCGCCCGCGAGCTGGCCGAGCGCCTCGCGCGCCATGCGCTCCTCGGACGCGTGGGCGCGGTTGGACATCAGGTCCCAGCCGTTGCAGCGGATTTCGTAGACGCCCGCGCGCTCGCGCAGGACGAGAATGTCGCCCGTCGCGGTGGTTGCGCGCGAAATCTCCGTCCAGCTTTCCATGCCGCCAGTAAAGCAAAAGGCGGACGCAAGCGCCCGCCTTGAAATACGAATGTCATCCCGGCCGAAGCGCAGCGGAGAGCCGGGAACCAGCCTCCAGCTTCGGGCGCTGGCTCCCGGATCGGCCTTCGGCCATCCGGGATGGCAATGGCGACTTACGCCGCTTCCTGCTCGTCGCCGCCCTGCGCCGGACCCGAATCCTGGCCCTTGGCGCTCTCGTCGCGGTCGACGAATTCGATCACGGCCATGGCGGCGTTGTCGCCATAGCGGAAGCCCGCCTTCAGCACGCGCGTATAGCCGCCGTTGCGTTCCTTGTAGCGCGGACCGAGCACGTCGAAGAGCTTCTTGACGAGGGCGACGTCCTTGATCTGCGAAATGGCCTGACGGCGGGCGTGCAGGTCGCCGCGCTTGCCGAGCGTGACCAGCTTCTCGACGACCGGACGCAGGTCCTTGGCCTTCGGCAGCGTGGTGACGATCTGCTCGTGCTTGATGAGCGCCTGGCACATGTTCGCGAACATGGCCTTGCGGTGCTCGGCGGTGCGGTTGAAGCGGCGCTTTGCGCGTCCGTGGTACATGGCTTTCTCCTTTTCGGGTCTGCGGCCGCCGTGCCACGGTACGGCCGCTCTCTTGTTTTCTGCGCCCGACAGGCGGGCGCAGAACGCAAACTCAGTAGTGCTCTTCGAAGCGCTTGGCGAGCTCTTCGATATTGTCCGGCGGCCAGCCGGTGACTTCCATGCCGAGGTGCAGGCCCATCTGCGCCAGCACTTCCTTGATCTCGTTGAGCGACTTGCGGCCGAAGTTCGGCGTGCGCAGCATCTCTGCTTCGGTCTTCTGGATGAGATCGCCGATGTAGACGATGTTGTCGTTCTTCAGGCAGTTGGCCGAACGCACCGACAGTTCGAGCTCGTCGACCTTCTTGAGCAGCGCCGGGTTGAAGGCGAGCTCGGGGATCGAGGTGGCGGCCTCTTCGCGGCGCGGCTCCTCGAAGTTCACGAAGACGTTGAGCTGGTCCTGCAGAATGCGCGCAGCGTACGCCACCGAGTCCTCAGGCGAGATCGCGCCGTTGGTCTCCACCGTCATGGTCAGCTTGTCATAGTCGAGAACCTGGCCCTCGCGGGTGTTCTCGATGCGATACGACACCTTCTTGACCGGCGAATACAGGCTGTCGACCGGGATGAGGCCGATCGGCGCGTCCTCGGCGCGGTTGCGCTCGGCCGGCACGTAGCCCTTGCCGGTGGCGACCGTGAACTCCATGCGGATTTCGGCGCCGTCGTCGAGCGTGCAGATCACGAGATTCGGGTTCAGGACCTGAATGTCGCCGGGGGTGGCGATATCGCCGGCCGTCACCTGGCCCGGGCCCTGCTTCTTCAGCGTCATGCGCTTCGGCCCATCGCCCTGCATCTTGATGGCGATGTCCTTGATGTTGAGGACGATGTCGGTCACGTCCTCGCGCACGCCCGGAATGGACGAGAATTCATGCAGCACGCCGTCGATGTGCACGGACGTGATCGCCGCGCCCTGCAGCGACGACAGGAGAATGCGGCGCAGGGCGTTGCCGAGCGTGAGGCCGAAGCCGCGCTCCAGCGGCTCCGCGACGATGGTCGCGATGCGCTTGGGATCGTCGCCGAGCGCGATCTCGAGCTTGTTCGGCTTGATCAGCTCTTGCCAGTTCTTCTGAATGGTCATGGTCTTCCTGTGCTGTTGAGCGCCGGCATATCGGTCCGTCGACCCTGGCTTGGGCGCTGCAAGTGGCATGTCCGCGCGAGGCGCCCGTCGGCGGTCTCGCGCGAATGACGCAAAGAAAAAATCAGACGCGGCGGCGCTTGCGCGGACGGCAGCCGTTGTGCGGGATCGGCGTCACGTCGCGGATCGAGGTGACGGTGAAGCCCGCCGCCTGCAGCGCGCGCAGCGCGGATTCGCGGCCGGAGCCCGGACCCGACACTTCGACTTCCAGCGTGCGCATGCCGTGCTCGGCCGCCTTGCGGGCGGCGTCCTCGGCGGCCATCTGCGCCGCATAGGGGGTCGACTTGCGCGAGCCCTTGAAGCCCATGGTGCCGGCCGACGACCAGGAAATCGTGTTGCCCTGCGCGTCGGTGATGGTGATCATCGTGTTGTTGAACGACGAGTTCACGTGGGCGACGCCCGAAACGATGTTCTTGCGTTCGCGGCGGCGGACGCGGGTAGCTTCTTTTGCCATGTATCTACTGTCCTTCTGGCGCGCCCGTCATGCCAGGCGCTCGGGATGGAGGTTGTCTGCGTCATGGCCGGGCTTGTCCCGGCCATCCACGCCAATACGATCCCCGGGTCGAGCCCGGGGATGATCGTCCTATCGGCCGATCACTTCTTCTTGCCGGCGATCGGCTTCGCCTTGCCCTTGCGGGTGCGGGCGTTGGTGTGTGTGCGCTGGCCGCGCACGGGAAGCTGGCGGCGATGGCGCAGGCCGCGGTAGCAGCCCAGGTCCATCAGGCGCTTGATGTTCATCGCCACTTCGCGGCGCAGGTCGCCTTCCACGAGATAGTCGCGGTCGATCGTCTCGCGAATCTGCAGCACTTCCGCGTCGGTGAGCTGCGACACGCGGCGCTCGGCGGGAATGCTGACCTTCTCGCAGATTTCCTCGGCCTTCTTGGCGCCGATGCCGTGGATGTACTGGAGCGCGATGACGACGCGCTTGTTGGTCGGAATATTGACGCCGGCTATACGAGCCATTTCATCTCTCCATGTGGGAAGAACCTGACGTTTCCGCAAGTTCTCGCGTTGTTGTCCCCGCGTCCGGTGGAGGCCGGCCCATGCGGGAGGTTATGTCCGAAACGCAAAAGCCCGCGTCCCCGGAACGGGGCCTCGGGCGCGATCGCATCGGATGGCCGGGGTTTACGGGGGATGGGGAGCGGGGTCAAGGGGAAATAGCGCGGAATATCTTGCAACGCCTGAATTTCAAACGCCCGTGACAAGACCAAGGCGGCGGAAAACAAGACGGCCGGGAAATTCCCGGCCGCCAGATCCTTGCGAACGGGGGCGAAACCCTACCCCGCCAGCGCCCCGTTGATCGCCTTCGTGACGTCGTCGATGGGCGCCATGCCGTCCACCGTCTTCAACTCGCCAATCTTGGCGTAATACGCCGAGACCGGGGCGGTCTGCTCGCGATAAGCGTCGAGACGGATCTTGAAGCTTTCCGGATTGTCGTCGGCGCGCACCGTTCCGCCCGCCGCAACCGTCTCGCGGGCGCGATTCTCGATGCGGGCCATCAGCGCCTTCTCGTCGACCTTGAGCTCCACGACCGCGTCGAGCTTCATCTTCTCGGCCTGCAGCAGCTTGGTCAGGGCTTCCGCCTGCGCCACCGTGCGCGGGAAACCGTCGAGGATGAAGCCCTTGGCGGCGTCGGCTTCCTTGATCCGGTCCTTGATGATGCCGATCACGATCTCGTCCGAGACGAGCCCGCCCGATTCCATCACCGCCTTCGCCTTGAGGCCGACCGGGGTGCCGGCCTTGACCGCCGCGCGCAGCATGTCGCCGGTGGAGAGCTGGGGAATGCCGAACTTCTCGACCAGACGCGACGCCTGCGTGCCCTTGCCCGCGCCGGGCGGTCCCAGAAGTATCAGCCTCATTTTTTCCTCCCCCGCAGCTTGGCCTTGCGGACAAGCCCTTCATATTGATGCGCCTGGAGATGGCCGTGGATCTGGGCCACCGTGTCCATGGTCACGCTCACCACGATGAGCAGCGACGTGCCGCCGAAATAAAACGGCATGCCGGCTTGGGAAATTAGCAATTCGGGTATGAGGCAGATGACGGCGAGATAGGCCGCGCCGATCACGGTCACGCGCATCAGCACCTGATCGATGTATTGCGCCGTGCGCTCGCCTGGCCTTATGCCCGGAATGAAGCCGCCGTGCTTCTTGAGGTTGTCGGCCGTGTCGACGGGGTTGAACACGATCGCCGTGTAGAAGAAGGCGAAGAACACGATCAGCGCCACGTACATCAGCATGTAGAGCGGCCGACCGTGGCCGAGCAATTGCCCGATCGTCGCCATGATGCCGGTCGAGCCCGCGCTTTCCGAGAAATTCGCGATCGTCGTCGGCAGCAGCAGCAGCGAGGACGCGAAGATCGGCGGAATGACGCCCGACGTGTTCAGCTTCAGCGGCAGGAACGAGGTCTGGCCTTCATACACGCGATTGCCGTGCTGGCGCTTCGGGTAGGTGATCAACAGGCGGCGCTGCGCGCGCTCCATGAACACGATGAAGGCGACGACGACGACCGACATGACGATCACGGCCAGGATCAGCCCGGTCGAGATTGCGCCCTGACGGCCGAGTTCCAGCGTGTTGGCGATGGCCGAGGGAAAGGCCGCGACAATGCCGGCGAAGATGATCAGCGAGGAGCCGTTGCCGATGCCGCGGCTGGTGATCTGCTCGCCGAGCCACATCAGGAACATCGTGCCGCCCATCAGCGTCAGCACGGTCGAAATGCGGAAGAACCAGCCGGGATCGGTCACGACGCCGGTCTGCCCCTCGAGGCCGACCGCCATGCCATAGGCCTGGAAGGCGGCGAGCGCCACGGTGAGGTAGCGCGTGTACTGGTTCAGCAGCTTCTGCCCGCTCTCGCCTTCCTTCTTGATGGCTTCGAGCGTCGGAATGACCGATGTCAGCAACTGGATGATAATCGACGCCGAAATGTACGGCATGATGTTCAGCGCGAAGATCGCCATGCGCTGCACGGCGCCGCCCGCGAACATGTTGAACAGTTCAAGCACGCCCTGGCTCTTGCCGAGGAACGAATTGGCGAAGGCCTCCGGGTCGATGCCCGGCAGCGGAATGTATGTTCCCAGCCGGTAGACGATCAGAGCGCCCAGCGTGAACCAGATGCGCTTCTTCAGCTCGTCGGCCTTGGAAAAGGCGGACCAGTTGACGTTGGCGGCGAGTTGTTCGGCGGCTGACGCCATGGATCGTCCTCGGCTTGCGCTTCAGGCGCTCAGGCCCGGCGCATCAAACAAAAAGCGGAGCGAAGGACGTCTGTCCCGCGCTCCGCCGATATAGGCATTTTCACGCGCGATTTCACGCGTGAAGAATCAGGCGGACGGAGCCTCGGCCGCGGCGGCGAGCAGCTTGATCGAGCCGCCAGCCTTCTCGATGGCCGCCTGCGCCGACTTGGACGCGGCCGCCACCTCGAAAGCGAGCTTCGCCTTCAATTCGCCATTGCCCAGGATCTTCACGCCGTCGCGCGCCTTGGTGAGGACGCCCGCAGCCATCAGCGCTTCGAGCGTCACCGCCTGGGAGGCGTCGAGCTTGCCCGCGTCCACCGCCTGCTGCACGCGGCCGAGATTGACCTCGTTGTAGTCGGTGGAGAAGGGATTCCAGAAGCCGCGCTTGGGCAGGCGACGATGCAGCGGCATCTGGCCGCCTTCGAAGCCCTTGATGGCGACGCCGGTGCGGGCCTTCTGACCCTTCACGCCGCGTCCGCCGGTCTTGCCCTTGCCGGAGCCGATGCCGCGTCCGACGCGCATCTTGTTCTTCGAAGAGCCCGGATTGTCGGAAATGCCGTTGAGTTTCATCGGCCCCTCCTCACTTGCTGTCCACGACGCGCACGAGGTGCGCGACGGTAGCGACCATGCCGCGGACATCAGGCGTGTCCTTCAGCGTGGCGCGGCGGCCGATCTTGTTCAGGCCGAGGCCCTTCAGCGTCTGGCGCTGCGAGGCGGGGCGGCCGATCGGGCTCTTCGTCTGTTCGACGACGATCGTCTTGTTGCTCATCGCGGCCCCCTATCAGGAATCGGCCGCTTCCGCGTCGCCGCCGGGGCGACGCGACTGCAGCGTGGAGACCTTGATCGAACGGCGGGCGGCGACCTGGCGCGGGGAATCCTCGCGGCCAAGCGCGTCGAACGTCGCGCGGATCATGTTGTAGGGGTTGGACGAGCCCTGCGACTTCGCGACCACGTCGTGCATGCCGAGCGTCTCGAAGACGGCGCGCATCGGGCCGCCCGCGATGATGCCCGTACCGGCAGGAGCAGCGCGAAGAATCACGCGACCCGCGCCGTGACGGCCGGCGACGTCGTGATGCAGCGTGCGGCCTTCGCGCAGCGGCACGCGGATCAGCGCGCGCTTGGCGGCTTCCGTCGCCTTGCGGATCGCTTCCGGCACTTCGCGCGCCTTGCCGTGACCGTAGCCGACGCGGCCCTTCTGGTCGCCGACGACGACGAGCGCGGCGAAGCCGAAGCGCCGTCCGCCCTTCACCACCTTGGCGACGCGGTTGATGTGGACGAGGCGGTCCACGAATTCCGAATCGCGCTCTTCGCGATCGCGTTCGCGACCGCGGCCGCGACCGCCCTCATGTCTGGGTTCAGCCATTCTCTCTTTCCGTCACTTGCGCGGAACGCTCATGCGCCCGCTCGCTTCGAAACCATTCGCGCGAGCCGGCGGCCCGCGTTTGGAAACCAATTGCGCGAGCCGGGGCTCGCGCGCAATCTGGTCGACCGGGCTTATGGCCCAATCGCGATCAGAATTCCAGCCCGCCTTCGCGCGCTCCGTCGGCCAGCGCCTTCACGCGCCCGTGGTACATGTAGCCGCCGCGATCGAACACGACGTTCTTGATGCCCTTGGCGACCGCACGCTCGGCGATCAGCTTGCCGATCTCCTTGGCCGCCGCGACCGTCGCGCCGGTCTTGAGCGCTTCGCGCTTGTCCTTCTCGAGAGAGGATGCGGCGACGATCGTCGCGCCCTTCTCGTCGTCGATGATCTGGGCGTAGATCTGCTTCGACGAGCGGAACACGGAAAGCCGCGGCTTGCCGAAGGCGCGCGCGCGGATCGAACGGCGAACGCGCGCGACGCGGCGATCGTGAGCCTTGTTGTCCTTGGCCATGGCCGATCCTTACTTCTTCTTGCCTTCCTTGCGGAAGATGAATTCGTCTGCGTACTTGACGCCCTTGCCCTTGTAGGGCTCGGGGCCGCGGTAGGCGCGGATTTCGGCGGCGACCTGGCCGACTTGCCGCTTGTCGATGCCGGAGACGGTGATTTCCGTGGGCTTGGGCGTCGCAATGGCGATGCCGGCCGGGATCGGATAATTCACGTCGTGGCTGTAGCCGAGCGATAGCTGCAGGTTCTTGCCGGCGACCGCGGCCTTGTAGCCGACGCCGGTGATTTCGAGCTTCTTCTCGAAGCCCTGCGTCACGCCGACCACCAGATTGTTCACCTGGGCGCGCGACGTGCCCCACAGCGCGCGGGCGCGCTTGGTTTCGTTGCGCGGGTCGACCTTGATTTCATTGTCCTCGAACTTCACGTCGACGTCGTCGGGAACGACGAAGGAGAGTTCGCCCTTGGCGCCCTTGACCGAGACCTTCTGGCCCTCGACCTTGGCGGTGACGCCCGAAGGGATCGCCACTGGCTTCTTGCCGATACGAGACATGTGCTTTTCCTCTCGAGGTCCGGTCAGAAGACCTTGCAGAGAACTTCGCCGCCGACGTTCGCCTCGCGGGCCGCATGGTCCGCCATGACGCCCTTCGGGGTCGAAACGATGGTGATGCCGAGGCCATTCGCCACGCGGGGCATGGCGTCGACAGCCGCATAGACGCGACGGCCGGGCTTCGAGACGCGCGAAATCTCGCGGATCACCGGCTGGCCTTCGAAGTACTTGAGTTCGATGTCGAACTCCGTACGGCCGTTGCCGAGCTCTGTCGTCGAATAGCCGCGGATGTAGCCTTCGTCCTTGAGGACGTCGAGCACGTGGCCGCGCAGGCGCGAGCCCGGCGTGGACACCTTGTTCTTGCGGCGCATCTGCGCGTTGCGGATGCGGGTGAGCATATCGCCCAACGGATCGGTCATCGACATGGGCGCCTCCTCACCAGCTCGACTTGACGAGGCCGGGGACGAGACCCTTCGACCCGAGCTCGCGCAGCGCGATACGCGACATCTTCAGCTTGCGGTAGTAGGCGCGCGGACGGCCCGTCACCTCGCAGCGGTTGCGGATGCGGATCTGCGCGGAATTGCGCGGCAACGCGGCGAGCTTGAGGCGCGCCTCGAAGCGCTCCTCCATGCTCAGGTCCATGTTGTCGGCGATCGCCTGCAGGCGGGCGCGCCGGCCGGCGAACTGCTTCACCAGCCGCATCTTCCGCTTGTTGTTCTCGATAGCGCTTTTCTTGGCCATGTCTTTTCCTTGTAGTACCGCGTTTGAGCGTCAGCTCACTGCCGGAACGGGAAATTGAACGCGCTAAGCAGCGCGCGGGCTTCGTCGTCGGTCTTCGCCGTGGTGCACACGATGATGTCCATGCCCAGCACCGACTCCGCCTTGTCGTAGTCGATCTCGGGGAACACGATGTGCTCCTTGATGCCCATGGCGTAATTGCCACGGCCGTCGAAGCTCTTCGGGTTCAGGCCACGGAAGTCGCGAACGCGCGGAAGCGCGATGGTGACCAGGCGGTCCAGGAACTCGTACATGCGGGTCTTGCGCAAGGTGACCTTGGCGCCGATCGGCATGTTCTCGCGCACCTTGAAGGTCGAGATCGCCTTGCGGGCGCGCGTGACGATCGGCTTCTGGCCGGCGATCAGGGCGAGATCGCCAGCCGCCGTCGTCACCTTCTTGGTGTCGTTGACGGCGTCGCCGACGCCCATGTTGAGCACGATCTTGTCGATGCGCGGAACCTCGAGCGGGTTCTTGTAGCCGAACTGCTCGATCAGCTTCTTGCGCACGACGTCGTCGTACATCTTGCGCATGCGCGGGCTGTAGCCCTCCGGCAGCGGCGCGGCCTTGGCGCCGGAGCCCTTCGCGACCTTCTCGGCCTTGGGCTTGGCGACCTTGGCGGAATCCTTGCCGGTGGCGGCGGGAGCGGCGGCCTTGGGGGCCTTGGTCTTCTTGTCGTCAGCCATCGATCAGGTCTCCGGAGCGCTTGGAGAAGCGGACCTTGCGGCCGTCTTCGAGGACCTTGAACCCGACGCGCGTCGGCTTGCCGTCCTTGGGGTCGGTCAGCGCGAGATTGGAAAGGTGGACGGAGGCTTCCTTGTTGATGATGCCGCCTTCCGACTGCATGGTCTGGCGCTGGTGGCGCTTGACCATGTTGACGCCGCGCACGATCGCGCGCTCCTCGGCCGGCATGACGCGCACGACCTCGCCGGAGCGGCCCTTGTCGCGGCCGGTGATGACGACGACCTTGTCGCCCTTCTTGATCTTGGCGGCCATTACAGCACCTCCGGCGCCAGCGAGATGATCTTCATGTGGTTCTTGGCGCGCAGTTCGCGCGGCACCGGTCCGAAGATAGGGGTGCCGATCGGCTCGGACTGGTTATTGATCAGAACCGCGGCGTTCGTGTCGAAGCGGATCACCGAACCGTCGGCGCGCTTGATGTCCTTGGCCGTGCGCACGACGACCGCCTTCATGACGTCGCCCTTCTTCACGCGGCCGCGCGGGATGGCTTCCTTGATCGACACGACGATGATGTCGCCGACGCCGGCGTACTTCCGCTTCGAGCCGCCGAGCACCTTGATGCACATCACGCGGCGCGCGCCGGAATTGTCGGCGACGTCGAGGTTGGTTTGCATTTGAATCATGGCCTGAGCCTTTCGTTCAGATCGGTTTCCGGGGCAAGCCCCGGACTTCGCCTGAAGGAAGCTTTCGCTTCCCTATTTCACTGTCGGAGGCCTCAGGCCTTCGCTGCTTCGATCACGATCCAGCGCTTCAGCCGCGAGATCGGACGCGTCTCTTCGATCGAGACGACGTCGCCGACCTTGTGCCCGGCCTCGTCGTGGGCGTGGTAGTTCTTCGTGCGGCGCACGGTCTTCTTCAAAAGCGGATGCGTGAAACGGCGCTCGACCTTCACGACCACCGTCTTCGCCTGCTTGTCGCTGACCACGACGCCCTGGAGAATGCGCTTCGGCATGGAATTACCTTATTTCTTTTCGGCGCGCTTCTGCGCGGCGAAGGTTTTGGCGCGGGCGATGTCGCGACGCACGACGCGCACGCGAGACGTGTTCTCGAGCTGGCCGGTGGCCCGCTGGAAGCGCAGGTTGAACTGCTCCTTCTTCAGCTTGAGAACTTCCTCGTTGAGCTGGTCGTCGGTCATGACCTTGAGGTCGCCGGTCCGCTGCTTCGATTTCATGGTCGCCCCCTTATTCGGCGATGCGCGCGATGAAGCGCGTCTTGATCGGCAGCTTGGCGGCCGCCAGCGTCAGCGCCTCGCGCGCGAGCGGCTCCGGCACGCCGTCGATCTCGAACATGATGCGGCCAGGCGACACGCGGGCGGCCCAGAATTCCGGCGAGCCCTTGCCTTTACCCATGCGGACTTCGGTCGGCTTCTTGGAAACCGGCACGTCCGGGAAAATGCGGATCCACACGCGGCCGGCGCGCTTCATGTGGCGCGTCATGGCGCGGCGGGCCGCCTCGATCTGGCGCGCGGTGATGCGCTCGGGCTCCATCGCCTTCAGGCCGAACTGGCCGAAGTTCAATTCGGCGCCGCCCTTGGTGACGTTGCGGATACGGCCCTTGAAGGCCTTCCTGAATTTCGTTCGCTTCGGTTGCAGCATTGTCGAACTCTTTCAGCTTCAGGCGGTCGCTTCGCGACGCTCGCGACGGTCGCCGCGCTCGGGACGATCGCCCCGGTCGTCGCGCCGCGGACGACGCTCGCCGCCGCCGTGATCGCTCTCGGCCAGTTTCTTGTCCTGGGCCATCGGGTCGTGCTCGAGGATCTCGCCCTTGAACACCCACACCTTGATGCCGCACGTGCCGTAGGCGGTATGCGCGGTGGCCACGCCGTAATCGACGTCGGCGCGCAGCGTATGCAGCGGCACCCGCCCTTCACGATACCATTCCAGACGCGCGATTTCCGCGCCGCCGAGACGGCCCGAGCAGTTGATGCGGATGCCTTCGGCGCCGAGACGCATCGCCGACTGCACGGCGCGCTTCATGGCGCGACGGAAGGCGACGCGGCGCTCGAGCTGCTGGGCGATCGAGTCGGCGACGAGCGTCGCGTCGATCTCCGGCTTGCGCACCTCGACGATGTTGATGACGACTTCCGAGTCCGTCAGCTTGGCGACGGTCTTGCGGATCTTGTCGATGTCGGCGCCCTTCTTGCCGATCACCACGCCCGGACGCGCCGAGTGGATGGTCACGCGGCACTTCTTGTGCGGGCGCTCGATGATGATCTTGGACACCGCCGCCTGCTTGAGCTGCTTCATCAGCACCTCGCGGATCTTCATGTCCTCGTGCAGCAGCTTGCCGTATTCGCCGGTATTCGCGAACCAGCGCGAGTCCCAGGTGCGGTTGATGCCGAGGCGCAGGCCGACCGGATTGACCTTCTGTCCCATCGTTCTCTCCTCAGGCCTTCGCCGCTTCGACTTCGCGCACGACGATAGTCAGGTTGGAGAAAGGCTTCTCGATCCGACCGGCGCGGCCGCGGGCGCGGGCATGGAAACGCTTCATGACGAGCGCCTTGCCGACATGCGCCTCGGCGACGACGAGATCGTCGACATCGAGATCGTGGTTGTTTTCCGCGTTGGCGATCGCGCTCTCGAGCGCCTTCTTGACGTCGAAGGCGATGCGCTTGCGCGAGAACTCGAGGTCGGCGAGCGCGCGATCGACCTTCTTGCCGCGGATGAGCTGCGCCAGCAGGTTCAGCTTCTGCGGCGAAACGCGCAGCATGCGCGCGACCGCCTTGGCCTCGGTGTCCTTGAGCGCGCGGGGCGTCTTCTGCTTGGACATGGTCAGCCCCTCTTCGCCTTCTTGTCCGCGGCATGGCCGTGGAACGTGCGCGTCGGCGCGAACTCGCCGAACTTGTGGCCGATCATGTCCTCGGTGACCGCGACGGGAACATGCTTGTGCCCGTTGTAGACGCCGAAGGTGAGGCCGACGAAGTTCGGCAGGATGGTGGAGCGGCGGCTCCAGATCTTGATGATGTCGGAACGGCCGGACCCGCGCGCGGTCTCAGCCTTCTTGAGAAGGTAGCCGTCGACGAACGGGCCTTTCCAGAGTGAGCGAGCCATGGATCAGCCCTTCTTCTTGGCTTTGTGACGCGAGGTCACGATGAACTTGTCGGTCTGCTTGTTCGACCGGGTCTTCTTGCCCTTCGTGGGCTTGCCCCACGGGGTGACCGGATGACGGCCGCCCGAGGTGCGGCCTTCGCCGCCGCCGTGCGGATGGTCGATCGGGTTCATGACGACGCCGCGGTTGTGCGGGCGGCGCCGAACCAGCGCTGGCGGCCGGCCTTGCCGATCGTCGTGTTCATGTGGTCGGGGTTCGACACCGCGCCGATCGAGGCGAAGCACTGGCCGTGCACCAGGCGCTGCTCGCCCGAGTTCAGGCGGACGATGACATAGCCCTGGTCGCGGCCGACGATCTGCGCGTAATTGCCCGCCGAGCGCGCGATCACGCCGCCCTTGCCGATCTTCATCTCGACATTGTGGACGATCGTGCCGACCGGAATGGCCGAGAGCGGCATGGCGTTGCCCGGCTTCACGTCGACCTGCGCGCCCGAGACCACCTCGTCGCCGACCGACAGGCGCTGCGGCGCCAGGATGTAGGCGAGCTCGCCGTCGGCGTACTTGATGAGCGCGATGAACGCCGTGCGGTTCGGATCATATTCGAGCCGCTCGACCTTGGCCGGCATGTCGACCTTGCGCCGCTTGAAGTCCACGATGCGGTAGGCCTGCTTGTGGCCGCCGCCGCGGAAGCGGACGGTGATGCGGCCGGCGTTGTTGCGGCCGCCCTGCGAGGACTTGCCTTCCGTCAGCGTCTTGACCGGCTTGCCCTTGTGGAGCTCGCTGCGGTCGACGATGACGAGCTGGCGAAGGCTCGGGGTGATGGGTTTGAATGTCTTCAGCGCCATTGTTTCGTTCCTTGCCCGCTCACAGACCCGTCGTAACGTCGATTCTGTGGCCTTCGGCCAGCGTCACGACCGCCTTCTTGACGTCGGACTGCGTGCCGCGGTTCCCGCGGAAAATCTTGGTCTTGCCCTTGCGGACGAGCGTGTTCACGCTCTCGACCTTCACATCGAACAGGCCTTCGACCGCCGCCTTGATCTGCGGCTTGGTCGCGTCCTTGCGGACCTTGAAGACCACCTTGTTCAACTCGGAGGCGAAGGTCGCCTTTTCGGTGATGACCGGCGCGACGATCACGTCGTAGTGGCGAACGTCCTTGCTCATTTGAAGCGCTCCTGGAGAGCATCGACCGCCGCGCGCGTCAGCACGAGCTTCTCGCGACGCAGGATGTCGTAGACGTTGATGCCCTGGATCGGCAGCACGTCGATCTGCGGGATGTTGCGGGCCGCCAGCGCGAACTGGTCCTGCAGCGCGGCGCCGTCGATGATCAGCGCGCTCTTCAGGCCGGCCTTGGCGAAATTGGCGCGCAGCGTCTTGGTCTTGCCGTCGCCTTCCGCCTTGTCCCACACGATCACGCCGCCGTCCTTCATCTTGGCCGACAGGGCGTGGCGCAGCGCCAGCGCGCGCACCTTCTTCGGCAGGTCGTGCTCGTGCGAGCGGACGACCGGGCCGAAGGCGCGACCGCCGCCGCGGAACTGCGGCACGCGAGCCGAGCCGTGACGGGCGCCGCCGGTGCCCTTCTGCTTGTACATCTTCTTGCCGGTGCGCCAGATTTCCGCGCGGTTCTTGACCGCATGCGTGCCGGCGCGACGCTTGGCGAGCTGCCAGCGGATCATGCGGTGGATGAGATCCATGCGCGGCTCGAGGCCGAAGATCTCATCGTTGAGTTCGATCGAACCGGCCGATTGACCGTCGAGCGACAGGACGTCGATCTTCACGGCTCAGCCCTCCTTCTTTTCTTCGGCGGGAGCGGCAGCCGGCGCTTCGCCAGCCTTCGGCTCCTTGAACTTGCCGGGCTTCGGCGCGTCGGTCGGCAGCGCGCGCTTCACCGCGTCGCGGACGAAGATGTAGCCGCCGCGATGGCCGGGGACCGAGCCTTCGACCAGGATCAGGCCGCGCTCGACGTCGGTCTGCACGACGCGCAGGTTCTGCGTCGTCACGCGGTCCGTGCCGAGATGTCCGGCCATCTTCTTGTTCTTGAAGGTCTTGCCAGGGTCCTGACGGCCGCCGGTCGAACCATGCGAACGATGCGAGACCGACACGCCGTGCGAGGCGCGCAGGCCGCCGAAGTTCCAGCGCTTCATCGCGCCGGCGAAGCCCTTGCCGATCGCCGTGCCCGTGACGTCGACGAACTGGCCGACGACGAAATGATCGGCGGTGATCTCGGCGCCGACCGGGATCATGCCGTCTTCCGGCACGCGGAACTCGGCGAGCTTCATCTTCGGCTCGACGGACGCCGCCGCGAAGCGGGCGCGTTCGGCCTTCGAGACATTCTTCACCTTGGCGCGGCCGATGCCGAGCTGAACGGCGGTGTATCCGTTCTTTTCCACGGTGCGGTGAGCGACGACCTGACAGCCGTCGAGCTTGAGCACCGTGACCGGCACGTGCTCGCCCGCGTCGGTGAAGACGCGGGTCATGCCCACCTTCTGTGCGATAACGCCTGATCGCATTTGGTTCGTTCCCTAAGGGCGCGTGCTCGAAAGGCAGAGGCGCCGGTGAAAGATCAGAGCTTGATTTCGACGTCCACGCCGGCGGCGAGATCGAGCTTCATGAGCGCGTCGACCGTCTGCGGGGTCGGATCGACGATGTCGAGAACGCGCTTGTGGGTGCGGATCTCGAACTGCTCGCGCGACTTCTTGTCGACGTGCGGCGAGCGGTTGACCGTGAACTTCTCGATCTTGGTCGGCAGCGGGATCGGACCGCGCACCTGCGCGCCCGTCCGCTTCGCGGTCGAGACGATCTCGCGCGTCGACGTGTCGAGAATCCGGTGATCGAAGGCCTTGAGGCGGATCCGGATGTTCTGGCCGTTCATGTCTTCTTCCTTTGGGACCGCTGGACCGCGAGCGAACTCGCGATCCTGTCTTCGAGGGCGAGCCTGAAGGCCCGCGGTCCTGTTCCTTACTCGATGATCGAAGCGACGACGCCGGCGCCGACCGTGCGGCCGCCTTCGCGGATGGCGAAGCGCAGCTTCTCTTCCATCGCGATCGGAACGATCAGGTTCACTTCCATCGCCACGTTGTCGCCCGGCATGACCATCTCCACGCCTTCCGGCAGCGTCACGATGCCCGTCACGTCCGTCGTGCGGAAGTAGAACTGCGGGCGATAGTTCGTGAAGAACGGCGTGTGACGCCCGCCCTCGTCCTTGGTCAGGATGTAGGCTTCCGCCTTGAACTTCGTGTGCGGCTTCACCGAGCCCGGCTTGCACAGCACCTGGCCGCGCTCCACGTCCTCGCGCTTCGTGCCGCGCAGCAGGCAGCCGACGTTGTCGCCAGCCTGGCCCTGGTCGAGCAGCTTGCGGAACATCTCCACGCCCGTCACCGTCGTCTTCTGCGTCGCCTTCAGCCCGACGATCTCGATTTCCTCGCCGACCTTCACGATGCCGCGCTCCACGCGACCCGTCACCACCGTGCCGCGGCCCGAGATCGAGAACACGTCTTCGACCGGCATCAGGAACGGCTGGTCGATCGGACGGTCCGGCTGCGGGATGTACTCGTCCACCGTCTGCATCAGCTTCAGGATCGCGTCATGCCCGATTTCCGGGTTCGTGTTGTCGAGCGCGGCCTTCGCCGAGCCCTTCGTCACCGGAATGTCGTCGCCGGGGAACTCGTACTTCGACAGAAGCTCGCGAACCTCCATCTCGACCAGCTCGATCAGCTCGGGATCGTCGACCAGGTCGACCTTGTTCATGAACACGACAAGCGCCGGCACGCCGACCTGGCGGGCGAGCAGGATGTGCTCGCGCGTCTGCGGCATCGGGCCGTCGGCCGCCGAAACCACCAGGATCGCGCCGTCCATCTGCGCCGCGCCGGTGATCATGTTCTTCACATAGTCGGCGTGGCCGGGGCAGTCGACGTGCGCGTAATGGCGCTTCGTCGTCTCGTATTCCACGTGCGCCGTCGAGATCGTGATGCCGCGCGCCTTCTCTTCCGGCGCCTTGTCGATCTGGTCGTACGCCGTGAACGTCGCCCCGCCCGTCTCCGCCAGAACCTTGGTGATCGCCGCCGTCAGCGACGTCTTGCCATGGTCAACGTGACCAATCGTGCCGATGTTGCAATGCGGCTTCGTGCGTTCGAACTTTTCCTTGCCCATGGCCCCTGATCCGACTGGAGGAGTGTAAGTGCGGGCCGAGCGTTTAAGGCTCTTTGCCGCAATATTCAAGCGCGCCGGAAATCAGCGCTTGGGGTCGTCCAGCTCCGGATAGCGACGGAAAAGGTCCTGCTCGTTAAAGGCCTGCCGCCGCGGGCTTTTCAGATAGGCGGCGATCCGCGGGCGCTGCGCGACGGCGGCGGCGAGCGCGACCACCCGTTCCCGTTGCGGCAAATGCCGGTCCATGGCGCGAGGAAAGGCATACTTCAGCCCCTCCGTCAGATGCCATAGCGACAGGTCGGCATAAGTGAGCTTGCGGCCGACGAGATGCGTGGCGCCCGACGGATTGCGGGCCAGAACCGCCTCGAACCAGTCGAGAAACTTCGGAATCCGCTCCTCGCGGAACGATTTCGCGCGCCGCGCCGCCTCTTTCTTCTGGTCCTCGTAATAGAGATCGACGCCGATCGGATGATGCGTGTCGTGCGCCTCAGCCGCGCAATCGGCAATGGTGAGCTGGATCTGATGTGTCCAGAGCCGACCGGCTTCGTCGCGCGGCGCCAGGCCCAGCCGATGGCCGAGATAGAGCAGGATGTTGGCGGTCTGGCCGATCACGACATCGCCGTCGCGCAGGAACGGCGGCGCGAAAGAAGGATGCGTCCCCTTCTCCATCAGCGCCGTCATCTCCTTCGTCCCCCGCCCCTTCGTTCTGCAGACGTCGACATAGTCGGCGCCGGCTTCCTCGAGCGCCAGCCGGACGAATTCGCCGCGTCCGGGAATGCCCGGCCAATAGAAGAGTTCGTAAGGCATGACGCGCTCCGCGACGGCAGATCGTTACGCGGAATGTAGAGCGCACGGCGAGTCGTTCTACGGCAGCTTCGTCACCGCGAAGATCAGGATCGGCACGAACATCAGCAGCGAGAATTCATTGTAGACGCGAAAGAAGATCGAGGAATGGCGGAAATCGCCGCGCCGCATCTGCGCGAGCCAGACGGCGCTCAGCGCGTAATAGACGATGAGGCCGACGACGAAGACGAGCTTCCAGTGCAGCCAGCGTCCGCCAATGCCGTAGCCGAGCCAGATCCACAGCCCGGCCGCCATGCCGAGAATCCCGAGGCCCGCGCAGAAACGGAACAGCCGTTTCGCCATGCCGAGCAACCGTTCGGTCGGCTCGCCGGCCTTGCGCGCCTCCGCAATATTGACCAGCAGGCGCGGCATGTAGAACACGCCGGCCATCCAGCCGATCACGCCGAAGAGATGCAGAACCTTGACCCATTCCATCGCGCGCGGACCTTGGCGGGCGTCACGACGCGCGTCAACCGCGTTTGTGCGCGCCGCGCACATCCGCGCTGCGGGGTGCTATAGCGTCGTTGCAATGCGCGCCGTTCTGACCTTCCTCTTCTGCCTGCCGTCGCTGATCGCCTTTGCCGAGCCGTCGAAGACCTGCGGCAATCCGGATGCGCTCGGCGTCAGCCGCGTCATCGCGATCGGCGCCGCCGGCGGTCTGCACATCGGCCAGAAGACCTACCCGCAGACGCTCGCGCTCGCGGACAAGGAGGTCGTACTGACCCTCGACGACGGTCCGCTGCCCGGCCTCACCGACCGCGCGCTCGACGCGCTGGCCGCCGAATGCGTGCGCGCGACCTTCTTCTTCGTCGGCCGCAACGCCGAGGCGCATCCGCAGATCGCCCGCCGCGCGGCGAACGACGGCCACACCATCGGCCACCACTCCTGGTCGCATCCGCTGCGGACGCTGCGCGGCCTTACGCCCGCCGCCGCCATCGACGAAATTTCGCGCGGCGTCGCCGCGACGCAGCGCGCGGCCGGTCAGGGCGACCCGGCCGGCGGCCGCCCGGCCACGCCCTTCTTCCGCTTTCCGGGCTTCGCCGACACGCCGGAAACGCTCGCCTGGCTCGACGCCCACGACATCGCCGTCTTCGGCGCCGACCTCTGGGCCTCCGACTGGCTGACCCAGACGCCGGAGGCGGAACTCGAACTGGTGATGAAGCGCCTCGCCGCGACGCGTGGCGGCATTCTGCTCTTGCACGACATTCGCGCGCAGACCGTCGCCATGCTGCCCGGCCTGCTGCGCCGCCTCAAACGTGAGGGCTACCGGATCGTGCACGTCCAGCCCGGGCCGGACAGGCCTCCGCTCAAGGAGGCGCCGCCCGGCTGGACGTCCGAAACCGGCGCCTTCCTCGATCGCATCATGCCGAAGCGGACGTCGCAGCCCGCCGAGGGGCCGCGTCCCGCGCAGGGCGGCTGACTTGCGACGGCGCCGCGCTCCCTGACCTGCGCCGCGGATGGCGGCGGCTCATGCGCCTGCGCTGGTCAGGCGGCGATCATTCTGGCTTCCATCCAGCGGCGGTAGCGTTTGGCGCGGCGTCGGCCATCGAACTGCGAAAGAATTAGCGCCCACACCGGCGACACCTGCGGCGCGGTCGTCCGGTTGCGGCTGAGCCGGGTCAATTGATACTTGACCGCCGCCATATGCGCCGTCGAGGCGAGCGGCTTGTTCTTCCAGGCGATCGGTTTGAGCGTCTGCGCGTCGCCGCGCCCGAGCCGCCAGTTGCGCGGCAGGTTCGGCTCGATGGCGAGCGCCGTGGCGATCCCCGCCATGGCGACGCCGCTGGCGACGACCTGCTCCGCCACCTCACGCCGCCTGATGCCGCCGGTGACCATCAGCGGCATGGTCGCGACCCTGGCGATGTCGCGCGCGAAGTCGAGGAAATAAGCCTCGCGCGCCAGCGTGCGTTCGTCGCGCGCCGCGCCCATCATCGCCGGCGCTTCGTAGCTGCCGCCCGAAAGCTCGACGAGATCGACGCCGAGCGGCGCCAGCATCGCCACGACGGCCTGCGCGTCTTCGGGCGAGAAGCCGCCGCGCTGGAAGTCGGCGGAATTGAGCTTGACGGCGACGGCGAAACCGGGCGCGACCGACTTGCGCACGCCGCGCACGATATCGACGAGCAGGCGCGCGCGGTTCTCCAGACTGCCGCCCCAGTCGTCGCGACGCCTGTTGGTCAGGGGCGAGAGAAACTGGCTGAGCAGATATCCGTGCGCGGCGTGGATTTCGACGCCGGTGAAGCCCGCGCGCTCGGCAAGCGTCGCGGTCGTGACGAAGCGGCGCTCGACATCGGCGATGTCGGCCGCGGTCATCTCGCGCGGCGTCGCGAACAGTTTCGATTGCGCGCCGAGGTCGAGCGCGATCGCCGACGGCGCCAATGTCTGCTGGCCCAGCGCCGCCGGCATCTGCCGGCCGGGATGGTTGATCTGCATCCACATCTGCGCCCCGCGCGAACGCCCCGCCTTCGCCCATTCCCTGAAGCGGTCGAGATGGCGGTCGTCCTCGAGCACGACGCCGCCGGGTCCGGTCATGGCGCGGGCGTCGACCATCACATTGCCGGTGATGATCAGCCCCGCCTCGCCCTCGGCCCAGGCCCGGTAGAGCCGCAGCAGTTCAGCCGAGGGGGCGTGATCCTCGTCAGCCATGTTCTCTTCCATCGCCGCCTTGGCGATGCGGTTGGGGATTACGGCGCCGTTAGGCAGGTTGAGCGGCGAAAACAACGACATGGCAGTCTCCAATTCGGATTTGGACAGACCATAACCTTTGAGTTAAGTTGAGGGTCAAGCGACTTTTTCCGCAGGAGACTCGGCCCGTGAACATCGGGGAACTGGCGAAGCGCAGCGGCCTTCCGGCCTCGACCATTCGCTTCTACGAAAGGGCCGGCCTCTTGCGCAGCGTCGAGCGGCGGGCCAACGGCTACCGCAGCTTTCCAGCCGAAGCCGCGCTCACGCTCGACCTGATCGCCACCGCCCAGAAGGCCGGCTTCAGCCTCGACGAAATCCGCTCATTGCTGCCTGGCGATCTGCGTAGCTGGGAACACGGCGCGCTGGTCGAAGCGCTGCGGCGGAAAATGTCGGACATCGAGGCCCTGCAAGCGCGCCTCGCGCAAAGCAAGGCCCAGCTCGTCGCGGTCCTCGACGCCATCGAGTCGAAGCCCGGCGACATCGATTGCGCCGAAAACGCGCAGCGCGTGCTGGCGCGGATGCTGGATGGAAAGAGCGACAAGCCGGCCCTGGCGGCCGGGGACGTCAAGCAACTGGCCAGGACGAAGCGTCGCCGGGTCGCGCGGGCCGGATAGCCGTTCGGGCGTCCCTCGTCAAAGAAGCGACGCGGTTCTCTTCGCGGTCGCCCTGGCCAAAGGCGGGTTCTCGCCCATCGTTGCAGGACGTCTTCTTGCCGACGCCGGCCAGAACCGGGGCAAACAGGGCAGGTCGACGCTTCGGGGAAAAACTGGAGCGGGTGAAGGGAATCGAACCCTCGTATTCAGCTTGGAAGGCTGCTGCTCTACCATTGAGCTACACCCGCGACGCCGGTTCGCGGCGCACGAGATATGCCCGCGCGCGCCGCCGATTGCAACCAGCCTTCAGGCGGCGATGCGCCGCTCCTGCGAGACGAGCGCGCCCGCCAGCATCTGCGACAGCGCCGCGCCGATTTCGCGCAGGCTCACCCGGTCTTCGCCGGGTCCGCAGGCAAGAGACGCCGCCACCACCGGCGCCAGCGCCCAGAGGATGTGGCTGTTGCAGCCGTCGATCAATTGCTCGGGATTGAACAGACGTTGCGCGTGGCGGCGCAATTCGGCGAACGCCGCCCCTGCCTGTCGGCCGGCGAGCACTTCGTCCCAGGCGGCCTGATGCAGCCGCGCGAGCCGGCCGGCGACAGCCGCGGGCGTCGTCTGCGCGTAGAATTCGACGGCGACCGAGGCGATTACCTTCGTCATCTCGTTCGTCTCAAAGCCGATTGCCTGGTCCATTTGCGCGGTTTCCATGGGAAGGCCGGGTGGCCCATGGAACGCCGCCTTGGTTAACGAAGGGTTGGCAAAAAACCCACAATGCCCGGAAATTCCGAAAGAAAGCGCGCCGGGCGGCAGTCGCGCCAGACCTTTAAGCAGCCGCCAAACAGGCATTTAGCGACGATCGCCCGTTAAACACGCCGGCGCCTTCGCAGTTGAAGCCCAGCGCGGGCTTGTGCATAAGTCAACCAAAAGAAGCAGGCATTTCCGCTGGGGACTGTTTTTATGGGCGTTGTTTCGAGTTCGTTCGTGTCCGAGAGCGTCGCGTCGAACGATCAGAAAATGCGCGTGGCGATCATCGGCGGCGGCCCTGGCGGCCTGTTCACCGCCTGGCAGCTTCAAGCCAAGGCCGGCGTCGCCTGCGACATCAAGGTTTTCGAATCCAACAACCGCGTCGGCGGAAAGATTGTCTCGCGCGAAATGCCGGGCATCGGCCCCTATGAGGCCGGCGTCGCGGAAATCTACGATTACTCGCGCATCGGTCCCGATCCGCTGCGCCGCCTGATCGTCGACGAACTCGGTCTCGCCGTGAAGAACCTTTCCGGCGGCCCCTGCGTGCTGAACGGCAAGATCGCGCTGCGCCCCGAAGATCTCGCGCAGCATTTCGGACAGGAAGCGGCCGACGACGCCGTCGCGTTTCGCAAGCGCTGCACGGAGATGCTCACCCCGCGCGGCTACTACCTGTCGATTGCGGAGACGGACAACAACCATCCCTGGCGCGACGTGACCGGCACCGAGCTGCTCGCCAAGGAAATCCGCAGCGACGCTGCGCGGCGCTATGTGCGCGCCATGGCGCACAGCGACGTCGCCGCCCCGCCCTATCACACGGATGGCCTGACCTTCCTCAAGAACGCCGTCATGGACCTCGACGGCTACATGGACATTTTCTCGGTCGTCGGCGGCAACGAGCAGATTATCGACAAGCTTGAAGAAGAACTCGACGCGCAGGTCCGGCTCAACGCCCACGTTCGCGCGGTGCAGCCGCTGGCGGACGGAACCTATCGCGTCGAGGTCGACGTCGACGGCTTCCCGGAGGTCCATATCGCCGATTTCGTCGTGGTCGCGACGCCCCTGTCCGCCATGGCCTGCATTAATTGGCGGTCCGACCGGCTGCAGCATGTCATCGACGACCACATCGCCTATTTCGACCGGCCGGGCCATTACTTGCGCGCGACTCTCGCCTTCAAGCGGCCGTTCTGGCGCGACCATCTGCCGACCGACTGGTGGATGACCGACGCCTTCGACGGCTGCTGCGTCTACGACGAAAGCGCCCGCAACAATCTCGAGCGCTACGGCATGCTGGCCTTCCTCATCGCCGGCAATGCGGCGCTCTCGCTCGCCAACGAAAGCGACGAGCGCATCGAGCAATTGTGCCTCGACGCCATGCCCTCCGTCCTCGGCGACGCGCGCGAGCATTTCATCGAAGGCCGCATCCATCGCTGGATGGCCTCCGTCAACGCCATCCCCGGCGGCAAGCGCGTACGCCGGCGCATCGAGAACCACCGCCCCGATCCCGAACATCTGCCGGGCATCGTCATCGTCGGCGACTATCTCTTCGATTCCACCTTGAACGGCGTGATGGATTCCGCCGACGCCGCCTCCGACATCATCGTCGGCGAGACCCTGAAGCGCCGGCGCGATCAAATTGCGGCCGATGTCGGCGCGATACCCGCCACGCCGCCTGCCGAACAGGCCAATCTCGTCGATGTGCTCTCGCAGTTCTGCCCGCCCGACGTCATGGCGGACATCATGCGTATCGTCTGGGACCTTCCCCACGGCGCGCGCATTCTGAATTTCGGCTCGATGTCCGGCTCGCTGGTCGGCGCGCTGCGCGCGCTCGGTTACGACGCCTGGGGCGTCGAGCGCGACCCGGTCGCGCATGCCGCGACGCCCCAGGCCCTCGCCACGCACAACCTGCTGGTCGAGGACGGAAAGCTGCCCTTCCCCGATCGCGATTTCTTCGCCGTGATCGACACCGGGCTCTACCGTCTTCCGACCACGGAGACGGACGACGTCGCCATCGAGCTCAAGCGCCTGACGCAGCATGGGCTGTTCCTCGGCTCCCTCACCCTCGATCTCTCGATCGACGTGATCGAACGCTACAACCTGCTGAAGGGCGCCGAATTTTTGGGCTCGCGCTGGGACTGGTCGGAAAAGCTCTATCCGATCGGCTTTAGCCACGCGCTTCTGGAATCGCCGCGTCTCGATACCGCCTGGGCGCGCGCCAAGGAAGCGGGAGCAGGCCACGGGCACTGGTTCGAGGATATCGAAGCCATTCTCTACTGCTTCTTCGCGCTGGCCGAGCCGCAGGCGGACATCGCCGCGACGAACGCGACCGCGTCGAAGCCGCAAGCTGAAGCGGCCGCAGAGCCGACCCGCCGGGAGAGCGCGCTGTAAGGCGGCGGACAAGCCGCACGGCGCGCGGCGAATAGAGCGAGTGAGGGGCCATGCTGGACATTTCGGGAAAAGGCGCGACAAGCGCAGTCGAGACGAAGGCCTGGTCGATCGAATTCGCTTCCGCCGCGCCCACCGATGGACGCGCGTATATCCACGTCGCCGAGCCCGCAACCGCCTATGCTGTGCTCACGCCGCTCGATCTCGCCGACGCCAAGGCGCGTTCCGGCGCCGACGATGCGCTGACCGTCGTCGGCCTGCCGCTCAGCGCTGAACAATCTCTCGCCGGCGAACAGGAGCTGCTCGCCTGGATCGGCGAGACGGACAAGCGCGGCAAGCCGCCGATGCGCGCCAGCGCCCGCACGGCGCGCGCCGTCGTCTGCGACAACCGCGCGCTCGTCTACGCGCGCGACGAACATGTCGGCGACGCGCTGGACGGGCTCGTGCGCTTCGTCGTGCTCGAACGCCAGGTGACGTTTCAGGAAGACGCGATGCGCCGCCTCTGGCCGGCCATGGACGCCGACTACGAGCTGACCCATGCGCTTGCGCCCGGTTACAACCAGCGTCAGGCGGCCGTGAACGAGATGACCGAGCTCGCGGGCCGCGCCAAGGCGTCCAACCTGCGCACCGGCATCGCGCTGGCGCAGATGAACCCTGCCCTGACCGACCCGTCGAAACGCTTCTTCGGCGAATTCGCGGTCGTGTCGGGCATGCATGAACGTTACGATTCCCTGATCGATCCGCTGACCTACGCCGTCGAGACCTACGAACGCGCCAATACGCGGATGATCGAGACGCGCAACGCGGCCAAGGAACGCACGCACTTCCTGTTCGAATTCATCCTGATGGCTGTGATCGTGGTTCTCATCGCCTGGGAACTGCTGCAGATGATGAACGAATAGCCTGGACTTGCGCCTCTCAGGCGATCGCCGCCCCGCTGCGCAGCCGCAGCGCGTCTTCGGCGGCGCGGATCCCTGACAGATAAGCGCCGAGCACCGTCGCGTGATAAATCGTGTGGGTATGCTCGCCGGCAAACAGGATGCGGCCGTGCGGTTCGGCAAGCGCCGCGAACATGTCGAACGACGCGCCCAGCGGCAGGAACGAATAGCTTCCCCGCGTGAATCGATCTCTCGCCCAGTCCGACGTCACGACCCGTACGGGGGCCGGCGCATCGGGAAATGCGCGGCGCAATACGGCAAGAGCGGAAGCCGCGACTTCGTCCTTCGACATGGCCGCCACCTCGTCTTCCTCCGCCCCGCCGTGCAAGCCGATCAGCAGCGGCGCGCCCGTCTCCTCGGACATGTTGAGGAACTCGTTCCACAACTTGCCCTCGTGCACGATGACCAGGCGCTTTTGCTTCGGCCAGAAGACCCGGTCGAACAGGAGAAAGCTCTTGTGCAGGTGTCCCATGCCGAGGCCCGCGAGCGCCGCTCGGCGCCTGGGATCGAAGGGCGGCGAGAACCGGATCGCGTCGGCCTGCAAGAGCGCAAGCGGAATCGTCGCCACCACGACGTCGCAGATTTCGCGCGCGTCCGCGCATTCCACTTCGACCTGATCGCCGAGATCGCGCACGGCGACGACTTCCGCGCCGAAGCGAATGTCCTGGCCTTGCGCCATGGCCGCGGTCAGGCGATCGAAGCCGCCGAGCACGAATGCATCGCCGCCCGCCGGCTCCTCGCCTTCGTCGTAGCAGGCAAGCGACATGTCCCTGAGATTGGCGCCGAATTCGGTGACGATCTCGCAATAGGCGATCTGCTCGACCGTCTTGCGCTCGATCGCGGAATAATTCCGCTTGTCGAAAAACCGCTGCATCGCCGCCTCGACGGTTTCGTCGCGCGAGATGCGTTCCTTGCGCTCGTCCAGATAGTCGAAGACGGCGAAGGCCCACGCGCAATCCTTCTGCCGTTTGCCCTTGACGTAGAGCGCGTAGGACTCCCAGTCCGTCGTCTCGAAGGCCGCGCCGGCCCGCTCCAGCAGACGCACGACGGGATTCTTGTGTGTGCCGTGCACCCACGACGGCCCGAGGTCGAGCGGCAGGTCGGGATTGCCGCGGTCCGTGAGAATCCGTCCGCCGGCGCGATCGCGCGCTTCGAAAATCGTCACGCGCCAGCCGGCGGCCGTCAGCGCGCGCGCAGCGGCTAGTCCCGCCACGCCCGCCCCGATCACGATCGCCCTGCCGCTTGCTGCCCGACTGTCGCTCAAACCTGATCCGTTTCGGCCGGATTCGCTGCGCCGACCATAGGCGGGCCGGACGCGGGGACGCAATGCGGGCGCAATGAGCTCGTGGAGTGGAAAATGGTGGGGGAAGTAGGACTCGAACCTACGAAGGCTTAGCCAGCGGATTTACAGTCCGCCCCCTTTGCCGCTCGGGACATTCCCCCACGAGAGCAAGGCCGTGGCGTGCTGATCGCGCGTCCTGGACCGCCCGTGGTCCGGCAGAGCCGGCCCGATGGCCCGCCTTATGCGGGCGGGGCGGCGCCCTGTCAACCGCAAATGGCGAAGCCATTGCGCATCGCCGCGCATCATGAGACATGGGCTCGCGCGACAGGCGCCGACCACCGGAAACCACATGCGACGCGACAGGCCCGGACGAGGCGGAACAGGTGGTTTCGGACGCGCGCCGGAGCGCTCCCGCGCGGGCGAGAACCGCCGCGACGACGACAGGCGGCGCCACGAGCGCAGGCCTCCCGGCGACGGGCAGGGGCCAGCCTTCCGCAAGGCCAGCGCCGACCTTGTCGTACTCTACGGCGTCCACGCCGTGCGCGAGGCCTTGCGCACGAAAGCCCGCAAGCTGCTGACGCTCTACGCCACGCCTGCGGCCGCCGAGCGCATCGCGCCGGACGCCGCCCTGGCCGGGCTCCAGCCGCAGGTCGTGGACGGCGCCGATCTCGACCGCCGCCTGGGCGCAGGCGCGGTGCATCAGGGCCTGTTGCTTGAAGCGCGCCCCCTGCCCGCGCGCGATCTTTCGGAGATCGAGAGCCGCAGCGGCGTCGTGCTCGTGCTCGACCAGATCACCGATCCGCACAATGTCGGCGCCATCCTCCGCACGGCGGCGGCCTATGCGATCGACGCGCTCGTCGTCACCGAACGTCACGCGCCGGAATTCTCCGGCGTGCTCGCCAAGACCGCATCTGGCGGATTGGAGCATGTGCCGATCGTCGCCGTCGTCAATCTCGCGCGCGCCATGGAAGAACTGGGCGACATGGGCTACCTGCGCGTCGGCCTCGATTCGGAAGGGTCGGCCTCACTCGAGGATATGGTTCTGTCCCGCCCGCTCGCGCTGGCGCTCGGCGCGGAGGGCGCAGGCCTGCGGCGCCTGACGCGGGAAAAATGCGACCTCGTCGCGCGGCTCGACATGCCCGGCGCGATCAAGAGCCTCAACGTTTCGAACGCCTGCGCCGTCGCGCTGACCATCGCCGCGCAGAAGCTGCGAAGCTAGTCCCGCTTCTTCGGAAAGCGCACGCCGCGCTCCTTCATGTCCTTGAGCGCGATATAGGCTTCCGCGGTCATGATGGCGTCGTTGAGCGCGTCGTGCTGGTCGAGCATGGGAATGCCGAGATCGTGCAGGATGCGCGCGAACGACAGGTCGATCTGGTCGCCCGGATGCCCGTCGCCGTAGCGCCGCTCGTAATACATGGCGGAGACTTCGATCATCCTGTTCGGCAGCTCGATCTGGATCAGCGGCAGCACGTTCTTGTCGATCATCGCCACGTCGAATTCGAGATAATAGCCGACGAGCGGCCGCCCGCCGACGAAGCGCAGGAAATCGCGCATGATCTGGCGGATGCGCTCGCCCTTCTCCGTCTCGCTTTCGAAGACGCGATGCACCTTGATCGATTCCGCCTTCATCTTCGCTTCCGGCCGCGCGATGGCGACGAATTTCTCGCTCGTCAGGATGCGGTTGCCGCGCACCTTCACCGCCGCGATGGTGATGATGTCGTCCTTTGCGACGTCGAGCCCCGTCGTCTCGCAATCCACGACGACGACCTCGTCGGGAGGGCCCGGATCGAACAGGAAGCGGAACGACTGGTCGGCCAGCGTGAAATAGTGGAACCAGCGTTTCAGGCGGCGCGGCAGCATGTCAGAACATGGCGAAATTGTAGTGGCGCCGCAGGAAGTCGCGGAATTGCTTCACCACCTTGAAGGCCTCGCGCAGCAGGTCGCGCTGGGCGCTGCTGAGCGTCGCCGTGCGCACGACGGCCTCGCGGCCGGCGCGCTCGGCAAGCTGGTTGTCGAGCCGCATCGCCGTGAGGAAGTGGAAGGCTTCCCGGAGATCGCGCCCGAAATCCTCGCGCAGGACGTTGGCCTGCACGAGCTTGCCGATGCGCTCGACGGTCGACGTCTCGGCGAGGCCGTGCTCCAGCGCAAGGCTGCGCACGCCGTGCACGATCGGAAAGACGCCGCCCTTCTTCAGATCGAGCGCGCCGTCCTTCTCGATGAGATTGTTGAACAGGCCGATCGGCGTCTCGAAGGCTTCGACCGCATGGGCGAAGCGCGCGAGATAGACCTTTTCCGCGCGCACCGAATCCATCAGCGCCGCCTTGACCTTCGGCAGCAGGTCGACACGGCCGGCGACAGCCGCCGCATCGTAGAAGATCGCGACATTCATCATCGCATTCTCGTCCGGCGCGGCGACCCAGCGATGGAAGTCGGCGATATATTCGTCGGCCGTCTTCGACCAGAACGGATTGCGCACCATCACATTGCCGGGACAGGGCGGAAAACCGAACTCCTCCAGCGCCGCCGTGAATTCGGCGCGGAAGCCGTCGAGCATGGACTGGTCGACGGGTTCGGCGAGGATCAGGCCGTTGTCCTGGTCGGTGCGCATGGTCTGCTCGCCGCGCCCCTCGCTGCCCATGACGATGAGGCAGGCGCGCTTGCGCAGGTCCGGCGGAGCGGTCAGCGCGAAGGTCTTGGCGACGAGCCTGCGATTGAGATCGGAGACGATTTCCGAGATGACTTCGACGCGCACGTCCTGACGGCGCAGCGTGCGCACCTGGTCGGAAATCTCCTGCGCCGCGATCGCGAGATCGGCTTTCGACTTGGCGCGCTCGATGCGGCCGGCGACGACCTGCGCATTGCCGGCGAGAAAGCCGAGCAGGTCGATATCCTCGAGAATGCCGACGAATTCCGCGCCGCGCTTCACCGCGATGCGCCGCTTGTTGCTCTTCGTCATTTCGAGCAGCGCCTGGAAGACGAAATCGTCTTCCTGGACGGAGACGATGTCGTAGTGCACGACCGGCCCCACCGGCGCTTCGATCGGCATGCGATGCAGCACTGCCGCCTTGGAAAGATTCATGCCTGTGACGATGCCGACGCGCTCGCCGTCGCGCACCAGAAGCGTGTTGGAATTGATGTCGCGCATCCGATGGCCGGCGGCTTCGATGGAATCCTCGGAGCCGATGAATTCCGCAGGCTGCAGGAATAGGTCGCGCACGCGCGTGCGCATCAGCGAGCCCTGCCGCGCTTCGACCTCGTCGCGCGCCATCGCCTCGAGCTTGCGGGAAATGTCGAGATAGAAGAAGGCGCCGAAGCGCGGGTTGTCGGCGATCAGCCTCTGAATGAGCGACTTTGGCGCGAGATACGCCAATGTTTCGGATCGCGCACGAAAGGCGTGCCTGCTCGCGCCCTGCACGATGGCGCGCGTATCGAAGGAATCGTTGCGTCCGAGCAATGCGACCAGCTCATCGCCGTCGCGCTCCTCGATTTCGCCCTTGATGATGACGAACAGCGAGTCGACCGGCTGGCCGGCTGAAATCAGATCCTCGCCGGGCCTGTAGTAGCCGATGTCGACAGCCTCGCGCAGTTCCTCGATCTCACGCTCGGTCAGGCGGTCGAACGGCGGATTCGCGGCGTCGAATGACTTCGGCATGGCGTGAAGATGAGCCTCGAAAAAATGCGGGCCGCAACGCGGCCCGCATGTGTAGCGCGTAAGCGCGCCGCGAGAAATGCGGCCAGACGTGCGACACCTGGTCGCCGCCTGGCCGATTGGCTCAGTGAGCCGAAGCGCCGGCGGCGCCGATGCCCGTCTGCGAGCGCACGTACTGCGCGTCGTAGCCGCCCTTGTCGACCTTGGCGCGCGCGCTCGAGTCGAGCTTCGAGAACAGCCAGATGCCGACGAAGGCGATGGTGATCGAGAACAGCGCCGGATTGTCGTACGGCACCGGCGCCGAGCCCTTGGGATGGCCGAGCACGGCTTCCCACACGCCAGGCGACAGCACGACGCCGACAAGCGCAGCGATCAGGCCAAGGAAGCCGCCGATCACGGCGCCCTTCGTGGTCATGCCCTTGAAGAACATCGACATCAGCAGGACCGGGAAGTTGCACGACGCGGCGATCGCGAAGGCAAGGCCGACCATGAAGGCGACGTTGACGTTCTCGAACAGGATGCCGAGGCCCATGGCGAGAATGCCGAGCACCACGGTCGTGATCTTCGACACGCGGATTTCGTCCTGCTCGTTCGCCTTGCCACCCTTAAAGACCGTCGCATAGAGGTCGTGAGAGACAGCCGACGCGCCGGCGAGCGTGAGGCCCGACACGACCGCCAGAATGGTGGCGAACGCGACCGCGGCGATGAAGCCGAGGAAGATGTTGCCGCCCACGGCGTTGGCGAGATGGATCGCCGCCATGTTCGAACCGCCCTTGATCGCCGCCAGGCCCTTCGCCGGATCCGTGAGGAATTCCGGATTGGTCGAGACCAGAACGATCGCGCCGAAGCCGATGATGAAGGTCAGGATGTAGAAGTAGCCGATGAAACCGGTGGCGTAGAACACCGACTTGCGGGCGGCCTTGGCGTCGGCGACCGTGAAGAAGCGCATCAGGATGTGCGGCAGGCCGGCGGTGCCGAACATCAGCGCAAGCCCGAGCGAGATCGCCGAGATCGGGTTCGAGATCAGCGAACCCGGCGACATGATCGCCAGCTTCTTCGGGTGAACTTCCACCGCCTTGGCGAACAACGCCTCGGGGCTGAAGCCGAACTTCACTAGAACCATGAAGGCCATGAAGGTTGCGCCGCCGAGCAGGAGGCAGGCCTTGATGATCTGCACCCAGGTGGTCGCGACCATGCCGCCGAACGTCACGTAGACGATCATCAGCGCGCCGACGATCACAACCGCGACCCAGTATTCGAGACCGAACAGAAGCTGGATCAGCTTGCCGGCGCCGACCATCTGGGCGATCAGGTAGAAGGCGACCGTCACCAGCGTGCCGCACGCGGCCAGAACGCGCGTCGGCGTCTGGTCGAAGCGGAACGAGGCCACGTCGGCGAAGGTGAACTTGCCGAGGTTGCGCAGCGGTTCGGCGATCAGGAAGGTCACGATCGGCCAGCCGACGAGCCAGCCCACCGAATAGATGAGGCCGTCATAGCCGGAGAGATAGACGAGACCGGAAATGCCGAGGAACGAAGCCGCCGACATGTAGTCGCCGGCGATAGCGAGGCCGTTCTGGAAGCCGGTGATGCCGCCGCCCGCGGTGTAGAACTGCGCCGCCGACTTGGTGCGGCTCGCCGCCCAGTAGGTGATGCCGAGCGTGAGAACGACGAAGGCGCCGAACATGCCGATCGCCGACCAGTTGGTGGTCTGCTTGGCGACGTTGCCGGAGACGGCGTCGGCGAGCGCAGGCGTCGCGAGGGCGAGCGAGACCGCCGCCGAGAGAGACAGGAGCTGGCGCTTCATCACTTCGACTCCTCGACGATCTCGCGCGTAAGCTGGTCGAATTCAGCGTTCGCCTTGGAAACGTAGATGCCGGTCAGGATGAACGCGGCGACGATGACGAACAGGCCGACCGGCACGCCGATCGTCATGACGCCCGTGCCCAGCGGCGTGCCGAGGAACTTCGGCGCGTAGGCGACGAGAAGGATGAAGCCCATGTAGACAATGAGCATCAGGGCCGACAGCGTCCAGCCGAGCGACTTGCGCTTGCTGACGAGCTGCTGGAATTTCGGATTGCGCTCTATCTGTTCCCAACTTTGCATGAGGCTCCTCCCCACAATTCACAAATGCGGTGGCTCGGGGATAGACGAAGCCTCCTGCCAGCTCCATGCAACTTTGGTTGCCGAATGTTAAGGACCGCCGCGACTCCCAAGGAATTGAAGGAGTCGCGCGCAATTACAACTTTGGAATCGTATGCTGGAGACGTGACCTCGGGCGGCTCCCCGCCACACGGAATATCGTCCCCGGCGATGCGCGACGGCGTCTCCCGGAGCCCGTCGCCCCCTCGGATGCCCGGTCGCGGCGGCCGCGCCGGCCCGACGGCCCTTGCGGCCAAGCCCAAGAGCATTAGACGAAGGTTTTACGACTGAACGGCTAGTCGGAATAACGTGACCGGCTAACATGCCGGCGCGTCCGCCACCTCGCGTGCGGCCGAATATGGGGCCGTATGGTCGGCCCGGAATAACGAAACAGAGGGAATGCCCCGATGGCAATGGCATCGACCGCGGCGGACAAGGTCCGCCCGATGACGCCGGAAGAGAAGAAGGTGATTTTCGCCTCGTCTCTCGGCACGGTTTTCGAATGGTACGACTTCTATCTCTACGGCTCGCTCGCCGCCATCATCGGCGTGCAGTTCTTCAGCCAGTTCCCGCAGGCCACGCGCGACATCTTCGCGCTGCTGGCGTTCGCCGCGGGCTTCCTCGTGCGGCCCTTCGGCGCGCTGGTGTTCGGCCGCGTCGGCGACCTGGTCGGCCGTAAGTACACCTTCCTCGTCACCATCATGATCATGGGCCTGTCGACCTTCATCGTCGGCCTGCTGCCCTCCTCCAACACCATCGGCATTGCCGCGCCGATCATCCTGATCGCGCTGCGCCTGCTGCAGGGCCTCGCGCTCGGCGGCGAATACGGCGGCGCCGCGACCTACGTCGCCGAGCACGCGCCGCAGGGCCGTCGCGGCTTCTACACCTCCTGGATCCAGACCACCGCCACGCTCGGTCTCTTCATGTCGCTGCTGGTGATCCTGTTCACCCGCACGATCATCGGCGAAAAGGAATTCGCCGAGTGGGGCTGGCGCGTTCCGTTCCTCGTTTCGGTGGCGCTGCTGGGCATTTCCGTCTGGATCCGTCTGCAGCTCAACGAATCGCCGGCTTTCCAGCGCATGAAGGAGGAAGGCACGCATTCCAAGGCGCCGCTCACCGAATCCTTCGGCCGCTGGGACAACGCCAAGATCGCGCTGCTCGCGCTGCTCGGCCTCGTCGCCGGCCAGGGCGTCGTCTGGTACACGGGCCAGTTCTACGCGCTGTTCTTCCTGCAATCGATCCTGAAGGTCGACGGCTACACCTCCAACCTGCTGATCGCCTGGTCGCTGCTGTTCGGCACGATCTTCTTCGTCGTGTTCGGCTGGCTCTCGGACAGGATCGGCCGCAAGCCGATCATCCTGGCGGGCTGCCTGATCGCGGCGCTGACCTTCTTCCCGATCTTCAAGCAGATCACCACCCTGGCCAACCCGTCGCTCGAAAAGGCGATCGAGAACGTCAAGGTGACGGTCGTCTCCAACCCGAAGGAATGCGGCGACCTGTTCAACCCGGTCGGCACGCGCGTCTTCACGACCTCCTGCGACCGCGCCCGCGCCTTCCTGGCGCAGTCCTCGGTCAAGTACGGCACGCAGTTCGACGCGGCGGCGACCGGCGTGACGGTCAAGGTCAACGAGACCGGCGTGCCCTTCGACGCGACGAAGTTCGCCGACGCGTCCAAGGCGCTGACGGCCGCGCTGCAGACCGCCGGCTATCCCAAGGCCGGCGATGCGGGCATCGTGAAAATGTCGAATCCCTTCGACATCTTCCGCGCCCAGCCCGCCGGCATCATCGGCCTGCTGTTCATCCTCGTGATCTACGTCACGATGGTCTACGGCCCGATGGCGGCGGCGCTGGTCGAACTCTTCCCGACCCGCATCCGCTACACCTCGATGTCGCTGCCCTACCACATCGGCAACGGCTGGTTCGGCGGCCTGCTGCCGGCCACCGCCTTCGCCATGGTGGCGCAGACCGGCGACATCTACTTCGGCCTCTGGTACCCGATCGTGTTCGCCATCATGACCTTCGTGATCGGCATGATCTTCATCCCGGAGACCAAGGATCGCGACATCTACGCCGACGACGTCCGCCGCTAAGCGGCGAACCAGCGGCTACATTTCAGGCCGTCGGGCCCCGCGAGCAATCGCGGGGCCTTTCCGTTTCCGCTATGTTTCGTCGAAAGTCATAAGCTGCGACCATCGTATGCCAGCTTGACTTGAGATAAGTTTACACGCCCCGGGAAGGGGCGCGATGGTTCAACGCCGCTCGGGGGCGGGCGGCTATGGGTGGGATCGGATGGAAGGTTCTGCGATGACGGCATCGGGCGCGCCCGCGCGGACGGGAGGCATGACGCGCGTCGAGAAGCGGGTCGTGTTCGCGGCTTCGCTCGGCACCATTTTCGAATGGTACGACTTCTATCTCTACGGCGCGCTCGCCACCATCATCGCCGACCAGTTCTTCGACCAGTTTCCGCGCAACACGCGCGAGTTCTTCGCGCTGCTCGCCTTCGCGGCGGGGTTTGTCGTGCGCCCGCTCGGCGCCGCCGTGTTCGGCCGCATCGGCGATCTTGTCGGGCGCAAATACACGTTCCTCATCGCCATCATGATCATGGCGCTGTCCACCTTCATCGTCGGCCTCCTGCCGGGGTCGCGCGTTATCGGCGTCACCGCGCCGATCCTGCTGCTCGTGCTGCGCATGTTGCAGGGGCTTGCGCTCGGCGGCGAATATGGCGGCGCGGCGACCTACATCGCCGAGCACGCGCCCAACGGCCGGCGCGGCTACTACACCTCCTGGCTGCAGACGACGGCGACGCTCGGCCTCCTTCTGTCGTTGCTCGTCATTCTTGCCACGCGATCGCTTGTCGGCGAGCAGGACTTTGCCGACTACGCCTGGCGCTTTCCGTTCTTCGTCTCGTTCGCGCTGCTCACTCTGTCGCTCTGGATCCGCCTCAAGCTCTCCGAATCTCCGGCCTTCCAGCGGATGCAGGCGCGCGGCGCCGGCTCGCGCGCGCCGCTGACCGAGGCCTTCGGGCGCTGGAGCAACGCCAAGATCGCGCTGCTCGCCCTCTTCGGCCTGATCGCCGGCCAGGCGGTCGTCTGGTACACGGGCCAGTTCTACGCGCTGTTCTTCCTGCAATCGATCCTGCAGGTCGACGGCTTCACCTCCAGCGTCCTGCTCGCCTGGGCGCTCGCCTTCGGCGCCGCCTTCTTCGTCTTCTTCGGCTGGCTGTCCGACCGCATCGGCCGCAAGCCGATCATTCTCGTCGGCTGCCTGATCGCCGCGCTCGCCTATATTCCGGTGTTCAAGGAGATGTCCCGCCTCGCCAACCCGGCGCTCGACAAGGCGATCGACACGATCAAGGTCTCCGTCGTCGCCGATCCCGCGCAATGCGGCTCGCTGTTCAATCCGCTCGGCACCCGCGTCTTCACGACGTCCTGCGATCTGGCGCGCCAGACGTTGGCGCAATCCTCGGTGCGCTACGTCATCGAACCGTCGTCCGGCGCGAAGACGACGGTCGTGCGCGTCAACGGCGCCGACCTGCCCTTCGATTCCGCCCGCCCCGCAGAGACAGGCGCGGCCATCCAGAAGGCCCTGCACACGGCTGGCTACCCCCGGGCGGACGACGCCGGCATTGTGCGCATGAGCAGCCTCTTCGACATTTTCCGCGCGCAGACCGCCGGCCTCGTCGGCCTGCTCTTCATTCTCGTGCTCTTCGTCACCATGGTCTACGGGCCGCTCGCCGCGGCGCTGGTCGAACTCTTTCCCACGCGCATCCGCTACACCTCGGTCTCCCTGCCCTACCACATCGGCAACGGCTGGTTTGGCGGGCTTCTGCCGGCGATCTCCTTCGCCATGGTCGCCCAGACCGGCGATATTTATTACGGCTTGTGGTATCCGATCGTCGTCGCGATCATGACCGCGCTCATCGGCATGGTCTTCATTCCTGAAACCAAGGACCGTGACATCTACGTCGCCGACGACAAGCCACGCTGACAAACGGCGCCGCGCAAGGCGCCGCCTTGATTTTGACCGCCAGATGGCCGATCAACGGGCGTGAACGGGCCGGGTTAGCACAGCGGTAGTGCAGCGGTTTTGTAAACCGAAGGTCGGGGGTTCGATCCCCTCACCCGGCACCATCTTCCCCGGAAAAACTCTCGTGCACTCTGCGAAATGCGCAAGACATCCGGCGACCGCCGCATCGCGGTCGCCGACGGCGGACTTGCCGCTAACCGCTCACTTCCAGGTGAGATACATGCCGACGTCGCCCGGAAGGCCGTTGGGCCAGTCGACGATCATCACCTTCAGCTTGTAGCCCAGCGGCTGCAGCTTCTCCCGCCAGAACTCATAGGCTTTGAGCGGGCGCCCTCGCAGCGTGTCGGGCCAGCTCTCCTCGGCCTGGTTGATCGCTCGACCATGGTCCGTGCACAATTCGCACGGGAAACGTCCGATGAGTATTTCGTTGACGCCGGTCGTTGCGACCGTCTTCAGGCGCATCAGGAAGGCCCGGATCGTGTCTTCGGGAATCGGCTCGTCCGAGGTGAGGCGCTTCAGGAGTTCCTGCTGCGCTTGATGAGCCTTGTTGTAGGCCGAGAGCGACTCCTTCGCCTTGGCCATCTCGACTTCATCGACGTAAGCCTTCAGCTCCGCGACCGACATCAGAAGATCGTGTTCGGGCTCCGGATTGGCGGCGATTTTCTTTTCCTGTGACATGTTGCTACTCCCCGAAATCTACATATCGCATTCGATACGCCGCACTGGCGGTATCGCTCAACCGCGTACGGTCAATATTTCAAAGGAACCATCTTGAAGGGATAGTTGGGCTCCTCGTAATCGGGGTCCTTGTCTCGCTTGGGCAGCTTCGGCTTTTCGCGTGGCGTATCCTCGTAAGGAATGCTGTCGAGGATGTGACGGATGACGTTGAGCCGCGCGCGCTTCTTGTCGTCCGAGTTGATCACGAACCAGGGCGCCCAGGGCGTGTCGGTGGCCATGAACATCGCATCGCGCGCGCGTGAATAATCGTACCAGCGCTCGTAGGACTTGAGGTCCATGTCGGTGAGCTTCCAGATCTTGCGGCCGTCCTCGATACGCGATTCAAGTCGCCGCGTCTGTTCGTCCTGGCTGACTTCAAGCCAGTACTTGAGAAGGATTATGCCGGAATCGATCATGGCGCGCTCGACGCCTGGCGTGGTCGAGAGAAAGGCGTCGACCTGCTTTTCCGTGCAGAAACCCATAACGCGCTCGACGCCGGCCCGATTGTACCAGCTACGGTCGAAGATCACGACCTCGGACGCGGCAGGCAGATGCGGCAGGTAGCGCTGCACGTACATCTGCGACTTCTCGCGCTCGGTCGGAGCGGGCAAGGCGACGACGCGGAACACGCGCGGGCTGACGCGCTCTGTCAGCGCGCGGATCGTCCCGCCCTTGCCGGCGCCATCGCGCCCCTCGAAGACGATGCAGACCTTCTTCTTCTTTTGGCGCACCCATTCCTGCAGCTTGACGGTCTCTTCGTGTAGGCGCCGCAACTCCTGCTTGTAGACGGATTTCTGAACCGGCTCTCCCGGCGGCGAAGCGGAAGCCAAACTCTTTGCGCTTTCGCTTTTCGCATGTTTCTTTTTCTTGCTCATCTCGCCCCCTGCGCTCGTGCGCGGTTACAAGAACTGGAACCCTTCGCGCCGATCGCCTGGACCGGCGCTATTGGGCGGCGCGGGATTCAAATGGCCGTGCGCCTGCGGTCGCGTCACCCTCTCCGGACGCATGCGAAGCGCAACGAATTCTCGTCCGCGATCACCTGTAGCTGTCGGCTGCGCTTCTTGCAGAAGCGCGCCGCGTCTCCCTGTCGGGCCTCCTGGCTGTAGGAAAACCCGATTTCCTGCACGATTTCATACTGGCCGCTGCCGATCGACATGACTTCGGCGGCAAAGACAGACGTCGGCAATATCACCGCCGTCATCGCGAAAAGTATGCGCATTGCCCCTCCTGGGTCCGCATGTTGCAAGCTCGCGCGGCGACGAGCGCCGGTCCGCGCGCCGGTCCTCACTCCGATTTCACGACAGGCGCGGGCGCCCACTGCCCCAGCAGAACCTCGGGCTTCGGCGCGTATATCCGCATTGTGAGATTGAACGGTCCCTTCGGCGCCGGCAGCCAGTTCGCTTCCTTTTCCGCGCCCGGGCTATCGGCCTGGAAATAGAGATCGAGCGAGCCGTCGGCATTGTATTTCAGCGGCATCCAACTGCTCACGGCGAACCGGTTGAGTGGATTTGCGACCTGATATCCCTGTGCGTCGTAGAGCGTCACCGACCAGAAGGCGCCAGCCGGCGGCGTCGCGCCCTTCTCGAAATGGATCTTGTAGCGATTGGCGCCATGCAACGGATCGCCCTTCGAATCGCCGAGATTGATCGGGTAGATCGCGTCGTCCGGCAAGTTCGCGCCGAGACCGCGCTGCGCAACGATGGCGCGCTTGAGATAGTAGTTGCCGTAGACCCCCATCGTGTCGGTGTTGAGCGTCCAGTTATTGACGATGCGGCCGAGCGAGCTGAACTTTGCCTGCATCAGTTTCTGCGCGTCCTGCTGCGCAGTGGACAGGCCCTTCTTGACGGCAGGGTCGAGCTTCTCGATGTCAAACGGCTTGCCGGGCTCGATGCCGATACGCTTCATCAGCGCCACGATCGGCTGATCGGTCAGATGCGGCGGCTGCGTCTTCAGGACTTCCGCCGCATATTTGAGGAAGTCGCCAATGGACATCGAATCGACCTTGTCCTTCGGCGTCGTCTTCATGCCAACGGTGGGGTCGATCGTGCCGAGAACCGGCTCCGGCTCTTTGCCCCAGCGAGAAAGAGGCGTGATCTTGTAGCCGGCCTGGATTTTTCGGACCGCCTCGTAATCCGCCGGGCCGTCGGTCTTGGTTCGTCCGATGATCCAGACGTAAGGGGTCGGCGCCTCAATGCGCTCAACGCCGTCCGGGAGCTTTCCTTCCCAATCCGGAGCGACCAGCGCCCAGCTCTGCGCCTGCGTCCCCGTTGTACGCGAACCCGGCGAGGCGAAAACGTCCGTCCACATGTCGAGCATCGGCAGCATGTAGTAACGGCCGCCCGTATCAGGGGCCGAGACGATCATTGGCTCTTTTCGCAAGTCGAGCCAGGCTGAAGAATACAGCGTGTCGAAGTTGGGCCGCACGACGACTTTCATGTCCGCCGTTGGATAAGCCGGGACGTTCGCGAAGAAATTGGCGGGCGCCGCGAGGCCTTCGGGCCGTTCGGCATTGGTCATCTGCCGTCGTGTGACGTCCATCGTCACGAGTGGATAGAAATAGAGATAGGCGCGCACGCCGATCTCGCGCGCTTCCTGTTCGTCAGGACGCGCGGGAGATGTTTGCGCCTGCGACGGGAAGCTCATCGCAATCGCGGATGTGGCGCAAAGGATCCCGATAGACAGTTTTGACCACGAAATTGTCAGATAGCGACAGAGTCGACCGACAGAATCCATAATCATCGCCTTTTCTCCGTCAGAACTGAACCTCGTTGTGCAAGTCGTTCGACGAGACACTGCGAGAAACCTCTTGCGAAGATTGAATAGCATGCACAATGTGAGTCAAGGAGCGGGGAGATACGCGAATGCCGAGCAAGACAATCAACCGTCGCCATGCATCGCGAATCCTCGGCCCCGCAACGATGCTGGCCATTCTGCTCGGCGTGTTGCCGATGACGGAATCGAGCGCGCAGCAGGCCGGCTGGTCGCGCAGGATGTCGCAAGGCGTCGTGACCGGACCGCTCCCCGTGCCGGATCCCGGTTCGATGGCCAGCGGCACGCCGCTCTACATGCAGCAATTGGGAAACAACACGCCTGATCCCGGCGACATCGCCCCGGAGAACGGACAGAGCTTCACGATCTTCAATCGCAGGTTCTGATCTTCCCGCTACACGAACTCGGTATCTCTGGAGCGATGCGCATGTCCAGGTCATTGATACGTCTCGCCGCCGGCGCAACAGCGCTCGTCTCGACATTCGCCTTCGCGCAGCTTCCCGGCCAGTTCAACACGCTGCCGCCGCCGCCGGATGCGCAACGCGTGCTCAATTACCAGCCGGGACAGCAGCAACCCGCGCCGCCCTCCTGTCCAAAGCTCTGCCCGGCCGACCGCAGTCCGTGCGATCCCATCTACATGAAGGAAACCGACGGACGGTGCGACGGCGTCAGCGGCAATCTGAGCGGCTGACGCCTGCCAAATCGATCGCGCGAAGGGACTGGCTATGAAGTTGGCGTTATTGTTCGCGGGTTGCCTGGCGCTGCATTGCGCCGGCGCCCGGGCGGCCGTTCCCTACGGCGTCGGCGCGCGCTCCTGCGGCGACTTTGTCTCGGCCGCGCAGATCGTCGCGCCGGGCAAATTCAAGATCCGCGAAATGGCGGGCGTCGAATACAACAGCGCCAACAACGCCTATCACGAGTGGGCGCTCGGTTTCGTCACCGGTCTGCGCTACGGCGACGGCGCGAAGGAATCCAAGAAGATGTCCGGCGCCGATTTCGATCAGGCGCTTCGGACGTATTGCATGGCGCATCCGGCCGAACCTTTCGCCAACGCCGTGGAGGATCTCGCCAGGCGAGAAGGCATCGCCCGCAAATAATTCGCCGCGGTACGGCGGACGCGCCGTGAACGCGCGGCGAACCGCACATGCCGCGAAAAGTCGACAGCATCGCGAGCGCCGCCCCTGCGGTCGCGCCGGCGCCGGCATAACGCCATCGCTTCCTCCATTCTCGCGGATTCCGCCTGCCCAATTTCGACTGCGACTTCGGCGACAGCGGAGTTTCGGGCCTGCTCCCGGATCACGACACCGATCGTCGGCACTTGATCCCAATCATTCTGCGGTCTGCGCAAACGTCGTAAGAAACAAGGCGCGCGGCGACCTTGTTCACGGGAGCTGGACATGCCGACTTTCAAATGGACATTCGGAAACCGGAACAGGGCTGCGTTGTGCATCGCTCTGGCGAGCGTGTTCGCATGGGCGGCGCCACTGCCCCGCGCTCATGCGCAAGGCTGCGTGAACGCGACCGGCGAAACGCGCGCAGCGATTCTCGACGTGGTGAGAGAGCCGGTCGCTGCGGACCTGCGCACAAAGGTCGAATTCAAGGTGGAGCGCGCGCGCGTTTGCGGCGCCTGGTCCTTCGTTCTTGCAACGCCACAACTGCCCGGCGGCGGCCAGATCCGCTGGTCGGGAACGCCCTGCCAAGGCGATACGAGCCATCTGGTCGGCGCGCTCCTGAGAGGTAAGGCCGGCGGCTGGGAACTCGTCGACTACGCGCTCTGTCCGTCCGACGTCGCCTGGGCCGACTGGCCAGAGAAATACGGGGCGCCGGCCGCGATTTTCGAGGAGTGAGCCATGTCGGGCGCAGGAAGAAGCGCCGCATTCCTGCGGCGCGCGGTTTGACGGGGGCGAACAATGCGCAACCTGCGACGCGCCCGACGCTCGCCGACTCAAGGGAGGCCGCACATGCGCAAATTGGCTCTCGCAACAATATGCGTGATGCTCGCCGTAAGGGCCTCGCCAGCGGCGGCGCTCGACGAGCAGGCCTATCTCGCGAGATTTCTCGAGACGCACCCCACGCACCTGAAAGCCTGGAATCGCATGGTCGCAAGCGATCAGGCCCCTCAATGGCTGAAGCGCTATCTCGATCTGCATGGGGCCGAATCCCCGGCGACAGGGGTCGATGTCGCCGGCGAATCCTTCAAGGTCTTCACAACCTGCAAGCCGCACGACTGCTTCACCTCGTTCGCCGTGACCTTTTCGCCCGACGGCGAAAAGGCGTGGGGCGCGATGGCGGACTATGGCGCCGAGCCGCGTTTCTATGGCGCGCCGGATGCGCAGGCCGCCGAAGCGCTGCGCCAGTCGCTGCGCGCCCGATGATTTCAGACCATACAGGCCGGCGGAAATGGCCTTGGATCGTCGCCAGCGTCGTCGGCTTCTTCCTTATGCTTGCGGCCACGGCCGTCTTCTTGCTCGTCCGCCTGGCCATGTCGATCGATTGAAGTCTGCGAAAGGCGAAACATGCGCAATCTCCTTGCTCGAGTCGCCGCGTTGCTGGTCGCCGCCCCCGCCGGATCGGCGCTCGCCTGTTCCTGCGTTCACATGTCGTTCGAGGAGGCGGTCGCGCAGACGTCCGTGGTCTTCGAGGGCCGGGTCCTCGAAGCGCGCGATATCGCCGACGAGCGAAGCCTCGTCGCCAGAGTGGACGCCCTGGCGTGGAGGAAAGGCCGGCCGCGAAGGAGCGTCGTGGTCGTGACCGCCTCCGCGTCGGTCATGTGCGGGTATCCGCTCGTTCCCGGACGCTCCTACACGTTCGGCGGCGCGTTCGACCGCCGCGGGCGGCTTGCGACGAACATGTGCGTCATGGTTCCGCTTAACGCGCGGCGCGCGCGCTGAGCGCGCGCGTCGGCTTTCCCCGTATCGGCCGGCAAACTTGCCCTCCGACCGTCGTCTGGACTATTGCTCGGGATCGAATTCGCACGTGGCGGACGGATGAAATGCGTTTGAGGGCGCAGACAGCGGCTCTGGCCGCGATGGTCCTGGCCGGCTTGCTTGCCGGCTGCGGCGGCCGTCCGCAGGGTACGCTGGTGCCGACGCAGGCGGTGGCGGGCGCATCAAGCGTCGATCTTCTGGTCGCCACGACCCGCGAGGCCGGCGCGGCAGGCGAAATGTTCAGCGGCGAGCGCGGCGTCGGCCTCGCCTTCGCCGACATAGCCGTTTCGATCCCGCCCGACGGAACGCGGCCGGTCGGCGAGGTGCAATGGCCCTCCTCCACGCGCCCGGATCCAAACCGCGAATTCGCGACCCTGCGGGCCGATCGGATCGAACTCGACGAGGGGCTGCGCCGCCTGCACCGGCGCGCCGCCAGCACGCCGAAAAACGGCATTCTCATTTTCGTGCACGGCTACAACACGCGCTTCGAGGAGGCGGTCTACCGCTTCGCGCAGATCGTCCACGACTCCGGCGCGCAAGTGACGCCGGTGCTCTTCACCTGGCCTTCGCGCGGCAAGCTGCTGTCTTACGCCTATGACCGGGAGAGCGCGAATTATTCGCGCGACGGGCTGGAAAGCGCGCTGCAAGCGCTGTCCAAAGATCCCAAGATCGGCGAAATCACGATTCTTGCCCATTCCATGGGCAATTGGGTGACGATCGAAGCCCTGCGCCAGATGTCGATCCGTGATCGAGGAATCTCCCGCAAGATCAAGAATGTCATGCTGGCTGCGCCCGATGTCGACGTCGACGTCTTCCGCCGCCAGATCCGGCTGATCGGGGAAGGGCGCACCCGGCCGGACTTCACCTTGTTCGTCTCGCGCGACGACGAGGCGCTCGCCGTTTCGCGAGTCCTGTGGGGGTCGACCGACCGCGTCGGCGCCATAGACCCCAACAAGGAGCCCTACCGCACGCAACTTCAGAAAGCCGACCTTCGTGTTGTCGACCTCACCGACGTCAAGACGGACGACGCGACCGGCCACGCCAAATTCGCGGAGAGCCCCGAGGTCGTGAAGATGATCGGAGCGCGGCTCGCCTCGGGGCAGACATTGAGCGATTCGCAGGCTGGCATCGGCGAACGGCTCAGCACCGTGGCCATCGGGACGGCCAACGTCGTCGGCAGGGCGGCCGGCGTCGCAGTCTCCGCTCCCATTGCGCTTGTCGACGGGCGCACCCGCGAAGGGCTCTCGGACCAGTTCGAGGACCTCGGCGCCTCCGCGTCCGGCGTCGTCGGCTCGGCCGCCCGCGTCCCCGCGTCGCGCTAGGCGCACTTATCAAATCGCATTGACAGACTTGTGGCCGCTTGTTTCTGTTCGGCCATGTTGCGAGGTCTGCGCCATTCCCGAGCCAGCCTGTGGATCGCCGCGTTCTACGCGCTGGCGATGGCGACGCTGGGCGTCGCGCATCGGCCGGTCGCGCCCGCGGCGGCGACGGAGCTCGCCGCCTATGCCCTGCCGGATGGCACGCTGCCGACGCTCTGCGCGCATGACGACGCGCAGGGGCCTGCCAGCGTCGCGCCCCAAAACTGCGACGCCTGCGCCCTTGCGAGCGCGCCCGGGCTTATCCCGCCGCACCAGAGCTGGCTTTCCGCTCTCGTGCTTGTTCGGCGCGTGGCGTGGATCGACCCGCATGGCCAGTTCCGCGCGGCGACGCGGCCAGCGCCCGTTTCCCGCGGACCTCCCGGCTCGGCGCTCCTGACCGTCTGAGCCTGCGCCGCTCGTAGGGCGGCGCGCGCGCGAGCGATCTCGCGCCGCCAATCCGCGATACGACCATGATCCATCTCACTCTCCCGCTCGAGGGCGCTGCGCTCGGCCGCCAGCCCGTCGTGCGCGTCGACGCCGAAACCGCATGCAAGCCAGCCCTTGCCGTCGCCGCCGAAGCGCGCCCGCTTCCGCAGCGTGTCGGGCGCAGTCCGACGTGGCTCGCCGCCGCCGGCGTCGCGCTCGCGCTCCACGCGGGCATCGCGCTCGGCTCGCTCTGGGCGATGACGCCGGAGGAGAGCGACGACGAAATCGGCGCGCCGGCGATCGAGGTTTCGGTCGAAATGGCCGCGCCGAAGGCGGAAGACGCCGATGCGCCGCCAGGACCCGAATCGACGGCCTCCGCCGCCGCGCCCGACAGCGCCGAAGCCAGACCGCAAGCCGAGGCTGCGCTTCAACCGAAGCCGGAGACCATCGACGCGGAAAACCCGGACCTGGCCGCAGCGCGCGACCAGCAGAAACAGCGGGAGGAAAAGCCGGAGGAGAACAAGCCGGTTCCCGCGCGCGCCTCCACCGCCTCCGTCGCGGCGGAAGACACGGCCGCGCCCCGTCAGGACGCCGCGCCGTCAGGCCCGGTCGCGCGCGCGCCCGTAATCGGGCCCGGCCGCAACGCGCAGAAGGAGCGCGCGAGCTGGCAGCGCCGCCTCGTGGCGCACCTCGACAGGCACAAGCGCTATCCCGCAGATGGCGCGCGCCGCGAGGCGCAGGTGGAAATTCGCTTCGCGCTCGACCCTGCCGGCCGCGTCAGGACGGCAACGCTCGTGCGATCGTCCGGTTCATCGTCCTTCGACGCAGCCGCCCTCGACATGATGCGGCGCGCCGATCCGGTGCCCGCCCCGCCCGACTTCATGAGCAACGAGGCGCTCGCCTTCACCGTTCCGGTGATCTTCCGCGCCGACCGGAAATAGCCGACGTCACTTGCTGTCGAGGGTGCGCACGGCGCTCCAGGCGCCTTCGGGCATGGCCGCCGCTTCGCGCGCCAGCCTTGCGGATGCGGCGTAAAGCGGGGCGAGTTCGTCGCGCTCTGCCGCAAGCCGATCGGCTTCCGCCGCAGCCTCTGAGAAGCGGCGCGCGCGATAATGTTCGAGGATCATGGCGTGCCGCTTGCGCAGGGCCGCGAAATCGGCGTCCTTCGCAAGCGTTTCGTCGCCCATCAGCGCAAACAGCCGCGTCGGCGTCTCGCGCCCCTTCACGCGCACGCAGTCCACTTCGAGCCAGGCGAGGTCGGCGGCCTGCCCCTGCGTCTCCTCGCTAGCCAGAATGTCGACGCCATAGAACTTGGTGAGGCCTTCCAGACGCGCCGCGACATTCACGGGATCGCCGATCGCCGAATAGTCGAAGCGCTTGACCGAGCCGATGTTGCCGACCGAGCATTCGCCGGTGTTGAGGCCAATGCCAAAACGCGCGTCCTTGTGTTCGCGTTGCCTCGTCTCGTCGAGAGACGCGCGCGAAGCATTGAACGCGGCGAGCGCCGAGCGCATCTCCAGCGCCGTCAGACACGCGTTGCGCGCATGGGCGGCGTCGTCCAGCGGCGCATTCCAGAAGGCCATGATCGCATCGCCCATGTATTTGTCGAGCGTGCCGCCGCGCGCCAGAATCGTGTCCGTCAACGGCGTCAGATAATCGTTCATGAAGGCGATAGTCTCGGCCGCATTCAGGCCTTCGACGAGACCGGTGTAGTCGCGCATGTCGCAGAACATCAGTGTGAGCGCGCGCGCTTCTCCGCCGAGAGTCAGGCGCTCCGGCGACAGCGCAAGCCGCTCGACGATTGCGGGCGACACGAACCGCCCGAAAGCGTTCTTCACCTGCGCCTTCTGCGTGCGCTCGTAGCGGAAAAGCTCGATCAGCCCGGCAAGGTAAGCGATAGCGACCGTCACCGATGGATAGATCGGATCGATCAATACGCCATGCGCGCTGAACGCGCGCCAGCCGAAGCCGAACATCGCCGCGATCGCGACGGCGCCGATCAACGCGCCGACGAAGGGACGCACGACCGACGCCGCAAGGCTCGCGATCAGCGACAACACGAGAGCGGCGGCGAGCTCCGCCGGGCCGGCCCAGTCCGGCCGCACGAGATCGCCGCCCGCCAGCGCATGTTCGATCAGTTGCGCGTGGATTTCGACGCCCGGCGCGACGCTGTCGAGCGGCGTCGCCCGCTGGTCGAGAACCCCGGCGGCCGAGGAGCCGACGAGGATGATGCGCCCTTCGATGTCCTCGCGCGGAATTTCGCCTGCCAGCAGTTTCCAAGAGGGAATGAAGCGCGCGCGCTGCGAGCGGCTGAAATAGATGCGCCGTTCCGCGTGCGGCCCGGTCGCAAGCACGACGTCGCCGGCCTTGACGGCGTTGACGCCGGTCGAGGCGCCGAAGGCCGTCTGGCCGCTGGCGTTCGAGGAGCGCACGATGATGGTGGAAGCGCCCTGCGCCGTGCGCAGCGCCTCGAGCGCGAGCGAAGGGACCAGCGTGGCTCCCGAGCGCACGATCAGCGGCGCCTCGCGCACGATCTGGTCGCGCCCGGGCAGCCAGTTGAGCACGCCGATCCCGGCGGCGGGCTGCGCGAGTTGCGGCAGGGGCGCGGCGATCGAGGAAAAATCCGCAAGCCATGGCGTCGGATCGTCGCCGGCATAGGCAAAGCCGGCCTTGACCGGGGCGCTCGCGCCCGGCGCGCCGACATTCGTCATGATCGCGCCGAGAACCACCGTGGCTTTCGAAATCTCGCGCGCGAACTGCGCATCGTAGCTTTCGACGCCCTGCATGGCCGTCTCGACGCGGCTGCGCGTGGGCGCATCCAGATCGCGCGTGAAAAATTCCGGGCTGAGCCGGTCGGGCTCGGCGAAAGCCAGGTCGAAGGCGATGGTCGCGGCGCCGAGATCGGACGCCGCCTTCACGATCGCGCCCATGCGCGCGCGCGGCCACGGCCATTGCCCGAGACGCGCCAGCGATTCGTCGTCGATGTCGACGATGCGCACCGGCGTATCGGGCGACCAGACGCGCGGCCGGATGCGCTGGTAGGCGTCGAAGGAAAAGTTGCGCACGCCGTCAAGTTCGTCCGGCGCGGTTACGCCGAGCGCAAGCATGGCGAGAAGCGGCAGGCCGAACGAGGCGACATAGGCCCACCGCAGACGCATTCAGATCACGCCCTGTTCGCGCAACGAGGCGATCGTCGCCTCGCCGTAGCCGAGCGCGCCCAGCACCTCCTTCGTGTGCTCGCCGAGCAGCGGCGCGCGATCGTGAATCTCGCCCGGCGTGCGCGACAGTTTGAGCGCGACGCGCGACACGGGCGCGGGGTTTGCGAGACCCGGATAATCCATCGCCTGCAAAAAGCCGCCGGCCTGCACATGCGGATGGTCGAGCGCCTGCTGCGGGCTCAGCACCGGCGCCGCCGGAATTTTCGCGCGCGCCAGCGTGTCGACGGCGTCCTGCGTCGTGCGCTCCGCGCACCAGCGGCCCATGCGCGCGCTGATCGCGGCGCCGTTCTCGCCGCGCTTGAGATCGTCGGCAAAGCGCGAGTCGGTCAGCCAATGGTCCTCGCCCATCAGCTTGGCCCAGCGGTCGAACAGCGGCTGGCCCGTGACCTGGCACAGCACCCATCCATCCTTCGCGCGATAAATGTCGGAGGGCGCCGTCGTCTGGCCGCGATTGCCGGTCGGAACACGGTTCGCCGCAATCACCGCCTGCTCGATCAGCGTGGCGTTGGTGAAGGACAGCGCGGTGGCCAAGAGCGCGCCCTGCACGATTTGCCCCTTGCCGGATTTCTGGCGCTCCATCAGGGCAGCCAGCGTGCCGAAGGCGCAATGCAGCGCCGTGCCGAAATCGACCCAGTTGACCATGGCGCGATAGGGGGGATCGCCCTGCCCGGTCATGTAGACCGCGCCGGACATCGCCTGCGCGACGCCGTCGAAGCCGACGCGGTCGGACCACGGCCCCTCGGCGCCGAAGGCGTTGGCGGTGGTCAGGATGATGTCCGGCTTGATCGCCGACAGCGAGGCATAGTCGAGCTTCATCGCTTGCAATGTCTGCGCCGGCAGGTTGGCGACGACGACATCGGCGGTGGCGACGAGCTTCTTCAGGACCTCCTGCCCCTCCGGCCGCATCGGATCGAGCGTCACGCTTTTCTTGTTGCGGTTGACCTGCAGGAACAGCGCGCCCGCGCCGTCGTCGCCGACCGGCGTGACGAAACGGTCCTCGCTGCCCTCGCGCTTCTCGACGCGGATCACCTCGGCGCCGAATTCAGCGAGCAGCGTCGCGCAATAGGGACCTGCGATATAGCGCCCGAAATCGAGCACGCGTATGCCTTCCAAAATCCCGCCCAATCGTCCCACCCTGATTTGTCTTGTTGTCGCGCCAGTCTATCCTGCGCGCGCCGGGAGGACAGCAGGCCAAGATGAATGACGTCAATGCGGGCTGGCGCGCGCTCTCGCGCCTCTATCACGCCTTTCTCACCGGCGCGCTGCTGCGCGTCGCCTCGCGGCGCGGGTCGGACGCGGCCTCCGAATTGCTGTTCCGCATCTTCCGCCGCCAGCATCTGGCGACCTTTCTCCCGGGGCTCGAAAAGCTCGGCCTGACCGGCCTGCCGCACGCGGTCGCCTGCGCGCAATATCACTATCTCTCCAACCAGATCGGCGGCGTGCGCGTCGAATACATGCCCGAAAGCGACCGCAAGGCCTGGGTGCGCTACGCGCCGCCGCGCTGGATCTGGGAGGGAACGGCCATCTGCGGCGTCACCGGCGACATGTCGCGCGCCGTGCTGCGCGGCTGGCACGCGCACAACGGCGTCACCCTCGGCAATCCGCGCCTCGGCTTCGTCTGCACCAAGCAGACGCCGGACGGCCAGGACGGGCTCGAGGGCTATTACATCGAATACGACCACGACCTAGCCCCCGAGGACCGCCTGCGATTCGCGCGCGCCGAGGAGGCGCCGCCCTTCGACCCGGCCAAGGCGCCGAAACTCGCCAGCGCGGCATGGCCGCAGGAACGGCTCGACAAGGCCGCCCGCAACTACACGATGGAATACGTGCGCTCGCTCATTTCCGAGGCGATCGACCTGTTCGGCCCGCAGGACGCCCAATGGCTGGTCGGCGGCGCGGCGCGCCTCGTCGGCATGCATTTCTACGACGAATGCCGCGCGCTGCTCGGGCAATCCGGCCCGGGCGCCGACGCCTTCGCCGATTTCTTCACGGCGATGGCCGAAGCCGGCGACGAGGCCTGCGCGCGCGAGGAAGGCCCCGAATCGATCCGCCTTGCGCAGACCGGCTGGCGCCTGATGCGCGGCGTCGCGCCGCTGCATCGCCAGTCCTTCGACATCTGGAACGAGCTCTGGGCCGGGTGCCTGGCCGCGCACGACCGTTTTCTCGCCTGGGAGGCGCGCGCGGCGCCCGGCGGCTTCGCGTTCCGGATCGCGCGACGCAGCTTGTAGACCGCCGGCCATAGGGGCATGTTCGGCGCACGAGGCGCCGTCGTCCTCGGACCCCGGGGACATGCCGCACATATTCCGCTCCGTTTTTCATCCCACCAGCTTTTCGGGCGCGCAGGACGCCTTCGCCCATGCGTTGCGCATCGCGCTCGCGGCGCGCGGCGAGCTGCGGCTGGTCCATGTGCACGCGCCGCACGAGGCGCCGAATTTCGATCCGTTTCCGCGGATGCGCACGACGCTGGCGAACTGGGGCCTGATCTCCGGCGACGAGAGCGAGCAGGCGGTCGCAAGGCGCCTCGGCCTCAGCATCGACAAGCAGCTCGTGTGGAACGCCAGCCCGCGCGCCGGCATCCTCGCCGCCATCGACGCCGCGCGTCCCGACCTCATGGTGCTGAGCCTCGCCGACCGCGCCGGCGTGCCGGACATTTTCCAGGATTCGATCGCCGAGGACATTGTCCGCACGACCGGCGGCCTCGCGCTCTGCGTCCATCGCGACGGCGGCGGCTTCGTTTCGCCGGATACGGGCAAGGTGCGGCTGAAATCGATCCTCCTGCCGGTGTCGGAGCGGGTGCCCGCCGCGCGCGCGATCGATACGGCGCTGTCGCTCTGCGAATTGTTCGGCGAGGCGACGCCGGAAATCCACCTGCTGCACGCCGGCGGCAGCGCGCCGCAGGGCGTCGGCCGGCCCGAGGGCGCGCCGGGGCGGGCCCTCTATCGCGTCCACCAGGCGGCGGGGCCGGTCGTCGAGGAGATCTTGGCGGCGCAGGCGCGCCTGGCCGTCGATCTCGTCTGTATGCCGGTGATGCGCCGCCACGGCTTCATGGCGGCCGTGCGCGGCTCGATCGCCGAGCGCGTGCTGCGCGCCGCGCGCTGTCCCGTCCTGCTTGCGCCGACGGACTGAACGCCTTGGTCGCCGCGCGGCCTTCGGCTAGAAGGGGCGCATGTCCGAAACTCCAATTCAGCCGCCAATGCCGTTCGATGAACTGGCCAAGGCCGTCCACAAGCGCCGCTCCGTCTATGGCTACCTCAGCGGCCTCAAGCTCGATCGCGCCGAACCCGGCGAAGCCTGGGCCAGCCTGCCCTACCGGCCGGTCTTCGTCGGCGATACGGACACCGGCGTGCTGCACGGCGGCGTCGTCACCGCCATGCTCGACGAGAGCTGCGGCATGGCGGTGCAGCTTGCGCTCGACGGCCGCCGCGCCATCGCCACGCTCGACCTGCGCATCGACTATCAGAAGCCCGCGACCCCGGGCCTCGACATCAAGGCCCACGCCGTCTGCTATCGCGTCACGCGCTCCATCGCCTTCGTGCGCGCCACCGCCTATCAGGAATCGGAGGACGAGCCGGTCGCCACCGCGACCGCCTGTTTCATGGCCGGCGCCAACCGCACCAACATGCTGCGCGACAAGCCGCGCGACTATCGCGTCCCGCCGCCGCTCGACGCGCCGGAAGACCCGACGGGCCTTTTCGCCAACAGCCCCTTCGCGCGCTGCCTCGGCATCCGCATCGGCGCCGACGGCGTCCCGGTCATGCCGTTTTCCGAACGCATCATCGGCAATCCCATCCTGCCGGCGATCCACGGCGGCATGACCGGCGCCTTCCTCGAAACGACGGCCATCGTCAGCCTCACGCGCGAGCTCGGCGTCGCGCGGCCGCCCAAGCCGATCGGCCTGACGATCAACTACCTGCGCTCCGGCCGCGCGCTCGACACTTACGCGCGGGCCTCCGTCGTCAAGCAGGGCCGCCGCGTCGTCGCCTTCGAGGCGCAGGCCTGGCAGGACGATCCGGCCAAGCCCATCGCCTCCGCCTTCGGCCATTTCATGCTGCGATCGGCGCCGGGCGCGGACGAGGAATGAGCGGCCATCCGACCACGCCGCTCGCGTTCGAGGCGATTGCGCCCGACGAGAGCCGCGCGCGGCTGGAGGCTTTCGCGAAACGGCTGCGCAAGCGCCGCACCGTGCGCGATTTCGCGCCCGATCCCGTGCCGCGCGACATCATCGAACAGGCGATCCTCGCCGCGGGCTCCGCGCCATCAGGCGCCAACCAGCAGCCCTGGACCTTCGTCGCCATCTCCGATCCCGCGGTGAAGACGCGCATCCGCCAGGCGGCCGAAGAGGAGGAAAAGGCCTTCTACGGCGGGCGCGCAGGCGAGGAATGGCTGGAGGCGCTCAGCATCCTCGGCACCGATTGGGAAAAGCCGTTTCTGGAAACGGCGCCCTGGCTGATCGCGGTTTTCATGCAGCGCTGGGGCTGGGGGCCGGACAGCAGGCGCGTGAAGCATTATTACGCGCTGGAATCGGTCGGCATCGCCGTCGGCTTCCTGATCGCCGCCCTGCACGAGGCGGGGCTGGCGACGCTGACGCATACGCCCTCCCCCATGGGCTTCCTCAACGAAATCTGCGGGCGGCCCGACAACGAGAAGCCCATCGTCCTGCTGGTCGTCGGCAAGCCGGCCGAGGGGTGCCGCGTGCCCGACATAACGAAGAAATCGCTCGACGAGATCGCGCGCTTCATCTGATCGCTCATCCGAACGGCCACTTCCGCCGGGCGCGGCGAGAGCCTACAAGGACGGCAGAACGAGCAGGATCATGCCGCCCACCACCCCGGCCCTCGCGCGCCGCCTCGAACGACTCGCCTATCTCTCCTCCGGCGTTCCCGACGCCGAGGCCGCGCGCGAGCGGCTGGTCGCGCTCTACGGCGAAAGCCCGCTCGAAAAGGCCGATGTCGTCATCGCGCTCGGCGGCGACGGGCTGATGATTCAGACGCTGCACAAGCTGATGGGCCGCAACCTGCCGGTGTTCGGCATGAATCGCGGCTCCGTCGGCTTCCTGATGAACGATTTCCGCGAGGACGGCCTGCTGGAGCGGCTGGCCGCCGCGACCAGCTCCGTCGTGCACCCGCTCGTCATGCGGGTGGCGACCAACGACGGCGAAATGCACGAGGCGCGCGCCATCAACGAAGTCTCCATGCTGCGCCAAACCCACCAGGCGGCGAAGCTGCGCATCGCCATCGACGGCCAGACGCGGCTGGAGGAGCTGGTGGCGGACGGCCTGCTGGTGGCGACGCCCGCGGGCTCCACCGCCTACAATCTCTCCGTCAACGGCCCGATCCTGCCGCTCGGCGCGCCGCTGATGGCGCTCACCCCGATCTCAGCCTTCCGCCCGCGCCGCTGGCGCGGCGCGCTGCTGCCCGACCGCGCCAAGGTCGTGATCGACGTGCTGGAATCCGACAAGCGCCCGGTCGCGGCGGTCGCCGACCATTCCGAATTCCGCAAGGTCGCGCGCGTCGAGGTCGCCATGGACCACGCCGTCGGCCTGACGCTGCTGCACGACCCCGGCCATTCGATGGAAGAGCGGATTCTGCGGGAGCAGTTCGGGGCGTAGCAATATTCGAATCTTCATCCTGAGAGCCTGGCCCGCAATTCAAAACTCCTCACCCTGAGGAGCCGCAAAGCGGCGTCTCGAAGGGTGGCCGGGACACGTAGCTCTGGATCATGCTTCGAGACGGCGGCTTCGCCGCCTCCTCAGCATGAGGGCGCGTTGCGGCCGGCGGCCGCCTACCCCGCCGCCAGCGCGCGCGAAATCACCAGCCGCTGCACCTCGCTCGTGCCCTCGTAGATCTGGCACACGCGCACGTCGCGGTAGATGCGCTCGACCGGATAGTCGGCGAGATAGCCGTAGCCGCCGTGGATCTGGATGGCGTCGGAGCACACCTGCTCCGCCATCTCGCTGGCGAACAGCTTCGCCATCGAGGCTTCCTTCAGGCACGGCCGGCCCGCATCCTTCAGCACGGCGGCGCGCATCACCATGAGTTCGGCTGCGTCGATCCGCGTCGCCATGTCGGCGAGTTTGAAGCCGACCGCCTGATGCTCGATGATCGGCCTGCCGAACTGTTTTCGTTCGCGCGCGTAATCGCGGGCGGCTTCGTAGGCCGCGCGCGCCATGCCGACCGCCTGCGCCGCGATGCCGATGCGCCCGCCTTCGAGATTGGCGAGCGCGATCTTCAATCCCATGCCTTCCGCGCCGAGACGCTGCGCAACCGGCACGCGCATGTCCTCGAACACGAGCGCGCAGGTGTCGGAGGGATGCTGGCCGAGTTTCAGTTCGACACGCTCGACGCGGAAGCCGGGCGTATCCGTCGGCACGATGAAGGCCGAAAGGCCGTTCTTGCCTTTGTCTGGATCGGTTACCGCGAACAGGATGGCGACCTTGGCGTTCTTGCCCGAGGTGATGAACTGCTTCGCGCCGTTGATGACGTAGTGATCGCCCTCGCGTTTCGCGCGCGTGCGGATGGAGGCGGCGTCGGAGCCGGCGTCCGGTTCGGTGAGGCAGAAGCAGCCGATCCATTCGCCGCGCGCCATGGGCTTCAGATATTTCTCGCGCTGGGCGTCGTCGCCGTAATTCAGGATCGGCATGCAGCCGACGCCGTTGTGCACGCTCATGATCGTCGAGACCGCGCCGCAGCCGGCCGCGACCTCGATCACCGCCGCCGCGTAGGACACGTAGTCGAGACCCGCGCCATCCCATTCGACCGGCACGTTCATGCCGAGGAAGCCGAGCGAGGCCATCTCCGCAATCGCCTCGGTCGGGAACCGATGATCGCGGTCCCATTCGGCAGCGAAGGGCGCGAGCTTTTCTCGTGAAAAGTCGCGCGCCATGTCGCGCACCATCTGCTGCTCTTCGGAGAGGATCATGCAGCCTCCAGCGCGATCGCGGTCGCCTCGCCGCCGCCGATGCACAGCGAGGCGACGCCCTTCTTCAAACCATATTTGCGCAGCGCCGAGATCAGCGTGACGACGATGCGCGCGCCCGACGCGCCGATCGGATGGCCGAGCGCGCAGGCGCCGCCATGCACGTTGATCTTGTCGTGAGGAATGCCGAGATCGCGCATCGCGATCATCGCGACGACGGCGAAGGCCTCGTTCACCTCCCAGAGGTCGACGTCCCCGGCGCTCCAGCCGATGCGCTCGAGCAGGCGATTGATCGAGCCGACCGGCGCCGAGGGAAAGAGCCCCGGCGTCGAGGCGTGCGTCGCATGGCCGATGATCGTCGCAATAGGCTTCAGCCCGCGCTTTTCGGCTTCCGAGCGGCGCATCATCGTCACCGCCGCCGCGCCGTCGGAGATCGACGAGGAATTGGCCGCCGTCACCGTGCCGCCGTCGCGGAAGGCGGGCTTGAGCGTCGGGATCTTGTCGATCTGCGCCTTGCCGGGCTGCTCGTCGATGGCGATCGTCGTCTCGCCCTTGCGCGTCTTCACCTTCACGGGCGCGATTTCTTCGGCGAAGGAGCCGTCCTTGCCGGCCTTCACCGCGCGTTCGAGCGAGGCCACCGCATAGGCGTCCTGCTGCTCGCGCGAGAACTGGTAGGACTGCGCCGCGTCTTCCGCGAACGTGCCCATCAGCCGCCCGCGGTCGTAGGCGTCCTCGAGCCCGTCGAGGAACATCGAATCCATCACCCTGTCGTGGCCGAGGCGATAGCCGCCGCGCGCCTTGGGCAGGAGATACGGCGCATTGGACATGCTCTCCATGCCGCCCGCCGCCATCACATCGAACGAGCCGCCCGCGATCATGTCGTGCGCGAACATGATCGCCTGCATCCCCGAGCCGCACATCTTGTTGACGGTCGTGCAGCCCGTCGACTTCGGCATGCCCGCGCCGAGCGCCGCCTGACGCGCCGGCGCCTGGCCCTGCCCCGCCGGCAGAACGCAGCCCATCACGACATTCTCGATATCTTCAGGCGTCAATCGCGCGCGAGAAACGGCGGCGTCGAGCGCGACGGAGCCGAGCTGCGGCGCCGTCATGGCGGCGAAATCGCCGAGCAACCCGCCCATGGGCGTGCGCGCCGCGCCGACAATGACGATGGGGTCGGATTTCATCTGCGTCTCCTCGTTTCTCCTCATGCCGAGGAGGCCCGCAGGGCCGTCTCGAAGCATGGAGATTGCGGCCATCCTTCGAGACGCGATCCTCCGGATCGCTCCTCAGGATGAGGTGGGTATTTGCGGCGATGATAGCGCCGAACGGACGCCGCGCGCCATCGTGGCGGGCAGCCAATTTCCGCAACCCCGGTCAGCGCGAGCTCTTGAGCACGACACAGGCCCCGCCCGCCTTGTGGATGCGGTCGCACAGCGTCTGCGCCTCGCCCCGGCTCTGCGCCGGCGCGCGCACGCGGTAGAAGGCGCGTGTGCCGCGGCTGCGCAGGCGCGAGCCGATGACCATGGGCTGCACGCCGTCCAAGACCGAGGCGAGCCGGGTCTTCGTGCGAGAAAAGGCGGAGAGCGCCAGCGCCTTCGAGAAGTTGCCCGCAAGCTGCACGCCCCAGGGCGCGGTCGGCGCGATGGCCTCGATCAGCGTGCCGCGGCCGCGGCTCTTCAACGCCACCGTGATCTTCTCGCAGTTTTCGGGCGAACTCACATAGGCCGACGCGTCGGATCCTGGTCGCCAGTCCTCGACATCCGCGCCGGTCACGATCAGCACATAGCTGCGCGTTTCGGCCGGCATCCCGCCCTTGCCCGCGAGCCAGTCGGCGACACGTTGCGGCCCGGCGTTGTAGGCCGCCGCCGCCAGCCCGAGATTGCCGAAACGGGCGCGCAATTCGGCAAGCAGGTTGGCCGCCTTCGGAATCGCCTGTTCGGGATCGAAGGGGTCCGCGAGCCCACGCTCGGCGGCCGTGCCGGGCATGAATTGCGCCATGCCCTGCGCCCCCTTGGGGCTGACGGCGTTGGCGTTGAACCGGCTCTCCTGCCAGATCAGCTTGGTCAGATAATCGGTCGGCAGTTTTTCCGCCCGCGCGGCGGTCTCGATCAGGCGGCAGACGGAGGCGAGCACGCTCTCCTCGGCCCGGGCAGGCGCAATCAGGCAACACAATCCGAACGATACGGCCAGAATCGCCCTATGACTTTCGACACATGCGCGAAACAATGGAAACATGAATCGTCGCGCGACAATGAAGATGGAGAAAGGAACTGAGGTCATGAATTCACTGGGCAAGAAGCTGGCGGCGGAATTTCTCGGCACATTCTGGCTTACTTTCGGCGGCTGCGGCAGCGCCGTCCTGGCCGCCGCCTTTCCGAATCTCGGCATCGGCTTTGCGGGCGTCGCGCTCGCCTTCGGCCTGACGGTGCTGACCGGCGCCTATGCCTTCGGCCCGATTTCCGGCGGCCATTTCAATCCCGCCGTGTCGGCCGGCCTGGCCACGGCCGGCCGCTTCTCCTGGAGCGAATTCCTCCCCTATGTCGTCGCCCAGACTCTCGGCGCCGTCGCGGCGGCAGGCCTGCTCTACGCCATCGCTTCCGGCAAGGCCGGCTTCTCGCTCGACGGCGGCTTCGCCTCCAACGGCTACGGCGCGCATTCGCCGGGCGGTTACAACCTCGCCTCGGCTCTGCTGATCGAATTCGTTCTGACCGCCGTCTTCCTGCTCGTCATCCTCGGCTCTACCGAGGCGCGCGCGGCTGCGGGCTTTGCCCCGATCGCCATCGGCCTGTGCCTCACGCTCATCCACCTCGTCGCGATTCCCGTCGACAACACATCGGTCAATCCGGCGCGTTCGACCGGGCCGGCCCTTCTTGTCGGCGGTTGGGCGTTGCAACAGCTCTGGCTCTTCTGGGTCGCGCCGATCGCCGGCGGCATCGTCGGCGGCCTCATCCACCGCACGGCGCTGGCGGACGATCAGCCCGGAGGCTGAACGTTTCCGCGCGCCACAAACGGCGTCTCGATCAGGCGGGGCGACAGCGGCGGATCGGCGACATAGGCGGACGGCTCGTCGGGCGATGGCGCAGGATTGGCGCGCCATTCGCGCCTGCGCGGCGAGCGGTCGAGACCGACGGGATAGACTGTCGCCTCGTCCCCCTTGATACGAATGCGCAGGAAATGGCGATGCGAATCCCGTCGCATCGCCGAGAAGGCGTCGACATGGCCGATGTCGAGCCAGCGCGAGGAGATGTAGAGATAGACGCCGAACAGCGTGCCGGCGACCGCGCCGCCGACGAGAGCCAGCCAGGCGAGCAGCAGCGCGGCGTTCGTGACCGGCTCGCTCGGCGAGAGCGGCGCAAAACGCAGGAAAATTTCGACCAGCGCGACGAAGGCCAGCGAATGCGCGGCTCCATTCACGAACGACAATAATTTCACGCGCGCGCGGGAACCCTCCTGCCGGCGCGTGTAGTCCTGGAAAGAGGCCGTGGCCACGATCAGCGCAACGAACGCCGCCAGCAGATGGCCGACGCCAAGCGCGAGCAGGCCGAACAGCGCATAGACGCAGCCGAGGGCCGCAGCAAAGCCCGGATTGAAAAAGGAGAACGCCAGTACGCCGCGCAGCATGGCGCGGCTTTCCGCGCGCGACGGATAGGCTGCGGCCTGGTCGGTGGTCGCGTCGTAGGCGTGGAGCAACGTCTTGTCCTCGCTCCACGCGAGCGCGACGTTCGGATCGTCGCGATTGATGGCGATCTCGTCCTTGAGCTGATGCGTCGCTTCGAGAAACGCGCCGCCGCCGCCGGCGGTGACGAACTGGATGCCGCTCGTCTGGCCGATGTAGCGGCTGTAGTGATGCGTGTCGCCGGACAGGACCAGCGGGATCTTCGCCATCGGGCACTTGGCGCGCAGGATGTCGCCGATGAGGTCATAGACTTCGAGCGATCTTGAATCGGGATCGCGTGTGTAGAGCCATCCGGGCTCGGGGCCGCACAGGATGACATTGGCGTCGGGCTCCATCGCTTCGGCGATGGCTGAGAAATAATCGCGCTGCGGCTGGTCGATCGTGTCGTCAAGCTGCGCGTCGACCGCCCACAACCACCAGTCCTTCGTCAATTGCAGCGCGAAATAGCTGCGTCCCTGCCGCGAGCGCCAGCCGCCAAGATGCAAACGGTCGCGGCGCGTGAAAAGGCCGAGAAACAGCACGAGCCCGTCGTACCAGTCATGATTGCCGGGAATGGCGTAGACGAGCGGGCCGGCGTCGCTGTCAGGGTCAAGGTCGGGAAAAGCCCAATTGTAGGGATCGCGCAGGCGTTGCTGATAGTTTTCGAGCGAAGCGAGCGGGTAGACCTCGTCCCCGCCCATCACGAGCAAGCGCCCGCGTCGCGTCGCATGGCCGCCGATCACGAGTTTTTCGCGCGCCAGCAGCGAGGCGATGGCGAAGGTCGAATCGAAACCGTCGCCGAGATCGGCGACATAGTCGATCCATAGCGCGCCCTCTTCGTCCGCCGTGAAGGCCTCGTCGGCGCCGCCCGGAAGATGCGCGACGGCGGCGGCGGCGTGATCGGCCTCCGTCGACTTATCGAGCGCGGCGACCATCAACCGCCCGTCCGCAAAACGTCCGAACAATTCCGCGATCGCTACGCGCCAAGCGAGCTTCATGAGCAGGCCAAGCCCGAACCAGCGCGTCATGCGGGGATAGAGCGCAAGCTCCTGAAGCGAAACGGGCGGCTTGGTCGGCATCGGCTCCTCGGGCGCAGACGCGGCGAGACTAGCAGCTTGGCGAAGGATTCGAATGCGATGCGGCGCGGCTCACAGGCGCATCAGCGCGACCCCGGCGGCGATGAGGCCCGCCGCCGCCCAGCGCCAGCCGCTGCTGCGCTCGCCCAAGAAAACGACCCCGATCAGCATGGCCATCAGCACGCTGGTTTCGCGCAGCGCCGCGACCAGCGCCACGGGCGCTTTCGTGAAGGCCCAGATCGCCGCCCAGTAGGCAAGGAACGACAATGCGCCGGCGAGCGCGCCGAGCCGCCAGACGCGCGCATCGACGCTAAGGGCCGTGGCGCCGCGCCTGTAGAAACCGACCGCGACCAGCGCCGCGCCCGAAAGAACGAACATCGCGCACGTATAGGCGGACGCCGATCCCGACGCGCGCGCGCCGATCGCGTCGACCAGCGTGTATCCCGCGGTGAAGCAGGCCGTCGCCAGCGCATTGGCCACCGCCTTGCCGCCGATGCGCCCGACGTCCCCGCCGCCGCGCAACGACAGCGCCACCACGCCGAGGCCGATGCACAGAACGGCGGCGAGCCGCGTCGCGGTCAGCTCTTCGCGCAGGAACAGCGCGCTGACGATGGCGACGATCAGCGGCGCCGATCCCCGCGCCAGCGGATAGACCTGCGCGAGATCGCCATGCGCGTAGGCTTCCGTCAGGAACAGCATGTAGCCGACATGCAGGACGCCCGACAGCAGCAGCCAGGGCAGAGCTTCCGCGGAGATCATGGGAAAGAAGGGCGCGAGCGCGAGTCCCATGACGCATTCCGCCAGCGTCAGCACGACGGTGAAGGAAAAGCGGTCCGCGCCCGCCTTGACCAGCGCGTTCCACGACGCATGCATCAGCGCAGCGCCCAGAACCGTCAGAAATACGATGCCGTCCAAGCGCCGCGCGCCTCCCGGCAGGCATCATGCCGGATTCGCGCACGCCCAGAACCCGCAAAAAGAAAGGCCGCCCCGAAGGGCGGCCTCGTTGGCCATCGGAACCCGGTCTATTTCGCGGCGCTCTCGAACGGCGTCGGCCGGGGCGTCGCATTGTTGGACGGCGGCAGGATCGGCATTTCGAATTTCGGCTGGTCGCCCGTCAGGGTCTTGAGGAAAGCGACGATCTTCGCATTCTCGTCCGGCGAGAACGTGCGCCCGAGCTGCAGCTTGCCCATCGTCTCCACCGCCGCTTCCAGCGTCGCCGCCCCGCCATCGTGGAAATAGGGATAGGTCAGCTCGACGTTGCGCAGCGTCGGCACCTTGAAGTTCATGCGGTCGGCGTCGACGCCCGTCACGCCCGCACGTCCCTGCGCCTTGCTGTCGGTCTTGTAGGGCTCCACCACGCCCATCTTCTGATAGGAGGCGCCGCCCACGGCGACGCCGTTGTGACACGCCACGCAGCCGCTATCCTTGAACAGATTGTACCCGGCGAGCTCGATCGGCGTGATCGCCTTCCTGTCGCCCTTCAGCCACTTGTCGAAGCGCGAATTCGGCGTAACCAGCGTTTCCTCGAAGGCCGCGATCGCATCCGTCACGCGGTCCATCGTCACGCCCGGCGTGCCGAACGCCTTCTGGAATTCCGCGCCATAGGCAGGGATCGAGGTCAGCACGTCGACCGCGAGCTTGTGCGTCGAGGCCATCTCGCCGGGATTGGCGATCGGGCCGCCCGCCTGCGCCTTCAGGTCCTTGGCGCGTCCGTCCCAGAATTGCGCAAGGCTCAGCTTGGAATTGAGAACCGTCGGCGCATTGATCGGGCCCTCCTGCCAATGATCGCCGATCGACGTCCTCAGATTGTCCGAGCCGCCCATGCTCAGGTTGTGGCAGGAGTTGCAGGAGATGAAGCCCGATTTCGAAAGACGCGGATCGAAGAACAGCTTCTTGCCGAGCTCGACCATCGCCTTGTTTGCGACTTTCGCCGGCGCGATCGGCTGGATGGGTTCGTCTTTGACCTGGGCGAATGCAGGCGCTGCAAGCGCGGCTATGCTTGCGGAAAGAACGAGCGCGAAGCGGAATTTCATGACAATGCCCTCTGTCTCAAATGCAGCGAATGATTGGTCGCTGCGACATCGGACACGATCTACTTTAGAATGATTCTAATGTTTGCGCCGCATCAAGTTGCCGACGATCCACCGGCGCGCAAATTGACGCATGTCAATCAGGCCGCAAGCTCCGCCTCGATCGCATCGAGGTCAATGGAGATGATGCGGGGCGCGCAATCGTGCGCCGACGCCGTCAGCGGCGAAACGACCGGCGCCGCCTCGACAGCCGGCGCGAACAGGCGCTGAGCGGCCTCCCGGGCCTCTTCGCGCGCGGCCTCGGCGTCGAAGCGACGCAGCAAAGCCAGCAGCGAACCAAGCTCTATCGGGTCGGCGGCCTCGCAGGCCGTCAGCACGCGCTCGATCATCGCGCGCGACAGGCGCGCGCCGCTGTCATGGGCGGCGGCGCCGAACTCGTCGAGCGCCGAGAGCGCGGCGCGGAAGGCGGGCGACAGCTTGCTCGGCAGGCCGGCGGCCTTGTAGAGCGCCGCAAAGCCTGCGCCGCGCCAGTCCCGCGCCAGCGGCAGCGCTTTGCGTTCCGGAAGGCCGGAGAGTTCGACAAGCGTCGCCTCGAACAGGCAGGAATTGCCTGACAACAGCGCGCGCAAGGCCAGGCTCGGCGTCAACCGGCCACAGCCGCGCAGATGTTTCGCCAAGGCGCGCGCAGCCCGCCAGTCGCGCGAACGCTCGGCATCGGCGGCGATCATCACATGCGCCTTGTCCGTCGCTTCGCGCACGACGCGGTCGGCGCGTTCCGAGGAGAGCCACGCGCACCCGACCACGAATTGCGACAACGCGCTGGCCGTCGCGGCGACGAGATCGCTGCGCACCGACGGCGGCAGGCCGGACCGCGAAAGCAGCGCTTCCCGCAATTCGCCGTCCGAACCGAAACGCTCGACGATGCGCCGCAGGGAAAACTCGGGAATCTCCGCGCCCGGATTGACGACGAGCGCGATCAGCGGTTCGCGCGCCGCGACTTCGGCCACGGCGGCGGCGACAGCGGCCGAGACTGTCGGACGCAAGGCGATCGCAGCCTGCGCAAAGGCGTCGCCGATCGCCGCGCAATCGATGAGTTCTCCGTCGCCGAGCACGGGCGAGCGCGACAGCACGGGCGCGGCCACGTCCGACTGGTCGTTGGCGAGCGCCACGACGATCGTCCGCGGCGCATCGGCTGCGCCGGCGAAAGCTTCCGACAGGGCCTTGCGAACGCTGGGGGCAGGATCGTCCAGAAGCGCGATCAGCGCCACCTCGGCCTCGCGCCGGTCCTGCTGGGCCAGGTCCGCGTAAAGATAGGCCCGCGCAAGCGATCCCGCGCCCTCGGCGCGCTCCGCCGAGGAAGCCGCGGCCGCCCATTGCATGAACTTGCGAACGATCATCGAGGGATACAGAAGCTCTTGACCGGACAGGAGGTCCGGCGCGCTTCCGATCATCGTCCTTTATGGTAAACGGAGGTTTAAGCGCCAGCGGCCGCTGTCCCGATCCGGGGCAGGCCGGCGACAACAAGGGAAACGCCATGCCAGGTTCAGCTTCCGCCCGCCATCCGCGCGGCGGCCTCTATTTCGAGGATTTCAAGGTCGGCCGCGTCTTCAAGCACGGACTGACCCGCACCGTCACGCAGATGGACAACATGCTGTTCTCCAACATGACGTTGAACCCGCAGCCCCTGCATATCGACGCGCATTTCTGCGAGACCGAGACGCAATGGGGCAGGCCTCTGATGAACTCGCTGTTCACCCTCGGCCTGATGATCGGCATTTCCGTCAACGACACGACGGTCGGCACGACCATCGGCAATCTCGGCATGACGGACGTGAAATTCCCCGCGCCGCTGTTCGAGGGGGATACGATCCGCGTCGAGACGGAGATCATCGGCGCGCGCGAGTCCAAGTCGCGCACGGACGCCGGCATCGTCGATTTTTACCACCGCGCCTACAAGCAGGACGGCGTGCTGGTCGCCGAATGCAAGCGCCAGGGCTTCATGCTGAAGCGTCCGCCACAGACGGTGGCTGTCTGATGCGCTCGCAGCTCTTCGTTCCCGGCGATTCCGAGAAGAAGCTCGCCAAGGGGCTCGACGCCGGCGCCGACTGCCTGTTCGTCGATCTCGAGGATTCCGTCGCCGGCGCCAACAAGGATCTGGCGCGAAAAATGACGCGGGAGTTTCTGGCGAGCGCGCGCCGGCTGGACAGGCGTCCCCTGCTCTACGTGCGCGTCAACGCGCTGGATACCGGCCTCACCGACGCCGACCTCGACGCCATCATGCCCGGCCGGCCCGACGGCATCCTTCTGCCGAAATCGCAAGGCGGCGCGGATGTGCAGCACCTCGCCGCCAAGCTCGCCGTGCGCGAGGCGGAAAACGACATTGCCGACGGCGCGACCCGCATTTCCTGCGTGGCGACGGAAACCGCGAGCGCCGTCTTCGGCCTCTCGTCCTATCGCGGCGCGAGCCGGCGCCTCATCGCCCTGACCTGGGGCGCGGAGGACCTGTCCGCCGATCTCGGCGCCGAGACCAACCGCCTGCCCGACGGCATGCACGCGCCGGTCTACGTGCTTGCGCGCAATCTCACGCTGCTGGCGGCGGTGTCCGCCGGCGTGCAGCCGATCGACACGGTCTATCCCAACTTCCGCGACGAGGCGGGCTTCCGCCGCGAATGCATCGAGGCGCGGCGCGACGGCTTCACCGGCAAGATGGCGATCCATCCCGCCCAGGTCCCCGTCATCAACGAGATATTCACGCCGCCGGCGTCGGAGATCGAGCGGGCGAAAAAGATCGTGCAGGCCTTCGCCGACAACCCGACGTCCGGCGTGATCGGGCTCGACGGCGAAATGCTCGACAAGCCGCATCTCGAGCGCGCGAAAAAGCTTCTGGCGCGGCTGGGACCGGCGGTTTGACGCCGCAACACTCCGGACAAAATTCCGCTCGGCCCGCGTGCTAGCAACCGCCCGCAACACGCGGAGCCACACTCATGTCCTCGGATCAGAAGCAGGAACGGCTCGTGCTGCTCGGCCTTCTCGGCCTGTTCGTCGTCATCGGCCTGATGCTGCTCTTCGTCAGCGTCCTCGGCGGCGGCATCGCCGGCGAATAATGCGGGTCGCGATTGACGCCGCGCCTGCCGTTCGCCGTTAATGGCGAGGCGGGCGCTGGGCGCCGCATGGAGGCGCGCTTGGCAACCTACAACGTCGTTCCGGTTACCCCCGCAGATTATCGGCGCCTGGCGGAACGACGCCTCCCCCGGTTCCTTTTCGACTACATCGACGGCGGCGCCAACGACGAGACGACAGTCGCCGCCAATCTCGCAGGCTTTCGCAATATCGTCTTGCGGCAGCGCGTGATGCGCGACGTCTCCAACATCGATACATCGACCATCCTTGCAGGCGAGAAGGCGGCGATGCCTGTCATCCTCGCGCCCGTCGGCATGGCCGGCATGATGGCGCGGCGCGGCGAGACGCTGGCCGTGCGAGCCGCCAACGAGGCGGGCGTGCCGTTCACGCTGTCGACCGTCGGCATCTGCGATCTGGCGGAAGTGAAGGGCGCCGCCTCCAGGCCCTTCTGGTTCCAGCTCTACATGATGCGCGACCGCGGCGTCGTGCAGGAGCTGCTCGCACGGGCGGAATCGGCCGGTTGCACGACGCTCGTCTTCACCGTCGATCTGGCGGTGACAGGCCTCAGGCATCGCGACCTGCGCAATGGCGCGCTGTCGTCGTCGCCGCGCGCACGGGCGGTCAAGGCATGGGAAATCGCGCGCCATCCGCGATGGCTGCTCGAGGTCGCGCTGCGCGGCAAGCCGCATGGCTTCGGCAATCTCTCGGACCGCGTGCCCGATCCCACTCGCCTCGAGGCTTTCACGGCGTGGGTTGCGAACCAGTTCGATTCCTCCGTCACGTGGAAGGATATCGAATGGCTGCGCGGCGTCTGGAAAGGCCGGCTGCTCATCAAGGGCGTTCTGGAGCCCGACGATGCGCGCTCCGCCTTGGCCGCCGGCGCCGACGGCGTCATCGTCTCCAATCATGGCGGGCGCCAGCTCGACGGCGTCGCATCCTCCGTTTCGAAACTTCCCCCGGTGGTCGCCGCGGTCGGCGACCGCATGGAAGTCTACATGGACGGCGGCGTGCGCGGCGGCGTCGACGTGTTCAAGGCGGTGGCGCTCGGCGCGAAGGGCGTCATGGTCGGCCGTCCCTGGGTCTGGGCGCTCGCGGGCGCGGGCCAGAGCGGCGTGCGCAACCTGCTCGCGATGATGCAGCAGGAACTTCGCGTCGCCATGGCGCTGTCGGGCGTGCGCAGCGTCGCCGAAATCGGTCGCGACGCGCTCGACGACGCGGCGGCTCTTAGATAGCGCGCGCTACTTCGGCCGCTCCATCTGGAACAGGTCGTCCACGACCGCATAGTCCGCGAGATAGCCGCAGCGCGCGATGGGCTTGATCTCGGCAAGCTGCAAGACTCCGTCCTCGTCGATAAAGGCGGGATCGATATGCACGCCGACAACCTGGCCGAGCACCAGCCAATAATCGATGCCCTTGCCCTCGATATCCTTCAATTCCTGGATCGAGGTCACCTTGCATTCCATGGCGACCGGGCTTTTGGCGACGCGCGGCGGCTTCACGAGATTGCACGGCGCCATGTCGAGACCCGCGTGCAAAAATTCATTCTCGCCGCGCGGCAGCGTCGCGGACGTTTCGTTCATTGCGTGCCGCAGGTCCCAGGTCGGCATGTTCCAGACGAATTCGCCGGTCTCGCGCGCAAAAGCGAGCGAATCTTTCTCGCCGACCGACGAGAAAGCGAGGATCGGCGGACGGTCGGCGAAGGCGTTGAAGAACGAATACGGCGCGAGATTGATCGCCCCCGCTTTGCTCATGGTCGTCACCCAGCCGATCGGCCGCGGCGCGATGATCGCCTTGAACGGATCATGGCGCAGAATCGCGCGGTCGCGCTTCTCGGGGGTATAGAACAGCAAGGCTCGTCTCCAGTGCCGGCTTCGTGCGTCACAATAGAGACGCGTCCGCCTATTTCAACGTCTGCAGATACGCGATCACATTGGCCCGGTCCTGCTCATTCGGCAGGCCCTTGAAGAACATTTTGACGCCGTGCTTGTCGCCGCGGGGATCGGCGAGATAGGCGTCGAGTTCCTTCGTTGACCAGACGCCCGTTTCCGCCTTCATCGCAGGGGAATAATTATAGTCGGGAATGCTCGCCATCTTGCGGCCGACAATGTTCCACAGCGTTGGCCCGACCTTGTTCACGCCAATTTCAACCGCGTGGCAGTTCTGGCAGGTGTGCGAGAATATCTCCTTGCCCGCCGCGGCGTTGCCGGCGTCTGCCGCCATCGCGCCCGATGTCATCGCCGCCACGGCGAAAAAAGCAAGCCCGATGGTCGGTTTCATGAGCATCTTCCTTCGATCAGCCGTTCTTCGGGAATTCCGGCGGTTTGCGTGGTTCTGTCGGCTCATTGCCGGTGGACCCGAGCGAACGGATATAAGCGACGATGTCGTCGATCTCGGCGCGCGAGAGAGACATGTTGGGCATCTTGCCGTGCGGCTCCGCGAGGAACGCGGCGAGCGGCTTCTTCTCGGTCTTGCGCCGCGCGATGTCGGCGAAGGTCGGCACATCGACGCTCGCCGATGTCTGGTCAGCCGCCACCACATGGCATGCCGCGCACCATTGCCGCGATATCTTCAATCCGTTCTCGGCGTCGGCGGCCAATGCCGGCGCTGTGGCGACGGCAAACGCTGCGATGGAAATAGCGCGCGAAACGTTTTTCATGTGGCCATGGTCCTCTGGTGTAGGCGCAGCGTCTTTGGCTTGCATCAAGCGGGAGCGACAACCGTCTCCGACCATCGTACAAGATCGGCCGTGACCTCGTCGCGGTTGGTCTCGTTCAGCGTCTCGTGACGCGCGCCGGGATAGACGCGCATCTCGACCTTGGTCAGCCCCGCCTTGCGATAGGCCTCCGCCAACGCCGGCAGATTGGCGCCGACGGGATCGTCCGAGCCGCTGAAAATATAGATCGGCAAATCCCTGCGGATACGCGCCAGGCGTTCGGGCTTCAACAATCCGCCGATCGCGTCGAGCAGATCGACGGCGAGCTGATTGGAAAATTCAAAACCGCAGAGGGGATCGGCGACATAGGCGTCCACCTCTTTCGGGTCGCGCGACAGCCAGTCGAACGCCGTGCGCGCCGGCTTGAAGGGCTTGTTGAACTCGCCAAACATCATCGCCTGCAACAGCGCGCTCTTGCCGCGCGCGCCCTGTCGCAAGCGTTCGATGCGCGCAATCATGCGGCCAACGCCCGCAATCGCCGGCGGCGGGCCATTGGAGCCCGAAAGGACGAGGCCCGCGATCGCGTCGCTATGGTCGGCGACGAAATCCTGCGCCATGAACGAACCCATGGAATGGCCGAGCAGGATGATCGGCAAGCCGGGATGATTGGCCGCAATGCGCCGGTTCAGCGTCCAGAGATCGCCGACGCATCTTCGCCAGCCGTCGCTGGCGGCGAAGAAGCCATGATCTCCCGCCACGGCCGTCTGGCCGTGGCCGCGATGATCGCCGGCGTAGACGGCGAAACCGTGCGCCGTCAGCGCTTGCGCAAGACGTCCGTATCGCGCCGCATGTTCGGCGAGGCCGTGCGCGATCTGAAATACGGCGCGTGGCGCGTCGTCCGGCAGCCAGCGATAGACGTGAATTTGCGCGCCGTCGTCCGCCGTCAGGCGAAAGCTGTCGGCGCGCATGTCAGAACGCCTTGAAGGTGATGATCGTGCGCGTGTCCACGATGCCGGGGATGGTCTGCACCTTTTGACCGACGAAATGACCGATATCTTCGTCGCGGTCGAGATAGAACTTGGCGAGAATGTCGAAATTGCCGGCGATGGAATAGATCTCCGAGGCGATCTCCGCCTCGGCCAGCGCGCTCGCTACCTCGTAGGTGCGCCCCAGCGCGCATTTGATCTCGACGAAAAATGTCTGCATTCCCTCACCCCGGCCGTCCAGCCTATTCTGCCAAGTCTATCTTGCAACCACTTCCACGTCCCGGTCGAGTGTCGATTGCACCTTGAATTGCGCCTGATAGGTCTTCCCCTCATGGCGCGCGATGGCGACATATTCGCCTTCCGCCAGCACCAGCGCCGGAAAGGCGCCGATCAGTTCCCGGATCACGTCGCCGCCCGGCGTCAGAACAGAGAAGGACGTATTGGCCAGCGCTTCGCCGCCCGGCTGGTTGACGAGCTTCAGCGTCATGGTCGCTGCGCGATGCTTCAGCGTCGCCTGCGTCGCCTTGCCCGCCTGCACGCGCAGGTCGGTGGTCACGATCGAGTTCGTCGCGGACGCCGCGCCCGTCGTCGTCGAATTGCCGAGATCGTAAAGCGTCGAGACGATATGGTACTGACCTTCCGGCAGGCAGATGAGATCGCCGGGCTTGCCCTGGTCGACCACCAGTTTGGCTTCGGAATTGCCGGGCGCCGGCACATAGATCGCAATCGAAATCCTCTGCGGCGCGATCGGCTGGTCGCCCAGCATGGTCGCGATCTTCAGCGCGCCGGCGTTCAGCACGATACGGTCGGTGACCGGCCGCGCCTCCACCACGACGCGCTTCGAGGCGCCCGCGAGGCCAAAGGCCGCATGGACGATATAGGCGCCGGCCGGCAGGTTGAAGCGGGGCGCAGCCTCGTCGGATTCCGCGACGATCTTGTGCGCGCCGTCGGGCTGCGCGCGCTCCTCGAACACCCGCCACTTGAGGCCGCCGCGCACGGGCTGGCTCTCGTTTGCGCCCAGCACCGCCGACATATAGAGCGCGCCCTGCGCCGCCTCGGCGGGCGCCTGGGTTGGCATATTGGGGCCGAACGATCCCGGCCCGAAGCTCGGCAGGCCCTGCGCCGCAGCGACGAGCGGGGCGAACAGGAGGGCGAGACCGGCGAACGCCGGCGCGTAGCGGAACGAAAACATTACGCCAGCCTTGGCCGCGGAATAAGGCAAGGTCAAGGATAGGGCGCCGGTTCGGTCGGCGGGACGCTTCACCCTGCCCGCTTCAAATCCGGCGGCGTCGCCTCGTCGGCGAACAGCGCCAGCGCCTCGTCGAGGCCCATCGACTGCTGCGCCTGCGAGCCGAGGCGACGGATCGAGACGGTGCGCTCCGCCGCCTCCTTGCGGCCGAGAACCAGCATGACGGGGACCTTGGCGAGCGAATGCTCGCGCACCTTGTAGTTGATCTTCTCGTTGCGCAGGTCGACGTCGACACGCAGGCCTTTCTTTCGGGCGGCGGCGACGATTTCCATCGCGAAATCGTCGGCCTCCTGCGTGATGGTTGCGACGACGATCTGCAGCGGCGCGAGCCACAGCGGCATATGGCCCGCGAAATGCTCGATCAGAATGCCGGTGAAGCGCTCCATCGAGCCGCAGATGGCGCGATGCACCATCACCGGCGGCACCTTTTCGCTGTTGGCGTCGATGTAGAAGGCGCCGAAGCGCTCCGGCAGGTTGAAGTCGACCTGCGTCGTGCCGCATTGCCAGTCGCGGCCGATGGCGTCGCGCAACACATATTCGAACTTCGGCCCGTAGAAGGCGCCTTCGCCCGGATTGATCGAGGTCTCGATCATGTTGCCGCTCTGCGCCTTGATGCGGTCGAGCACGCGGCTCATCACGCCTTCCGCGTGATCCCACGAGGCGTCCGACCCCACGCGCTTGTCCGGCCGCGTCGACAGTTTCACGACCAGCCTGCCGAAATCGAAATCGCCGTAGACCGAGAGGATGAGATCGTTGATCTTCAATATCTCGGCTTCGAGCTGGTCTTCGGTGCAGAAGATATGCGCGTCGTCCTGCGTGAAGGCGCGCACGCGCATCACGCCGTGCATGGCGCCCGAGGGCTCGTAGCGGTGCACGACGCCGAACTCGGCCATGCGCAGCGGCAGCTCGCGATAGGAGCGCAGGCCGTGCTTGTAGATCTGCACGTGGCCCGGGCAGTTCATCGGCTTCAGCGCGAACACGCGCTGGTCGGCCTCCGCATCGTCGGGGTTCATGAAGGCGGTCGCGGATTTCACCGCGAACATGTTGTCGGAATACCAGCCCCAATGGCCGGAGGTTTCCCACAGCGCCTTGTCCATCACCTGCGGCGCGTTCACCTCGTCGTAATCGCCGGCGAGGCGCCGCCGCATGTAGGCGACGAGCGTCTGGAACAGCGTCCAGCCCTTGGGGTGCCAGAAGATCGCGCCCGGCGCCTCCTCCTGGAAGTGGAACAGGTCCATCTCGCGGCCGAGCTTGCGATGGTCGCGCTTCTCGGCCTCCTCCAGGCGATGCAGGTAGTCGTCGAGATCGGCCTTCTTGGCGAAGGCCGTCGCATAGATGCGCTGGAGCATCGGCTTGGTCGAATCGCCGCGCCAATAGGCGCCGGCGACCTTCATGATCTTGAAGGCCTCGCCGATCTTGCCCGTGGACGTCATGTGCGGGCCGCGGCAGAGATCGAGCCAGTCGCCCTGGCGGTAGATTTTCAGGTCCTGGTCGGCGGGGATCGCTTCGACCAGTTCGACCTTGAACGCTTCGCCCGCCTTCTCGAAATGGGCGATCGCCTGCTCGCGCGTCCACACTTCCTTGGTGAAGGGTTTGTCGCGCGCGACGATCTCGCGCATCTTCTTTTCGATCGCCGAAAAGTCTTCGGGCGTGAACGGCTCGGCGCGATAGAAATCGTAATAGAAGCCGTTCTCGATCACCGGCCCGATCGTCACCTGCGTCCCCGGAAACAGGGTCTGCACGGCCTCCGCCAGCACGTGCGCGGCGTCGTGGCGGATGAGCTCGAGCGCGCGCGGGTCTTCGCGCGACACGAATTCGATGCGCGCGTCGCGATCGATCGGATCGGCGAGGTCGACGAGCGCGCCGTCGAGCGCCATGGCGACCGTGCGCTTGGCGAGGGAGGGCGAGATGGACTTGGCGATGTCGAGGCCCGAGACGCCGGGCTCATAGGCGCGCGAGGCGCCGTCGGGAAAAGTCACCGAGATCATGTCTGCTCCTTGACGCTCACTCGCCGATACAAATCGGCGTAAGCCACGCGCCGCAACGCGCGAGCGACCTTCTAAAGAACCGCGCGGCAAAGGGAAAGCCGTTTTTCCGCGCCCGGCGCCGCCCGCGCGCCACGAAACCCGCCGCCCGTCCGCGCGTTGAACGCTGAAGTCCGCGTTCGACGGAGACCTTCATGCCCGCCGACATACGCAAGGGAATGCCCGATCCGAAGCTCGATCGCGCGGCCTTCGAGCGGCGGTTTCTCGCCCGTTTCGCCGATCCCGCCTTCGATTCCGTGCTTCTCCATCTGCGGCGCGCGGCAGGGATCGCGTGGGAGGCCTACGACGAAGGCCGCAAGGCGCCCGTCACCCGCAGGGCCGGCATCGGCTACGCCGATCCTGCCTATGCGCTCGCCGTCGACTGGCTGGAGGCCCGCGCCGCCATCGACGCGGCGCGCGCGCAGCACGACGACGACGCCGGTCCGGCGCGGTTCCTGCTCGTCAACGCCTCGCCGCGCTCCGAGCACACCTGTCCCGGCGAAATGTCCAAGACCTGGCGCCTCGTCGAGACGGCCGCGACGATTCTCGGGGGCGACGGCGCGGCCTGCGAGACGCTCGACCTCGCGCGCCTCGCTTCCGGCTACGACCTGCAGATTCATCCCTGCAAGGCCTGCTTTTCGACAAGCCCCGCGCTCTGCCACTGGCCCTGCTCCTGCTATCCCAACCACGCGCTGGGGCAGGTCAACGACGCCATGAACGACATCTATCCGATGTGGGTGCGCGCGCATGGAATCATGATCGTCACGCCCGTCCACTGGTATCAGGCGACCTCGGGCCTGAAGGCGATGATGGATCGTCTCGTCTGCGCCGACGGCGGCAATCCCGACCCGACGACGACGCACGGCAAGCATGTCGACGAGGCCAAGCCGCTTGAAACGGGCTGGCCCTACCCCAAACATCTGGCTGGCCGCGCGTTTTCTGCGATCGTGCACGGCGACGCCGCGGGCGTGGAGAACCTGCGGCGCATCCTGTCGGATTGGATGAGCGACATGGGGCTTCGCCCGGCCGGCGAAGCCGCGCTGCTCGACCGCTACATCGGCTATTACAAGCCCTACGGCGAAAGCCACGCCGAACTCGACGGCGACGAAGCGCTGTTCGCGGAAGTCCGCAACGCCGCTGCAACCCTGCGCGAGGCTGTCGACCGCTGGCGGCGCGGCGACGGCAAGGCCGGCGCGGAGCTGCGTCCGCCACGCCAGAAATAGGCGCCCTTGCCGATTGCGCCCTCTTCGGCCTAAGTCCTGTCTGACCAGTATGACCCCGGATGGGCATGTCCAGGCAGGACCTGAAACTCTTTCTTCTCGGCCTCGCCGGCACGCTGCTGATCGGCAGCGGCGCCTGGCTGCTGATCGATATGTTGCAAGGTCCTCCCGCGCAGGAAGCGGCGAGCCCGCCCGTGGTCGCGGCGCCCGAGACTGCCGTCAAAACGGCGCCCCCGGCCGATTCCGCGCGCGCCGGCGTCGAGGAAACGATAGCCAACGCGCCCGAAATAGCCCGTTTCTTCGATCGGCTTCGGCTTGCCCTGCCTTCCGATTACGAATCGGCGGTAGCCGCGCTGGCTGCGCGCCGTTCAGGCGGCGCGACGGATTCGGCGGACTACGACCTCTCGCAGGCCGTGAAGACGCTGCGCCAATCGCGTGGCGCGCTCGCCGCCAAGGCGGACGGCAAGGCGCTCAGCCGCGTGTTCGACGCGCAGCTCGCGGTTCTCAAGGCGCTGGGCGCGGCCAACTCTCGCTTGTGCGTCGATTTCCTCTACGGCGGGGCGAGCGAAGCCTTCCTGAAATTCTCCGCCGACAACCGCGGGCTGGTGTCTGACCTCGCCGTCGCCGGTCTCGACGCCATTCTCGACGGCAAGGAAAAGAACATTTCCCGCACCACGCCGACGGAATCCGATTTCCAGATGTTCGAGACCTCGCTGCGCCAGAATGGCGTCGGCACGGCCGAGATAGGCGCGCTGCTCGACGGCAAGACGCCCGACCCGCCGATTTCCGACGATCGCATGTGCGCGGCGGGCAAAACCTATCTCGAAACGCTGCAGCAGATGCCCGACGACGTGCGCGGCCGTATCCAGGCGCTCGCCGTCGACCTGATGGCGCGCTCCTAGCCCGGCTCGACTTCCTCGCACGCGAGCGGCCCGCGCCATTTGCCATAGCGCCAGAAATGCGCGGCGTCCGCGCCTGCGGGCTTTTCGCGCGGCACGGGATCGAAACCCGCCGTGCCGCCGGGGCGGCACCGGCAGATGCGGGCAAGGCCCATCCAGCCGCCGCCCCACAGGCCGAATCGTCCGATCGCCTCGCTCGTGTAGTCCGAGCAACTCGGCAGATGCCGGCATTGCCGGCCCATCAGCGCCGACAGCGTCAATTGGTAGCCGCGGATCGCGCCGCGCGCGAGCAGCGCGGGCGCATCCTCGACATTCCTGTAGCGAAAATCGTCCGCCATTGCGGCGTCCTAACCGGCCGCGCCGGCGGCCTGCTTCGCCTCGGCCTCGGTCGCAGCCTCCGCCGTCGCCTCGAAGGTCAGGAGCGTCGAGGCGTGACGCGCCTTGTAGCCGCGCACCGGCTCCAGCGCGGCGATGTCTGCCCATTTGCCCTGCGGCGGCGCGCCGTTCTCCTTCAACATGCGGCGAACTTCGTCGCGCAGCGCCCGCAATTCCTCGGGCGTCGAGCCGATCACGTGCCGCGCCATGATCGACGACGAGGCCTGGCCGAGCGCGCAGGCCTTCACGTCGTGCGCAAAATCCGAGACGCGGCCGTCGGTCATCCGCACATCGACCGCGACCGTGGAGCCGCAGAGCTTGGAATGCGCGGTCGCGCTCGCGTCCGGTCGCTCGAGGCGTCCCAGCCGCGGGATATTCGCGGCGAGTTCGAGAATGCGCTTGTTGTAGATTTCGTCGAGCATCGCTTCGGGCGTCCCGGGCTAGCGAAAACCGGCCCGCAGCCCTATGTCCTATATAGTCGCCCTGCGCGTGTTGGCGAAGAGCGACGAGATTTCGGGCGATTGTTCGAAATTCCCTCTGGAGGCTCCACATGGATGCAGTGGTTAAGTCCTTGAACGCCCGAAATGTTTCCAAGTTAGACCCAAGGCCGAAATCCCCAGCGCCCTCCCAGGAGGAGGCGGAGGCGGCCGTGCGCACGCTGCTCGCCTATGCCGGCGAGGACCCCGATCGCGAGGGCCTGGTCGATACGCCGCGACGCGTCGCCAAGGCCTATCGCGAATTGTTCGCGGGCTATGCGCAGGACGCCGGCGAGATTCTCGACCGCGTGTTCGAGGAGGTCGAGGGCTACGACGACATGGTGCTGGTGCGCGACATTCCGTTCGCGTCGCACTGCGAGCACCATATGGTGCCCTTCGTCGGCAAGGCGCATGTCGCCTATTTCCCGCGCGACGGCGTCGTCGGCCTGTCGAAGATCGCGCGTCTCGTCGACATGTATGCGCGCCGGTTCCAGACGCAGGAAGCCATGACCGCGCAGATCGTCGAGGCGATCGAGACGCACCTCAAGCCGCGCGGCGTCGCCGTCTACATCGAGGCAGAGCACATGTGCATGTCCATGCGCGGCGTGCGCAAGCAGGGCGCATCGACCGTGACGACGCGCTTCACCGGCCTGTTCCGCGACGAGCCCGCCGAGCAGGTGCGATTTCTGAGCATGGCGAAGGGCTGATCCGGCGGCGCGCGCCATTGAAAAGCGCGCGCGCCGCGTGCCATGGTGCGCCCGCAAACGAGGACGCCCATGCCTGTCTACAAACTCGAGAACCTGTCGCCTGAATTGCCGCGCGACGGCCGCTATTTCGTCGCGCCCGGCGCGCATGTCATCGGCAAGGTGCGCATGGGCGAGGATTCGAGCGTGTGGTTCAACGCCGTCGTTCGCGGCGACACCGACCTCATCGACATCGGCGCGCGCGCCAACGTTCAGGACGGCTGCGTGCTGCATACCGATCCGGGCTTCGCGCTTGTCATCGGCGCCGACGCCACGATCGGGCACAATGTCATTCTGCACGGCTGCACGATCGGCGAGGGCGCGCTGATCGGCATGGGCGCGACGATTCTCAACGGCGCGAAAATCGGCAAGAACTGCCTCGTCGGCGCCAATGCGCTCGTCACCGAGGGCAAGGAGTTTCCCGACAATTCGCTGATCGTCGGATCGCCGGCCAAGGTCGTGCGCACGCTCGACGAAAAAGGCGCCGGCGCGGGCCGCATGATCGCGGCCGTCTACGCGGCGCGGGCGAAGAAATTCCGCGAGGGCCTGAAGAAGATCGAGGATTGATCGCCGATCAGAGGATAATGTCCTCGTCGAACTCTTCGATCGGAATGAGCCGGGAGAATTCGACCGCAAGACCGCCGTTGAAGTGACGCACCACGCGCCCCGAGCGGCGGCCGATCTCGACGCGCGAGCCGACGGGCGGCAAGGTTTCGCATCTGAGCCCGACGCCCGACACCGAGACGTCGACGATTTCGACGGCCAGCGTCGCGCCGCCTTCCGCGAGCATGTCCGCAGCTTTTTGCTTCGGCGCGATGCGCTTGTGTCGACGGCTGGCGACGCCGTCGTCCGCATCGCTATTGGCCATCCAGGTAAGCAGGTCAGCCACGCGCTCCCGCTTGCTCGCGGGCAGGATCAGGGCGACGGCAAATCCGCCCTCGACATGACGCACGATCATGCCCTCCAGCCGTCCGAGCTCTTCGAAATAGAACACGACGCGCTCGCCGACCGCGCCCCTCGCAGGGCCGGCGATCAGCAGGCCGCCGGGAGAGGCGTCGACCGTGCGACACGGAAATTCCTGCTTGTTTTCGAGCATATAGCGCCCGGCGATCGACACCTTGACGCGCTGATGGCGCCGACGTTCGGCCGATCTTGGGTTGGTTCTCGAAACTGGCAGCGACAAGACCCGTCCTCTTCGCACGCGTGATCGCATGGACTCTATGACGGCTTGGTTAATGGTCGCTTACGCCTCGGAAGCGCGGAACGCTGTAAAGTGAACAAATTGCGCGCGGATTAGGAGAGTCCGCCGCGGATGACCCTGAATTGCGGACGCCCCTGCGCGCGCCGTTCGACGCCGCCCGGCGGACGCTGCATCAGCGGCAACTCGACGGTCGGACGGGCGCTTGAGAGAATTCTGAGCGAGCGCAGCTCGAGCCTCTCGATCGGGATCAGGCCGACCCATTCCGGAAGATGCGCGGCCGCAAGCGAACCGAGCACGCGCGCATGCGTGCGTCCGTGATGGCGCAACGGCAGCAGCAGCAATTCGAGATCAACCGGCGCGCGCCCGGCAAGCTGCGTTTGCGCCCCGGCGACCACCGGGCAGGCGCCGTCCATGACCGTCAGCAGCACGGCGGCGATATTGGCGCGGTCGTCGCCCCACATGTCGAGGAAGGAGCGGCCTTTCAGATCGCGCGCCCACAGCGCGTTGATGCGCGCGCCGCTGAGCCGCAGGGGAAAGAGCGAGTCTCGGTCAGCTTCGATCATGAAGGTGTCGGACAGGATCGAGCGGATCGCCGCCGGATCGATGTCGGCGCGGTCAGGCGCCGCCCGGTGGCGGCGAAGCGCATTCCAGTATCCGTAAAGCTCCCGCGTCGCCTGCTGTCTCATCGTTCCTCAAGTCCTTGCCGGACCGGCTGTTTTCATTCGGCACAGTGCGAACGGAACGCCTGCGTCTCACCTCCCGACAGCAGGGCGCGTGCCATTCGGATGCGCGTTAACGCTAACCGGGCGCCTCTATTGCGCTGTCGGGCTGAAAATGGGAGAAAACAGGGAAGACGCAGCGACTTAGGCCTTCGGCTCCCGGCTCCGGGTCGCAAGCGTTACGGGCGCAGGGCGTTCCGTGACATGGCTCATCGATGGACACGTGCGCTGTGGCGCGCGTGTCGGCGGTGGGAGAAGGCTCCTCGTTTGAGGGGAGGAACCCGGCTCAGGTTCTTCCCCCAAGTCGCTGTCCCCACATGACGCAGGTCTCTGCTTCCGAACGCCAGTTTGCACGCGCCGGCGACGCCGCCGTCGCCATCGTCCTGGCGCTTGTTCTCGTGCATCTCCTGCGCCAGGCGCTCGATCCCGAACTCGATTTCCGCTTCGTTGCGGAGCTGGCTTTCACGCCCGCGAATTTCAGCGCCGGCGTCGCGCCGGAGGACATCTGGCGGGCCGCCCGACAAGCGGTCGAACGCGGCGAGGCTTCGACGGAAGAAGTCGCGCTGTTGATCGGGCTTTCGCCCCGCTGGTGGACGCCGCTCACCTATTCCTTCCTGCACGGCGGGTTCACGCACATCGCGGTCAACGGCGTGTGGCTGCTCGCCTTCGGAACGGCTGTTTGCCGGCGTTTCGGCGGCCTGCGCTTTCTCGTCTTCTTCGCGTTCGCCGCCATCGCGGGCGCGCTCGCCTTTTTCGTCGTTCACCCCCTCGGTCTTCAGCCCGTGGTCGGCGCCTCGGCCGCCATTTCCGGCGCCATGGGCGCTGCGGTCCGGTTCGCCTTCGCGCCTGGCGGCCCGCTGGGCGGCGGTTTTGCTCCGCCGCGCGATCTACGGGCTTACCGTCAGCCGGCCCCCCGCCTGCGCGTGCTGCTTTCCGACCGGCGCACCATGACATTCGTCGTACTGTGGTTTGCCGCGAACTTTCTTTTCGGCGCCGTCGCGCCGCCGGGCGCCGAGGGCGGGTCGGTCGCCTGGGAAGCCCATATCGGCGGCTTCCTGGCGGGATTTCTGGGCTTCCGCCTGTTCGATCCGCCGCGCGCAAACATGCTAGACCACGACAACGAAAGCGGCTTGCGCGCCTGAACGAAGCGGCGCATCCTTGCATCAAAAGACGGTCTCAAACCGCGTTTGTCAGCAAACGAACAGCAAGAGGCCAGCAATGACTGTCGCACGCATACTCGCGATCAAAGGGCGCAACGTGGTCACCGCGGAGCCGCACCTGACCTTGCGTGAGGCCGCCGACATTCTCTGCCGCAACCGCATTGGCGCGGTTGTCGTCGCCGGTCCGGCTCTCGAGGTTCTTGGCATTCTCTCGGAGCGCGACATCGTCCGCGCCGTATCGGCCGGCGGCGGCGGCGCGCTCAACGATCAGGTCGCCAAGCACATGACCGCCAAGGTGATCACCGCGACGGAAGACCAGCCGATCGACAAGACGATGAGCGTCATGACCGAAAGCCGCATTCGCCACCTTCCCGTTCTGGGCGACGGCAAGCTTATCGGCGTGATTTCGATCGGCGACGTCGTGAAGATCCGGCTCGAAGCGATCGAGAGCGAGCACAAGGCGCTGCGCGAGTATATCGCGAGCGCGTGAGCGGCAAGCGCGCGGCGATTTATTTCGCCGGGCGGCCGCCGAGAATCGCGATCATTTCCGTGTAGCCGCGCGCCTGGGCGTGCTGCAGCGGCGTGACGCCCTGCCTGTCGGCTATGTCGCGCTTGGCGCCGGCGTCGACGAGCGCGCGCACGGTCGCGACGTGACGCTTGCCGCCATCGCCGAGGATCACCGCCTCGATCAGCGCCGTCCAGCCGAGATTGTTGACATGATCGAGCGGCGCGCCGGCGCGGATCAGCTCGCGCACGACGCCGTCATGCCCGAGGTGGGCGGCGGCGATCAGCGCCGTGCCGTCGTAGACGCTCGTCGTCAGCTTCGCGCTTGCGCCGGAGGAGAGCAGCGCCTTGAGCGTCTCCTCGTCATCCTGCACCGAGGCGATCGTCACCGCGTCGTACTTCTGGTTGTCGAGCAGCGCCGTGTCGGCGCCAGCGGCGATCAGGATCTTCGCAACATCCGGACGGCGCCGAAACGTCGCGACGTGCAACGGCGTGCGGCCGTTGGCGTCTCGCGCGTTCACGCCCTGCGAGCCGAGTTTGCGCACATCCTCCGGCGTTCCGCGCGCTGCGGCCGCGTGTAGCCCGGTATAGGCGGCAAGCTCGCTCTGCGTCGGCGGCGTCTGCGCGCAGGCGCATCCGACATTCAACGCCAGCCACATCGCCGCAAGCGCGATCGTTCGCATGATTCCTCCCTTGCCGTTCGCATTTTTCAGGCGAACGTGCAGGAAAGGGCGCGCCGCTTCAAGCGGACGCGGCAGGAGCGCTCACGTGCGCGCCCTGATTGAGGTGTTCGAGAATATCGGGCAGCCGGCGCCGCGCCGTTTCCCGGCCGATCTCGATCATCTCGGCGGCGCGATGGAAATCGAACAGGCCGAATTTCTCGAGCCGCGTATTGATGAGCACGTCCGGCGGATCGCCGGCAAGCCGCGAGCGCGCGATGCGGTCCTGCGTGATCGAGAATGCATCGAGCATGACGGAAGCGACGCCCGGCCCGTCGTGCGCGCTGCGACGCAGACGCCGCTTGATGAGCGCGGTCGGCGAAGCGACGCCGCCGAGCCAGCCGCGACCGGCGGCGGCGTCCTCCACCTTCTGCGCCAGAACGTTCGTCGTCTCGTCGCCGATATTGCGGTCGCCGATCACGGTGCCGCGGAACATGGAATCGGAGACGACGTTCACCGCGATGACGAGATCGGCGCCGAGCGCGCGACAGACGGAAACAGGAATGGGATTGACCAGCGCGCCGTCGAACAGCCACCGCCCGTCCACGTTCAGCGGTTCGAGCAGGCCGGGAAGCGCGTAGGAGGCGTTGAGCGCGCGCGCGAGCGGACCCGACCGCAGCCATATCTCATGGCCGGTCGAAATTTCGGTGGCGACCGCCGCGAAAGGAATGGGCAGGCCTTCCACCGTCTTGCCCACCAGCGCCGCCTCGAGCTTTTCGCGCAGGCGGGCGCCGGAAAACAGGCCGCCGCCGGAGAAGGACAGATCAAGCAACGACAGCACGCGACGGCGCGACAGCGACAGGCTGAAACCTTCGACGGCGTCGAGCTGGCCGGCCGCATAGCAGCCGCCGACGAGCGCGCCGATCGAGGTGCCGGCGATGATGTCGGGCTTCAGGCCGGCCGCCTCGAATTCCCGGAGGATGCCGATATGGCACCAACCGCGCGCCGCGCCCGCGCCGAGCGCAAGGCCGATCTTCGGGCGCCGCGGGGCGGGATTTGCGGAAGGCGGCGTCAGCGGCCGCGCCGGCGCAATCTGCGCGGCGGCGCCGGATTCGTCATTCCACATCGCCTGGGCTTTACGCATGAACGACATCATGGCCGAACTCGCTTGTGGGGCTTCGCCCCGTTTCCTCCTTTGCGAAGGCTGATCCGGCACGGTCGCTAGATCATTAATAAAATGGCGTGTAAACGCGAAAGTTCCAGCGCCGTTAACGCTTTATGAATTTCAGCGCGCCGGTCGCAGGATCGACGGCGCGATAGAAGCAGGACTTGCGGCCCGTGTGGCACGCGCCGCCGTCGCCGCCGGCTTCCACGCGCAGCAGGATGGCGTCCTGGTCGCAATCGACCCGCATCTCCACGACGCGCTGCGTCTGGCCGGACGTGTCGCCCTTGCGCCAGAGCGCCTTGCGCGACCGCGACCAATAGTGCGCGACGCCGCTCTCCATCGTCAGCCGCAGCGATTCAGCGTTCATGTAGGCCAGCATCAACGGCTCGTTGGTCGACGCCTCGACCGTCATGCACACGATCAGTCCCGCCGCATCGAAGCGCGGCGCGAAGACGCCGCCCTCTTCCAGCGCGTGCTTGTCCTTGATGTCAGCGAAGCCTTCGCCCGCCATGTCCCGTCCTTCGTTCATCGCGAATCTGTCATAGTCGCGCCGCATGTCGCGTCGCGCCCGCTTTTTCGTCTACGCCTTCGGCGCCACGCTCGTCGCGGGCGCGGGCGCGCTCGGCTGGTATATCACGCAACGCGCCAGCCAGAACCGCGCGCTGGCCGTTTCCAGCATCGGCGACGTCACGCTCGCCTATGCGCCGGCCTATGCGCGCTTCGGCGGCGGCCGCTCGGGCGGGCGCTTCGACACGCTGGAGCTCGCCGCGACCTTCCCGGACTTCCGTCCGGCCGGCGACAGCGTCACGCCGCTTGCCGAAGCCGACGGTTCGGGCAAGTCGGCGCTCGTCTTCTTCACCTTCGCGCGCGCCGACCGCAAGGCGGATCCCGCCGACATGGTCGGAATGCTCTACGCGCGCTTCCTCGAGCCTCGCGTCGAGGAAACGGAGGAAGGCCTGATCCGGCGCGCCTTCCAGGACGGCTCGCCCTATCAGGGCGAGGACCTTTATTTCGCCCCGCCCGAGGGCCGCGCCTTCGCCGCGCGCTGCGCGCGCCCGACGGTCCCTTCCGACGGCCTGCCGGAAACCTGCCTCAGCCTGTTCCGCGAAGGCGGCCTCGACGTCTCCATCCGCTTCGGCCGGCCGCTGCTCGCCCGCTGGGAGCGATTGGCCGGCGGCGCCAGGGCGCTGGCGCAGACGATGATCGCGCGATGAGAGCGCGCCTTTCGGCCGGGTCATGAACCAAGCGCGGGCCGGGACTGATGTTGCCGGCGCCTAACGCTTTGTGTGCCGGCGAGTTCAGCCCCGACGCAGCGACTTTTTGGTCCTGCGCTCCGCGCAGGGATTGACGGAATATAATACTAGGAAAATTGTCAAGACACCTAAGGCTTGGCGCGCGTTGGGTTGCTGATATTCTCCCTGCCAGAAACGTCGCCTTTTCTCGGGCCAGCGATTGAAACGGGCGTACCCCTACCTTCTCACCGATCCCTTCCCGTTCGGAAAGGGACAGGCGAAAGCGCTGGTTTGCGCGGTCGGCGCGACGGCCGTGCGCGCCGCGCTCGACCCCTTCATAGATTCCGGCCTCTACTTCACCTTCGTCTTTCCGGCCATCTTCATCGCCGGCTTCTGGGGCGGCAATCGCGCCGCGATAACGACAGCCCTCCTGGGCGGCCTTCTATCCGGATTTTTCTGGATCCCCCCGCGCTTCAGCCTCAACATAGACAAATCCGGCTGGACGCAGATCGTCGTCTACGCGTCTTCCGCCTCGGTGCAACTTCTCGTCGTCGCGATCGTCAACGGTCTCGTTCAGGCGCTGGAGGCGGCCGAACGGAAATCCGTCGCCCTCGCAAACGAAATGCAGCATCGCTCGCTCAATATTCTGGCGCTCGTCCAGGCCATTGCGCGCCAGACGTTGCGGAGCGGCGCCGGCGCCGACGACAAGGCGCTTTTTGAGGAGCGCATCGGCGCCCTTGCGCGCTCCCATCAACTGCTTCGGGAGTCCGGGCGCGACGTGGTCGAACTCGGCCGCCTGCTCAAGGAGATCGTCCAGCCCTTCGACTCCGCGCGCATAGCTCTGACCGGACCGCCGTGCTTCATCGAAGGAAACGCCGGCACGTCCATCGTGATGCTGTTTCACGAACTTGCGACCAACGCCGTCAAATATGGCGCCCTGTCGGTCGAGACCGGCGCCGTGAGCGTCGCCTGGAAGCTGCTGGACGGCCAGGCGCACGTGACCTGGCAGGAAAAAGGAGGACCGCCGGTCGCCAAGCCGGAAAGGACCGGCTCCGGATCCCGACTGATGCAGGCGATCTTTGCCGATCAGCCGGGACTTGTTTTTCTGGAGGAAGGCGTCAACGCCACGATCAGTATTCCGCTGGCGCAAATGGGCGGGAGAGACCCCCGTCCCGACGCCCTAAGCCCGGCTGACGCGCCCCGTGCGTAAGCGCCGCGCCTGCCGCCGGAGCCCCTACTCCCCGTCGTCCTCCAGATCGAAATCGAGGATGGCGATCTGCAGCGTGTAGCTCGAGCCCCGGGCGTCGTCGGCCGAGATGACGCCCAGGAAATCCTCGCCGGAATTCAACTCGACCGAATCCGTTTTCCGCGCGCGCGCGACGAGCTTCAGCTTGTCGTTCTCGAACAGCTTGCGCAGATATTCCTGCAGCGTTTCGCGCCCGACCGGAATTTTCATCGCGAAGGCGAAGGAGCGGTCGCCGTCCTCGTCGTCGAGCGTGATCGTCGCGATCTTGCGTTCGCCCAGATTCACATTGGCCGCGTTTTCCGGATCCTTCGGATCGGGCGCGACGCGCAGCCCGTCATTGCCGAACGAGCGCCGCAGGAAAGCCTGCAGCTTCGCGATCTCCGCCTTGTGCACCTGGATACCTCCGCCGCGCGCATCGTTACGGGCGCGCCGGAGCGCGCCTCGGGGCGTGGGTTGCCAGAAACTCAGCCCCGCTTCAAGCGCGGATCAGATTTCCCCGTTCGCCTCCGCCGCCTTGGAAGCCAGAATCTGGTCCATCGTGCGGCCAGGCTCTGCGCAGCCGGCCGTTCCGACGACGCGGGCCGGCACGCCGGCCACAGTCGTATTGTGCGGCACCGGGCTCAGCACCACGGAGCCCGCGGCCACGCGCGCGCAATGGCCGACCTCGATATTGCCGAGCACCTTGGCGCCTGCGGCCAGCAGCACGCCATGACGGATTTTCGGGTGCCGGTCGCCGATTTCCTTGCCGGTGCCGCCGAGCGTCACGCCCTGCAGGATGGAGACGTCGTCCTCCACCACCGCCGTCTCGCCGACGACGATGGCCGTCGCATGGTCGAGAAACACGCCCTTGCCGAATTTCGCGGCGGGATTGATGTCGACCTGGAAGACCGCGGACGCCCGGCTCTGCAGGTAGAAGGCGAAGTCGCGCCGCCCCGCCTTCAGCAGCGCATGGGCGAGCCGGTGCGTCTGCAGGGCGTGGAAACCCTTGAAGTAGAGCAGCGGCTCGATCAGCCGCGTGCAGGCCGGATCGCGATCGAACACGGCGAGAATGTCGGCGCGGAACGCCTCGACGATCGACGGGTCGGCGGCGATCACGCCCGTATAGGCGTGGACGATCGATTCCGCGCCGAGGTCGGGATGGTCGAGCCGCGCCGCGACGCGATGGATGATCGCGCGCTCCAGCGTCTCGTGATGAAGGACGTTGGCGAACAGAAAGCCGGCGAGATCGGGCTCGCGGCGCACCGCCTCCTGCGCGTCGGCGAGGATGCGCGCGAACAGCGCGTCCTTGGCCCCGAATTCCACGACATTGGCCGAGCCGTGGCCGTACTTCGCCGCCATATGCATACTCCTCGCGCCTTACGTCCCTGCGCGGCGCGCACTCTAGCACAAGGCGCGTCGGCTGGCTTCCACCCGCTCACTTGTGGCCCGGCCATGCTTAATCAAGGGGCGGAACGGCGACGCTTACGCCCCGACGACATTCATCCGCGCGGCGAAGGAGAGCGCGGCGCTGGACGGGGCGGCCGGCGCGGCGGGCGCGCCGCTGGCGACGAAGATCGGCGTCGCATTCGCCGGAACCGCGGCGCGGGCCGGTTCGATCCGGGGGGCGGGCGGCGCGGCGACGGCCTCGAACGGCGACCGCGCCGTGCGTCTGGCGCGGCCGGCCGTGGCGATCGTCATCGAGGCGTCGGCCTGCGGCCGGATCGATCCAAGGTTCATCTTCGTCTCCTGAAAGGCGGCTTGCTGGGCAAAGCGATCGAACCGCCGGCGGCTTGCGCCGGCCTGACGCGTTAATCGCCCGGCAAGTTTCGAGGGTGACAAGTAAATAGTAGAGTATTCAATGCATTACGCTACGGCGCCGCGTGCCGTAGGGAGGGGCCATGACCACATTGTCCGCCTATATGTCGATCGCGCGCGACACCGCTCGCTGGCGTTCGATCGCGGCAAAAACGCCGGATGTCGCCACGCAGACCAGATATTTTCAGGACAATATCGGCAAGGTGAAGAGCGCCGACGCCTTCGTCGACAATGCGCGGCTGTTCAACTACGCCATGAAAGCCTACGGGCTCGGCGACCAGATCTACGCCAAGGGCATGATGAAGAAGGTCCTGCAACAGGGCGTCTCTTCGGCCTCGACCCTCGCCTACAAGCTCAACAACCCCAACATTCTCGCCTTCGCCAAGGCCTTCGATTTCGCGGGCAAGGGCGCGCAGGCGACGAGTTCGTCCACGCTCGCCGGATCCGTCGTCGAGCAGTACGAGCAGAACGCGCTCGAGACGGATCAGGCCAGGCAAAATCCAGGCGTGGGCCTCGCGCTCTATTTTCAGCGCAAGGCGCCGTCGCTCGCCAGCGTCTATGGATTGCTGGCCGACAAGAAGCTGCTGCAGGTCGTCCAGATGGCGCTCGACATTTCGCCCATGACCGCGGTCATGCCGATCGACGCGCAGGCCGCGATGCTCAAGAAGAAGATCAATCTGGCGGACTTCAAGGATTCGACGAAGCTGCAGGCCTTCATCTCGCGCTTCGCCGCGCAGTACGACTCCAGATACGGCGACGCCTCGGCGGCCGGCTCGACCTATTCCAACGCCATTCTGCTCGGCGCGTCGCAAGACGTCGGCGGCGGCGTCGGCGCGAGCCTGCTGCAAGCGCTGCAGGCGTATCGAAGCTATTGAGGTCCGGCCGGCTGGCGACGGCGCAGGCGGACAATGGCGGCGGGCGGCCCGTCAGGCGCGCGCGTTCAGAAACGCCAGCGCCGCCTCGCGATAAACCTTGTCGCCCACCGCGCGATTATGATCGCGGCCGGGAATGTCGACGGCGCGCGCATTGCCCATGACGGCGGCGAGCTTGTGCGCGTCGCCGGCGACATCGTCCTTCGTGCCGACACAGATCAGCGTCGGCGTCCCGATGCGGCCGGCTTCCGCCAGCGTCAGCACCTGCCGCGAGCCGCGGATGCAGGCGGCGAGCGCCTTGCGGTCGCTCTTGGTGGCGTCGGCGAAGGCGCGAAACGTCTTCTGCTGCGGGTCGGTCAGCAGTTCCGGCTGCTCCGTCTCCATCGCGTCGGCGATGCCGATCGGCAGACCGACGCCGTCGACGAGATGATGGCCGAGTCCGCCGATGATCAGCGAGCGCACGCGGTCGGGATGATTGAGCGCGAGATAGGAGGAAATTCGCGCGCCCATGGAATAGCCCATGACGTCCGCGCGCTCGATCTTCAGATGATCGAGCAGATGCAGGCAATCCTGCGCCATGATGCGCGTATCGTATGCGGCGGGCGTATAGAGCTTGGTCGAGCGCCCATGGCCGCGATTGTCGAGCGCGATCGTGCGCCGCCCGTCGCCGGTCAGCGCCTTCACCCACAGCGGAAACACCCAGTTGACCGCGTGGCTCGAGGCGAAGCCATGCACCAGCAGGATCGGTTCGTGGCGGTCCGTCGCGGTCGGACTTTCGTCGATATAGGCGAGGCGGACGGGCCCGGATTGGAAGAAATGCATGATGACAGGGCGCTTTTTCGATTGGCGGCCGGGTCTAGCACGGATCGTCGCAATGCAATATCAAGGCCCGCAGCGTTGCGCCGCATGGTCTGGGCGCGCGCCGCCTGCTATGCCGCGCGCGGCTTCAGAGGAAATCGAATATGGCTGACGACGCCACGCCGCATTTTCACAATCAACCCGGCCTGCCGCGCGTGAAAATCGGGGCGCACAGGTTCATGTGCATCGGCGCCCTGCCGCCCTTCGATCATCCGCACATTTTCATCGACATGGGCCAGAGCGCCGAGACGATCTGCCCCTATTGCTCGACCCTCTACGTCTACGACGCCTCTCTCAAGGGCCATTCCGACCCGGCCGAGTGCGAATTCCGCGGCGCCTGAGAGAAAATCCGTCATGCCCGACAATCCCGTCATCGTCGCCGGCGCAGGCGTCGGCGGGCTGTCGGCGGCGCTCGCGCTGGCGGCCGCTGGCCGCTATGTCGTCGTGCTGGAGCGCGCGCCCGCGCTCGCCGAATTCGGCGCAGGCCTCCAGCTTGCCGCCAACGCCACGCGTCGGCTCGCCAAATGGGGCGCGCTCGACCGTCTGAAGGACATGGCGACCGCGCCCGAGGCGGTTGACCTGCGCGCCGCGCGCGACGGCAGCGTCATCGCCACCGTGCCGGTCGGCGAATCGCAGCGGCGCTGGGGCTCGATCTATCTCGTCGCCCATCGCGCCGATCTTCTGACCGCGCTCGCCGACACCGCCGCCATGTCGCCGAGCATCGAGGTTCGCCTCGGCTGCAGCCTGGAAGGCTGGCATGCCGACAACGACGGCGTGACAGTTCACATCGAGGGCCGGCCGGACCTGAAGGGCGCGGCGCTGATCGGCGCCGACGGCTTGCGCTCGCGCATCCGCGAGGGCCTGGCGCTCACCACGCCCGACGGCCCCCGTTATTCAGGGCGCACCTCGTGGCGCGCGCTCTTGCCCGCCGACAGCGTTCCCGCGTCCATGCTGGCGCCGCGCTCGAATCTCTGGCTCGGCGCCGGCGCCCATCTCGTTCACTACCCCCTGCGCAAGGCGAGCGTGCTCAACGTCGTGGCCGTCGTCGAGGACGAGTGGACGGATCTCGACGCCCCCGACTTCTGGGCCTCGCACGGCGAAGCTGCCTTTCTTGCCTCCCGCTTCCAGGGCTGGAGCGAGGAAATCCGCAACCTCATTCCCGCCGCGCCGGAATGGAAGCGCTGGCCGCTCTACGAGCGCAAGGCGGCGCGGTTCTGGGCGCGCGGCAGGGTCGCCGTTCTCGGCGACGCCGCGCACGCCATGGCGCCGTTCCTCGCGCAGGGGGCCGCGCAAGCGATTGAAGACGCCGATGCCCTCGGGCTCGCATTCGCCGCCCATCCGCGCGACGAGGCGGCCGCCCTGGACGCGTACAGCCAGGCCCGCGTCGCGCGCGCAAATCGCGTGCAGCGCGCTTCCCGAATGCAGGGCCTCGTCTATCACCTCGCAGGCCCCCCGGCCTTCCTGCGCGACACGACGATGCGCGCGATCGGCGGGGAAGGCATGGCGAAAGCCAGCGACTGGATCTACCGCGAATAGCCTGAAACTTGGCCGTGAGCGGTTTTGATCGGCTCGTTTGACAAATGTCGATCGAGTTTGAATGGTCCCCGGGTTGCAGACGCGCACAAGCGCGCGGGCTGTATCCAGGGAAAATCTGCCGCTCGTGCTCACTTCGGACGCCAATCGCCGGCTTTCGGCGCTCGACCGCGACCTCATGGAGCGTCGTATCCGCGACATGTGGGACCTGCGCCGGCGCGGCGCGGTCGCGGAGGTGGCCAAGCTTCTGGCGCATGATTGCGTCTATGTCGGCAAGACCTGGTTCGGCAAGCCGGCGGACATCCGCCGCGAGGGGCGCGACGCCTGCCTGGAATGGGCGCGTCAACTCAACTCCATGGTCGAGAACGTCGAGATGACGGTCCTGTATCTTGTAATCGACGGCGAGCAGGCCGCCGCCTGCCGTCGCATCAGGATGCGCGAGCCCGGCGGCGGGCGAACCGAGAATATTGTCGTGTGCAGCTACATGCGGTTTCGCGGCGGCGAGATCGCGGAAATTGTCGAATATCCCGATACGCTCGCCATTACGCGCCTGCTGGGCGGTTGAATTCGATGTGCAATGATGACGGACGCCAGCCGGACCGGGACCAGTCCGGCGAAACGGGTCGAGGGGAGCGCGTGGAAAATTCGGCTTCGCCGAAACCGCCGGATATGCGGCGCCAGCATGTCGATGGCCTGATACGCCGTCTGATTGAGCTGCGCGCCGCCGGCGACGTCGACGGGCTCGTCGCCTTCGCCGCGCCTGACATCGTATTCAAGACCGGCATTGGCCGCGCGGCGCCGTTGCAGGCCGAATGCAAGGGCGTCGAAGCCTGCGCCAGGCTCGTGCGGCAGGTCAACGTCAACTATGAAAATCTCGGCTCGCGCCTGAACAAGCTGCTGATCGACGGCGACCGCGTCGCCCTTCACCGCACGGCGCGCATCCGCAATCGCGGCACGGGCCGCGCCGTCGATGTCGACATGTGGAACTTCGTGAAGTTCCGCGATGGCCTCATCGTCGAATTCGCGGAATATCCCGACACCGAAGCCTTCGCCCGCCTCGACGCGAGCGACGACTGACTCCTGTCCCGCAAGAATCCCGTCCCGCAAGGTTGAACATGGTGCGGACGGCGGGGATCGAACCCGCACGGGGGTTGCCCGAGGGATTTTAAGTCCCTTGCGTCTACCAGTTTCGCCACGTCCGCTTGAGGTCCGCTTGTAACGGGAGTCGCCGCCTCGCGCCATGCGCGTTGAATTGGGCTACCCCCCGCGCTCCGCGATCGGCGGCGCGAACGAGAGATGCAGGTCCCAGGGGAAATTGATCCAGGTGTCCTGCGAAACCTCGGTGATGAACGTGTCGACAAGCGGCCGGCCGGCCGGCTTGGCGTAGACGGTCGCCAGATGCGCTTGCGGCAGCAGCTCGCGCACGAGACGCGCCGTCGCGCCGGTGTCCACGAGATCGTCGATAACGAGAACGCCCGCGCCCCCGGTCGCGAGAATTTCGCGCGCAACTGGTTTGAGAATGCGCAACGCCCCTTGCGCCTGCTCCGGGCGTCCGGCCTCGCCTGCGCCGTAGCTGGCGACCGCAAGCGTCTCGATCACGCGCAAGCCGAGTTCCCGCGCGATGATCGCGGCAGGCACCAGGCCGCCGCGCGTCACTGCCACCATGGCGGTGAAGTTCTGTCCGGCCAATCGCCACGCGAGCGCGCGCGCGTCGCGATGGAACTGGTCCCAGGAAACCGGAAACATTTTTTCGGTGGGCATCTCCCGCCCCTATTTCTTCGCCCGCTCGGCGATCAGCCGGTCGATCAGCGCCCGCACCTCCGCGAGCGCGGCGGCGAGCGATTCCGGGTTCTTCGACCGCACGACGATCTGGTTCATGAACTTGCCCGTCGTGAACGACGGATAGGAGCCGATCGAACAGTCGGGATATTTCTCCGCGATCGCGCCGAGGCCCGCAGCGTAAGCGCCTTCCGGCACGCTGTCGGCCTGCACCGTCTCCATCAGCATCTTCACGCCGGTCTTCAGGCGCGGCGTCACATTGTCGAGCATGGCCTGCATGATCGAAGGCACGCCCGCCATCACGACGACATTGCCGATCATGAAGCCCGGCGCCGTCGACACGCGATTTTCAACGAGCTCGGCGCCATGCGGAATGCGCGCCATGCGGCGGCGCGCTTCGTTGAGATCTTCCGGCTTGATGCGCGTCAGCAGGAGTTCGATGGCGCGCGGATGTTCGGATATGTCGACCCCGAACGCCTTGGCGACGCTGTCGGCGGTGATGTCGTCATGCGTCGGGCCGATGCCGCCGGTGGTGAATACGTAGGTGTAGCGCGCGCGCAGCGCGTTGACCGCGTCGACGATCTCCTGCTCGATGTCGGGCACGATGCGCACTTCGCTGAGATCGATGCCGATCTGCATCAGATAGTCGGCGATATAGCCGATGTTCTTGTCCTTGGTGCGGCCCGAGAGGATTTCGTCGCCGATGACGAGGACGGCCGCCGTGATCCCGATCTTCTCGCTCATGCCTGCCGTCCCGTCGCTTGCCATTCCGCCCCCTGGCGTTCGTAGACCAGATTGTGCTTCGTCCTCAGCGTCGCGCGATAGCCCTGCGCCTCGATGAATGCCGGCAGGTCGATGCTCCAGCGTTCCGGCATGTGCTCCACGATCATCGTTTCGGGCCGCAGGCGGCTCGGACCGTCGCGCAGGAACGGCTCAAGGATCAGATCCTCCGCGCCCTCGCAATCGAGCTTCATGGCGTCGATCCGGTCAAGCCCCTCGCCCGCGAGAATATCGGCGAGTTTTCGCGCGCGCACGGTGAGGCGTCCGCCGTCGTAGCTGGGCACGATGCGGATGGAGCTGTCGCCGCGATTGCGCGCGTCGAGAAACATCGTCACCTCGCCGTCGCAGTCCGCCGCCGCGCATTCCAGCGTCTTCACGGTGGCGAAATCGTTCTGGCGCACGTTGAAGACGAGCCGCTGATGGATTTCCGGCTGCGGCTCGATCGCCAGAATGCGCGCGGCGGCGCCTGCGCGCGCGGCGACGAACAGGCTGTATCCGCCGACATTCGCGCCGACGTCCACGAACACGAAATCCGGCGTGATGCGGCGCGCGAGGTAGTCGAGTTCCAGGGCGTCGAAATATTGCGGCGTGAACAGCATCCGCTTTTCGCTGACATTGTCGGCCGGGTAGAGCCGCATGCGGGCGCCCAGCGCCTCGACGTCCGCCGGCTTCCCGCGCAAGGCCCGTATGCCCAGCGCGCGCAAGAGATACGCGGCGCGGCGGCCTGCCCAGCCCTCGGGCGCGCGGCGGGCGGCGCGGATGATCCGCGCCAGCGCGCCGCGGGGCGCATGGGCGCCGAACGCCTGGAAATCGTTGATCTGTCTATGCTGCATGAGGGGGTGGGGATTGCGTCTGGCGCCGCTCTACCATGCCGGGGGGCCTGCCGGCCAGCCGCAGCCTTTGCGCGCGGGGCGCTTTCGCCTAAATAAGGACAAACCTCCCGGAGAAATGAGTTGATGACCTTTGTGGACGCCTCGCTCGCCGCTGGCCGCAAGACTGGCCAGATCAAGCTGCACGGGCCGGCGGATTTCGAAGGCATGCGCAAGGCGGGGCGCCTGACGGCGCAGGCGCTCGACATGCTTGTGGACGAGGTCAGGCCCGGCATGGCCACCGCGCGGCTCGACGATCTCGTCTTCCAGTTCGCGATGGATCACGGCGCCTATCCCGCGCCGTTGGACTATCGCGGCTACCGCAAGTCGATCTGCACCTCCATCAACCATGTGGTCTGTCACGGCATCCCCGACGACAAGCCGTTGCGCGAAGGCGATATCGTCAACATCGACGTCACCCTGATCGTCGATGGCTGGCACGGCGATTCCAGCCGCATGTACGGCGTCGGCGCCATCCCGCGCCGCGCCGAACGGCTGATCGACGTCACCTATGAATCGCTCCTGCGCGGCATCGCCGCCGCCAGGCCCGGCGCCCATACCGGCGATATCGGCTTTGCGATCCAGCAATACGCCGAAAGCGAGCGCTGCACCGTCGTGCGCGATTTCTGCGGTCACGGCCTCGGCCGGCTGTTTCACGACGAGCCGAATATTCTGCACTACGGCCGGCGCGGCGAAGGCGTCGAGCTCAAGCCCGGAATGTTCTTCACCATCGAGCCGATGATCAACCTCGGCCGCCCGCATGTGAAGATTCTCTCCGATGGCTGGACCGCCGTGACGCGCGACCGCTCCCTTTCGGCGCAGTTCGAGCATACGGTCGGCGTGACCGAGACCGGCGTCGAGATATTCACGCTGTCGCCGCGCAATCTGGACCATCCGCCGCTGCACGCCGCCTGATTTCGCGCCATGGCCGACGCGGACGAATCGGAGAAGCACTACCACGGCCATCGCCAGCGCCTGCGCGAACGCTTTCTCGAGGCGGGGCCGGATGCGCTCGCAGATTACGAATTACTCGAACTCCTGTTGTTCCGGACGATTCCGCGCCGCGACGTGAAGCCGCTCGCCAAGGCGCTGATCAAGCGCCACGGCTCCTTCGCGGAAGTCCTGACCGCCCGCGCCGAACGGCTGCGCGAGGCCGGCGATGTCAGCGAAACCTCGATCGTTGATTTCAAGATCGTGGAAGCGGCGGCCAAGCGTCTTGCCCGCCAGGGCGTCCAGCACCGGCATGTCCTGTCCTCGTTCAAGGATGTGATCGACTATTGCCGCGCCGCCATGGGCTATGCCGACCGCGAGGAATTCCGCGTTCTCTTCCTCGACAAGAAGAATGCGCTGCTTGCCGACGAGGTCATGTCCGTCGGCACGGTCGACCATACGCCGGTCTATCCCCGCGAGATCGTCCGGCGCGCGCTGGAGCTGGGTTCGACCGCGCTGGTGCTCGCCCATAATCACCCCTCCGGCGACCCGACGCCGTCCAGGGCCGACATCCGCATGACCGAGGAAATCGTGACGATCTCCGGTCTGATGGGGATCGTCGTGCACGACCACCTGATCATCGGCAGGCACGGCCACGCGAGCTTCAAGGGCCTGAAGCTGCTCTGAAAACAATTAATCCCGCAAACAAAACCTGCCGTTAACGAACAATGACTAGTTTTTCGAGGTGAGCTCCTCGGACAGGTCATGACCCCCCCACAACAGAAGATCGCGCGACTGGCGCGCGGCGAACGCAGCATGTTTGCCGTGGGGGTGCTGGTCTGCCTGACGCTGTTCGGCATCGCCGGCCTGCTGTTCTTCTCACGCGAATACGCCAATCAACGTCAGGCCGAAGCCGAAACCGCGGCCGTGACCGCCGCCCTCGACGCCGCTCGCGCTGCATTTGCCGACGAAACGCGCGCAATGGCCGAACGGCTGCCCGAGGCGATGATCCTTGCCCGCAAGGCCGGGACCGCGCCAATCCGCATCGCCGGCGCAACGGAAGCCTACGTCGTCGATCTCGCGCGCGATCTCGCGCCGGCCGCGGGCGGCGGCGACCGCGCCGACCTCCTGCGCGCGGCGGCGCCGCTCGCCGCCGAGCCGCAAACCGGCGGCGCGCTGCTGCGCGGCCCGCTGTCCGAACGCGCGGCCGAAACCTCCTGGGCGGCCCCGCGCAGCGCGATCGCCATGCGCGGCGGCCGATTTGCCCTCCTCGCCCTCGTGCCCTTTCTCGGCGCCGGGGGGGCGGACCTCGCGCTGGTCAGCGCCCGGCCGGTCGACTCGGCCGCGCTTGCCGCGATTGCGCGCGTCGCCGATACCCAGCGCCTCGAAATATCGCTCGCCGGCGCCGCGCCTGCGGAAATGGCGAGCGCGCCGCTTGCCGCCGCGCCCGACGGAGACGCCTACATTCTGGTCTGGCGCCCGCAGCGCCCTGGCGAAAGCCTCGTCGGGAGCGTCGCATGGATGCTCATCGCCTTCGCCTTGTTCTTCGCCACGTTCACGGTGGCCCGCGCGCGGCGCGTGACCGAGGAAGCCGCCGAAGACGAGGCGCAGAGTTTCGAGGCCGTCGGGCAGGACCCGCTTACCGGCCTGCCTAATCGCGCCCTGTTCACGCGCCTGCTGGAAAGCGAGATCGAGCGCGTGAAACGCACGGTCAACGAGCACGGCGCGGCGGTCCTTTATCTCGATTGCGACCGCTTTCAGGAAATCAACCAGAGCTGCGGGCGAGAGACGGGCGACAAGCTGATCGTCGCCCTCGCCCACCGTCTCGGCAATCTCCTGCGCTCCGCCGGACGCCTCGCGCGTTTCGAGGCTGACGATTTCGCGATCATCCTGACCGATGTCGTAGGGCCGCGCGACGCCGAAATGCTGGCGCGTCGCATCGCCGACATGGCGGCGGAGCCCTTCGAGATCGACGAGCGCAGGATCTACATCGGCCTGTCGATCGGCATAGCGCTCTGCCCGCAGGACGCGGATACCGCGGCCGAGCTGATGCGCCGCGCTGACGTGGCGCTCTATCGCGCCAAGAACGAAGGCCGAAATCGCTACTGCTTCTTCGAGCAGAAACTCGGCGAGCAGATGCGGATGCGCCAGGTCGTGGAAGACGATCTGCGCACCGCCATCGAGACCGGCGCGCTGGTGCTGCAATATCAGCCGATCATGGACATTTCCGGCAAGCGCATGGTCGGCGTGGAATCGCTGGTGCGTTGGCCCCACCCCGTCCACGGCCTGATCTCGCCGGCGAACTTCATCGCGCTCGCGGAGGAATGCGATCTCATCCTGCCGCTCGGCGAATGGGTATTGCGGCGCGCGCTCGCCGACATGCGGCTGTGGCCTGGCCTGAAAGTCGCGGTCAACGTGTCCGCCGTGCAGTTTCGCCAGAAGGATTTCGGCGAAACGATCGAGCGCCTGCTGCAGGAAAGCGGCATCGAGCCTGAACGCCTGGAGCTGGAGCTCACGGAGAGCGTGCTGCTCTCGGACGCCGACGCCGCCGAAGACGCCATGATCAATCTGCGCGCCATGGGCATTCGCCTTGCGCTCGACGATTTCGGCACGGGCTACTCGAGCCTGATCTATCTGCGCCGCTTCGCTTTCGACAAGATCAAGATCGACAAGACGTTCCTGGAATCGCTGGAGACCTCGGGCGAAGGCGCGATCATCGTGCATTCGATCGTGCATCTTGGCCGCGCGCTCGGCCTGACCGTCACGGCCGAGGGCGTGGAGAGCGCCGACCAGCACCGCTTCCTGCAGGCGCTCGGCTGCCACGAATTGCAAGGCTATCTCTTTTCCAAGCCGGTTTCGGCCGCCGACATCACGCGCCGCCTGCGCGCGCAGGAAAGCGCCGGGCAGGAGAGCCGCGCGGTGGCGTGACTTGGGCCGTCGGCAATCGGCAGTCGGGATTTCGAACGCCGAGCGCCGAATGCCGACCGCCCCGCTTCAATGGAAGCGGAACTCCGCGCCAATCGCCCGGATCTCGGCCGGCCGGATCAGCCGTTCGTGGCCGACGCGCACCGAAAACAGTGGGCCGTCCAGCTTCTCGCGCCAGAAGGTCAGGAACTTCCGCAGAACCGGAAAATGCGGAGCGGCGTCGTACTCCTGCCAGATATAGCTCTGCAGCACCGCAGGGTGGTCGGGCATACGGTAGAGGATTTCGGCCGTCGTCAGGCCCCAGCCGGCAAGCTGCCGGAGAAAGTCCTCGGAAACGCGGCCGGAGCGGTCCATCGCGGCGGCCTCTACGCGCATTTTCTCGACCATCTCGCCCTCACATGATCTGTCGGCCCTTCCTTTTGCGGTCCGCGCCTCAACCGCGGAGCTGCAACGCGAACGATTGCAGACCCGTTTGCTTGCGATAGGGTTAACGGGCGGGGCCGCAGGTCACAAAAAGCAAGCTTCGGGCCAAATTCGCAGGGCTTGTCCTGCATTCTGGCAAGCGAAATGTTGGCCACTTGCCCTTGCGCAATCATCCCGTTTGTCCAATTCAGAGATCTATCGTCCCTTGTTGGAGTCCATCCGTTGAACAATCCGCAGATCGCCAATGCCGCCGCGCTGCTCGGCCGCATCTTCATGTCCGCCATCTTCATCACCGCCGGCTACGGCAAGATCGGCGGCTACGCCGGAGCGAGCGCCTATATGGCGAAGATGGGCGTGCCGGGCGCGCTGCTGCCGCTCGTCATCCTCGTCGAGCTCGGCGGCGGCCTGCTTATCCTCGTCGGCTTCCAGACCCGCGTCGTCGCCTTCCTTCTGGCCGGTTTCTCCCTGCTGTCCGGCCTGCTTTTTCACTACGCGGTCGGCGATGCGCCAAACATGATCCAGTTCTGGAAAAACGTGGCGATCGCCGGCGGTTTCCTCGGCATGGTCGCGCATGGCGCCGGGGCATGGTCGCTCGACGGCCGCATGAAGAAATGACGGAAGCAGGGCTGCGGCGGAATTCGACCCGCCGCAGCCTTCTGCTCAGGCGGCCATCTTGTTGACAGATGTGGTGGCGAGCTTCGTCAGGAGTTCGTCGGCCTTGTGTTCCTCCTGAAGATTGGCGTCGAGCAGCTTGGCCGCCTCGGGCATCTTCAGAAGCGTCGCCCAGGTCTTGAGCGTGCCGTATCGGGCGATCTCGTAGTGCTCGACCGCATTGCCCGCTGAGATGAGCCCGGCATCGAGCGCGGGCGATTCTGAAAACTCCTCGATGATTTCCTCGCCCTCTTCGAGCAGCCCCTGAATCGCCTCGCAGGTCTTGCCCTGCGCGCGTTTGCCGAAAATCTCGAACACCTGCTGCAGCCGGTCGATCTGACCGTGCGTTTCCACCAAATGATTCTCGAAGGCGGTGCGAAGCTCGTCCGAACCGGCGGCTTTCGCCATCTTCGGCAGCGCTTTCACGATCTGCCGCTCCGCGTAGTAGATGTCCTTGAGCGTTTCGAGAAAGAGATCCTCGAGCATCTTCTGTTTTGGCATGGGCTTGCTCCGTTTTCGATTGCTCAGGCGGAACGCGCGCCATCGAAACGGGTTGCCGGCGGCGCGAAATTATTCGGCGCCGCGAGAGCCCCGGAATTGCAGCGCTTCCGGCGTATCGACATCGAACGCGGCGCCCAGGTCGTCGACCGCAATTTCTACGACGCGCGCGCCTTCGCGCATCAGCAGCTTGCGCGCGCCTTCGTCGCCGTCGAGCCGCATCGCCGGAGCGAACAGCCTGCGCGAAAGCAGAACCGGATTGCCCCGTCGGCCGTCGACCAGCGGCGCAACGGCGTCGACGCCCGGATCGGAGGCAAAGGCTGCGATGAGACTGCGCGCGAGGTCCGCCGTCACGCGCGGCATGTCGGCGAGAAAGATCAGCGCGCCCTCGCAGGAGGGAGACAGAGCCGCGAGCCCAGCCTTCACCGAGGAGGCGATGCCGCGCGCATAGTCCGGATTGCGCGCTTCCACGAAGTCGAGTCCTGCGAGCGCATCCATCACCTGTTCGCGCGCATGGCCCGTGACCACGACGACAGGCTTTGCTCCGGACCCGATGGCCGCCTCGACGGAGCGGCGAACCAGCGGCGCGCCGTCGAATTGCGCGACGAGCTTGGTTGCGCCTTCCGCGCCGCCGGAAAAGCGCGTGGAGCGGCCGGCCGCAAGCACGATCGCCGCGACCTCAGCCATCCTCGGTCTCGGCTTCCGTCTCGCCGCCGGCGCGCGGCTGCGGACGCGACACGATTTCCATGAGCAGGCCGCCGGCGCCGAGCCGCCTGATGTCGGCCGACGTCACCGGCAAGCCCGCGAGCAGGCGCTGCAGCACCCAGTCGAAGCCATTCTCCTTCGGAGAGCGCGCGCAGCCCGGCGCGCCGAGGATCGGCCGGCCCGCCGAGGTCGCGCCGATCAGCAGCAGGTTGCCGGGATCGACCGGCATTCCGAAGTGCTCGATACGCCCGCCAGCCGCTTCCACCGCGGCCGGAATGACGTCGCGCCGGTCGGTAATCGCCGAGGCGCCGAAAACGATGACGAGGTCGCTCGTCGGCGTCGCGCGCGCGATCGCCGGCGCAAGCGCTTCCCGCTCGTGCACGACGCGCTCGTGCGAGACGACGCGCGCGCCGGCCGGCGCCAGACGCTGCTCCAGCACGCGCGCGGTCTTGTCGATGGTGGCGGGCTTGAGACCCGGCAGTACGGTCGAGATCATCGCGACCTTCATCGGCTTGAACGGCTCGACGGACAATCGCGCGGCGCCCGCCGTCGCCATGGCCTTGTCGAGCGTATCGCGCGCGACCGCGAACGGAATGATCTTGACCGTCGCCACCATCTCGCCTTCCACCACCGCGCGCAGCGCCGGCAGCGTGGCGAATGTGATCGCTTCGTCGAGCGCGTTGACGGCGTCTATGGCCGGTCCATCGAAAAGAAGCACGCCCGCGCTGGTCGCAAATATGTTGCACCGTCCCGTGAAGGGCGGATCGATGCGCAGGTTTGCGCCCGAAAGTTTTCTGGCGAGAAGCGCCGCAGCTTCGTCCTCGCCGATATCGCCGGCTTCGAGCTGCGCGACAGTCACCTCCTGGACGCCGGCCGCACGCAGCGCTTCGACGTCGGCCGCGCTGACGGTGTCGCCCTTCTTCAAGGTCAGGCCAGGACGGCGCACCGCATGGGCGACGATGCCGCCGGCCGCCCGGTCGATCGGCACAGACCCGAACTTCATGCCGCCTTCTCTTTCTCGGCGCGCAGCGGCTTCTTGCGCAAGGAGAGCACGATTTCGGCAAGCACCGATACGGCGATTTCCGAGGGGCTTACGGCGCCGATGTCGAGTCCGATCGGCGCGTGAATGCGCCCGATCTGCTCGCTCGAAAACCCTGCCGCCGTCAGCCGTTCCACCCTTTTGGCGTGTGTCTTCTTCGATCCCAGCGCGCCGATGTAGAAGCAGTTCGCGGCGAGCGCGAGCTTCAACGCGGGATCGTCGATCTTCGGGTCATGCGTCAGCGCGGCAATGCCTGTGTAAGCGTCGAGGCCGATCTCGGGCAGGACCTTGTCCGGCCATTCCGCGATCACGCGCACATTGGGAAAGCGTTCTTCGCTCGCGAAAGCCGTGCGCGGATCGACGATGGCGACGTCGAAATCGACGAGCCGCGCCATTTCCGCAAGCGCCTGGCTGACATGCACGGCCCCGATCACTACGAGCCGCGCGGGCGGCGCCTGCACGGTGAGGAAGTAGCTCTTGCCGTCGATATCGACCGTGGCGCTCTTGCCCATACGCAACTGCCGGTCGAGCGCCTCGGCCAGCGGATCGGCGGCAATGTCAGCGGCGCGCACGAGCCGCTGCGCGCCATCGGCGAGATCGGTCACGAGTACGGCCGCGCGGCGCGCGCGCCGCTCCTCGTTGAGCGCCTGGAGAATGTCGAGCTTCATTCAGTCGATCCTCTCGACATAGACCCGGATGCGGCCGCCGCAGGACAAGCCCACGCGCCACGCCGTTTCATCAGCCACGCCGTATTCGAGCGTGCGCGCCTTGCCGTCGGCGATCACGTCCTGCGCCTCGGTCACGACGTCGCCCTCGACGCAGCCGCCCGACACGGAGCCGAGAAAGCGGCCCTCCTCGTCGATCACGAGATGGCTGCCGACGGGTCGCGGCGCCGAGCCCCAAGTCTCAACGACGGTCGCGATCGCGACGCCGCGTCCCGCGCGCCTCCAGCTTTCGGCCTGCGAGAGAATGTCCTCTTCGGTTGCGAGCATGACGAACTCCCCTGCTACGCCCTTCGCGCTTCGAGACGCCTGCTGCGCAGGCTCCTCAGCGTGAAGGGCCCTTTGACGCCACGGCCCTCATCCTGAGGAGCGATGCAAAGCATCGCGTCTCGAAGGATGACCACGCCAGCATATCACGCCGCCCTCAGCCACTTGCGCGGATCGGACGCCGTCGAACCTTTCTCCTGCGCCAGCGCCGCGACGAGATCGGCCATCGACTGCAGATTATGGATCGGCCGGAATTCGTCGACATGCGGCAACATGGCGCGGACCCCCGAGGCCTTCGCCTGAAATTCCGAATAGCGCAGCAACGGATTGACCCAGATCAGACGCCGGCACGACTTGTGCAGGCGCTCCATCTCCGCGCTCAACTGGTCGAGGCGATCGCGTTCGAGACCGTCGGTGAACAGCACGCAGATCGCGCCCTGCCCCAGCACGCGCCGCGACCATTCGCGATTGAAGGCGTGCAGCGATGCGCCGATGCGCGTGCCGCCAGACCAATCCTTCACGCCAGCCGAGCACTCGGCCAGCGCCTCGTCGACATCCTTCTGCTTCAGCGCGCGCGTGACGTTCGTCAGCCGCGTCCCGAACAGGAACGTGTGCACACGCCGGCGCTGGTCGGTCAGTTGATGCAGGAAGTGCAGGAAGATGCGCGTGTAGTCGCTCATCGACCCCGAGATGTCGCAGATCGCCACGATCGGCGCATAGCGCTCGGCATGCGCGCGAAAAGCCAGTTCGATTGCGCCGCCAGCCCGCAGCGACTTGCGGAACGTGCCGCGCGGATCGATACGCCCGGCGTGCGGATCCGGTTTCCAGCGGCGCAGCCGCATTTTTTCGGACGGCATCCGCAGGCGTGCAATGGCTGCCCGCGCCACGGCAATCTCGTTCGCGCTCATCTGCGCGAAATCCTTGGTCTGCAGCACTTCGGCGGCAGACATGGTGAAGCGCGCGTCCACTTCCACCTGCTCGCGCGGCTTCTCCTGCGGCTTGTGCTTGTAGAGCGCGTCCGCCACGCGCGCGGCGCCTGCGTCCGGCTTCTTCGGCTCGGAATGGTCCTTCGCCTGCGGCGACATCAGCGCGATCATCTTCTCGATGAACCCGCGCTTGCGCCAGAAGATCGAAAAGGCCTGATCGAAGATGATCGTATGCTCGTGTTTCTTCACGAAGACGGCGTGCAGCGTGGCGTAGAAATCCTGCTTCGTGCCGATGCCCGCCGCTTCCACCGCCACGATCGCGTCGATGACGCTGCGCGGCCCGACCGGCAGGCCTGCGTCGCGCAAGGCGCGCGCGAAATACAGGATGTTCTCGGCGAGCTTGCCGGACGCCGCCGGCGCGGTCGCGGCGAAGGGGTTGGAGGATCGATCGGACTTATGCACGTCGCTTTCCGATTGCTCTCCCCTCTCCCGCGGAGCGGGAGAGGGAAAGGGAGGGGACCCGGCGGGTCACACCCGCGCCTTCATGTCGGCGGCCACCTCGTTCACCAGTTCGCTCGCCTTGGCCTGATCGATGCGCGCGATGTCGTCCTGATATTTGAGCAGAACGCCAAGCGTATCGGTCACGAGATTGGGATCGAGCGCGACGGCGTCGAGTTCGGTGAGCGCGGACGCCCAGTCCAGCGTCTCGGCCACGCCCGGCGACTTGAACAGGTCGAGCTGGCGCAGCTTCTGCACGAACAGCACGAGCGCCTCGGTCAGCTTCTGCGGCGCCTCCGGCGCGCGCGCCCGCACGATCTCGATTTCTCGCGCCGCATCCGGATACCCGACCCAGTGATAGAGGCAGCGCCGCTTCAGCGCGTCGTGAATCTCGCGCGTGCGGTTGGAGGTGATGACGACGATCGGCGGCTGGTCCGCCTTGATCGTGCCAAGCTCGGGAATGGTGATCTGGAAGTCGGACAGGATTTCCAGAAGAAACGCCTCGAAGGCCTCGTCCGTGCGGTCGAGTTCGTCGATCAGCAGCACCGGCGGGCCTTCGACGGCCGGCTCCAGCGCTTTCAGGAGCGGCCGCTCGATCAGATAGCGGCGCGAGAAGATGTCGTGCTCGATCTGCGCGCGGTCGTGATCGCCGGCGGCTTCCGCCAGCCGGATCGCCATCATCTGCTGCGCGTAGTTCCATTCGTAGACGGCGGCGGCCGCATCCAGCCCCTCGTAGCATTGCAGGCGGATCAGCCTGCGGCCCAAAGTCTGCGACAGCACCTTGGCGATCTCGGTCTTGCCGACGCCGGCCTCGCCTTCGAGGAACAGCGGCCGGCCGAGCCGCAACGACAGGAACAGGACGGTCGCCAGCGACCTGTCGGCCACGTAATCGGCCGAACGCAGCAGCTCCAGCGTCGCGTCGATGGATTGCGGAATGCTTGCGCCTGCGGGCCCGGCGTTTGCGGCCATGATCTGGTCTGCTCCCAAAGCGAGCCTGGCGCTCGTCGATTGTTTCGCGCACAGGCGCGCGTGTCGAATATAGCGCCTCGCGCGGCCGGCGGCAGGGCGCCAAAGTACAGTACGGCTGCGGCGAATGGGCGCCATGCGCTAAAACGCGCCCTTGCGGCCAGCAATTCGCACGCTAGTCTGCGCGGCGTCGGAGCGTGCTGGAAACTCGCCGTCCTTCGCCCTGAGGAGCCGCGCAGCGGCTCCTCAGGATGAGGGCCGAAATTTCCGCAGAGGCTCTGAAACCGATGCGCGGGGAGCTGACCATGGCCGAAATGAAGATTGGCGCGGAAACCTTCAATATCGAAGTCGAGGGCCCGGAAAACGCGCCGGTCCTGATGATCTCCAATTCGCTGGGTTCGAACCTGCACATGTGGGACGACCAGATTCCAGCGCTGACAAAGCATTTTCGCGTCGTGCGCTACGATTCGCGCGGGCACGGCAAGAGTGCGGCGCCGGCCGGTCCCTACTCGCTCGAGCAGCTCGGCAAGGACGCGCTCGCCATTCTGGACGCGCTCGGCGTCAAGAAGGCGCACTGGATGGGCCTCTCCAAGGGCGGCGCCGTCGGCCAGTGGCTGCTGCTCAACGCCCCCGACCGCATCGAGCGGGCCGTGCTCGCCAATACGGCGGCGCAATTCGGCTCGGCCGACACCTGGAACGACCGGCTGCGCATCGTGCGCGAACAGGGCATGGCCGGTCTCGTGCAGGCCGTCATCGACCGCTGGTTCACCAAGGAATTCCAGGCCAAGGCGCCTGAAACCATCGCCCGCATCAAGGCGGCCTTCGAGATGACGCCGGCCGAAGGCTATGCCGCCTGCATGGCGGCGCTGCGCGATCTCGACCTGCGCGACGCGCTGCGCAACATCCGCAATCAGGTGCTGGTCATCATCGGCAAGAGCGATCCAGCCACCCCGCCGGAAGCCGGCAAGGCGATCGCCGACGCCATTCCCGGCGCGCGGCTGGTCGAGCTGGACGCGGCGCATCTGTCCAACATCGAGGCCGCCGACGCCTTCAACAAGGCGGTGGTGGATTTCCTTACCGCGCCCGCAAAGCCCGCAAGGCCGAAAAGCTTCCCGCGGCGCAAGCAGGCGGCCAAGAAACCCGTGAAGAAGGCGGCCAAGGCCCGCCCCGCCGCGCGCGCCGCCAAGAAGGCGGCAAGGAAGTCAGCGAAAAAGGCTTCGAAGACGACGAAGAAGGCGGCCACGAAGGGCGCGAAGAAAGCGGCCAGGAAGGCCGCGCCGAAGACGGCGGCGAAGAAGGCCGTGAAGAAAGCGGCCAGGAAGACTGCAAAGAAAACGGCCAGAAAGACCGTGCGGAAGGCGGCGAAGAAGGGCGCGAAAAAATCGAGGAAATAGCCGGCGTTGCGGAGGGCGGCCGCCGCCCTCCGGACCGGCGTTCAAGGCATGGCGAAGCGCCCCGCGCCGGACGCGGAGCGCGCAGAAGCCTCAAATCAGGCCTTCACGAACGGGCAGCCGCCCGCCGCCAGCGGCCGCCAGGCGTCTTCCGGCTTCACCGTGCTCAGCACCCGGAAATAGTCCCAGTCGCCCTTGGATTCCGCGACCGTCTTGGTCTGCAGCAGGTACATCGGATGGATGTGGCGGCCGTCGATGCGGATTTCGCCCTTGCCGAACAAGGGATCGTCGGTCGGGATCGCCTTCATCGCGTCGACGAGCTTGATTCCGTCGGCTGCGCTCTTGGTCTGCGCCATCGCCTTCAGGAGGTGCGCGGTCGCCGCATACATGCCCGCGTGCATGTCGTTGGGCATGTGCTTGTTGGGATGCAGCGGCTGGAAGCGCCTGGCGAAGGCGCGCGTGCCGTCGTTCTGGTCCCAGTAGAAGCCGGTGCAGATCTTCACGTTCTCCACCGCCGCCAGCCCGAGCGCCGGCAGGTTGGTGACGTTGAGGATGAGCGCGGCCATCTTCTGCTTCTTGCCGAGGCCGAATTCGGCCGCCTGCTTCAGCGAATTGTTGAGGTCGCCGCCGGCGTTGGCGAAGCCGATCACGTCCGCGCCCGAGGATTGCGCCTGCACGATGAAGGAAGAGAAATCCGACGTGTTCAGCGGATGGCGCGCCGCGCCGAGCACCTCGCCGCCGGCCGCCTTCACCGCATCGGCGCAATTCTGCTCGAGGTCCTTGCCGAAGGCGTAGTCGGTGGTGATGAAGAACCACTTCTTGCCGCCGTCCTTGGTCACGGCGTTGCCGAGCGCATGTCCCAGCGAATAGGTGTCGTAGGTCCAGTGGACGAAATTCTTCGAGCACTGCGCGCCGGTCATCACCGAAGCGCCGGCGCCCGAGCCGATCACCGCCTTGTTCTTTTCGTTGGCGACCGCCAGCACGGCGAGCGCGACCGCCGAATTCGGCAGGTCCATCACCACGTCGACGCCGTCGGTGTCGAACCACTTGCGCGCGATGCCGGCGCCGACGTCCGGCTTGTTCTGGTGGTCGGCGATGACGATCTCGACGGGCACGCCGAGCTTGGCCGACCAGTCGGCAACCGCCAGTTCGGCGGCGATCTTCGAGCCGACGCCCTGATAATCGGAATAGACGCTCGACAGGTCGTTCAGAATGCCGATCTTCAGCGGCTTGCCCTGCGCCGCCAGCCGTGACGGCGCCAGCGACGCCGCCGCGCCGAACGCCGCGCCCGCGCTCAGGAATTGTCTGCGATCCATGCCTTCCTCCCTCTACCCATGCCGAGGCTTCGCGCCTGCTGACGCGAAGCCTAGCACCGGCGCGGCGGCAGGCAATCGGCTTGTTGTGGCCGGCGGACGACTCCGCCGGCCGGATCGTCAGGCCTTGATGTAGGGGCAGCCGCCCTTGTCGAGCGGACGCCAGGCGTCTTCCGGCTTCACCACGCCCGTCTGCTTGAACCAGTCCCAATCGCCCTTGGATTCGGCCGGCGTCTTGGTGGAAAGCAGATACATCGTGTGGATGTGGCGGCCGTCGGCGCGGATCGAGCCCTTGCCGAACAAGGGATCGTCGGTCGGAATGGCCTTCATCGCGTCGATCAGCTTGACGCCGTCGGCGCCGCTCTTGGTCTGCGCCAGCGCCTTCATCAGGTGCAGCGTCGAGGCGTACATGCCCGCGTGCATGTCGTTGGGCTTGGCCTTCTGCGGATGGGCCGCCTGATAGCGGGAGGCGAAGGCGCGCGTGCCCTCGTTCTGGTCCCAGTAGAAGCCCTTGCAGACCGTGACGTTCTGCACGGCGGCGAGCCCCAGCGAGGGAAGGTTGGTGACGTCGAGGATGAGCGCGGCGAATTTCTGCTTCTTCAAGCCGAACTCGGCCGCCTGCTTCAGCGACTGGATAAGATCGCCGCCGGCGTTGGCGAAGCCGATCACTTCCGCGCCGGAGGCCTGCGCCTGCAGCAGGAAGGAGGAGAAGTCCGCCGTATTGACCGGATGGCGCGCGGCGCCGAGCACCTTGCCGCCGGAGGCGATCACCGCATTGGCGCAATTCTGCTCGAGATCCTTGCCGAAGGCGTAGTCGGCGGTGACGAAATACCAGCTCTTGGCGCCCTCGCCGGTCAGCGCCTTGCCGAGCGAATTGCCGAGAACGTAGGTGTCGTAGGTCCAGTGCACGAAATTCTTCGAGCACATCGGGCCGGTCAGCACCGAGGAGCCGGCGCCCGAGCCGATCACCGCCTTGTTCTTCTCGTTGGCGACCGCCAGCACGGCCAGCGCCACCGCCGAATTCGGCAGGTCCATGATGACGTCGACGCCCTCGGTGTCGAACCATTTGCGCGCGATGCCGGCGCCGATGTCGGGCTTGTTCTGGTGGTCGGCAATGATCGTCTCGACCTGCACGCCGAGCTTGGCGGCCCAGTCCGAGATCGCCATGTCGGCGGCGATCTTCGAGCCGAGGCCCTGGTCGCCCGAATAGGGGCCGGACAGGTCGTTCATGATGCCGATCTTCAGCGGCTTGCCCTGCGCCGCCAGGCGCGCGGGCGAAAAGGCGGTTGCGGCCGTCAGCGCGGCGCCGCCGGCGATAAAGTGTCTGCGGTCCATGGGATCCTCCCTCGGCTTCGATGCATCGTCGATGTTTTCCGGACAGGCCCGCCATCCGTCGCGCGACGCGCGGTTTCGCGCGCGCCTTCCCCCGCCGGCCTCGCGGCCAGCGGCGAAATCCGCATGACAGGACGACTTAGCGTTCCTCCGGTTCGGTCTTTGCGCCGAATAGGTATGTATCATAACATTTATCGGAACGGACGCAACCGCTTTCCGCGCGCGGTCCGATTTCGCCCCGAAAACCAAAGGCTGATTTGCCGCCCGGCGGGACGCTTGCTAGCGTGGGCGCCGGGCAGCCTCGCGGCGATTCCGCCCCTGATTCACGGCGCAACGAGGGACAGAACCGCGGCATGGAAGTCTTCCTGCAGCAGCTCATCAACGGGCTGACGCTCGGTTCGATCTACGGGCTCATCGCCATCGGCTACACGATGGTCTTCGGCATCATCGGCATGGTGAACTTCGCGCATGGCGACGTCTTCATGCTGTCGGCCTTCATCGCGCTCATTCTGTTCATCGCCCTGCAGCAATTTCTCGGCATCGAGGCGCTGAGCCTGTCCTTCGTGCTCGTGCTGTTCGTGTCGATGGCGCTGACCGGCCTGTGGAACTTCGTCATCGAGCGCTTCGCCTATCGGCGCCTGCGCGGCTCCTTCCGCCTCGCGCCGCTGATCTCGGCGATCGGCATGTCGATCTTCCTGTCGAATTTCGTCTATGTGGCGCAGGGGCCGCGCAACAAATCCGCGCCGCCCATGTTCGGCGACGTCATCAAGCTGACGAGCGGCGGGACTTACGACGTCACGCTGTCCTACAAGCAGATCCTCATCGTAGTCGTCACCGTCGTCCTGCTCGCCGCCTTCTGGTTCGTGGTGCAGAGAACGCCGCTCGGCCGCGCACAAAGGGCGTGCGAGCAGGATGCGAAAATGGCCGCGCTGCTCGGCGTCGACGTCAATCGCACCATTGCCGCCACCTTCGTCATCGGCGCCGCGCTCGCCGCCGTCGCCGGCGTTCTCTACATGCTCTATTACGGCGTCGTGAACGCCGCCGACGGCTTCGTGCCGGGCGTGAAAGCCTTCACCGCCGCCGTGCTCGGCGGCATCGGCTCGATTCCCGGCGCCGTGCTCGGCGGCCTGCTGATCGGGCTGATCGAGACCTTCTGGTCGGCCTATTTTTCCGCCGACTACAAGGATGTCGCCGCCTTCTCCATCCTCGCGGTCACGCTGATCTTCATGCCCACCGGCCTGCTCGGCCGGCCGGAAGTGGAGAAGGTGTGATGGGCGCTTGCGCGACTGCAGAAACCCTCATCCTGAGGAGCCTGCGCAGCAGGCGTCTCGAAGGATGGCCGCAACCCCCATGCTTCGAGACGCGCCTTGCAGGCGCTCCTCAGCATGAAGGCTGTGGAACCCCCGCACATGGCTGAAACGCCCGCGACGGAGCCAGGACCGCCGGCCTCTGGCCGGCAGGAGCGCACGGAGAAGGCCGGCCGGAGGCCGGCGGTCCCGGCGGCGCTTGCCGACGCCGCGCGCTACGGCCTGATCGCCGCCGCCCTCGCTTTCCCGATCCTCGCGCTGCGCGCCGAACCTGATTTCTCCAACAAGCTCGTGCTCGAGCCACGCTGGTCGTGGATGCTCGGCGCGGCCGTCGCCGCCTTCGTCATGCGGCTCGCGCTCGCGCTTTCGCCGGCGCGCGCGCCGCGCCCGAAGCCGCTGGCCGCCGAGACGCCCTCGGCCGGCGCGAAAACCGCCACAAAGGCCTTCGCCGCCTTCGGCCTCGGCCTCATCGTCGCCTGGCCGTTCATCGTGCTGCTGACGCTCGGGCCGTCCGGCGCGCTCAAGTGGATCGACAATTACGGCATCCAGATCCTCATCTACGTCATGCTCGGCTGGGGGCTGAACATCGTCGTCGGCCTCGCGGGCCTGCTCGATCTCGGCTACGTCGCCTTCTACGCGGTCGGCGCCTACGCCTATGCGCTGCTGGCGACAAACTATGGCGTCTCCTTCTGGCTCTGCCTGCCGCTGTCGGGCATTCTCGCGGCCTTCTGGGGCATCCTGCTCGGATTTCCCGTTCTGCGGCTGCGTGGCGACTATCTCGCCATCGTCACGCTCGCCTTCGGCGAGATCATCCGCATCGTGCTCGTCAATTTCTCGGCGCTGACCAACGGCGACGCCGGCATCGCCTCCATTCCGCGCGTCACCTTCTTCGGCCTGCCCTTCGTCGCGGGGCCGAAGGGTTTCGCCGCCTTCTTCGACATTCCCTTCTCGCCGATCCATCGCGTCGTGTTTCTCTACTATCTCATCCTCGCGCTGGCGCTTCTCACCAACCTCGTGACGCTGCGCCTGCGCCGCCTCCCCATCGGCCGCGCCTGGGAGGCGCTGCGCGAGGACGAGATCGCCTGCCGCTCGCTCGGCCTCGACACGACGAAGATCAAGCTCACCGCCTTCGCGCTCGGCGCCATGTTCGGCGGTTTCGCCGGCGCCTTCTTCGCCGTGCGCCAGGGTTTCGTCTCGCCGTCCAGCTTCAACTTCGTGGAAAGCGCGACCATCCTCGCCATCGTCGTGCTCGGCGGCCGCGGCTCGCAGATCGGCGTGGCGGCCGCGGCCATCGCCATCGTCGGCGGCTCGGAGCTCCTGCGCGAACTTGATTTTCTCAAGCAGGTGTTCGGCCAGAATTTCGATCCGACACAGTACCGCATGTTGCTCGTCGGCCTCGCCATGGTCGTGATGATGAACTGGCGCCCGCGCGGCTTCGTCTCGTCGCGCGCGCCGACGATCTTTCTGGGCGAACGCAGGGCGATCGCGGCCGACCTCGTGCAGGAGGGGCGCGGGTGATGGCAAACCTCACGCGCCCTCATGCTGAGGAGCGCCCGCAGGGCGCGTCTCGAAGCATGGCCGCATCCCCATCTTTCGAGACGCCCGCTGCACGGGCTCCTCAGGATGAAGGCGTGTTGTTGCGCGTCGAACACCTCTCCATGCGCTTCGGCGGCCTCACCGCCATCGACGATCTGTCGTTCGGCGTGCGGCGCGGCGACATCACCGCGCTCATCGGCCCCAACGGCGCCGGCAAGACCACCGTCTTCAACTGCATCACCGGCTTCTACAAGCCGACGTCGGGCCGCATCGCCATGGCGCCGGAGGGCGCGATCGACACGGACGCGCTCGATGCGCTGACGCGATCCGGCCTGCGCGGCGCGAACGAACTTTATCTGCTCGAGCGTATGCCCGATCACGAGATCGCGCGCCATGCGCGCGTCGCGCGCACCTTCCAGAACATCCGGCTGTTCGCCGGCATGACCGCGCTGGAAAACCTCATCGTCGCGCAGCATCGCCCGCTGATGCAGGCGTCCGGATATTCGCTCGCCGGCCTCGTCGGCGCGCCCTCTTTTCGTGCAGCCGAACAGGTCGCGAAGGACAAGGCGCGCCTGTGGCTCGACCGGATCGCGCTGACCGCGCGCGCCGACGATCCCGCCGGCGCCCTGCCCTACGGCGACCAGCGGCGGCTGGAAATCGCGCGCGCCATGTGCGCCGACCCGGTCCTCCTGTGCCTCGACGAGCCGGCCGCCGGCCTCAACCCGCGCGAGTCGGCGGAACTCAACGCGCTCTTGCGTTCGATCCGCGACGACGGGACCTCGCTGCTGCTGATCGAGCACGACATGAGCGTGGTGATGGAGATTTCCGATCACGTCGTCGTGCTCGACTACGGCCGCAAGATCGCCGACGGCGCGCCGGCCGAAATCCGCGCCGATCCGAGCGTCATCGCCGCCTATCTCGGCGTGCCCGACGACGAGGTCGCCGAAGTCGAGAAGGAGATCGGCGCGTGACCGCCCTGCTCTCCCTCAGCGGCGTGTCGGCCTGGTACGGCGCCATCGCGGCGTTGCGCAACGTCGACCTCACGGTCAACGAAGGCGAGATCGTCACGCTGATCGGCGCCAATGGCGCCGGCAAGACAACGCTGATGATGACCATCTTCGGCGATCCGCGCGCGCGCGAAGGCCGCATCACCTTCGCGGGCCGCGACATCACGAATATTCCGACGCACGAGATCGCGCGCCTCTCGATTGCGCAGTCGCCGGAAGGGCGTCGCATCTTCCCGCGCATGACGGTCTACGAGAACCTGCAGATGGGCGCGGCCGTCGACAATTTCGCGCATTTCGACGCCGACCTCGAACGCGCCTTCGCCATCTTCCCGCGCCTGAAGGAGCGTATGCACCAGCGCGGCGGCACGCTGTCCGGCGGCGAGCAGCAGATGCTGGCGATCGCGCGCGCGCTGATGAGCCGGCCGAGATTGCTGCTGCTCGACGAGCCTTCGCTCGGCCTGGCGCCGCTCGTCGTCAGGCAGATTTTCGACACGGTGCGCGAACTCAACGCGAAGGAAGGCCTCACCGTCTTCCTTGTCGAGCAGAACGCCTATCATGCGCTGAAGCTCGCCCATCGTGGCTACGTCATGGTCAACGGCGCGATCGCCCTTTCGGGCGCAGGCTCCGCGCTGCTCGCCGATCCGCAGGTGCGCGCCGCCTATCTCGAAGGGGGCGCGCATTGAGCCCGCGCGCATGGACCGCGAGCCTTCAGGCCCGCTCATTCTCGCATGTCATCCTCGCGCAAGCAGGGACCCAGTCGGCGGCATCCGGTCTGCGGCTCTGGATTCCCGCTTTCGCGGGAATGACGGAAGCGTGCGGGCGCGCAGCATGACCGACCTCATTCCCAACGTCTGGACCTTCCTCGCGCTCACGCTCGTGCTCGGCGGCGCCGGCGCCTTCGTCACGGGCCGCGCCATGGCGCAGACCTGGCGCGAACGCTGGAAGGCGGTCGCCTATATGGTTCCGCTCGCCGCCGCCGTGCGCTTCCTGCACTACGCCCTGTTCGACGAACCTTCCGACCTCGCCCACGCGCTGCCGACGTTCGCATTGCTTACGGCCTTCGCGCTCGCCGGTTTCGCCCTGGCGCGCAGGCGCCAGATGGCGCATCAATATCCATGGCTGGCCGGCTGACGCCAGCGTGACAGCGCCGGCAAAAACGGCCAAACTCTCCCGCGCAGATTCAAGTCCGAACCCAAAAGGGCGGGCGAGAGGGGAGAGATCGCATGACACGTAAGCTTCTGTCCGGCGTCGCCGTCGCGGCGATGTTCGCTTTTGCCGCGCCCGCCGTCGCGCAGGTGAAACTGGGCGTCGGCGGCCCGATCACCGGCTCGTCGGCCGCCTTCGGCGCGCAGCTCAAGATGGGCGTGGAGCAGGCGGTCGAGGACGTGAACGCGGCCGGCGGCGTCAACGGCAAGAAGCTCTCGGTGCAGAGCGGCGACGACGCTTCCGATCCCAAGCAGGGCATTTCGGTCGCCAACAAATTCGTCGGCGACGGCGTGACCTGGGTGGTCGGCCACTTCAACTCGTCGGTCTCGATTCCGACGTCCGGCGTCTACATGGAAAACGGCGTGCTGCAGATCACGCCCGCCTCCACCAACCCGAACCTGACCAATCCCGATCCCAAGACCGGCGAGAGCAAGTGGAACGTGTTCCGCACCTGCGGGCGCGACGACCAGCAGGGCGCGGTGGCGGGCGACTACATCGCCAAGAACTACAAGGGCAAGAAGGTCGCCTTCGTTCACGACAAGAAGGCCTACGGCAAGGGCCTCGTCGACGAGACGAAGAAGGCGCTGAACGCGCTCGGCGTCAAGGAAGTCCTCTACGATACGATCAATCCCGGCGAGAAGGATTATTCGGCCATCGTCTCCAAGATGAAGGCGGCTGGCGTCGATCTCGTCTATTACGGCGGCGAGCATACGGAAGCCGGCCTCATCGTGCGCCAGATGCGCGACCAGGGAATGCAGACCGTGCTGATGGGCGGCGACGGCATCGCCTCGGAGGAATATGCGCAGATCGCCGGTCCCGGCGCCGAGGGCACGCTGATGACCTTCCCGCCGGACCCGCGCCTCAACCCCGCCGCGGCGGAGGTCGTGAAGAAATTCGAGGCGAAGAAGTTCAACCCCGAGACCTACACGCTCTATTCCTACGCGGCCGTGCAGGTGATGCAGCAGGCGGCCGCCGCCGCCAAGTCCAACGATCCGCAGGCGATGGCCAAGGTCATGCACTCCGGCATGACCTTCAAGACGGTGGTCGGCGACATTTCCTACGACAAGAAGGGCGACGTCACGCGCGCCGACTATGTCGTCTATCGCTGGGCGAAGGGCGCCGACGGCAAGATCACCTACAAGCAGATGTGAGGCGCGTCAGGACTGTCATCCCGGACGGCTGAAGGCCGATCCGGGATCCAGTCGCACGTCTGCCCTCTGGATCCCGGCTCTCCGCTTCGCTACGGCGGGGATGACACGCCGGACGATGGGGGCTCGATCTTTCCGTCCACGATCTTCACCTGCCGGTCCGCGCGCGCGGCAAGCGCCAGATCATGCGTGACGACGACGACCGCGCGGCGCTGGGCGTCGACCAGCCCGCGCAGGATTTCGAGCACTCGCTCGCCGGCGCGCGTGTCGAGATTGCCGGTCGGCTCATCGGCCAGCACAACCTTCGGATCGTTGGCGAGCGCCCGCGCGATCGCCACGCGCTGGCGCTGGCCGCCGGACATCTGGTCCGGCCGCTTGTGCGCGTGCTCCTTCAGCCCGAGCTGGTCGAGCAGCATTTCGGCGCGGGCGTATTGCTCCTTGTCGTTCAGCCGGCCGAGCGCGCGCATCGGCAGCACGACATTTTCGCGCGCCGAGAATTCGGGCAGCAGAAAATGAAACTGAAAGACGAATCCGAGGCTCGCGAGCCGCATGTCGGCGCGCGCATCGTCGTCGAGCGCGCTGGTCGCCACGCCTTCGAGAAAGACTTCGCCCGAGGTTGGCCGGTCGAGCAGCCCGAGCAGATAGAGCAGCGACGATTTGCCGGAGCCCGACGGCCCGATGATGGCGACGAATTCGCCTGGCGCCACGGACAGGTCGACGTCGCAGACAAGCGTGGCGGGCACGTCGCCGCCGATGATGCGCGTCGCTTTTCTTGTTTCGATCAGCGCGCTCACGACGCGCCCCGGATGATGTCGACAGGCTCGACCGCCGCCGCCTTGCGCGCCGGGAAATAGCCGGCAAACAGCGACGAGGCGAGCGCGACGACGGTGGCCAGCGCATAGTGCAGCGGCGAATAGAGCACAGGGATCGTGCTCGAATCCATGAACGGGCTCTTGATCTCGACCGACCCCATCGCGCGCGTCAGCACATAGCCCAGCGCCCAGCCGATCAGCGCGCCGACGAGGCCGATGACCGCGGCCTCGATGATGAAGATGCGCCGCACGCTTTTCGCGCGGAAGCCGAGCGACTTCATGATGGCGATGTCGCGCGCTTTCTCGTGCGTGATGGTCGAAACGATGTTGAACGTGCCGAACGAGGCGACGAGCAGGATCGCGCCGACGACCGTGTACATGATGATGTTGCGCACCTCGAAGGCCGACAGCAGGTCTTCGTGCGCTTCCTGCCAGGAGACGGACTTGTAGCCGGTCTCGCCCTCAATGCGCGCCGCCACGATGCGCGCCTGCAGCGCGTCGCCCGCGCGAATGCGCAATTCGTTCACCAGCCCGATCTGCGAGGCGAGGATCTGGCCGGTCTTGATGAGCCCGTAGGACGCCGTGTCGTCGATCTGCGCGACGCCGGTATGCGCGATGCCGACAATCGTACAATCGAGCGTGCGGCCAACGCCTGACACGATCGTCACCGTGTTGCCGACGCGCGCTCCGATCTTGCGGGCGAGCCCGTCGCCGAGGATCAGCGCGTTCGTCGCCTTGTAGAGCGCGTCGAGCGAGCCTTGCCGCAATTGCGTGGCGAGTTTCGACACCTTCTGCTCGCGCTTCGGATCGAGCCCCGTGAACGACGTCGCCGTGTCGCGGCCGGCGTAGCGAATCACCGCTTTCGCCTGCACCGACGGCGCGATCGCCCCCGGCAGCCAGCTCTCGATCGACGCCATGATCGCCATCGGATTCTTGATCCCCGGTCTGATGACAGGCGTGCGCAGCCCGTCGATCTGCACGGCGTCATAAGCGCTCTCGGCAGGCTGTCGCGGCGGGCTGCGCGTTTCGTCGGTGACGGAAATATGCGGCAGGCTGTCGACGAGCTGGCGGATGAAATCCTCCTGCGATCCCTCCATCAGCGCCGCCATCATGATCGAAAAGCCGACGCCGGTGGCGACGCCCAGCACGCCGACCACCGTCTGCCGCACGCGCGAGCGCAGATGCGTGAGCGCTATGTCGAGAACGAAGCTCACGGCCCCGTCACGCGCACGCGCGCGCCGTCGGCAAGCGTCGGTCGCGCGGGCGTGACCACGCGGGCGCCTTCTTCGAGCCCTGAAAGAATTTCGATCAGCCGCACGCCGCGCACGCCCGTCTTGACCGGGGTGCGCTGGATCCTGTCATCGACGACGCGATCGACCGCGCCGCCGACGACCGCTTCCGCCGGAACGACCAGCGCATTCTCGCGCGCCGCGATCACGATGTTGGCCTCGACGCTCATGCCGATGCGCAGCGGCGTATCGTCGGGCAGCGCGAGGTAGACGCGAAAAGTCTTGGTCTGCGGATCGCCCTTCGGGGTTATCTCGCCGACGCTCGCCTCCAGCGATTGCCCGGGAAAGCCGTCGTGGCGCAGCAGAACCTTCTGCCCGAGCTTCACGCGCGGCATGTCTTCTTCGTTGACGTCGGCGTTGACGCGCAACGGCTTCGGCTTGCCTACCCAGAACAGCGCGTCATTGACGGCCGTGCCCGCCATGTCGCCTATCTGCCCGTCGCGACGAAGGACCACGCCGTCGATCGGCGCGCGCAGCACCAGATCGGCGATCTTCTGGCGGCGCGCGTCGATGCGCGCGTCGTATTCCTGCAACGCCGTGACGGCCTGATCGAGCGCGGTCTTGGTAGTCGCATTCAGCTTGTAAAGCCCGGTCACGCGATCGACATCGTTCTTGAGCAACGCGCGCCGCGCTTCCAGTTCGGCGAGATTGGCCTTCTCTTCCGTGTCGTCGAGGCGCGCCAGCACGTCGCCGGCCTTCACCGACTTGCCCTCGCAGTCGCAGATGTCGACGATGCGCTTGCGCTGATAGGCGATGACTTTCGCCCAGCGCGTCGGCTCGATCACGCCGGTCGCATAGACGACCTCGGCCACCGATCCGCGCTTCGCCTCCACCGCCGACACCTGCGGCGGCGCGCCGAAACGCCGCCACGCGAACATGCCGCCGCCGGCGACGAGCGCGAAAACGATCAGCCAGAGAAGATATCGCCCGCTTCGCATGTCTCAACCGAACTCAGGTGACGCGCACTATTGCCACCGGCGCGCGGCCGCGCGTTGATCTGGCCCCGGGACAGGGATCAGCCGAGCTTCGCAAGGCCCGGAAATGTTTCGAGCAGCCAGATCGACAGGGTCTGCATGCCGCCGGTCATGAAGGCGACGCCGGTCGCCACCAGCGCCAGCCCGACGATCTTTTCGACCTTGCCGAAATGCGCGCGAAACTTCTTGAGGAAGTTCATGAAGGGCTCGATGGCGAGCGCGGCGGCGAGAAAAGGCACGCCGAGACCGAGCGAATAGACCGCCAGCAGCCCGGCGCCGCGCGCGACCGTGTCCTCGGAACTCGCCACCGCGAGAATGGCGGCCAGGATCGGACCGATGCACGGCGTCCATCCGAAGGCGAAGGCCAGCCCCATCACATAGGCGCCCCACAGGCCGACCGGCTTTTCCACCTCCATGCGCTTCTCGCGATAGAGAATGTGCAGCTTGAACACGCCGAGAAAGTGCAGGCCCATGCCAATGATGGCGACGCCGGCCAGCAGCGAGAGAACATGCAGGTTGGCGCGCACGAACTGGCCGAAAACCGAGGCCGTCGCGCCCAGCGCGACGAAGACGGTCGAGAAGCCCGCCACGAACAGGACCGCCGCCAGCAGCACGTCGCGCCGGGCGCGCGCGGCGCCCTCGTCCACGATGTCCTCGATCGTCGTGCCGGCGATGAAGGTCAGGTACGGCGGCACCAGCGGCAACACGCAGGGGCTCAGAAAGGAAAGCACGCCAGCGACGGCCGCGGCTGAAATGGTGACATCGGAGGCCATGCGCGCCCTTTTACGTGCCGCGAGACATGGCGCAAAGCGAATGTTTCGTGATCGGCCGCGTCAAAACCGCTCCACGCTGAAGGGGGCCGGGTCTGCGAAAGTCTCCTCGCCGGCCATCATTTCCGCCAGCAGGCGACCGGTCACCGGCCCAAGCGTGAAGCCGTGGTGCTGGTGGCCGAAATCGAACCACAGGCCGGGGTGGCGCGGCGCGGGGCCGATCACCGGCAGCAGGTCCGGCAGGCAGGGTCTGCGGCCAAGCCAGGGCTCGGCGTCGATACGCTCGCCGAGCGGAAATGTCCTGCGCGCCAGCGGCTCGACCGTGTCGAGTTGCACGGGCGAGGGCGGCGCGTCGCGCGGGGCGAATTCGGCGCCCGTGGTCAGCCGCAGGCCCTGCGCCATCGGCGCCACGAGATAGCCGCCGTCGACGTCGAGTACGGGGTGGTTCAACGAAATCTCGCCCGCCGGTCGATAGTGCATATGGTAGCCGCGCTTCACGCCGAGCGGGATACGGTAGCCGAGCGGGCGGAACACGTCGTCGGACCACGGCCCGAGCGCGATCACGGCTTCGGGCGCCTCGACGACGCCGGCGTCCGTGGCCACGCTCCAGCCATGCGGCGTCTGCGCCAGGCTTCGCGCATCGCCCGAGAACAGCCGGCCGCCGTTGCGCCCGAACAGCCCGGCATAGGCGGCGGTCAGCGCGCCGGGGTCGATGCAGGCGGCAGGATCGCGCAGCACGATCGCTCCGGCGAAGCCATTCAGGCTGGGCTCGATCCTGGCAAGCGCCGACGCGTCCAGCGCGTCGAAGGTCAGGCCGTATTCGCGAATGCGCCGCGCTTCGGTCGCGCCCTCGGCCAGCGTCTTCTCGGTCCGAAACGCCTTGATCCAGCCGGAGGGCCGAATGAGATCGCTGGCGCCCGCGGCGTAGGCCAGCTTCATGTGCTCGTCGAGACAGCGCTCGATCAGCGGCAGCGCGGCGCGGGCATGGGCCGCGGCCTTTGCCGGCGCGCTCTCGAGAAAATAACGCGCGAGCCAGGGCAGCGTCTGCGGCAGCGCCGCCCAGTCGACGCGCGCGGCCGGATTGCTCCCGAATATCGTGCGCAGGATCGTGCCCAGGTCGCGCGGGAACGTGTAGAGCTCGACCGAGGCGCGCTCGATCAGCCCGGCGTTGCCGTAGCTCGTCTCGCGGCCGGCCGCCCCGCGCCGGTCGATGAGCGCCACGTCGCGCCCGCGCGCCTGCAAGGCCGTCGCCGCGCCGACGCCGACCATGCCCGCGCCCAGAACGATCGCATCCGCCCGTATAGTCACGCCGGTCTCCCCTCTTCTTGCTGATATATAGGGGACAAGACGATTCTGATGCGAGACCCGGGCTCAATCCGGGGCGCGCCTGCTTCGGAGCGCAATTTGGACGCCGTCCCGCCGCCTGTTGTGATTTCCATTCCCGCCGAGGCGAAAATGAGCCCTGTGCGGATTCCGAAGGACTGGATTCTCGAAGGCGACCCGCAGGCGCAAAGCGCCCTGCTCTCGCGCTCGACGGACGGCATGGCGGTCACGGTCGTCTGGCAGACGACCAGGGGCAAGTTCCGCTGGTATTTCAACATCGACGAGACCGTGAACGTGCTCGAGGGCGAGGTCTTCGTGACCGACGAGAAGAACGTCGAGCGCCGCCTCGGGCCGGGCGACGTCGCCTATTTTCCGGGCGGCTCGTGGAGCGTGTGGCGGGTGCCCGACCATCTTCGCAAGATCGCCTTCATCCGCCACGGCGTCTCGGGACCGATCGGCTTTCTGGCGCGCGCCTGGGATTGGGTCGCGGGCCTGTTCGCCGCGGCGCCGCCCGCCGCGACCGTCGCCGGCAGACCGGGCGGCTGACGGGACAAAGCGGAGACGGGCGCCTATATCAGGCGCGCCGGGGATTTCCTCGGGCGACGCGCGGCGCCGGAGCAAGAGATGCATAGCTGGACCTACGACACTGTCTGGACCTGGCCATTTCACGGCATTGGCCCGCTCGGCGCGCTCCTGATCGTTGTCTTTCTTGCCTGGCTGTTGCTGCGCGACCGCCGCCCGAGCCAGGCCACGGGCTGGAACTGGCCGCAGCCGCCGGCCGTCGAGAGCGCGCGCGACATTCTCGACAAGCGCTACGCCCGCGGCGAGATCACGAAGGACCAGTACGAGGCGATGAAGCGGGATATCGGCGCGCCCTGATTCTTGCGCGTGGACTCGGGCTTTGCGCCCGTGCTAACCGGCTCGCAGGAGACGTCCATGCGAAAAATCCGCATTCTGCCCTCGATCCTCTCGGCCGATTTCGCCGATCTCGGCGCCGATGTGGCGGCCTGCATCGAGGCGGGCGGCGACATGGTGCATGTCGACATCATGGACGGCCATTTCGTGCCGAACATTTCCTTCGGGCCGATGGTCGTGCAGGCGATCCGCAAGGCGACATCGGCGCCCTTCGACACGCATCTGATGATCGCCCCGGCCGACCCCTATCTCGAGGCCTTCGCCAAGGCCGGCTCCGACATCATTACCGTCCACGCCGAAGCCGGCCCGCATCTCCATCGTTCGCTGCAGGCGATCCGGGCGCTGGGCAAGAAGGCTGGCGTCTCGCTCAACCCCGGCACGTCGGAAACGGCGATCGAGCACGTGATGGACATGGTCGATCTCGTGCTCGTCATGTCGGTCAACCCCGGCTTCGGCGGCCAGAGCTTCATTCCCGGCTCCCTGGAAAAGATCCGCCGCGTGCGCGCCATGATCGCGGGACGTCCCATCGCGCTGGAAGTGGACGGCGGCGTCACCCCGGAAACGGCCGGCGCAGTGGCGGCGGCGGGCGCGGACTGGCTGGTCGCCGGCTCCGCCGCCTTCAAGGGCGGGCGCGGCCAGTACGCCGCCAATATCGCCGCGCTGCGGCAGGCCGCCGAAAGCGCGATCGGGCTGGCGGCCTAAGGTTCTTCCGCCTTCAGTTCGTCCTTGCACGGCGCGCCGTCTACCGCGGCGCGCGCCGCGTCGTTTGCCGGATAATTGCCCTTCCAGCAGATTTCGCCCGATTTCAGCGAGAATACGGCAAGCGCGTTGCGACCCTTGTTGTCCTGATCGACGCCCTGAAAGCGCACGATCAGGCCCTTGAGTCTTTCGCGCGACGGCTCGCCGCCCGCCGCAAAAACCCATTCCACCACGCCGTTCTTGTTGGCGAGGCCCGAAAAGCCGCCGACCGCCAGCATCGCGCCCCAGGTCGAATAGCTCTTGCCGTCGATCTGGACGAAGAGATGATCGTAGTCGTAGCAGGAGAGCAGCCGGGTGCTCACGCCCGCCACCGGCCCCTTGCACGAAAATTCGCAGGATTCGGGCCCGTCGTCCGACGCTTTCGTGTGCTTGTAGACGCACGCCTTCTTGTCGTTGACGCTCGAATAGCGCGAGGCGTCGGACGCTTGTGCGCCGCCCGCCGCGCCGAGCGCGCCCGCCAGAACCAGAATCGCGATTCTTCTCATGCCGCCCCCTGTCGTCAGCCGAACTTAAGCGCTGGCCGCCTGTTGGAAAATGGCCTGTCCGACTTGACCGGACGCCGGGTCCTCGCGCAGATCGTGCGGCTTAAAAGCCCTTCGGGCGACACGCACGGAAGCCGAACATGATCCCCCGCTATTCCCGCCCCGAAATGGTCGCCGTCTGGGAGCCGCAGACCCGTTTCCGCATCTGGTTCGAGATCGAGGCCTACGCCTGCGAGGCGCTGGCCGATCTCGGCGTGATCCCGAAGGAGGCGGCGAAGAACATCTGGGAGAAGGGCTCCGTCGCCAGGTTCGACGTCGAGAAGATCGACGAGATCGAGCGTGTCACCAAGCACGACGTCATCGCCTTCCTCACCCATCTCGCCGAATTCATCGGGCCTGATTCCCGCTTCGTCCACCAGGGCATGACCTCGTCCGACGTGCTCGATACGTGCCTCGCCGTGCAATTGCAGCGCGCCTCCGACATTCTCCTGAAGGACATGGACGCCCTGCTCGCCGCGATCGAGAAGCGCGCCTTCGAGCACAAGATGACGCCGACCATCGGCCGCTCGCACGGCATCCATGCCGAACCCGTCACCTTCGGCCTGAAGATGGCGCAGGCCTATGCGGAGTTTTCGCGCTGCAAGCAGCGGCTGATCGCGGCGCGCGAGGAGATTTCGACCTGCGCTATCTCCGGCGCCGTCGGCACCTTCGCCAACATCGACCCGCGCGTCGAGGAACATGTGGCGAAGCGCCTCGGCCTCAAGCCGGAGCCGACATCCACGCAGGTCATCCCGCGCGATCGCCACGCCATGTTCTTCGCCACGCTCGGCGTCATCGCCTCCAGCGTCGAGCGGCTGGCGGTCGAGATCAGGCACCTGCAGCGCACGGAAGTTCTGGAAGCGGAGGAATTCTTCTCCGAGGGCCAGAAGGGCTCGTCCGCCATGCCGCACAAGCGCAATCCTGTGCTGACGGAGAATCTGACCGGCCTCGCCCGCCTCGTGCGCGGCATGGCCGTACCGGCGATGGAGAACGTCGCGCTGTGGCACGAGCGCGATATTTCCCATTCTTCCGTCGAGCGCATGATCGGCCCGGACGCGACGGTGACGCTCGATTTCGCGCTGGCGCGCCTGACCGGCGTGGTCGACAAGCTGCTGGTCTATCCCGCCAACATGCAGAAGAACCTCGACCGGCTCGGCGGGTTGGTGCATTCGCAGCGGGTGCTGCTGGCGCTGACCCAGAAGGGCGTCAGCCGCGAGGATTCCTATGCCTACGTCCAACGCAACGCCATGCCGGTCTGGCGCGGCGAAGGCGACTTCCTGACGCTGCTGAAGAAGGACAAGGACGTGTCCGCCAAACTGTCCGACGCGGAACTCGAGGAACTCTTCGACCTCGGCTACCACACCAAGCACGTCGACACGATCTTCAGGCGGGTTTTCGGGCGGGCGTAACTGAAACTGGGGCGAAGCCGGAACGACGCACTGACAAATCCGCCGGACGCGTTATCTTCTCCAGCGGAGAATTGTCCGAGCGTCATGATCGTCTGTTCCTGCAATCGCATTACCGACCGCGCGGTCCGCGCCTGCGCCCAGGCTGCGGATGGCCGGCCCCTGCGCGTGCTCGCCGTCTACGGCGCGCTCGGCTGCAAGCCGGAATGCGGGCGCTGCGCGCAGACCATCGCCGCGATCCTGCGCGAGCAACGCGAAATTAGTTGCGCCTGTACGCCCGACGGTTGCCCTTGCGGCGATAGTGCGTCGGGCATTGCGGCCGCATAAGGTTCCAGCAAGGGTTTTTCACGAGGGAGCGACATATGAAGGGCGACGACAGGGTCATCGAATATCTCAACCGCGGCCTGCGCAGCGAGCTGACGGCGATCAACCAGTACTGGCTGCATTATCGCATCCTCGACAACTGGGGCTACAAGGAGCTCGCCAAGAAGTGGCGCGCCGAATCCATCGAGGAGATGGAGCACGCCGACAAGTTCACGGCGCGCATCCTGTTCCTCGAAGGCTTCCCCAACATGCAGAGTCTCGATCCGCTGCGGATCGGCGAGAACATCGAGGAAATCCTGAAGGCGGATCTCGCCGCCGAAATCGGCGCCCGGGCGCTCTATCTGGAAGCCGCGCAATATTGCGTCTCGGTCAACGATCGTGTGTCGAAGAACCTGTTCGAGGAACTCGCCCACGATGAGGAAGAGCACATCGACTTCCTCGAGACGCAGCTCGAACTTATCAAGCAGGTCGGCATCCAGCTCTACGCGCAAAAGCACATCGGCAAGCTGGAAGATTGACGGCCTTTGGGGCGCGGCTCACGCCGCGTCCCACAACAGCCGCGACAGATCGGCCTCGAGCCGGTGCCAGCGCGGCGCGCTCTCCACCCAGACATGCCCGTGCGGGGCATAAAGCGACGTGTCGTCGAGCGCGCCCGCGCTGACGGTCGTGCGGTCCGGGTGGGCGGCGCTGCGCAAGAACAGGTGCGTCCCGCAGGTTTCGCAGAAGAAGCGCGTGATGCGATTGCCTGCGTCCGACAGTTTGGCGTAGGCGGCCGGCGCGCCCTGCGTCATCTGCACGAGGTCGGTAGGCAGGGTCAGGCCATGCGCCGCGCCGCCGCCAGCCATATATTGGCAGTCGCGACAATGACATGCGCTCTGGGAGAGCGGATCCGACTCGCAGATGAAACGCACGGCGCCGCACAGACATCCGCCTTCGAAACGCGCCATATCGTCCTCCGCATCGTTTGACGTCTCGCGGGACTGTCGGAATCGAGCTTGGCGCAATAGCGGCGAGCGCGCGGCCTTTCTCGGGCAAGGCCATGCACTTTGCGAAGCGTTTGTTTTCGCTTACAGAAGACGATATGCGGGCCTCTGAGAGCGATATTCTGATCTTGCCGGGAATGGGCGGCGGCACGCCCGATCACTGGTACAATCGCTGGGCGCAGAAGCTCTCCACCGCACGACGAGTCGAACAGCGCGACTTCGACCATCCGCATTTCGAGGAATGGGCGGCGCGCGTTCAGGATGCCGTCGCTGCGGCCAGACGACCCGTCGTTCTGGTCGGCCACTCCATGGGCGCGGTCACGGCCTGCCTGATCGGCGCCGACCTGTCGAACGTCGCGGCCGCCATGCTCGTCGCGCCGTCATCGCCGCGCGTGCTTCTGACGCTGGAAGGCGTCGACCCCGCCTTCGCCCACAGGCCGCAGCGACGCGTCGATTTTCCCTGCCTGCTGGTCGCCAGCCGCAACGACCCTTATGCGACCTACGAGGAATCGACCGAGCGCGCCTCAGCTCTCGGCGCAACGCTCGTCGACGCCGGCGAGTCGGGGCATATCAATCCCGACAGTGGACATGGACCCTGGCCCGAGGGGCTGATGCGCTTCGCGCATTTCCTTGGGCAGGTAAAAGCGCCGGAACTTTAAGCCTCGCTGGTGCGCGCCGCGATCGCCTTCGCCGCCATGAAGGCCGGCGGAATGGCGATAATCGCGCCAAGCGCGGCGGCGATCGGAATGAATTTCATCGGGGCGAGCGAAGGCGTCAGCAGGACGACCGTCACAAGGACGCCGGCCAGCACAGTGCCGCCCATGATCCACAGAAGAAGCGCCAAACGCCACATGATTCCCGTCTCCGGCTCGAATTCAGCAAGAGGGAATTTGCTCTTTGTCAAAAACTGCGTCGTTGATCGAAAGCAATATGCGGTTACGCGCTACGCGTCCGCATGCGGCCGCCGCATAAAAAAACGGCCGGTCCAAAAGACCGGCCGTCTCGTTTCGTCGCGGCGAAAGGATCAGCGCGAATAGAATTCGATGACCAGGTTCGGCTCCATCTGCACGGGATAGGGCACTTCGCTCGGCAAGGGAACGCGAGTCAGCTTCGCCACGCCCTTGGAATGATCGACTTCGTAGAAGTCCGGAACGTCACGCTCGGCAAGGCCCTGCGATTCCAGCACGATCACGAGCTGACGGGAGGCTTCCTTGATCTCGACGACGTCGCCGACCTTCACCTGGTAGGAGGCGATGTTGACGCGGCGGCCGTTGACCTTGACGTGGCCGTGGTTGACGAACTGGCGGGCGGCGAACACCGTCGGCACGAACTTGGCGCGATAGACGACGGCGTCGAGACGGCGCTCCAGCAGGCCGATCAGGTTGTCGCCCGAGTCGCCCTTCATGCGGATCGCTTCTTCGTAATATTTGCGGAACTGACGCTCCGAGATGTTGCCGTAATAGCCCTTCAGCTTCTGCTTGGCCTTAAGCTGCGTGCCGAAGTCGGAAAGCTTGCCCTTGCGGCGCTGGCCATGCTGGCCGGGGCCGTATTCGCGGCGGTTCACCGGGGACTTCGGGCGCCCCCAGATGTTCTGCCCCATGCGGCGGTCGATCTTGTACTTGGATTCTGCGCGCTTCGTCATTTGCGGTCCATTCTGTCCTGTGGGCGCGACGACAGGACCAAGGCGCAAGCCCGCCCCGGAGGGCGTCTCGCCGAACCGCGATCCTTCCGCCGCTGGGGCCTTTCGGCCCGGCGAAAGAACGCGCCCTCCTCTATTCCCGCACGGGAATCGACAGGTCGCTCACCTCTCGCAAATGGAAACGGGAGCAGCCACGGGTGCGAACGCTCGGATCGGGCGAACCCGACCAAGCCGGGCCTGACTAGACGCTGCGCCGCCTGAAGTCAAATAGGCGGGGCCGTGCAGCCCGCCCTCAGTCCGCACGACCATGCGATTGCCGTCGGCTCACGTTGCGTAAGAAATTATTTTTGGACAAATATTGCTATACTACATAAAATGATATTGTATTCAGATACTTAGCCGTGTTTTACAAATACGCATACATGGGCATAGATTATATGGTTGCGCGGTGTGGGCCTTATGACTCCAATAACTCCAACAATTTTCGCACTGACCCCATTTCATCATGCCAAATTCAAGAAATCTCTTCCTCTGGGCGCTCGTCGCATTGGCGCCGACGCTTTTCATTTTTCTTCTGGCCGTCGTCTTCAATGATTTCACGCCTGCGATTGCAATAATCGTTCTCCTCGGGCTGGTCGTTTCCGGGGGCCTGTTCTACCGGGGAGGCCAACTGAAGCGCGAGGAGGCGGCGCATGACAATCCCTCGAGACGGCGCAGACGCTCCGGCTCGTCCGCCGCGAAGCATTGACGGGGCTCCGGCCGCCACGCACCCTGCCTCTCACAAGGGAGGAAGGACATGACGACATCCGGCGGCTGCCTGTGCGGCAATATTCGCTACACGCTCAAGACGGACCCGGCGCTCACGGTTGTCTGCCACTGCACGCATTGCCAGAAGGCGTCGGGATCGGCCTTTTCCACCAATCTCGTCGTGCAGCGCGCCGACATCGAGTTTTCGGGCGGCGACATGTCCGTATTCGATGACAAGGCCGACAGCGGCAATATTCTCAAACGCTCCTTCTGTCCGAAATGCGGCTCGTCGATCATGAGCGAATCGAGTGGGCGGCCGGGCTCGGCTGTCTTGAAGGCCGGCACGCTCGACGATCCTTCGGCCGTCCGGCCGACCATGCAGATCTGGACGCGCTCAGCGCAGCCCTGGGTGAAATTCGCAGCCGAGATGACCTCGATGGAAAAGGGGCGCTGACCAAGCGCCCCCTCGCGCAAGTCAAAACAGCTTTACAAGCTGCTTGCCGAAATTCTTGCCCTTGAGCATGCCGAGGAAGGCGGACGGCGCCTTCTCCACGCCGTCTGCAATCGTCTCGCGCCATTTCAGCTTGCCGGTCGAAGCCAGCGTCACGAGTTCGGTCAGCGCCGTCGGCCAGTCCGACAGGAATTCGGAAACGATGAAGCCCTGCATCTTCAGGCGCCGGACCAGCATGATGCGCATGTCAGGCAGCGTCGTCTTCTCCGCGCCCTCGTAGGACGCGATCAGGCCGCAGATGGCAATGCGGCCGAAATCGTTCATCTGCGCCATGGTGCGGACGAACGGCTGTCCACCGACATTTTCGAACAATCCGTCAACGCCGTTCGGCGTCGCCTGTTTCAGTCGTTCAGCGAAATCGGGCGCCTTGTGATCGACGCAGACGTCGTAGCCGAGCTCCTCGACCGCGAACCTGCACTTCTCCGGCCCGCCGGCGATGCCGACGGCGCGCGCCCCCTTCGCCTTCACGAGCTGTCCGACCACCGTGCCGACCGCGCCCGTCGCCGCCGAACAGACGACCGTCTCGCCGGCCTTCGGCGCGATGATGCGATTGACGCCCACCCAGGCCGTGACGCCAGGCATGCCGAGCGGCCCGACGAAGGCCTGCAGCGGAACCTTGCTGTCGTCGACCTTGCGCAGCAGCGCCGGATTCTGGATCGAATAGAGCTGCCAGCCGCCGTTGTTGGAGACGACCTTGTCGCCCGGCTTGAAGTTCGGATCGTTCGACGCGACGACCTCGCCCGCCGTGCCGCCGATCATCGGCTCGTCGAGCGCCTGGCTGGCGGCGTAGGATTTGCTCTCGTCCATGCGCCCGCGCATGTATGGGTCGAGCGACAGCCAGAGATTGCGCACGAGCACCTGGCCCGGTCCGGGCTCGCCGATCTCCTTTTCGAAGAAGCGGAAATTGTCCTCGGTCGCCGCGCCCTGCGGACGCGAGGCCAGAACGAAACCCTTGTTGAGCGGCATGTTTCTCTCCCGGTGATCTTGTGTGACGATTTTAGGGCCGGCGACGCAAATGGCGAGGCGAAATTTACATCTGCGCGTCACGCCGGTTATCGACCTCGGCAATGAAGTCGCCGACGACGCGATTGAAGAGATCCGGCTCCTCGAGATTGACGTTGTGCGTCGTACGCGGAACGATCCAGAGGCGCGCATCGGGAATGCAGCGCTTCATGAAGATCGCCGGGTCGATGCAGGCTTCGTCGTCGTCGCCGGCCACGATCAGTGTTGGCGCGGAGATTTTGCGCAGGCCCTCTTCGAGTTGGTAGATCGTCGGGCGCTTGAGCTGGCAGCCGCGCGCGGTCAGCGCGGTGCCGAGCGCCGAATGATCGGCGAGCTGTGCGGCAAAGCGGGCAAAGCCGCGTGGATCGCGCTCGATGAAGCGTCTTCGCGCGGGACCATGCATGTAGTCGCTCATGCCCTGCATCCCCAGGGTTTCCAGCCGTTCCACAAGCGCCGCGCTCTCCTTCAGGAATGTTTCGCGCATGGTTGGATCGGACCCATGACCCGCGCCGACGATGGTCAGCGAAAGCACGCGATCGGGATGGGCAATGCCGAAATTGACCGTCGCATATCCGCCCATCGAAAGGCCCACGATATGGGCATGCGAGAAGCCGAAGTGATCGAGAACAGCGCGAATATCTTCGACGGCGTGACGCTGGCTGTAGAGCGCGGGATCTGTCGGCGTTTCCGATGGCGGATAGCCGCGCGCGTTGAAGGTCGCGCAGCGATGCCTGCGGCCGAAATGCGCGACCGCCTGTTCCCAGTTGCGGCAGTCGCCGGCGAACTCGTGGACAAAGACGACTGGCGTGCCGCCGCGCCCGGACTCCTCGGCGTAGATTTGCACGCCGTCCGAATTGACGTAGGCCATGTTTTCCCGATCCCGTCCTTGCGGTTCTTATCGCGGCGATCATAGGACGGGCTCGCGCCCGAGCGATACGCCCGCGTTCAGGCCCTGACCCGCGTCGCGGGCATGGCGGCGAACGCCGTCGCCCTCAGGCCGAAGCGATCCAAAGCGCGCGCAAGTTCGGCGTCGGGCGCGGCGCCGGATGTAAAGACGGCGCGCCATTGCGGATCGCGCGCGCGCTCGTCCGTATGCTCGAGCGCCTTCTCGCGCAGCACGAATTCCACGCGCCGCGCGATCGCCGGCGCCGGGTCGATCCATTCGACGGGCCAGGGCGCGAGTCGCTCGAAATGCGCGGTCAGCAACGGATAATGCGTGCAGGCGAGCACGATCTCGTCGGTGCGGCGCGCCCCGTCCTGTACGAAGCACGCTGCGATCTCGCTCGCGATCGCCGTGTCTGATACCGGGCGCCCGTGCATGAAATCTTCCGCGATGCGCGCGAGCGTCTTCGAGCCGACGAGTTCCACCCGGCAATGCGCGGCGAAGGAATGCACGAGTTCGCGCGTGTAGTCCCGCGCCACCGTGCCGGGCGTCGCCAGCACCGAGATCATCTGCGAGCGCGAGCGCCCGGCCGCCGGCTTGACCGCCGGCACCGTGCCAACGAAGGGCAGGTCGGGGAACGCGGCGCGCAGATGCGGCAGCACGAGCGTCGAGGCGGTATTGCAGGCGATGCAGACGGCCTGCGGCTCGAAGTCCGCGATCAGTCGCCGCATGACCGCGACCACGCGCCAGACCAGATCGTCGGCCGCCCAGTCGCCGTAGGGAAAGCCCGCGTCGTCGGCGGCGTACACGTGGTCGGCTTCCGGGATGAGCTTCGCGATCTCGCGAAACACCGTCAGGCCGCCAAGGCCGGAATCGAAGGTCAGGATGCGCGGGCGGGACATGACCGCAGGCATTACCCGGTTTTGGCGAAAAGCGGAATGCGGCGGCCTCCCGCCCCGCTTCGCAAAGCGCTAAAGAGGCGCCATGGAGTGCTTCATATGACCGGCGCCGGCACCGATTCCACCAGGCCCCCGCGCGAAGGCGGGCCAGCCATTGTGCTCGTGCGCCCGCAGCTTGCCGTCAACATCGGCATGTGCGCCCGCGCCATGGCCAATTTCGGCCTCGTCGACCTGCGCCTCGTCTCGCCGCGCGAGGGCTGGCCGCGCACCGGCGCCTACCGCAAGGGGGCCTATGCCGCCGCCGCCGGCGCGGTGCACCTGCTGGAAAAGGCGAAGCTGTTCGACAGCGTCGAAGCGGCCGTCGCCGATCTCAACTACGTCTATGCCGCCACCGCGCGCGAGCGCGGCCAGGCCAAGCCCATCCTGCTGCCGCGCGAAGCCATGGCGGCGAGCGCCGTGCGCGTCGCCGCCGGCGAGAAGCACGGCATACTCTTCGGCCCCGAGCGCACCGGCCTCGACAATGACGACGTCGCGCTCGCCGACGCCATACTCACCTTTCCGGTCAATCCGGCTTACGCGTCGCTCAATCTCGCGCAGGCCGTCCTGCTTTCCGCCTATGAATATTTTTCGGCGGCGCACGGCCAGATCGCGCCCTTCGAGATCATCGAGCGTTCGCCGCCGGCGCAACGCGAGATGACGATTTCGTTCTTCGAGTTTCTCGAAGGCCATCTGGAGGAGCGCGGCTTCTTTCGGCCCGTCTCGAAGCGCCCGGTCATGCAGCGCAACCTGCGCAACATGTTCCACCGGATGCAGCTCACGCAGCAGGACGTGCGCACCTGGTGGGGCATGGTCGTGCGCCTGATCGAAGGCCCGCGCGAAACGCCGCAGACGCGAAAGCGCATCAAGCAGAAGAAACCGCCGCCGGCTGAAGCCGAATGAGCGAGGTCGCCTAGTCGACCGCGTACTGCGGGCTGGAAACAGACGGTTCGGCGCTTGGGAGGCGTCTCGCCGCGCAGGCAAAAGCGGGCTAGTCTCCCGCCTCCTGCTGGAGGCGTGAATGGCTTCGGAACATTTCGACGTGCTTGTGGTCGGCGCCGGCTTGTCTGGCGTGGGCGCAGGCTATTGGCTGCAGAAGCTCTGCCCGAACAAGAGCTACGCGATCATCGAGGCGCGCGCGCGCAAGGGCGGCACCTGGGATCTCTTCCGCTACCCCGGCATTCGCTCGGACAGCGACATGTTCACGCTCGGCTATTCGTTCAAGCCGTGGACCGATCCCAAGGCGATCGCCGACGGACCTTCGATCCTCCGCTACATCGACGAGACGGCGCGCGAATACGGCGTCGACCAGAAGATCCGCTATTCGCAACGCATGGTTTCCGCATCGTGGTCGAGCGCGAACGCGCGCTGGACGGTCGATGTGGAGACGGCGGCCGGGCGCGCAAGCTACACATGCGGCTTCCTCTACATGTGTTCCGGTTATTACCGGTACGACCGGGGCTATCTTCCGGACTTCCCCGGCATGGCGGACTATCGCGGCGCGCTCGTGCATCCGCAGGCCTGGCCCGAAAGTCTCGATTATGCCGGCAAGCGCGTGGTCGTCATCGGCTCCGGCGCGACGGCGATGACGCTCGTGCCCGAAATGGCCAAGACCGCCGCGCATGTCACGATGGTGCAGCGCTCGCCGACCTATGTCGTCGCGCGCCCCTCGAACGATGCGATTGCGGACTGGTTGCGGGCAAGACTGCCGGCCAAGGCCGCCTACCATCTCGTGCGCTGGAAGAACGTGCTGTTCGGCATGTATTTCTACAATCTCTGCAAGCGCAGGCCGGACAAGGTGAAGGCCTATCTGCTGAAGCTCGTCCGCGAGCAACTTCCTGCGGGCTACGACATCGAGCGCGATTTCACGCCGCGCTATAATCCCTGGGACCAGCGTCTCTGCCTCATCACCGACGGCGACCTGTTCGAGGCGATCCGCGAGGGCCGCGCGTCGGTCGCAACCGACTCGATCGAACGCTTCACCGAAAAGGGCCTGCGGCTTGCGAGCGGACGCGAGATCGAGGCGGACGTCGTCGTCGCCGCCACCGGACTGCAATTGCAGATGCTCGGCGGCGCGACGCTCAGCGTCGACGGCCAGACGGTCGAGCCCGGCAAGACGCTCAACTACAAGGGCATGATGTTCTCGGACGTGCCGAACATGGCCGCGACCTTCGGCTACACCAACGCGTCGTGGACGCTCAAGGCCGATCTCATCGGCCAGTATGTATGTCGCATCCTCAATCTGATGGACGCGAAAGCCAAGAAGATCGTCGTCGCGCACAACGACGATCCGAACATGCCGGTCGAACGCTTCGTCGATTTCTCCAGCGGCTATTTCCAGCGCGTGATCGACCAGCTTCCCAAGCAGGGCGCGCGAAAACCGTGGAAGCTCTACCAGAACTACGCGAAGGACCTGCTGGCGCTGCGCTACGGCAATGTAGAGGACGGCGTGTTGCGGTTTTCCGATCCGCCTGCGGCGGTGGCGAAGAAAGAGATGGAGGCGGCGTGATCGCCGTCTCTACCCCATGTTCTCCTTCACCGTCTCGATGAGCTGCTTCAGCGTGAACGGCTTCGGCATGAAGCCGAAGTCCTCGCCTTCCGGCAGGTTCTTGGAGAAGGCTTCCTCGGCATAGCCCGAAACGAAGATCACCTTCGCCTTCACGCCGCGTTTGCGCAATTCGCCGAACATCGTCGGCCCGTCCATTTCCGGCATGACGACGTCGGAGACGATGAGATCGACCTTGCCCTCGTTCTCCTCGACAACCTGCAACGCCTCCACCCCGCTCGCGGCTTCCAGCACGGTGTAGCCCCGGGCAGAGAGCGCGCGCGAGCCGAAAGCGCGCACCGCGTCCTCGTCTTCCACCAGCAGGATCACGCCCTGCCCGGTCAGGTCGGCCGCGGGCTTGGCGGCCTCGACCTTCGGCGCGAGCTCGGCGGCGTCGGGAATATGGCGCGGCAGGAAGATGCGGAAGACCGTGCCCTTGCCCAGCGTGGAATCGACGAAGACGAAACCGCCGGTCTGCTTGACGATGCCGTAGACCATGGAAAGGCCGAGGCCCGTGCCCTTGCCGACTTCCTTGGTCGTGAAGAAGGGCTCGAATATCTTTTCCTTCAATTCCGCCGGAATGCCCGTGCCGGTGTCGGCGACCTCGAGCAGCACGTATTCGGCCGGCGCCAGCATCGGCTCCTTGAAGGCGGCGCATTCGCTTGCGGCCACGTTCGCCGTGCGCAGGACGATCCGGCCGCCCTCCGGCATGGCGTCGCGCGCATTGACGACGAGATTGACCACGACCTGCTCGAGCTGGTTGAGGTCGGCCTTCACCAGCCAGAGATCGCGCCCGTGCTTGAGTTCGAGCGAGACTTTTTCGCCGGCGAGCCGCCGCGTCAGCATCTGCAGGTCCGACAGCATGTCGTCGACCTGCAGCACCTGCGGCCGCAGCGTCTGGCGGCGCGAGAACGCCAGGAGCTGGCGCACGAGGCCCGCGGCGCGATTGGCGTTCTGCTTGATCTGCATGATGTCCTGGAAGGACGGATCGGTCGGCCGGTGATTGGCGAGCAGCAGATCGGAATAGCCGATGATCGCGGTCAGCACGTTGTTGAAGTCGTGCGCGACGCCGCCTGCGAGCTGGCCGATCGCCTGCATCTTCTGCGACTGCGCGAAATTCTCCTGCAGCGTGCGCTGCTCGGTCGTGTCGAGCGCGGTTAGCACCACGCCGCCGGCTTCGCCGACGTCTTCGGCCGGCGCGAAGAACAGGCGCGCAGCCGGCCCGCCTTCGACGCCGATGTCGAGCGGCGCGGGATCGGCCTGCCCGGCCAGCGTCGCCTCGATCGCGCCGCGCACCGCCGCCGCATCCCGCTCGGGCAGCCCGGCGAAAATCGAACGCGCAGCGTCCGCGCCCTTCAGCGCGGCAGGCATCAGCTTGGCGAAGGCGGCGTTGGAGCGCTTCACATGGCCCTGCGCGTCGAGCACGGCGATGGCCATCGGCGTCGAGTTGAAGAAGCGCGCAAACCTGGCTTCCGCCGCGCGCAGGTCCTCCGCCGGCTCCTCGCCCGACATACGCGTGAGCACCAGCGTGCGCGACTGGCCGGGCTGGCCGTCGCTGGAAAAGGCGATGCGATGCACCAGCCGCACGGGCAGGCGCTGACCGCCCCGCCGCTTGAGGTCGACATCGATCTGTTCGGTACGGACTTCGCCCGGGCCGCCGGCGACGACCTCCAGGAGCGCGGCGCCGGAGCCGGCGACCAGCTGCGACAGCTTCATGCCGCCGGAGCCGACCTGCGCGAGATCGTAATCGAGCCAGCCGGCGAGCGTGGCGTTCATGAAGGTGATGACGCCCTTCTGATCCGCGGCGAAGAAGCCGGCCGGCGCGTGGTCGAGGAAGTCGATGACGTTCTGCAGTTCCTGGAAGACATTCTCGTGGCGCTCGCGCTCGCGCGTGATGTCGGCGACCGACCAGAGGGTTGCGCGCTTGGCGCCCAGCCGGTCGAGCGGCCGCACGCGAATGCGGTACCAGCCCACGCCCGACTGGCCGGCAAGCGGCGCCGCCAGCCGCACCTCCTCCACCGCGCTGCGGTTTTCGCGAGCGGCCTGGGCGAGGCGGTAGATCGATTCCGAGACCTCCGGCGCGCCTGAAAAAAGCCGCTCGATCGTGCGCAAATCCGCAAGCCCGTGCGCGCCGGACAGCGCGAGATAGGCTTCGTTGGCGTAGATGACGCGCGAGTCCCCTTCGGTGACCAGCAGTCCGTCGGCGCCGGTGTCGGCGATCACCTTGGTGATGTCGTTCTTGACGGACTGGCCCGAAAACTGAAGAAATCCGACCGCATAGGCAAAGAGCGCAAGCACGCCGACCATGGCCAGGATCGCCAGGAGCGCCATGATGAGGCGGGCGGCGTGCTCGCGCGGCAGGAAAGAAAAGGCGGCCGCGGTCGCCACCAACGCGGCGGCCAGCAGCAGAACGAGACCGGGGCTTCCCGTGCGTTCGCTGCGGTCGATGGCGGTGATCGGGGTCTCGCTCATGAACGACAGTCTTCCTCAGCGGCGTCGCCGTGAAATCCACGGGCGCGGGCCGATTCGCAAGAGGATGGAGCGGACCGCCGGTCGAGGCAATCGCCAGTCCGCGGCGACGGCCCCTATATGCGCAGACGATCGTTAACCATGCATTAACCTTCTCGGCGGCGGGGCCGCGCGCCATGTTATTCTGTGAAATGCGCCTTTCTCGGGCGCGCTAGGGTTAAAGTACATCATGGGTTCCATGAGCACATTTCTGTCGGACAAGCCTTGGTGGGCGGGCTATCTCATAGCCGCGGTCCTGATCTTGCTCGGCTTGGCGCTGGTAACGGTCATCTACCGCGCCCTTCGCGGCAACCGTATCCGCACCAGTTCCGCCCGAGGCCGCCAGCAGCGCCTTGGGGTCGTTGACACGCATGACATTGGCGCCGACCGCCAGCTCATCATCGTACGTCGCGACAATATCGAACACCTGATCATGATTGGCGGCCCGAACGACGTCCTGATCGAACCCGCGATTGTGCGCGGCGAAGCGCGCGCCCTGCGCGAGCGCGAGCAAAGCGCGCCCGCCTGGGCCAGCGGCGAGACGCCGCCCGCAATCGAGCCCCTCCGTCCCCTCGCCCCCGAGGCTGTCGCTCCGCCGGAGCCGCCGACGCAAGAGCCGGTTTCCGCGCCCGCTGCGTCGCAGCCGGCCCGTGGGCCGCGCCTGCCGGACCTGTTTGCGCGCGGACGCCGTCCCGAGGCGGCGCCCGAATCCAAACGCCCGGAACGCCCCGCCGACATCGCGCCCGCGCCATCCCCGCCGGCAGAGACGAAGCCGCTGGAGTCCAGGCCGCCCGCGCCGGCCCAGCCCAAGGCGCCCGAGATCAGGCCCACTGAGCCGAAACCCGTCGAAGCGAAGCCTGTCGAGCCGAAGCCCGTCGCGGCTCAGACGCCTCCCAGACCCGTCGCGCCGCCGCCGCCGGTCGCGCCCAAGCCCGCGGAAAGCCCCGCAGGGCTCAAGCCCGAGGCGCCCAAGACGGAGGCGCCCAAGACGGAAGCGCCCAAGACGGAAGCGCCCAAGCCGCCTGCGCCGAAGCCCGCCCTGCCGCCGGAGCTCGACCTCGAAAAGCTCGCCGCCGCGCTCGCGGCGCCCGAGCAACCGGTCGCCCCGCCCACCCAGCCGGAAATGCGCCAACCTCAGGCGCCGAAGCCGGAAGCGCCGAAGCCGGAAGCCGTCAAGTCCGAGGAGCCGAAGTCGGAAGCGGCCAAGCCGGATGCGCCGAAGCCCCCGTCGCCGACGGCGGGCGCGCAGCCCGCCACGCCCGGATCGCGTCCGCCGCCGCCGTTCTTTCGGCCGAGCCCGCCACAGGCCGCCCCTGTCGCCAAGCCGCCGGAAAGCCCGGCCGCCGCCGCGCCCCGTCCCGCGACAACGCCGCCGTCGCCGCCGCGGCCAGCTCCGCCGCCGGGCTTCCAGCGGCCAAGCGCGCCGCCTCCGCCGCCGCCCGGCCCGCCTGCGGCAAGCCCGGCCCCCAAGCCTTCCGCTCCTCCGGCGCAGCCGCCGGCGGCAGCGCAACCGCCAGCCCCCAAGCCAGCGCCGGCGCCGGCCCCCGCGCCCAAGCCCGCCCCGCCTCCGGCGGCTCCCGCACAGCCTGCGGCGGCGACGAAGGCGTCGGACGATCTCGACGCGCTTGCCTCGCTTGAAGAGGAAATGGCCAAGCTGCTCGGCCGGCCCGGCCCGGGCCGCTGAATCGCGGAACTTCCAAAGCAAAGGGGCGGCCCGAAGGCCGCCCCTTTCGATTCCCGCCGGACTTCCGGTCAGTCGTCGCGATAGACGCGCTCGCGGCGCTCGTGACGTTCCTGCGCCTCGATCGACAGCGTCGCGATCGGCCGGGCGTCCAGACGCTTGAGGCCGATCGGCTCGCCCGTCTCCTCGCAATAGCCGTAGGAGCCTTCGTCGATGCGGTTGAGCGCCGAGTCGATCTTGGCGATCAGCTTGCGTTGCCGGTCGCGCGCCCTCAGTTCGATCGCGCGGTCGGTTTCCGACGACGCCCGGTCGGCGAGATCGGGATGGTTTTCGCTTTCGTTTTGCAGCGCCGCAAGCGTCTCGCGGCTTTCGCGAAGAATGTCTTCCTTCCAGACGAGCAACTTGCGGCGGAAGTAATCCTTCTGCCGCTCGTTCATGAACGGCTCGTCTTCGGACGGCTTGTAAGTCTCGTCGATATCGACAGCCATTGAAGGTCCGCTCCCTAGAACCCTTGGACTAAAGTCGGGCGGCTTATAGCGAGTGGTTTGCGACGACACAATGACCGGAATTAGTTTTTCAAACGTTGCGAACACAATACGCATTGGAAAGGCTGAAGGTTCCGCATCCGGCGCGGGCGCGCGAAAACCCGCCGCAACGGCGGCGTTGCAAATTCGCGCCCGCCTTCTCGCCCGCCCGCGATCTACCCCATCGCCTTCTTGAGGTTCTCGTCGATCTTGTCGAGGAAGCCGGTGGTCGACAGCCAGCGCTGCTCCGGGCCGACCAGCAGGGCGAGGTCCTTGGTCATGAAGCCCGCTTCCACGGTCTCGATGCAGACCTTCTCGAGCGTGTTGGCGAACAGCTTCAGCGCCGTGTTGTCGTCGAGCTTGGCGCGATGGGCCAGGCCGCGCGTCCAGGCGAAGATCGAGGCGATCGAGTTGGTCGAGGTCTCGTGGCCTTTCTGGTGCTCGCGGTAGTGGCGCGTCACCGTGCCGTGCGCGGCCTCGGCCTCCACCGTCCTGCCGTCCGGCGTCATCAGCACCGAGGTCATCAGGCCGAGCGAGCCGAAGCCCTGCGCCACCGTGTCCGACTGCACGTCGCCGTCGTAGTTCTTGCAGGCCCAGACATAGCCGCCCGACCATTTGAGCGACGAGGCCACCATGTCGTCGATCAGGCGATGCTCGTACCAGATCTTGGCTTCCTTGAAGGCCGCGGCGAATTCGGCGTCGAAAATCTCCTGGAACAGGTCCTTGAACCGCCCGTCATAGGCCTTGATGATCGTGTTCTTGGTCGAGAGATAGAGCGGCCACTTGCGGCCCAGCGCATAGTTCATCGAGGCGCGGGCGAAATCGCGGATGCTCTCGTCCAGATTGTACATGGACATGGCGACGCCGGCGCCGGGAAACTGGAAGACCTCGCGCTCGATCACCTGCCCGTCGTCCCCGACGAACTTCAGCGTCAGCTTGCCCTTGCCCGGCACCTTGAAGTCGGTGGCGCGATACTGGTCGCCATAGGCGTGCCGGCCGACGACGATCGGCTGCGTCCAGCCCGGCACGAGCCGCGGCACGTTGCGGCAGATGATCGGCTCGCGGAAGATCGTGCCGCCGAGGATGTTGCGGATCGTGCCGTTCGGCGACTTCCACATTTCCTTCAGCCCGAATTCCTTCACGCGCGCCTCGTCCGGCGTGATGGTCGCGCATTTCACGGCGACGCCGTATGTCTTCGTCGCTTCCGCCGCGTCGATGGTGATCTGGTCGTTGGTCTCATCGCGCTTCTGCACGGAGAGATCGAAATACTTGAGGTCGATGTCGAGATAGGGATGGATCAGCTTGTCCTTGATGAAGGCCCAGATGATGCGGGTCATCTCGTCGCCGTCCATCTCGACGACGGGGTTCTCGACCTTGATCTTGCTCATGACGACCTCGAAATTGCTGCGCTGCGGCAAAGCGTTTGCGGCGCTATAGCACTCAGGTTCGGAGCCTCCTAGTCAGGCTTTTGGCTCAGGCGCCGATTTCGCGGGCGCCGCCATCGCCTTCGGACGCTTTCGCCAGCGCCTCGGCCTTCATCCGCTCCGCCGCCGGCAGAAAATGACGCTGCAAATAGGGCAGCTTCCGCCACGCGCCCTTCTCCCACGGAGTGGGAGAAGGTGGCCCTCGCATCGGTGAAGGTCGGATGAGGGCCCTCGCGACTGGGCGCGCGATTGGCCGAAATAGCGCGCCGGATCTGGTCGAGGACAAGATCGCCGCCGGTCAAGACCGCGTCATTGGCAAAACGTAAAATAGAATAGCCGCGCCGCCGCGCAGGTCGCATCAGAGGATTTTCCGGCAAGTTGGCTGGGGCGGCGCGGTCCCTCATCCAACCCTTGCTGCGCAAGGGCCGCCTTCTCCCGCAGGCGGGAGAAGGCAAGCGCGCCTCGCCTTACAACGCCGCCAGCGCCGCGTTCAGCGTCGCGCTCGGGCGCATCGCCGCGCTCGTCTTGGCGAAGTCCGGCGCATAGTACCCGCCCGTATCGACCGGCTTGCCCTGCGCGCCGATCAGCTCGGCGTCGATCTTCGCCTCGTTCGCCGTCAGCGCGTCGGCGAGCGGCTTGAATTTCGCCGCCAGCGCCGCGTCCTTGGTCTGCGCGGCCAGCGCCTGCGCCCAGTAGAGGGCGAGGTAGAAATGGCTGCCGCGATTGTCGATCTGTCCGACCTTTCGCGCCGGGCTCTTGTTGAACTCGAGAATCTTGCCGTTCGCCTCGTCCAGCGTCTCGGCCAGAATCTGCGCCTTCGCATTGCCCGTCGTCTGCGCCAGATGCTCGAGCGAGACGCCGAGCGCCAGGAACTCGCCGAGCGAATCCCAGCGCAGATAGCCTTCCTCGTTGAACTGCTGCACGTGCTTGGGCGCCGAGCCGCCGGCGCCCGTCTCGAACAGGCCGCCGCCCGCCATCAGCGGCACGATCGACAGCATCTTGGCCGACGTGCCCAATTCCATGATCGGGAAGAGATCGGTGAGGTAATCGCGCAGCACGTTGCCGGTGACGGAGATCGTGTCCTGCCCCTTGCGAATGCGCTCGAGCGAGAACTTCATCGCGTCCACCGGCGACAGGATGCGGATGTCGAGCCCCTTGGTGTCCTGGTCCTTCAGGTACTTTTCCACCTTGGCGATGATCTGCGCGTCATGCCCGCGGGCCTTGTCCAGCCAGAAGACGGCGGGCGTGTTCGACAGGCGCGCGCGGCGCACGGCGAGCTTCACCCAGTCCTGGATCGGCGCGTCCTTGACCGAGCACATGCGGAAGATGTCGCCGGCCTCCACCGGGCGCTCGAGCAGGACCTTGCCGCTGTCGTCGACCACGCGCACCACGCCCGCGGCGGGGATCTCGAACGTCTTGTCGTGCGAGCCGTATTCCTCGGCCTTCTGCGCCATCAGGCCGACGTTCGGCACCGAGCCCATGGTCTTGGGATCGAAGGCGCCGTGCTTCTTGCAGTCCTCGATGACGGCTTCGTACATCGTGGCGTAGCAGCGATCCGGGATCGTCGCCTTCGTGTCGTGCAGCTTGTTGTCGGCGCCCCACATCTTGCCGCTGTCGCGGATCATCGCCGGCATCGAGGCGTCGACGATCACGTCCGAGGGCACATGCAGGTTGGTGATGCCCTTGTCGGAATTCACCATCGCGAGGCCCGGCTGCTTGGCGTAGACGGCGGCGATGTCGGCCTCGATCGCCTTGCGCTCGGCTTCCGGCAGGCTCGCGATCTTGGTCACGAGATCGCCGAAGCCGTTGTTGAAGTTCACGCCGAGCTTCTTCAGCGTCTCGCCGTGCTTGGCGACGAGATCGGCGAAATAGACCGACACCGCATGGCCGAACATGATGGGGTCCGAGACCTTCATCATCGTCGCCTTGAGATGCAGCGAGAACAGCACGCCCTTCGCCTTGGCGTCGGCGATCTGCTCGCCGTAGAAGGCGCGCAGCGCCTTGGCGCTCATCGTCGCGGCGTCGATCACCTCGCCGGCGTCGAGCGCGGTCTTGGCCTTCAGCACCGTGACCTTGCCGTCGGCGCCGGCGAGTTCGATGCGAACGTTGGTGGCGGCGGGAACGGTGGTCGAGACCTCCGAGCCGTAGAAATCGCCGCCCGCCATATGCGCGACATGCGACTTCGAGTCAGCCGACCAGGCGCCCATCTTGTGCGGATTGTTGCGGGCGTATTGCTTGACGGCGCCGGCGGCGCGGCGGTCCGAATTGCCTTCGCGCAGCACGGGGTTCACGGCGGAGCCGAGCACCTTGGCGTAGCGCGCCTTGATGTCCTTCTCTTCGTCGTTCGCGGGATTTTCCGGATAGTCCGGAACGGCGTAGCCCTTGGCCTGCAATTCCTTGATCGCGGCGCGAAGCTGCGGAATCGACGCCGAGATGTTCGGCAGCTTGATGATGTTGGCCTCGGGCTTCAGCGCGAGGGCGCCGAGCTCGGCGAGTTCGTCGCCGATCTTCTGCCCGGCCGTCAGCTTTTCGGGGAAGTTCGCGAGAATGCGGCCGGCGAGCGAAATGTCCTTGAGCTTCACCTTGACGCCCGCCGCGCCGACGAAGGCCTCGACGATCGGCAGCAGCGAATAGGTCGCCAGCGCCGGGGCTTCATCGACCTTCGTCCAAACGATTTCCAAATTCGACATTGTGGGCTTCCTCGCCTGCGTCCCCGACCCGGGGCATATCCGACCGGCGCCACCACTACGCATTTCGGCGGCGGGCCTCAATTGGATTGTTGTCGCATGAGCGGGCCCCGAGCGCAGCCGTCTTGCCAAGGCCGGCGCGCGATGCTGAGATAGTATTCATTCCGGGCTGGCGGCGGTCCGCATGTATTGTTTTGAGTTGGGGAGGGGGTTATGCCGCAAATATTGCTGCGCTTTACGCGCAAATGCCGCACGGCCTTCGTCGGGTTGACGCGCCCGCAACCGCTCCTTCGCGCTTCGCTTGCCGCCGCCCTGTTCTGCGCCGCCGCGCCCGCGCGCGCGGTGGACACGGGGCTGGTGGCGAGCTGGGGCAGGAACACGGATGGCGAAATCGGCGACGGCACGAGCACGCAACGCACTTCGCCTGTCGCCATCGGCGTGACGCCATTCGGGAATGCATCGGTAATTCAGGTCGCCGGCGGCGTGAATCACAGCTGCGCGCTGGACGTAAACGGGAGAGTCTGGTGCTGGGGTTTAGGCAACAACGGCCAACTGGGCGACAATACGGGGGTCCAGCGGTTGACGCCGACTGCGGTCCTCTCGAGCGGCGCGCTCGCCGGAAAAAGCGTCGTCCAGATCGCGGCCGGCCAAGCCCACACCTGCGCCATGACGGCGGACGGCGGCGTCTATTGCTGGGGTTACAATTTTTACGGGCAGCTCGGCGATGGCACGAGCTTCCAGCGAAATGCGCCGGTCGCGGTTTCGACCAGCGGCGCGCTGGCGGGCAAGAAGGTCGTGCAGATAACCGCCGGCGTGTACCATACCTGCGCTCTGACCTCCGACGGCAAGGCGTACTGCTGGGGAGACAACAGCAACGGAGCGCTTGGCGACAATACCGGAACGCAGCGGTTTGTCCCGACCGCCGTCTCGACCAGCGGCGTCCTGTCGGGCAAAACGGTGACGCAGATTTCCGGCGGCGGTTATCACACCTGCGCCCTGACCTCGGACGGCGGCCTGTATTGCTGGGGCAGCAACTCCGGCGGCGAACTGGGAGACGGCGGCACGCTATTGCGCAATGCGCCGGTGGCCGTGGTGACTTCCGGCGCGCTGGCCGGCAAGACCCCAGTTCAGATCAGCGCTGGCGGCTACCATAGCTGCGCGCTCGTCTCCAGCGGCTCGGCCTATTGCTGGGGCGCCAACAGTTTCGGCGGGCTCGGCGACGGAACGACGACGCAGCGCTTGACGCCGGTTGCGGTCTCAACCAGCGGCGCTCTGACCGGCAAGACAATTGTTCAGATTTCCGCCAATTTCGATTTCACCTGCGCGCTGACTTCGGACGGCCGGGTCTATTGCTGGGGCTACAATGGCTACGGCAATCTCGGCGACGGCACGACGACGACGCGCACCCTGCCGACAGCGGTCTCGACGAGCGGCGCGCTTTCCGGCCAGTTCCTGACGAACATCTCCGCCGGCTATTATTTCGTGACCACGACGGCCTCCCCCTGCGGCGCGGGCGCGCCAATCTCGACGGGGAGCGGCGCGAGCGCGCTGTGGACGCGCGTCGCCTTGCCTTGCAACAATTTCATGAACGCGACTGCGCGCGTTCAGGATATTCTCGGTTCGTCCGGGCTCAGCAAGAACCTGCTGAACCCCAACACCTATGGCGGATCGGGCGGCACGGGGTGGGCGGTCTATCGGCACGACGCGGCGACGAACGCGTACGTCATGCTCGCGCTCACCGACACGCTCGACCGTGGAACCGGCTACTGGATCAAGAGCTACGAGACGCCTTATCTCAACAAGCTCGTCGTGCCCGGCGTCAACCAGACCGTCACGCCGATCACCGCGCCTGTGACGCAGGCGCAGGGCTGCGCCTCGGCCAACGGCTGCTTCGCCATTTCCGTCACCGCGGTCGCGGGCCAGAGCCGCTACAACCTGCTCGGCAATCCCTTCCCGTGGGCTGTCGACTGGTCGCAGGCGCGCGTGCGCGTCGATGGTTCGGCGTCCACCTACACGCCAAGCCAGGCGGCTGCGGCAAACGTGCTCGCCGCCACCTTCTGGACCTGGAACGGCACGAGCTACGACGTCTATTCGGACACCGCGCCGAACATCGGCAACCTGCCGTATTTCGGCTCGTTCTGGGTGCAGGCGCTGGCCGGCGGCGCAGGCCATACGGTTGAACTGCTGGTGCCGAAACTCGCCACGACGCTGCCGTAGAAGGCCGCTGGACTTACGCGCGACCCGTTGGCCCGCAATGACGGACGCGCGCTTCGCGCGACCCGTTGGCCCGCATTGCCTCACCGCTCGACGAACGCCCGGTTCCTCTTTTCCAGTTCCTCCCCGTAGCGGCGCAGCGCATGGGCTTCCGACAGGCGGCCGATGACGCGGCGGTTGGTCTCGTCGGTGACGACGGCCAGCACGTCCGCCTCTTCCGACGCGAACATGTCGAGCGCGTCGCGCACCGTCGCGCGCGGCGTGAGATAGGCCTTCTGCAGATGCGCGAGCTTCGAGACCGGCTCGGTCGGGTCGGCTTCCGCGGCGTGAATATCGCCGACCAGCACCGCGCCGCTGTAGCGCCCGTCGGCGTCGGTCAGCATGACTTCCTTGGTGACGCCCAGCGGCACGCGGATGCGCGCCTGCCCGATGCTCGTGTCGTCGGGCAGCGTGCGCACGTCCTTGCGCATCATGCGCGCGACCGAGAGATCGCGCAGCCAGCCGATGTCGTGCGGCCCGCGGATCGTCTCGCCGCGCAGGTGAAAACGCCAGGTCGCGAAGGAATAGCCGAAGGTTCCGCGCACCACGAGCGACACGATGAGCGAGGCGATGAAGGCCGACAGCGCCATGCCGAAATCGCCGGTCATCTCCAGCGCGAGAAAGGTCATGGACATGGGCGCGCCGACGATGCCCGTGCCGAGCGCGGTGAGCCCGACGACCGCCATGGCGGAAGGCTCGGCCCGCGTCGCGAAGGAGACGAGCGCGGTGGCGTCGCCGTAGCAGCGCCCGACATAGGCGCCGATCATCAGCGAGGCGAAGAACAGGCCGCCGCGAAAGCCCGACCCCAGCGAGATCGACGAAGCCGTGAACTTGAGGACGACGATGGCGAGCAGCGCCATCGCCGTGAAATCCGTCGAGCTCGCCAGCAGGATCGCGCCGTGGCCGGAGCCGAGCGCCGCCGGCGCCGCCGCGCCGATCAGCCCGACGAGCGCGCCGCCGATCACCGGCCTGAGCCAGGCCGGCCGCACCAGCGAGGCAAAGACGCGCTCCGCGCTCGCCACCATGCTCATCAGCGCGATGGACACGGCCGAACAGAGCAGCGCGACGATGACGACATGCACGAAGGCGCTGGGCGCGAGCGAGTCGCCGCCGGGCGGCGTCGCCAGCAGGCTGTGGTCGACGAAGACGCGCGCCACCAGCGTCGAGACGACGGCGCTCGCCGCGATCGGCGCGAGCGAGGCGACGGAATAGGCGCCGAGGATCGTCTCGAAGGCGTAGAAGGCGCCGGCCAGCGGCGCGTTGAAGGCCGCCGCGATCGCGCCCGCCGCGCCGCAGGCGACCAGCAGCCGCATGTCGTTGCGGCGCGCGCCGAGCTCCCGCCCGAGCCGTGACGAGAAGGCCGCGCAGATCTGCGTGTATGCGGCCTCCAGCCCCACCGACCCGCCGAAGCCGTTCGACGCCATGGTCTGCAGCGTGATGAACAGGGAGCCGCCGACCGACATGCGCCCGCCGAGCAGCGCGTTCGCCTCGATGGCGTCGTGCACGCGACCGCGAAAGCGCGGCGCGACATAGCGCGCGAGCAGCGCCAGGATGATCCCGCCCGCCGTCACCACGGCGACCGCGCGCCACGCCTCGAGAGAGGGCGCGAGGCTGAGCCGCAGACCGCGCGGCAGGCCAAACAGAAATTCGTGCATGAGCTGCGAGACGACGCTCATGCCGGTGACGAGCAGGCCGCTGACCGCGCCGATGAGCAGCGCGACGATGACCAGCCCCGCCTCGCGCGTGCGCACGAAGGCGCGCGCCCACATCGGAAACAGCCCGCCGAACACGCGCGTCGGCGCGCCGGCGGCGTGTCCCTCGGTCGCGGGCGCGCTCGCGCCGGCAGGAGTCGCTTCGCTCATGTCGTCCCGATCATGTCGTGCCGGTCATGCCTTCCCGACCATGCCTTGCCGATCATGCCTTGCCGGACATGGCTCCCGCCTGAACGGCGCGCGCCCCCGGGCCCGGTTTCTGTGGATGAACTCCGCCGCCCCCGCGGTCAAGGCGTCTGTGGCCATTGGTCCCCACGGAACGCGCTGCGCGCGCTTAAGCCTTCCTTCACCACGACGCGCCAACACTGACGGCGGAGTAAAGTCATGCAGTCAGTCGAGCGCGCGCCAACCACCGCATCCGGCCTCTGGTCCCGCCTGCCGGCGCATACGCTGTTCGGCGCGCTCGGCGTCGGGCTGATCGCGCTGGTCCTGTCGCACCCCGCCGTCATGGCGCTCGCCGGCCTCGACATCGCCGCCCAGCGTCCGGGCGCCCGCATGATCGACCGCGCGCCGACCGGCACGATCGCCTCGCAGAAAACCGCCGAAACGCCGCGGGCGAAGATCGGCGGCGTCATCGGCCTGCGCGCCGCCATCCGCGAACAGCGCTAATCTTCCACGGGTTAACCATCTGAAAAAATTGACGCCGGGCGAGAACAAAAAAAGAACTTGGCAATTAGAACAAATCGCGTACAGTGCTCCTAACGGCGGCGATTGCCCTATCCGACCCGCCCGTGCCAGAAGGAGCTTTAAGCCGTGAGCCAAGCGAATCTCCGCCTCGTGGAAGGGACCTCCGTGGACAAGACCAAGGCGCTCGACGCCGCCCTGTCGCAGATCGAACGGGCCTTCGGCAAAGGCTCGATCATGCGGCTCGGCAAGAACCAGAAGGCGGTCGAGATCGAGGCCATCTCCACCGGCTCGCTCGGGCTCGACATCGCCCTGGGCGTCGGCGGTCTTCCGCGCGGCCGCGTCGTCGAGATTTACGGGCCGGAATCCTCCGGCAAGACGACGCTGACCCTGCATGTCATCGCGGAAGCCCAGAAGCGCGGGGGCACCTGCGCCTTCGTCGACGCCGAACATGCGCTCGACCCCGTCTACGCCCGCAAGCTCGGCGTCAATCTCGACGACCTCCTGATCTCCCAGCCCGACACCGGCGAGCAGGCGCTCGAGATCACCGACACGCTGGTGCGCTCCGGCGCGATCGACGTCCTCGTGGTGGATTCGGTGGCGGCCCTCACGCCCCGCGCCGAAATCGAGGGCGAGATGGGCGAGGTCCAGCCGGGCCTCCAGGCCCGGCTCATGAGCCAGGCGCTGCGCAAGCTCACCGCCTCGATCTCGCGCTCCAACACGATGGTGATCTTCATCAACCAGATCCGCATGAAGATCGGCGTCATGTACGGCTCGCCCGAGACGACGACCGGCGGCAACGCGCTCAAGTTCTACGCCTCCGTCCGCCTCGACATCCGCCGCATCGGCGCGATCAAGGACCGCGACGAGGTCGTGGGCAACCACACCCGCGTCAAGGTGGTGAAGAACAAGGTCGCCCCGCCCTTCAAGCAGGTCGAGTTCGACATCATGTACGGCGAGGGCATCTCCAAGATGGGCGAGCTCGTCGACCTCGGCGCCAAGGCCGGCGTGGTCGAGAAGTCCGGCGCCTGGTTCTCCTACGACAGCCAGCGCCTCGGCCAGGGCCGCGAGAACGCCAAGGCCTTCCTGCGCCAGAATCCGGAAATCGCCCAGCGCATCGAGCTGGCGATCCGCGAGAACGCAGGGCTGATCGCCGACAAGATCCTCGACTCCGCCGGCGAGGACGATTCCGACGGCGACGAGGACTGAGTTCGCAGGGCCTGCCCGGCCGCGCCCCGCACGCGCGCGCCGGCAAGGCCTTCGACGAGGCGCCGTGAGCCGCCCCTCGCGCGAAACCCGTCCGCCATCATCGCGTTTCGCTCGACAGTTTCATGGCGCCCCGTTAGAAAGGCCCGGCTCAGCCGGGCCTTTCGCTATGTTTGGCCCTGCGAGGAGTTCGCCGGAACCGGATCGAACCTCGGGCGCGAGCGACCTATGTGAAGCAAGCAGGGCCGCATCGGCCCCGAGAGTCGGACGATAATGAGCGGCGTCAACGAAATCCGGGCCACCTTTCTCGACTATTTTGCGGGCCACGGCCACGAGAAGGTCGCCTCGTCTCCGCTTGTCCCGCGCAACGACCCGACCCTCATGTTCACCAATGCGGGCATGGTCCAGTTCAAGAACGTCTTCACCGGCGTCGAGAAACGGCCCTATTCGCGCGCGGCGTCGTCGCAAAAGTGCGTGCGCGCCGGCGGCAAGCACAACGACCTCGACAATGTCGGCTATACCGCGCGCCATCACACCTTCTTCGAGATGCTCGGCAATTTCTCGTTCGGCGACTACTTCAAGGAAGGCGCGATCGAGCTCGCCTGGAACCTGATCACCCGGCACTTCGACCTGCCGAAGGACCGGCTGCTCGTCACCGTCTATCACGACGACGACGAGGCCTATGGCCTGTGGAAGAAGATCGCCGGCTTCTCCGACGACCGCATCATCCGCATCGCCACCTCGGACAATTTCTGGTCGATGGGCGAGACCGGCCCCTGCGGGCCCTGCTCGGAGATTTTCCTGGACCAGGGCGAGCATGTCGCGGGCGGGCCGCCCGGCTCCCCGGACGAGGACGGAGACCGGTTCCTGGAATTCTGGAACCTCGTCTTCATGCAATACGAGCAGGTGTCGCCGACCGAGCGCGTGCCGCTGCCGCGCCCCTCGATCGACACCGGCATGGGGCTCGAGCGCATCGCCGCCTTGCTGCAGGGCGTGACCTCGACCTACCAGACCGACCTGATGCGCGCGCTGATCCGGGCCGTGGCGGAAGAAACCGGCGTCGATCCCGACGGCCCGCAGGCCGCCAGCCATCGCGTCATCGCCGACCATCTGCGCGCCTCCGCCTTCCTCGTCGCCGACGGCGTCACGCCGCTCAACGAGGGCCGCGGCTACGTGCTCCGCCGCATCATGCGCCGCGCCATGCGCCATGCGCAGTTGCTCGGCGCGAAGGACCCGCTGATGTGGAAGCTCGTGCCCGCGCTCGTGCGCGAGATGGGCCAGGCCTATCCCGAACTCGTGCGCTCCGAGCCGCTGATCGTCGAGACGCTGCGCACCGAGGAGACGAAGTTCCGCACCACCCTCGCCCGCGGCCTCTCCATCCTCGAGGACGAAACGCGGGGCCTGACCGCCGGCCAGTCGCTGTCGGGCGAAACCGCCTTCAAGCTTTACGACACCTACGGCTTCCCGCTCGACCTCACGCAGGACGCGCTGCGCGCCCGCAACCTCGCCGTCGACACCGCCGGCTTCGACGCCGCGATGGAGCGCCAGCGCGCCGAGGCGCGCAAGGCCTGGGCGGGCTCCGGCGAAGCCGCCACCGAAGCGGTCTGGTTCGGCTTGCGGGAGAAGCTCGGCGCGACGGAGTTCCTCGGCTACGAGACCGAGACCGCGGAGGGCGTCGTGCAGGCGATCCTCGTCGACGGCGCGGAAGTCGCCTCGGCGGCAAGAGGGACCAGAGCCGCCGTCATCCTCAACCAGACGCCCTTCTACGGCGAATCCGGCGGCCAGACCGGCGACACGGGCGTGGGACGCGGCGCCGGCGTCGTCTTCAGGATCGAAGCCACGGGCAAGAAGCTCGGCGATCTCTTCGTGCACGAGGGCGTGATCGAAGAAGGCGAACTGAAAGTCGGCGCGGCGCTCGAGCTCGACGTCGACCACACGCGCCGCGCCGCCATCCGCTCGAACCACTCGGCGACGCACCTGCTGCACGAGGCCCTGCGCCTCGTGCTCGGCGACCATGTCGCGCAGAAGGGCTCGCTCGTCGCGCCCGACCGCCTGCGCTTCGACTTCTCGCACCCCAAGCCGATCGGCGACGACGAGCTGGCGCGCATCGAGGACATCGCCAATGCGGTCGTGTTGCAGAATTCGCCCGTCGAGACGCGGCTGATGGCCGTCGACGACGCCATCGACTCCGGCGCCCGCGCCCTGTTCGGCGAGAAATACGGCGACGAGGTGCGCGTGGTCACGATGGGCCGGCAATTGAATGAAAATCGAGGCGCCAACCGCGCCTTCTCCGTCGAGCTCTGCGGCGGCACGCATGTCGCGCGCACCGGCGACATCGGGCTCGTCACCATCGTGTCGGAGAGCGCCGTCGCCTCGGGCGTGCGCCGCATCGAGGCCAAGACCGCCGACGGCGCCCGCCGTCACCTCAACGAGGAAAGCCGCCGCCTGCGCGAGATCGCGCATCTCGTGCGCGCGCCGGCCGAGGAAGCCGCCAATCGTCTCGCCGCCCTCATCGAGGAGCGCAAGAAGATGGAGCGCGAACTGGGCGAGGCCCGTCGCAAGCTCGCCATGGGCGGCGGCGCGGCGGAAGCGGCGCCTTTCCGCGAGATCGCCGGCGTGAAATTCCTGTCGCGCGCGGTCGCCGGCGTCGAGATGAAGGACCTGAAGTCGCTCGCCGACGAGGCCAAGAAGACCATCGGCTCCGGCGTCGTCGCCATCGGCAACGCCAGCGCGGACGGCAAGGGCGGCGTCGTCGTCTCCGTCACGTCGGACCTCGCCGACCGCTTCAACGCCGTCGACTTCGTGCGCATCGCCTCCGAGAAACTCGGCGGCAAGGGCGGCGGCGGCAGGCCCGACATGGCGCAGGCCGGCGGCCCCGACGGGTCGCAGATTCCTGCCGCGCTCGAAGCCATCGAGAGCGCGCTGCGCCAGAAGGCCGTCGGATGATCGCCCGCCGGCGCGCGCGCATCGCGCGTCTGCGACGGCGCGTCCACTACATTCTCGACGGCGGCGTCGCCAACCGCACGGCGCGCGTCGCGCATGCGTTGATCATTTCGCTCGTCGTGCTCTCGGTCGCATCCGTCGTGCTGGAGACCGTGCCCAATCTGCAGAAGCGCTACGGCCTGCTCTTCGACGCGATCGAACTCGCGGCGCTCGTCGGCTTTTCCGTCGAATATGCGCTGCGTATCTGGGGCGCGCCGGAAAGCGCGCCCTATTTCGGCATGTCGCCCTGGCGCGCGCGGCTCGCCTATGCGCGCACGCCCTACGCCATCGTCGATCTCGTGACGATCGCGCCCTTCTATTTCGGCTTGTTTCTGCCAGGCGACTTCCGCGTTCTGCTGCTGCTGCGGCTTGCGCGCTTCTTCAAGCTCGCCCGCTATTCGCCGGGCATGCGATCGCTCGCCGCCGCCCTGCAGGCCGAACGCAAGGCGCTCGGCGCCTCCACCGTCATCATCTTCGGCGTCGTGCTGACCATGGCGTCGGCCATGCACATTGCAGAACATGTCGCGCAGCCCGACAAGTTCGGCTCGATTCCGGAATCGATGTGGTGGGCGGTCGTCACCATCACGACGGTGGGCTACGGCGATGTCGTGCCGATCACCGTCGCCGGCCGCATCATCGCCGGTGTCACCGCCTTCATGGGCTTCCTGCTGCTCGCTTTGCCGGTCGGCATCGTCGCCACCGCATTCGCTGAGGAAATCCACCGGCGCGAATTCGTCGTCACCTGGTCGATGATCGCGCACGTGCCGCTGTTCTCCACGCTCGACGCGTCCGAGATCGCGGAGATCATGCATTACCTGCGCGCGCAGACCGTGCCCGCCGACACGATCGTCGTGCGCCGCGGCGAGGAAGCGCATTGCATGTATTTCGTCGCCGTCGGCGAAGTGCAGGTCGAATTGCCGCACGACAAGGTGCGCCTCGGCGAGGGCCAGTTCTTCGGCGAGATCGCGGTGCTGCGCAAGACGCGCCGCACGGCGACCGTACGCACCACCCTGCCTTCCAAGCTGCTTGCGCTCGACGCCGGCGACCTCGCCACGCTGATGGCGCGCAATCCCGAGATCGGCCGCCGCATCGAAGACGCGATCGCCGCCTACGGCAATGTGAATGCGCTTACCCCGCGCGGCGACATGACGGCGGCCGAAGTCGGCCAGCCGTCGCAGGATTGAACCCGCCCCCGTGGGCGCGAACGATACGAAATACGTCCGGAGGTCTCCGATGCGCGTCCTGGCTTCGCTGTTTCTTCTTCTGGCGCTCGCTGGCTGCATGAGCGCGCAGCAGGGCGAATTGCCCGATCCCGCCGCGCGCGGCGGCGGTATGGTCGGCGGCGAGCCAGGTTCGCCTTACGCCAAGCAGCGCTGAGAGCCGGCGAAGGCTTTCCCGAAATCCTGCGGCGTCACCGATTGCAGATCGCGCGTAGCGCCAGCCAGTCTCCGGCCGGCATCAGCGCTTCGCCGTTCGCTTGCGCGGATTCGTTTTCGAGCCGCGCGCGCCGTTCGTCCGTGAGGGGATGGTCGCGCAGGAAATCGAGCGGCGTCGAGCCCTCGCCCTTGGCGATGCGTTGCAGGATGTCGCCGAGCGCGCGCGCCGGACGGCCGGCTTTCGTCAGCGTCTGCGCGGCGAAGTCGTCAGCCTGCGTCTCCGCCTCGCGCGAATAGGCGGCCGAGAGCGAGGCGCGCGCCGCCCCCGCGATCGCGCCCGCGCCGAAGGCGCCGCCGGTGACGATGCCGATGGTCAGCGCCAGACCTCCCTGCCGCAAGGCTGCGCGAAGACCGTCGCGATGGGCGACATGGCCCATTTCATGCGCCAGCACGCCGGCGACTTCGTCAGGCGATTGCGCCGTCTCGATCAGCCCCCGCAGCAGGTAGATGCGCCCGCCCGGCAGCGCAAAGGCGTTCTGCACGGATGACGAGAGCACGCCGACGCTCACGTCGAGCGGAACGCCGGCCGCCGCCTTCACGCGATCCACGAGACGCGCCAGCGCCGCCTCTCCGGCCGGCGCGGCGCAGACGCCGCCTTTGAACCGCGCGCGCGCCTCGGCGTCGGCCGCCGCGCCGATCTGCGCTTCGATGCTGACGGGCACCAGCGGCGCGAACCGGTCGGCGAGCGCGGGAATGACGAACCAGACGAGCGCGGCGATGACCACGAGGCCGGTCGTCGCCAGCGCCGCCACCCGCCACAGCGCCTCGCGCTTCTCCTGCCTGTCGCCGTCAAGCAGATGGCAGCGCTGCGCGATCGCGGCGGCAAAGGCGGGATCGGATATTTCGCACCAGGCCCTGGGCGAAGCGGTGAGCGCGCGAATGCGCAAGGGGCCCGACGCGCCGGACGCCCGCCTGACGTCGGCAAGGCCCCACGCCGCGCGAAAGGCGCCGGCCTCGAAAATCTGGAGCGTATCGCCGAGCCTGAGATCGACGGGACGCGGCGCGCCGGCGCCTTCGAAAAACGATTGGGCGCGCGCCTCGACGGCGCCCCCGGCCTCGTGCGACGAATAGGTCAAGTCGGTATTCCCTCCGGCGCAGGCCGGTATGAACAGGATAGATCCGAACCTCTTGCCGTATCGTGCCTGCGCGCACGCAGCCGCCTCGAATCGGGCGGGCGGGCCGCGGGACCCCGAGAGCGCAATCGATGAGCGCGTGAATGAGCGTCCCGGAAGAAGTTCGCGCAGAGTTCGACACGCTGCGAAAGGCGGTCTTGGCGCTGGAAAAGCTGCAGCGCTCGCCGCCGGAGCCGATCGTGCTCGATATCGAAGAATTTGCCGGCGCGCTGGGATCCTCGCGCCGTGGACTTGAACTCATCCTGGCGCGTCTGACCGAACTCCGTTTCATCGAAGGGCCCGGGGCCTATAACGACGCCTGGCTGTTTCGGCGTCTGACGCGACGCGGCCGCCTGTTCGTGGAGGAGGTTCGCAGCGAAAGGCGTTGGGAAGAAATCAAGCGGGCCTATCTTCAAATCGCCAATTCGGGATCGACATAGCGCCCGTCCGCCGCCAGCAACTCTTGTTTGCGCAAAAGCCTCCAATTCGTCCGAGACATGCTCTAGCTTGCAGGAACCCGCCGCCGAAAAGAGGAAGACCGGCCATGTTCAAATCCATTCTCGCTCCCGTCGACCTCGCCGAGCCCGCCCCCGCACAGCCGGCCATCCGCGCCGCAGTCGAGATCGCCAATGTAGCGGGCGGCCGCGTGCGGCTGATCAACGTGCAGTCGCTGCTGCCGGCGACCTTCATGGACTACGTGCCGGCGGACTTCGACGCAATGCAAAGAGCAAACGCCGAAAAGGCGCTGGCCGACATGCTGAAGGACGTGAAGCTGTCCGCGGACCGCCTGTCGAGCGTCGTGCGTATCGGCGGCGTCTATCCGGAGATTCTCGCCGAGGCGAAGGACTGGGGCGCGGACCTCATCGTCATCGGCTCGCACCGCCCGGCCATGTCGACCTACCTGCTGGGATCGAACGCGACGACCGTAGTGCGGCACGCGACGTGTTCGGTGCTGGTGGTGCGGGAGTAGGAGCCCCCGATCACGAACCCCTGAAAGTCTGGCCGGAAACCCGAATCTTCATCCTGAGGAGCGCCATCGATCTCGGGCTTGCCCGAGATCGATATGAAATGCCCAAGTCGGGCAAGCCCGACTTGGGCAGCGCGTCTCGAAGGATGGCCGGGAGCCGAGACTCCGGATCACGCTTCGAGAGGCCTGCTGCGCAGGCTCCTCAGCATGAGGGCGCGGGGTCGCAGCGAATTTCGAGTCAGGCTCTCTAGGCAGAGGATTTCGGGCTGGCGCGCAACCGCGCCCTCATGCCGAGGAGCCGCTGAAGGCGGCCTCTCGAAGTATGTTTCAGCGATCCGGCCATCCTTCGAGACGGCCTCGTCGAGGCCTCCTCAGGACGAGGGTCCGTGGTCGGCGACACACGCGGGCGAGCGCGCGTCCCTCACCTCTCCCTTCGATTCAAAAACGCCAGCCTTTCAAACAGATGCACGTCCTGCTCGTTCTTGAGCAGCGCGCCGTGCAGCGGCGGGATAAGCTTCTTCGGGTCGCGCTCGCGCAGCGTTTCCGGGCCGATGTCCTCGTTCAGCAGCAGCTTCAGCCAGTCGAGCAGCTCCGAGGTCGAGGGCTTCTTCTTCAGGCCCGGCACGTCGCGCACCTCGAAGAAGATGCGCAGGGCCTCTTCCACCAGCCGCTTCTTGATGTCGGGGAAATGCACGTCGACGATCTGCTCCATCGTCTCGGCGTCGGGGAACTTGATGTAGTGGAAGAAGCAGCGGCGCAGGAAGGCGTCGGGAAGCTCCTTCTCGTTGTTCGAGGTGATGACGACGATCGGGCGCTTGGCCGCCTTGATGTTCTCGCCGGTCTCGTAGACGTGGAACTCCATGCGGTCGAGCTCGAGCAGCAGGTCGTTCGGGAATTCGATGTCGGCCTTGTCGATCTCGTCGATCAGCAGCACCGGGCGCTGCTCGGCGGTGAACGCCTCCCACAGCTTGCCGCGCTTGATGTAGTTGGTGATGTCGGACACGCGGGGATCGCCAAGCTGCGAGTCGCGCAGGCGCGAGACCGCGTCGTATTCGTAGAGGCCCTGCTGCGCCTTGGTGGTCGACTTGATGTGCCAGGTGAGCAGCGGCGCGCCGATGGCCTTGGCGACTTCTTCCGCCAGCACGGTCTTGCCGGTGCCCGGTTCGCCCTTCACGAGCAGCGGACGTTCGAGCACGATGGCCGCGTTGACGGCGACCTTGAGGTCCTCGGTCGCGACGTAATCCTTGGTTCCGGTGAAACGCATCTGAGCCCCTTGGGTGTTTAATCAAGAGATTAAACGGGGCGGCGGGGCGGAGCAAGCCGGGGCTGGCGCATGGGTCCCCGCTGGCGCGCGCAGCGCGGCCTTGGCCTCAGCGCCGCCGCTTGTCCTGCAGCGCGCGCGAGGTTGCGGTGCGGCCGCGGAAGTCCGGCGGCCTGGTCGCGATCCATTTCACGAAGGTCCGGATGTCGGGATGCTCCAGCAGCCGCGCGACCGTATGGAAATGGTCCTTCAATTCGCGTTCGGTGAAGATCGTGTGGATCTTGCGGTGGCAGATCGGATGCAGCGCGACGGTCTCGACGCCCCTGTAGGTCCTGGGAATCAGGTGATGCGCCTCGGCGCGCGCTCCGAGCGGCCGCGCGCAAAGCGGGCAGATCCGCTCATCCGCCACGCTACTTCCGCTGGATCGCCTGGAGATAGCGAAGGAAATCCTCGACCTGCGGCGGCGTCAGCTTCACGCGCGGCATTCCCTGTGCATGGCCGACGACCAGACCCTCGGTGAGGCCTTCCTGCAGGTTCTCGAGCGGATATTTCTGCGCGAGCGTTCGGAACGGCGGCGCGGCCGGATTGGGGCTTGCGCCCTTCACGCCCACGGAATGGCAGGCCTTGCAGCGCTGCGCGATGCGCCGGCCGGCGACCGTGTCGGGCGCGGCGGTCGCGGGAAAAGCCAGGAGAATCGAGGCGAGAATCAGCAAAATGCGCATGGCGGCAGGATGGCGGCGCCGTCGCGCGGAGGCAATGCGGCGCGTCAAGCCGAGGGCGCGGCCGCGCTGGCGCGAGTGCTATGATCGACGGCGGGCGAAGCCGCCCGATTCTTCGCGAGGGCGCACATGGGGTCGATCCGAATCGTGTTTCTGGCGGCGCTTCTGGCCCTGGCCGGCCCTGCCGGCGCGCAGGAGGCCGGGCGCGTCGACCTCGCCAAGGCTTTCGCCGCCTCGCTGACCGCCGTTCCCGCCGGCGCGCTGCCGACGAGCGGCTCGTTCTACGTGCCCGCCTATTCGCAGGTCGTGCGCAGCGTCGGCGGCGCGACAATCGCCTTCTCGGTGACGCTGACCATCCACAACGTCTCGCAAACCCGCCCGCTCGTCCTGAGCCGCATCGCCTATTTCGACACGGCGGGCGCGCTGGTCGAATCCTTCCTGACGACCCCCGTGGCCCTGAAGCCGCTCGCGACGCTGCAGCTCTCCATTCCCGTGACCGACGCGCGGGGCGGCGCCGGCGCCAATTTCCTCGTCGACTGGGCGGCCGAAGGCGCGATCGCCGAGCCCGCCGTCGAGGCGCTGATGCTCGGCTCGATCGGCGCCGCCACCTATTCCTTCGTCAGCGTCGGCCGGCCGGCGCGCGAGGCCGGGGCGCGCTGAGGGCGCATCTGCCCCGCCGCCGGGACGCTCGACCTGCGGCGCGACCCGTGGCACATTCCGCGCCATGTTCCTGCAATTCTTCTCTTCCCTGCGCGAGGCGCAGGTTCCCGTCACGCTTCGCGAATACCTCACCCTCATGGAGGCGCTCGACAAGGATCTGGCCGACAAGTCGGTGGAGGATTTCTACTATCTCTCCCGCGCCTGCCTGGTGAAGGACGAGCGCAACCTCGACAAGTTCGACCGCGTTTTCGGCTCCATCTTCAAGGGCCTGGAAAGCCTGCTCGACGCCATGGAGAAGGCCGAAATCCCCGAGGAATGGCTGAAGAAGCTCGCGGAAAAATACCTCACCGAGGAGGAGAAGGCGCAGCTCGAGGCCATGGGCTGGGACAAGCTGATGGAGACGCTGAAGAAGCGTCTCGAGGAGCAGAAGGGCCGCCACCAGGGCGGCAACAAATGGATCGGCACGGCCGGCACCTCGCCCTTCGGCGCCTACGGCTACAACCCCGAAGGCATCCGCATCGGCCAGAAGGAGAGCCGCCATCGGCGCGCGGTCAAGGTCTGGGACAAGCGCGAGTTCAAGGACCTCGACGGCGACGTCGAGCTCGGCACGCGCAACATCAAGATCGCGCTGCGCCGTCTGCGCAAGTTCGCGCGCACCGGCGCGCCGGACGAACTCGACCTCGAAAACACGATCAAGGACACGGCGAAACAGGGCTATCTCGACATCAAGCTGCGCCCCGAGCGCCGCAACGCCGTGAAGGTGCTGCTGTTCTTCGACATCGGCGGCTCGATGGACTGGCACATCAAGCAGGTCGAGGAGCTGTTCTCCGCGTGCAAGACCGAGTTCAAGCACATGGAGCATTTCTACTTCCACAATTGCCTCTACGAAGGCGTGTGGAAGCAGAACACGCGCCGTTTCACCGACAAGACGCCGCTGTGGCAGGTGCTGCACACCTATCCGCACGACTACAAGGTGGTGATCGTCGGCGACGCCTCGATGAGCCCTTACGAGATCACCCAGCCCGGCGGCTCCGTCGAGCACATGAACGAGGAGCCGGGTTACGTCTGGCTCGAGCGCGTGACGCGCACCTATCCGCACACGGTCTGGATCAACCCGGTGCCGGAAAACCAGTGGAGCTACACGCAGTCGATCAAGATGATCCAGCGGCTGATGACGAACAGGATGTATCCCCTGACGCTGGAAGGGCTCGACGGCGCGATGAAGGAGCTGGTGCGGTAGGGCGCTTTCGCCGCCGCATCGTGTCGCCCCGCTCACTTTGCGCCAGCGCATGGCCGCTCGGCGCGCAAGCGGGCAGGCTTCCGCCCGCATGGACAAATTCCCCAACCACGGCCGCTCGGGCGCGATAGACGATCCGAAATTCATCCAGACGCTCAACGGGCTCGCGCTGCGCACGATGGCCTGGACCAACGGCTTCGCGCATCTCGTGCTCGGACTGGCGCTCGCCGCCGCCGTCCTGCTGTTCACCTGGCTGTTCGTGGACGACGTGCTGACGGCCTTTCGTCACGACAATCTCGCGCAGGGCTTCCTGCACGGGCTCGGCACGCTGATGCTGCTGTGGACGGTTTCGGCGCTCATCACCGCGGAAATCCGCTACATGCGCGGCAAGCCGCTCAACGTCGATACGTTCGTGGAAGTCGCGATCGTCGTCATCCTGCGCAAGCTCATCACCATGCCCGTGCAATCGACATTGCCGAGCCCGCAGGAATTCCTGCTCTGGGTCGCCTCCGCCGTCGCGCTCGGCCTCATGTATCTGATCGTGCGCTACGCGCAGAGCATCGGCGCGCAGGATTGACGGACGGAGCGCGCGCCGCGCTTCATCCCTCCTTCTTGGTCGCGCCGAGCAGGTGATAGAGCGCGATCGCGCCGAACGTCGCCGAGCCGATGCCGCCGAGCGTAAAGCCGCCGAGCTTCACGGTGAGATCGCCCGCGCCCGCGACCAGCGCGGCCGCCGCCGTCACCAGATTGCGCGGGTCGGAGAAATCCACGCGGTTCTCGACCCAGATGCGGCCGGCCGTCGCCGCGATCAGGCCGAACACGACAATCGACAGTCCGCCGATGACTGGCCCCGGCAGCGTCAGGATCAGCGCGCCGAATTTCGGCGAGAAGCCCAGCAGCAGCGCGACGCAGGCCGCGACGATGAACACCAGCGTCGAATAGATGCGCGTCACCGCCATCACGCCCATGTTCTCGGCGTAGGTGGTCACGCCCGTGCCGCCGCCGGCGCCCGCGATGATCGTCGCCAGACCGTCGCCCAGGAAAGCGCGGCCGAGCAGCGGATCGAGATTGCGGCCGGACATGGCGCCGATGGCCTTCACGTGCCCGAGATTTTCCGCGACCAGCACGATGGCGGCGGGCGCGATCAGCGCCATCGCCGCGCCGGTGAAGACAGGCGCGGTGAATTTCGGCAGGCCGAACCACGCCGCCGCCACGACGGACGAAAAGTCGATCGGCTTGCCGAGCCCGAAGACATTGGCGCAGAGATAATAGGCGACATAGCCGGCAAGGCCGCCGAGCAGCACCGGCAGACGGCGCATCATGCCGGCGCCGCGCACGGCGAACAGCCCGACGGCAAGCACGGTGAACAGCCCGATCGCCGTGTCGAAGCCCGAGGCCGAGACGCCCTTCACTGCAATCGGCGCAAGGTTGAGGCCGATCGCGCCGACGATCGCGCCGGTCAGCACCGGCGGCATCAGTTTTTCCACCCAGCCCGTGCCCGTCGCCATCACGACGAGACCGATGATCGCGTAGAGGGCGCCGGCCGCGATGATGCCGCCGAGCGCGACGGCGAGATTGGCGTTGGCGCCCGAGCCCGCATAGCCCGTCGCCGCGATCACCACGGCGATGAAGGCGAAGGACGAGCCGAGATAGCTCGGCAGCCGCCCGCCCGTGACGATGAAGAACAGCAGCGTGCCGACGCCGGAAAAGAAGATCGACACGTTGGGATCGAAGCCCATGAGGATCGGCGCGAGCGCGGTGGCGCCGAACATCGCGACGACATGCTGCACGCCGAGCGCGATCGTCTGCGGCCAGGGCAGGCGCTCGTCGGGCGCGACGTCGCCGGATGTCTTGAGGGTCCAGGTGGGGAAATAACCGTCCGCCATGCGCGCCTCCATGCGGGCGTGAGCATGGCATGAGGAGCGCGAGCGTCAACGCGCGATACGGCGCAATTTGGTGGAAGTCGATACTTGTGCTACGTAATTGCAATCGAATTGCAGACGAAGAAGCTCTAGCCCGAAGCTTTGCTGAAGCGAACAGCCGGGCTCCTGCAGGAAAGCCTCCCCTAATTCGATCGGAAATGGGCGCAACTTCGCGGCCATTTGAACCTTCGTGGTTCGATTCAGGAACGCAATATGTCGACAGGCACCGTTAAATGGTTCAACGCCCAGAAGGGCTTCGGCTTCATTCAGCCCGACGGCGGCGGACCGGACGTTTTCGTCCACATCTCCGCCGTCGAGCGCGCCGGCATGTCCGGCCTCGCCGAGGGCCAGAAGATCAGCTACGAGCTGGTCTCCGACGCCCGCAGCGGCAAGAAGTCGGCCGGCAATCTCAAGCCCGCCTGAGCCGTTTCGTCAGCTTGTTTCGCGACCGCAGAGGCGCGGAGGAGCATGTCGAGCAGCAAGCCCCGGACATCGTCCGGGGCTTTTTTTGCCTCTAGGCGAGGAACGCCTTGATCGCGGCGTTGACCTCTTCGGGCGCATCCTGCTGCACCCAGTGCGAGGCCTTCGGCAGGCGCACGATCTTCACGTCGCGCACATACTGGTCCGTCCCCTCGAGGGTCGAGACTTCGAGCGCGACATCCTTCTCGCCCCAGCAGATCAGGGTCGGGACTTCGATCGTCTGCCCAAGATCCTTCGCCGCCATCAGGTCGTTCATGGCGCAGCGATACCAGTTGATCATCGCGCGCATTCCGCCGGGGCGCGCGGCGTTGGCGGCGTAGATCGACAGAATTTCGCGCGGAAAATTCGCGCGATTGGCGGACGTGTCGCGCAGCATCTTGGCGATGGGCGCGCCGCCCTTGCGGCCGAGCAGCGCCTCCGGCAGCCACGGGATCTGGAAGAAGCGCGTGTACCACGACTTCTTCTTCTGCTTCGGATTGCGCGCATATTCGCGCTTGAAGCACAGCGGATGCGGCACGTTGCAGATGACCAGCTTTTCCAGCGGCCGCATCTTTCGCGCCGCGAAGGTCCACGCGACCAGCGCGCCCCAGTCATGGGCGATCAGCGTCGTCGACGTCGTGGGCTTCTCGGCGCCCGCCGCGTCGATCAGCGCCGCGACGTCTTCCGTCAAATTCTTCAGCGAATAGGCCGTGCGTTCGGCGGGCGTCGTCGTGCCGCCATAGCCGCGCTGGTTGACGACCCAAACGCGATAGCCGAGCGAGGCGAGCAACGGCGCCTGAAACCGCCAGGAGATCGCGTGTTCCGGAAAGCCGTGCAGGAAAAGCGCGAATTTTTCGCCCGCGCCGCTTTCCCAGATTTCGAAGTCGATGCCGTTGGCGGAAATTTTTCTGCGTTGGCCGAGCGGCGCGAACAGGTCGTCGGTCATGGATGCCCTCCAGGACGTTGCTGCCATCCCGGCCCCGCCAGAAGCCCCCTGTTGGGGACTTCGCCTGAAAGCGAAGCGGAGAGCCGGGATCCAGAGTCTCCAGCGCTGCGCTGGATCCCGGATCGCCCGTCGGGCGTCCGGGATGACATCCGTGATGTTACCCGCAGGCGCCCATCCCGGCCATCGCCGGACACATGCCGCAGCCGCCGGCCGTATCGCACGCGCCCATATCCATCCCGCCCATCCCGCCGCCTTCGCCGCCGGGCGCGGGTTTTGCGATCAGCGACAACTGGCGGTCGAGATGCGTGGAGGCGCAGGACGGGCATTCCGGCGTTTCTCCGGAACGCACGAGCGTCTCGAAACGATTGTCGCAATCCTCGCAGCGATAGGCGTAAAGCGGCATGGGTCTTTCCGTCGATGGGTCCGTTTCGCCCATTTCTGCTTGCTGCAGCGCAGAAAGGCAAGCGCGCGCCCTCCCCTTCCATCTGGCGAGGGAATCGCTAACGTTGCCCCATGCATCGCCTCGTCCTGCTCCGTCACGCCAAGGCCGCCCGCGAAGCCGGCGGCGGCGACCGAGAACGTCCGCTGACCCGGCGCGGCCGCGAGGACGCCGCCCGCGTCGGCCGCTATCTCGTCGAGGAGAAGCTCGTCCCCAATCTCGCGGTCGTCTCCGACGCGCATCGCACGCGCGAAACTCTGGACTGCCTGATGGCCGAGACCGGGCGCCGCTTCAAGACGCTGATCGATCCCGCGCTCTACATGGCCGAGGATTTCATCCTGATGGCCGAACTGCACAAGACGCCGGAGCTCGTGCAGACCATGCTGGTCGTCTGCCACAATCCAGGCCTCGCCGAATTCGCCCTGCGCATCTGCGGCTCCGGCGACCAGCAGGCGCTGGCCCATATGGAAATGAAATATCCGACCTCGGGGCTGGCCGTGATCGATCTGGGCGACAAGCCGTGGGCGAACGCCAGATGGGGCGACGGAAGACTCGAACGTTTCATTACGCCCTCCATGCTGGTCGAAGGCGTGGACGATCTCGACTGAGGCGTTCGCGTCGGGGCGTCGCCATGAGGCGTCTCGATGACGCTTGAACTGATTGCGCTCGGCATGTCCCTGCTGGCTTCGGCGCCCCTGCCGCCGTGGCCCGAGGCGTTGCGCCAGGGCGCCGAGCGACTGCTCGCCCCGGCCTATCGCCCCGCAGAGCGCGCCGTCGACAATTGGCGCCGGCAGGGCGCGCTGCATCTCGACTTGCCGCCCGAACGCGCGCTGGCGCTGGCGCTCGGCCGCGACTTCAAGGGATTGTCGCGTTGCGTGCGGCTCAACAATTACTGGTGCGTGAAAAAGGCCGGCTGGACCGGCGAAATCGCCGCCGACAGCGAAGGCCATGTCGCCTTCGCATCGGCGGCGGAAGGCGCGGCGGGCGCGGCGCAATTGCTGCGGCGCTACTATCTCGATTTCGGCCTGCATACGGCGCGCGCCATCGTGCGGCGCTGGGCGCCGGCGGAATGCGCGGCGCCCGTCGCGATCCGCGCGCCGTCCCCCGGCCGCGCGCCCGTCCGCATCGCCGGACGCAGCCTGCTCGGCCCCGAACCCAGGGGCCTGACCACGCGCGGCCTCGGCTCGACTCTGCGCGCGCGCTGGCTGGCGTCGCACCGGCCGGCGATGGGCGCGCGCAAGCGCGGCAAGGTCGCGGGCGTGCGGCGCTCCGTCGTGCCGGATCGCGTCGGACCGATGATGCAGACCCCGACGATCGCCGCCGGCATGGGCGCGATGGAGGCGCAAGAGCCCAAGACGCTCGCCCCGGTCAGGCTCGCCATGCTGCCCTACCCCGGCGTCGCCATGGGACCTGACCCGCGCATCGGCGCGAGCCTGCCGCCGCTGCCGAAATTCGCCTGCGCGCCGGAGACGCAACGCATCGCCAATTACGCAACCAATATTGCGAATGGCGTCGTCGCGGGCCCGGATGCCGATCTCGAGCTGTTCGACGCCGACGGAAAGCCGACGCCGAATTTCGCGAAGGCCTTGTTCAACATGGCCGCCGTCGAGATCGGCCCGCTGCGCGCCACGCAGGCGCTGGTGGACGCAGCCGTCGCGCGTGTGACGAAGCAGGCGGGCGACAGGCGCGCGCCGCCGTGACCGCGCGTCGAGGCGGCGCGCGCGGGTGACGACGGTTTCGCTGGCCGGTGCGTTTGCTCACCGCGCCTGCGGGCGCTCCCGGTCTACATGTTGCTCGCGCCTGGTCATCAGCTTGTGGAGTTCCGCCGCTGGGGGATTTTTGGGGGGACCGAGGCAGAGCGCATGCAAGCTGTGTGATGGCGCCGCGCCGAACGCGCCGTGCTGGGGCGACGCCGCCGGCAGGCCCCGGCCCGCATATCGCAGCGGGTCGGGGCCACTGCGTCGCGCGTGCGACGCTGCGCGGCTCGCCTTGTCGATTGCGGGCAATCTCAGTTCAGTTTGAAATATTCGCCGTGCTGAACCGGACGCATCGCGAATTCGATTTTCATCCGTTCCTCTTCTTCCCTGCTCTTTTCCAGCGCGGCGTAGGCCGCCCCCGCCGCTGCGCCAAGACCCTGGGCGCCGGTTGGCAAACCGGCGGGTAGCGCATATCTCCAAAAACGCCCGCCGGAGCCAGATGTGTCGATCCTGTCCGATCTCCTGTTCGAGACCCGCGTCGCCGCGTCGTCGCTTGCCGATTACGTGAAGGGCGCGGGCCTGCGCCTCGGCGTCACCGGCCTGTCTCGCGCGGGCAAGACGGTGTTCATCACCGCGCTCGTCCAGAACCTCCTGCGCGCGAGCGCAGCGGCCAGGGATGGCGAGCGTGTCCTGCCCGTTTTCCGCGTGCACGCCGACGGCCGGCTGATGCGCGCGAAGCTGCAGCCGCAGCCCGACGACCACGTGCCGCGCTTCGCCTACGAGGATCATCTGGCGGCGCTGACCGGAGACGATCGCCACTGGCCGGACTCGACGCGCCGCATTTCCGAGCTGCGCCTCACGCTCGAATTCGAGCGGCGCAAGGGGATGCGGCAGGGTCCTTCGGAACTGACGCTCGACATCGTCGACTATCCCGGCGAATGGCTGCTCGACCTGCCGCTGCTGACGAAATCCTACGCGCAATGGTCGCGCGAAACGCTGGAAGCCAGCGCGGCGGCCGCGCGCGCGCCGTTCGCGGCCGAATGGCGCGGCGCGACGCTGGGCGTTGCGGCCGACGCCGACGAAAGCGAGACGGAAGCCAAGCGCCTCGCCGAACTCTTCACCGCCTATCTGCGCGCCGCGCGCGCCGACGCCTATGCGCTCTCCACCCTGCCGCCCGGCCGCTTCCTCATGCCCGGCGATCTCGAAGGCTCGCCGGCGCTGACCTTCGCGCCGCTGCGCGTGGACGACGGCATGGAATTCGGCGCGGGCTCGCTCGCCGCGATGATGGAGCGGCGCTACGAGGCCTACAAGGCGCGCGTCGTCAAACCCTTCTTCCGCGATCATTTCGCGCGGCTGGATCGCCAGATCGTTCTCGTCGACGCCTTGTCCGCGTTGAATTCCGGCCCCGCCGCGGTGCGCGATCTCGAAACGGCGTTATCCGAAATCCTCGTCGCGTTTCGCGCGGGACGGTCCGGTTTCGTCTCCACCATCTTCCGCCCGAAGATCGACCGCATCCTGTTTGCGGCGACCAAGGCCGATCACCTGCATCACACCAGCCACGACCGGCTCGAGAACATCCTGCGCCTGCTGACCGCGCGCGCCATCGCGCGTGCGGAGGATGTCGGCGCGCATGTCGACGTCGTGGCGCTCGCCGCCGTGCGCGCGACGCGCGAGGCGCGCGTCAAGCAGGGCGGCATCCTCGGGGAGAGGAGCGAACTCGACGCCATCGTCGGCGTTCCCCTGCCCGGCGAACGCATCGACGGCGAGATTTTCGACGGCAAGGGCGAGGTCGCGATCTTCCCCGGCGAATTGCCGGCCGATCCGAAAGCGGTGTTCCGCGGCGACGGGCTCGGCGCGCCGCACGACCGCGCCGACTATCGCTTCGTGCGCTTCCGTCCGCCCCCGCCGCGCCTGGCGAAGGACGGCGCCCCCTTGCCCCTGCCCTCCATCCGCCTCGATCGCGCGCTGGAATTTCTGCTCGGAGATCGCCTGCAATGAAGGATCAGGCATGAGCGCCGACGAACGCCAGCGCCCGCGCGCTTTCCGGCTGGACGACGAGCGCATCGTCGTCGCCGACGGCGCGACGCCGGCGCAGGAGCCGCGAAAGGGCGGCGTGATCGTCGAGACGACGCCCGACGCCTTCGCGCCCGGCGACGAGCCCACCGAACCCCGCGACGCCGAGGAGGCGACGGAAATCGCGCAATCGCGCGGGATGCGCGCGCGAGCGCTGCTGTCGTGGGGCGGCCTTCTGTGGTCGGCGCTGGGCGGCCTCGTCTCTCTGGCGCTCGGCCTCTGGGCGACGCGCGTCGTCGAGGACCTGTTCGCGCGCTCCGCGACGCTGGGCTGGATCGGCATAGGCCTTGCGGCCGCAGTCGTCGTGGCGCTGCTCGCGCTGGCCTTGCGCGAAATGCGCGCGATCTTTCGCCAGCGCCGCATCGCAAGCCTGCACGCGGCTTTGGCGCGCGCCCGCGAAACCGACGACCGCGAGGCGGCGCGCGCGGGCGCCGGCGAACTGCTGTCGCTCTACGCCGACAGGCCCGACACGGCGCGCGCCCGCGCGCTGGTCAAGGATCTCACGCGCGAGATCGTCGACGGCCGCGACCTCATCGACATCGCCGAACGCAACCTCATGACGCCGCTCGACGCCGAGGCCAACCGCGAGATCGCGGCCGCCGCCAAGCGCGTGTCCATGGTCACCGCCATCAGCCCGCGCGCGCTGGTCGACGTGCTGTTCGTCGGCGCGCAGGCGATCCGGCTGCTGCGGCGCATCGCCGAAATCTACGGCGGCCGCCCGGGCTTTCTCGGCTTCGTGCGGCTCGCCCGCTCGGTCGGCGCGCATCTGGCGATCACCGGCGGCATGGCGATCGGCGATTCGCTGATCCAGCAGGTCGTCGGCCACGGCATCGCCGCCCGCCTGTCGGCGCGTCTTGGCGAGGGCGTGCTCAACGGCATGTTGACGACGCGCATCGGCCTCTCGGCCATGGCGGTCTGCCGGCCCATGCCCTTCGCCGCGCTGCGGCAACCCGGCGTAAAGGATGTCGCGCCTTTTCTCTTCGGCGACGGAAAATAGCCGGCGGCGAGCGCCGCCCTGACGTTGCGTTGCCTAGAATTGTCCGGAATTTCCCGCAGAAATTTAACGGCTGGAAGTAAAGACTGGCGTCACGTCGCATGGACGCGAATCGGCGGCCGCGACGGCGGGACAGGACATGGGCCAGCAGGGTCTGTTGTTGCAGGACGTGGAAGAACTCGTCGCCTCGCGACGGGACGCGGCCGCTTTTCCGCCGGCGCTCGAAGAGCGCTACGAGCGCGAGACAGGGCCGCGCCGCGCGCGCTTTCTCGCCACGATCGCATTGCGCACGGCGCTGATCTACAACCTCTTCCTGATCTGCGAATACCTGCTCGCGCCCGACGTCTTCCTGCTGGCGACCATACTGCATCTGCTTGTCGTCACGCCCTGGATCCTGATCGTGGCGCATGTCCTGCCGTCGGTCCGCGCGGCGCGCTGGCGCGAAATCCTCGCGGCCTCGATCACCGTCGCCATCGTCGCGCAGGTTCTGGCGATCTATTGCCTCACCGATTCGTCCTTCGCGACGCGCTACATCTATTTCGCGCCGGTCGCCTTCCTCACCATCGCCTCCGTGCAGCGCCTGCCGGCGGTCTACGGCGTCAGGCTCGCGGCGCTGGTCTTCCTGATGGTGGCGGCCGCCAGCCAGGTGCGCGGCGGGATGCCGGCCGAGATCGCGCTCGCCAACGGCATGACCTTCGCGTGCATCGCCGGCTCCATCATCAACTCGGCCAGCCTCGTCTGGCGCGAGCAGCGCCGCCTCTATCTGCTGTCGGTGCGCGATCAGTTGCGCGCGGAGCTGAGCGACAGCGACGCCAACGCCGACGCCCTGACCGGCCTCGGCAATCGCCGCTACCTCGACAAGCGCGCCCGCGCGCTGTGGGAGGCCGCGCCGATGCAGGTCGCCGCGATCATTTTCGACGCCGACCATTTCAAGAGCTTCAACGACCGCTACGGCCACACGCGCGGCGACACCTGCCTGAAGCGCATCGCCGCCTGCGCCACGGCGGAGCTGCGCGAGACGTCGGATGTCGCGATCCGGCTGGGCGGCGAGGAATTCCTGCTGCTGCTGGTCGACACCGACGCGGAAGTGGCCGAAATCGTCGCCGAGCGCATTCGCGCCACCATCGCGGCGCTCGGCATTCCGCACGAGGGCAATCCCTGCGGCGTCGTCACGTCGAGCTTCGGCGTCGCCTCGGCCTCCACCCGCGGCGCGACGCTGGAATCGCTGATCGAGGCGGCCGACGCAGCGCTCTACGTCGCCAAGAGCGCCGGCCGCAACCGCACGCAACGCCACGACATGCTGCGCCAGCCGGCCGCCGCGTGACGCATCGCCCGCGAGAGTTGCGGCCTGCGGCGAGAAGGCTGCGCAAAAACCCCGTTTGGATTCCGTCCGCCGTTGAACGATGCTGACGCGAAGCGATTCGCGCGGGCACGACGTTTCTTGAACGATCTCACCCTCATCACGCCGCCGCCCGGCCTCTCGGGCGCGGATTATTCCATGATCGAGCAGGCGGTCATGGAGACGGCGCGCGGCCGCTGGTTCCTGCTCGAATACGCCCGCCGCCAGCGCGCCGCCGAAACGCAGCGCCTCGCCGATCTCGTCGACCGGCTGGAGGCGATGGCCGTGCGCGAGCCCTCGCCCGCGGAGGCGCAACCTGCGGCGCCGGTGTCCGCCAACGGCGCAAACGCCGCGCTCGCCGAGCGGCTGAGCGATCTCGCCTGGCGCCTGCGCGAGGACGGCGCCCATCCCGCCCTCTGCGCCGAGCTGGAGCGCGAGATCGCAGCCCTCCGTCCCGCCGGCGCGGCCGCCGTGGCTGGGGGCGCCCCCGCCGCGCCCCGGACAGCCCCGCCGCCGCTCGCGACCCCGCCGTGGGAAACGCCGCGCCAGGCGGCGCCGCCGGCTTCGGATCGCGACCCTCGCGCGAAAGCGCTGGCGCGGCTCGACGCGCTGCCGATCGCCGAAAAGCTCGCGCTGTTCTGCTGAAGGCGCTCGGCGCTCTCCCGAGAGCCTGCCAAACTCAAATCCTCGCCCTGAGGAGCGCCTGAAAGGCGCGTCTCGAAGGGTGGACGAGGCGCTGGCTGAAATGCGCCACAATCCCGAATCCCTCATGCTGAGGAGCCTGCGCAGCAGGCGTCTCGAAGCATGTTCCAGAGTCTCAGGGTCTCGGCCGCCCTTCGAGACGCGACGCTTCGCATCGCTCCTCAGGGTGAAGGTTCGAGTTGTCGGCCAGGCTCCAAGAACCCGCCGCGCATCCCGCCGCGCACATGGCGGCGATGGCGCGCCTGCACTTGTCCTTGCTTCGCCCGCCCGCCTAATCTCCGCCCGACGCGCGCCAAGCGCTTGGGGAAGGAAACGCCATGGATCTCGGTATCGCCGGCCGCAAGGCCATCGTCTGCGCCTCGTCGAAGGGGCTGGGCAAGGGCTGCGCGCGCGCTTTGGCGGAAGCGGGATGCGAGGTGGTGATGAACGGCCGCAACGCCGAGGTGCTCGAGGCTGCGGCGAAGGAGATCGCGGCCGCCACCGGCGCGAAGATCACGCCCGTCGCCTGCGACGTCGGCACGGAAGACGGCCGCAAGGCGCTGCTCTCCGCCTGCCCGGCGCCGGACATTCTCGTCAACAACAACGGCGGCCCGCCGCCCAAGGATTTCCGGCAGATCACGCGCGACGAGATGATCGCGGGCCTCGACGCCAACATGATGACGCCGATCATCCTCGTGCAATCCGTGATCGACGGCATGGCCGAGCGCGGCTTCGGCCGCATCATCGACATTACGTCCGCCTCCGTGCGCACTTCGCTCGTCGGCCTCGACCTCTCGTCGGGCGCGCGCGCCGGCCTCACCGCGTTTCTGGCGGCCGCGGCGCGGCAATTCGTCGACCGCAACGTCACCATCAACCACATCCTGCCCGGCGTGTTCGACACCGACCGCATCGCCAGCGCCACCGGGCGCATGGCGGCGATGAAGGGCGTCACGCCGGAGGAATTCCGCCGCCAGCGCGAGCAGGGCATTCCGGCGAAGCGCTTCGGCACGGCGGACGAGTTCGGCAAGCTCTGCGCCTTCCTGGCGAGCGCGCACGCCGGCTACATCACCGGCCAGTCCTTCCTGATCGACGGCGGCGCCTTCAACACGGTGGTCTGATCTTTCGATGCAGATAGCCGGCGTCGCCAAGGGCGTGCTGATGCGCGTCGGCTCCGCGCTCGCCTTCTCCATGATGGCGACGGTCGCGAAGCTGACGGGCGGCGTCTATCCGATCGGCCAGATCGTCTTCTTCCGCTCGCTGTTCGCGCTCGTCGTGCTGGTGTTCTGGCTGCGCGGGCGCGGCGAGTTCCCGCACGCCATCCGCACGCATCGTCCGCTCGGCCATCTCGGGCGCGGGCTGGCCGGCACATGCGGCATGTTCTCGTATTTTCTGGCCGTCGCGCTGCTGCCGCTGCCCGACGTCACCGCCATCGGCTATCTTGCGCCGCTGCTTGTCGTCGCGCTGGCGGCGCTCGTGCTGGGCGAGACGGTGCGCGCCTATCGCTGGGGCGCGGTGATCGTCGGCTTTCTCGGCGTCATCGTCATGGTCGGCGAGCATCTCGGCGAAGGGGCCGGCTCGCGCGTCGGCGCGCTGGCGGCGGTGTCGACGGCGACCTTCGCGGCCATCGCCACCATCCAGACGCGCCGGCTGGCGCTCAGCGAATATACCGGCGCGATCGTCTTCTATTTCTCCGCGCTGACGACGCTGTTCGGCTTCATCCTGATGACGGCCGGCTACGTCTGGCCGGCCAACGCGCCCTTCGCCGCCTTTCTCGAAAGCCAGAAATGGGTGACGCCCGACGTCTACGATCTTTTCAGGCTGGTCGCCATCGGCCTGCTCGGCGGCGTCGGCCAGATCTGGCTGACCGATTGCGTGCGCTACGCGGAGGCGAGCGTCATCGCGCCCTTCGACTACACGTCGATCATCTGGGCCGTGCTGCTCGGCTATATCTTCTTCGCGGAGAAGCCGACGATCGCGATCCTGATCGGCTCGGCCGTCGTCATCGCTTCAGGCCTGTTCGTGCTGTGGCGCGAGCGGCAGTTGAAGCTGATCCGCAAGAGCCCGACGGGGCGGTGACGATTTGCTCCCCTCCCCGCAAGGCGGAGGGGAGAGAGGGCCTTCAAATCCATCCCGCCAGCAGCCCGACGCCCGCCGCCGCCATGGCCGCGCCGCCGATGCGAATCGTCCGCGCGGACGCGAGGCGCGCGGCGCCGACGCCGAGCGCGACGCCCGCCACATGCAGGGTCGCCGTGGCTATCAGGAAGCCCGCCGCATAGGCGGCGCCCGACGCCCCCGCCGGCAGTTCGGCCCCGTGGGCATGGCCGTGGAAAATGGCGAAGAAGCCGGCGAGGCCCGCAGCGAGGCCGAGCGGCGGCGCGACGCCTGCCGCCAGCACGAGTCCGAACACGACCACCGACAGGGCAATGCCGGTTTCCACATGGGGCACGGAGACGCCGTTCATGCCGAGCGCGCCGCCGGCGGCCATCAGCGCGACGAAGGCCGCGGGCACGGCCCACAGCGCCCGCCCGCCGAGACGCGCGGCGAACAGGCCGACCGCGACCATCGCCAGCACATGGTCGAGCCCGCCGACCGGATGCATGAAGCCGTGAATGAAGCCGTGCGTGTCGCCGTGGCCGGTATGCGCCAGCGCCGGGGTCGCCGCGCCCGCCAGACCGAAGATCGCGACCGCAATTGCTTTCAGCTTCATCTCGCTTCTCCCCGAAATCGCGCCAATCGTTGGCCCGAAGCTTAAGCAAGCGTGGGGCGGCGAGCTAGGCCTGCGCTTGGTCAGGGCGCCCAATTGCTAGGCGCCGACCCGCTGGCCGCCGGCCAGTTTCCGTTCGTTATTCCAAACGAAATCGGCTATAATGGCGAACACGTGAGGCGGAGCGGCATGGGCGTCGAGGGCAAGGACAAGCAGAAGGCGCTGGAGGCAGGAGCCATGGTCGTGTCCGGCCAGCTCGGCCGCACCGTGCAGCGCCTGCGCAAGGCCTACAATCTCTCGCTCTCCGATCTCTCCGAACAATCCGGGGTGGCGAAATCCATTATCTCGCAGATCGAGCGCAACGAGACCAATCCGACGCTCTCGACCATCTGGCGCCTGTCGCAGGCGCTCGACATTTCGATCGAGCGCGTTCTGCAGGGCGCGGAAGACGAACCCTTCATCGAGAAATCCTCGCGCGGCGACACGCCGATCCTGGTGTCGGAAGACGGCAAGTGCCGGCTCGCCATCATCGGCTGGATCAAGACGGTCGAATGGCTGCAATGGTACGATTTTTCCGCCGCGCCCGGCGGCGTGCTCGCCTCCGATCCGCACCAGCGCGGCTCCGTCGAATGCCTGTCGGTGATTGCGGGCGAGCTGGAAGTGGAAGTGGCGGGCGTGACCGAAACCGCCGTCGCCGGCGAGACATTGCGCTACCGCTGCGACCGCCCGCACCTGATCCGCAACCGCTCGTCCAAGCCCGCGCACGCGACGATGGTGTGCATCCTCAAGGCGGCGGTGATGGAGTGAGGGGCGGCCTGCCCCGACCGCGAGCCTATCGGCTCGCTCGCAGCGCGAAATGGCGAGCCTGAAGGCTCGCGGTCCAAAAGCTTCATCCTATCTAGCTCAGGAATCCTCATCCTGAGGAGCCGGGAAGCGGCGTCTCGAAGGATGGCCGCACCCCCATGCTTCGAGACGCGGACTTCACCCGCTCCTCAGCATGAGGGCGCGCGGTCGCAGCGTCGGGCCCTCCCTCCCCGCTTGCGGGAATGGAGGAGAGACTCACGCGCCCCGCAACAGCCGCGCGCCTGCTCCCAGCGCCGCCAGCTTGCCCTCCGCCACGCCGCGCGGCAGCGGCGCGAGGCCGCAATTCGTCGAACATTGCAGGCGCTCGGAATCGGCGTGCCGCATCGCCTCGCGCATGACGGCGGCGACGTCCTCCGGCGTCTCGATGCGGCTCGTCGCCACATCGATCGCGCCGACCAGAATCTGCTTGTCCGACAGCAGCCGGATCAGCGAGATCGGGACCTTCGAGCCCGCGCATTCCAGCGACACGCCGCCAATGCGCGATTTGTTGAGCGCCGGGAAGATCGCTTCGTACTGCCGCCATTCCTCGCCCAGCGTTTCCTTCCACTTGATGTTGGCCTCGATGCCGTAGCCGTAGCAGATGTGCACCGCCGTCTCGCATGTGAGGCCCTCGGCCGCCGCTTCCAGCGCCGGCACGCCCCAGTCCACGACCTCGCTCATGAACACGTTGAACGCCGGCTCGTCGAACTGGATGACGTCGACACCGAGCGCTTCCAGCTCGCGCGCCTCTTCGTTCAGCGCCCTCGCAAAGGCCATCGCCATGTCGGCGCGGCGGCCGTAATGGCCGTCGGCGATCGTGTCGCAGATGGTCATCGGGCCGGGCAGCGTGAATTTCAGTTTGCGCTTCGTATGCTCGCGCGCGACCGCCGCTTCCTTCGCGTGGACCGAGGCCTTGCGCCTCACCGGCGCCGTCACCGTCGGCACGTCCACGACATAGCGGTTGTTGCGAATGCCCATCGCGGTTTTCTTCCGCCAGTCGATGCCCTCGATCTGCTCGAGAAACCCGTGCACGAAATGGATGCGCGACTGCTCGCCGTCGCCGACGATGTCGATGCCGGCGTCTTCCTGCAGCTTCAGCCACAGCAGCGTCGCGTCGCGCTTGAGGCCGTCGAGTTCGGCGCCTTCCGCGCGCCACGCGCCCCACAGCTTTTCGGGCTCGGCCAGCCAGGCTGGTTTCGGCAGGCTGCCGGCGATGGTCGTCGGAAATTTGGCCACGGGCGCTCCCTCTTTCGGCCCGCGAGGATGAAGCGCTTCGCCGCCCGCCGCAAGCGCGCGTGAAGCCGGGCGATCTGCTATGAGGACCGCCTGCGCCCGGCGGCGCATCTTCTTGCATGGGAAACGAATTGTCCGGGGCAGCCCCAAAGACCGGCGCATCCGCGTCACGCCTCGCCGCGTTGAACCTGCTGGTCTTCGCGCCCGTCGGCGTGCAATTGCCCTTCCAGTCGCTGTGGTATGCGAGCATCGGCTTTGCCGCCGAATCGATCGCGCTCATCAACGGCGCGACGCCGATCGCGCGCTTTGTCTCCAATCTCCTCATTCCGCCGCTTGCGGACAAACACGGAAGCACAGCGCGTCTACTCGGCGTCTGCGGCTTCGGCATGACGGTGGCGAGCCTGTGCGCGGGCCTCGTGCAGCCGGCCTATGCGCTCGTGTTCCTGTGCATCGTCGTCAGCGCCTTCAGTCAGGGGCCGATGATCGCGCTCACCGATTCCATCGTGCTGCGCGAGGCGCGACGCCGCGCCGTCGCCGGCGAACGCCTGCTGGATTACGGCGTCGTGCGCGGCGCGGGCTCGGTGAGCGTGCTCGTGCTGATGGCGGCGGGCGGCTGGTTCGTCGGCCTCTTTCCGCCTGGCGCCATGATCTACGTGATCGCGGGCGTCATGGCGCTCGCCAGCGTCGGCGTCGTGCTGCTCGCGCCGCGGGATGCGCGCATGGGCGGCGCCGGCGCCGTGCAAATGCGCGAGACGATCGCGCGGCCGCGCGTCGTCGTCCTCGTCGTGCTCGCCGGCGCGCTCATCCAGGCCAGCCACGCCGTCGTCTACACGTTCGGCTCCATCGCCTTTCGCGCGCAGGGACACAGCGACTTTGTCATCGGCCTGTTGTGGGCGATCGGGGTGGCGACGGAAATCGCCTTCTTTCTCGCCTCCAATCGCTTCGGCGGCGCGAGCCGCGCCTACGGCCTGCTGATCGCGGGCGCGCTCTTCGCCATCCTGCGCTGGCTACTGATGGCGGCGACCACGAACACGGCGCTCGTCTTCGTCGGCCAGGCGCTGCACGCCTTCAGTTTCGCGGCGACGCATCTCGGCTCGATCTTCGCGCTCACGCGCCTCGTCGGCGAAACGCGCCGCGCGCAGGCGCAGGGCTGGATATCCGGCGCCAACGCGCTGACCATGGCCTTCGTGTCGGTCATGAGCGGACATTTGTGGACGGCGTTCGGGCTTTCGGCCTATCTGTTCATGGCCGGCGTCGCCGCCCTCGGCCTCGCGCTCGCTGTCGCCGCCGCGCTCGATCCGCGCAGGGACGATTGATGTGGAGCGTTTCCTCGTTGGCGGCGCGCTTCTATCTTTTCATGGAATGCGCTAGTTGCGATGCAGGCAGGAGTAGACGCGGATCATCTCGCGCGTCTCTTTCGGAACCGCGCGCATCGCATCGACGGCTTCGGTCGCCGTCGCGCAGGAGAGCCAGAAGTAATTGCCAGCGGGATCGACGACTAGTTTTCCCGGCCTGAAATCCGCGACGAGCGCCGAGAGGTAAGGCGTGGTCGAGAACCACGACAGGCGTTGGAGATCGGGCCGGATGCGTTGCGACGACACGAGAAAAGGCGCGCCGAGCTGCGGATCGGACGCCTCGCCCAGAGCCAGCGCGCGCACGGCGGCGCGATAGCCGGCAAAGCCGCGCACGAATTTCGCGGTCTCGACGACATGAACGAGCAGAACCAGCGCAACGGCGCCGATGGCGCCGCGCGCGAAATTGTCGCTTGCGATCGCAGACAACGCGCGCTGCAGCGGCGTCACGCGCGCGACGGCCGTGTTTTCCGCGGCAAGCTGCATCAGTCCGGCGACGGACGCAAACGCGCAGGTCGCGACCAGCAGGACGGTGCGCAGGTAATAGCGGTTGTCGGCGTGGAGAGCCATGTCGAACAGCGCCCACCAGACAATGAGCGCGCCGCCGACGAAAGCCGCGGCGATCAGCGGCGCGCGACGGCCCGCGATGCGCGACAGGGCGAGATGGAGAAGCGCATAGGCGACGACGGCCGCCAGCAGCAGGAGGACAGGCGGCGCGACGAAAATCCTGCCGTCGAAGAACTCGGATGCGGCGCGCAGCCGCACTTCGCCGAAATAGGCGTCGGGCTGCGCGACGCGATTGACGGCGAGCCACGTGACGAGCGCAAGCGCGAAACCGGAAAGCGCGCGCAGGAAGCGCGCTTCGCCGAGCCCGCGCAACGCCGTCGCCGCCACGATGCCGAAGGCAAGCACGAGCCCGCCTTCGTGCGCGAGCGCGAGCGCGACGGTCAAGACGGCAAGCAGCGCGCTCGAAACGAACGAGACGGAAAGGGTCATCGCGCAGGCGAAGGCCGGCCAGAACAAGGCGTGCGCGACCCACATTTCCGTCGGAAAGCCGAACACCAGCGGACAGGCGAGCGCGGTCGAGGCGCAGGCGAAGGCGAAGTACAGGCGGTGGGCCGAGCGGTCGAGCGCGAAGGTCGCGGCGAGCGAAACGGCGGGGGCTGCGAACAGGCACAGGCCGTAGACGAACACGCCGGCGGATGGCGCGCCGGTCAGCGCGACCGCGATCTCGCCCGGCGCCAGCGTCAACACATAGGTCGCCGCGCGCGTCGCGATGTTATGCCAGTGAAAGGCCCAGACTTCGCGCGTCGCAACCGCATAGGAGAAGATCGAGCCGTCGCCGTAGGTCTGCAGATCGAAGGCGAGCCCCACGACGAGGAACGACAGCGCTGCGGCGATTCCTGCCGCGATGACGAGGATGCGCAGGTCGCGCTGCGCGCCGGCCGGACCTTTCATGCGGCCGATCCGATTCCCTTATGCTGAGGAGCCTGCACAGCAGGCGTCTCGAAGCATGATTCAGGGTTCCGCGCCTTGGCCATCCTTCGAGACGCCCCTTCGCGGCTCCTCAGGATGAGGAGTCTTGAATGGTCGGCCAGGCTTTCGGGACGACGACTCGCGACTGTGCGACCTGCGACGGAGCGGCCGACTATTGCTTCGGCGCTTCCGCGCCCGCCGTCCACGCCTTGAAATCGGCCTCCGAGACGTCCGGCAGTTTCTTCACGAAAGCCGCGACCGACCAGAGTTCGTCCTCCGAGGCCGCTTCCCCGAAGGCCGGCATGCCCGTCATGCGTATGCCGTGCCTGGCCACCCAGAACACCTGCGACGGCGTCAGGCCGCCCGCTTCTTCCTTCAGATCCGGCGGAGCGGGGTTCATGCCCTCGGAGAATTTCTGCCATTTCACGCCGGGCGCACCGTGGCAGTTCACGCAGCCAAGCGTCGCGAACGCGCGCGCGCCAGCCTGCACACGTTGGGGACTGGCGTAGTCGGCGGGCGGCTTGTCCGTGGCGCGGCGCGCAATCGACGCGTCGCGCACGCGCGCGATGGCTTTCGTCACGGGCGCCGGATCTTCCCATGTCGTGGAAATATCGAAAAAGCCGCCCAAGAAAAAGCCGGCGGCGGCAAGCGCGCCGGCGATCGCCAGGGCGCCGATCAATGCCAGAAATCTCATCGCCCGCCTCCAATGCCGCTTCGCGCGCAGCGCGTCTCGCCGGCATATGGCGCGGGCGCCTCGCGCCGTCCAGCGTCCGCCTCAGCGCGTCAGGCGCGCGACATTGTTGGCGGCGCTGGCGAACATCGTCGTCACGGCCGAGGTGATCTGCGCCGGCGAGTTGGCGGAATAGAAATGGCCGGCGCCCGTCGAGCAGGCCTGGATGTTCGCGGGCACCGCCGGCAGCACGACGTTCTGGATGTCGCCGTAGCGGCTCTGCTCGGCAAGGTCGGTCGAGGTGATGACGTACTGTGCGTTCAGCACCAGCATGGAATAGCCCTTGGCCTTGATCGGCGCGCAGGCGCCGGGGTCGATCGGCTGGTAGTCCCACTGGTTGTAGACCGAGGGCGAATAGGGAACCCAGTTCGGGTCGTTGGCCCACGTGTTTGTCGCCGCCGTATATCTTTCGTGATCCTGCACGGCGTCGGTGAACAGCAGCACCGCGCCCTTCGGCGAGGATGCGTTCATGCCGGAGCCGGGCGTCGGCAGCACGGCGTTCAGCGAATTCAGCGAATAGGTGATATTGGTGCCGCCGCCGTCGGTCGCAAGATCCACGCCGCTCACCGCGCTGATCGCCGCCGGCACATTGCTGGAGAGCGGAAAGACCTGCTGCAACGTGTTGTTGAACGTGTAGACGGCGACGCGCACCGTTCCGGCCGCCGTCGACGTCGAGAGGCCGTTCAGCGACTGGATCACCGCATTCTTGATGACGTCGATGCGCAACGTCGCGCCGGCCGCGCGATACGAGGCGACCGTGTCGTTGCCGGGCAGATGGCAGCCGAGGAAACAGGTCGTGCCGAGCCGGGTCTGGAGGATGCTTTCGTCCGCGGCGGAGGCCGCCATGCCCATGGATTCGGAATTGTCGATGACGACGTGCAGGTCGGTGTACTTGGCCACCGTCACGCTGGTCGTCATGGTGTTGGTCACGCCAACCGTATTGATGCGCGCGATCTTCAGCAGATTGGTCTTCACGCTTGCGCTGTAGGAGACCGTCGCCGTCATGATCTGCCCCGAGAGCGACACGACGACGGAAGGCGCCGACACGGCGATGTCGGCGCGATTGGGCACGACGCCGGCGGCAAACGTCTTCTGGCCGGCCGCAACGCCGAGCGCATTCCAGCTCGCATTGTTGTTGCGATATTGCTGCGAGGCGAATTCCGCGGCGGCCAGCGCCGCGGAATCGGCGAGCGTATCCAGAGACTGCTTGGCGCGCATGGTCGCGGCATAGTCGATCGCCCCGCCAGCGGCCATCAGGATCGGGAAAAGCGCGACCGCAAACAGGATGGCGACGGCGCCATCGGAGCTGCGGGCAAGGCGATGAGCTGCGCCGACCGCGGAAAAGAACAGACCTGGGGGCATGACTGCACTTGGACGGTTTCGGTGAACCGACATTAAGTGTCAGTTGTAAATACGAATTTAAGATCAGGCCCAGTAAGTGGCCGACGGCTTAGCCCCATAATTCCGGAGCGGGCGGATGCACGATCGACCCGTCGTAGACGAGCCCCGGTTCGCGGTCGCGCGCCAGCAGCAGCGGCCCGTCGAGATCGACGAATTGCGCGCGGGCGGTCAGCAGCATGGCGGGCGCCATCGCCAGCGACGTGCCGACCATGCAGCCGACGAACAGGGAAAAGCCGAGCCGCTCGGCCTCGGTCGCCAGCGCCAGCGCCTCGGTCAGGCCGCCGGTCTTGTCGAGCTTGATGTTGACGGCGTCGTAGCGGTCCCTGAGCGCGGCGAGGCCGGCGCGGTCGTGCACGCTCTCGTCGGCGCAGACCGGGATCGGCCGTCTCACGCGCGCAAGCGCGTCGTCCCGGCCGGCCGGCAGCGGCTGCTCGACCAGCGCCACGCCGGCCGCGGCGCAGGCGGCGAAATGCGTTTCCAGATCGGCTTCCGCCCAGGCCTCGTTGGCGTCGACGATGAGCTGCGCCTCGGGCGCTGCGGCCCGCACGGCGGCGATGCGCGCGGGATCGCCGGCGCCCGCCAGCTTGATCTTGAGCACCGGCCGCGCCGCGGCCCTCGCCGCCGCTTCCGCCATGGCCTCGGGCGTTCCCACGGAAATCGTATAGGCGGTGGTCGCCGGCGAAAGCCGGTGCAGGCCGGCCGTCTGGAAGGCGCGCACGTTCAATCGCTTGGCGTCGTAGTCCCACAGCGCGCAATCCAGCGCGTTGCGCGCCGCGCCCGCCGGCAGGAGGTCTTGCAGCGCCGCCCGGTCGCAGCCCGCCTCGATCCCTTCGCGCGCGCTTTCGATGGCCGCGGTCACGCTGTCCACGCTCTCGCCGTAGCGGGCGTAGGGCACGCATTCGCCATGTCCCCTCGCCCGCCCGTCGGAAATGGCCGCCGTCACGACGACGGCTTCGGTCTTGGCGCCGCGCGAAATCGTGAAGGTTCCGGCGATCGGAAAGCGTTCGACGGCGACGGTCAGGGTTCGGGCCATGCGAATCTCGGGACGGCGCTAGGGGTCCCGATGCTTACCGCTTCGGGGCGGTTTTCGCCTAAACCTTTCCCGCAGGGCCGAAATATGAGATTCTTCGCGCTGCTTCGCGACGGTTCGATGGGGACGCCGCGCGAAGCTTGGGGTTTCATGTCAGCCAAGCCCGGATTTACCGTCGAGCGCGCCGGCGACCAGACCCGCCTGAACCTCGGCGGCGACTGGACGCTCGAATCGGGCGAGGAGATGGAGCGCTCCTCCGACAGCCTGATCGGCGCGGCGGCCGGCGCGCGCGCCGCCGTCATCGACCTCGCCCGCGTCGAGCGCATGGACACCGGCGGCGCCTGGCTGATCGACCGCGCGCGCAAGATTCTCGAGGCGGCCGGCGTCGAAAGCCAGATCGCCAACGCCCGGCCCGCCCAGTCCACCCTGCTGGCGGCCGCCGGCTATCGCGATTTCGAGGCGCCGAAGCGCCCGCCGGGCCATCCCCTTCGCGACATGCTGGCCGATATCGGCGCCAGCGTTGTCGGCGCCTGGCAGGACCTGATCCACGGCGTTGGCTTCCTCGGCGAGGCCGTCATCGCGCTGCTGCGCGCGCTCGGCCGTCCGCACCTCTTCCGCATGACCTCGCTGGTCTATCACATCGAGAGCTTCGGCCTGCGCTCGGTGCCGATCATCCTGCTCATCAACTTCCTCGTGGGCTGCATCGTCGCGCAGCAGGGCATTTTCCAGCTCCGCTACTTCGGCGCCGAGACGTTTGCGGTCAACATGATCGGCATCCTGATCCTGCGCGAAATGGGCGTGCTGCTCACCTCCATCATGATCGCGGGCCGCTCCGGCTCGGCGATCACCGCCGAACTCGGCTCGATGAAGATGCGCGAGGAGATCGACGCCCTGAAGGTCATGGGCCTCTCGCCCATGGACGTGCTGGTGACGCCGCGCCTGCTGGCGCTGATCCTGTCCCTGCCGATGCTGACCTTTCTGGCCGACATGGCCGGCATTTTCGGCGGCTTGGTCGTCGCCTGGGGCTATGCGGGCCTCAGCCCCGACCTCTTCCTCGACCGCCTCAAAACGGCCATAGGTTTCAATACTTTCATGGTCGGCCTGATCAAGGCGCCGTTCATGGCGCTGGTCATCGGCCTGATCGGCGCGATGGAGGGGCTCGCCGTTCAGGGGTCGGCCGAGTCGCTCGGCCGGCAGGTCACGGCCTCCGTCGTAAAGTCGATCTTCATGGTGATCGTGGTAGACGGTCTGTTCGCCATGTTCTTTGCATCCATCGAGTACTGACGCATGGCCGTTGAAACAACCGACGCAACGAGGCAGGCGGACGTCATCGTCCGCGTGCGCGACCTCGTCGTCGGTTTCGGCCCCAAGATCATCATGCGCGGCCTCGACCTCGACGTCCGGCGCGGCGAGGTGCTGGGCTTCGTCGGCGGCTCGGGCCAGGGCAAGTCGGTGCTGACCCGCACCATCCTCGGGCTCGTGCCGAAGCGCTCCGGCAAGATCGAACTCTTCGGCAAGGATCTCGACCGGATCGCCGACGACGACCGCCGCGCGCTGGAGCGCCGCTACGGCGTGATGTTCCAGCAGGGCGCGCTGTTCTCCGGCCTCACCGTCAAGCAGAACGTGCAGGCGCCGATGCGCGAGCATCTCGATCTCTCGCAGCGCCTGATGGACGAACTGGCGCGGCTCAAGATCGAGCTCGTCGGCCTGCCCCGCGACGCCGCCGACAAGTACCCCTCGCAGCTCTCCGGCGGCATGATCAAGCGCGCCGCGCTCGCCCGCGCCCTGGCGCTCGACCCCGAACTCGTCTTTCTCGACGAGCCGACGTCCGGCCTCGACCCGATCGGCGCCGCCGAATTCGACGACCTCATCCAGACCCTGCAGCGCACGCTGGGCCTCACCGTCTTCATGGTCACCCACGACCTCGACAGCCTCTACGCGATTTGCGACAGGATAGCCGCGCTCGCCGATGGCAAGGTAATCGCCGAAGGGACGATTCAGACCATGCTCTCCTCCCAACACCCCTGGGTGAAGGCCTACTTCCGGGGCAAGCGCGGCCGCGTCCTGGCGCTGACGCGCGACGATCGCCATGCCCCCGCGACGGCGGGAGACCGCTGATGGAGACGCGGGCCAATTACGTGCTGATCGGCGCCTTCACGCTGGCGGTGATCCTCGCCGGCTTCGGCTTCGTCCTGTGGTTCTCCGGCCCCTCCAAGACGGCGGCGCGGCGCGGCTACGACGTCGTCTTCACCGGCTCGGTCGCCGGCCTGTCGCGCGGCGGCGCGGTCACCTTCAACGGCCTGCGCGTCGGCGACGTCACGCATCTCGGCCTCAATCCGGCCGATCCCGGCGAGGTCATCGCCCATATCGACGTCGACAAGAACACGCCCGTGAAGACCGACACGCGCGCGCGGCTGGAAATGTCCGGCCTGACCGGCGTCGCGGCGCTCGCGCTCTACGGCGGCAGCCCTTCCGCCAAGACGCTGGAACTCCAGCCCTCGGAGAGCTACCCGACGCTGCGCGCCGACCCCTCGCAGTTCCAGAGCCTGATCGAGACCGGCCAGCGTTTGGCCGACCAGCTCGGCGCCTTCGTCGACCGCGCGAACAAGCTGCTCGACAGCAATTCGTCCGACATCAACAAGACGGTCGCCAACGTCAAGACCTTCACCGACGCGCTCGCCAACAATTCCGGCGACATGGGCTCCCTGATCGCCAACCTCAATTCATCGGCGCGCAAGTTCGACACGGCCATGGACAACGTCAACGGCCTGCTCAGCGACAGCAAGGGCGAGGTGCGCAAGACCGTGGTCGACATCGGCGAGGCGGCCCGCTCGTTCAAGCGCGTGGCCGACAACGTCGACTCGCGGCTGAAGGAGATCGCCGCCGGCATCACGCGCTTCACCGGCCCCGGCCTGCGCCAGTACGAGGCGCTCGCCGCCGACGGCCGCAAGACGCTGGACGAGATCAACAAGGCGGTGCGCTCGATCAAGCGCGATCCGAGCCAGGTCATTTTCGGCGGCAAGCCCGACCTGCCGGAATACAGGGGCAGATGAACGCCGAAAAATGAAAGTTAACGACCGCGATGTTCTGCACTTGCCTGTGCGCGCGCAATTGGTGTTGATGGCCTGATGGCGCTGCGCTTCCGACCCGGCCCGAAGTCGCTTCCGCCCGCGCAGTCGCTCGCCTCGACGCCGGGGGGCGCCCTTCTGCATCCCTTTCGCCGCCTCTTTCGGGCTCTGGCGCTGATCGCTTCGCCCGGCCTGCTGCTTGCCGGCTGCGGCGGCGAGCAGCTCGCGAGCTTCGATCTCGCCGCCGTTCCCGCCGCGAAGATGCGCGCGGGCTCCATCCGCGGCGTGCTCGCGATCGCCGAGCCCAAAGCCGACGGCCCGCTCGATTCCGAGCGCATCGTCATCCGCACCGGCCCCGACCAGCTCGCCTATCTCGCCGGCGCCAAATGGGCGGACAACCTGCCGGCGTTGCTGCAGTCGAAGATCATCGCCTCATTCGAGAACGCGCGGCTGATGAAATCGGTCGTGCGCCCCGGCGGCGCGTCGGACTATTCGCTGCATGTCGACGTCAGGCGCTTCGAGGTGAACGTGACGGACAACATCGCGCGCATCGAACTGTCGGCGCGCATCGTGTCCGACCGCACCGGCCGCCCCGTGGCGGCGAAGGTCTTCAGCGCGACGGCGCCCGCCGACCGCACCGCCGACGGCAAGGCGGCGGAGGCGCTGGACGCCGCGCTCGCCAACGTGCTGCGCCAGATGGTGAGCTGGACGGCGGCGGCGGTGTGACGGCGAAGGCCGGCTTTCGAGCGCGTCCGGACTCCGCGCAGCGCTGAGGCGTTCGGCCGATCTGCGCTGGCGGCTGGCCAAAGCATCTACAGCGCATCGTCGGCAATGGCGGAGATCGTCATGTAATTGACGACGCCAGCGACGAGACCCGCAATAACGCCAAGGATGAACACCGCTGTCGCGACGCTGACTTCGACCGTTCCAAACGCGCGCTGCCACACCACGGCGGCGGCGACAATTGCCCCGAACGCGAAGACGCCGTGCTTGATGGCCAACCATAGCGCAGTCGGCACGAAAGGCTTCTTGGGCGTCTTCAACGTCCAATAGGCGACGACGGTGAGGATGACCGCGAGAGAAACCGCCAGCGGCACGGCGGATGCGAATACGGTATGCGCTCCCGCGCTGATCGAATCCACGGACAAGGGGATCGACGTCGCGCCGCGCAGCATGAACGCCTGGATGGCGCCGTTGATCAGCGCATTGATCGCGCCGGAAACGACCGCGCCCTTGAGAATCGAAGCGCGCCTTGCGTCGCTGCCCGATCGCGCCGTCTGATGACGTGAATCCGGATGGTCCGAAGTCATCGACCGATCGCCTTGACCTGTTCGAGGCTCGGAAACAGAACGGTGCGGCACTTGGCGAGGCCCGCCTCGCGGTTGCTGTAGTTCGACCGGGCGATGTCGACCTGCGCCTTGCGTTCGAGAACGGCGCTTTGCGGCAGGCTTCCGCGTCGGTTGAGTTCCTGCGCGCGTTCGAGCGACTTCTCGGCATAGGCGAGCCACGCCTGCATCGCGACCACTTCGTCCGGCCCCTTGTCGCATCCTGCTTCCCAGCCGCGCAGGAACGCGGCGTACAGCGTATCGATGGAGGCCGGCGCGCCCGCAAAATAATTCGCCATCTGGGTCATCGCCTCGCGCTCGGCGCTGACATAGGCCAGGCTCTTTTCCGCAACGATCAATTGCTTCCTGTTCCAGGCGTCCTTGAGCTTCGAAAGCTCGAGCTGGATGAGGGGAATGGCCTTCCTCTGAAAGAGCTTCTCGTTCTGGTCGAGCAGCGCCCGATCCCGCTCCAGTTCGGCCTTGACGGTGTCGACCTGGATGCGCGCCATCATGGTCTGGTAGCCGAAGGACCGCCCCTGATCGACGAACAGGAGCGTGAAGAGCTGTTCGTTGCTGAGCTTCCCGCCGCCGTCGCTGGCGGCGGACGGTTGAGCGAAGGACGTCACGAGAGCGAGGGCCGCCATCGTCGATCGCAGGAGTCGTCTCATCGAATCTCTCTCGCATTGCGCACGGCGCCGTCGGCGCCGAAGGACGGAGATGGCAGGTTCATTCGCCGAACAGGCGAACCACGTTGCCGCCGCCGTGCACGTTGATCGTCTGTCCGCTCACCCAGCCCGCGGCCGGCGAGCACAGCCAGAGCATTGCGTTGGCGATGTCCTGCGGCCGGCCGGGATGGCCGATCAGATTGTCCGGATGCATCATCCGCTCCTGCATCTCCGGCGTGATGCCGGCGCTCCCGTAGCCCTCGGTGATGACGGTCCCGATCAGCACGGAATTCACGCGCACCCGCTTGTTCAGCATGTGCGCCAGCGAGACCATCATCTGGTTCAGCGCCGCCTTCGCGGTCGCGTAGGGCAAAATGTCGTAGGCGGGCGTCGCCGAGGAAAACGACCCTGAATTCGTGATCGACGCATTGGCGGCTTTCTCCAGATGCGGAAGGCACGCCATGCTCATGCGATAGGCGCTGATCGTATTGAGCCTGTAGGAGCGCAGGAATTCGTCTTCCGGGATCGCGGCGGGATCCTTCTGGCGGCCGCCCCAGCCGACGTTGTTGATCAGGGTCGAGATACCGCCGAAGGCCTCGACGGTCGCCGCGACGGCGGCGTCGATCGCAGCCTGGTCCGTCACGTCGCAGGCAATGCCCCGACACTGGTTGCCGGTCTCCTTTGCGATCTCGGCGGCGGTCTGCGCAGCCATCTCGCCATTGAGATCGGCGATCATGACCTTCGCGCCGGCGCCGGACAGCGTCCTGGCGATGCCCGCGCCGATGTTCTGAGCGCCGCCCGTGATGATGACGCTGTGGCCATGCATGCGAAATTCTGCGAATGCGTCGAAGCTCATGACAATGCCCCCTTCGTCTCGAGCGCGCCTTTGAAATATCAGTCCAGTTCCTGGACGCCGCCGCCCGACACCGTCAGAATCTGTCCGCTGACCCACGATGCGGCCGGCGCGCAAAGGAACAGGGCGGCGTTGGCGATATCGGCCGGTTCGCCGAGCCGTTTGAGCGGCGTATGTTTCAGCATCGCCCGCTCGACCTCCGGCGTCATGACCTTCGCCAGGGCGTCGGTCCGGATCGCGCCCGGCGCAATGGCGTTGACGCGGATGTTCTTTGGGCCGAGGTCGAACGCGATGTTGCGCGTCAAATGACTGATCGCGGCCTTGGAGGAACTGTAGGAGGCCATGCGCACATTCTTGTTCTCGGCCGACATCGACGAGATGTTCAGCACCGCGCCGCCGCCCGCCTTTTCCATGTGCGGCGCGGCGAGCTGGGTCAGCCGGAAAGGCGCGAAGACGTTGATCTCGTACGCCCAGCGGAACTCGTCCATCGGCATGTCGAAGGGCTTCGGCCCGCCGCCGCCGGCGTTGTTGACCAGGATCGTCAGCCCGCCGAAACGATCGACCGCCATCTGTACGGCGGCCTGAAGATCTTCTTCCTTCGTGACGTTGCAGGCCAGCCCCGCGGCCCTTCCGCCCGACGCCTCGATTTCCGAAGCCACAGCCTCGGCCGCCTCTTTGTGAAGATCGCTGACGACAACCGCCGCGCCGGCGCCCGCAAACAGGATGGCGATGCCTCGGCCTATTCCGGCGCCGGCGCCGGTGACGAGGGCTACCTGACCATCGAGTCGGAAGTCGGTTGCATCGAACATGCCTGCTTGCCCTATGTAAGCTCTAAATAAAGCTAAAGCGGCGCTGTTCGATTTGAAAGAGGCGGAGGCGCTGCCGGGCTCGGCAATCCCCATCATTCACGCGGACGCCCGGCCGCGAGGCCGGGGTCTTTGCTTGCATCTCCGAAAGTCGTCCGCCTGCCGTGAGCGGGCAAACAAAAAAGGCGGCGCTTTCGGCGCCGCCCTTGTTCGCTTCGGCTGGTCGCCGCTCCTACTCGAACCGCTGCGCGGCGTGCGCGAGCATCGTGTAGACCTTGCCCGTGTCGGACACGAGATAGGACTTGGCCAGCGATCCGTCGCGGTCGTCGCGGCCGACTTCCGACAGCAGCCGCTCGAACTCGTGGATATAGCGGTCGATCGTGTCGCGGAATTCGCGCTCGGCGCGATAGCGCCGACGGATTTCGTCGAAGGCCTGCTGGCCCTGCAGCGTGTAGAGCCTGCGGCTGAACACGTTGCGCTCGCCGCGGCGATAGCGCTCCCACAGATCCACCACCGCTTCGTGATCGAGCATCCGCGCAATGTCGAGCGACAGCGCGTCGAGCGAATCGATCGGCTTCGGCGCGGGCTGCGCCGGCCGCGCGGCTTCCTCGTCGCTCGACGCCCGCGCGAGCAGGTCGCTCAGCCATCCGGCGCCGCGCTCCGCGGGCGCTGCCGCCGGACGGGTCGACGACGGCGCGGGAATGCGCGCGCGCTGCGGCTCGGCCGGCGCCGGCGCTGCGGGCGGCGGGCTGATCGGTTCCGGGGCGCGCGGCGGCTCGATCGTGCGGCGCAGGTCCGGCGCAGGCTGCTGCGCCGGCGCAATATGGCGCGCAGCCGGCATCGCGGGCGCGGCCTCCGCCACGTCGTGGCCGCGTCCCGCGCGCGTGACGATGGCGGTCAGTTCGTTCAGCGCCTTGATCTGGTCGCCGACGATGCGCCGCATCGTATTGGCCTGCTCGGCGGTTTCGCGCGGCAGGTCGGCGACGCCGCGCGAAACCTGCTCGCGCGTCGTCTCCAGTTCGCGCTGGATTTCCGCCGTCATGGCGCGGATGTCGGCGGCGGCGGTCGAGAATCGCTCGGTCGCTTCGCCGAACAGACGCGTCATCTGCTCGTTCGCCTGCTCGTAGGCGGCGCGCAGCGCGGCCGCCGTGCGTTCGCGCTCGCGGCCCGTCGCGGCGCGGATTTCGCCGAACTGCTCTTCGACCGAAGCGGCCGTGGCCTGCGAGGCTTCGGCGAGGAAGGAGCCGATTTCGCGCGCGCGGCTCTCCGACTGGCGGAAGGCGTTTTCGACAAGGCCGGAGAAGGATGTGAGCACATTGTCGAAATCGTCGCGCCGCGCCTCGAGCTGCGTGAGCAGTTCGGCAAGCGACGAGCGACGCGCGCTGAGCGTGTGGTCGAGCTCGGCCTGCGTGCGGGCGAGTTCGCTTGCGCTCTGCGCGAGCGAGGCGCTGTGTTCGTCGACCGCGCCGACGAGCGCCTGCGCATCGCCGACGACCGATGACGCCACGCCCGTGACGCGCGTGAGATCGGTGGAGGCCTGCTCGATCGCGCTGCGCATGTCGCGCAGCTTTTCGGCCAAAGCGGCGTCGAGCGCGCCGAGGCCGCTCGAGGCCTGGCCGACGATGCCCTGCAGCGCCGTGTTGGTTTCGCCGAGGCGACCGAGCACTTCCGTCAGTTCGCTACGGATCTTCTCGTGCGCGCCGCTGACCGCGCCGACCGACTGGCTGGCGCTGGCGTCGATGGCTTCGCGCAGGGCCCGCGTCGAACGGTCGAGCGCGACGGCGACCTCGCCCTGCTTCTGGGCGAGATGTTCGACGACTGCCGAACCGCGCTGCTCGATGGCGTTGGTGACGAGTTCGCCGACGCTGGCGAGTTCCCTGGACACCTCGTCGCCCCGCGCGGTGAGCAGGTCGATGAGCAGCGATCCCTTGGTGTCGAAGATCGAATGCAGATCGGTCGTGCGCGAGGACAGAAGGTCCGCAAGCCCCTTGCCGCGCTCGTCGATCGAGGCGCCGAGAGCGCCGAGCTCCTTGTTCAGCTCGGCGTTGATGCCGGCGACGCGCTGCACCAGCGCTTCCGACAACTGGCCGGTGCGCGTATGCAGAACCACGTCGAGTTCGCGGCGCGCTTCGGACAGCGTCGTGCTGATCTCCTGAATGCGCTGCGCGAGCGTCTCCAGCACCGAATGGCCGCGCTGGTCGATGTCGGCGGACACCGCCTGCAGGCGATTGACGACGCGCTCCTCGAAATTGCCGATGCGCTCGTCGAGCGCGCTGGAGATTTCGTCCGTGCGCGACTTGATGGCGTCATGCGCGGTCTCGAGCCGGGTGTGCAGGATGTCCGCCGCCTCGCGGCCGCGGCTTTCGATCTCGTTGGAGACGAGGTCGAGACGGCGAACAACGCGGTCCTCGAACTGCTGGATGCGGCCGTCGAGCGTCGCGGCGATCTCCTCGGCGCGGCCGCCGAGCGTCTGGTTGATCTCGCTCGCCTTGGCGCCCAGCGTGTCGCTGATCTCGGTCGTGCGCGCCAGCAGCGCCTCGTCGATCTCGCGCGCCTTGGTGTCGAGCGCCTGCGTCACCTCGCGGCCGCCCTCGCCCAGCACGCGGGCGATCTCGATCGCGCGACGCGCCAGCGCGTCGTTGAAGGTCTGCGAACGCGCCTCCAGTCCGCCGTCGATGCGCAGCACCAGCTCGTCCAGGCGCTCGGCGGCGTCGCGCATCTTGTCGCTCGAGCGCCTCTCGAAAGCGTCCACCTGCGCGCTGAGCTCCGAGGAGATCGAAGCGGCCCGTTCCGCGAGACGATCGGTGAATGCCGCGCCGTGCACGGTGACGGCTTGCTCGACCGCGTCGAGATGGCCGGCCACCGTATCGGTGAAGCCGCGGGCGTGTTCGCCGATGCGGTCGGCCGCATGTCCGCCATGCGCGCGCAAGGTCGTCTCGAAGGAATCGAGACGTTCGGCGAGCGTATCCTGGAAAGCCTTGGAGTTGTGGCCGATGCGGCTTGCCGCTTCCTCGCTGCGCGCCGCGAATTCGTTTTCGAAGGCGTCGAGCCGCGAGGCGATCGCCGCGCGCGCGTCTTCGGCGCGACGGTCGATGCGCTCGGCGACGGCGCGGCCGTTGGCGGACATGGCCGCCTCGACCGTCTCGAGCCGGCCGGCGAGATCGGCGGCGATGCGTTCGCCCTGGCCGACCAGGCGCTCGGCGGTCTCCCCCTCGTGACGGCGCAGCGCCTCGGTGAATTCGACGAAGCGCGTCGCCAGCGTCTCGTTCACGCGATCGCCATGGCTGGCGATGGCGTTGACCGCGTCCGTCGCCGTCGTCGCGAAGCGCGTATGCAGATCGCTCGTCCGGCCCTGCATGTCGGCAAGCGCGCGGCCCGTCGCGGATTCGAAATTGGCGGCCAGCCCTTCCATCTGGTCGCCCAGCGCCTGGCTCGCTTCGGCCGCAGACGCCACGAAGCGGCGCTCCATGCCGCCGGTGCGATCTTCGAGGCCCGAGAGAATGTCGACCGCCGTCTGCGCGAAGCGGTCGTGCAGCGACTCGCTGTGCTGCGCGAAGGCGGCCTGGGCGGAGGCCGAGACTGCGGACAGGCGCTCGTGCAGGCTGTCGGCGTGCTGGCTGAGCTTGCCCACGGCGTCGTCGGTCTTCTCGACATAGATCGAGACAACGCGGTCGGCGTGCTGCGCCAGATCGTTGCGCGCCTTCTCCTGCGAATTGGCCAGAACCGCCGACAGGCGATCGCCGTGATCCTCGAAGGAGCGATTGGCTTCCGCCACATGGACGGCGAGCGTGTCCGTGAAATGCTCTGTGTTCGTCCTGAGCGCGTCCTCGAGGGCGCCGCCGTGCGCGCCGAGCGAGTCGACGAGCTTTTCCATATTCGACTTCAGCGTCGTCTCGAACGCGCCGCTGTGCGTGGTCAGCGTGTCGGCAAGGCGCTCGGCGTTCGAGCGCAGCGTCGTCTCGAGCGCGCCGCCGTGCGTGGTCAGCGTGTCGGCGAGACGCTCGGCGTTCGAGCGCAGCGTCGTCTCGAGCGCGCCGCCATGCGTGGTCAGCGTGTCGGCCAGGCGGTCGGTGTTCGAGCGCAGCGTCGTCTCGAACGAGCCGCTATGCGTCTCCAGCGTGTCGGCAAGCTGCTGCGCGCTGGACTTCAGCGTCGTCTCCAGCGCGCCGCCGTGCACGGTCACGGATTCGTGGATGCGGTCGCCGGTTTCCGCCAGGCGGTCGAGCAGGCCGCGGCCATGGCCGTCGATCGTGGTCGCGATCGTGTCGCTAAGGGCGCCGAGCCGCTTGACGATGTCCTCGCTGCGGCCCTGCAGGTCGAGCGCGAGCGTCTCGCTGGTCTCGCGCAGGCGGCCGGTCGTCTCCTCGACCTTCGAGGTCAGGAGGCCGACGACCGCTTCGCTCGCGCCGGTCAACTGGCCGGTCACCTGCATCCCGGTTTCCGACAGCCGCCCGACGATCTGGTCGCCCTGCGAGGTCAGGCCGAGCAGGAGGCGTTCGCCGGTCTGGCCGAGCGATGTCGAGATTTCCTCGCCCTTGGCGCCGAGCGACTGGGTGACGCGCACGCCCGCGTCGCTCACGGCTTCGGCGAGCTTCAGCGAGGTCGTCGCCAGCGTGTCGGACAGATGTTCGTGCGCGCCGCTCATCGCCCCGCGCACCTTCTCGGCGTTGAGCACGATCGCCTCGCGCTCGTTCGACAGATCGTCGATCAGCGTGCGGATGCGCCGCTCGTTGTCGGCATAGGAGCGTTCGAGCGTCGCGACTTCCGAGCGCACGAGCGTTTCGAGTTCGCTGGCGCGGGCAAGCGCGCGCTCGATGCCGTCGCCCATCGAGGCGACTTCGCGGCGGATCGCCTGCGACAGCGTGATGACCTGCTCGGTGGCGATGGTTTCCGGTTCGGCGAGCCGCACGGCGACCTCGCTCATCGAGCGCGCGGTCAGGCGCATCTCCTGCGCGCGGCGCGCGATGACGGCGAGCAGGAAGAAGAACAGGACCGGTCCGACGAGCGCGAGCGCGGCCAGCGCAGGCTCGAGCCGCGCGATGTCGCCCGACAGAAGGGTTTCGCGATTGGCCATGGCCCAGGCGAACCACAGGCCGGCCCACAGCAGCGAGGCCACGGTGGCGGCGACGTAGGGACCCTTGCTCGGGCGCACCTGCATGGTCTGGAGGATCTGGCCGACCGACCGCCGGTCGTCATTGGCGGGCGGCGTGGCGGGCGCGACCGCCTTCGGCTCGGCGCCCTTGCTCTCGGTCGGTTTTGTCTCGGCGCCCTTGGCGTCCGCCGCCCTGGATTCGCCGCTTCTGGGTTCGGGCGTCTTGAGGTCGGGCGCCTTGAACTCGGGGCCTTTCGCGCCGCCGAGAGCGCCCAGCTCGTCGGCCGGAATCGCAGGAAGTTTCAGCGGCTTGTCGGCGTCGCCGGGCCTTCCCGCCGCCTTGGCCGCCTCCGGCGCCGGTTCGGCCGGGCCCAGATTCAGGGCCTCTTCGATCGCCGACAAGGCGGCGTTGGCCGCATCGCTGGACTTGGGTTGGGTCGCCATGAAACGCCTCTCGAACTTCGGCTGACCGCCGTCGGACGGATTCCGCCCGCCTGCGGAACCGTTAACCAATTGTAACCATATCGCTTAGAGACTCTGAATGAAACAGCGCCAAACGTCAGAGTGAAAACGTCGTTAACGCTGCTTTCACCATGTTGCGGAAGTGTAGAGGCAAGCGCACGTTTTCAACCGCATTTCAGTCTTTGCGCCCCAACATTTCCGTTTGCTCGCGCAGTTCGGTTCGAGCGGCAGGTCATACGGAAAGTCACATGGAGGGTGAATTGGCCAATCCCGCGCGCATTCATGCCGACGGCGTCGCCGACGCTTACCTTCCGATGAGCGGAAGCCTGGAACGGCCGATCGACCTCGTCCATCTTTCCCGGCAGACGTTCGGCGAGCGCGATCTTGAAGCCGAGCTTCTGCGGCTGTTCGACCGCCAGTCCAGCCAGATCGTCGCCCGCCTGACCGACGGCCCGGTCTCGGAAGCCCGATGGCGCGCCGAACTCGCCCATACGCTGAAAGGTTCCGCGCGCGCCGTCGGCGCCTTCGGCGTGGCCGCTGCGGCCGAAGCCTATGAACTCGACGCCCGCGCCGGCGCGGATCTGGGCAAGGCGTTGTCGACCTTGACCGCTGCGGTCGAGGCGACCCGCGGCGCGATCGCCGAACTTCTCTGATCCGGGCCAGCGCTCGCCCCTGCCGCGCGCAACAGCCGGCCGGCTGAGAGGACGGCGACGCCTTGTCGCGCGCAGGTCGCGCTCAAGGCCTCGCCAAACCGGTTTCCTGCATATAAAGGAACAGCGCCGCGCCCTTCCGGGCGCGATCCGTTTCGCCTTTGCTTCAGGAAAGTTTCTCGCCTATGGCCAAGATCACCTTCGTCGATTCCGAGGGCAAGTCCCGCACGGTGGACGCCGAGGTCGGCTCGACCGTGATGGAAACCGCGATCCGCAATTCGATCCCCGAAATTCTGGCGGAATGCGGCGGCGCCTGCGCCTGCGCGACGTGCCACGTCTATGTCGACGACAAGTGGATCGACAAGACCGGCAAGGCCTCCGCGATGGAAGAAGACATGCTGGACTTCGCCTTCGAGGTGAAGCCGACCTCGCGCCTGAGCTGCCAGATCAAGGTCTCGGCCGCGCTCGATGGCCTCGTGGTGGCCACGCCCGGCAAGCAGGGCTGATCCGGGACCGCGGCCTCCGGCCGGCTGGGAGCCGGCGATCCCAGCTTCGAAAGGATTCGCATGACCGACATCATCGCCACCGACGTCGTCATTGTCGGCGCGGGCCCTGCCGGCCTGTTCGCCGTGTTCGAACTGGGCCTGCTCGACATCCGCGCCCATCTCGTCGACATCCTGCCGCGCGCGGGCGGCCAGTGCTCGGAACTCTATCCGGAAAAGCCGATCTACGACATTCCGGGCTTCCCGATCGTCACCGGCCAGGGGCTGGTCGACAATCTCCTGCACCAGATCGAACCGTTCCACCCGACCTATCACTTCGGCGAGATGGTGACCTCGCTCGAGGCGCTCGGCACGGCGGAGCGACCCGCCTTCCGTGTCCAGACGGACGCGGGCAAGACCTTCGAATGCAAATGCGTGATCGTGGCGGCCGGCGGCGGCTCGTTCCAGCCCAAGAAGCCGCCGATCGCCGGCATCGAGGCCTTTGAGGGCAAGTCCGTCCATTACGCCGTGCGGCGCATGGAGGATTTCCGCGACAAGAACGTGATGATCGTCGGCGGCGGCGACTCGGCGCTCGACTGGACGCTGAACCTGCACCCGGTGGCCAAGCGCATCACCCTCGTCCATCGCCGCGACGATTTCCGCGGCGCGCCGCATTCGGTCAACGCCATGCGCGAACTCGTGCGCGAGGGCAAGATGGACCTGGTCATCGGCCAGGTGGGCTCGATCGCGGGCGAGGGCGGCGAACTCGCGACCGCCACCGTCAAGCTCAACGACGGCACGACGCGCGACGTCGCCTGCGAGCGCATGATGCCCTTCTTCGGCCTGACCATGAAGCTCGGCCCGATCGCCGACTGGGGCCTCAATCTGCACGAGAACCTCGTGCCGGCCGATACCGAGAAGTTCGAGACGTCGACGCCCGGCATCTTCGCCATCGGCGACATCAACACCTATCCGGGCAAGCTGAAGCTCATTCTGTCGGGCTTCCACGAAGGCGCGCTCGCGGCCCAGAAGGTCCACCGCTACGTCTATCCGGACAAGAAGCTGACCTTCCAGTACACGACTTCGTCGACGAGCCTGCAGAAGAAGCTCGGCGTGAGCTGAGAGCGCAACTTCGCCGCTTCAGTAGTCGTCATTGCGAGGAGCGAAGCGACGAAGCAATCCATCCATGCGGATAGACCCGGTGGATAGATTGCTTCGCAGAGCCTATCATCGAGCGCGCGCTGCGCGCGGCCAGTTGGTCCGCAATGACGGATAGCGCCTACAGCTTCCCGCCCGCCGCCAGAATGCCGCCGAACACGATCGTCGCCGCGACCGCCAGGCAGACTCCCGCCGCGAGCCACGAGCCCGGCTGCGCAGTCTTCTGGTCGACGTAGGGCGCGCGCGGTTTGGAGCCCGTGACCATTGCGGCGATCAGCGGCTCGCGCCTCACGAATGTGTAGAACAGCGTGGCCACGACATGCAGCGCAACGAGAATTTGCAGCGCGTCGAACAGGCGGTGATGCCAGCGCGCCGCGAAGCTGACCGTCGAATCCGCGACGAGTCCGACCAGCGGCCCCTCGATCACGAGACGGTCCTCGTCGGCGGCGAACAGGCCCGACACGCATTGCAGGCCGACAAGGCCGATCAGCGCCACGACCATCCAGCCGCCAAGCGGATTGTGCCCGAGAAACCTCTGCGGCTCGCCCGCCGCCGCGCGCAGATAGGCGAGCGCGCGGCCGGGCAGCGCGACGAAATTGGCGAAGCGCGCGGTCGAGCCGCCGACGAAGCCCCACATCAGCCGGAACAGGATCAGCGTGAGCGCCAGATAGCCGTTCCACTTGTGCCAGGCGGGCCAGGACCCGCCGAACGCGTTGCTCAGCCAGCCGTCGACGACCAGCGCGACGAGCGACCATTTGAACAGACGCGTCGGCCCGTCCCAGGCCAGGGCTCTGGCGCCGGCCGCCATGGCGGACGGCGATGCGACGGGGGCGTTCATGGCGGGACCGTCAGCTCTTCTTCTGACGGAAGTCGTCGTGGCAGGCCTTGCAATTGCCGAGCACCTTCGGGAAGTTCGCCTTCATGCTCGCTTCGTCCTTGATGGCGGCGGCGGCGGCGGTCGAATCGGCCGCGAGCTTGTCGTAGATGCCGGTGAACTTCGCCTTGTCGGTCCAGATGCCCGGCAGGGCCGCCGTGTCGCCGCCGGACTTGGAATCGTCGGGGAAGAGCGTCACCAGTTCCTTCGAGCCGGTCGCATAGGCCGCGAGCGCCTTCTGCACCGCCGCGCCGTCATAGGCCGCTTCGCCCTTCAGCATGGCGGCGACCGGCTTGGTGGCGTCGCCCCAGCCCTTGAGAATGTTCTGGCGCTTGGCGATCGACGCGCTCTGCGCATAGGCGGCCGAAACGGCGACGGCGGCCGCAGCCGAAATAACCAGCGTCCTGACGACGAATTTCATTCTTGAGTCCTTCCCTCTCGACGTGACTTTACTGCCCCGGTCAAGTCGCAGCAAAGTTGCAGTAAAATCCGGCAGCGACGCGCAATCAACCCCGAAGCGGCTTGCGCTCGCGCAAGTTTGCGCTGGTCACGGCGCCCGCCCGGCCGCCGCAATTTTCCCAAAGATTTTCGAAGGCGTCGCCGGCATGTCGATTGATGTCACGCCATAGACGGAGAGGGCGTCGATCACGGCATTGACCACCGCCGGCGTCGAGCCGATCGAGCCCGCCTCGCCCGCGCCTTTCAGGCCCAGCGGATTGGTGGTCGAGGGCACGTTGCGCGTCTCGAAATCGAACCTCGCCAGATTCTCCGCACGCGGGAGCTGATAGTCCATGAGGCTCGCCGTCAGGAGCTGGCCCTCGGCGTCGAAAACCGTCTGCTCCATCAGCGCCTGCCCTACGCCCTGCGCGATGCCGCCATGCACCTGCCCCTGCAGCAGCAGCGGGTTCAGCGTCATGCCGAAATCGTCGCACACCGTGTAGCGCACGATCTGCGTCTCCCCTGTCTCGGGGTCGATCTCGAGCTCGCAGACATGCGTGCCGTTGGGATAGGTCGCGTCCGGCGGGACGAATTCGCCGCCGCCGGTCAGCAGGTCGGGCTTGGCCTGCGGCAGCTTCGCGATGTCGGCGAAACTGATCGAGCGATCCGTGCCGATGACGCGCGCCGCGCCGTCCGAAAACTCGATATCGCCGGCCGCGACCTCGAGCGCCTCGCCTGCGAGCTTGCGCAATTGCTCGGCCAGTTGCTCCGAGGCGCGCGTCACCATCACCGCGCCGACCGGGATCGAGCGCGAGCCGCCCGTGCCGGCGCCGGTCTTCACGATATCCGTGTCGCCTTGCACCATCCGCACCCGCGCGGGGTCGATGTCGAGATGCTGCGCGACGATCTGCGCATAGGCCGTCGCATGGCCCTGCCCGTTCGATTGCGTGCCGATGACGATGGTGAAGCCGCCGTCCTTGTCGAGCGTGACGCTGCCCGTCTCGCCCTCGCCCCACGCGGTGCACTCGATATAGCTCGCCATGCCGATGCCGCGGAGCCTGCCCCGCTTCTTCGCTTCCTCGCGGCGCGCGGGAAAGCGCGACCAGTCTGCGTTTTCGAGCGCCTTGCGCATCGCGCCCTCGAATTCGCCGACGTCGAACACGCGCTCCGTCGGCGTCGAATAGGGCATCTGCGTCGGCTTGATGAAATTCTTCGCGCGAATCTCTTCGCGCGGGATTCCCGTCTCGCGCGCGCAGGCGTCGACGAGGCGTTCGAGCACATAGGCCGCTTCCGGGCGTCCCGCGCCGCGATAGGCGTCGACGGGAACCGAATGCGTGTAGACCGCCGTGCAGACAGCATGGACCTTGGGAATGTCGTAGGGCCCCGTCGCCATCGTCGCGCCGAGCCAGGGAATGTAAGGCCCGTACTGCGAGAGATAGGCGCCGAGGTCCGCGAGAATGTGGACACGCAGCGCCAGGAATTTCCCATCCTTGTCCAGCGCCATTTCGGCTTTGGTGACATTGTCGCGGCCGTGCGCGTCGCCAAGAAAATGCTCGGTGCGATCGGCGGTCCAGCCGACCGCGCGGCCGCAGCGCTTCGCGGCCTCCAGCAGCAACGGGTATTCGCGATAGATGAAGGTCTTCGTGCCGAAGCCGCCGCCGACGTCGTGCGTCACCACGCGCAAGTCCTGCGGCTCGATGCCGAGCACGCCGGAGACGGACTCCTGCAACCCGTTCACGCCCTGGCTCGATGTCGTCAGCGTGTAGCGCTTGCTCTTGGCGTCATATTCGCCGCAGGCCGCGCGCGGCTCCATGAAATTGGCGACGAGCCGCTGGTTGACGACTTCGACCGAACAGACGCGCGCGGCGCCCGCGAAGATCGGATCGACGTCGGCGGCCTTGCCCACCGCGTTTTCGAAGGCGACATTCGTCTTGTAGTCCGGCCACACCAGCGGCGCGCCGTTCGCGAGGGCGGCCTTCGAGCCGATGACGGCGGCCTCGGGATGATAATCGACATGGATTGCTTCGGCTGCGTCGCGCGCGGCGGATTCGCTGTCGGCGACGACCATCGCCACGGCGTCGCCGACGTGCCGCACGCGCCCGCGCGCGAGCAGTGGATAGTCCGGCTGTTCCATTTCATTGCCGTCGGCGTTCGGCATGGGCGCCAGACACGGCAATTGCCCGAGATGGCCGATATCGTCGGCGGTGAGAATGAGCGCAACGCCGGGCATGGCGGACGCCGCCTTCGTATCGACGCCGCCGATGCGCGCGTTGGCGTGCGGCGAGCGCAGGAAGACGGCGGTCAGCCGGTCCAGCGGCAGCGCGTCGGCGGTATAGCGCCCGGCGCCGGTGATGAACTTCTGATCCTCGACGCGCCGCACCGCCTGGCCGACGCCGAATTTCTTGGGCTTCATCACATGCTCCGAATGCAAATGTCTTCGAACAATTTATGGCGTCAATTCGTGACGTCGAGTGGCGCGAATTGTCATGCCCGCTCTCGCGGGCATGACCGCATCGCGCGAAAGATCACTTCCCCTTCATCAGGTCGCTGATGACGACGAACTTCTCGCCGTTGAACTGCATGAGGTAGCCGTCGCGCAGCGGCGTGTAGTCGTCGGGCGTCGTGTTCAGCGTGATCCCGGGCAGGAGCAGCGGCGCCTTCACGCCCTTGAGGTTGCTCGCCTGCTTCAGGATGTTCTCGCGCGTGAGATTGTCGCCGCATTGCTTCAGCAGCTCGACCAGCGCGGCGGCGCTGAAATAGGCGTATTCGCCCGAGCCGTAGTTCGGATCGACGCCGGGCACGCGCGCCTTGATGAAATCGACATAGGCGTCGAGGTCCGGATCCTTGGCCGCCGTGTCGAGCGGCTTGATCGAGGCGAGCGTGATGATGTCCTTGGCGGCGTCGAGGCCGGCGGGCTTCAGGATCGTTTCGATGTTCGCGCAGCCCGAGGAGAGGAAGCGCATCGGCCGCCAGCCGATCTCGTAGGCCTTGCGGATCGCCTGCGCGCAGGCGCGCGGCGTCACGGAATAGATGAGGAAGACGTCGGCCTTGGTGGCGGCAAGAGACACGACCTGCGAGTCGACGGTCGGGTCCGTCACCTCGAACGGCGTCATCTTCAGGAGCTTGTCGGGCATTTTCGCGAAGGCTTCGTTGATGCCCTTCACGTAGTCCTTGCCGGAATCGTCGTTCTGGTAGAGCACCGCGAACGTCGCGTTCGGATTTTTCTTCAGCGCATAGGCGACGTCGAAATTCGCCTCGTTCATGTAGTTGGGCGCCCAGGGCAGCGCGATCGAATAGGGCATGCCCTTCGGGTCGTTCCACTTGGAGGCCGACGAGATCAGGAAGATCTGCGGCACCTTGTTGACGTTGAGATATTTCGCGATCGCCGACGAGGGCGCCGTGCCCATCGTGCCGTAGACGAAGGACACCTGATCGTCCTCGACGAGGCGCTTGGCGGCCTCGACGGTCTTCGGCGGCGCAAAGCCGTCGTCGAGCGAGACCATCTTCAGCTTGCGGCCGTTGACGCCGCCCTTCTCGTTGATCATGTCGAAATAGGCCGCCATGATCTTGCCGACCGTGCCCAGCGACGACGCCGGCCCGCTGTAGGGCATGGTGTTGCCGAACTTGATCTCCGTATCCGTCACGCCCGGCCCGTAGGCTTTTTGCGCGAGCGCGGTCGTCGCGCCGAGGGTCAGCGCGAGGGCGAGGCCGAAGCCTGGAGCAATGGCTTTCATGGGATTTCCTCCGACGGGTCTGCCGCCCGCATGGGAGGATTGTCGGACGAAAAAGCGCGACGATCAACCGGCCGCCCCACGATTTGAAAAGCATGGCCGGCATTCCCATATCGCGTCGTCTGACCACGAAAATGCCTGCGGCGCGGGCCCCCTCCCCGCCCTCCCCCGCTCCGCGGGAGAGGGAGAAAATCCGTGGCTTCATCAAGGCGGGTCGAACACGGGCGCCTGCCGTTCCCCTCTCCCGCGGAGCGGGGGAGGGTTAGGAGGGGGCCGCGCCGCAGGCACGATGTCCCACGGAGGACGCATGTTCGACACGCACTTCATTCTCGACGAGGAGCCGCTCGAGCCCGCCGCTGCGAAGGCTGGCGCAAGCCGCAACGACGCGCCGCTGCTCGACGCCTATTCGCGCACCGTCGCCGACGTGGTGGAGCAGGTCGGCGCCAGCGTCGTGCGCATCGATCTCGCGCGCGGCGACGGCAAGAGCGCGGGCTCCGGCTCCGGCGTCATCGTCTCGCCCGACGGCCTCGTGCTGACCAACAGCCACGTCGTTTCCGCCGGCAGGCGCGCCAGCGTCACGACGCTCGACGGCCGCGTCTTCTCCGCGCGCGTGCTCGGCGACGATCCCGACACGGACCTCGCGCTGCTGCGCATCGACGCCGACGAGAAACTGCCCGCCGCCCGCCTCGGCGATTCTCGCGCGCTGCGCCCCGGCCAGATCGCCATCGCCATCGGCAATCCGCTCGGCTTCGACGCCACCGTGACGGCGGGCGTCGTCTCGGCGCTCGGGCGCTCGTTGCGCGCGAAGAACGGGCGGCTGATCGACGACGTCATCCAGACCGACGCCGCGCTCAATCCCGGCAATTCCGGCGGCCCCCTGGTGTCGAGCGCCGGCGAGGTGATCGGGATCAACACCGCCGTCATCATGGGCGCGCAGGGCATCTGTTTTGCGGTCGCCGCCAACACCGCGCAATTCGTGCTCGGCGAGATCGTGCGCCACGGCCGCGTGCGCCGCGCGTATCTCGGCATCGGCGCGGGCACCGTGCCTCTGCCCCGTCGCGTGGCGTTGCGCCTCGGGCTCGAACAGGCGACCGGCGCAGTCGTCACCGCCATCGCGCAGGGCGGACCCGCGAGTGAAACGGGCATACTCACCGGAGACATCATCCTGTCGATCGACGGAACGAACGTCGCAGGCGCGGACGACATCGTGCGCCTGCTTGGCGCCGACAAGATCGGCCGCACGATTCCGATCGACGTGCTGCGGCGTTCGGATCGAAGGCGCTTCTGGGTGGGCCTGACGGAGCGCAAGGCCGACTGACGCGGGCGCGCGGGCGAGCGTTGACACGACGCCGGCCACGCTCCCACATGGCGGCGTCTTGGATCGCCGCATGAAATCGACTGGGCTCAATGAAGATCGTGGCCACGGCGTCTCCATGCGCGAGGCTTTCCGCGTCTGGCTGCGCGTCGCCGCGCTGAGTTTCGGCGGCCCTGCGGGCCAGATCGCCGTCATGCATCGCATCGTCGTCGAAGAGAAGCGATGGATCTCCGACACGCGATTCCTGCATGCGCTCAACTATTGCATGTTGCTGCCCGGCCCCGAGGCGCAGCAGCTTGCCACCTACATCGGCTGGCTGATGCACAAGACGCCGGGCGGCGTCATGGCCGGCGGCCTGTTCATCCTGCCGGGCGTGTTCGCCATCATGGCGCTCAGCGCCGTCTATGCGCTTTACGGCCAGGTTCCGTTCGTCGCCGCGCTGTTCTTCGGCCTCAAGGCGGCCGTGCTCGCCATCGTCGTCGAGGCGCTGCTGCGCGTCGGCAAGCGCGCGCTGCGCAACAATGCGCTGCGCGCGATCGCCGGCCTCGCCTTCGTCGGCATTTTCTTTTTCGCCCTGCCCTTTCCGCTGATCGTTCTGGCTGCGGGCCTCGTCGGCTTCGCCGGCGCGCGCGCGGGCCGCTTCGCCTTCGCGCCGGGCGGCGGCCACGGATCGGGCGCCGGCCCGCAGGCGGCCGACAGCCTGCTGGGCGAAGCGACGCCGGATCACGCCACGCCCTCGGCGGCGCGCTTCGTCACGACCGTCGCCGTCTGGCTGCCCCTCTGGCTCGCGCCGGTTGCGCTCGTCGTCGCGACGCTCGGCGGCGCGAACGTTTTCAGTCAGATCGCGATCTTCTTCTCAAAGATGGCGATGGTGACCTTCGGCGGCGCCTATGCCGCGCTCGCCTATGTCGCGCAGCAGGCGGTCGAGCGTTTCCATTGGCTGAGCGCCCACGAAATGCTCGACGGGCTCGGCATGGCGGAAACCACGCCCGGCCCGCTTATCATGGTGCTGCAATTCGTCGGCTTCCTCGCCGCCTTCCGCGATTCCGGCGCGCTCGCGCCGCTGGCCGCCGGCGCGCTCGGCGGGCTGCTGGCCACCTGGGTGACGTTTGCGCCGTGCTTCCTCTGGATATTCGCGGGCGGCCCATTCATCGAACGCCTGCGCGACAACACGGCGCTCTCGGGCGCGCTATCCGCCATCACGGCGGCGGTCGTCGGGGTCATCCTCAACCTGACGATCTGGTTCGCCGTTCACGCAATCTTCCGGCAGACGACTCCCGTGCGCGGCTTCGGCCTGCAATTCGACGCGCCGGTCCTGGCGAGCGTCGACGCCTGGGCGCTGGCGCTGGCGATTGCCGCGGCGCTCGCCGTGTTTCGCTTCAAGATCGGCATGGTCGCGACGCTGGCCGGCGCGGCAGCGGCGGGCGTAGCGCTGCGCCTTGCCGGGTGGATCGCCTAAGGCGTTTTCACGGGTTCGCCGGCGGCCGTCCAGGCGAGCCACGAGCCGCCAAAATGCGCCTTCACGTCGGGCCGGCCGCCGGTCTGGGCCTTTTCCAGCGCCTGCAGCGTACGGCGGCCGGAGCGGCAGTAGAAGACCACGCGCTTGTCGCGCGGGAGGGCTGAAAGATCGAGTCGGGAGAGGGGATTGTGCGTCGCCCCCGGGATATGTCCGGCCGCCCATTCATTGTCCTCGCGCACGTCCACGAGGGCGATCGAGCCGTCAGCCAGACCCTGCTTCACTTCATCCAGATTGAGTTCTTCCACGACGATCATCGGCCACGCTCCGCAATTTCGTTGCGCTGCATTAGCAAATTGGCCGCTCTGGCAAAAGCGCGTCTCTTGCAAGGCTTACGCTCTCGCCCGCGCGCAGAAGGAACGGGGCGGCGAAATGCGCGGCCAGTTCGCGAGGCGACGGCCGCTGTCGCGCGCGATTGCGCGCGCCCGCGCTCAGTCGTCGTCCTGATCGATATATCCGTCATGCATGACGAGCACCCAGCGGCCGTCCATCTTCTGGATGGCGCGCACGCGCCCGACGCCGGGGATCGTGTCGCCCGGCCCCACTTCCAGCATCCCGCGGCTGGTCTGCACCATGGCGACGCCGTTGCGCACGCTGCGCAGCACGAACGTATTCGGCTTCATCGACGGATCGGGCGTGCGCAGGCCCGGCTTTGCCGCGGTTTGCGGGACGGCGGTCGTGTTCTGCGCCTTCTGGTCCTTGGCGATCGAGCTCGTCACGATGGGGTCGGCGGCAAGGCGCTCCAGCCGTTCCACGCGCGCGACCTGGCTGTCGAGCTTCGCCGCCAGTTCCTTCTCGAGCTTCTCGACGCGCGCGACATTCTGCGCCGCCGTCGCGCCCACGGCCGATTGCGTCTGGGCAAGGCGCGCTTCGCTCGCGATCTTGCTCACCTGCGCGCGCACGCTCTGCAGATCCAGAACGAGTTCGGCGATCTTGCCGCGCAATTCGCGTTCGGCCAGCGTCTCCGGCGGATGGCGAAGCGCTTCCTCGGCCGCCATGCGCTGGGTTTCCTTGCGGTCGAGATAATCCATCAGGCCGAGATAGGCGCCGCCGCCGACGACAAGCATCATCACGGCGGCGGCGGCGGCTTGCGACCAGGCGACATGGCCAAGCAGAGAGCCGATGCGCGCGCGCCAATCCTCGCCGGAGGCCGAGGCCGGCTTCGGCGCTTCCGCTGCGTTGTCGGCCACAACAGGCGGCGCGGCGGCGTTCTCCTTCACCGCATCTTCAGGCCTGCCTTCGACAAGCCTTGCGGCGTCCGCGGCCAGCGTCTCGGCCACCTGCTGCAGATGGGCGATAGCCTTCAGCGCAGACTCGGCCGCAGGGCCTTTGGCGCTGTCGGTCTGCAGGTCGGCATTCTCGGCATTCGCGGTTTGGGGTTCGGCCATGGCGGCGCCGCGCTCTCGTTGTATCCGGCGGCCCACTCTCGCGCCCTATGGTTAACGGCTTGTTAAAGCGAGACTAGTCCGGCCAGGCTTGCGCCGAGACGACCCCGCCGACGAGATTGCGCGCAAGCAGCGCCTCGCTCGACAAATCGCCCAGCGCCGGCGTAAGCCCCGCCGCCTCCATCGCCGACCGCGCCGCGCGCCATGCCGCCACCGCGTCTTCCGTCGTCGCGACCGCAAAGCGCAGGGTCGCGCCCGGCCGCATCTGCGCGAGCCGGCCGAGATCGGCGGCGATGACCGTGCCGATCTTCGGATAGCCGCCGGTCGGCGCGCGGTCGGCCATCTGCACGAAGGGCCAGCCGTCGCCGGGAACCTGGATCGCGCCGAAGACGATGCCGTCCGAGACGATGTTGAAGCCCTTGCAATGGTCGAGGCGCGGCCCCTCCAGCGCATAGGCCATGCGGTCGCTGCGCGCCGCCACCCGCCACGGCCCCTCCAGGAAATGCGCGAAATTGGCGGCGTCGAAATAATCGTCCTGCGGCCCCGGCACGATGCGGACGGGCGCATCGACGGCCGCGCGAAATTCGGCGAGCGCGCGCGAAGCCGCTTCTCCAGCGCGCGGATCGGCGATCGCGAGCCGGTCGCCGGCCTTCAGGCCCGCGCCGCCGACGCCCGTGCGCGCATGCATGGACAGCGAGCCGAGTTCCGGCTCCGCGGCGATCTGGCCGGCGGGCGCCAGATAGGCCCAGGCGCCGCTCTCGCCCGCGCGGATCGCGAGTTTTTCGCCCGGCGCCAGCGTGACGAGACAGCTTGCCGGCAAGGCGGCGCCGTCGCGCGCCACGCGAAAGCCCGGCGCGACGACGGCGAACTGCAGCGGCGTCTCCTCCACCACGATATCGAGTCCGCCGACCGAAACCTCTATCGCCGCTGCGCCTGCGTCATTGCCCGCCATGCGATTGGCGAATTCGTGCGCGAGCGCGTCCATCGGGCCGGCCTGCGTCACGCCATAGCGCAGATAGCCCCAGCGGCCGGCGTCCTGCAGCGTGACGCCGGGGCCGGCGTGGGCGATGCGCAGGATCGCGCTCATGCCAGCGCCTCGCGCCGCGCGATCGTCTCTCCGGCTTTCGCGCGAGAATCGAGCGCGGCGAAGGTCGCCGCGTCGATTGGCTCGAAGCGCAATTCGTCGCCGACGTCGACGAGGAACGGCCGCGCGCGATGGGGTGCGAACATGCGCTCGGGCGTGCGGCCCGCGACATACCAGCCCGTCGGCATCGAGAAGGTCGCGACCAGCGACAGGCCGCCGCCGACAAGCACGGCGTTTTCCGGCGTCGGCCCGCGCACCGTCGCGCGGCGGGAGACGGCGAGTTCCTGCGGCAGGCCGCCGAGATAGCAATAGCCCGGAGCAAAACCGTACATGTAGGCGCGATAGGCGCCGCCGGCATGGAGGCGCGCAACGTCGGCGACATCGAGATGCACGAGCGCGGCAAGTTCGGCGATATCCTCGGCTATCGCGGGATCGTAGCAGCACGGGAATGTCCAGCGCGCCTGCGGTTTCGGCGCCGCCGGATGCGCCGCCTCGAATTGCGCGATCCGCGCGACGAGCGCGGCGCGCGAGATGACCAGCGGGTCGTAGTGGATCATCAGCGAGCGATAGGTCGGCACGGTCTCGCGCACGCCCGCAATACCGGCCGCGACGAAGGCCGCGTCGAGCGCCAGCACCTGCCCGTTGACGGCCGGGTCGACGGTGGCGCCGAATTCGACGACGAGCGCGCGCTCGCCGGCGTCGAGCAGGCGGTAGGGCGTTTCCTCCGCCATGCTCACCCCGCTGCGAACGCTCGCACGCTTACGCCGGCAGCCTCGAGCCCCGCCCGCACGCGCCGCGCGCTTTCCACCGCGTGGGCGCTGTCGCCGTGCACGCAGATCGAGCCGATGGCGGTGGGAATGCGCTTGCCGCTCGCGGTGACGATCGCGCCTTCCCTCACCATCTCCACCATGCGCGCCGCCGCCTCGTCGGGATCGAGGATCATCGCCCCCGGTTTTCCGCGCGGGATCAGGTGTCCCTCCTCCGTATAGCCGCGGTCCGCGAAAATCTCGGCGACGCCGACCAAGCCGACCGTCTCCGCCGCGCGCACCTGCTCGCCGGCCGCGATGGTCAGCCAAACCAGCTTCGGGTCGACCGCCTTGACCGCGCGCCCCACCGCCTCGGCGGCGGGTCGATCCACCTCGCAGAGATTGCCGAGCGCGCCGTGGCATTTCACATAAGTGATCTTCGCGCCGGCATAGGTCGCGAGCGCCTGCGCCGCGCCGACCTGATAGGCGACGAGCCGCTCGATCTCGCCGGTCGAGAACGGAATGCGCCGGCGCCCGAAGCCCCAGAGATCGGGAAAGCCCGGATGCGCGCCGCAGGCGACGCCCTTCGCCCTGGCGCTCGCAAATGTGCGCGCCATGATCTCGGGATCGCCCGCATGAAAGCCGCACGCGACATTGCAGGAGGTGACGATGCCGAGCATCGCCTCGTCGTCGCCGCAGGTATAGGCGCCGAAGCCTTCGGCTATATCGGAATTGAGATCGACTGTGGGCATGGTGACCTCGATACGGACTCCCCTCCCCCTTGTGGGGAGGGAATACCGCTACTACAACCCCAGATACGCCCTACGCACCTCGGCGTTCCCAGCGATCTCCGCCGCCGTGCCGCTCATGGTGACGCGGCCGGTCTGCAGCACGTAGGCGCGGTCGGCGATCTCCAGGCATTCGGTCAGCCGCTGCTCGACGATCAGCACGGTCGTGCCCGCCTTGCGGATGGCGGAGACGGCGACGAAGATTTCGTCGACCAGCTTCGGCATGATGCCCTGCGAGGGTTCGTCGAGCATCAGCAGCTTCGGCCGCGTCATCAGCGCGCGGCCGATGGCGAGCATCTGCTGCTCGCCGCCCGACAGCGTTTCCGCGCGCTGCGCCAGACGTTCGCCAAGGCGCGGAAACAGCGTCATCACGGTTTCGAGCGGCGCCTCGCGGTCCGCCTGGTTGCGGAACAGGTAGGATCCGAGCCGCAAATTGTCGGCGACCGACAGGCGCGGAAACAGGCGCCGGTTTTCCGGCACATAGGCAATGCCGCGCTGCGTGACGAGATGCGGCGCGAGCCCGTCGATGCGCTCGCCCAGAAATTCGACCGCGCCGCCGCTCGGCTTTTCCATGCCGACGATGGATTTGAGCAGCGTCGACTTGCCCGCCCCGTTCGCGCCGGCGACGCAGACGATCTCGCCCTGCCGCACCTCGATGGAGGCGTTGGATAAAGCGATCAGCCCGCCGTAGCTGGTGGAAAGGTCACGCGTCGCGAGCACGATGACGCTCCCCGAGATAGGCGGTGATGACGCGCTCGTCGCGCACGATGTCGGCGGGCTTGCCTTCCGCGATCACGCGGCCGAGATCGAGCACGACGGCGCGGTCGACCAGCGGCATGACGATTTCCATGACATGCTCGACCATGACGATGGTGACGCCGCGCTCGCGGATCGCGCGCACGAGCTCGACGCCCTGCCGCGCCTCGGCCGGCGTCAGGCCGGTCATGGCCTCGTCGAGCAGCAGCAGCTTCGGCTCGGTGGCGAGCGCGCGCGCGACCTCGAGCCGGCGCTTCTCCGGCGGCGTCAGCTCGTTGGCCATGGCGTTCTCACGCGCCGCGAGGCCGGTGAACTCCAGAACCGTCCGCGCGCGCTCCCGCGCCTCGCGCGCATGAGACGTGCGCTGGAAGGCGCCGACCATGACGTTCTCGACGACGCTCATCGTCTCGAAGGACTTCACCACCTGGAAGGTGCGGGCGATGCCGAGCGCGCAGCGTTCCGGCGCGCCGAGATCGGTGACGTCGCGCCCCTCGAACGCAATGCGCCCCTGCGTCGGCCTGCGCACGCCGGCGACGGCGTTGAACAGCGTCGACTTGCCGGCCCCGTTCGGACCGATCAGCCCGAGAATTTCGCCCGACCGCACGTCGATCGACACGTCGGCGTTGGCGACGAGCCCGCCGAAGCGCTGCGTGAGGTCGCGGACTTCGAGCAGCGCGCTCATGACGTCCGCGCCCGCTTGCGCGCGGTGAGCGCGCCGACGATGCCTTCGGGCCGTCCGAGCGCGATGCCCATCACCAGAAGGCCGTAGACGATGAGGTCGAAACCCTTGCCCGTGCCGCCGGCGTAGGAGCGCGTGACTTCGGTGATCGGAATGAGAATGGCCGCGCCGACCGCCGGCCCCCACAGCGTGCCGATGCCGCCGAGCACCGCCGGCAGCGCCATCAGCAGCGAGAACTGGAAGCTCATCACGCTTTCGGGGTCGATGTAGGACACGAATTGCGCGTAGAAGCCGCCGCCGACGGCGGTGAGAAAGGCCGACACGGCCGCCGCCGCCATCTTCGAGCGGAACACGACGACGCCGAGGCTTTCGGCCGCTTCCGCATTGTCCTTGACCGCGCGCCACCAATAGCCCCAGCGCGAATCCTCGATTGTCCAGGTGACGAGCCAGGCGACGAAGGCGAGCGCCAGCGCGAAGTAGAAATAGGGCAGCTTCGAGCGCGCGAACTGGAACTTCGCCCAGCTATCGCCGCGCACGGGCGCCTCGATGCCCATGGCGGCGCCGGCGTAATCCCAGTTGAGCATCAGCAGGTAGCCGGCTTCCGCGATGACGATGGTGGCGATGACGAAATAATGGCCCTTGAGGCGAAAGCAGGGATATCCGACCGCCGCCGCCACCAGCGCCGCCGCGAAACCGCCCGCGACCATGCCGAACCAGGGCAGCACGCCGAATTTGGTGAACAGCAGCATCGTCGCATAGGCGCCTATGCCGAAATAGAGCGCATGGCCGAGCGAAATCTGCCCGCAATAACCGGACAATATGTTCCAGCTTTGCGACAGCGCCGCATACATCAGCGTCAGCACCAGCATGTTCTGGATGTAGACGTCCTTGACGACGAGCGGCAGGCAGGCGACCGCCGCGGCGACGCAGACCGCCGTGACGAGATTGGCGCGCCGCGCGCTGTCGTGGGAGGCGCCGGCCATCACAGCGATCCGAACAGGCCGCGCGGCCGCAGGACCACGACGAGCAGGTAGAGCGCGTAGACGCCGAGATGTTTCAGCGAGGCCGGCAGGATGAAGGCCGTGCCGGCTTCCACCACGCCGACGAGTATGCCGGCGGCGAAGGCGCCGAACACGCTGCCGAAGCCGCCGAGCGCGACGGTGACATAGGCGATCAGCGCGAAGGAGGCGCCGACGTCGGGATAGATGTAGAAGAAGATGGCCAGCACCGCGCCGGCCAGGCCGACCAGCGCGCCGCCGAGCCCCCAGCCGAGCGCGAAGATGCGCTTCTTGTCGATGCCGACGAGCGCGACCGCGCCGGCGTCCTCGCGCGTCGCTTCCAGCGCGCGGCCGAAGTCCGTCCTGTTGATGATGAGCCACAGCGCGCCGAAGGCGGCGAGCGACACCAAAGCGCCGGCAAGCTGCGGCGCCGGCAGGAATATGCCCGCGACGTTCAGCGTCTTGCCGCCGAGCCAGGAATGCGGGATCGAGCGATAGTCCGGCGTGAACAGGAATTGCGCCAGCCCGCGCATGACGATGGCGAGCCCGAAGGTCGCGAATATCTGCACCATGCCGGCATTGGCCGAAGCCGACATGGCGAAGCGCACGAGCCCGAGATAGACGAGAGCGCCGAAGACGAACATGGCCGCAGCCACGAAGGGCGCGGCCGCCAGCGGATCGAGCGCGAAGGCGAGAAACAGGCCGAAGGCGGCGTACATGGACGTCATCAGAAATTCGCCGTGGGCGAAATTGACGACGTCCATCAGGCCGAAGATGAGCGCGAGGCCCGCGGCGACGAGGCCGTAGATCAGCCCCATCAACAGGCCGCTGGCGAGCGACTGGACGATCGCTTCAGCGGTCATGGGGCGCCCCGCTCTGCACGGTCATTGCGAGGAGGCGCGCAGCGCCGACGCGGCAATCCATCCCCGCATCCTGTCGAGGCCCGGCAGATGGATTGCTTCGCTTCGCTCGCAACGACGGCTCCTGCCTTCGCGTGGTGACGACCCGCTCAGCCCTTCATCGGCCACAGCGGCTTGGCGATCGCCGCCTGCTCCGGAAAGATCGTGACGAACTTCTTGCCGATATATTGCAGCAGCACCGGGTCGCAGTCGTTGTTCTGCCCCGTCGCGTCGAACTTGATGCGCTTCCACGGCATGATCGTCTTGTCGCCGGGAATGTCGGTGGCGGCGAGCGCGGCGCGGATCTTCTCGCCGTCGGTCGAGCCCGCGCGGTTGATTCCCTCGGCGAGCGCGATCATCGCCATGAACTCGCGCGACGTATTGTCGTTGAGATCCTTGCCGCCGGCCTTCGCCTTGAACATGTCGTTGACCTTGCCGACCATCGGCCGCTTGGCCGCGAGATCGAGCGAGAAGGACGCGCGCGTGATCACGCCTTCCAGATGGTCGCCGACCGCGTCGTACAGCGCCTTCTCGGAGAAGCCCGCCGCCTGCGCGACGATCGCCTTCGGCTTGTAGCCGAGCTCGTTCATCGTACGCACCAGCAGGATGCCGTCGGTCGTGTAGGAGGAAGGCATCAGCACGTCCGCGCCGCCGGCCTTGAGCTGCTGCACTTCCGAGGTCAGCGACGGCGAATTGGCGCGATACTTCACATCGGCGACGATCTTGTAGCCGCGCGCGGCGGCGAGCTTGGTCTGCACGTTCGCCGAATCCGTGCCGAAGATCGTGTCCTCGTGGAACAGCGCCAGCGTTTCGATCTTCTGGCCCTGTTTGCGCAGCGCGTCCATGAGGTCGAACATGGCGGCGGAGAACATCTCGTCATGCGCGGAGGCGCGGAAGAAGAACTTCAGGCCGCGCTGGTTGAGGCTCGGCGACGAGGAATCCGCGCACATGAACGGCACGCCGTAGCGCTCGGCCGTCTGGCTCACCGTCGCGGAGACGGAGGAGTGATAGCAGCCGATGATCGCCGTCACCTTGTCCTGCGTGATGAGGCGCTCGGCCTCGGCGCGGCCCTTCTGCGGATCGCCCTGGTGATCGGCCCACACCACCTTCACCTTCTTGCCGCCGAGGCCGGGAAGGCCCGCGTCTTTCGCCAGCGGCAGCTCGAGATCGTGCTTCTCGTTGATGATGGCGAGCGCGGTGTCGATGGCGTTGCGCGCGTCGACGCCGGTCTGTGCGGTCGAGCCGGACATGGGGAAGACGGCGCCGACGACGATTTCGTCGGCCGCCTGCGCAAAGGCGGACCCGTAGCTTGCTGCGAGCGCGGCCGCGCCCGCGACGACTTCACGACGATTGAGTTTCATGCCCTCGCTCCCTGTCGCTGCACGCCGCACGATCTCCCGGCGCGTGTCAGATCACCGCATATTGCCTGTTCTTCAGGTCCGTCACCAGCATTGATCCCGGCGCATGCGTAATCGCAAAGGGCGGCCTGGAGGCGGCGAGCGCCGCCTGCGGCGTCACCCCGCAGGCCCAGAAGACCGGAAGCTCGTCGTCGCGCACCGTCACCGCGTCGCCATAGTCGGGCGCGTTCACGTCCTTGATGCCGATCTGCGCCGGCAGCCCGATATGCACGGGCGCGCCATGCACGGCCGGATAGCGCGAGGTGATCTGCACGGCGCGGATCGCGTCCGCCGGCTTCAGCGGCCGCATGGAGACGACGAGCGGCCCGTGGAACCTGCCCGCCGGCGTCGTGGCCACATTCGTGCGGAACATCGGCACTTTCTTGTTCTCGGTGATGTGCCTTATCTCGATGCCGTCCTCGACCAGCGCCTCCTCGAACGAATAGGAGCAGCCGATGACGAAGGACACGAGATCGTCGCGCCAGAATTCGGCGACGTCGCCGGTCTCGGCCACGCATTCGCCGTCGCGCCAGACGCGATAGCCCGGAATATCGGTGCGGATGTCGAGATCGGCGCCGAGAGCGGGAATGTGCGGGCTTCCGACATCGCTGACGCCGATGATCGGACAGGGCTTGGGGTTGGCCTGGGCGAAGCGCATGAAATCGGAAGCGTCCTCGCGCGGCAGAATGACGAGGTTGCCTTGAACGAAGCCCGGCGCGAGACCCGCCGTGGTGCCCTCGACCCTGCCGTGACGGCAGGCGAGCCGCGCGGCCCGACCGTCCAGAATGCGCTCCTGCGCCGCCGCTGTGCTCAACGCCCTCTCCCTTCGCCTTGAACAGAGGGGATTGTCGGGGCCGGCAGCCGATAAAGTCCAATCGTATTTTTTGATGGATTTCGATAAGCTGGATTTATCGGCCGGAGGCTCCCCATGTTCGACTTCAAGGAGATCGAGACCTTCTACTGGGTAGCCAGCCTCGGCTCCTTCCGCGCCGCCGCCGCCAAGCTCAACACGACGCAGCCGGCGATCTCGCAGCGCATCGCCGGGCTGGAGCAGGCGCTGGGCGCCCGCGTCTTGTCGCGCGACGCGCGCATCGCCGCGCCGACGCCGCGCGGCCGCGAATTGCTGGTCTATGCGGAAAAGCTTCTCGGCCTGCGCGCGGAAATGCTGGCGGCGGTCGGCGACGTGTCGACGGCGCGCGGCGTGCTGCGTCTCGGCGTCGCCGAGACTGTCGTGCACACCTGGCTCACGCAATTCCTGAAGGCGGTGCAGGCGCGCTTTCCCCTGCTGGCGCTCGAGATCGAGGTCGACATTTCGCCGAACCTGCGCCAGCGCCTGCGGATGCAGGAGCTCGACCTCGCCTTCCTCATCGGCCCGGTGATGGCGCACAATGCGCTCAGCCTGCCGCTGATGACCTATCCGCTCGCCTTCATCTCCAGCCCGGAGATCGCATGGCCGCGCCGGCCCGCGCGCATCGAGGAGATCGCGCGCTATCCCATCGTCACTTTCTCGCGCAACACGCAGCCCTATGCGGCGGTGGCGGCCTTGTTCAACGGCCCGCACAGCCCGCAGACGCGGCTCCATGCCTCGGCCTCCCTCGCCACCGTCGTCCGCATGACCGTGGAAAAGCTCGGCGTCGCCGTCATTCCGCCGGCCATCGTCGCGAACGAATTGCAGCGCGGCCAATTGCGCATCGTGCGCAGCGAGGCCGCCCTGCCGGATCTCGACTTCCACGCGAGCTGGATCGACCATCCCGCGTCGCGCGCGGCAAGCGAGATCGCCTCGATCGCCGCGCGCGTGGCGGCGGAGCATGGCGGGGCGAAGAAGCGAGGGATGAGATGAGTACAGGCCCCTCCCCGCCCTCCCCCGCTCCGCGGGAGAGGGGGGACAATGCACGCCTTCACATAGATCCCAGATCACGAACGCTTGCCGTCCCCTCTCCCGCGAAGCGGGGGAGGGAAAGGGAGGGGGCTGCGCCGTCTCACGCCTCCTTCAACATCTTCCGCAACTCCGCCTTCGCCACTTTCTCCAGCGTCGAGCGCGGCATGTCCTTCACGACGCGCACCTCGTGCGGATGCTTGAAGCTGGCGAGCGCGCCCTTGCAGGCCGCCATGATCGTCTCCGGCAGCGCCGCCGCCGCGCCGAGGCTTTCCTCGGCAATGACGAAGGCGACGGGCGCCTCGTCCAGCATCGGATGCGGCTTGGCGACGACCGCCACCTCGCGCACGCCCGGCACCGTCAGGATCACGCGCTCGATCTCGGAGGCCGCGACATTCTCGCCGCCGACCTTCAGCATGTCCTTGTCGCGATCGGAGAAGCGGATGGAGCCGCAGTCCATCAGCGTCACGCGGTCGCCGGTCAGGAACAGGCCGCGCTCGTCGAAGGCGTCCGCCGTCGCCTGCGCGTTGTTGATGTATTCGGCAAAGAGCGACAGGCCGCGCGAGCCCCGCACCTTGAGATGCCCGGTCTCCCCCGGCGCCACGGGCCGGCCGTCCTCGTCCTCGATGTGAATGCCGTATTCAGGCGCCGGCCGGCCGCAGGACAGCGGCGTGTTGGGCAGATGCGCGTCGCCGACGATGCCGTGCGTGATCGTCTCCGTCATGCCCCACCAGCCGATGGTCCTGACGCCGAAATACGCATCGGTCGGCGGCTCGCAGATCGCGCTGCCCCACAGGCGATAAGAGTGTTCGGAGGGTTTCTCGACGTCCATCAGCGCCTTCACGCAAAAGGGGATAACGGAAGTCCAGGTGCAGCGGTTGCGCAGCGAGATCGGCCAGAAGCGACTCGCCGAAAAACGCGGCATGACGACGGCGGTCGAACCGGCCCAGAGCGTGGCGAGGATGGAATAGGCCTGCGCATTGGTGTGGAACAGCGGCAGATGCACGAGATGCACGTCTTCCGCGCGCAAGTCCTCGTGCGTGGCGTTGACGCGCGCGCCCCATAAAGCGTTGGCGTGCGTCCATAGCACGCCCTTCGGCCGCGACGTCGTGCCCGACGTGTATTGCACGCCCATCGGATGCAGCGGATCGACCGCGCGCCGCGGCGCCTCGTCCGCCTCCGCATAGAGCGCCTCGAACGAATCCTTGCCCGGCGCATGACCGGTCGCCGGCGGCGCGCCATTGTCGTGCGAGGTCACCGCGACGAATTTGAAATCGCGCGAGGCGCGATTGACCACATCCGCGAATTTCGGCTGCGTGATCGCGGCGACCGCGCCGCAATGGCCAGCGAAATATTGCAGCTCGTCGAGCGAGGATCGCGCATTGGTGGTCACCGGCACGGCGCCGAGATCGGCGCAGGCGTACCAGGCGATCAGCGTCTCAAGGCAATTGTCGAGATGGATCAGCACATAGTCGCGCGGCCTGATCCCGCGCTTCGCCATGCCGGCCGCAAGCCGCACGACGCGGTCGTGGAACGCGCCGTAGGTCAGCGTCTCGCTCGGCGCTTCGAAGGGCTCCCAGACGAGGAAGGGATGATCGCGCCGCGTGCGCGCGCGGATGCGCACGAGTTCGGCGACGTCGAGGCCGTTGAAGGGATGAAGGGGCGTGATGGTCATGTGTTCCTCTGCGGACCCTGAGCCCTCAGGCTCGCGATTTTCCCGACTGTCATCCCCGCGAAAGCGGGGATCCCGACAACCTGCAATGCTTCGTCAATTGCTCCCGGATCCCCGATCGCGCTTCGCGCGTCGGGGATGACAGGAAGCGCGCGTCACCCCGCCATCCCCGCGTCGATCACCATGGTCGCGCCGGTAATCATGCGGCTCTCGTCGCTCGCCAGAAACGTCACGAGATCGGCGATCTCCTTCGTCTCGATATAGCGGCCGAGGCGCATGCGCTGCAGGATGAGGTCGTGCGCGGCGTCGGGATTGGCCGGCGCCATGCCGGTCTCCAGCCCGCGCATCATGTCGCCCTGCACGGGGCCCGGATGGATCGTGTTGACGCGGATCTTGCGCGGCGCTGCCTCGATCGAGGCGACGCGCATCAGGCCGACGACCGCGTGCTTGCTCGCGACGTAGCCGGGCATCCCCGCCGATCCGCGCAGGCCGGCGACCGAGGACGTACAGATGATCGAGCCGCCGTCCTTCATGACAGGCAGCATGTGCTTCAGGCCGAGAAACACGCCGCGCGCATTCACCGCCATCACCGCGTCGAAATCCGCATCCGCATGATCGACGATCGGCGCTACGGCGCCGGCGATGCCCGCGTTGTTGAAGAAGATGTCGACGCGCCCGAACAGGCGCTGCGCTTCCGCCGCGTAGCGCGCGCTGTCGGCGGCCGCGGTCACGTCGGCGGCAAGTCCGTGCGCCGAATTGCTCTTGAGCTCCGACAGCGCCGCCTCGACGCGCGCGGCGTCGCGATCGACGATCAGCACGCGCGCGCCTTCGCTCAGAAACCGCGCAGCCGTCGCCAGCCCGATATTGCCCGAACCGCCCGTGATGACGGCAGACCTGCCCGCAAGTCGCATCAAGCGCCTCCCCCGCCGCCTGCGCGGCTTATTCTGCTTCGACCTTGGCGCCGATCCTGAGACGGCCTAGTTCTGTTGTCCAGAAGCCCGGCAAGCGGAGGTTCCATGCAGATCGGTCTGGTCGGCCTCGGCCGCATGGGCGCCAATATCGCGCGCCGCCTGATGCGCGCGGGCCATGAAGTCGTCGTCTGGGATCGCGCCGCGGACGCCGTCGCCGCGCTGGCGCAGGACGGCGCGACGCCCGCAAACGGACTTGCCGATCTCGCGACGAAACTGCGCGCGCCGCGGGCCGTCTGGATCATGCTGCCGGCAGGCGCGGCGACGGACGGCGCCATTGACGAGATTGCGCCGCATCTATCGAAGGGCGATGCGCTGATCGACGGCGGCAACACATTCTGGCGCGACGACATTTCGCGCGCAAAGAAACTCGAGCCGCGCGGCATATTCTATCTCGATGTCGGCACGTCCGGCGGCGTCTGGGGCCTGGAGCGCGGCTATTGCCTGATGATTGGCGGCGACAAGCAGGTCGTCGACCGGCTCGACCCGATCTTCGCCGCGCTCGCGCCGGGCGCCGGCGCCATCGAAAAGACGCCCGGACGCGAGAGCCGCGACCCGCGCGTAGAACAGGGCTATCTGCATTGCGGCCCGGTCGGCGCCGGGCATTACGTGAAGATGGTGCACAACGGCGTCGAATATGGGCTGATGCAGGCCTATGCCGAAGGCTTCGACCTGCTGCGCCACGCCGGCGACGAACATCGCCCGGACGACGAACGCTTCGCCGTCGAAGTCGCAGACGTCGCCGAAGTCTGGCGGCGCGGCTCCGTGGTGACCTCGTGGCTGCTCGACCTCACCGCGACCGCGCTGGCCAGGGATCCGTCGCTCGCCGCATTCGCCGGCAAGGTGGAGGATTCCGGCGAGGGCCGCTGGACCGTACAGGAGGCGGTCGAACAGGCGACGCCCGCGCCCGTGCTGACGGCGGCGCTGTTCGCGCGGTTCCGCTCGCGGCAGGACGCGACCTTCGCCGACAAGATTCTCTCGGCCATGCGCAGGGGATTCGGCGGCCATGGCGAAGCAAAGTAAGGCGCGCCCATGATCGCCGTCCCCGCCCGCCCCGCGCCCCCGACCGTGTTCGTCCTGTTCGGCGCCAATGGCGACCTGACGCAGCGCCTGGTCTTTCCCGCGCTCTACAATCTCGCCGCGGAAGGCCTTCTGCCGAAGGCCTTCGCCGTCGTCGCCGTCACGCGCGTCGAGTTCGGCCAGAAGGCGATGCGCGATCACCTGCGCGAGGGGCTCGGCAAGTATTGCAAGGAGCAATGCGACCTTGCCGTCGTCGATGACCTCGTCTCGCGTGTGACGACGGTCACGGCCGACGCCGCCGATTCGAAATCCTTCGACAGCTTGCGCGCGCATCTTGCTGACATCGACACGAAAAGCGGAACGCAGGGCAATCGCATCTATTATCTCGCGATCCCGCCCGCGGGCTTCGCGCCGACGGTGCGCGCGCTGGGCGCGGCCGGCCTCACGCATCAGAAGGATGGCGTCTTCGCGCGCGTCATCGTCGAGAAGCCGTTCGGCTCCGACCTCGCCTCCGCGATGAAGCTGAACGCGGAGCTGCGGGAAATTCTCGACGAGGATCAGATTTTCCGCATCGACCATTATCTCGGCAAGGAGACGGTGCAGAACATCCTGATGCTGCGCTTCGCCAACGGCCTCTTCGAGCCGATCTGGAAGCGCGAGCATATCGACCACGTGCAGATCACGGTCGCCGAGACCGTCACCATCGGCCGGCGGGGCGCCTTCTACGATGCGACCGGCGCGCTGCGCGACATGGTGCCGAACCACCTCTTTCAATTGCTGTCGCTCGTCGCCATGGAGCCGCCGGCGCGGCTCGACGCGCAGAGCGTCCGCTCCGAAAAGGCGCGCGCGCTGGACGCGATCCGGATCGTGACGCCGCAGGAGGCATTGCGCGATTCCGTGCGCGCGCAATATGTCGCCGGCCGCATCGGCGACGAGGCGATCGCCGACTACCGCCAGGAAAAGGACGTCGCGCCGACGAGCGCGACCGAAACATTCGCGGCGCTGAAACTGTGCATCGACAATTGGCGCTGGGCCGGCGTGCCTTTTTATCTGCGCACCGGCAAGGCGCTGGCGCGCCGCTACACGGAAGTGGCGATCAAGTTCCGCGAGGCGCCGATTTCGATGTTCCGCGGCATCGATCTCGACGGGCTGCGCTCGAATTATCTCGTGCTGCAGATCGCGCCGGACGAAGGCATCACGCTGCAGTTCAACGCCAAGACGCCCGGCCCCAATCTCTCGATCGCGCGCGTCGCCATGGATTTCCGCTACGCCGATTTCTTCGACGCGCAGCCTGCGACCGGATACGAGACGCTGCTCTACGACTGCATGACCGGCGACGGCCTGCTCTATCAGCGCGCCGAGGGCGTGGAAGCCGGCTGGCGCGCGGTCGAGCCGTTCCTCGAAGCCTGGCGCGCGGCCGGCGACCAGGGGCTGGCGCTCTATCGCGCAGGCTCGGCGGGGCCGGCCGAAGCCGACGCCCTGCTGGCGCGCGACGGGCGCAGATGGCGGCCGACATCGTGACGCTTCCCGCCGTCATCGTTCTCATGGGCGTGTCCGGCTCGGGCAAGTCGACGATCGGCGCCGTCCTGTCGCAGAAGCTCGGCTGGCCCTATGCCGACGCCGATGAGTTTCATCCGCCCGCCAATGTCGCGAAGATGAGCGCCGGCCAGCCCCTGACCGACGACGACCGCTGGCCGTGGCTCAAGGCGATAGCCGCGCATATCGACAAGACGCGGACGGAGGGCCGGCACGCCATCGTCTCCTGCAGCGCGCTGAAACGAGTCTATCGCGACATCCTCATTGGCGCGCGCGACGACGTGCGGCTCGTTCTCCTCGATGGAAAGAAGGACGACATTTTCGCGCGCATGAGCGCGCGAAAAGATCATTTCATGCCGCTGGCTTTGCTCGACAGCCAGTTCGCGACGCTGGAACGGCCCGGCCCGGATGAGCGGCCCGTCGTGGTTTCGATTAACGGAACGCCGGAGGAGATCGCCGCCGCCATCCTGCGGGCGCTGCCGGCCTGAAATCCGCTAACCATGTAATCATTTGATTTGAAATAGACTTGCGAGGTCGGAGCGGCGCGGTCGGCGACCTGGTCGGCCGGAAAGGTTTCCGCCCGTCAATACTTGGATCGGCGGATCGTTGGTCATTTCTTTATTTATCTGTGGCTTCAGTAATTTAGGGAAATTCACGCGCGACGGGCCAGCGTCGCGCGCCAGCGAGCAGAGCGCACATGGGGAGAGGGCGCAATTTTTTCCGGGATCGCCGCGGCGGCGTGGCGATCGCCTTCGCCTTTACGGCGCCGGCGGCGATGCTGCTTGTGTTCGGCAGCATCGACTACAGCCGCTATGTCGGCGCGCGCGTCGGCCTGCAAAACGCCGTTGATTCCGCCGCGCTCGCGCTCGCGCGCAACGCCACGGGCTCCCTTACGTCAGCCGCGCTGAACGCGCAGGCGCCTGGCGCGCTCGCCGCTGCGTCCGGCGGCAACACGGCGGTGCTCGTCAACGCCAGCCTGTCGAACAACAACACGCAGGTCTGTGTTTCGGCCACGCAGCCGGTCTTCAGCATCGCCGGCCGGATGATCGGCCTTTCCACCACCACCGCCACCGCGACCGGTTGCGCGACCACCAAGGGCAGCGGCGGCGCCTATGAAATTGCGCTGGTGCTCGACAACACCGGCTCGATGTCGTCGTCGGCCGGCGGCCAGTCGAAACTCGACTCCGCCAAGAGCGCGGCAAAGTCGCTGATCGCGCAGCTCACCAGATCGGGCGCTTCGAACGCCTCGATCTCGATCGTGCCTTTCTCGACTTCCGTGAACGTCGGCGCCGCCAACCTCGGCGCCGCGTGGCTCGACTCCAACGGCGCTTCGTCGGTCCACTGGCAGAACTTCAAGCGCCCCGCCGGCGCAAGCTGGCTGCCGACGTCGCGCTTCGATCTTTTCGCGCAGATGGGCGCGACATGGGCGGGTTGCGTCGAGGAGCGCCCCGATCCGTTCCTCACGACCGACGCTGCCGCATCGCAATCCAATCCCGACAGTCTCTTCGTTCCCTATCTTTGGCCGGACGAAGGCGACGTGGTCGGCACAGGCTCGGCCTTCCTGCCCGGCATGAACATTGTCGGCAACGGGCGCGGCGCCAAGCTCTATTCGTCGAGCAACTGGGATTTCGCCGGCGCGCAGAACAATTATCTCTACGACTTCGGCGGCGTCTGCACGGCAAGCGCCAGCGACGCATATGAAGCTGCGGATGTCGCCGATCCGGTCTCGCGCGGCGGTGGGGCGACCAAGCTCTGCAAATACAAGGGCGCCCGTGGCATATCGTCCAGCGTGTCGTCCGATGGTCCAAACAAGGGGTGCAGTTCCAATCCCCTGCTCCCGCTCACCACGAATGCAAGCGCGCTGAACGCCAAAATCGATTCGATGGAGGCCGGCGGCACGACGAACCTCTTGCCGGGCTTCATGTGGGGCTGGCGCACGATTTCGCCGAACGGCCCGTTCACGGGCGCTTCGACGCCGAAACCCTACGGCGCATCGGGCAACACGAAGATCATCGTCTTCATGACCGACGGCTTCAACAACTGGCGAGCCAACAGCGACTACGCCTACAAGTCCGAGTACAACGCGCTCGGCTATTACGTGAACAACCGCCTGGCCGCTTATGGCGGCCCCGCCAACCCGCCGCCTGTGGGAGCGCCGGCCTTCGATGGCCCGACGACTTCGAGCAACTGGCGTATCCAGATGGATTCGGCCCTGCTCGCCGCCTGCACGAACGCCAAGGCGGCCGGCGTCACGATCTACACGATCGGCTTCAGCACGCCGAGCGACCCGATCGACTCCGAAGGCTTGCAGCTTTTGTCCAAATGCGCGTCCGGTACGGACCGCGCCTATGTCGCGCGCGACTCCTCGTCCATCGTCAATGCCTTCAGCGACATCGGCTCGACCTTGGGCCAGCTCCGGCTGGTGCGCTGAAAGCCTAAGCCAGCGCCGTCTCCACCAGCCGCGCCCAGTAGCTCACGCCATACGGGATCGCCTTGTCGTTGAAGTCGTATTCGGGATGGTGCAGACCCGCGGTCGCGCCGTTGCCGATGCAGATGAAGGCCCCCGGGCGCGCTTCCAGCATGTAGGAAAAATCCTCCGCGCCCATCACCGGCGGCACGTTGGTCATGACCTTGTCGTCGCCGACGATCTCCTGCGCGACCTTCGTCGCGAATTCCGTCTCGTCGGCATGATTGAAGGTGACGGGATAGCCGTCCTCGAAATCGATCGTAACCTTGCACCTGTTGAGCGCGGCGACGCCTTCGACGATCTCGTGAAAGCGCTGCTTGGCGAGCGCGCGCGTCTCCTTCTTCAGGGCGCGTATCGTGCCGGTGATGTGGGCGCTCTGCGGAATGATGTTGTTGGCCGTGCCGGCATGGAACTGCGTCACCGAGACGACGACGGAATCCACCGGTCCGACATTGCGCGAGGCGATGGTCTGCAGCGCGTTGACCATCTGCGCGCCGGCGACGATCGGGTCGATGCAATCGTGCGGCTGCGCGGCATGGCCGCCGTGACCGGTGATCTCCACCTCGAAGCGATCGGCTGACGCGAGGAACGGCCCTTGCCTGATCGCAAACATGCCCAGCGGAATGCCCGGCATATTGTGCATGCCGTAGACCTGCTCGATCTTGAAGCGGTCCATCACGCCGTCGTTGACCATTTCGCGGCCGCCGCCGCCCCCCTCTTCCGCCGGCTGGAATATGACGATCGCCGTGCCGGAGAAATTTCGGGTCTCCGCGAGATAGCGGGCCGCCCCGAGCAGCATGGCGGTGTGGCCGTCGTGCCCGCAGGCGTGCATCTTGCCGGGAACTTCGGACTTGTGCGCGACGGTGGTCGCTTCCAGGATCGGCAGCGCATCCATGTCGGCGCGCAATCCGATGGTGCGGCCCGCGCCCCTGCGGCCCTTGATGACGCCGACGACGCCGGTGCGGCCGAGGCCGGTGACGACCTCGTCGCAGCCGAATTGCCTGAGTTTCTCCTCGACCACGCCCGCCGTGCGAAACACGTCGAACATGAGCTCGGGATGGCGATGCAGATCCTGTCGCCACAGCGCGACTTCGTCTGACAATTCGGCGATGCGGTTGACGATGGGCATGGGGGCTCCGCTGCTGGTTCGTCAGCAAAGCGTGGCGCGGCCGCTTCGTCAATCGCGCACAAAAATGCGGCCGGCCCCATAGCGCGAAGTCGGATATATCCGACTTCGAATTGTGGGGCCGGCCGCCAGTTCCAAGCGATTATTCGCTCCTGCGGGCTAGTCGATGATCTGCACGACGCGATGCGAGCGCGGATCGACCAGCACGGGCTCGTCGTTGATCACGGTGTAGCGATAGCCGCGCACGCCATATTCTGCGGGCACCTCGTAATATGTCACGCCCTCGGCGGGCAGCACCGCCCCGACCGCGACATGGCCGCCCCAGCGATAGGACGGCACGTGCTCGCGGACCACATATTCGCGGAAGCGCGGCCGCTGATCGACGCCGAGAAGGCCCGCCACGCCGCCGACAACGCCGCCGACTGCGCCGCCCACGATCGCGCCGGGCGGTCCCGCGGCTCGCCCGCCTTCCTCGACGCCGCGCGCCGCGCCGCCGACCACGCCCTGCGCCTGCGCGGCAAGCGGGACGAGCGCGGCAACGCTCACAACAAGCGCTTGAATTGTCTTGCGCATGTGAATTCTCCTGGTGTCGTGTGAATTGACGCCCCGTGTGAGAACGTGAAGCGGCGCCATCGGTTCCGCGCAAAACCGATGCGTAAGCGTCGCCGTTGCGCTGCTGTTCTTGCAGCCGCCGCATGTCGTCCGCCGGCTTGCAAACAAGCCGTCTCCGCCTAGCATGGCGGGCGAACAAGGCGCCGAAAGCGTCGCCATTTCGGAGGAAGCTGGATGTATATTCCCATGGCCGATGCGCCGCGCTGGTACGCCGAGCGCAACGGCGCCGACAAGGTGGCGATCGTCCATGGCGACGAGCAGTTGAGCTGGGGCGCGCTTGAGCGCAACGCCAACGCCCGCGCTCGCGCAATGATGCAGAAGGGCGTGAAGCCGGGCGATTTCGTCGCCGTCGGCCTGCCCAATTCCAACTCCTTCTACGAAACGACCTTCGCCATCTGGAAATGCGGCGCGACGCCCTGCTCTCTCTCCTATCGCCTGCCGCGCGGCGAGGCCGCCGCCATTCTCGAACTGCTCCGGCCCTCGCTCGTCGTCGGCGGCGAGGACGACTGGAATGCCGACAACCGCCTGCCTGCCGATTTCTCGACGCAGGGGTTTTCGGAGGAACGCATCGACGGTCCGATCGCGCGCTACTGGAAAGCGATGACCTCGGGCGGCTCGACCGGCCGTCCCAAGGTGATCGTCGATCACGCGCCGGCCTGCGTCGATCCCAAGGTTCCGCCGCTCGTCATGCACGAGGGCGTCCGGCTGCTCAATCCGGGACCGCTCTATCACAACGCGCCTTTCATCATCACGCACAGCGCGCTGTTCGAAGGCGGGTTGCTCGTCGGCATGAAGAAGTTCGACGCGCGCGAGGCGCTTCAGCTCGTCGAGCGCTGGCGCATCGAATGGGTGAATTTCGTGCCGACGATGATGAGCCGCATCTGGGCTCTGCCGAAAGAGGAGCGCATGAAATACGACGTATCGAGCCTGCGCGTCGTCTTTCACATGGCCGCGCCCATGCCGATGTGGCTGAAGGAGGAATGGATCGCCTGGCTGGGGCCGGAGCGCGTGTACGAGCTCTACGGCGGCACGGAGCGGCAGGCGTCGACGATTATTCCCGGAACGGAATGGATGAAGCGCAAGGGCTCGGTCGGGCGCGTCGAGATCGGCGCGGCGAAAGTCGTCGGCGAGGACGGGCGCGAATTGCCGCCGGGCGAAACCGGCGAGATCTACCTGAAGGCGGCCGAAGGCGCGGGCACCACCTATCATTACCTCGGCGCCGAGCCGAAGCGCGATTCCGACGGCTGGGAATCGCTCGGCGATGTCGGACGTGTCGACGAGGAAGGCTATATCTGGCTCGCCGACCGCCGCACCGACATGATCCTGCGCGGCGGCGCGAACGTCTATCCGGCGGAAGTGGAAGCGGCGCTGATCGCCCATCCCGACATCGCCTCTTGCGCGGTCGTCGGCCTGCCGCATCCCGATCTCGGCTCGTCGATCCACGCGGTGCTGCAGATCCGCGAGGGCGCGGATGCGGATGAAGTCGTGGCGACGCTGCCGAAATTTCTTGGCGATCTCCTCAGCAAGCCCAAGCATCCCGAAAGCTACGAGGTCACCGGCGAACCCGTACGCGACGACGCCGGCAAGGTCCGCCGCACCATGCTGCGCGACGAGCGCGTGCGGTGGCTGCAGGAGGGCCGGGACTTCAGGGTGATGGCGGGGCGATGATCAGGTCTGGTTTGCGCAGCAGGCGGCCCCCCGCCGCCGGCTTACTCCGCCAGAAGCCCGCGTAGCCGCTCTGGCTGCACAACTTCGACGACGCGATACCCGAGCTTCACATATCCTTCCGAACTGAACCGCTTGAGAATTGCGCCGGCTGTGTTGCGCGCGACATTCGCGAGCATCGCGATTTCCTCATGCGAGATCGTCGCCCGCAACGGCAATAATTCACGCGGCGGCGTACATGCGCGACTGCCCGTCAACCGCAGCAGCACGGCGGCTATGCGATGTTCGGGATTGCGCAGCAGGAGATCATTGCCGGCTGCGACCGCCGTATCCGCATGTTCGAGCGTGATCAGCGCGAGACAACGCCAGCCGTCCGGATCGCGCGCCAGCAGGTCGAGCATGCGCGGCAACGGGATATGCATGAGCACGGTTGGACGCGCTGCAACGAGACCGACGCGGCGCGGTTGGCCCGTCATCGCGCAAGCCTCGCCGAACCACGTGCCCGGCCGCGCGAAATGAATGACGCTGGGCGCCTTTTCTTCTCGCGATACGAGAACGCCAAGGCTGCCCTCCACCAGACCGTATAGTCCGCCGGGAGGATCGCCGACCCGACAGATCACGTCGCCCGGTCGCACCGTCTGGACAATGCAGCGCGAAAGCACGTTCTCACGAAAGATGACTGGCGTCTTCGTCAGCCAGCCCTGTCGCATGACGATCGCCCGGGCGCGCTCGATGTCCATCCTTCGCCTCATAACGCGCAATCGATCGGAGAATGCCCAATCGCGGGCAATTCTACAGAGCCGGCCTTGGTATCCAAGTCGGCGCGCAACCTTTATGGGGGGAGATAACGGTGAGCGATCTGATCAGATTTGGAATGGCCGCGGCGTGGGCGGCCGCGTTTCTCGGCGCAGGTCAACCGGCGGCCGCGCAGACTGCCGGAGCGCCGGAGGAAGAAGCCTCGGCGCAACAGATTTTCGACGAGTTCGTCGGCGGCGCGCTGACTAATTGTTTTTTCAAATACGGGCCGACGGGCGCCGATCCCCTCAACAACCGGGCCTTTCCCGATGCAGGCGCCATCTATTGGGCCGCAACATACGTTCGGCCGCCCGGCGTGAAGGTGGAAATCGAGGGCCTGTATCCTCACTCGCGATTCATGTCGTTCATCAGCTACGACAAGGCGGGTCTCTATGTGGACGGCACGGCCGACTACATGATCAATCCCGACCCGGGTTCCGTGAACACGTTTCGTAACGGGGCAAAACGTTACGCGACGCCGGAGAGCCGCCGCAAATATACCGTGGAAGTCCGTCTCGCAGAAAAACCGGCAAATCTGCCGCTCGTCCAGAACGCCGGCCAACCGGCGCGGAACTATCTCTATTCGCTGCCGTCCAAGAATCGATGGGACGACAAGAAGACGGGCAATCCCGTCGAGACGATCCTCTATCGCATTTACGTTCCCGATCGCGGGATGGACTATGCCGGCGGGTTGCCCGTTCCGACCGTCAAGGCGACCATGCCAGATGGCAAGGTGCTGCGCGGGCGGGAGGCCTGCGACAGCCTGAGATCCAATCCAACGTCGCCCGAAGAGGTCTTTACGCCGAATCTCGCCGCGCTCGTCATGCCGCCGGCGCAGTGGAAGGAACTGTCGGCGCCGAAAGGGGTCGCCTCGACCTTCCCGGCGCGTTATCCCGCGGACTGGCGAGGGGCCTATGATCCCGCTTACAACCGCGACCAGTTCGCGCTGAAGCCGATCGATTATTCCGACCCGAGCGTGCCGACGCCCAACAAGTTCGGCGGCAGCTATTACCCGAACGTGTTCAACACCTATCTGCGCACGTTCATCAATCGTGAGATCGGGAGGGTCGTCGTCATCAGGTTCAAGCCGTGGAAATCGGTGAAGACCTACAACAACGCAAGGACATTCGATTCCAAGGGCGCCGAAATGCGCTTTTGGTCCATCAGCCTGAGCGAATCCCAGGCGACGACGCGTGTCATGGACGGCGTGTTCGATGAGGAATTTCCGATAAACCCCGACGGCTACGTCACCTTTGTGGCGAGCAGCGAACGCGAACGTCCAAAATTCGCAACCGCTGAATGCGGCGTCGGCTGGGCCAACTGGAAGATGCGCGGCGACGGCGTGGGCAATCCAAATTTCGGCTGGCTCAGTATTCGCAACATGCTGCCCGAGCCGGGAACGCCCGACAATTTCTTCGCGCTCAAACGGCCGGGCGACGAGCGCCAGGTGTTGGGCGAGCATTATCCGGTCCTGAAATATTTCAAGGACGCGGCCGCCTTCGACGCTTTGGGCTGCGGCGGCGCAGCGAAGCGAGATGCGATGAAGGGCGTGCCTGACAAGGGCTCGCCCGGAGCGATCGGGTGGCCGTACGCAGCGAAATAGCGCCTTCTCGCCAGAAGTTCGATCGAATTGCCGGGCCACACTCAGAGGCGGAAAGGTTCGCTATCGCTCGATAGCGGACCTTACCCCCCTGCCACGCCCTGCGTGTTCACATAGAGCGCATACAGCGACTTCGACGCCGCCATGAACAGGCGGTTGCGGTGGCGCCCGCCGAAGCACAGGTTGGCGCAGCGCTCGGGCAGATGGATGCGGCCGATGAGATCGCCGCTGGACGCGAACACGCTGACGCCGTCGTGGCCTTCGCCCGTGCCCCAGCCCGCCCAGAGATTGCCGTCGATGTCGCAGCGGAATCCGTCCGGCGCCTGCTCGCCGTCGCCCGCGAAAAAGACGCGGCCGTTCGCGAGCTTCGTTCCGTCCACCACGTCATAGACGCGGATGCGCCGCGGGCGCGCGCCGGATTCGACGATATAGCAGCGCTTTTCGTCGGGCGAGAAACAGATGCCGTTCGGTTGGTCGATATCGTCGGCGACGATCGTCGCCGCGCCGGTCTGCGCATCGACGCGATAGACATTCGTGCCGATTTCCGGCTCCGCCTTCTCGCCTTCGTAGAAGCCGCGAATGCCGAAGGTCGGATCGGTGAACCAGATAGCGCCGTCGCGCGTCGTCACGACGTCGTTGGGGGAATTGAGCCGCCTGCCCTGCCACGAATCCATCACGACCGTGATCGCGCCGTCGTATTCCGTGCGCGTGACGCGGCGCCCGCCGTGCTCGCAGGTGACGAGCCGCCCCTGCCGGTCGCGCGTATTGCCGTTGGCGTGGTTCGAGGGCTGGCGGAACACGGAGACCGCGCCGGTCGTCTCGTCCCATCGCAACATGCGGTCGTTGGGAATGTCGCTCCAGATCAGCGCGCGCGCATCGCCGAACCAGACCGGCCCCTCGCACCAGCGCGCGCCCGTCCACAACCGCTCGACGGCGGAATTGAACATCGCATAGCGCGCAAAGGACTTGTCGATCGTCTCGATCGCCGGATCGGGATAGCGCCCGCCCTCCGCGATCATGCCCGCGCGCTCCCGCGCCCGATGCGCGCGGCGACGACGCCGATCGCCGCCGCCAGCGCGCCGCCGGCGATGATGTCCGATATCCAATGATAGTCGGCGCCGATCAGGCCGATCACCGGCAGCGCGACAACGACGGCGTAGAGCGGGCGCCAGCGCGGCCAGATCACCCACAGCGTCGCGACGAAGGCGACGATTGTCGCTGTGTGGCCGGAGGGAAAGGCCGACCAGCCCGTGCCGCCGTGAAAGGGGAAGAAGCCGAACACGCCATCCTTGATGAAGGAGGGATTGTTGTTGACCCACGTCTCGGGCCAGGTGCGGCCGAAGGCGTATTTGAGCTGGTCCTTGGCCGCGAATGTCACGCACAACGCCGACGCCGCGCGGATCAGGGGCTCCGCGACCGGACCGAAGGGCTTGCGCCGCGCATAGAGCCACACGCCCCAGGCGACGATGAAGACGGACGCGCCCTGCACGATCTCGGAAACATAGGTGAGCTTGCGAAAGTCGAGCTGGCGATGGTGCAGATTGGCGTAGACGAAGCTCGCCACCGGACGGTCGACGAAGAGATAGGCGACGACGATCGCGACAAGCGCGCCGGCCAGCGAGAATCCCCACCCGCGGGCGGCGTCCGGCGACGGCGCAAGATCGAGGAACTGCTTCTGCTCGGGCTGGACGTTCATGGCGCCAGCGGACCAGACTTTGTCGCCACTGGCAAGGCGTCCGGCGGCAGGCATCGCCTCGGAGCCTGACGCGAAATTCGCTGCGAACCCGCGCCCCTCATGCTGAGGAGGCGGCGAAGCCACCGTCTCGAAGCATGGTCCAGAATCTCGGGTCCCGGCCACCCTTCGAGACGCGCTTTTCAGGCGCTCCTCAGGGTGAAGGTTCGAATTAGGGCCGGGCTCTCACGATGAAGATTCGGGTTCCGGTCAGGCCTTCAGGCCGAGGCGATCGCTTCCAGCCGCGCCGCGTCCATCACGCGCACGCCGTCCGGCACGATGACGATCAGCTTGTCGCGCGCCATGCGGTTGAGCGTGCGGCTCACCGTCTCGATGGTCAGGCCGAGGAAGTCCGCAATGTCCTGGCGGCCCATCGGCAGGTCGATGGTGACGGACGACTTGCCGGAAATACGCGCCCAGCGCTTCTGCAACCCCAGCAGGAACGATGCGAGCTTCTCTTCCGCATCGCGTCGGCCGAGGAGAACCATCTGCTGCTGCGCCAGCGCGAGTTCGTGCGTGGCCATGTCGTGCAGGCGGCGCAGCATCTGCGGATGATCGTCGGCATAGTCGCCGAAATGGTCGCGCGAGAAGCGGCACACCGTCACCGCCGTCACCGCGTCGGCGCAGAAGCCGTAGCCGTCGGCGAGCGCGAGGCCGAGGAAATCGCCGGGCAGCGCGAAGCCGACGATCTGGCGGCGGCCGTCCGGCAGCAGCTTGTAAAGCCGCACGACGCCGTGCACGACGGTGAACACGTGGCGCACCGGCGTCTCCTGGTTGAACAGGACGGCGCGCGCGGGAAAATTCACGGGGTGATTGAGCTTTTGCAAGCCGGCGAAAGCTTCGTCCTCGAGCGAGCCGCAAACGCTCAGCGCGCGCGCTTCGCAGCCGCGGCACAGATCGCCGCAGTCGCAATGCCCGTGCGTTCGCGTGTCGATGGCGCTCAGGTGAACCATTCAGCCCCCGTGCTCGGCAAATATCGCTTCTGCTGTATGTGTCCGGTTATTGGCGACATTGATTTACAACAACGACCCCAAGGGACGCCAGCGATCATTTAGGGCCAGTCAGTCGCGCATTTTTCGAAAGTCCGGCAGGTCGGGTGCAGATGTTCGTAGCGAGAGGGCTCACAGCGGCGGAGGCTCACCTTGCCTATCCGCTCGTCTCCTGCCGCTATCCCGCTCTCTCTCTTGCGTTATGGACGAATTACGTGCGCAAGAGCGAGGCGGGCGATACGCCGGAAACCCTGATCTGCCTTGTCGATCAGCGTGATCGCCGCCACGCCATCTTCGCCTATGGCGTCGATAGGTCGCAGCCCCGCACGCGGCTGCGCGTCACCCATATTGCGACCTTCCAGTTGATCGGCGACGCCATTCATCGCGCGCTGCATCAGACGCTCGAACGGATCGCGGCGGAGAACGGCTGCCGGGAAGTGGTGATCGAGACCTGGAAGGGCTGCGACAATGTGGCCACTGTTCCCAGATCATGCCTGAACGGACAGGCCGGACGCGTGCTGACGCTCGATTCGACGATTGCGCCGACTGGCGCGCTCCACTGAACCCGGATTGCTTCAGACGAGCGGCGCGACCAGCGCGCCGGCGAGCGCGGCCGACAGCAGCGCAAAATCATGGCACGCGAGCATGAGCCGCGTCGGCGCGCCGGCGCCGTAGAGCCATTGCATCAAGCCGGCGTTGGCGAGCGACCAGCCGACCCCTGCCGCCGCCAGGGCAAAACCGATCGAAGTCGCGGCCGCGCCGGTCGAAAATAGCGCCGCCCCGCCCACCAGCAACGAAAGGCCGGCGACCAGCGCGATCACCGGCGGCGGCTCGGTTCCGGCGAAGCGGATGATCGCGGCCGGGGCGTACATCGCCACGAGATGCCAGGCGATGACGCCGCCCACCGCCGCCGAGGCGACGCCGCAGGCGACCAGCGTCGGCGAGGCGCGGGCCATCAGCAGCGTCATCACGAACCAGGCGATGGCGCCGATGATCGTCGCCGCGGCGAAACCCGACAGCGGCGGCGCGGCGCGCGCTTCTTCGCGCGCGGGGGCAAGCGCATGAGGGAGGGTCACCGCGATGACGAGCGCGACGAGATCGACGACGCCGGCCGCCGCCAGCGTCGCGGCGTCGGCGAAGGGGCCGGCGACGTCGCTCGCCAGCAGCATCACGCCGGGCGCCAGCAGGGCGGCGAGCGCGCCGCCGGCGAACACCACGGCGCCGCCGCGCGCGCCCTGTGCGCCGGCCGCCGCCGCATGGCGATAGAAGAGCGCAAAGCCGTGCGCGAGCCCGAGCCACAGCGCGCCGATGCACAGCGGTGCGAACAGGCCGCGCATCGCCGACCAGGCCGACAAGGCGCCGCCCGCCACGCCCAGACTGGCGCCGAGCGAGAAGGCGGCGCGCCGCCCGAAGGCGTCGAGCAGGAAGGAGGCGGGAAAGGTGGCGAGCGCCGCGCCGAGCAGCGTCAGCGCGTACGGCAGGCCGGCGAGCGCCGGCCGGGGGGCGACGGCGGCGGCGGCCAGCGGCAGCGCCGCGAGAACCAGCGTCTGCGCGAGAATGGCGAGGCCGAAACCCGACGTGAGGCGGATCAGCGCCTCGCCGCCCTTGGCTTCCTCGCCCGGCGCGCAGACGCAGTCGAGCCGCCCGGCCCGACCGGCGGCGGGGTCGAGGTCGGCGTAGCTCATGTCTTCTTGTCGTCGACGTCGTCGTCGAACAGCACGCGCGAGGCGGCGCCGTCGAGATCGTCGAACTGCCCCGCCTTCAGCGACCAGACGAAGGCGACGAGGCCGACGAAGCCGAGCGTGAGAGCGACGGGGACCAGATAGACGAGGATATTCACGCCACGGCCCCCGCGCTGGACCGCGAGGCCTCAGGCTCGCGCGCGCCCTGTTGCGGCGTGGCCCGGCTCGCGCCCGCGCCGGCCCGCAGCGCGTTGACGGTGACGATGAGCGAGGAGCCCGACATGGCGAGCGCGGCGATCAGCGGCGTGACATGGCCGGCGATGGCGAGCGGCACGGCGACGGCGTTGTAGACCACGGCGATCCACAAGTTCTCGCGCATCAGCTTGCGCGCCAGGCGCGAGAGTTCGAGCGCACGGGCGACCGGCGCGAGCCTCTCGCCGAGGAAGACCGCGTCGGCGGAGGCCTGCGCGACATCGGCCGCCGTCACCGGCGACAGCGACACATGCGCGGCGGCCAGCGCCGGCGCGTCGTTGAAACCGTCGCCGACCATGAGCGGCTTGCGCCCCTGCGCCTTCAGCGCCTCGAGTCGCGCGACCTTGTCGGCCGGCTTGGCGCCGCCGATGCAATCATTGAGGCCGAGCGCATCGGCGACCGTACGCGTGGCGACGGGCGAATCGCCGGAGACGATCTCGATGGCGTAACCCCGCGCTTTCAGCGCCGCGACCGTCTCCACGGCGTCGGCGCGAAGGGTCTGGCGCACGCGAAAGACCGCCGTCTCCTCGCCGCGGCGATAGCAGATGGCGGAGGCGCCTTCGTCCAGCGCCTGCGCGGCCGCCGAAGGATCGAGACGGCAGAAGGCGGCGCTGCCGAGCCGCGCCTCGAGGCCGTCGATCGTGGCCATCACGCCGGCGCCTGCCTCCTCGCGCGCGCCGTCGTAGGGCGCGCCCATCGGACGCTCCTGCGCGAGCGCGCGCGCGAGCGGATGGCGCGAGGAGCGCGCGAGCCGCGACGCGCGCTCGATCAGGTCTTCCGAAAAATCGAAGGCGTTGGCGACGCGCGGCTCGGGCAGCGTCAGCGTGCCGGTCTTGTCGAACACGATCGTGTCGGCTTCCGCCAGGCGTTCGATCGCATGGCCGCCATTGAGCAGAACGCCCGAACGGAACAGCGCGCCGCTCGCCGTCACGTGCACGGCAGGCACGGCGAGCGCAAGCGCGCAGGGGCAGGTGATGATGAGCACGGCGATCGCGGTGACGATGGCGTCATGCGCGGAGGCGCCGGCGACGAGCCAGCCGATCAGCGTCGCCGCCGCCGTCACATGCACGATCGGCGCATAGATTTTCGAGGCGCGCTCGGCGAGGCCCACGTAATGCGAGCGCGCGCTCGCGGCGTTTTCCAGCAGGCGCTCGATTTCGTCGAGGAAGCCGCCGGCGCCCACGGCGCGCGCGCGAATCTTCAGCGCGCCGGAAAAATTGAGCGTGCCGGAAAAGACGTCCGCGCCCTCGCCGATCGTGCGCTGGCGCGTCTCGCCGGTGACGATGCTCTCGTCGATCTCGCTTGCGCCCGACACGACGCAGCCATCGACCGGAATGCGTTCGCCCGGGCGCACGAGCACGATGTCGCCCGCCGCGATGCGCGCCGTCGGAACCTGCGTGACCGAGCCGTCGGCGTTGACGCGCGCCGCCAGCGGCGAGCGCAGCGCGGCGATATTGCCGGCGACCGCGCGCGTGCGCTGGCGCATCGTCTGCTCGAGATAGCGCCCGCACAGCAGGAAGAAGATCAGCATCAGCGCCGAATCGAAATAGGCGTGGTGCTGGTGATTGGCGGTCTCGACGACGCTCATGCCGAGCGCGAGCAGGATGCCGAGCGAGATCGGCACGTCCATGTTGAGCGCATGGCGCTTCAGCGCGCCGAGCGCGCTGGTGAAGAACGGCCGCCCCGAAAAGCCCGCCGCCGGCAGCGCGATCAGCGCGGACAGCCAGTGGAACATGTCGCGCGTCTCGGGCGTGATGTCGGACACGTTGCCCGCCCACACCGACACCGACAGCAGCATGACGTTCATCGCCGCAAACCCCGCGACGGCGAGGCAGCGCAGCAGGTGCTTGGCATGCTCGGCCTCGCGCGATTCGGCTTCGGCGAGTTCGAAGGGATGCGCGGCGTAGCCCATGCGGCGGAGCTGCTCGACCGCCAGCGCGGGATCGAGGCTCTCGTCCTTCCAGCCGAGCGCGAGGCGCGAGTTGGAATAATTCACCCGCGCCTTCTCGACGCCGGGAATCTTCTTCATCGCCTGCTCGATCTCGACGATGCAGGCGGCGCAGGTCATGCCGTCGATGGCGAAGTCGATTCCGCGCGCGCCGTCGTCGGTCTGACGCACGAAGCCGGAGAGATCGACGTCCATCGTCATGGCGGCGCTCAGCGCAGGTTGATGCGGTTGTGCGACTGGAACAGCGTCTTGCCGTCGCGCGCCGCGGTCAGTTCGAAATCCCAGGCGCCGGCCTGCGCCGCGGCCTCGCCGCGATAGACGCCGGGCGCAGCCTCGACGAGTTCGATCGGCCGGTCGCGCTTGACGTCGGCAGGCGCGGCGAGCAGCCCGTGCACCTTCAGCCCGCTCAACGGGGCGCCGGCGGAGTCGCGCGCGGAAACCTCGATCTGCGCCTTTCCGTCGCCTGCGCGGGAAACCTGGCCGTCGACTTTCCAGCCGCGCGCTTCCTGCTCGCGCGCCTCGCGGATCGCCGCATTGTAGGCGAGCCCCTTCTCGTAGGGGTGCGCGGTCACTTCGCCGCTATGCGTCTTCAGCGCGAAGCGGATCATCACGATGTTCACCGCCGCGACGATGCCGAAGAATGCGACCAGGATCAGCAGCACGTGCATCCCGGTCAGTCTGAATTCGCCTTTTTCCGCCTGCGGCGAACCCGCCTTGGCCTCTGGCAATACGGTCGGCATTGTCCGTCCTCACGCTCGATTCGTTACGGCGCCCGGAAGAAATCCTTCGCCGTGGCGACGACCTTTCCGGTCTCGTCGGTCAGCACGAAGCTCAGCGGCGTCGAATTGCCCTCGGGCTTCGCCGCTCCGCTGAACACCAGCAGACGCGTCTCGCGCGTCTGGTCCGCGCCCATCTCCAGTTCTTCGCGGTCGCCCGCATTCCTGTCCTCGCCCACGACCTCGAAGCGCGAGCCCGGCAGGCCCTCCACCTTGAGAACGAAATGGCGCGCCTTCGGGGCCATGTTGGAGAAGCGCACGGTGTAGCCGTTGCGGATCTCCCCGTTCGACAGGGACACGAAAAGCGGATTGCGATCGTGGATCACCGCGATCCCCGCATCGGCGCGCGTGAACAGCTTGCCCGCCATCAGGCCGCCGATGCCCAGGATCAGAACCACGTAGAGCGCCGTCCTGACGCGCACCGGCCTGAAGACATTCTCCTGGCCCGCGAGCCGACGCTTAATGTTTACATCGGTATCATAAGCGATCAAGCGGGTCGGCCGCCCGATCTTGAGCATCACATTGTCGCAGGCGTCGATGCACAGGCCGCACTGGATGCAGCCCATGTTCGGCCCGCCGCGAATATCGACGCCGGTCGGGCACACGGCCACGCACTGCCCGCAGTCGATGCAATCGCCGGCCTGCCCGCCGAGCGCGCGCGTCGCCTTGGCCTTCTTGACCGACATGCGCTGCTCGCCGCGATCATAGCGGTAGGTGACGTTCAGGGCGTTCTCGTCGGTCAGCGCCGCCTGGATGCGCGGCCACGGGCACATGTAGAGGCAGACCTGCTCGCGCATGAAGCCGGCGAGCACATAGGTCGTGGCCGTCAGAATGCCGATCCAGATATAGGCGATGGCCGGCGCGCTGAAGGTCGCGAGCTGGCGCACGAGCGTCGGCGCGTCGTTGAAGTAGAGAACCCAGGCGCCGCCGGTCCACCAGGCGATGGCCAGCCACAGCGAATGCTTGATGGTCTTTTCGGCGACGCGCTGCACGTTCAGCGGGCCGGCTTCCTTCTTCATGCGGTCGCGCCGGTCGCCCTCGGCGAGGCGTTCGATCATCAGGTAGAGGTCGGTCCAGACCGTCTGCGGGCAGAGATAGCCGCACCAGACGCGACCGGCGAGCGCGTTCATCAGGAACAGCGTAAGCGCGGCGATAATCATCAGGCCGGTGATGTAGTAGACTTCGTGCGGCCAGATTTCGATGAAGAAGAAATAGAAGCGATTGTGCTCGAGATCGACCAGCACCGCCTGGTTGGGCGCGCTCGGCCCGCGGTCCCAGCGAACGAACGGCAAGAGATAATAGATGCCGAGCGTGACGATCAGGATCGCCCACTTGATCCGGCGGAATACGCCATTGACGCTTTGCGGATAGATTTGCTTGCGCGCCTCGTAAAGGGCGTCGCTTTCCGGAGGCAACGGGCCTCCAGAAACAACTTTGGCCGGAGAGACGCGCTCTCCGGCCTGCTTTGCGTCAATTTGAAGGTCCAACTATTTGCCCCCGCCGAGGCTGTGCACGTAGACAGTCAACGCCTTGATCGTGGTGGGATCAAGACGATCCTTCCAGGCCGGCATCTGGCCGCCGCCGCCCACGTTGACGCGATTTTCGATCGCGGCGGTCGAGGAGCCGTAGAGCCAGATCTTGTCGGTCAGGTTCGGCGCGCCGAGCTCGAGGGTCCCCTTGCCTGCGTCGCCGTGGCAGGCGGCGCAATTGTCGGCATAGACCTTCTTGCCCTTGGCGACGTCGGCGCCGCCTTCGACCGGCAGACCGGAGAGCGTACGCACGTATTGCGCGACGTTCTTGATCTCGTCGGACTTCAGCGTGCCTTCCTTGCCGAAAGCGGGCATCGCGCCGGAGCGCGTGTCCTTGTCGGCGTCCCAGCGAATGCCGTGCTCGATGGTCTGCTGGATGTCGGCGAGCTTGCCGCCCCAGATCCACTCGTCGTCATTCAGGTTGGGATAGCCGACCGCGCCTTGCGCGCCCGCGCCGTGGCACGGAGCGCAATTGTTGGCGAAGGCCGCCGCGCCCTGGGCGCGGGCGATGGCGAGCAGCTCGGGATTCTTCTCGATATCCTCGAGCTTGGCCGCCGAGAGCTTCGCTTCGCCGGCCGCGCGCATGGTCTTCAGTTCCTGAAGGTCCTGAACGATCGCGGTGCGCGAGTTCCAGCCGAACAGGCCGTTGGTCCAGCCCGTGACGCCGGGCCAGGCCGGGTACACGATCCAGTAGCCGATCGACCAGATGATGGTCGCGTAGAAGGTCCACAGCCACCAGCGCGGCAGCGGCGTATTGAGTTCCGCAATACCGTCCCATTCGTGGCCGGTCGTCGGCGTGCCCGTGCGGGCGTCGACCCTCGGGTCAGATGCATTGGCCATGGTCATCAATCCTCGATGAGCGGAATTTGGGAGGCCGCCTCGAAGCCTTTCTGCTTCGAGGGCCAGAGCGCGTAGGCGAGCGCCGCCAGGAAGATCGCCGCGAAGTAGAGCGTGCCCCAGCTCGCCGCGATCTCACGCCAATAGTGGTAGGAGCTCATGGTGCGACCTCACCTGATGTTGGCTTTGTCGTCGTAGAGCTTGAAGTCGACCTGCGTGCCCATGCGCTGGAGGTAGGCGATGACGGCGTCGAGTTCCGTCAGCTTGCCCTTGTCCGCGCCGAGATCGCGCACGATCGCATTCTTGTAGCGGCCCTGCAGAGCCTTGGCGTCCTTGCCGTCGCCGGAGCCCTGAGCGATCGCGTCCTTCTCGGCGCTGTCGATCATCTCCTGCGAGTAGGGAACGCCGACGACCGACAGAACCTTCATCTGGTCGCCCAGATGCTTGGTGTCGAGCGCGGTCTTCTCGAGCCACGGATAGGCCGGCATGATCGACGTCGGCACGACCGCGCGCGGGTTGCGCATGTGGTCGCGGTGCCAGTCGTCGGAGTACTTGCCGCCGACGCGGGCGAGATCCGGGCCGGTGCGCTTGGAGCCCCACTGGAACGGATGGTCGTACATGCTCTCGGCCGCCAGCGAGTAGTGGCCGTAGCGCTCCACCTCGTCGCGCAGCGGGCGAACCATCTGCGAATGGCAGTTGTAGCAGCCTTCGCGGATGTAGATGTTGTAGCCCGCCAGTTCGAGCGGCGAATAGGGGCGAACCCCTTCCACCTTCTCGATCGTGCTCTTGAGGTAGAACAGCGGCACGATCTCGACCAGACCGCCCCACACGACCGCCACGACGATGCCGAGCACGAGGATGATCGAGTTCTTCTCGAATATCGCGTGCTTCTGCCAGAGAGAGGAGGATTGATTGGTGCTAGCCATTGCTCTTGCTCCTCACTCGGCCGGCGCCAGCTCGGGACGTCCCGAAGGAACTTCCGAGGCTTCCGGCGAAGCGATGGTCTTGTAGATGTTGAAGGCCATGATCAGCGCGCCGAGGACGAACAGGCCGCCGCCGAGAGCGCGGATCACGTACATCGGGTGCATCGCGTCCACGGTCTCCACGAAGGAATATTCGAGGAAGCCCTGGGGCGTGTAGGCGCGCCACATCAGACCCTGCATGATGCCCGCCACCCACATCGAGGAGATGTAGAAGACGATGCCGATCGTGCCGAGCCAGAAGTGCCAGTCCACCAGCTTGAGCGAATAGAGGCCCTTGCGGTTGAACACCCACGGGATCAGGCAGTACAGCGCGCCGAAGGACACGAAGCCCACCCAGCCCAGAGCGCCGGAGTGCACGTGGCCGATCGTCCAGTCCGTGTAGTGGCTGAGGCCGTTCACGGCCTTCACCGACATCAGCGGACCTTCGAAGGTCGACATGCCGTAGAAGGCGATGGACACCACCAGCATGCGCAGCACGGGATCGGTGCGCAGCTTGTCCCACGCGCCCGACAGCGTCATCAGGCCGTTGATCATGCCGCCCCACGAGGGCATCCACAGGATGACCGAGAAGGTCATGCCGAGCGTCTGCGCCCAGTCCGGCAGAGCCGTGTAGTGCAGATGGTGCGGACCCGCCCAGATGTAGAGGAAGATCAGCGCCCAGAAGTGGATGATCGACAGACGGTAGGAATAGACCGGACGCTCGGCCCGCTTCGGCACGAAGTAGTACATGATGCCGAGGAAGCCGGCGGTCAGGAAGAAGCCCACCGCGTTGTGGCCGTACCACCACTGGATCATCGCGTCCTGCACGCCCGACCACACGATCACCGACTTCGACGAATAGATCGAGATCGGGATTTCGGTGTTGTTGCCGAGCACCAGCACCGCGATCGTCACGATGAAGGCGAGATAGAACCAGTTGGCCACATAGATGTGCGGCTCGGAACGCTTGGCGAGCGTGAACAGGTAGATCAGCAGGTAGACGACCCACACGACCACCAGCCACAGGATCGCGTACCATTCCGGTTCCGCATATTCGTGGCCGCGGGTGATGCCGAGCAGATAGCCCGTGCCCGCGATCACGATGAAGAAATTGTAGCCGAGCGCCACGAACCACGGGGCCAGATCGCCGGCGATGCGCGCGCGCGAGGTGCGCTGCATGACGTAGAACGAAGTGGCCAGCAGCACGTTGCCGCCGAACGCGAAGATGACCGCCGAGGTGTGCAGCGGACGCAGGCGCCCGAAGCTGATCCACTGGAGGTCGAAGTTCAGCGCCGGCCACGCGAGCTGCAGCGCGGCGATGAGGCCGACGAGGAAGCCGGCGATGCCCCAGACGAGCGAGGCCACGGCCATGAACTTGATCGGGCCGTAGTCGTAGTTGGGCTTGCCGTCGATCTCCTGCGCCGGCCATTCGGCCGAACGCGCGCCGTAGCGCTTGAAGATGCCGACGACGGCGGCGACGCTGCCGAGCGCGAAGAGCGCGGCATGGAAGGCGTATTCGGGAGTCCACGCCTTGGCGGTGACGAGAAGGGAAAAGAGAGCGAGCGCTGCGAAAACGACTATCAAGCCGAGTTCGCCCATTCGCATTCTTTTCGCGGTTTGAGCTGCTTGCGCCATGAGTTTGCCCTGTTGCGCGAGAATCTTTCAGCCGACGCGAGGCAGACCTGCCGCGCGCCGTCGCCAAAGTGCATATCGCAGCGCACCGAGACTTTGACATGCGTCAAGGTGTCGTACGTGTGTCCTCAGCCATTTGGCGGAGACGGACAAGGATCTGACATGGCGACCCAGACGGCGAAAATCGTGGAAAACGGCCCGGTTTCCGGGGATTCCATCGACAGGCTGATTGCAGCTTACGGCGGCCGCGCGCCCCGCTACACCTCCTACCCCACCGCCATCCAGTTCACGCCCGACGTCGCGGCGCGGGAATACGGCGCCTGGCTGAAGGGGCTGAAACGAAAGTCGGGGCCGATTTCGGCTTACCTGCACATCCCCTTCTGCGAGCGCATGTGCTGGTACTGCGGCTGCAACACGGCCGTGGTGAACCGTCGCGGCCCGATCGCCGATTATGTCGGCCGCCTGCTTGGGGAAATCGACCTCGTCGCCACGACGCTGGGCGAGCGGCTGGAGATCGGCAATATCCACTTCGGCGGCGGCACGCCCAACATGCTCGCCCCCGATGAGATCGGCATGATTCTCGCCCGGCTCGCGGAGCGATTCGATATCGCGCCCGCCGCCGAGATCGCCGCCGAGATCGACCCCTGCACGCTGACCGAGGAATGGGTGAAGGCCGCCGCCGCCGGGGGCATGAACCGCGCAAGTCTCGGCGTCCAGGATTTCGATCCCGACGTGCAGAAGGCGATCAATCGCATCCAGCCGTATGAAACGACCGCGCGCGCCGTCGAGCTGCTGCGGGCGGCCGGCGCCCAGTCCCTCAACATGGACCTGATCTACGGCCTGCCCCGCCAGACCTACGAGGGGCTCGAAAAGACCATCGACCTGGCGCTCGCGCTCAAGCCCGACCGCCTCTCGCTGTTCGGCTACGCGCACGTGCCCTGGATGAAGGCGCACCAGAAGCTGATTCGCGAGGACGAATTGCCGAACGCCCGCCTGCGCTACCGGATGCAGCGCCGCGCCGCCGATCTGCTGGAAGAGCGCGGCTGGCGCCGCCTCGGCCTCGACCATTTCGCCCGGCCGGGCGACGGTCTCGCCGCCGCCGCCGCCGAAGGCCGGATGCGCCGCAACTTCCAGGGCTACACGACCGACGAGGCGCCCGTTCTCATCGGCTTCGGCGCGTCCTCCATCGGCCGGATGCCGCAGGGCTATGTCCAGAACGCCTCGGCCGTGCCGATATGGCGCGAGAAGCTCGGGCGCGGCGAGCTGCCTGTTGCGCGCGGCGTGGAAATGACCGCGGACGACCGTTTCCGCGCCGAGATCATCGAGCGGCTGATGTGCGACTTCGCGGTGGACCTCGCCGAAGTCTGCGCCGCCCACGACCGCCCCCTCGCCGATCTGGACGAGGCGGTCGCCCGCCTTGCGCCGATGCAGGAGGACGGCGTCGCGGAAGTGCGGGGAACGACAGTCGAGGCGACGCGAACCGGTCGCGATTTCATCCGCTCGATCTGCGCCGCCTTCGACATGCACCTGGAGCGCGGCGCCGCGCGGCATTCGGCGGGGGTCTGACGCCCGGCGGACGCAGCCACGAGCCGAAGGCGTTTGGAGCGGCTAACGCATATTCCCTCCCCCTTGTGGAGAGGGGAGTCGATTCCACTCAAGCGCCGCGCTCGGTTACTCCGACATGGCCGGCGGGGCCGGCAGGTCCACGAGGCCGACGTGGGCGGCGGCCGCGAACATCAGGCCGACCGCGGCAAACCAGACCATGAACGGGACGACGGCGACCCACGGCCCCATCAGCCGCGCGAGATCGTCGAGCGGATCGCGCTCGCGCCATCGTCCGGTGCGCCGGTCGAATTCCCTGATATTGGGGGCGAGCATCGTCGGCATGGCGGCCTCCTCGAAAACTCGATGCAACCCTGAATCTATGGCGCGAGACGGTTGCGCAAAGGAGAGCGGGCCAAAAAGGGACGGCGGGACTCAAAAGCGACGCCGGCGCGCTTAAAATACATGCGCGCTGGCGTCGCCTGATGCGCCGGCCGGAAGTTCGCCCCCACGACGCTGTCCGAACCTTTGCAAGATTAAAATACAGCCGCCGGGCGGGCGTCGCTGTGCGCGGCCTCACAATTCGTTAACGATTGTGGCGCCGCTCGACGAGGGCTCGGCGGCGCCTAGCCGGCCGGCCTGTTCTTCAGCCGCTCGTGCAGGTTGTTCTTGCGGCTGGCGCCGGCCTCGTCGATCTCCTGGATCTCGACCGACAGCGACAGGCCGCGCCTCTTGAAAGCGTCCGCCGTCACATCGGCGAGCGTCGCCAGCACGGCCTGAGAGACGCGCCGGCGCGTGTCCTCGTCACGCCCGCGCCCGACGCGAATGAGGATAGCGCAGAAGGCGTTGGCGGGATCGCCGTCGGCGACCCGATAGACGTCGCGGCGCTCGGCGCGCGTGCGCACGCCGCCAATCGGAAAGACGCCGCTCTCCACGATGGTCGCGTGAATGCGATCGATCATGTCGCGCGGAGACACGTCCTCTTCGAGATTGGCGGAATATTCGACGATCACATGCGGCATGCGCGTCTCACTGCAACCTGGAGAAAGCCGTCGGCTTCAGGAAGGAATTGACGATGTTCGCCAGGATCGGCCCGTCCTTCTCGCTTTCCGCCCGCTTGGCGATCCATTCGGGATCGGTCGCGAACGCCGTCCATTTCGTCTCGCGCTCGGCCATGGATTCCCAGCGCAGGAGATAGGTGAGTTCGAGATTGGACTCGCCGACCTCGGTCGTCCAGAAGCCGGTCGGCTCGACGCCGTGGCGCTTCCACAGATCGAGCGTCGTCTTCTCGAAACGCTGCAGCAGCGCAGGCAAGCGGCCGGGCAGGCAGCGATAGACGCGCATTTCGTAGATGGCCATGTGTCCTCCCCCCGCCCTGTTCCCACATCTTCAGCCTTGGGAGCGCCGCAAGGCGGCGCGTCTCGTAGGATGCCGCAGCCCCGTGCTTCGAGACGCCCTGCCTCGGCGCCTCGGCGTGAAGGTTCGCGTAGTTCCTGCTTCCCCGCTCAGCCCTCGAGGCCCAGCAATATCGTTGGAACACCCGCCGTCCCGTCGCGCAAGGTGCAGACATGCGAGCCGGGTCTGCGCCCCTTGCGCGTCTCCGAGACGTCGCGGCCCGCGCCGATCAGCCGCGCGCGCGTCGCCGCGATGTCGGGAACGCGCCAGGACAGGCCGCCGAACCAGTCGGGCTTCTGCGACACGCCGCCCTTCAATTCGTGCGCGATCTCCACCACGAGATCGCCGCAGCGGAAAAACAGGAGCCGCGCGCCCCACGCCGGATTGGAGCGGTCGAGCCGCATGTCGAGCCCGAGCCGCGCGCCGTAGAGCGCGACCGCGCGCTCGGGATCGGCGGTGCGGATTACGACATGGTCGAGCCCGGACGCCGCATCGGCGGGGCCGCGCACAGCCGTCGGGCGCGGCGCGGCGAGCAGGATGGTTTCTATCCCCTGCGTCGCCTCCAGCGAGAGATTGCGCGCGCGCATCGCTGCGGCCGCGCCCCGGTCTTCGACATAGAGCGGATGCTCGGGGCCAGGCTGCAACCCACGCCGTTCGAACAGGTTCGCCGTCTTGTCGAGATCGTCGACGCAATAGCCGATGGACCACAATCCCTCGCCGGACGACGCCAGCCGCGCGCGAACCGCATCGGCCAGCGCGCCGGCGCCATCGGGCGCAATCAGCGCGAAACGGATGTTGGATGTCGAGAACCAGACCTGCCGCGTTCCGTCCGCCGCAATCGCGCCGTCGGGGGCGCGATTGAACAGAAGCGCGTAGGCCCGCGCGGCCGCGTCGATGTCCAGCGTCGCCAGCGCGATATGATGGATGGAGACGATCATGCCGGGCGCGTTCTACTTCGCCTTGCCCTTGTCGCCGGCCGACGCCGCGCCCTTGGTGAAGGCGGAGAAGAAGGTGCCCAGCAATTCGCGGTTGGCGCTCATCAGCGGGATCCACGATTCGAACAGTTTTTCGGGCGTGTAATTCTCCATCTCCTTCAGCATTCGCTTTTCCATCGCGTCCATGACGGCCGCCTGCATCGGCTGGACGTCGGGCAGGCCGAAGAACTGGCGCGCCTCGAGCGGCGTGCAGTCGATGTCGATGGTCACCTTCATGCCTTACCCCCTTGCGATCCTTGGCGGACCCGGCGCGAAGGCCCCGGCGGGAACGATAGGGCCGCGTGCCGGTCGACGCAACGCGAACCATTGCGGGCCTCCCGCCGCCGTGCGATTAACCAGATATATTCAGATTGGAGAATGTTATGACCTCAGCTCCCGCCCGCCGCGGCTTCAAGCAGATGCTGGCCGAGGCCAACGCCGTCATCGAAACGATCGACGTGCAGCACGCGCTGCGCCTTGTCGGCGACGACAGCGTCCGCTTCGTCGACGTGCGCGAGGCCAATGAAGTCGCGCAGACCGGAATGCTGCCGGGCGCGTTTCACGCATCGCGCGGCTTCCTCGAATTTTTCGCCGACCCCGAAAGCCCGATGCACAAGCAGGAATTGGCCGGCCGCAAGCTCGTGCTCTACTGCGCGACCGGCGGCCGCTCGACCCTCGCGGCGAAGACCCTGCAGGAGATGGGCCTCGATGTCTGCAATATGGCCGGCGGCATTGCCGCCTGGACGGCGGCCGGCGGTCCCGTTCGGAAATAGGCGCGACCTGCGGCTTTCCGCCATTTGACAGGCGGGCGCCTCTCTGGTTTGCATCGGTCATGTTCGGCCGTTTGCGTCATGTGCGCCTGTCGGCGCTTGCGCTTGCGCTCTATGCGCTGGCGACGCTCGTCGTCGGCTTCGCGCACAAGCCCCTCGCACGCGCCGGCGTCGCCCATGACCTCGTGGCGCTTGCCGCGCAGGGCGACGTTCCTCTCGCGCTCTGCGACGCCTCCGGCGCGCCCGCGCCGTCGCAGGCGATCGACCACGTCTGCGACGCCTGCGCGCTGACCTCTGCGCCCGGCCTGCCGCCGGCCAATGGCTGTGCGCTGCCCTTGCCCTACGCGCGCAGCAAGGCGCCCGGCTTCGTCGGCGAGACGCAATTCGCGCCGCCCGCCCTTCATGCGCCCTTGTCGCGCGGGCCGCCGGCCGCCTGATTTTTCGCACCCGCCGCATTCATTCACGCAAGCCGCGCCGACGCGCGGCGCATCAGATATTCCGGAGCATTCACATGAAGACCGTTTTCAAGGCAGCGCTCGCCGCTCTCCTTCTCGCCGGCGCCGCTGGCGCCGCCCATGCCGGCGATATCGCGCTCGAACATCCGTGGTCGCGCGCCACGCCGGCTGGCGCGCCGGTCGCGGCGGGCTATGTCACGCTGAAGAATTCGGGCGCCGCCGCCGACAAGCTCGTCTCGGCGACCGCCGATGTCGCCGGCAAGGTCGAGGTTCACGAAATGGCGATGGACAACGGCGTGATGAAGATGCGGCCCGTCAACGGCCTCGAAATTCCCGCCGGCAAGAGCGTCGAGCTGAAGCCCGGCGGCTATCACATCATGTTCATGCAGTTGAAGCAGCAGCTCAAGGCCGGCGACACGGTCAAGGGCGTTCTGACCTTCGAGAAGGCCGGCGCCATGCCGGTCGAATTCAAGGTGGAAGCGATGGCCGGAGGCAATTCCGGCCATAAGGCGCACTGAGGCGCGCCGTGAAGAAACTCGCGCTTTACCTCTGGGTTGCGACGGCGATAGCCGTCGCCGCCTTTGCGGGCGTCTACTACTTCACGTCGGGCGGGCGGGAGCAGCCGGCCATCGGCGGTCCGTTCCGGCTGAAGAGCCAGACCGGCGAGACGGTCGACAGCGCTGCGCTGAAGGGCAAGCCTTACGCCATCTTTTTCGGCTTCACGCATTGTCCCGAGGTCTGCCCGACCACCATGGTCGACATGGCCGCGCTGATCCCCAAGCTCGGCGCGCAGGCGAAGGACTTCAAGGTCTATTTCGTCAGCGTCGATCCCGAGCGCGACACGCCGGAAGTCCTGCGCAACTACCTCGCCTCGTTCGAGCCGCACGTGATCGGCCTGACGGGAACGCCCGACGAGATCGCGGAGGTGGCGAAGGCCTTTCGCGTCTATTATCGCAAGACGCCGCTCGAAGGCGGCGACTACACGATGGACCATTCGGCCTTCGTCTATCTCATGGGCAAGGACGGCCGCTTCGTGAACGTGATCGGCTATCAGGAAAAGCCGGATCGCGCGCTCGAGAAACTGAAGAGCCTGGTCGAAAAGGGCTGATCGGCCCCAAAGCGTGGAGCGCGCGCCTTGCGAAATGCGCGCTCCATGCGTCAGGCGGCCCATTCGTGCACGGGCGCGCCGCAGCGCTGGCCCTCGCAATAGGCCGCCATCATCTTGAAGAGATCGCCGCGCTTTTCCAGCGCGCGACGCTGCCACGCGGCGCCCGTCTGGCGCGTCCGCACACGCGCCGCGACGATGTCGAGAAAGCCGTCTTCCGCCACGCCAAAATCGGCGAGGCCCTCGCGCGCCATCGGAATGAGACGCTCCGCGAGCAATGTCCCCGCGCTCGCCGCGCCGGCGCCGGGCCATGTCAGCCGCGCATCGAGGCCGTGGCGGGCGGCGGCGTAGAAATTCGCGACGGCGTCGTCGAAGGCGAGCGCGCCCGTTCCATCCTTGCTTCCCATCGCCAGCGCGCGCGTGAGCCCGAGATAAAGGGCGGCGTTGGCGATCATGTCGACCAGCGTCGGGCCTGCCGGCAATATGCGGTGCTCGATCCGCAAATGCGGAGCGCCGTCCGTGTCGAAGCCGACGAGCGGCCGGTTCCACCGCCAGATGACGCCGTTGTGCAGGCGAAGATGCCGGAATTCCTGCGCCGGCGCATCGAAAACCATCGGCAGCAGCGAATCGTACACACGCGCATTTTCCTCGAACACCTCGAACAGGGAATGCGCCGCATAGCCCGAGCCCATCGACACGCGCGGCGGCCCCGGCGCCACGACCGCCTGCTCGAACAGGGGAATGCGCGTCTCCTCCCACAGCGACTTGCCGAACAGGAAAGGCGCATTGCCGGCCGCCGCCAGCACAGGCGCGGAGACGGCGATCGAAGCATTGTAATAGGCGCGCGCATGGCCCGCCGGCGCCTTGAGATGCGTCTGGAACGACGTGGTCGCTGCTTCCAGCATGACGTCGAAATGTTCCGACTGGAGATGGTCGCGCCCTTCGATATCGACACGCAACGCCTGTCCGCGCCGCTGGCGCAGCACTTCGCGGTTGAGCGCGTAATAACGGTTGAGCGGCGAAATGTTGGCGAGGCTCATGTCCTCGTCGCGGATCGTCGGCAGCGTGCCGATCATCACGAGATTGGCGTCGAGGCGATGCGCGACGGCGTTGCAGCGCGCCCAGAGCTTCGAGAGATCCCCGAGCGCGCGCGACAGGACTTCGCCCGCCAGCGGAAGCGGTTCGCAATTCAGTTCGACGTTGAAGCGCGAGAGTTCCGGCACGACAAGCGGATCGTCGAGCGCTTCCAGAACCTGCTGGTTGATCGGCGCGGGAAAATAATTGTGATCGAGAATCCATGTCTCGATCTCGAAACCGAGCATGGGATTCTGGCGCGAGAAGCCGTCATGCGCGAACAGGTCGCGCAACAGGCGCGTCTCCTGCGCAAGGCGCTCCGCGAACAGCGCCTTGTCCTCGCGCGAAAAGCCATGACTTTCGATTTCCTCGCCCATCGCCTCTCCGTCGATGTGCGCAGTCTAGCGGCGGGCGCGCGGCGGCGTATGACCGGCGTCAAAACGCGGACGTCAGCCCTTCCCCGGCAGCCGCGGCGCGGCGTGCGGGCGCGGACTGACCGGCGTGGCGCCGAAGCGCGCGGGATGGCGCGCCGTCCGCACGCGGCCGAGATCGGCGGCGTCGATCTCGACGAAATTGCCGTTCTCCTGCGCCTGCGGATCGCTGAGCAGGTCCTCGCGCAAGTTCACGCGCCCGCCCGGCGCGTCCTCGCGCGCCAGTCGCGCATCGAGTTCGGCCGTGGTGAAGGAGGCGATCTTCGCCTCCAAAATCTCGCGATACGCGACGCGGTTCGCCATGCGCAGCGTCGGCGTGGCGAAGCGCGGATCATGGTAGAGCTCCGGCGAATCCACTGCGCGGCAGAGCGCTTCGAATTCCACCTGCTGCAAGGCCGAGAGCGACACATGTCCATCGCGCGTTTGCCACAGGCGATAGCTGGTCGAGACTTCAGGAGACGGCTCGGGCGGATTGTCGAGAAAGGCGTGGTTCCACATGCCTTCCGGCCAGTTGAAGGCGAGCGCCACGTCGAACATCGCGACCTCGACATGCTGGCCCTTGCCGGTCGTCGTGCGCGACAGCAGCGCGGCGGTGATCGCCTGCGCCGCAATGAGAGCCGTCACCTTGTCGCAGACGTAGGAGCGCACGAGCTCCGGCTCGCCCGACCGCCCCGCCTGGCAGGCGGCGAAGCCCGCAAGCGCCTGCACGACGGAATCGTAGGCGCGCGACTTCGCGCGAGGCCCGTGCGCGCCGAAGCCGGAGATCGAGCAGTAGACGAGGCGCGGATTGCGCTTGGCGACCGCCTCGTAGCCGAAGCCCAATCGCTCCGCCACGCCGGGCCGGAAGTTCTGCACCAGCACGTCGGCCTTTTCGATCTCGGCCCACACGCGCTCGCGGTCTTCGGCATTTTTCAGATCGGCGACGAGACCTCGCTTGCCGCGATTGACCGCGAAATAGAGGGCGCTCATGTCCTCCTTGCGCGGCCCGATCAGCCGCGAGGGATCGCCCTTGGCGTCCTCGACCTTGATGACCTCGGCGCCCTGATCGGCAAGCCATGAGGCCGCAAGCGGCCCCGAGATCACCTGGCTCATGTCGACGACGCGCACGCCCTTCAGCGGTCCCATGTGTTTCCCTCATCTTTCCGCCGTCATTGCGAGGAGCGCAGGCCCAATCGCCGAAGGCGATTGACGCCGGAGCGACGAAGCAATCCATCTACGAATAACGCCCGAGGATGGATTGCTTCGTCGTTTCACTCCTCGCAATGACGGGCCTATTGGCGTCACGGCCGCAACGGCCGGAAGAACTCCCGAATCTCGCGCGCGAGCAGTTCCGGCTGCTCGAGCGCCGCGAAATGCCCGCCCTTCTCCATCACGCTCCAGCGGCGGATGTCGTATTGCGCTTCGGCCAGCGAGCGCGGCGGGCGCGCGATCTCGTTCGGAAATTCCGCATAGCCGAAGGGCGCGGGGATTCTTGCGCCGCGCGGGATCGGCCACGCGCTGTGGCGCCGGTCGTAATAGGGCCAGAACGACGAGCCGATCGCGCCCGTCGACCAGTAGATCATGATGTTGGTGAGCATCGCGTCGCGCGAGATGGCGCGCTCGATCTCGCCGCCGCAATCGCTCCACGCGCGGAACTTCTCGACGATCCACGCCGCGAGCCCGACCGGCGAATCCGTAAGGCCGAAGGCCAGCGTCTGCGGCTTCGTGCCCTGAATCCACTGATAGCCGCTCTCTTCCTGCGCCCAGCGGCCGGCGGCCTTGAAGTAGGCCGCCTGCTCGGGCGTCGGCTCGGGAAAGGCCGCAGGATCGCGGCCGGCGATCAGCATGTTGACGTGAAAGCCCGTCAGGATCTGCGGATGCTTGAACGCGAGCAGCGTCGTGACGACCGAGCCCCAGTCGCCGCCCTGGGCGCCGAACTTCTCGTAGCCCAGCACGTCGCGCATCAGGGTCGCGAACATGTCGGCGATGCCCTCGAGCCCGACGCGCTTCTGTCCTTCGCGAAACGAGAAGCCATAGCCCGGCAGCGAGGGCGCGACCACGGTGAAGGCGTCGGCCGGATCGCCGCCGAACGCTGCGGGGTCAGTGAGCATCGGCAGGATGCGCGCAAATTCGACGATCGAACCCGGCCAGCCGTGCGACAGCAGCAGCGGCATGGGCCTCGGCCCCTTGCCTTCCGCATGGATGAAATGCAGGCCGATGCCGTCCATCTCGACCTTGAACTGCGGAAAGGCGTTCAGCTCCGCCTCATGCCTGCGCCAGTCGTAGGAGTCGCGCCAATAGGCGACGAGATCGCGCATGTAGGCGAGGCTCGCGCCGTACGCCCACGGCGCGTCCGGCGCCTCGTCGGGATATCTCGCGCGCGCAAGGCGAACGCGCAAATCGTCCAGCGTCTCCTGCGGTATCGCTATGCGGAACGGCTGTGGCTTCGGCTGCGGCAAGCCGCGTCCTCCCTGAATTTTCTTGGGCGCTAGAAGACCCCATTGCGCAGGCCTTGCCAAGCTGTCCGACAAAATCCGCCGATCATCGCGCTTTCGGAACTTTACCCGGGGGCCGCGCTCTGCCAGTTTGCGCCACCAAACATCAGGGAGAAACGTCATGGGCCAGAACGGTCTGCGCCGCGCCGCCATCGTCTCGCCGATCCGCACGGCGGTCGGCAAGTTTCAGGGCGCGCTGTCCTCGATTCAGGCGGGCGACCTCGGCGCCGTGGTGCTGAAGGAACTCGTCAAGCGCACGAAGATCGATCCGGAAAAGATCGACGACGTCATCTACGCGCAGGGCTACGGCAACGGCGAGGCGCCCTGCATCGCGCGCTGGTCGGCGCTCGCCGCCGATCTGCCGATCACGGTGCCCGGCTACCAGCTCGACCGCCGCTGCGGCTCGGGCCTGCAGGCGGTGATCGACGCGGCCATGATGGTGCAGACGGGCGCGGCCGACGTCGTTGTCGCCGGCGGCGTCGAGAGCATGAGCAATGTCGAATATTATTCGACCGACATGCGCAACGGCGCGCGCTCGGGCTCCGTCACCATGCACGACCGTCTCACGCGGGGCCGCGTGATGAGCCAGCCGATCGCGCGTTTCGGCGTGATTTCCGGCATGATCGAGACGGCGGAAAATCTCGCGCGCGATTATCAGATCAGCCGCGAGGCCTGCGACGCCTATGCGGTGAAAAGCCACCAGCGCGCGACGCAGGCGTGGAAGGAAAACCGCTTCGCCGACGAGCTCGTCCCCGTCGCCGTGCCGCAGCGCAAGGGCGATCCGAAAATCTTCGCGCATGACGAGGGCTATCGCGCCGACGCGACGATGGAGACGCTAGGCGCGCTGCGCGCCATCGAGAAGGGCGGCGTGGTGACGGCCGGCAACGCCAGCCAGCAGAACGACGCGGCGGCCGCCTGCCTCGTGGTCGCCGAAGACCAACTCGAAAAGCTCGGCCTCGAGCCGATGGGTTATTTCGTCGGCTGGGCGGCGGCCGGCTGCGATCCGGCGCGCATGGGCATCGGCCCTGTGCCGGCGGTCGAGCGGCTGTTCGCGCGCTCCGGGCTCAAGTGGAGCGACATCGACCTTGTCGAACTCAACGAGGCCTTCGCCTCTCAGGTTCTGGCCGTGCTCAAGGGCTGGGGGTGGAGCGACGACGATTCCCGCCGTGACATTCTCAACGTCAACGGCTCCGGCATTTCGCTCGGCCACCCGATCGGCGCGACCGGCGTGCGCATCCTCGCCAATCTCATGTACGAGATGAAGAAGCGCGACGCGAAATATGGTCTGGAGACCATGTGCATCGGCGGCGGCCAGGGCATCGCGGCGGTGTTCGAGCGGGCGGCGTAAGCTTCTCGCCGCATACGCATCTGTTCCCTCCCCGCTTGTGGGGGAGGGTTAGGGTGGGGGGTCGGGCAATCTCGCGAGATTTTGCGTCGGTCGAACGCGCTAATGTCGCAGGATTCCCCGACCCCCTCCCCTTCCCCTCCCCGCAAGGGGGAGGGGAGAAGCCGCCCTACTCCGCCTTCTCCGCAAACTGCGGAAAATATTTCTTCAGTGTCGGCCCGTCCGCGCGCCACGACCAGCAGCCGTCGACGAAATAGGGTTTTTGCGCGCGCGAGTTCTTCTTCTCCGCGCCCATGTTCTCGATGTCGCGATAGGACATGGACTGGAAAAGCGTGGTGATCGCCGGCCCGATCAGCTCCATCAGATGGGTGCAGGCCGCGCGCTTCTCCAGCCGCGCGCGCACCGCCGCGCGCCAGCCGCCGCCGAGCTTCAGGCCGACCAGCGCTTCGATGCGCGGCGGCACGTCGTTGCAGGTGAGATAGGGAACGTCGTCCATCGCCGCAGCCGCTTCGCGGACGACGAGGTGATCGTCGACGGTCAGGCGGATCGACATCTTGTGCACGGCGTCGCCCGGCTGGCGGCGCCCGCGTTCGAAGTCGTCGTGTGCGAACGGCTTCGTGTCGAGCAGCGACGCCTCGACGTCCCAAAGGCCGTCCTCGCGAAAATAGCCCTCGCACTGCACCGTGCGGCTGTGGACGTGACGACGGGCGGCGGGCGGCGGCAGCGGCATGGGACCTCGCGGGATGAGGGGATATGCTCCTGCATCGCGCGTTGCGCGGCCGAGGTCAAACGCGGCCGTTCACCATTTCCAGAACAGCAGAACCCATTGCGCCGCGCCGATCGCGACGGCGGCGCCGACGCCCGCGGCCGCGCCGATGCGACGCGCGAGAACCGGCGTGTAGCGGCCGCTGATGCGCCACGCGAGCCACACGCACCAGGCGCTCGCGCCCGCCAGCAGCGCCGCGCGCGCGGGGCCGACGAAGGCCAGCCTGATCCCTTCCGCGCGCAGCATGGTGACGGTGAGCGCGGACAGACCGAGAAACACGCCGCAACCGGCGATCGGCACGAGGCTTTGCGCGAGATGATAGAGCCGCGCCGTCTCGAACTTTCCGAGGGCGCGCACGGCGAGCGCCAGCGCCGCGAGCACGAGCGCGCCGACAACCACGGACGTTGCGAGCACGTAGAAGATCATCAGCGCGCCGTCGAGCGGCGACATCATGTCGTTCTGCTCGGGATAGTTGGTGAGAATCCACCACGGCAGCAACGGTTCGAGCAGCGCGGTCGCGCCATGCTCGATCATCCAGCCCGCGACCTTCTGGCGCACCGCGATGAACAACGGGCTCGACGCCCACTGGAAGGCGCCGGCCGCAAGCCCCATCAGGCCGAAGACGATGAGCGCCGTTTCCCAGGCGTTCGGCGGCGGCCCCCAGGCCTCGACGATCTCCTGGTTGGGCGAGCGCAATTCGAGCGTCACCGCTTCCTTGTAGCCGGCGCAGCGCCCGCACATGTGGCAGGTCGAGGCGCCTTCCATGATCTTGATCGGCACGAGCGCCGCGCAATTGACCATGGCGCCGTGTTTGCCGGTTTCGGGGCTCCACGCGCTCCACGCCGCGCGATCCGTGCGGTAGCGCAGCGGCGCGAGTTTCGACAGCAGGCGGAACACGCCGTTGACGGGACAGAGGAAGCGGCACCACACGCGCTTGTCGCGCCCGTACATCAGGCCGATGGCGATCGCCGCCACCGTCGAGCCGCCGAGCACGATGACGACGGGCTTCGGATATTGGTAGACGCTGACCATCTGCCCGTAGATCGTCGTGCAGGCGAAGGCGACGAAGGGCCAGCCCGGCCACTTGATCCAGCGCGGCGTGGCGCGGGCGCGCCCGTAGTGGCTGGCGACCTCGGCAAGCGCGCCCTCCGGGCAGAACAGGCCGCACCACGCGCGTCCGACGAGGACCATGCTGATGAGCACGAACGGCCACCAGATGCCCCAGAACGCGAATTGCGCGAACAGCGTCACATGCGTCCAGATATGGGCCGCGCGATCTGGCAGCGGCGCGAGCGCCGGCACGATGAGCAGCGCGGCGTAGACGAATACGACGGTCCACTGCGCCCTGCGGATGACGCGCTGGTGGTCGCGCAGCCATTCGCCGATGCGCGCGACGCGCGCCTGCGTTGCGCTCGGCGCCGCGCGAAATTCGGAAAGCGATTGCGCCTGGTTCATCGCACGATCACTGCTTTTCGCGCGCCACCACGACGGCCGGCGGCGCGTCGGGATGGAAGTCGTCGAAGAACGGATATTCGCCGGGGTCGAGCGTGCGGATCACGAGCACGGATTGCGAATGCGGCGCGAGCACTTTCTCCAGACGCAGCGGCTTGCTCTCGAATTCGGCGGGGCTGTCGCCCTTGTTGATGAGTTCGAGCCGGATGCGCGTCTTGGCGGGCACCTCGATGCGCAGCGGCTCGATCTTGCCGTTCTCGAACACTACCTGAAACGTCGGGTCGTCCGCGCGCGCGACCTGCGGCGCGGCGAGCGCGAGAAGGACGAGAGCGAGTCGTGCGTGTTTCATTGTCTCAGTAGGCGCCCTTCTTGCCCGTGCCGGCATAGGGGAATTCGAATTCCACCGTGATCGGCTTGAACCATTCGCCGACGCCCGTCTCCTTGTCGACATGGCGGCCGAAATGCGCATGCGTGTTGGCCGACGGCGGCGCGATGACAAGCTTCAGCTTGTACTTGCCCGGTCCGGACAGTTTGACGTTGTCGCCGTAGTGCGGCCCGTCGTTGGCCACCATGGGCATGAACGCGCCCTTCTGCGTCGGCCCGCCCTCGCGCGTCAACTCGTAATTGACGACCAGATAGGGAATCCAGTCGCCTTCCGCAAAACCGTTCGGATTGCCCTTGGCCGCCTTGATGTCGGCCTCCATGTGCACGTCCGAATCTCTCGCCGGCCGCATCATGCCCTCCGGCTCCATCTCGATCGGCTGCAGATAGACGGCGGCGATGTTCATGCCGGCTTCCGTCTGGGGCTTGCCGATCGGAATTTCCTTGGCGCTCGCGGCCGTAACGGCAAGAGCGGCCGCAACGGCCAGTCCAAGTCTGCGCATATGAATCTCCAGCTTGCATTCGCCGCGATTTTACTCGCCGCGACGCGTCGATGGGAGGGCGGCGGCGCAGATTATAGAGGCTCTAAACCATCAGTACTTGATCGAGGAGCGCAGGCCGATCACCAGCGCATTGCGCACCGCGCGTTGTCCCAGCGGATCGTAGGGATCGACCACGTGGCCGCCGGGATGGATCACGTACTGGATATTGGGCTGCAGGCTCCAGCCGGGCACGACCTGAAACTGATAGGTCGCCTGCAGCAGCGTCTCGTGGTCGTGAATCGGGCCGAAGGTCGCCGAATAGACGTTCGTGTCGAAATCCGCGCCCTGCACGCGCGGGCTGATGCGCGCATGGGCGCCCATGAAGCCGAACTGATCGTTCGGACGGCCTGGCACGACGCCGACGAAGTTCACGCCGCCGTCAAAATAGAAACTGATGAAATTGCGATCGGACGGCACGCGCGAAATGCGGCCATAGACGAATATGCCGTTGGCCGCATCTTCCTTCGCTTCGCTCGGCCGCCAGATCTGCTGGTCGAAGGTCGCATAAATCCCCCGATCGCCGCGATGCTGCAACGGCAGGCCGACGCTGATCGGCGCGGCCAGGGGGATGCCGAAGAGGTCGTAGCGCTTGTCGGCGAAGCGGCCGAAATGCGCCCAGCCGCCCAACCGCGCATGTCCTTGCAGTCCGCCCATATACGGCAGGGAATAGCCATATTCGCCTTCCGTGACAGCGAACGGCGCGTCGCGCAAACGGAAGTTTATCCCGTTGCGATTGCACTTCTGCGGATCGCCAATGCAGTTCGGGCCGACGGGATCGCCGTCGAGGACCGCCGCGCGCAGGATGATGTTGTCTGTCGCCTGGTATTTGACCCGCACGCCGAGCGACGCGAATGGATAGGCGGGACCTCCGTTCGGCAGATTTGCCGCCACGATCGCAGGCCAGCCGAACGCCCCGCCCACAGGCAGCGACTGGAAGGGCGTCTGGATAGCTTCGGCGTCCGCCGCGAGCTGGCCGATGCGCACCGACCACTGGTCGCCGAGTTTCTGCTCGATCCAGATATCGTTCAGACGTGTCGTCGCCAGCGCCTCGAGGTCCGACACCGGCTGGATCGTCTGCAGGAAATGGCGCGACAGGCCCATGCCGTGGATCTGATAGGCGCCGACATGGAACGTCGCGCCCGTCCAGCCGACGGCTTTCTCGAGATCGACGTCCACGACGCCTTCAAGGCGGCCCATGTAGGTCGTGCCGCGCCGGACGCCGCCTGTCGTCGCGCCGAGCAGATCCTGCGTGTAGTTAAAGCCGAACGTGACGCCGTGGTCGTAGAGCCAGGGCCTCAGGCCGCCAAACGTCTTCAAGGGCTCCGGCAACGAGGTGGCGACCGAGGGCTGCGGCGTCCCTGGCGGCGCTTCGTCGTCGGCGCGCGCCGCGCCAACGCCGCATACGACTCCCGCCGCCACGAGGGCGGCGCAGGCGTAACGAAGAGCGAAGGCGCGGTCGGGCATATGAGTCTTTCGCGAAGCGTCCCGCCAGCGTGGCAGGACGCCGGTAACCATTCGGTTACCATGACGGCGCAAGTCAACGCCGCGGCGCGAATTTCGAACGGCTCGAATTTCGGGCGACAGCCGGCGCCCTGGCCTTACTTGCGTTCCGCCGCCCGCCCGGCCGAGGCCTTGAGCAGCGCGAGATTGTCCATCAGCGCCCGAATGACCTCCGGCTCGACCTCGTCGAACAGCGACAGGACCAGCCGCTCGTTCTCCTTCGCATAGGCCGCGAATTTCGTCTTTCCGGCGCGCGAGAGGCGCACGATGAAGGCGCGGCGGTCCTGCGGGTCGGTCTCGCGCTTGACCAGCCCCTCCTGCACGAGACGCTCGACCAGCCCGGTCAGATTGCCGTTCGTCACCATCATCCGCTTCGATAATTCGCCGAGGCGCAGGCCGCCGGGCTCGCGGTCGAGCTGCGCCATCAGGTCGAAGCTCGGCAGCGTGATGTCGAACTTGGCGCGCAGGCGCCGGCGGATCTGGCCGCTGATGATGTTGGTGGTCGACAGGAGCCGCAGCCAAAGGCGCAGCTCCGCCTTGCCGCCGCGCGCCACGGCCTCGAGATCGGCCGGCGCGCCGGCGTCCGTCGCAGATTCGCTCATTGCGCTCATGGATCACGTCCCGGCCCGCTTGACAATCTATTTTAAGCATAGATATTTTAGATTTGAAATAATAAACCGAGGGCGGCCATGCGGATCGTTTGCATCGGGGGAGGACCGGCGGGCCTGTATTTCGGCCTGCTGATGAAGAAGCTGCGGCCCGAGCATTCCATCACGGTGGTCGAGCGCAACCGGCCTTACGACACGTTCGGCTGGGGCGTGGTCTTTTCCGACCTGACGCTCGATTCCATGCGCGTCTGGGACGCCGAGACCGCCGCCGAGATCGAGGTCGCCTTCAACCACTGGGACGACATCGAGCTTCTTTTCAAGGGCGCGCGCCAGCGCACCACCGGCCACGGCTTCGTCGGCATCGGCCGCAAGAAGCTGCTCAATATCCTGCAGGCGCGCTGCGAGGCGCTCGGCGTCGAGCTCGTCTTCGAGCGCGACGTGGACTCCGATCTCGAATTCCCCGACGCCGATCTCATCATCGCGTCGGACGGCATCAATTCGCGCATCCGCGACCGCTATGCCGACGTGTTCAAGCCCGACCTGCAGGTGCGGCCCAACCGCTACATCTGGTTCGGCACGACCAAGCTCTACGACGCCTTCACCTTCGATTTCCGCCGCACCGAGCACGGCTGGTTCCAGGCGCATATCTATCGCTTCGACGACACGACCTCGACCTTCATTGTCGAGACGACGGAAGAAACATTTCTCGCGCACGGGCTCGACAAGGCCGACCAGGCGGAGTCCATCGCCTTCTGCGAAAAGCTGTTCGCCGAGACGCTGGAGGGCGCGCCGCTGATGACCAATGCGCGCCACCTGCGCGGCTCCGCCTGGCTCAACTTCAACCGCCTGATCTGCGAGCGCTGGAGCCATTTCAACGGCAGGAGCCATGTCGTGCTGATGGGCGACGCCGCCCACACCGCGCATTTCGCCATCGGCTCGGGCACCAAGCTCGCCATCGACGACGGCATCGAGCTCGCCCGCCAGTTCGAGCGCCTCGGCCACGACCGCGAGCACATTCCCGCGGTCCTCGAAGCCTACGAGGAAATCCGCCGCGTCGATGTCGCGCGCATCCAGAACGCCGCGCGCAACGCCATGGAATGGTTCGAGGTCGTCGGCCGCCGCTACGCGGATACGCTCGACCCCGAGCAGTTCATGTATTCCATGCTCACGCGCTCGCAGCGCATCAGCCACGAGAACCTGCGCCTGCGCGACCGCGCCTGGCTCGAAGGCTTCGAGCACGATTTCGCGCGCAAGACGGCCGCCGCCAACGACAGCCTGCCGCCGGCGCTGACGCCGTTCAAGGCCCGCGGCGTCACGCTGGCCAATCGCATCGTCGTCTCGCCCATGGCCATGTATTCGGCGATCGACGGCCTTCCCAACGATTTCCATCTCGTGCATCTCGGCGCCCGCGCGCTTGGCGGCGCGGCGCTCGTCTTCGGCGAGATGACCTGCGTCTCGCCCGACGCGCGCATCACGCCCGGCTGCCTCGGCCTGTGGAACGACGAGCAGGCGGCGCAATGGAAGCGCATCGTCGATTTCGTGCACGCGCAAACGCCCGCGAAATTCGGCATCCAGTTAGGCCACGCCGGCCGCAAGGGCGCGACGCGCGTCGCCTGGGAGGGCATGGACGAGCCGCTGGTCTCGGGCGCATGGCCGCTGATCTCCGCCTCCGCCCTGCCCTACATGGCGTACAGCCAGACGCCGCGGGCGATGGAACGCGCCGACATGGATCGCGTGATCGCCGATTTCGTCGCCGCGACGAAACGCGCCGCCGCTACCGGCGCCGACTGGCTCGAGCTGCATTGCGCGCACGGCTATCTGCTGTCCAGTTTCCTTTCGCCTCTGACCAACCGGCGCGCCGACGAATATGGCGGCGACCACAAGGGCCGCGCGCGATTCCCGCTGGAGGTCTTCAGGGCGGTGCGCGAAAACTGGCCGGCGGACAGGCCGATGTCCGTGCGCCTGTCCTGCTCTGACTGGAACGCCTCCGGCAATGCGCCCGAGGACGCGGCGATCTTCGCGGCAATGTTCAAGGAGGCCGGCGCCGATCTCATCGACTGCTCGGCGGGACAGGTGACGAAGGACGAGCAGCCCGTCTACGGACGCATGTTCCAGACGCCCTTCTCCGACAAGATCCGCAACGAGGTCGGCATCGCCACCATCGCCGTCGGCGCCATTTCCGAACTCGATCAGGCCAATTCCATCATCGGCGCCGGACGCGCCGATCTCTGCGCGGTCGCGCGCCCGCATCTTGCCGATCCCGCCTGGCTGCTGCACGAGGCGGCGAAGCTCGGCGTCGCCGATCTCGTCTGGCCGAAGCAATATCTGTCGGGCAAGATGCAGTTCGAGGCCGGCCTGCAGCGCGCGGCGGCGGCGGCGAAGTGACGGGGATGCAATGACCGCATCGGACTATGTGGGCCGTCATGTGCTGGTGACCGGCGCGGGCTCGGGCATCGGCGCGGCGATTGCGCGCGCCTTCGCGGACAAGGGCGCGCGCGTCTCGCTCGCCGGCCGCCGCCGCGCGCCGCTCGACGCGGTGGCTGCGACCTTGCCCGCGAATTCATCGCTCGTCCTCGCCGATTTCGACGTGACAGATGCGCAGGCGATCGCCAGGGGCCTGAGCGTGGCGCGCGAAAAATTCGGGCCCGTCGATATTCTCGTCAACAATGCCGGCGATGCGCCGAGCGCGCCCTTCGACAAGATCGATCACGCCATGTGGGCGCATACGATCGGCGTCGATCTCACCGGCGTCTTTCTCGTGACGCAGGCGGCGATGCCCGACCTGCGCAAGCGCGGCGCCGGCGCGCGCATCGTCAACATCGCCTCGACCGCGGGCCTCAAGGGCTACGCCTATGTCGCCGCCTATTGCGCGGCCAAGCATGGCGTCATCGGCCTGACGCGCGCGCTTGCGCTCGAACTTGCGCGCACCGGAATCACCGTCAACGCGATCTGTCCGGGCTTCACCGACACGCCGCTGGTGCAGCGCTCGGTCGAGGCCATCGTCGCCAAGACCGGCCGCACGGCCGACGACGCGCGCCGCGAACTGGCGAAGAACAATCCGCAGGGACGCCTCATCGATCCGCAGGAGGTGGCGGACGCGACCCTGTGGCTCGCCTCGGCCGCCGCGCATTCGATCACCGGTCAGGCGCTGCCGATTGCCGGCGGCGAGGTCATGGCCGGCTGACGCGACAAGAAGAAGAACGGGAGGGCTCATGTCCGCAGGCGCAACGAGACAGGGAGCGACGCTCGGCCCGAGCGGCCATGCCGACACGTTCGCGCGCGACAATCTTCCGCCACGCGATCTGTGGCCGGACTTCCTGCTCGACCGGCCGGAGTTCCAGTATCCCGACTGGCTCAACGCCGGCGTGGAGCTGAGCGACCGTCTGGTCGAACAGGGCTTTGGCGATCACATCGCGCTGATCGGCAACGGCCGCGTGCGCACCTACAAGGAGCTGAGCGACTGGACCAACCGCCTCGCGCACGCGCTGGTCGAGGATTTCGGCGTCAAACCCGGCAACCGCGTGCTCGTGCGCTCCGGCAACAATCCAGCGATGGTCGCCGCGTGGCTGGCGGCGACCAAGGCCGGCGCCGTCGTCGTCAACACCATGCCCATGCTGCGCGCCGGCGAACTGACGCAGATCATCGACAAGGCGGAGATTTCGCACGCGCTCGTCGACAGCCGCCTGGCGGAAGAACTCGAAACCGCCGCCGCGACGAGCAAATATCTGAAGCGCGTCGTGCATTTCGACGGCACGGCCAATCACGAGGCCGAACTCGATCGCGTCGCGCTCAACAAATCGACGCGCTTCGAGGCGGTGAAGACCGGCCGCGACGACGTCGCCCTGCTCGCCTTCACCTCGGGGACGACGGGCAAGCCCAAGGCGACGATGCATTTCCATCGCGACATTCTCATCATGGCCGACGGCTATGCGCGCGAGGTTCTGCAGATCACGCCGAAGGACGTCGTCGTCGGCTCGCCGCCGCTGGCCTTCACCTTTGGCCTCGGCGGCCTCGCGGTGTTTCCGCTGCGCTTCGGCGCGACGGCGACGCTGATCGAGACGGCGACGCCGCCGAACCTCGTCAAATATATCGACGCCTATCGCGCCACCATCGTCTTCACCGCGCCCACCGCCTATCGCGTCCTGCTCGGCGCGCTGAAGGAGGGCGCGGATTTCTCCTCGCTGCGTCTCGCGGTCTCCGCCGGCGAGACCTTGCCCAAGCCCGTCTACGACGATTGGGTCGCGCGCACCGGCGTCGAGATTCTCGACAGCATGGGCTCGACCGAGATGATCCATGTGTTCATCGGCGGCCGCGTCGGCGAGACGAGGGGCGGCGTGACCGGCCGGACCGTCACCGGCTACGAGGCGCGCATCGTCGACGAGGACATGCACACGCTGCCGCCCAACACGCCCGGCCGCCTCGCGGTGCGCGGACCGACCGGCTGCCGCTATCTCGCCGACACCAGGCAGACGAACTACGTGCGCGACGGCTGGAACCTCACCGGCGACACCTTCATGTGCGACGAGAACGGCTATTACAGCTTCGTCGCGCGCGCCGACGACATGATTATCTCGTCCGGCTACAACATCGCCGGCCCCGAGGTGGAAGCCGCCCTGCTCGCCCATCCCGCCGTCGCCGAATGCGGCGTCGTCGGCGCGCCCGACGAGGAGCGCGGCGAGATCGTCTCGGCCTATGTCGTGCTCAAGCCCGCGCATTCGCCCTCGCCCGAACTGGCGAAAGCCTTGCAGGACCACGTGAAGGCGACGCTCGCGCCGTTCAAGTATCCGCGCGCGATTCATTTCGTCGACGCGCTTCCCAAGACCGCGACCGGAAAGATCCAGCGTTTCGTCCTTCGTGCCGAAGCGCGCAAATAGGAGGACACATGCACAAGATCGTTCAGCCCGAAGGCTGGCCGCGCCCCAAGGGCTACGCCAACGGCGTGCTCGCGCAAGGCAGGATGCTGTTCGTCGCCGGCCAGGTCGGCTGGAACGAGCAGGAGCAGTTCGAGAGCGACGATTTCGTCGCGCAGACCGAACAGGCGCTGAAGAACATCGTCGCGGTCCTGACGGCAGGCGGCGCAAAGCCCGAGCATATCGCGCGCATGACCTGGTACGTGACGACCAAGGAGGAATATCTCGGGCGTCTCGCCGAGATCGGCGCCGTCTACCGCAAGGTGATCGGACCGGTCTATCCCGCCATGTCGCTCGTGCAGGTCGCCGGCCTCGTCGAGCACGGCGCGAAGCTGGAAATCGAGGCCACCGCCGTCGTCCCCTGACCCGGACGATAAATGCGCGCTCGACACGTCGAGGGCGATCAGCTTTTGTGCGTGTGAGCGATTCCGCTCACACGCGGACTGATCTACCGGAGACGATTCGTGAACGAGGGCGCATCGCCGCTCCGGCTATGGCTCGGCGGCGCCCGGCCGCAGACGCTGGTCCTGTCGCTGACGCCGATCGTCGTCGGCGCGGCCTATGCACACGCGGCGTTTCACCGCCTCGCGCTCGTCCCGCTCGCGGCGGCGACGCTGTCGGCCATCGCCATTCAGGTCGCCACCAATCTCGCCAACGATTCCGCCGACGGCGGCCGCGGCGCGGACAGCGCCGAACGCCTTGGGCCGACGCGGCTCGTCGGCGCAGGACTCATGCCGGCCGCGCGCGTGCGCAACGGCGCGATCTTCGCGACGCTCGTCGCCGCGCTCTCGGGACTTGTGGTTGTCGCCTATGGCGGGCTGCCGATCATGGCGGTCGGAATCGCCTCGCTCATCTGCGCCTGGGCCTATTCCTACGGCCCGACGCCGATTTCGGCTTCGCCGCTCGGCGAATTCTTCGTGATCCTGTTCTTTGGCGTCGCCGCCGTCGCAGGCGTCGTCTGGCTTGCGGCAAGCGCGCTGGACGCGACCGCGATTCTTCTCGGCGTCGCCATGGGCCTGCCGGCGGCCGCCGTGCTCACCGTCAACAATCATCGCGACCGCGCGCAGGACGCGGGAAACGGCCGGCGCACGCTCGCCATATTGCTCGGCGCGCGCGGAACGGTCGCGCTCTACGGCGGCGAACTGGCGGCGGCGTCCGTATTTGCGGCTTACGCGCTCTGGCCTCTGTCGCAGGCGGCGATCCTGATAGCGCTCGTCGGCTGCGGCGCGGCCGTCGCGCGCGCCATCAGGCTGGCGCATGTGCCGATCTCGCGCGCGCTCAACGCGGAGCTGGTCGCCACCGTGCGCTTCCAGATCGCGCTGGCGGCCGCCATCGTCGCGCTGCTGCTGAGCCTGCCGCGCGAGTAAAGGCTGTTGCGAGGCCGCAAATGTCATCCCGGACGGCAGAAGGCCGATCCGGGACCCCGGCAATACACAGCGTGGCTTCTGGTTCCCGGCTCTCCACTCCGCTTCGGCCGGGATGACAGGTCCATCGCCCTTGGAGCCTGCGTCGCAATCCCGAATCCCTCATGCCGAGGAGCCTGCGCAGCAGGCGTCTCGCAGCATGTCCCAGTGGCTCGGGTCTCGGCCGCCCTTCGAGACGCGCCTTTCAGGCGCTCCTCGGGATGAGGGTTCGAGTTATTGGCCCGGCTCTCACGTCGCGCAACAAAAAACCCCGCCGCTCAGCGACGGGGTTCTTTTTCACGACAGCGTAACGCCCGATCAGGCGTCGACGGTCTCAGCCACTTCCACGAATTCCGGAATCTGGTCGAAGTTCATGTAGCGGTAGACTTCGGCGCCCTTGCCGGCGAGGCCGCCGACAGCCGCCATGTACTCTTCCATCGTCGGGATCTTGCCGAGCAGCGCGCCGACGGCGGCGAGTTCCGCCGACGACAGATAGACGCGCGTGTCGATGCCGAGGCGGTTCGGGAAGTTGCGCGTCGAGGTCGAGAGCGCCGTCGAGCCCTTGCGGATCTGCGCCTGGTTGCCCATGCACAGCGAACAGCCCGGCATTTCCATGCGCGCGCCGGACTTGCCGAGCGTCGCGTAATAGCCCTCCTCGGTGAGGATATGCGCGTCCATCTTGGTCGGCGGCGCGATCCACAGGCGCGTCGGAATGTCCGACTTGCCGGCCAGAATCTTACCCGCCGCGCGGAAATGGCCGATGTTGGTCATGCACGAGCCGATGAACACTTCGTCGATCTTGTCGCCCGCGACTTCGGACAGCGGCTTGATGTCGTCGGGATCGTTCGGGCAGGCGAGCAGCGGCTCCTTGATCTGAGCCAGGTCGATCTCGAACACGGCGGCATATTCGGCGTCGGCGTCGGGCTGGAGAAGCTGCGGGTCGGCGATCCACGCTTCCATCGCCGCGATGCGGCGCTCGAGCGAGCGCTTGTCCTGATAGCCGTTGGCGATCATCCACTTCATGAGCACGATATTCGAGCGCATGTATTCGATGATCGGCTCCTTGTTGAGCCGCACGGTGCAGGCGGCCGCCGAACGCTCGGCCGAGGCGTCGGAGAGTTCGAACGCCTGCTCGACCTTGAGATTCGGCAGGCCCTCGATCTCGAGGATGCGGCCGTTGAAGACGTTCTTCTTGCCCTTCTTCTCGACCGTCAGCTCGCCGGTCTTCAGCGCCGCGTAGGGAATGGCGTTGACGAGATCGCGCAGCGTCACGCCGGGCTGCATTTCGCCCTTGAACCGCACGAGCACGGATTCCGGCATGTCGAGCGGCATGACGCCGGTCGCAGCCGCGAAGGCCACCAGCCCCGAGCCCGCCGGGAAGGAAATGCCGATCGGGAAGCGCGTGTGGCTGTCGCCGCCGGTGCCGACCGTGTCGGGCATCAGCAGGCGGTTGAGCCAGGAGTGAATCACGCCGTCGCCCGGGCGCAGCGAAATGCCGCCGCGATTGGAGATGAAGGTCGGCAGGTCGCGATGCGTCTGCACGTCCACCAGCTTCGGATAGGCCGCCGTGTGGCAGAAGGACTGCATCACGAGATCGGCGGAGAAGCCGAGGCAGGCGAGATCCTTCAACTCGTCGCGGGTCATCGGGCCGGTCGTGTCCTGCGAGCCGACCGTCGTCATCTTCGGCTCGCAATAGGTGCCCGGACGAATCCCCTTGCCTTCGGGAAGGCCACAGGCGCGACCCACCATCTTCTGCGCGAGCGTGAAGCCCTTGCCCGTGTCCTTGGGCTGCGCCGGCATACGGAACAGGGTGGAGGCCGGCAGGCCCAGCGCCTCGCGGGCGCGGGTGGTGAGGCCACGGCCGATGATCAGCGGAATGCGGCCGCCGGCGCGCACCTCGTCGAAGATCACATCCGACTTCACCTTGAACTCGGCGATGACGGCGCCGTTCTTCAGCGCCTTGCCTTCATACGGGCGCAGCTCGATGACGTCGCCCATCTCCATCTGCGAGACGTCGAGCTCGATCGGCAGCGCGCCTGCGTCTTCCATCGTGTTGTAGAAGATCGGCGCGATCTTCGAGCCCAGGCACACGCCGCCGAAGCGCTTGTTCGGCACGTAGGGAATGTCCTGGCCGGTGAACCACAGGACCGAATTGGTCGCCGACTTGCGCGAGGAGCCGGTGCCGACGACATCGCCGACATAGGCCACCGGATGGCCCTTGGCGATCAGCTTTTCGAGCTGCTTCACCGGGCCACGGGCGCCCGCCTCGTCCGGCTCGATGCCGGGGCGCGGGTTCTTCAGCATGGCGAGCGCGTGCAGCGGAATGTCGGGGCGGGTCGAGGCGTCGGGCGCGGGCGAGAGATCGTCCGTGTTGGTCTCGCCGGAGACCTTGAACACGGTCAGCGTCATCGACTGCGGCACTTCCGGACGCGAGGTGAACCATTCGGCCTCGGCCCAGGACTGCATCACGCCCTTGGCGGTGGCGACGCCCTTGTCGGCCAGTTCCTTCACATCGTGGAAATAGTCGAACATCAGCAGGGTCTTCTTCAGGCCCTCGGCGGCGACCGCGCCGACCTCGGCGTCGGGCAGCAGCTCGATCAGCGGCTTGATGTTGAAGCCGCCGAGCATGGTGGCGAGCAGTTCGGTCGCCAGCTTGCGCGAGACGAGCGCGTTCTTTTCCTCGCCCTTGGCGACGGCGTCGAGGAAGCCCGCCTTGATGCGCGCGGCGTCGTCGACGCCGGCGGGAACGCGATGGGTCAGAAGGTCGACGAGAAAGGCCTCCTCGCCCACCGGCGGCTGGCGGAGGAGCGCGATCAGGCCTTCGGTCTGCTTGGCCGACAGCGGCAGCGGCGGAATGCCGAGCGCGGCGCGTTCGGCGACATGGGCGCGATAGGTTTCGAGCAGAGACATGATGCGATCCTTCTGTTCCCGCGAAGGGATGCTGAAATCTCGAGGCGTTGGAAAGCACGACCTTCGTCGCTGGTCGCCGCCGCGCCGTCGCCGCCTCTTAGCGCAATCTTCTCAGCAAGACACCTGCCGGCGCGCGGCAACGGAGGGACGCCGCCGCCACGCGCTCGCGAGCACCGTCCAACTAACTGATTTCAGACCATTATTTTATGACAGACGCACGCGCGACCGGGCGGGCCGGTCGCGTCGGCGTCACTGCCCGCAAGCGGGACTCATCGGCAGGAAGGCTTCCGCCGCCTTGATCGGGCGCACCGGCGCATAATAGTCCCACGGCGCCTTGCTCTCCTCCGGCTTCTTCACACGGTAGAGCTCGAGGTCGTAGAGCACACGCCCGTCGGCGCGCACGGTCGCCGGCTTGCCGAAATAATCGACAGGCGCGGCGCGCATCGCCTTGTTGACGGCGACCGCCTCGTCCGTGCCCGCCTTGTCCACGGCGCGCAGGTAATGCAGCACGGCCGTATAGATTTCGGCGTGGTTCTTGGAGGGCATCATCTTGCGCTTCTCGAAGAAGCGCTTGGCGAAGGCGCGCGAAGAATCGCTCTGGTCCCAATAGAAGCCGCTGGTGACGTTCAGGCCCTGCGCCGTATTGAGGCCAAGCGCGTTGATGTCCTGGATGTAGACGAGAAAGGCGATCAGCGCCTGCTTGCCGTCCAGGCCAATCTTGAATTCGTGCGCCTGCTTGATCTCGTTGACGAGGTCGCCGCCGACGCTGGCAAGGCCGATCTTCTGCGCGCCGGAAGACTGCGCCTGCAACAGCAGCGAGGAGAAGTCCGGCGCATTGACCGGGTGCTTGGAAACCCCCAGCACCTTGCCGCCGGTGGCCTCGATCACTTCCGTCGCGTCGCGTTGCAGCGCCGCGCCGAAGGCGATGTCGACGGTGACGAAATACCAGCTCTTCGGGCCGTCGGCGGAAATGGCTTTCGCCGTGCCGGCGGCCAGCGCATGGCTGTCGTCCGCCCAGTGCGTCGAGACCGGCGAACACCATTTGGAGGTGAAGTCGGAGGTGGCCGAGGCCGTGATCATCACGGTGCGGTTCTTTTCCTTGGCGAGCTGCTGCACGGCGGCGGCGATCGGCGTGACCGGCAGATCGACGATGGCGTTGACGCCCTCCGTGTCGAACCAGCGCCGCGCGATGGAAGAAGCGACGTCCGGCTTGTTCTGCGTGTCGGCGTGCACGATCTCGATCTTGCGGCCCTTCACGGCGCCGCCGAAATCCGCGACCGCCATTTCGGCCGCGAGAATCGAGCCGGGACCGGCCGAATCCGCGTACGGGCCGGATTCGTCGGTCAACACGCCGATGCGCAGCGGGCCGGCGTTCTGAGCGGCGGCCGCGCCCGCGAGAGAGAGCGCGCCGAGCGCCACGGCGGCGAACAGATTCTTGTGAAACGACATTGGTCCTCCCGGGACGTTTTTCGCCGCCTTGTTCCGGCGGTCTGTGACACGACTATAGACCGCGCAGTTCTCGCGCGCACGTTTTCGCTGATCGGACTACCTGGCGCCCGATTTTTTCGCCGCCGCCGCAATCGCCTGCCGCAGGACGTCGCGGTCGCCGATATGGTTGGCGAGGATAAGGATGAGCTTGCAGTTCATCGCCTCCGCTTCCGCCTCGCTCATGTCGCGCTGGCTGTCGATCAGCTCCTGATAGAAGCCGTCTGGATCGGGAATGTTGGGGGACAGGTTCAGCATGTGTGTCCTCGAAGCTCGTTCAATCCTAAAATCTTCATCCTGAGGAGCAGGCGAAGCCTGCGGCTCGAAGGATGGCCGCGCCCCTCCTGCTTCGAGACGCGTCCTTCGGACGCTCCTCAGCAGGAAGGTAGTGTGCGTGCAGGCGCCGCTTCCCGCCGCGCAGGCGCCGCCTCACGCGGCGCAGGCGCGCGCGATCGCCCTGGCGATCTTCGTTTCGTCGAAGGCGCGCCAGCGCGCGGCGACATGCTGGTCCGGACGGATCAGATAGACCGCGCCCGGCTTCGCGTCATAGCGCTCGGCCAGCAAGCCCTTCTCGTCCACGAAATCGACGCCGACCGTTTTCACGCGAGCGCGGATATTGTTCCAGACGACTTCCTCCGCAGCGGGCGTCTCGCCGAAGACGACGACCGTGAAACCGTCCGCGACCTGCCGCAGAAACCAGTCGCGCCGGCCTGCGACCAGCACGGGCGCGTCGGCGCAATTCGTTCCGGGCGGCATCTTGCCCGCAAACGCGTCCTCGTCCGGCGTGTTGAGCGAGGAATGGACGTAAGGCGTCGGCGTCGACAGCCGGCCCGAATTCACCAGCGGCCGCGCGAAGGGATAATCTTCCGAAAGTTCGAGAACGGCGTCGCGGAAGCGGCGGCTCATCTCCGTCTTCGGCGTGATGAAGTCCGTGGAGCGCGTGGAATTCAGAAGATTGTCGTCGGCAGCGAACGCGCGCTCCTCGTCGTAGCTGTCGATCAGCGCGACCGGCGCGACGCCGTCGATCACGGCTTTCAGCTTCCAGCCGAGATTGTCGATATCCTGCACGCCGGTATTGGCGCCGCGCGCGCCGAAGGGCGAAACCTGATGCGCGGCGTCGCCGGCGAACAGCACGCGGCCATAGCGGAACTTGTCGATGCGACGGCAGGCGAACTGGTAGACCGACACCCATTCCAATTCGAACTCGGTGTCGTCGCCGAGCATGGCGCGCACGCGCGGGATGACCTTTTCCGGCTTCTTTTCTTCCTCTGGGTCGGTATTCCAGCCGAGCTGGAAATCGAGCCGCCAGACGTCGTCGGACTGCTTGTGCAGCAGCGCCGACTGATTGCGGTGAAACGGCGGATCGAACCAGAACCAGCGCTCGGTCGGGAATTCCGCCTTCATCACGATGTCGGCGATGAGGAAGCGGTCCTGAAAGAAATGGCCGGTGAAATCGGCGCCGACCATCTTGCGCGTATCGGAATTGGCGCCGTCGCAGGCGACCACCCATTCGGCTTCCATCGTGAACACGCCGTCGGGCGTCTCGACGGTGAGAACGGCGTGATCCTCCTTCTGCTCGACGCCGACGACCTTGTGCCTCCAGCGCAGATCGACCTCGGGCAGCGCCTTGCATTCCTCGATCATGAATTCTTCGAGGTAATATTGCTGCAGGTTGATCATCGCCGGCATCTTGTGGTCGGCTTCCGGCAGCAGGTTGAACGTGTAGCGCAGGTCGTCGCCGAAGAAGACCTTGCCGACGTTCCAGCTCACGCCCTTTTCCACCATGCGCTCGCCGCAGCCGAGCCGGTCCCAGATTTCCAGCGGACGCTTGGCGTAGCAGACCGCGCGCGAGCCCACCGACACCGTGTCGTTGTCGTCGAGCACGATGGTCCTGATCCCGCGCTTGCCGAAATCGAGCGCCGCCGTCAGCCCGATCGGCCCGGCGCCGATCACCACGACAGGGTGGCGGACGACGCGGCCTTCGATCTGCTCTTTCGACTGATGGTAAGGAAATTTCGGATAGCTATAGGTCTGCAGCATTCCTGGCGCTCCTCCCCGAAGCGTCGTGTCTTGCATCATCGCGTTCGCGCCATGCCAGAGGGCTAGTCGGAACTCACATTCTGAAAGGCCGGAACTCTGAATCCGGCGGGATCCAGCGCAAGATCCCGGATCGGCCTTCGGCCGTCCGGGATGACAGGCGAAGCCTAGGCCCTTACGCCTTGCCGAATTCCTTCTCGTGCAGCCAGGCGGTGTGGCGCGGCGGCTTCTTGGTGACCGCCCATTCCTCGATCATCTCGTGCGCCACCGATTTCATGCGCTCCATCTGCTCGGCGTTCGTCGTCCAGGTCGCGACTTCGAGACGGTGGCCCGAGGGGTCGTGGAAATAGATCGACTGGAAGATCGTATGGTCGGTCGGGCCGACGACATCGAGGCCCGCCTTCACGGCGCGCTCGCGGATCTCCTCCACTTCAGCCATGTCCTTCACCTGGAAGGCGATGTGCTGCGTCCATTCCGGCGTGTTGGGGTCGCGGCCCATCGGCGGCGAATTCGGCAGTTCGAAGAAGGCGAGAATGTTGCCGTTCCCGGCATTGAGGAAGATGTGCATGTAGGGATCGGGCGCCTTGGTCGAAGGCACGCTGTCCTCGGCGATGGCGCCGAGCAGCTCCATGCCCAGCACGCGGTCGTAGAACTCGACCGTCTCCTTGGCGTCGCGGCAGCGATAGGCGACGTGATGAATTTTCTCGATTGACATGGGCTGTCCTCCTCAGCGATGGTCATTAGTAACACATGTTACTAAAATGACAAGCGGCCGCCCATTGATTTTTTTGAGGCCGCTATTTTGCAGCGCGGCAGAAAAACGTGCATGTTGAACGCGCGCCGCTTCTGAGAATCGGGATGGAGCGATCAGGTAACAAATGCCCGGAAACGCAAAGCTCGCGACCCTGCCTTTCCCGCCCGCCCGGGGCGAGGAGTCCGAACTCGCCCGCTCCATCGCCTATCGGCTGGCGACGCTCGCCGAGCGCGTGTCGCGCGCGATCGCGCAGACCTACGAAGAGACATTCGACCTGACGCGCCCGGAATGGCGGGTGCTGGCCGCGCTCGCCGCCAACGGCGCGATGACGGCGCGGGATCTCGGCCCCTGTTCGTCGCTGGACAAGATGCAGGTGAGCCGCGCGATCCAGGGGCTCGAGGCCGCGGGCTACGTCGAGCGGCGCCAGGACGAGAAGGACAAGAGATCCAACATCCTTCGCCTGACGCCGGGCGGCGAGGCGCTCTACCGGCAGATCAGGCCGCTGGTCTCGGCGCGCGAGGCGGAGATTCTCGCCGCGCTCAGCCCGCAGGAACGGGCCGCGCTCGGCGACATGATCGGCCGGCTGCGCGACCGGGTCGAAACGCTGGTGGACGCGCGCTGACGGCGGCGCGCCGGACGGGAGCGGCGAAATGGCGAGAGAAAGCCGGGGCGTGCAATCGATCGAGGTCGGCGGGCGCATTCTCGCCGCGCTGGCGTCCGCCGGCCGTCCCCTGATGCTGCGCGACGTCGCGGGCCTCGCCGATGTCGCGCCCGCGCAGGCGCACGCCTATCTCGTCAGCTTCCGCAAGATCGGGCTGGTCGAGCAGGACGCGCAATCCGGCCTCTATCGCGTCGGGCCTTTCGCCCTGCAGCTCGGCCTCGCGCGGCTGCGCGCCGTCGACGCGCTGCGCCTCGCCGGCGCCGCGGTCGCCGCCTTCGCCGAAGAAATCAACCTCATGGTGACCGTCACGGTGTGGGGCTCGTTCGGCCCCACCATCGTGCAGGTTCTGGAAGGCACGCGGCAGGTGCACGTCAATCTGCGCGCCGGCGCCGTCTATTCGGTCACCGGCACGGCCACCGGCCTGGTGTTCGGCGCATTCCTGCCCAAGGCGACGGTGCAATCGCATCTGGCGGCGATCGGCGGCAAGGACCATACCGGCCGCATCGGCGCCGAGGTCGACGACGACGCTTTCGCGCAGGCGATCGTCGACGTGCGGCGCAAGGGATTCGCCGTGGCGAAGGGCTCGCCGATCCCCGGCGTGAACGCCCTCGCAGCGCCGGTGTTCGACCACAGCGGCCAGTTGCAGCTCGCCGTCACCATCATCGGGCCGGCGGCTTCGGTCGAGATCGAGCCGGACAGCCCCCTGGCGCGGCGCCTGCTGGCCTTCACCGGCGGCCTGTCGCGCCAGCTCGGCTATGACGTCCAGACGGACGGCTCGCCCTTCCTGCGGGTCGTCAAGGCCTGATTGCAAAACGGTTTGCGCGCGCGTCGCCCTCATTGCGCAGGCGCTTCAAAATCGCAAATGACAAATCATTTCGCTATTTGCTAATTTGACTTGTGAGAATGACATTCTCAGGCTAAGACGCAATGCGGGCGAATTCCTACGCTATTTGCGTAAGCGCGCCGCCGAACAACGACAGGCCCAGGCGTTCGAGCCGCCCGGCCGCAGGGAGAAAACCATGACCGGCTTCGCCAGCACCAAGGACCTCGCCGACAAGATCGTCAGCTTCGACGAGTTGGGCGCAGGTCTCTATGGCTACACGGCCGAAGGCGATCCGAACTCCGGCGTGGTGATCGGTCCCGACTCCGCGCTCGTCGTCGACGCGCAGGCGACGCCCGACATGGCCAGGGACGTGATCGCGCGCATCCGCAGCGTCACCGACAAGCCGGTGAAGCATGTCGTGCTGACGCACTATCACGCCGTGCGCGTGCTCGGCGCCTCGGGCTACGGCGGCGCCGAGATCATCGCTTCCGACGTCACGCGCGGCCTCATCGTCGAGCGCGGCAGGCAGGACATGGACAGCGAGATCGGCCGCTTCCCGCGTCTGTTCCGCGGCAAGGAGAGCATTCCCGGCCTCACCTGGCCGCATGTCGTCTTCCACAAGCGCATGACGCTGTGGATGGGCGACCGCGAGGTGCAGATCATCCATGTCGGCCGCTCGCACACGGCCGGCGACACTGTCGTCTGGCTGCCGAAGGAGCGCGTGCTCTTTGCCGGGGACACCGTGGAATTCGGCGCGACGCCCTATTGCGGCGACGCGCATTTCAAGGACTGGTCCGCGACTCTCGGCGTCATCCGCGCGCTCAAGCCCGAAAAGCTCGTGCCCGGCCGCGGCCGCTGCCTTGTCGGCGAGAAGGAAGTGGAAGAGGCGATCGCCGGCACGGCGAGCTTCACCTCCGACCTCTACGCCATCGCGCAGAAGGCGGTCGCCGACGGCAAGGACCTCAACGCGACCTACAGGCTGGCGATGAGCGAGATGCGCCCCAAATACGGGCATTGGGTGATCTTCGAGCATTGCATGCCCTTCAACGTCTCGCGCGCCTTCGACGAGGCGAGCGGCCTCGACCATCCGAAGATCTGGACCGCCGAGCGCGATCTCGAAATGTGGCGGGCGCTGGAGGGCGCGCAGCCGATCAAGTCGGCAGAAGTGCATTCATGACCTGAAGGAGGGAGCGCCGATGACGAAACCCTTCGAGACGAAGCCCTTCAAGACCGCCGCTGCGAGGCCCGCGACCGCGACGCCCGAAGGCTACATGCCGGGCTTCGGCAACGGCTTCGAGACCGAGGCGCTGCCGGGCGCGCTGCCCATCGGCCGCAATTCGCCGCAGCGCTGCGCCTACGGGCTCTATGCCGAGCAATTGTCGGGCTCGCCCTTCACCGCCCCGCGCGCCAGCAACGAGCGCTCGTGGCTCTACCGCATCCGCCCGACGGTCGCGCATTGGGGCGACTTCGAGAAGATCGACGCCGGCCTGTGGCGCACGGCGCCCTGCGCCGAAATCGACATCGCGCCGGCGCCCCTGCGCTGGGACCCGATCCCGCTGCCCGACAAGCCGCTGTCGTTCCTCGAGGGCGTGCACACGATCACCACCGCCGGCGACGCCGGCGCGCAATCCGGCATGGCCGCGCATGTCTATCTCGTCACGCGCTCGATGCAGGACGAATATTTCTACAATGCCGACGCCGAAATGCTGTTCGCGCCGCAGGCGGGCGGCCTGCGCCTGCGCACGGAATTCGGAATCATCGACATCGAGCCCGGCGAAATCTCCGTCATTCCGCGCGGCGTGAAGATTTGCGTCGAACTGCGCGCGGGACCGGCGCGCGGCTATCTCTGCGAGAATTACGGCGGCGCCTTCACGCTGCCCGAGCGCGGCCCGATCGGCGCGAACTGCCTCGCCAACCAGCGCGATTTCTACACGCCCGTCGCCGCCTACGAGGACCGCGAGGCGCCCTCGCGTCTCGTCGTCAAATGGGGCGGCGCGCTGTGGCGCGCGGAGATCGGCCATTGCCCGCTCGACGTCGTCGCCTGGCACGGCAATTACGCGCCCTACAAATACGACCTGCGCCGCTTCGCGCCGGTCGGCCCGATCCTCTACGATCACGCCGATCCCAGCATCTTCACCGTGCTGACCTCGCCGTCGGAGACGCCCGGCACGGCGAACATCGATTTCGTGATCTTCCCCGAGCGCTGGCTGGTGGCGGAAAACACCTTCCGTCCGCCGTGGTACCACATGAACGTGATGAGCGAGTTCATGGGGCTGATCTACGGCGTCTACGACGCCAAGACCGGCGGCGGCTTCGCGCCCGGCGGCTTCAGCCTGCACAACACCATGCTGCCGCACGGGCCGGACCTGCGCGCCTTCGAGGACGCCAGCGCCGTCGATCTCAAGCCGCACAAGCTTGAAGGCACGATGGCCTTCATGTTCGAGACGCGCTTCATGCAGCGCGTGACGAAATTCGCCGCCGAGGCGCCGCAACTGCAAAAGAGCTACAAATCCTACGGCGCGGCGCTGCAGAAGCATTTCAACCCCGCCAAGCCCTGATCCGTCTCCGGCGCGCTGCGCGCGCCCTGCATCCAAGGAAGCCATGCCGCACCTCGACGCCACGCACGCGCGCGATCTCGAAAGCTGGGTCGCAAGCGCCAACGGCCACCCGAGCTTTCCGATCCAGAACCTGCCCTTCGGCGTGTTCGCGCCGCGCGGCGGCGATCCGCGTTGCGGCGTGGCGATCGGCGACGACATTCTCGACCTGCGCGCCCTGGCCGAAGCGAAGCTGCTCGACGGCGCGGCGCAGGCGGCGTGCGCGGCCTGCGCCGGCGCGACGCTCAACGATTTTCTGGCGCTCGACCCCGCCGCGCGAAAAGCCTTGCGCGCCGGCCTGAGCAAGTTCCTCTCGAAGGACTCCACACCCCATCCCGGACTGCTGCATCGCGCAGCCGATTGCGCGCTCGCGCTGCCGGCAAGGATCGGCGACTACACCGATCTCTACGCCGGTATTCATCACGCGACCAAGGTCGGGCAATTGTTCCGGCCCGACAGCCCGCTGATGCCGAACTACAAATGGATACCGATCGGCTATCACGGCCGCGCCTCCTCCGTGCGCCCGAGCGGCGAGAACGTCCGCAGGCCGAACGGCCAGCGCAAGGCGCCGGATGCGAATGCGCCGACCTTCGGTCCCTGCGAGCGGCTCGATTTCGAACTCGAATTGGGCGTGTGGATCGGCGGACATAACGAACTCGGCGCGCCCGTGCCGATTTCCGAAGCGGCCGATCGCATCGCCGGCTTCTGCCTGCTCAACGACTGGTCGGCGCGCGATATCCAGGCGTGGGAATACCAGCCGCTCGGGCCCTTCCTCGCCAAGTCATTCCACACCACGATCTCGCCGTGGATCGTCACGCCGGAGGCGCTCGCGCCCTTCCGCGCGCCCGCTTTTTCTCGCGCGCCGGACGATCCCAGGCCGCTGCCCTATCTCGACGATGCGACGGACCAGAAGGAAGGCGGGCTCGCGCTCGAACTCGAAGTGTGGCTGACGACGGCTCAGATGCGCGCCAAAGGCCTTGCGCCGCATCGCCTGTGCCTCGGCGACGCCCGCAATCTCTACTGGACGCCGGCGCAGATGGTCGCCCATCACGCGTCGAACGGCTGCAATCTCGGGGCCGGCGATCTGCTGGGCACCGGCACGATCTCCGCGCCGCAAAAAGGCGCTTTCGGCTCGCTGCTGGAAGAGACCAACGGCGGGCGCGAGCCGATCGCGCTTGCCAGCGGCGAGACGCGCACGTTCCTGCATGACGGCGACGAGATCGTCATGCGCGCGACGGCGAAGCGCGACGGCTTCGCGCCGATCGGCTTCGGCGAATGCCGCGGAACGATTGTGGCGGCGCCGGCAAGCTAGAGCGGTTCACACCAGCTTGGAATCGCCCGGCCGCCATCCCGACTCACGGCGCCGCGCCGGCGCGTCAATAAAGATGGCACGCTACCGCTTGCGCGCCGTCGCCGCGCAGCGCCGGGTCTTCGGTCTTGCAGCGCGGCATGACATGCGGGCAGCGCGTGTGGAAGCGGCAGCCCGACGGCGGGTTCATCGGGCTCGGCACTTCGCCGGAGATGATGTGGCGCTGGCGCGCCGCCTCGATTTCCGGATCGGCGACGGGGACCGCTTCGAGCAGCGCCTGCGTGTAGGGATGCCGCGGCGCCTTGTAGAGCGCGTCGCGCGTCGAAATCTCGACGATGCGCCCGAGATACATCACCGCGATGCGATCGCTGACGTGGCGCACGACGGCGAGATCGTGCGCGATGAACAGATAGGCGAGGCCGAGCCGCCGCTGCAGCTCGACGAAGACATTGACCACCTGCGCCTGGATCGACACGTCGAGCGCCGAGACGGGCTCGTCGCAGACGATCATCGCCGGTTCCAGCGCGAGCGCGCGGGCGATGCCGACGCGCTGCCGCTGGCCGCCGGAAAATTCATGCGGATAGCGGTCGGCCATGTCGGGCAGCAGGCCGACGATCCGCATCAGCTCGGCGATGCGGTCGTCGTAGTCGCCGCGGTTCTTGGCCAGCCCGTGCACGACGAGCGGCTCGCCGATGATGTCGCGCACCTTCATGCGCGGATCGAGCGAGCCGTAGGGATCCTGGTAGACCATCTGCATCCGGCGGCGCAGCGGCTGCATCTGCGCCTTGCCGTAATGCGTGATGTCCTGCCCCTCGAACTCGATGCGGCCGGCCGCCGGCTCGTTCATGCGCATGACCGCGAGCCCGGTCGTCGACTTGCCGCAGCCGCTCTCGCCCACCAGCCCCAGCGTCTCGCCGCGCGCGAGCGTGAACGACACGCCGTCGACCGCGCGGATCGTGCCGGCGTGGCGGCCGAGCAGCCCGCCCGAGGAGACGGGAAAATGCACTTTCAGATCGTCGACGCGCAGCAGCGGCTCGCTCATGCCGTCGCCTCCAGGATGCAGGCGACCTGATGGTCCGGGCCGATGGCGCGCAGCGCAGGCCGCTCGCGCCCGCAGGCCTCGGTCGCCTCGCGGCAGCGCGGCGCGAAGGCGCAGCCCTGTGGCAGGCGCGCGAGATTGGGCGGCTGGCCGTCGATCGGCGCGAGCCGCTTCGACGTGTCGCCGTCGATGCGCGGCACGGAGGCCATGAGGCCGCGCGTATAGGGATGGCGCGGGCGCGCGTAGAGCTCGCGCGCGGGCGCCGCCTCCACGATGCGCCCGGCGTACATGACGACGACGCGGTCGGCGTAGCGGGCGACGACGCCGAGATCGTGCGTGATCAGCACCAGCGCCGAATGCGCCTTGTTCGCGAGATCCTTGAGCAGGTCGAGGATCTGCGCCTGCACGGTGACGTCGAGCGCCGTCGTCGGCTCGTCGGCGATGATGAGCTGCGGCTCGCAGGCGAGCGCCATGGCGATCATCGCCCGCTGCCGCATCCCGCCCGAGAACTGATGCGGATAGGCGCGCACGCGCGAGGCGGGATCCGACATGCGCACGCGCCCGAGCAGCTCGCGCGCCATGTCGATCGCCTTCGCCCACGGCGTGTTGCGATGCTGGTTGATCGGCTCGCCGACCTGCATCCCGACGGTCAGCGCCGGATTGAGCGAGCTCATCGGCTCCTGGAAGATCATGGCGATGCGGTCGCCGCGCAGGTTGCGCACCTCGGCGTCCGACATCCGCAGCAGGTCCTGCCCGTCGAAGATGATCTCGCCGCTCTCGATCATGCCCGGCGGATCGGGAATGAGCCGCAGGATCGACAGGGCGGTGACGCTCTTGCCCGAGCCGGACTCGCCGACGATGGCGAGCGTCTCGCCGGCGGCGACGTCGAAGGACACGTGATCCACCGCCGTCACCGCGCCGCCGCCCATGCGAAAGCGCGTGACGAGATTGCGCACGCTGAGCAGCGGCGCGCCCTTGCCGCTCCGCTGCTCCCGCGTTTCCACGGTTTCGGCCGCGCTCAATAGCCGAGCTTCTTCTTCAGGTCGTGGTCGATCCACATGCGGGCGTGAATCGGGCCGGGACGCTCGGCGCCGGCGCGCAATTCGCCGCCGTAGTTCTTCACCCACGGCCACCACGCCGAATATCCGTAGGCGACGGGCAGCCAGATGTAGGGCGCCTTGTCGAGGATATCGCGCGTCATCTCCTTGACGAGTTCCTTGCGCTTGTTCTCGTCGGGCTCCTGATAGACGTCGACCATCATCTTCTTGTCGAAGGCGGGATCGGAATAGAGCGAGGGGTTCCACGTCTGCTTGCTGACGAAGCTCTTGCGCAGCGAGGTCGTGGGATTGGTATGGCCATTGCGCATGAAATAGCCGGCGGCATGGCTCTTCGTCGTCATCGCCGACAGGAAGGCCGCATATTCCATCGGCTGGATTTCCATCTTGACGCCGACCTGCTCGAGATAGGCGGCGATCAGCGGAACCAGATCCATGTGGTCGGGCGAGCAGGAACAGACCTGCACCTTGAACGAGAAGCCGTTCGGATAGCCGGCCTCCTTCAGGAGCTGCTTCGCCTTCGCCGGATTGAACGTGAACAGCTCCTTCACGCTGTCAGGCATTTTGTCGAGCGGCTCGTAATAGCCGATGTAGTCGGGGTGCATCGGATAGGCCAGCATCTCGGCGTTGCCGTTATAGAACGACGAGATGATCTCCTGCTTGTTGACCGCGAGATTGAGCGCGCGGCGCACGCGGATGTCGTCGAACGGCTTCTGGTCGACGCGCATGGAGAGAAAGGTGCCGCCGGTGTCGAGGCCGCGCTGGAACACGAGCTGCGGCGCGCTCTTCTTCAATTCGTCGACCGCGCTCCAGCGGATGCCTTCGAGCACGTCGAGCTTGGCGGTGCGCAGCGCCGTGAGGAAGGTCGCCTCGTCCTTGATCGTGCGATGGATGATCTTGTCGACGAACGGCAGCTTGTATTCCTGTCCGCCGATCTTTTCCTTGTCCCAGTAGATGTCGTTCTTCTCGAAGGTGACGGCGCTGCCCTGCACATAGTCGGTCAGCTTGAACGGCCCCGTGCCGTTGACGTTCTTCCAGTTGCCAGCGCCGGCGTCGACGACTTCCTTCGGCACGATGGCGTCGTAATAGCCCCAGCCGAAGCGATAGTCCCATTCCGCGAAATAATGCTTGAAGGTGAAGACCACCGTGTTCTTGTCGGCCGCCTCGACTTTTTCGACATGGTCGAAATAGGTCGGCACCTTCTTCGGGCTCTTGTCGAGCCGGTTGAAGCTGTGGACCACGTCGTCGGCGACCAGTTCGCGCGCCGCCATCACGCCGGGCTTCTCGGGGAACATCACGCCCTTGCGCAATTTGATCTCGACGCGCAGCGGGTCCTTCTTCCATTCCCAGCTCTCGGCCAGCTCGCCGCGCACCGCCTCGCTCGGCAGCCAGGCGTCCGGCCTGAACGTGTACTTGCCTCCGTTGCGCTCGGCCTTCGACAGGTCGGCGGCGAACAGGTGCTCGTAGACGAGGCCCGTGTCCTGCGAATGTTTCCAGGCCCAGTCGCCGTTGTCCCAGCTCAGCGGCGACAGCGTGACGTAGACCATGCCGATGTTGAGCGTGCCGCCGGTCTGCGGCTTCTCGGCCTGCGCCCGCGCGCCGGGCGGCGCGAGCGCGACAGCCGCCGCGCCGGCCAGCGCGAGGGCCTTCAGCCTGTTCTTCCATCCCGTTGTCTTGCTCATCGCCCTCTCCCTCGATTCTGTTGTTTTCCGTCTCATCGCGAGCCGCGCATCCGGGGATCGAGCAGATCGCGCAACGCATCGCCGAACACATTGGTGGCGAACACCACCGTCGTCAGGCAAAGGCCCGGCGCCAGCACGAGCCACGGCCCCTGGAACATGTAGCTGCGGCCGCTGCCCGAGAGCAGGCCGCCCCAGGTCGGCGCCGGCGGCGGCACGCCGAGGCCGAGAAAGGCCAGGCCGGATTCGATCAGGATCGCCGCGCCGACGCGCGTGGTGAACAGCACGATGATCGGCGGCAGGATGTTCGGCAGAATGTGCCGCCACAGGATGCGCCAGGTGGAGGCGCCGATCGACTGCGCGGCGTGGACGTACATGTTCTCGCGCGCCGACAGCGTCGCGCTGCGGATGATGCGCGAGCCGGCGATGCCGAGCACGAGGCTGAGTACGCCGATGATCTGGAACATGCCGGGACCGAGCACGGAGACGACCGCGATCAGGATGACCAGTTCGGGAAACGACATGTAGGCGTCGACGAAACGCTGCCCGATCATGTCGATGCGGCCGCCGAGATAGCCGGTGGTCATGCCGATGGCGATCGAGATCAGCGTCGCCAGAAAGGCCGCCGACAGGCTGATGATGACGGACAGGCGCGCGCCGTAGAGGCAGCGGGACAGGAGGTCGCGCCCGAGATTGTCCGTGCCGAACCAGTGCTTCCAGGACGGCGGCTTCATCCGCTCGATCGGGCTGATCTGGTTGAAGCCGTAGGGCGCGAGCTGATCGGCGAACAATCCGCACAGCACGAACAGGACGAAGACCACGCCGGCGATCGCGCCGAACGGCTTTTCGCGGAACAGGCGCACGACGAAGCGCAGGAATGCGTTGGGCGCCCGCGCGGGCTTGGCCGCCGTCATCTCCACCGTCGCGCTCATTGCCGCCTCACGCGCGGATCGAGGAAGCCGTAGCTGAGGTCCACGACCAGGTTGATGAGCATGACGGCGAGCCCGACCACCAGGAACACGCCGGTGATGATCGGATAGTCGCGCTGGCTCACCGCTTCCAGGAGCAGCAGGCCCATGCCAGGGATGACGAAAATCTGCTCGAGGATGACCGCGCCGCCGATCAGCAGCGGCGCCTGCAACCCGATCAGCGTGACGACGGGAATGAGCGCATTGCGCAGCGCGTGGCGCATCACCACCAGCCGCTCCGGCAGGCCCTTGGCCCAGGCGGTGCGGATATAGTCCTGCCGCAGCACCTCCAGCATCATCGTGCGCGTCATGCGCATGGTGATCGCCGACAGCGCCGTGCCGAGAACCAGCGCCGGCACGATCATCTGCTTCATGTTCTGCCAGGGCGCGTCGCTGAACTTCACGTAATTCACTTCCGGCGACCAGCCCCACCAGATCGACGGAAACACCATCACCATCGTGCCCATCCAGAAATTGGGCACGGCGAGCATCAGGATGGAGAAGGAGCGCGCCGCAACGTCGCCCGCCGTGTCCTGGCGGATGGCGGAATAGACGCCGATCGGCAGCGCGATCAGCAGGCCGACGATAAGCGCCATCAAGCCGAGCTCGAACGTCACAGGCAAGCGCTGCAGCACCTGTTCGAGCACGGGCGTCGATTGCCAGAGCGACTTGCCGAAATCGCCCTGCAGCACGCCCCAGACCCAGCGCACATATTGCTCGGGCATCGAGCGATCGAGCCCGAGCGCCGACACGAGCTGGTCGCGGCTGAGCTTGTCGGCGGCGACGTCGTTCTGGCTCAGCATCAGGTCGATGATGTCGCCCGGAATCATCCGGACGGTGACGAAAACGATGATGCTCGCAAACAGCAGCGTAGGGATCAGCGCCAGCAGCCGGCGCAGGATGTAGGCGCGCAAGGCCGTGATCCGCCTTGGCTACGCGGATCGCAACGTCGAAACCCTGTCCGTCGCCTGCGGCATGTCGTTTCTCCCTGACGCTCGCTGCGTCCGGAAACTCTGAAGTTCCGTTTGTGTCCCGCGCAAGCTTGGTGAGAACGATAGCATCGGCAAAAGCCTTGGCAAGCGATGCCGACGCCTGAATGAACGATGTGATTTGCGACCACATCCTGCGGCGCGTCGAAATGAATGCGCGCTCGATTTCGATGTGCGGAATCGCCATTGGCGCGCGCGGCCGATTGCATATTTAGAGTCCATGCGTCAGCCACAGCCATTTTCCGATCTCGGCAGCGAGGCCGTCGTCAGGACCGGTCTGCGCGAAGCGATCGTCGCCGCCTATCGCCGGCCCGAGGCGGAATGCGTGGCGCCGCTCCTGAAGCCCGCAACCCTGACGCCGAGCCAGGCGCAGCGGGCTAAGGCGCTTGCGCGCCGTCTCATCGTCCGGTTGCGCGATCGCACGCGCTGGGGCGCGCTCCAGGGACTTATGCACGAATATGCGCTCTCGACGCGCGAGGGCGTCGCGCTGATGTGCCTGGCCGAGGCGCTCCTGCGCATCCCCGACGCGGCGACGCGCGACGCGCTCATCCGTGACAAGCTCGCTGCTGGCGCCTGGAGCGCGCATATCGGACGCAGCCCGTCGCTGTTTGTGAACGCCACGACCTGGGGACTGGCCCTGACTGGCCGTCTGATCGCGCCTGCGCAGGGGCGCGGCCTGCCGGACGCATTCTCCCGGCTCGTTGCGCGTGGCGGCGAGCCGATCGTACGTCAGGCGGCCGATGCGGCGATGCGGCTGATCAGCCAGCATTTCGTCGCCGGGCGCACGATCGAGGAAGCGCTGGCCGACGCGCGGCCGATGCAGGCGAAGGGCTTTCTGTATTCCTACGACATGCTCGGCGAGGCGGCGACGACAGAAGCCGACGCGGCGCGTTATTTCGCCGCCTATGAACACGCCATTCACGCGATCGGCGCCGCCGGCGCGCGCAGCGGCGTCCATGACGGACCGGGCGTGTCGATCAAATTGTCGGCCTTGCATCCCCGCTATTGTCGCGCCCAGCGCGACCGCGTCCTCGGCGAGCTGGCGCCGCGCGCAGCCAAACTCGCCGCGCTCGCGCGGCGCTACGACATCGGGCTGAGCATCGACGCGGAGGAGGCCGACCGGCTCGACCTGTCGCTCGACATATTCGAACTGTTGAGCCTCGATCCCGCGCTCGCCGGCTGGAACGGGTTGGGGTTCGTCGTGCAGGCGTACGGCAAGCGCGCCCCCTATGTGATCGACTGGCTGATCGATGTCGCGCGCCGATCAGGCCGCAGGGCGATGGTCCGGCTGGTGAAGGGCGCCTATTGGGATGCGGAAATCAAGCGCGCGCAGGTCGACGGCCTCGACGATTTCCCCGTCTTCACGCGCAAGGCGCACACCGACGTTTCCTACCTCGCCTGCGCGCGAAAACTGCTGTCCGCGCCGGATGCCGTCTATCCGCAATTCGGAACGCACAATGCGCAGACGCTGGCGAGCATCGTTGCGATGGCCGGCGCCGGCTTCCGTCCCGGCGATTACGAGTTCCAGTGCCTGCACGGCATGGGCGAACCCTTGTACGAACAGCTCGCCGCGCTGGCCGGCGCCGCCCGCCCGTGCCGCATCTATGCGCCGGTCGGATCGCACGAAACGCTGCTTGCCTATCTTGCGCGCCGCCTTCTGGAGAACGGCGCGAATTCATCGTTCGTCTATCGCATCGCCGATCCGGCGGTCGCGGTCGGCGAACTGCTTGTCGATCCCGTCGAGGAGGCGCGCGCGATCGTTCCGCCCGGCGCGGCCAACGACAAGATCGCCGCGCCGCGCGATCTCTACGGCTCGGAACGGATCAATTCGCGCGGCGTCGATCTGTCGGACGAGCGACAGATCGCAACGCTCGCCAATGCCCTCGCCGGCAGCGCCGGCGCGTTCTGGTCGGCGCGCGTTTCGGGCGCGTCCCCTGAACCGGACGACGCGACTGTCCTCAATCCCGCCGACCGTCGCGACCGCGTCGGCGCCGTGCGGCCCGCGACGCCGGCCGAGATTGACGCGGCCTTCGCGCACGCCGAATCTGCCGCGCCGGCATGGGCCGCGACGGCGGCTGGCGCGCGCGCGAGCGCATTGCGGCGCGCGGCGGACGCCATTGAGGCGCGCCGCGACATTCTCATCGGATTGATCGTGCGCGAAGCCGGACGGACGATCGCCGATGCAGCGGGCGAGGTGCGGGAAACCGTCGATTTCCTGCGGTACTACGCCAAGGAGGCCGAGAGGCTGCTCGGCGAGGGAACGCACGCCCCGCTCGGCGTCGTCGTTTGCATCAGTCCCTGGAATTTTCCGCTGTCGATCTTCGTCGGCCAGATCGCCGGCGCGCTGGCGGCCGGAAACGCCGTCATCGCGAAACCTGCGGAAGAGACGCCGCTGATCGCGGCGGAAGCCGTGCGTCTGCTGCATGCGGCGGGCGTTCCGGCCGCGGTTCTGCAACTCGCGCCCGGCGCCGGCGAGGTCGGCGCCGCGCTCGTCGCCGACGCGCGAACGCAAGGCGTCATCTTCACCGGATCCACGGCGGTCGGACGCGAAATCCAGAGACGACTGGCCGGTCGCCTCACCGATCGCGGCCGGCCGGTTCCGCTGATCGCCGAGACCGGCGGCGTCAACGCGATGATCGTCGATTCCTCGGCGCTCGCCGAGCAGGCGGTCGGCGACATCATTGTCTCCGCCTTCAATTCCGCCGGACAGCGGTGCTCGTCGCTGCGCATTCTCTGTCTGCAGGAGGAGATTGCGGACCGCACGCTGGACATGCTGGCCGGAGCGATGCGGGAATTGTCGGTCGGGCCGCCCGACCGGCTGTCGACCGACATCGGGCCGGTGATTTCAGCGCAAGCGCGCGACGACATTCTCGCCCACATCGCGACGATGCGCGCGCGCGGTTTCACGGTCCACCAGGCGGCGCTCGGGCGTCGGACGGATTTCGGAAACTACGTCGCCCCGGCCATTGTCGAGATCGACACGGTCTCCGACGCCGATCGCGAAGTCTTCGGGCCGGTCCTGCATGTCCTGCGATACCGCCGCGACGAACTCGACAGTCTGATCGACGCCATCAATGCGATGGGGTATGGCCTGACGTCAGGCGTTCACTCGCGTATCGACGAGACCGTCGCGCATGTCGTCGACCGCATCGAGGCCGGCAACGTCTACGTCAATCGCACCATCGTCGGCGCGACAGTCGGCGTGCAGCCGTTCGGCGGATCCCGCCTGTCCGGCACGGGTCCGAAGGCGGGCGGCCCGCTTTATGTCGCTCGCCTCGTTCACGCGCCGCCTGCCGAGGCTCTCGCCGAACTCGGCCGCGACGAAGCCGCGCTCGCGCCCGCGCGGCGCTATGTCGAGTGGCTGCGCGCCCAGGGACATGACGAGGCCGCCGTCCGATGCGAGCGCTATATCCGGCTCTCGCGGCTCGGCGGATCAACCGATCTTGTCGGTCCGGTCGGCGAACGCAACGTCTATTCCGTGCGACCGCGCGGCGCCGTGGCTGCGATCGCCGCGACGCGATCCGCATTGCTCGCGCAGATCGGCGCCATTCTCGCGACCGGCAATCGCGCCGTCGTCGAGCCGGGGCTCGTGTCGTCCACGCTGGCCGGCGCGCCGGCGGCGGCGCTCGAACGGATCGTCGAAGTTGCGGACCCCTTCGACTTTCCCGGCCTCGCAGGCGCGCTGTTGGAGGGCGACCGCGATGCGCTGCGGCGGGCCGCGCAAAAGCTCGGCGAGCGGCCGGGGCCGATCATTCCGGTTCACGGCCTCCTCAGCGACGCCTTCGCGGCGGGAGAGGACTACGATCTCGATCATCTCCTCGCCGAGCGGGCGGTGGCGATCAACACGGCGGCGGCCGGCGGAAATGCAAAACTCGTCTCGATGGTCTGACCCGCAGCCTTTGCGGCTGGACAAAGCATGTCCACACCCCAGTTTTCCGGAGACTTCTCGTTTCATGGGAGGTTGCGATGACGACCTATGTCATGCTGGCGAATTTTACGGAGACCGGCGTCAAGGGCGCCAAGGACTCGCCTCGCCGCCTCGACGCGGCCAGGGAATTGCTGACGAATATGGGCGGAACTTTTCTATCGTTCTATCTGACGATGGGCGCTTACGACATGATCGCGATCTACGAGGCCTCCGATGACGCGGTCGCGGCCAGGTTCACGCTGAAGCTGGGCGCGCTCGGCAATGTCAGGACGCAGACGCTGAAGGCCTTTCCCGAGGAGGCCTATCGCAGGATCATGGCCTCGCTCTGAGGCGAGGCGAGGTTTCGCTTCGGTCAGTGGCGCGTCCGCTCGCTGAACCGGCCATGCCAGGCGTCGCGAACGAGCATGTCGAATTGCGCGCGGTCGAGGCGAACCAGCGTCGCATGGTCGCCGGCCTCCATATAGACCTCCGGCAGGCCATCGATCGCGTCGTCGACCACCATGTCGAGCGAATAGCACTCGCCGAGCGCCGGCACGGCGCCGCGCTCGCAATCGGGGAAGAGCCGCGCGAATTCGCATTCGTCGGCGAGCGCGACATCGTCGCCAAGCTGGTTGCGAAGGTCTGCGAGCCGGACGACATGGGTCGCAGGCACCACGGCCAGCACATAGCGGTCGCTGCAGCGCAAGATAACGCCCTTGGCCAGTCTATCTCCCGATATGTGGCAGACTTGTGCGGTGCGCGCCGCGGAAAGGGTCCGCGCATGCGGAACCATTTCGTATGTCACGTTCTGATCGAGATAACGTTGAAGAGTCGGGGCGATTGACATGGCGACCTCCCTCGCGCCGGCCGGCGCCGCCGCCGGCGATCCGGCAGAAGCTAGTGCGGGAGGTGAAACCAGCAAGACGAGGCGATCAGCCCAAACCGCGTCAGGCGCGCCCTTCCAGGCTTGCCCTGACCGCCGCCAGAAAGCGCGCCGCCTCGCCGCCGGTGACGGCGCGATGGTCGAAGGTCAGGCTCAGCGGCAGGATTCGATGCACCGCAGGCGCGCCGGCCACAGCCACGACCTCGGCCCGGATGCGGCCCGCCGCCAGTATGGCGACGGTCGGCGGCACGATGACCGGCGCGGCGTAGCGGCCGGCGATGCTGCCGAAATTGGACAGCGCGATCGTGCTGTCGCGCATCTCCTCCACGGGGATTTTTCGCGCGGCGGCGTCGGCGCGCAAACGATCCAGCCCGCGCCGCAAATCGGCGTCGTCGCGCGCGCCGACATTCCGCAACACCGGCGCGAACAAGCCTTCCGGCAAATCGACGGCGATCGCCACATCGACATTGCGCATGAGCCGTCGCGACAGCCTGTTCGAATCGAACCAGGCGTTGAGGGACGGCTCGGCCGCGCAACCCGCGGCGACCGCCCGCACGAGGCGGATCGTGACGTCTTCGCCCGCGGGCCAGCCTTCGACGTCGGCGTCGTCCATGACGCTGGCCGGCGCGACCTCGGCGCGGGCCCGCGCCATCGCCTGCGCCATCGCGCGTCGCACGCCGCGGATCGGCTCGGCCGAACCGAGGTCGGACGAGCCGGACGCGGCGCGCCGTACGTCGTCGGAAACAATCGCGCCGCCCGGACCGGAGGGCGTCACATGCGCCAGATCGATCCCTAGCTGGCGAGCGAGCGAACGCACCGCCGGCGCCGCGCGCGCGACGGGACCATGCGCGAGGACCGCAGTCGGGGCCTGCGCGGTCGCGGGCGCGCCGCGCGGCGTTTCGCCGACGATCGCGCCGGCGTCCGCATCGCCGCCCTCGAAGCCGATCAGCGGCGCGCCGACCGGCACGATATCGCCGACCGCGCCGAAAAGTCGGGCTATCCGTCCGGCGAACGGCGCGGGTATTTCCACCACCGCCTTGGCGGTCTCCACCGCCGCCACGATCTGATCGGCCTCCACGTCGTCGCCGACCTTCGCCTTCCATTCGACGATCTCGGCGTCCTGAAGCCCCTCCCCGAGATCGGGCAGCTTGAAGACCCTCATGACGCCTCCATCGTCTTGCGCACCGCGGCGACGATGCGCTCGACGTTCGGCATGTGCTCCGCCTCGAGCCGCGCCAGCGGCGTGACGACGTCGTAGCCGGTCACCCGTTCGATGGGCGCGAGCAGCGAATAAAGCGCCTTTTCGGCGACGAGCGCAGCGATTTCGGCGCCGAAGCCGGCGGTGCGCGGCGCCTCGTGCACGATTATGCAACGACCTGTCTTGGCCACCGATTGCAGAATGGCCGCTTCGCCGAGCGGCTTCAGCGTCGCGACATCGATCACTTCGATATCCACGCCCTCCTGTTCGAGAACGTCGGCCGCAAGCATTGCCTCATGCGTACATGCGCCCCAGGTCACGACAGTCGCATTCGCGCCCTCGCGAAGCAGGAAACAGGCGTCGAGCGGCAGCGCCTCGCCGTCGTCTTCGACCTCTTCCTTGAACAGGCGATAGAGCCGCGTCGGCTCGAGAAACACGACAGGATCCGGATCGCGGATCGCCGCGAGAAGCAGGCCGTAGGCGCGTTTGGGCGAGGACGGCATGACCACGCGCAGCCCCGGCATATGCGCGAACATCGCCTCGGGACTCTCGGAGTGATGTTCGGGCGCGTGTATGCCGGCGCCGCACGGCGAGCGCAGCACCATCGGGCACGCGAGCCGTCCGCGCGTGCGATTGCGCAGGCGCGCGGCATGATTGATGATCTGGTCGATCGCCGGGTAGATGAAGCCGGAAAACTGGATTTCGGCGACCGGTTTCAGGCGCATGGCCGCCATGCCCACGGCGACGCCCGCTATGGCGGCTTCGGCGAGCGGCATGTCGATCACGCGCTCGGCGCCGAATTTTTCGCGCAAGCCGACCGTGGCGCGAAACACGCCGCCGTCGGCGCCGATGTCCTCCCCGAGCAGCACGACGTCCGGGTCGCGGTCGAGCTCGAAAGCAAGCGCGCGGTCGATCGCCTCGACCATGGTGAGTTCACTCATCGCGCGCGCTCCCCCGCGGCCGCGCATAGCGCAGCGCCGTCTCGCGCTGTTCGCGGAGCGCGTCCGGCAATTCGGCGTAAAGCCAGTCGAACATGGCTTCGACCGGCTGCGGCGAAACGGAGAGATAGGCGTCCACCGCCGCATCGACCTCCGCCGCGCACTCCCGCGCAAGCGCGACTTCCTGCTCCTTGCTCCACCATCCGCGAGCGACCAGGTAGGCGCGCAGGCGCGCGACCGGCTCGCGCTTCCAGGCCTCCTGCAATTCCTCCGGCGCGCGGTAGCGCGAAGCGTCGTCGGCCGTCGTGTGGTCGCCCAGCCGATAGGTCAGCGCCTCGATCACCGTCGGCCCTTCGCCTGCGCGCGCAGCCTCGATCGCGGCGCGCGCAGCCTCGTGCACGGCGATCACGTCGTTGCCGTCGATTTGCAGGCTGTCGATGCCGGCCGCAATCGCCTTGTCGGCAAGCCGGACGGCCGCGCTCTGCGCGGCGCGCGGCATGGAGATCGCCCATTGATTGTTGTTGATGACGACGACGACCGGCGCGCGCCATACGCCCGCGATATTCAGCGCTTCGTAGAAGTCGCCCTTCGACGTGCCGCCGTCGCCGATGAGACAGACGGCGACGCGCCTTTCGCGCCGGAGCTTGAAGGAATAGGCCGCGCCGACGGCATGGGGAACCTGGGTTCCGATCGGCACATTGTTGGGGAAGTCGGAGCGCGGTCCCGCGAAATTGCTGCCGCGCTCGTCGCCGCCCCAGTAGAGAAGGCTCTCGACCATCGTCACGCCGCGCAGCAATTGCGCGGCATGGTCGCGATAGGTCGGAACGAGAACGTCTTCCGCGCGCATGGCGCTCGCGACGCCGACGCCGACGGCCTCCTGGCCGAGCGACGATGCGAAGGTGCCGAGCTTGCCGACGCGCTGAAGCGCGACGGCCTTCTTGTCGAACGTCCGCGTGAGCGACATGGCGCGATAGAAGCCAAGCAGAAGCGCGGCGTCGTCTGCAGCGGCGGCGTTCTGCACGGCGAGCGCGCCGTCTTCGCCGAGATATCGGAGAAGCTCGCCCGAGCCGGGAAATTTCGCCAGCATGTCTTCGTTCTCCGCCCTTCATCTCGATATGGCGCGGCGGCGCGCATTGGCCATAGGCCGCGGATGATCCACGACGGGACGCGCCGGCGTCGGCGGGGCGCCTATATGAAGGGGGAGATCACATCGCCGGGATCGCCGCGCGGCTACCGGCGGCGAGGCGCCATACCTGTCTGCAAAGCTCGCCAAGCGTGGTCTTTGCCGATGCTGTCGGCGCCTTCCCTCAGATGACGCCGGAGTTCGACTGGCGCGCGTCCATTCGCGCGGTTATGTTACAACTGTCCGTTGGCTACATTTCTTGTCTTGCGGCGCGGAGGGGAGCCGCCCGGCGCAATGAAGGCCATGAAGCGCGTCTTTCAAACAGAACAAGCGCACGAGGCGCAAGAAGCGCGCCTCGCGGCCGCTGGACGTTACGCGCTGGCGGCCGGGTGCATGGCTGCGGCCTTTCTCGTTCAGTCATGGCTGGAGCCGGATCACGACTTTTACGGCGTCGTCGCGGCGGCCGCGCTGGCGGCCGGCATTCTCGGAGGATTTGGCCCCGGGCTGCTTGCGACCGTCGCCGCTCTGGCTGTGGCTTATTGGACATCGCGCGCGCATGTCACGACAGCGCTTCCCCGCATCGTCGGGATGACGGCGGTCGCGACGATCGGACTTGCCGGAAGCATTGTGGGCGCGGCGCTTCGCACGATGCGCCTCCGGACGGAGGAGACGCGCCGGCGCCTGCTGGCGCGCGAGGCGCATCTGCAATCGATTCTCGACACGGTGCCGGAAGCGATGATCGTGATCGACGAGAGCGGAACGATTGCATCGTTCAGCATCGCGGCGACGCGACTTTTCGGCTTCCCCGCAGAGGAAGTGGTCGGCCGCAACGTCAAGATGCTCATGCCGTCGCCCTACCGCGAAAATCACGATGGCTATCTCCGGCGCTATTTCGAGACAGGCGAGCGAAGGATCATCGGCGTGGGGCGGGTCGTTGTCGGCGAGCGCAAGGATGGCTCGACCTTTCCCATGGAATTGGCCGTCGGGGAGGTGAAATCGGCGGGCGCGCGTTTCTTTACCGGCTTCGTCCGGGACCTGACCGAACGGCAGGAAACAGATTCCCGCCTGCAGGAGTTGCAGGCGGAGCTCGTGCATATCTCCCGGCTGACCGCCATGGGCGAGATGGCGTCGACGCTCGCGCACGAACTCAACCAGCCATTGTCGGCGCTCGCAAATTACGTGCAGGGTTCACGACGCATTCTCGAAGACAGGACGGACGAGACCTCGGGCATTCTGCGCCAGGCGCTCGACAAGGCCGCGGAGCAGGCGCTGCGCGCCGGGGAGATCATCCGCCGCCTCAGAGATTTCGTGGCGCGCGGCGAAACCGAGCGCCGTGTGGAAAGCCTCGTCAAACTGGTGGAAGAAGCAAGCGCGCTCGCGCTGGTTGGCGCGAAGGAGCAGGGCGTTCGCGTCAGGTTTCTGCTCGATCCGCGCATCGATCTCGTTCTCGTGGACAAGGTTCAAATCCAGCAGGTCCTGCTCAATCTCATGCGCAATGCAATCGAGGCGATGGCGAACGCCCCGCGGCGCGAACTCGTGATCGGCGCCGAACCCGCGGCGGACGGCATGGCCGTGATCAGCGTCGCCGACACCGGCAGCGGCATTTCGGACGAGATCGCCGCGCAGATATTTCAGCCGTTCGTCACGACGAAGCGCCAGGGCATGGGAATTGGCCTATCGATTTCGCGAACGATCGTCGAATCGCACGGCGGAGAAATCGCGACGCGCCCCAACGCGGGCGGCGGAACGATATTTCAGTTCACGATTCCGCGTGTGCTGAAGGACGAGGTGCGCGATGTCGCCTGAGCAAGTCGTTCATCTGATCGACGACGACGACGCCGTGCGGGAGTCGCTCGAATTCCTGTTCCGGACCGCCTCCATTGCAGTGCGCGCGTATAATTCGCCTCTGCTCTTTATGGAACGGCTGCCGGATGCGGAGCCCGGCTGCGTCGTTACCGACGTGCGCATGCCGGAGATGACCGGGATAGAATTGCTGCAGCGCCTGCGCGACATCGACAGCGCGCTGCCGGTCATCGTGATGACCGGGCACGGCGATATCCCGCTCGCGGTGGAAACCATGAAGCTCGGGGCGTTCGACTTTCTGGAAAAGCCGTTTGCCGACGAAACGATACTGTCGGCGGTGCGCTCGGCGTTTGGTTCGCAGGCCGGCGCCGCAGGCGAGGCCGGCGAGCTGGCCGACATATTCGCGCGTCTCGCCGAACTGTCTCCTCGCGAAAGACAGGTCTTGGACGGCGTCGTGGCCGGTCAGCCGAACAAGATCGTCGCTTTCAATCTCGGGATCAGTCCACGGACGGTCGAGATCTATCGCGCCAATGTGATGACCAAGATGCGCGCCGGCAACCTGTCCGACCTGGTGCGCATGACGCTGATTGCGGAGCGGTCGTCCGCGTCCAAGGGCGCAAGGTCGTCCTGACGCCTGATTGACACACCGCAAGGCCTCGACGGGCATAAGTCGCCAGTTTCTCGTTCGATGCGAGACACGGAGCGATTTTGACATTTCCGCCCGAGACATCCGAAATCGTCCTTGTCGAGGACGACCCGGGCGTTCGGGACGCCTTGCAATTCTCGTTGCGGCTGGCCGGATATTCCGTCCGCGCGTATGCGCGCGCCGAGAACGCTCTGAGCGATACGTTTCCTCGGCCCGCGTGCCTGGTGGTCGACCAACGGCTCGGCGCGAACGACGGGCTGGAGCTTATCCGTCGCCTGCGGGATCAGCATGGCGCCATGCCCGCCGTGCTGATCGCCAGCTATCCGGGTCCCGCGCTACGCAGGCGCGCCGTGGCGGCCGATGTTGCGATTGTCGAAAAGCCGCTGATCGGCGGCCGCCTCCTTGAAACGATCGGCCAAATGTCGCGCCGCGCCGCCGGGCCTACGTAGAGACCCTTAGGTAACGATTCTGAATTTTCAGACAGCCGGCGTGGTCATACCCTTCGAACGTCGATTTGAAGGGACGACCACCATGACAATGTCCGTAATCAATGTCGATCAGCTGCTCGCTCGTGCGACGCACTCTCGCCCCTACCTCGAAGCCGGCGCGCAGGACCCTCTGCAGAACACCATCGAGGCGACCGGCGAGACGGTCTCTTTCGACCCCAATGAGGAAATCTACGCCGAGGAAGATTTGTCGCTGTACCTCTACAAGGTCCGCAAGGGCACCGTGCGGATCTGCCGCCTGCTCGAGGACGGTCGGCGGCAAATCTCCGCATTTCTCGTCCCCGGCGACATGTTCGGCCTCGAGCTCGGCGATTGCCACAGCTTCTCGGCCGAAGCCGTGGAAGCGTGCGAGATTTCGATGTTCGACCGGCGCGGCGTGCAGGCCCTCGCGCAGATCAACAATTCGGTCGCTATGCGCCTGTGGGAATTGACCGCGCAGTCCGGCCGTCGCTTGCAGGAACACATTCTCCTGCTCGGCCGCATGACCGCGAAGGCGAAGGTGGCGACTTTTCTCCTGTCGCTTGCCGATCGCATCGGCGTCACGGAATTGCGCCTCGCCATGGCCCGGCACGACATCGGCGACCACCTCGGCCTGACGCTCGAGACGGTCTCTCGAACGCTCACGCAGCTCGAGAACGAGGGCTTCATTCGCATGCGCGGCGCCCGCGCCATCGACATCATGAACAGTTCTGCGCTGAAGCGGCTGGCCGCCTGAACGCCTGTCGCTCGCCCTGCGTTGCGACCGACGTCGCGCCCCCCGCATCGTCGGCTCGCCGGCGGGCCTCGCCGCGCTCCCTCGGCGAGGCCCGCTTTCCGTAATTCGGCAATTTCATACCCATGCAGCGGAAGTCACGGACTCTCAAAAGCCAGGTTGCCGTCGTCGAACCCGACGGCGCGGTCCGCGATTCCCTTGTGTTCGCACTGACGATCGACGGGTATTCGGTGCGCGCGTTCGGAAGCGCCGCCGAGTTCTTGGCCTGCCCCTTCAGTGCGCGATGCGATTGCCTCGTGACAGCCAATCGCCTGCCGGACCTGGCCGGCGCTCAACTCGCCGATCGCTGGCTTCAGGCCAATCCACAGCGGGCGGCCGTGCTCATGGTGGGCAAGCCGGTCGAGGCGATCCGTAGGCCGCGATTGCAAACGATCGTCAAACCACTCGACGGCGCTGCGGCGACAGAAGCGGTCGCCGTTGCGCTACGCTCGCGCCGCCACGAGTGATTCCTCTACGCCGTTCCGGCCAAACGGACGCCGCGCAAAGGGCGCGCGCGCTCCGAAGCGTTCAATCTCGCATGTCGAGCCTGCCGAAGGCTTGGCAGGCCAACCGCGCGGCGTCCAGGCAAACCTTTGACTTCGAGGCGGGCGCACCAGGACTCGAACGCATGACCCGCTGATTAAGCCAGGTACGAGATCGTTATCTTCACATCCGCAAAGAACACGGGCTGTCCGCCAAGTCCCATCAATCCCTTGATCCTGGTTGTTCGCTCATTGAAATGCGCGCCGTCGCCGACCGGGAAAGGTGGCAGAAGCGCTTCGCCGTGCCAGGCATCGTCATCTCCAGCACGTATAGATATCGCTTCCGGCTCGGAGCCTTGGTCGCTAGACCATTGAACTGAAAAACCTCTGGTCGCGACTACCGCGCCGCTTTCCATATCATCCCAGGTGTAGGTATCAGAGACAATATCCTGACCGCCACGCCCCTCAAGCGACAGCGTGAAAATTGGATCGTCATCGAAATCATCGTCCGTCACGCACGTGAGCTTCAAGACCGCAATTTCAATGAATCGCCTCAGTGACGTTTGCTCAAGCGGATCGTTGGAGTTGCCGTCTGACCAGGCGTACCCCCATGATCCGTTTCGAGCCCACGCCAGCGCGATGAACCAATAAGGCTTTCCCGGCGGCAACTGCGACACTGACTGAAACGAATTGTCTGCCGGAGCGTCAACCAAGTGCACACGACCTACTTCTTTAGAAAGTCCAATAGCTAGCGGGACTCGGGCGGATTGACCGAACCGCGGGACAGTCCCTTGGCCATCATTAAAAAGTTCAGGCTTGTCACCGCCGACCAGCAAAAGGACACGCGAGTCATATGCTCCCGTGGCAAGAGCGACCCTGAGCGCATTATTCTCTTGGCTGACCGCAATCTGCGGCTTTCCCGCACATGACGTCAGCATCGGCCCTGCAGGACCTTCAAGAATACTGGGGAGCTCGATGCGACCCACGGCGCTCATGAAATCGGCTTCCACTGGCAATGATGTCGACGAGATAATTCCGCGAGGAAAAGCCACTGCTTGATACATCGATCCGATCGGAACAGCGGTCCTATGGTGGCCGACTCCAGGCGGGCGGTAGATAACTGGGACCCTCTTGAACGGCGGCAACGTGCTCGCGCTTACATCAAAGGGAATCACTCGCTCGAACAATTCCACATCGCCGATCTCGTCAGTCGGTCGTATCTGAATGTCGGCAGTACTGGAATGCGCGACGTAAACATCGTTCACAGGAGTGAGGATCGAGAGCTGCATGGTTTCACGCTCCGTATCAAAGACGTCGGCGCAGTGTCAGGTATGCGTCACTGAAACCAAACAATGAGCTAGAAAGTGAAAACCATCCCCGCCTTCGCCCGAATCGATCGTCAAGAAGTCCTGGAAATCCTCGGCGCCAACGCCCGATCGAAATTTTACCTGAATGCTGCCAGCAGCATTGTCGTCGGAGTCTTCAGGGAACGAGCCAGAATCATCTTCGACGGCTGCGACCGAAATAGCGATGCTGTCCGCGGCGGCGCCGCTGACCTGAAACATTTCGTCCAGCGCAAGCGATGAGCCAGATTCCATGGGCTTCCAGGAACGCGTACGTATGATCGCTGACGCTGGACTGGCTGGGGTTACCGTAATTGTAAATGTCGCCTCGCCATCGCTCAGGTCATCGCTATCATCGATGCAAACGAGCGTCGCCACGTCGATTGCTACGGCTCGCTGCTTCGTCGTCACCATCTCCGGGTCATTTGTCGACGGTCCCGCCGTGGTGGCGAGGCCAGGGCCGGTCTTCCATGTAAAGTCGAAATTTCCAGCGCTGTCCCACACGAGCGCGATGTAATACAGTTGCGCGCCGGGACGCATACGATCGCTGTCAGGCCAACCATCGGCTCGACGGTCTTCCAACTCGACAACGTGGATCAGTCCGACGTCGCTAGATGCGGCGGAAAGCAGGAACTTTGCTGTGCCCTGCACATCTGCAGTCGGAAACAGCCCGTCTGTCCAGACAGGCTTTGTTTCAGTTCCAAACAAAAGCGCACGTGAAACGACGCTCCCGGACCCAATGACGCCTCTGATAAATGTGCCGCCCGACATCACAGACAACTGCGCAACACCTTCGCCACACATTGTCAGATAATTCTTTCGCCCGTGATCCTTCTTCAAGCGCGGTATATTCAGCTCATCAATCAGAAGTCCATCGCCGCTCGGCGAGCCGCTTTGAGCAGCAAACAAACGAAACGTATACAGCGCGCCAACCGGCCCCGGCGTGTCGAGTAATATGTACTGCGAAAAATTCGGCGGAAATGTTCGGACGCGGGCAAATACCGGACTGGTCGAAGGGCCATTGAACTCCGTTTTCGCGAGCCACAGCTCGGCGCCCTCTCGATTCACGGAGACATGCACCTCCACCGTGTCGTCGAACGCGACCAGTTGGCCATTTAACGGCGCCATGTGCGGCATCTCGGCCTCCTGCAGTAACATTGGCAGACAGCAAGCGACACCTGCGACGCGTTGCAAAGCTCAGTTCAAGATCGCCTTCGCCGATGCACGTCCAAGCTATGATCCGAACACGGAAAGGAGCATGCGACAAGTGATATCGCTCACACGATGAAGGCTGACATTCGGAATTCCTTGCTTAAAAATATTCGACCGCCGTGCTTCGACTAAGGAAGACGAAGGCGCATTTCGTCCACGTTCGCATCTCGTGAGAACGCCGATGCGAACGCGGCGCTAGCTGCGTTCGCATCGGACGAGAACTGCTGCTCGACCAAACTTCGGAATGGTCGGTCAACGCGCTACATCTCGATATATTCCAGTTCAGCGTGGAGCAGCCCGCCCCTGTGAATTGCTGCCGCACACTTTAATGGACTTGCTGTCCACGCCTTTCGCGCCTTTGCCAGCGACATAATTATAACTGTTGCGAACTTGTTTTGGTCAGCCTTCCGCCAGTTGGCGCTTTCGTGACCGTTGAACCCGTATAGCGATTATCAGGGCAGCTTTCGGTCTCTCGCTGCGAGATCCAGTCTAAAGCGCAGGTACCATCGTCAGCCCGCGACGTAATGGCGACCGAGTCATTTTGCGCAATGAAAAATTGATATCGCTCGGTCCTACACTCGCTTCCGCCGGAAACGCCAGCGCGACGCACGCACCAATTGCGCAGGCAAGGATTGCAATTTTTGTCGTCGATATGTCTCACGTTCAGCGTTTCGCGAACCCGCAATCAGCGGTCAACCGCGTCTTGAAGCAACGGCGACCACGTGAATGCGTTCAAGAGCAATCCAGCCTTCGCGATCAACCTCGACCCCGGCCTGCAGGCGTGGAAGCTCGCCGGCGCCGGGCCCGATCTCGGCACGCATCTCGTCGCCGCGCGCACTGCATATTCCGACGCTCAAGAGAATCGCGCCCCGATTTTCAAAGTGAACGCGGGCGGCGATCGATTTGGCGATGCGATCAGCACGAGACGAAGCCGGAAAATCGCCGGACGTAAGCGGAATCGAGTTTGCAGCAGCGTATACCTTTTCCGAGACCCGGTTTCCCGGACCCCAGATCGGTATATCGCTTTGATTTAATTTGATTTCGATGGTGGGCGCACTAGGGCTCGAACCTAGGACCCGCTGATTAAGAGTCAGCTGCTCTACCAACTGAGCTATGCGCCCATCGACCGGTTGCGACCGGAGGCGGCGAGATAGCAAACGCTATTGCCCCTGTCCAGCCCGCGGCGCGCAATTTTCCGCTATGTTCTCGGCGACGTCGCGCGCGCGGCTTTTCCGCGCTAGGATTGCGAGGACGGTTCTGGAGAAAGCGCGATGAGATTGGCAGGCGGTTTATTGGGCGGAGCTGCGCTGGCGCTTGTTCTCGGCGCGGCGACGCCGGCCGCGGAGGCGCGGGAGCGCGGCTGGTCGCCGGCCTGCGACTGCGTACCGAAGGCCAAGGCCCGCCGCGTCGCGCACCGCAAGGCGCGCCGGCATTATTCGTCCTATCGGCCGGTTCTGGACGTCGATTCCGTTCAGATCGTCGTGAACACGGATGACGGGCCGATCGCCGTCGGTCAGCGCCGGACCATCTCCTACGCCTGGCCCCATCCCCATTACAGCTACGACTATCCCTGGGACGGCTACGGCGGGCCGTACTATGGCTACCCCGCCCCGCCCGGCACGTGGGATTACAGGGGCTACTGAACGAAAAGGGGCCGCGCGGGCCCCTTTCCTTTTGGCGTCGAAGCGCGCGGGCCAGACTAGCCCGCGCCAGCGCCCTGCGCCTTCTCGCGTCCGCGGTTGATGACGAGCTTGTTCAAGGCCGCCACATAGGCGCGCGCCGACGCCACCAGCGTATCGGGGTCGGCGCCCTTGCCCGTCACCTCGCGACCGTCTTCCGACAGGCGCACCGAGACTTCGGCCTGCGCATCCGTGCCGCCGGTGACTGCGTGCACCTGATAGAGCTCCAGATTGGCCTTGTGCGGGATCAGCGCGGTGATCGCGTTGAAGATCGCGTCCACCGGGCCGTTGCCGGTCGCCTGATGCGTCTGCTTCACGCCGTCGATCTCCATCGTCAGCGCCGCCGACTGCGGGCCGTTGGTGCCGGCGATCACGGTCAGCGCCGTCACCTTGAAGCGGTCGTTGGCGTTGACGATCTCGTCGTCCACCAGCGCGACGATGTCCTCGTCGTAGACGATCTTCTTGCGGTCGGCCAAGTCCTTGAAGCGGCGGAAGGCGTCGTTGAGCGCGTTCTCGCCCAGCTCGTAGCCCATCTCCTTCAGCTTCTCGCGGAAGGCGGCGCGGCCCGAATGCTTGCCCATGACCAGCGAGGTCTTGGACACGCCGACCGATTCCGGCGTCATGATCTCGTAGGTCAGCGAGCTCTTCAACATGCCGTGCTGATGGATGCCGCTCTCGTGCGCAAACGCGTTCCGGCCGACGATCGCCTTGTTGTACTGCACGGGGAACGAGGTGACGGCGGACACGAGCCGCGAGGCGCGGTTCAGCATGGTCGTCTCGATGCCCGTGTCGTAGGGCAATGCATCCTGGCGCGTGCGGATCGCCATGATGATTTCTTCCAGCGCCGCATTGCCCGCGCGCTCGCCGATGCCGTTGATCGTGCATTCGATCTGGCGCGCGCCGCCGGCGACGCCGGCGAGAGAGTTCGCGACCGCCATGCCGAGATCGTTGTGGCAATGGACGGAGAAGATCGCCTTGTCCGAATTGGGGACGCGCGCGCGCACCGTCTCGAACATCGCCTGATATTCCCCAGGCGTCGTATAACCCACCGTGTCGGGCAGGTTGATCGTGGTCGCGCCGGCCTTGATCGCCGCCTCGACGATCCGGCACATGAAATCCATCTCGGTGCGCGTCGCGTCCTCGGCCGACCATTCGACGTCGTCGGTCCATTTGCGCGCGCGCGTCACGGCGTCGATGGTCGCCTGCAACACCTGCTCCGGCGTCATGCCGAGCTTGACCGACATATGCAGCGGCGAGGTCGAGATGAACGTGTGGATGCGGCCGCGCCTGGCCGGCTTGATCGCCGCGCCGCAGCGGTCGATGTCGGCGAGCCCCGTCCGCGACAGGCCGCAGATCACCGCGTCCTTGGAGCGGCGCGCGATCTCCGCCACGGATTCGAAATCGCCGTCGGACGCAGCCGGAAAACCCGCCTCGATGATGTCGACGCCCATCTCGTCGAGCAGTTCGGCGACCTCCATCTTTTCTTCGAAGGTCATGGTCGCGCCCGGGCATTGCTCGCCGTCGCGCAGGGTCGTGTCGAATATGATGACGCGGTCCTTGTTGGAGCCGGTCTCGGCAGTCGCAGCGGTCATGTTCGTCTTCCTGGAATCGGATGTGTCGTTTGAAACCGGCGCTACGCTTGCAGAAATGTCGGGCGGCCGGCGGGTCGGGTTAAGCTCATCCCCTCAGCGCCCAGGCAAAGCCCAGCCGGCGCTCAGGGGCGGCTAAGAAGAAGCAGGCCGAGGGAAAGCGCGCGCGCGACCGCGTCGGCCATGGGCCGGCGGGCGTCGTTCTGCGTGCTGGTGGCGAAACGGGCCACAAATTCCTCGCGCAATATCGTGCGCCCTCGCGCACGATTGCTCGATCAATAACTCAAGACGCCGCAGGCGACAAGAGCGGCGGCCCCGCTCGAGGGGCGGGCGATCGGCGAAGACCGGCATTTCCCGTTCAGCTCGCCGCCTTCCACGCCATGCAGACGACCATCGCCAAGATCAGCGCGAATGTCAGGCGGCGCAATCGCGCCTCGCTCATCCGATTGGCGATTCGCGCGCCGAGGTCGCCGCCGGCGCTGAGCCCTGCGACGATTCCCGCGAGAACAGGCCAGGACGCTGTCCAGCCGTGGCTGAAATAGACCCAGGCGGCCGGCAGGTTTACCGGGGCGAGCGACAGGATGAGGCTGGCCATCTGCGCCTGATGTTGGCGCACGCCAACAAGAGCGGTGAGCCCGACCATGACGGCAAGCCCGCCGCCAATGCCGAGAAGGCCGGCGGACAGGCCGGCCGCAGCGCCAACCGCGAGCAGCGCAGGCGCCCCCGGGGCGGCGGCGACCTTCGATTCCGCGGGCTCGCGCACGGACCGGGCGGGCCGCACGACCAGCAGCGCCAGCAGCAGCGCGAGATAGCCGACATAAGTCCAGCGCAGCGCGCCGTCCGATACGAAGCCCGCCGCCAGCGAGCCGGCGAGCCCGCCCGCGACGAAACCGAGCGTCATCCAGATGAGCCAGCGCCACGGCGTGCGCGCGCCGTCGGCGCGATAGCGCGCGATGCCCGGCAGACTGGTCGGCGGAACCTGCGCAATCAGCGATATGCCCTGCGCGACATGCTGCTCCGCCCCAAGCAGTAGCGAGGAAAGAACGACCAGCGCGCCGCCGGGGCTCGTGCCCGTGAGGCCGGACGCCACGCCGCCGACGAGCCCCACCGCTCCGCCGATGAGGAGATCGGCGATCACGGCGACGCGCTTGCTTGCGCCGTCGACAGGCCGTCCAGCATACGTTCGACCGTCTTGAGGCAGGCGTCGAAATCGACAGGCTCGCCCCAGCTTGCCTGCAGCACGAAGCCCTGGAAGATGGCGATCAGCGTGCGGGCGATGGCGTCCGGATCGAGATCGCATGCGATCTGTCCCGCCTCTTGCGCGCGCGAAACGACGCCGGCGAGAAGCCGACGCGGCGCGTCGACGCCCTCGACGACGCCGGCCCTGACGCGATCGTTGCGCAGCGCCTCGGCCCAGCCGTGCACGGATACGCGTCGCCGCGCCTGCGCGCCCGGTTCGACGAGCGCGCGCGCATAGGCCGCCACAAGGCTGCGTAGCGCCGCCAGCGCGTGGGTTTCCTGCGCCGCCGCGAGATTGATCAGCGCTTCGGAAGCATGGCGGTCGTCCGCCAGCGCTTCGATGATCTCGTCCTTGCTCGAAAAGTAGAGATACACCGCGCCGCGGCTGAGCCGCGTGGCCGCGACGATTTCGGCCATGCCCGTCTGGTGGAAGCCGTTCTCGGAGAACAGCGCGAGCGCGGCGTCGAGAATCTGCTGACGCCGCGCGTCCCTGCGTTGCGCGCTTATGCGAGGCATGCCGCGTTCCTATAAAAACCGACCGATCGGTCTTTATGATAGCGGAGCACGCCGGCAAGGGGAACGCATTCGTTAATGTTGCGTTCATCTTCATGAACGAGCCGGCGCCTGCGCCGGCGCCCAAGAAACAGGCCCATCCATGTTGAATCGATTCCAGAAATTCGCGCGAAAAATGCGATCGGCCGCCTTGGCCGGACGCCCGGTCCTCGCGCGCGCCGATATCGTCAGCCGCGGCCAGTATGTGCCGCGCGGCGCGACCGGGCATATCGTCCGCGTCCGGCCGGACGGCGATTTCGATGTCGCCTTCGACCGGTTCGAAACGAAACTGATCCGGGCGCGCCGCCACGAAATAGCCGCCGCTCCCACGCTGGCGCCCCGCGCCCGGTTCGGCTTGCGCATCCTCTCGCACTGACCGGTCGCCTTCCTTCAAGCTCGCCCGCCATCGGCGGGCGTTTTTTTGTGGCTTGTGAGCTGGCGCGGGATCGGGCAGAAACAAAAGAACTGTCCGACAAAACGAGCCGACGAAATGAGCGAAGAGCCCGTCCAGACCTGCAATCCGCCGCCGCCCGAGGGGTGGAGCCTCTTCACGCTGCGCGGCGGCTACATCGACCGCAACGGCCCGCTGTTCTACCGCGACGACGGCCCGCAGGGCTTTCAGCTCGGGATGCGCATCGAACATCGTCATTGCAATCCGCGCGGCGTCGGCCACGGCGGCTGGCTGATGACATTCGCCGACATGATGCTGCCTATGGCCGCGCACCGTCATCCCAAGGTTGGCCGTCATTTTCTGCCGACCGTGTCGATGGCTGTGGATTTCTTGGCCCCGGCGCCGCTGGGCTCCTGGCTCAACAGCCGCACCGACATTCTGCGTGTGACGCGCAACCTCGTTTTCGCCCAAGGACTTATTTATGCGGACGAGACGCTGGCGGCGCGCGTCAACGGCGTGTTCAAGATCGGCGAGCCTATCGCGAAACTCCTGGGCGACGCGGACAAATAGCCGCGGACGCTTGACCGCGGCCGTCGCAAAGGTAAATTTTGCGCGCCTCGATGGAGCCCCCGCCTCGATGACCAATCGCCTGCAGCTCCTTGCCTGCGCCGCCGCATTGCTCGCGCTCGCCTCCTGTAACTCCACGCCGTCGCCGCAGGCGGTGGCGACCGGGCCGGCGCCGCAGCCGCGCGCCGTTTCGGCCGTCACGCCGCAAGGCTTCAGGCTGCCGGAAGGCGCGGGCTGCTCCGGCGCGATCGCGCGCTACCGCGCCGTCATCGCCAACGATCACGACACCGGCAACGTCAACGATACGGTCTACAGGCAAATCGAGGGCGAGATTTCGAGCGCGTCCGCCGCCTGCGCCGCCGGCAAGGACGGCGAAGCCATGAGCCTCGTCGCCGCTTCCAAGAGCCGCCACGGCTATCCGGGCTGACGCCGCGGCGCCGCAGGCCCCTTGATCGAAATTCGACCCGCGCCCCGTGCGCCGCGCATATTCATGCTTGCCGCCCGCAAGACCTCGGGCGATATCGGGCGTCAGGAATTTTCGAGCGCCAATGAATTGAGAGCCGACAATGGACCTGGGCGAGGCAGGGGCTACGGCCGACGAGGGGGCGACGGCCGTTTCTGAATCAGCCGCGCCCTCCCGCGACATTCGCAAGACCGGCATCGACCCGAATTTCTGGTATCCGCTCGCGCGCTCCGCCGAGGTGAAGCAGGGCAAGGCCTTCGCCTGCGCCTTCGCGGGCGAACCCATCGTGCTGGCGCGCGGCAAGGGCGGCGAGGTCTTTGCGCTCGAGGACCGCTGCGCGCATCGGCAGGTGCCGTTGTCGAACGGCGTCGTCGACGGCGACAATCTGCGCTGCGGCTATCACGGCTGGTCTTTCGACCGTCAGGGCAAATGCGTCTCCCTGCCCTACGCCAAGGGTTCGGTCGAAGGCCCGCGCGGCGTGCGCGCCTATCCCTGCCGCGAGCGCTATGGGCTGGTTTTCGTCTTCCCGGGCGATGCCGAAAAGGCTGAAGCCACGCCCTTCCCCGAAATCCCCTCGGCGGAGAACGCGGCCTACAAGACCCGCTATCTCAACCGCCGCGCGAAGTGCCACTATTCGTTCATGCACGAGAACCTGATGGACATGAACCATCAGTTCCTGCACCGCAAATTGATGGGGTCGATCAAGACCTTCTTTCTGGGCGCCTCATCCGGCCCCAACTGGGCGGAAGCGATCTACGCCTTCCGCCGCGTGGCCGGGCGGCAGCACATCGGCGAAAAACTGATCCTCGGGCGCGGCGGGCCGATCTGGAAGGCGGAATTCTGGAAGAAGCGTCCGCCTCTGCCGCCGGAAATCGCCAACACGCCGCCGCAAGGCGCGCGCGACCGCATGGTCATCCGCACCGACTATCCCTACCAGACGCTGCGCTTCTTCACCGGCGCCAACGAAGCGCCCGCGCTGGACCTGTGGATCTGCTACATCCCGGTCGACCGGGCGCAGAAGGTCAACCATACGTTCGGGATGATCATGGTGCGGCGGCCCACGAGCAAGGCCTTCCTGCTCGACGCCGCCTGGCCGGCCATCGTCTGGTTCACCAACGGCATTTTCGACGAAGACAAGTGGATCTGCGAGCTGGAGCAGGCTGCGTTCGATGCGCAGGGGGAAGACCGCAATCAGGAGGTCTTTCCGGCGATCCGCAACGTGCGGCGGGTGCTGGTGGAAAACGGGGTGGGGCTGGGGGCGTAGGGCCGCGGCGCCGTCGTTGCGAGGAACGCAGGCGAAATTGGCGAAGCCGATTCTGCCGTGGCGACGAAGCAATCCAGCCGCAAGCTGCCGTTCAGCGTCAGCAATGGGCAGATGGCAATCGTTCCGTAGTGGCCGAGCCCCTTCGAATTGCTGACCGCAGCCGCCAGTTTATTGGCATTTCGGGTCACACGCGGGGGTAGTTCATCGCGTTCTAGGCTGCAAGAATGGCGGCTATTGACAGGCGTCAATGCCTGGAGGCACGAGGTTGCCAGTAAATCGTAACGCTCACGCTTGACTGCCCAACCGGAGTGAACTCCATGCCTCGAATAGCGTCGACTGTCGCGCTTCGCCTCCCGACCTCGCTGATGATGGCGCTACTCGCGACAACCGCGCCCGTCGTTGCGCAGCAGGCGGCGCCCCCCGCTGTCGTGCTCCCGACCGATCGTACAGTGCTGCCCATTCCGGAACCTCAGTATCCGCACAGCACGGTGCTTGACGCGCGCAATGCCGTTCCGCCGCCGCGGTTTGAGGTCAGGGCGCCAGCGAAGGCGCCCAACGTCCTCATTCTGCTGATCGACGACATGGGCTTCGGCCAGTCGAGCGCCTTTGGCGGACCTATCCGCATGCCGACGGCGGAGCAGCTCGCCAACGAGGGGCTGCGCTACAACGAGTTTCATACGACCGCGCTGTCCTCGCCGACCCGTTCGGCGCTGCTCACGGGCCGGAACCATCACACGAACAATTTCGGCTCTGTCGTAGAGACGGCCACGAGCTTCCCTGGGCAAACCGCGCAACGACCCAACAGCGTCGCCTCGGTCGCCGAAATGCTACGGTTGAATGGCTACAGCACTGCGGCCTTCGGCAAGTCGCACGAAACCGCCGCCTGGGAGGTCAGCCCCTCCGGCCCAACCGACCGCTGGCCGACCCGTCAGGGCTTCGACAAATTTTATGGCTTCGTCGGCGGAGAAACGAACCACTGGGCGCCGCTGATCTATGACGGCATGACGCAAGTGGAGCCCCCGAAGGATCCGAACTACCACTTCATGACGGACATGACCGACCAGGCGATCAAATGGGTCCAGTACCAGAAGTCGCTGACGCCGGATAAGCCGTTCTTCATGTACTTCGCGCCCGGCGCCACCCACGCGCCGCATCATGTGCCGAAGAGCTGGATCGCCAAGTACAAGGGCAAGTTCGACCAGGGATGGGACAAGGTTCGCGAGGAGACGCTGGCCCGCCAGATCAAGTTGGGCGTAGTGCCTCCTGATACGAAGCTCGCGCCGAAGCCCGAAGCCATCAAGGATTGGGCGGCGCTAACCGCGGATGAGAAGAAGCTGTTTGCCCGCCAGATGGAAGTCTTCGCAGGCTTCGGCGAATACACGGATACGGAGATCGGCCGCCTCGTCGGAGCCATCAAGGCCACCGGTCAGCTCGACAATACGCTGATCTTCTACATCGTTGGCGACAACGGCGCGAGCGCCGAAGGAGGAATGAACGGTCTCTTCAACGAGATGACTTACTTCAATGGCGTGCAGGAGACCGTCCAGGACATTCTCAAGCACTACGACGAGCTGGGTGGTCCGTCCACATATCCGCATTACGCGGCGGGATGGGCAGTCGCCGGAGGCACCCCCTTCCAGTGGACGAAACAGGTCGCCTCGAACTATGGCGGCACGCGCAATCCGATGATCGTCCATTGGCCCAAGGGCATCGCGGCAAAGGGCGAGGTGCGTTCGCAATGGCACCATGTCGTCGACGTCGCGCCGACGATTCTGGAAGCGGCGGGCCTGCCTGAACCCAAGAGTGTGAACGGGACAGCGCAGACGCCGATGGAAGGCGGCAGTTTCGCCTACACGTTCGCGGACCCCAAGGCGGCAAGCAGGCACACGACGCAGTATTTCGAAATATTCGGCAACCGCGCCATCTACAGCGATGGCTGGCTCGCCGGCGCCCTTCACCGGATACCGTGGGAGTTCAAGCCCCGGGCGACGTTCGAAAATGACCAGTGGGAACTCTACGACACGCGGTCGGACTTCAGCCTGACGAACGACCTCGCGGCAAAGAACCCCGACAAGCTGAAACAGCTGCAGGAAGTCTTTTTGCAGGAAGCGGTCAAATACCAGGCCCTGCCGCTCGATGACCGGCTTCTGGAGCGGGTGAACGCCGCCCTCGTCGGACGCCCGGACCTTATGGCCGGCCGCACCACGCTGACGGTTCACGAGGGAATGGTGGGGATGTCCGAAAACGTCTTCATCAACGTGAAGAACCGGTCGCACACAATCACCGCCGAGGTTGAAATACCGAAGCAGGGGGCGAACGGCGTTATCCTGGCCCAGGCCGGACGCTTCGGCGGCTGGAGCCTGTACATCAAGGATGGCAAGCCGACTTACACCTACAATTTCGTTGGCTTGCAGCGCTACCGCGTGACGTCCAAGCAGACGCTTCCGCCGGGCAAGTCCACGATCCGCTTCGAGTTCGCATATGATGGCGGCGGCGTCGGCAAGGGGGGCATGGGAACGCTCTTTGTCAACGACAAGGAGGTTGCCTCCGGCCGGATCGACAAGACCCAGTGCTGCGCATTCTCCGCAGACGAAGGGGCTGACGTGGGCATGGACGAAGGGACGCCGGTCGACGAAGCCTACAAGGTCCCATTCAAGTTCAACGGCAAGATCGCCAAGGTTACGATCGACCTGAAGGACATGAAGAAAGCGGACAGCGACGACGCCGAAAGATCTCGCAAGGCGGCTGCGTTGAAGAAGGGATTGTCCGACTAGGACTGATTGGGGATGCAAATCTATACGGGCGTCGTTGCGGCGCCCGTATGGCTTTCCGGGACAGACAAGTCGTCGCCCCGCGAGTTCAGGTAGTCGACTGCAGGGTCCGCTTTCGGTCGATAGCGGCTGGGGCCCCCGGCCGACGACCGGACATTGATTGCCGCGTCGGTCGAGTTTTCCGCCAACCGCCCCAGTCCCGGTGGATGGATTGCTTCGCTGCGCGCGCAATGACGGCCAGCCTCGCGATCCACCGCCCCTCCCCTTGACCCCGCGCGTCCCATCCGCTACCAAACCCGCCGATCAACGCATCGGCGGAACCATGCGCAAGAGCCTTATCGTATCGCGAGCGCCTGAGACGGAGCGGGACTGAACCCCGACCCTCCGCCGACGGCGCTCATTCCAAGGTCCCTCAGGGGGCCTTTTTTATTGCCGAAAATTCCGCCAAAAGGACCGCAGTTTAGGAGATGGCCATGTCGAGACAGATGACCGGCGCCGAAATGATCGTGGAAGCCCTGAAGGATCAGGGCGTGGATGTCATTTTCGGCTACCCCGGCGGCGCGGTCCTGCCCATCTACGACGCGCTCTTCCACCAGAACAAGGTGCGCCATGTGCTCGTGCGCCACGAGCAGGGCGCGGGCCACGCGGCCGAAGGCTACGCCCGCTCGACCGGCAAGGTCGGCGTGCTCTTGGTGACGTCCGGCCCCGGCGCGACCAACGCCGTGACCGCGCTGACCGACGCGCTCATGGATTCCATTCCGCTGGTCTGCATCACCGGCCAGGTGCCGACGCATCTGATCGGCTCCGACGCCTTCCAGGAATGCGACACGGTCGGCATCACCCGCCACTGCACCAAGCACAATTATCTGGTGAAGCGCATCGAGGACCTGCCGCGCATCCTGCACGAGGCCTTCTACGTCGCCGCCAGCGGCCGGCCCGGCCCGGTCGTCATCGACGTGCCGAAGGACGTGCAGTTCGCCACCGGAACCTATCACTTCCCGCGCAACATCCAGCACAAGACCTACCAGCCGCAACTCAAGGGCGACCGCGCCAAGATCAAGCATGCCGTGGCCATGATGGCGGCCGCGAAGAAGCCGATCTTCTATACCGGCGGCGGCGTCATCAACTCGGGACCGGCGGCCTCGACGCTGCTGCGCGAACTGGTGAAGCTCACGGGCTTCCCGATCACCTCGACGCTGATGGGGCTCGGCGCCTATCCCGCGCCCGATCCGCAATGGGTCGGCATGCTCGGCATGCACGGCACCTACGAGGCCAACAACGCCATGCACGATTGCGATCTGATGATCTCGATCGGCGCGCGTTTCGACGACCGCATCACCGGCCGCCTCGACGCCTTCTCGCCGGGCTCGAAGAAGATCCACATCGACATCGACCCTTCCTCCATCAACAAGAACGTGAAAGTCGATCTCGGCATCGTCGGCGATTGCGCGCATGTGCTGGAAGACATGGTGACGCTGTGGCGCTCTGAATCGATGCAGGCCGACAAGGCCGCGCTCGCCGCCTGGTGGAAGCAGATCGACAAGTGGCGCGCCCGCAAGTCGCTCGCCTTCCAGAACTCGACGCAGACGATCAAGCCGCAATACGCCATCCAGCGGCTCTACGAGCTGACCAAGGACCGCAAGACCTACATCACGACGGAAGTCGGCCAGCACCAGATGTGGGCGGCCCAGCACTATCACTTCACGGAGCCGAACCGCTGGATGACGTCGGGCGGCCTCGGCACCATGGGCTATGGCCTGCCGGCCGCCGTCGGCGCGCAGATGGCCCATCCCGACGCGCTCGTCGTCGACATCGCCGGCGAGGCCTCGATCCTGATGAACATCCAGGAATTGTCGACCGCCGTGCAGTTCCGCTGCCCGGTGAAGATCTTCATCCTCAACAACGAATACATGGGCATGGTGCGCCAGTGGCAGGAACTGCTGCATGGCGGGCGCTATTCGCATTCCTATTCGGACGCGCTGCCCGATTTCGTGAAGCTGGCCGAAGCCTACGGCGCGCACGGCATCCGCTGTTCGGACCCCGCCAAGCTCGACGACGCGATCAGGGAGATGATCGACACGCCGAATGTGGTGATCTTCGACTGCGTCGTCGACAAGGCCGAGAACTGCCTGCCGATGATACCGTCGGGCAAGGCGCACAACGACATGATCCTGCCCGACGAGATCGACGACATCGGCTCGGTCATCGACGACAAGGGGAAGATGCTCGTCTGAAGTCGCAACGCGACTTCAGACCACACGCGACAGGCGGTCGCGCAGCGACCGCCGGAAACGCCCCGCCGCTACGACATTCAGGAAATCCTTATGAACGCCGCCATTCCCACTCCCGCCTTCCCGCCCTCCCCCTATTCCTCGTCCATCGGCAAGTCGAACGTCGAGAGCCACACGCTCTCGGTCCTCGTCGACAACGAGCCCGGCGTTCTCGCGCGCGTCGTCGGCCTGTTCTCGGGCCGCGGCTACAATATCGAGAGCCTGACCGTCGCGGAGGTGGCGCATGGCGAGCACCTTTCGCGCATCACCGTCGTCACATCGGGCACGCCCGAGGTGATCGAGCAGATCACGCATCAGCTCGAGCGCATCGTGCCGATCCACAAGGTGATCGACCTCTCGCTGACCAAGCGTTCCATCGAGCGCGAGCTCGCCATGGTCAAGGTGCGCGGGCAGGGCGAGGCCCGCGTCGAGGCGCTGCGGCTCGCCGAAGCCTTCCGCGCCAAGGTGATCGACGCCACGACCGAGAGCTTCATCTTCGAGCTGACCGGCGCGACCAGCAAGATCGACGATTTCGTCGAGCTGATGCGCCCGATCGGGCTGGTGGAAGTCTCCCGCACCGGCGTCGCCGCCATTTCGCGCGGGCCGGAGCCGATCTGAGGCGCAACCCGGCTATGCGGGTCCGGTCCCGCGCCGGGGCTTGACCTTGCCCGTCCAAACCGTCACGAAGCGCCCGCACAACGGATTTTGCCGCCTGCGCGGCCGAAACACCCAAGGGGACCTGAGAAAATGCGCGTCTATTACGATCGGGATGCCGACATCAATCTGATCAAGGGCAAGAAGGTGGCCGTCGTCGGCTACGGCTCGCAGGGCCATGCCCATGTGCTGAACATGCGCGATTCCGGCGTGAAGGACGTGGTCGTGGCGCTGCGCGCCGGCTCGGCCACCGCCAAGAAGGCGGAAGGCGAAGGCCTCAAGGTCATGACCGTGGCGGACGCCGCCAAATGGGCCGACGTCGTCATGATGCTCACCCCGGACGAACTCCAGGCCGACATCTACCGCGACGAGCTCGCCCCCAACATGAAGAAGGGCGCGGCCCTCCTGTTCGCGCACGGCCTCAACGTGCACTTCAACCTGATCGAGCCGCGCAAGGACCTCGACGTCCTCATGGTCGCCCCCAAGGGTCCCGGCCACACGGTTCGTTCGGAATACAAGCGCGGCGGCGGCGTGCCCTGCCTGATCGCCATCCATCAGGACGCCTCGGGCAACGCCCATGACCTCGGCCTGTCCTACGCCTCGGCCATCGGCGGCGGCCGCGCCGGCATCATCGAGACCAACTTCAAGGAAGAATGCGAGACCGACCTGTTCGGCGAGCAGGTCGTCCTCTGCGGCGGCCTCGTCGAGCTGATCCGCGCCGGCTTCGAGACGCTGGTGGAAGCCGGCTACGCGCCGGAAATGGCCTATTTCGAGTGCCTGCACGAAGTGAAGCTGATCGTCGACCTCATCTACGAGGGCGGCATCGCCAACATGAACTACTCGATCTCCAACACCGCCGAATACGGCGAATACGTCACCGGCCCGCGCATCATCACGCCGGAGACCAAGGCCGAGATGAAGCGCGTTCTGGCCGACATCCAGTCGGGCAAGTTCACGCGCGACTGGATGCTGGAGAACAAGGTCAACCAGACCTCGTTCAAGGCCACCCGCGCCAAGGCCGCGTCCCACGAGATCGAGGCGGTCGGCGAGAAGCTGCGCGCCATGATGCCCTGGATCGGCAAGAACAAGCTGGTCGACAAGGAAAAGAATTGATCCCTTCGGATCGAACGAAAGAGCCCCCGGAGACGGGGGCTTTTTTGTTAGCGCTGGGCGCGTCTATCGCGCGCCCGTCAGCTTCTGCGCCGCCACATCGCGCAGCTTCTTCTTCGCCTGATCGGCGGCCATTCCCTTGGCGTCTTTCATGCCGATCCCCTTCAGCTTGCCGGCGGCGCCGAGCTTGCCCGCCGCGCCCAGCGCCTTGCCCGTGAGCTTCGGGTCCTTTATCGCCGTCTCCAGCGCCTTCTGCTTGGCGTAGTCGCCGGCCTTGCGCTTGATTGAGCCCGTCGCCTCCTTCATCGCCATGTCGCGCGCTGCGCCGGACATGGCGGAATTGCCGCCGACCAGTTTCGCGGCGGATCGTGCGGCCTGCGCCTTGCCGAGAATGTCGGCGCCGGGCAGCGACTGGGCGCTGGCGAGGGAGAACGGCGCAGCGACGAGAGCGACGCCAAGCGAGAAAGCGACGAGGGTTTTCATCTGGAGGTCCTGAGCGAGAGCACGGCCGGTCGGTTGGAGAGAATGCGCGTGCGCTGTAAACGTCGCTTTAACACTGTTCGCCCGCCCGGCCCGCCGCACCCATGTCGTCCGCCCTCGCCTTCCATTCCGCAGGACTCGATCTCTCCGGCCGCGCCATCGTGCGCGGTCTCGACGCGGTTCTCAGGCCCGGCGAATGGACCTTCCTGTTCAGCCCGCCCGGCGCCGGCAAGACGACGCTGCTGCGGCTCGCGGCCGGCGAGATCGCGCCGACGTCAGGCCGTATCGAACGATCCGGCGCGGGCGTTTTCGCGCATCATTCCATGCCGCTCGACGACACGAAATTTTCGCGCGACATTGTGGCGGAGGCGATGCCCGGGGCGGACGCCGTGCAGCGCGCGGAAAGCCTGCTCCGCGATCTCGGCCTCGAGACCTATCTCGGCCATGAGCCTTTCCGCCTTTCGCGGGGCCATCGCGCGCGGCTCGCCATTGCGCGCAGCGTCGCAGCGGAGCCCGCCCTGCTCTGCCTCGACGACCCCTTCTCGCCCATGGATCGCCGCGCGAAACTGTTGACGGCGAACGTCCTCAATCGCGCGGCGGATGAAAAGGGACTGGCGATCCTGATGGCAAGCAACAATCCGCTCGACGCCCTGCGCTACGCCGACCGCATCGCGATCCTGAGCGCTGGCCCGGCGGCCACGATTGTCGAGACGATCGCGCACGAGCCGACGCCGGAGGCGGGCGATGACGAACTGGCGGCGCTCGACCTTTTCGCGCGACTCTGGCGCGCGCTGGACGGCTAATTCACTTCACGAAATCGAGCGTCTTGAAGGACGTCGTCTTGCCCATCGTCTTGCCGGAACCGTCGCGCTGCACGCCGGTCCCGGTCGTCACGCGCACCTTCTTGCCGACGAACGAGCGCGGCATCTTCTGTTTCTCGAACCACGGCGCGCAGGCCTTGGCCTCGCACAAGCCGGTTTCCTCTGATTTCGCGGTCTTGATCGTCAGATAGCAATTGTCGCCGCACTCGAACTTGCGGATCGTCCCCTCGATCGTCCTGGTCGCGGCGATGGTCTTGGCGCTCGGCTTCTTCGGTTTCTTCTTGATGATCCGCATCTGCTGCGGCGCATCCGTCGCGGGCTGCGCGGTCTGCGCCTGCGCGACGCCGCCGGCGAGGGCGAGGGTCAGGACTGCGGCGAAAATCTTCGTCTTCATGTCTCCCCCGAGAAACAGGTGGCGTCGAAGAAAAAGGGCGCGGCTGATCTCCCGCGCCCTTTCTATACCGCAAAAGATCAGAACTTCACGAGGTCCTTGATCGCGGTTTCGGCGTTCGAAGGAACGACGCTGCGCTTCACGAAATCGTCCCAGTTCTTGAACTTGCCCTTGGCGCGGGCTTCCACGATCGCCTTGGCGCGGGCAGGCCCGATCTGCGGCAGGGAATCGAGCTCTTCGGCGGTCGCCGTATTGAGGTCGATCTTCTTGCCGGCGGCGGCGGCAGGCTTGGCGGGCTCGGCCTTCGCGGCCGGCTTGGCGGCTGGCGCAGCCGCGGGTTTGGCCGGTTCTGCGGCTTTCGCTGCGGGCTTGGCCGGTTCGGCCGCCTTGGCCGCAGGCTTCGCCGGCTCGGCGGCCTTTGCGGCGGGCTTGGCCGGCTCCGCCGCCTTGGCGGCGGGCTTGGCGGGTTCGGCGGCCTTGCCGGCCGGCGCGGCGGCGGGCGGCGGCGTGTTGGGCTTCAGGGGGTTCGTCGCCGGCTGCTGGGCCTGCGCGAAGGCCGCGCCGCTGGTCAGCGCCGCAAACAGTGTGGCGGCAATCAATTTGCGAGCAATCATGGCATCCTCGGGCGCCCGGACAGGTTGCGCCGCGCGCCCCGGGCGAAGCGCACGCTGGTTGACCGGTTGCGCTCCCGCCGCCGGCCGTGGCCATGAAACATCCGATCCGGCCACGGCGCAATCTCTGCAGTATTCCGTGTGAACGGCGGCTGAACGCCTATTGCCGGAAAGGGGGCGGCGGTTCGGGCGGGGCAATGTCGAGCCGCTCAGCCGGCGCAACGACGCTGGAGGCGGGCGGATCGAGGAGATGCGTCATGCCGGGCCATGCGATCGCAACCGCGATCACGGCGACCAACGCCGCCAGATAGGGCGCGACCTCGCGCGCGATCTGCGCCGTCGCCGCCGCCTCGTCGGCTGCAGCGCGCGTCATCATCATGGCGTAGCCCAGCGGCGGCGCGAGGAAGCTCGCCTGCAAGGTCATGACGGTCAGGGCGGCGACCCAGGCGGCGTCCGGCGCGCGCATCAGCGCGCCGGGCATGACCACCGGCACTATGACGAAGACGATCTCGAAGGCGTCGAGAACCAGGGCCGACGCCGCCATGATCGCCAGCGCCGCCGCGACGGCAGCCGCAGGCCCGCCGGGCGCGGCGGCCAAGAGATCGTTCGCCAGCCGGTCCGCGCCCAGCACGCGCAGCACGAGCGTAAATGTCGTCGCCGCCGCCAGCAGCGCGAACAGGGCGCCGGAGATGGCGAGCGTGTCGCGCAGAATGCCCTTCAGCGCCGCGAAGGTCAGCGCGCGCGTGCACGCGCCTGCCGCCAGCGCCGCCACGCAGCCGGTGGCCGCCGCCTCCACCGCATAGAAGAAACCGCCGGCGACGCCGCCCATCAAGACGAAGATCGACGCCGTGACGAGCGTGGCGAGGAGAGCCTCCCTCGGCGAGAGCGGCGGCCGCTCGGCGTCGGACGCCTTCGCACGGCGCGACCGCGCGACGGCCACGATCGCCCATAGCGCCAGCGTCGCAGCCGCCGGAACGAGGGCGGCGCGAAATATGTCCTGCGTGTTGACGATGCGCGCCGAAGCATTCGTGGCTCGCGCAGCGATCGTGTGCGCGTTGAGCATGGCGTCGCCAAGAAACAGCAGTACGAGCGATGGCGGGATGGCGACGCCGAGCGTGCTCGCCGCTGCGATCAGCGCGATCCGTTCGGCCGGCGCCGCGCCCTCCTTCGCAAGCAATGGCGCAACGCCGCGAGACAGCATGGAGACGCTCGCTCCCACCGAACCGTTCATCGGCGCCACGAGCGCGCCAATGGCCAGCGCCGACAGACGCGCCGCGCCCGCGCTCGCGCCGCCGAGCCTCGCGCCCGCCCGAAACAGGCTCGTGACCAGCGGCAGGCGGTTCATCGTCACGCCCATCATCACGAACAGCGGCAACGCCTGAAGGAGATCGCCCTCGAGCAGCGCCTGCAACCGCGCGCCGAGCGCCGTCAGCAACGCGGCGTCGCCGCCGGTCGCGACGACGAACAGGGCGCCGGCGCCGGCGGCGCCGATGAGGACGAGATAGGCGGGCAGGCCGGTCGCCAGCATGATCGCTGCGACCATCGGAAACAGCGCGACGCCGAACCATGCGCTCATGTCGGCTCGCTGTCCTCGCCGCCGGCGGCTCGCGCAATATCGATGGCCGCCTGCGCCGCGATCAGCGCGGCGAGCAGGACGACCGCAATCTTGACGAGGAAATAGCCGGGGTTGTTGGTGTCGGGAAACCGTTCGAAGATCGCCAGCGCGCGAAGAGCGTCGCGCCCGTAGACGACGATCACGAACATGGACCATGGCAGCGCGACGAGCGCCGCGCCCGCCGCCGCGATGCGCCGCCGCGCGGCCGCCGGCAGGCTGTGCGCGAAATATTCGGCGCGCAGATGCGTTCCCGCGCGGCTCGCCGCGGTCAACGCAACGGCGATGAACAGCGCGAATAGCCATTGCCCGAGATCGTTGGCCTCGCGCGAACAGCAGCGTACGAGATCACGCAGCGGCCATTGCGCGCTGAGCAGAAGCACGACCGGCAGCGCCAGCCATTTGCCGGCTTCCACGATGCGGCCGACGAGGCGGTCGAGAGGGTCCGTCCAGCGCGCCATCGCCTGATTCCTTTCGAGCCGGGATCAAGGCACGGGCCGCGCGGCCGCGCAATCGGCGCCGGCTTGCGCTGCGACCCCCGATCGGCGAACGTGCGGCCCCTTCGCTTTCTCCAGGCCATGCCGCAAGCCCAAGCAACCTCGGAACCAGCCGTCCGTCTCGAGCGCGTCAGCGTCGCCTTTGGCGCGGGCGCGGCGCGCTATGTCGCGGTCGAGGGCGCCGATCTGGCGGTCGGCGCCAGCGAATTCGTCGCCATCGTCGGGCCCACCGGCTGCGGCAAGTCCACGCTGCTCAATGTCGTCGCCGGCCTGCTCAGGCCCGCCGCCGGCGCGGCGCATGTGCATGGCCGCGCGGTCGGGGGCGTGATGGCCGTCTGCGGCTATCTCTTCCAGCAGGACGCGCTCATGCCGTGGAAGACCGCCCGCGACAATATCGCCGTCGCGCTCGAGCCGAAGGGCGTGGCGCGCGCGCAGGCGCTGGAAGCCGCGCAGGCATGGCTGGCAAAGGTCGGGCTGTCCTCCTTCGGCGACCGCTACCCGCATCAACTCTCCGGCGGCCAACGCAAGCGCGTCGCGCTGGCGCAGATGCTGATCCGCGATCCGCAGATCCTACTGATGGACGAACCCTTCGGTCCGCTCGACGCCCAGACGCGCGCGCTGATGGGCGACTTGCTGCTCGATCTCTGGTCGGCCAACCGCAAGGCGGTGCTCTTCGTGACGCACGATCTGGAGGAAGCCATTGCGCTCGCCGATCGCGTCGTCGTCATGTCGGCGGGGCCGGCGTCGCGCATCGTCGCCGAGCGCCGCATAGACCTGCCGCGTCCGCGCGAGATCAACGAGGTCAGGCTCGATCCGAAATTCCACGCCCTGCAGCGCGCGATCTGGAACGACCTGCGCGAGGAAGTGCTGAAGACCTATCAGGCGCAGGCGGGAGGGGCGGCGTGAGCCGCCCCGCCCTTCTCGCCTGGCAGGTCGGCGTCGCCTTCGCGCTGATCGCCATATGGCACATCGGCTCGAGCGTGCCGATCTTCGGCGTCTATATCATGCCGAAATTCTTCTTCTCCACGCCGTCGGACGTCCTCGCGCGCGTCTGGAAGATGTTCGCGACGGGCGTCGTCTGGCGCCATTTGTGGATCACGCTGGTCGAGACCGCGCTCGCCTTCGTCATCGGCTCGCTCGCAGGCGCGGCCATCGGCTTCTGGTTCGCGCGCAAGCCGAACCTCGCCGCGATCTTCGACCCGTTCCTGAAGGCCGCCAACTCCCTGCCGCGCGTGGTGCTCGCGCCGATCTTCATGCTGTGGTTTGGGCTCGGAGTCTGGTCGAAGGTCGCGCTCGGCGTCACGCTGGTCTTCTTCATCGTCTTCTTCAACGTCTACCAAGGCGTGCGCGAGACGCCGCCTGTCGTCGTGGCGAACGCCCGCATGCTCGGCATGAACGATCGCCAGCTCATGCGCCACGTCTACTGGCCCTCGGCGCTCACCTGGGTCTTTTCCTCGCTGCACGCTTCCGTCGGCTTCGCGCTCGTCGGCGCGGTCGTGGGCGAATATCTGGGCGCCGCCGCAGGCCTCGGCTATCTCATCCACGAAGCCGAAGGCGTGTTCGACGTGACAGGCGTCTTCGCCGGCATGATCGTGCTCGCGATTTTCGTCATCGCCATCGATTGGGCGGTGACATTGGTCGAAAATCGGCTGCTGGTCTGGCGCCCGCAGCCCCATCAACAGACTTGAGGAAACGTCCCATGAACAAGCGCATGTTGCTTGGCGCCTTCGCCGCGCTCGCTCTCTCCGCCACGATTGCGTCCGCGCAGGCGGCGGGCGTCGAAAAGCCGAAGATCGTCATCGGCGTCGGCGGCAAGTCGTTGCTCTACTACCTGCCGCTGACCATTGCCGAGCAGAAGGGTTACTTCAAGGAACAGGGCCTCGACGCGGAGATCATCGATTTCGCAGGCGGCGCCAAGAGCCTGCAGGCGCTGATCGGCGGCTCGGTCGACGTCGTCGCCGGCGCCTACGAGCACACGATCCACATGCAGGCCAAGGGCCAGGACATTCGCGCGACCATCGACCTCGGCCGCTATCCGGCGATCGTCATCGCCGTGCGCAAGGACGTGAAATACGAAAAGCCCGCGGATTTGAAAGGGCTGAAGATCGGCGTCACCGCGCCAGGCTCCTCCACCAACATGCTCGCCAAATATTTCCTGGCGAAGAATGGCCTTTCGCCGGACGACGCCTCCTGGATCGGCGTCGGCGGCGCGGCGCCGGCCGTAGCGGCGGTGCGAAACAAGCAAGTCGACGGCATATCGCACCTCGAGCCCGTCATCACCATGCTGGAGCAGACCGGCGACATCAAGATCGTCGCGGACACGCGCACCGAGGAAGGCACGCGCGCGCTGTTCGGAGGCGAGAATCCCGCCGCCGTCATCTATGCGAAGAAGGCCTTCATCGACGCCAATCCCAACACGATGCAGGCCATCGTCAATGCCGAATACAAGGCGCTGCAATGGCTGAAGACCGCGACCCCGGAGGAGGTCGCCACGCTTGTGCCGGAGAACTATCTCCTGGGCGACAGGAAGCTCTACATGGCATCCTTCGCCGCCTCGCGCGCCTCCTACTCCCAGACCGGCCTGATTGACGCCGCGGCGCAAACGAGCGCGCTCGACATGCTCGTCGGCTTCACGCCCGAGCTGAAAGACGCGAAGGTCGACCTGACCGCGACCTTCGACGACCGCTTTGCAAAGAAGGCGGCGCAGACCGTGAAGTAAATCGGACCGCGAGCCTTCACGCTCGTATTTCATCAAGAAGGGGATTGCGAGCCTGACGGCTCGCGGTCCAGTATTTCAGCCATGAACATTCTTTCCATCCAGTCGCACGTCGCATATGGCCATGTCGGCAATTCCGCCGCGGTCTTCGCCCTGCAGCGCATGGGCGTGGAAGTCTGGCCGATCCATACCGTGCAATTCTCCAATCATCCGGGCTACGGCTCGTTTCGCGGCAGGACCTTCGACGCGAAGATGATCGACGATTGCGTGGCGGGCATCGCCGAGCGCGGCGTCCTTGGCGCGTGCGACGGGCTCATCTCCGGCTACGTCGGCGCGCCGGAAACCGGCGAAGCGATCCTGCGCGCCGTCAAGCGCATGAAGAAGGAAAACCCCGCCGCGCTCTATTGCTGCGATCCCGTCATCGGCGACGTCGGCCCTGGCGTCTTCGTCAAGCATGGCGTGCCGGAGTTCTTCGCGGCTTCGGCGCTCGCGCTGGCCGACATCGTCACGCCCAATCATTTCGAGCTCGAATGGCTCGCCGCCAAGCCCATCGTCGGCATGAGCGGTTTTCGCGCGGCGATCGACGCGGTGCATGAACGCGGTCCCGCAATCGTGCTCGTCACGTCGGCCCATCTCGCCGACACGCCAGACGATTGCGTCGATCTCTTCGTCTCGTCCTTCGAAGGCGTCTTTCGGATGCGCACGCCGCGGCTGCCGGAAAATTTCAACGGCGCGGGCGACGCCATCGCTGCGCTGTTCTTTGCGCAATGCCTCGCGACCAAATCGCCGAAGGCCGCGCTCGAGCGCGCAGGCGCGGCCATCTACGGCATTCTCAAGCGCACCCACGAGGAAGGCCGTCGGGAACTCCTGCTGATCGAGGCGCAGGACGAGATCGTCGCGCCGACGGCGCGCTTCGTCGCCGAGCCGCTCTGATCTTCAGTAGCGCCCGGCCGTCGAGGGATCGGGCGCAATGCCGCGCGTCGCCGGCGCGAAGGCGGCGGGCGGCCGCGCCGGCGGCTTCGGCGGCGCGCCGCTTTGCGCAGGGGCCGGTTCGTGGCGCACGGGCGGCGGCGTCATCAGGCGCCTCGCCTCTTCCAGCGCCCGACGTTCCTCGTCGGCGCGCCGATCCATCTTCAGACGCCGGTTGAAGAAGGCGCGCTCGTGAATATCGGCTTCGAGCGCGGCGTTGCGCTCGTTCTCGCGCGCGATGGCGCGTTCGGCTAGCGCGGCGATCAGCGCGTCCGCGTTGAGGACGCGCGCCGGCGCAGCGCGCGCGCCGCTCCAGACGAGGTCTACGCGCGGCGCGCTCCCCCAGCCGCCCGCAGGCAGGATCAGGCTCTCGCGCACTTCCAGCGTGTCGCCGCGCAGATCGAACGCGCCCGACAATCGCGCATCGACGTCGCCAAGGCGCAGCGCCGCTGCGAGCGCGACGCGCCCTGACGCGATCGTCGCATCGCTCTCGAACGGCGGCAAAGACTGTGCGTCGCTGTCGAGGGCGCGCGACAGACTGGCGACAAGCCCGCGCGGATCGGGCGCGCCGTCGGCGGCGTCGGCCTCCGCGATCACGCGAGGCAGCGCAGCGGGCGACGCCTGCGCGATGCGCGCCTCGGAAAATTTCAAACGCCCCGATCCGGCAAGCGAACCGACGAGCTCCGCCATCGAGCCGCCTGCGCCGGAAAAATCGGCTGATCCGCCGATGCGCGCCGATAAGGGGCCGCTCGACGCCGGCAAGTTCTCTGCGGCGAGGCGCGCCTTCGCGATCGCCGCGTCGCCCTCGCGCCTCAGCGCGATTTCGCCGCTCACGCGGCCTGCGCCGATCTTCACCGAAAGATCGCGCGCCGCGATTGCGCCCGGCGCCAGCGCAAGCTGCATATGCGCATCGCCGCCGGTGACGCCGCCGCCGAGATCGACGCGCGCAATGTCCAGCGTCACTTCGGCGGTCGGCGGATCGAAGCGCGTGGCCGCAAATTTCAGCGTCGGCCAAAGCGCGCCTGCAGCCGCCGGTTGCGGCGGCCCGAGCACGAGCGCGGCGAGATCGGGCGCGGAGAGACGATCGAGCCTCAACGCGCCGCCGAGCGCGCCTGTCATGGCGCGCGTCACGCGTCCGGTCGCGCGTGTTCCCGCGACCTCCGCCTCGACGCCGTCCAGCGCGAGGCCCTGCGCGTCGAAGCGCATCTGCGCCGCGCCATGCAGCGGCATCTTGCTCGACATGTCCGGCGCGCCGAAGGCGAAGAGGGGCGCGAGCGGCGAGAGGTCGGCGCTGTCGGCCGCAAGCCGCCCTTGCGCAACAGCGCGGTCGAGCGCGAGCTGCGTCTCGCCGTCGAAGCGCAGCGCCAGGCCCGCGAGATCGAGCGAGGCGCGCGTGCGCAAGGGCGCGCCGATCGCGCCTTCGCCCTGCGCCTCGAGCCGCGCGCCGCCGAGACCCTTGAGCGGCAGCACGGCAAGCCCCGCCTGCCGCAGCAGGGTCGCCGCTTCCGCAGCCTGCACGCTGACGCGCGCCTGCATTCGCCCCGCGCCCGACGGCTGCGCCTGCGCATTGTAGCGCACGCCGCCGGCCTCGCCGTCGAGATTGATTTGCGTGAAGGCGCCCGAGGCGTCCATCGCAATGCCAAAGGTCATGCGCGCCGGCGACAGTGCAAAGGCGCGCGCCGCGAAAGCCTCGCTCGCCGGCCCTGGCGCCGCGCGACGCAGCAGCGCGGCGAGATCGGCCAGCCTTTCCGCCTCGAGCTTGAAGTCGAAACCGCCGCCCTGCGCTGTCACGCGTCCGGCGCCGGACAGATTCGCGCCGCCGAGCCCGACGATCGAAAAGTTCTCGAGACTCGTGACGCCATCGGCGCGCGAGAGCGCGAGGCGGAGCCGGCCCGTTTCCGCCGGAGCTTCGCCAATGCGCGCGAGGCGCAGCGCCTGCGCGTCGAGCGACAACGACAGGTCGTCCCGCGGCGATAGCGCGGCGAGCGCGCGAACATCCGGAACGCCGTCGATATCGACGACGGAAGCCACAAGGCGCGCATCGAGCCTGCTGCGGCCGTTCGCCATTCCCGGCGACCATGCGATGGCGCCCGACAGCCGCGACCGGTCGAGGTCGATCGCATCGGCGTTCAGCGTCACGCCCTGCGCGTCGGCGCGCACGTGTCCATCGTAAGCAAGACGCGCAAAAGATCCCGCGCCGAGCCAGCGCGCAACTTGCGGCGCAGTCGGCGCGACATAGGCGGCAAGCCTGCCCGCGTCGCGCGTCTCGATCTTCAGCGCGCCATCGAGCGCGCGCGGCGCGGCAGGATCGACAGCGCCGTCGTAACGCAGCCGCGTGCGGCCGGGCAGACCGGCGTCCACGACAATCCGGGGCGGCGCGCCCTCCTTCCTGTCGAGAGCAATCGTCACATTGGTCAGCGCGTCGCCGCCGAGCGCCACGCTGTCGGCGGCAAGTTCCGCGCGAAGCGCTGCGGGCGGCGCGGCCTGTGCGATCTCCTCCCAACGATAGGCCGCGCGAAACCGATCGAGGTCGAGGCTTGCCGCAACAAGACGCGCCTCGAAACCGTTTGCGCGCGAAAAATTCGCAGCGCCGGAAAAATTCAACGCGTGATCGTCGTCGCCAAGCCGCGCGTCGATCTTCTCCGCATGCAGCGTCTCGGGATTCGCCCGGAGCGCGAAGGCCGCACGCGCCGGCGCGCCGCCGAGAACGGCGGCGACAACCGCCTGCCCCGAAAACTCCGGCGCGCTGTCGGCGAGCGCCAGCTCGCCAGTCGCTTCGCCGCGCATTTGCCCACGATCGTCGAAGGCGAATTTGCCGCGCAATCTGGCCTGTTCGATTGGCCCCGTGGAGAAGGAAAAATCAATCGCGCCTCCGTCGCGCCATTGACCCTGCCCGCGGAAGGGACCGGCAAGCGTATCGGCCGCGCCGCTCACGTCGAGATGCGCAAGCGTGACCGGATGAGCGCCTGCGATGCGCAATGTCGCGTCGACCAGATCGAAGCGGGCGACCGCGACGCGCGCGCCGGGCGCAGCCGCGTCCAGCTTGCCGGGATCGAGGGCGACCTCGGCCTGCTTCAGCCCGATCAAGGTGAACTCGAAGGCGCCGCGCAAAAGCGCCGGCGCCGACAATTCGAGCGCGGTTTCTTTCGCGCGCACGGCGAGCCCTGGGCGTTGCGCGACGAGCGCCCCAGCCGTCAGGCGAGGCGCAGGCAGGAGGCGCAGGCGCACGGGACCTTCGAGCGCGACGCGTCCGCCGAAACCTTCGCCGAGCTTCTCGGCGATTGCCGCCCCGTGCCGGGTCCAGTCGATGAAGGGCGGCACGGCAAGCGCGGCCGCGAGCGCGACCACGATGCAGGCGGCGATGATCGTCAGGATTTCGCGCAAGCGCCTTCTTTCGATTCCGCCGCCATTCTAGCGCATTTCATGGTTTTCGCGCGGCGGCGGGCTCAGGGATCGCGCGCCGAGAGCGGCCGCGCTACCGCCTCCAGCGGCCGCCGTTCGGCCGCCACGCCCCAGCGCCAGGCCGCCGCCGCCGCGCCGATCATGCAGGCGCCGCCGAAGAGGTAGCCGGCAAACAGCGCAAGCCGCGAGCCCGTGCCGATCAGTTCGCCGAAAATATAGGGCGCCGCCACGCCGCCGAGCGCAGTGCCGAAAGCGTAGAACAGAGCGATGGCGAGGGCGCGCACTTCGACGGGAAAGATTTCACTGACCGTCAGATAGGCGGAACTCGCCGCCGCCGACGCGACAAAGAACACGCAAGACCACACGAGCGTCTGCTGATGCGCGTCGAGCGCCCCACGCCAGAAGAGATAGCCGGCAACGCCGAGCGCAACGCCCGACGCGGCATAGGTCGCGACGATCATCGGCTTTCGCCCGAGCGTATCGAACAGCGGCCCGAGGATGAGCGGGCCGAGAACGTTGCCGAGCGCGAAGGGAATGAGATGCCAGCCGACCTGGTCGGGCGCCACGCCGTAGAAGCGCGTGAGGATCAGCGCATAGGTGAAGAAGATGGCGTTGTAGAAGAAGGCCTGCGCGCCCATGAGCGCGAGGCCGACGAAGGATCGCGTGCGGTGCGTGTGCACGATGGCCTCGTAGACTTCCGCGAGCGGCGTATGTGTGCGCACGGCGAACGCGAGCTTCGGCGCGTCGCCGAGCTCGCTCAGCCTGTGGCCGCTTGCGCGAAACTGCTCTTCGAGCCGTTCGACGATCGCCTCGGCTTCGGCGGGCCTGCCGTGGATCGCCAGCCAGCGCGGGCTCTCCGGCAGGAAAGCGCGCAGAAAGAGAATGACGAGGCCAAGCGCCGCGCCGATGAAGAAGGCGAGCCGCCACCCGATGTCGGGCGCAAAGCGGGCGGGGTCGAGCAGCACGATGGAAGCCGCCGCGCCCATGGCGGCGCCAATCCAGAACGTGCCGTTGATCGCGAGATCGACGCGGCCGCGATAGCGCGCAGGCATGAGTTCCTGGATGGTGGAATTGATCGCGGCATATTCGCCGCCGATGCCCGCGCCCGTCAGCAGGCGAAAGAAACAGAAACTGGCGAAATCCCAGGAAAAGGCGGTGGCCGCCGTCGCCAGCAGATAGAGCGTGAGCGTGATGAAGAACAGTTTCTTGCGGCCGAGCCTGTCCGTCAGCCAGCCGAACAGCAGCGCGCCGACGACCGCGCCCGCGAGATAGAAGCTGGAGGCAAGACCGACGTCAGCATCGGAAAAGCGCAGGCTTGGCGAGGCCTTCAGCGCGCTGGCGATGGCGCCGGCGATGGTCACTTCCAGACCGTCCAGCACCCAGGTGACGCCGAGCGCGACCGCAACCAGCGTGTGGAAACGGCCCCATGGCAGGCGGTCGAGCCGTTGGGGAATGTCGGTGACGACGGTCGCAGGCGCGTCCATGCAGGCATGAACGCGGCGGGGAGGAGAGGGTTGCGTGCCCGCCTGCCTCCCCGCTTGCGGGGAGGTAGGCAAAGTCCAGTTACGCGTCCAGCACCTTGCCCGGGTTCATGATGTTCTGCGGATCGAGCGCTCGCTTGATGGCGCGCATCACGTTCAGCGTTTCCGGGGAATGCTCTTCGCGCATGTATTTGATCTTCGCCTGGCCGACGCCATGCTCGCCCGTGCAGGTGCCGCCCATGTCCAGCGCGCGGCGGACGAGGCGCTCGACGAATGTCTTGGCCTTGGCGACGTCCTCCGGATCGGCGGGGTCGAACTGCGGGCCGGAGTGGAAATTGCCGTCCCCGACATGGCCGACGATCGGCGCGACGATGCCGATGCGCTCGGCGTCCTCGATGGTCTGCGTCACGCAATCGGCGAGCCGCGAGATCGGCACGCAGACGTCGGTCGAGAAGCCGCTGATCTCCGGCTTGCGCTTCAGCGTCTGGTGCGCCCAGTAGACGTCGTGGCGCGCCTGCCACAGCTTGGTGCGCTCCTCCGGCTTGGTCGTCCAGTTGAAAGGGCCGCCGCCGTTGTTTTCCGCCAGCTCCTTGAACCGCGCGGTCTGCTCCTCGACTCCCTTTTCGGTGCCGTGGAACTCGAGGAACAGCATCGGCGCCTCGTTGAGGCCGAGCTTCGAATAATTGTTGAAGGCGCGCACGGTCAGGGGATCGACGAGTTCGATGCGCGCGATCGGCAGGCCCGACTGGATCGTCTCGATCACCGTGTCGCAGGCGGCCTTGATCGACGGGAACTGGCAGGTCGCCGCCGAAATCGCCTCGGGGATGCCGTAGAGCTTCAGCGTGATTTCGGTGATGATGCCGAGCGTGCCTTCGGAGCCGACGAACAGCCGCGTGAGATCGTATCCCGCCGAGGATTTCTTCGCGCGACGCGCCGTCTTGACGATGCGCCCGTCCGGCATGACGACGGTCAGCGCCAGCACATTGTCCTTCATCGTGCCGTAACGGACGGCGTTGGTGCCGGACGCGCGCGTCGCGCACATGCCGCCGATCGAGGCGTCGGCGCCGGGATCGATCGGAAAGAACAGGCCGGTGTCGCGCAGGTAGTCGTTGAGCGCCTTGCGCGTCACGCCGGGCTGCAGCACGACATCGAGATCCTCGGCGTGCACCTCGAGAATCTGGTTCATCTGCGACACGTCGATCGACACGCCGCCGTAGGGCGCGTTGGTGTGGCCTTCGAGCGACGTGTTGGTGCCGAGCGCGATCACCGGCACGCCGTGGCCCGCGCAGATTTTCACGGCGTCCGACACGTCTTCCGTCGATTGCGCGAAAATCACCGCGTCCGGCGGCTGGTTCGGCGTCCAGGACAGATTGTGGCCGTGCTGCTCGCGCACGGCCATCGAGGTGACGAGGCGATTGCCGAAGCGCGCGGCGAGCGCGCCCACGGCGGCGTCGATTTCGGCCTGCGGCGGACGCTGCGTCAGCCGCGCGACGGCGGGATCGTGTTCGGTCACCTTGGGTTCTCCCGGATGTGATTTTCGCGCAATTTATCCCTCGGACCCCGGGGCGTCGAGGCATATGGCAAAATAGACCGCGAGCCTTCAGGTCCGCAGATGACAAAGGTCAGTTCTTGCGGCCACGGTCCCAGACGCGCGACTCAAGTCGGGCTTGCCCGACTTGGGCGTTTGACTTGGGCATTTCATGTCGATCTCGGGCAAGCCCGAGATCGATGGCGCTCCTCACCATGAAGATTGGCGTATCAAAACAACAAGACAGCCCTCATGCCGAGGAGGTCGCGCAGCGACCGTCTCGAAGCACGAGGGCGGGCCACGGCTTTGTCTGCGGTCCGAGCGAGCCCGAAGGCTCGCGATCCAGCCTTACTTCTTGATCCGCATCGGCCCCGTGAAATCGCGCTTGCCGATCGGGACGCCCTTCATGCGCAACAGGTCGTAGGCCGTCGTCGCGTGGAACTGCAGGTTGGGGATCGAGAAGGACATCAGGAAGTTTTCGGCGGTGAACGGCAGCTTCACGTCGCGGAATTCGAAGAACATGTCCTTGCCTTCCAGCGCTTCGATCTCCTCGCGCGTCACGGCCTTCAGCGCCGCGCGCGCGTCGGCCACGAGCTGCTGCAGGCCGGCATAGTCGTGCGGCCCGTCCATGCGCGGCGAAAATGTTCCCTTCTTCACGCCTTCGATCGCGCCCTGCGAATGATGCACGACCGATATGACCTGAAAGCGGAACGGAAACATGTCCTCCCACAGGCGCGACTGCACGATTTCCTCGAGCGCGCCCGGCTTGTCGGCGAAATGTGCGCGGCCTTTTTCGAGAAAGCCCGCCACGCCCGCCAGCGTCTGCAAAAATCCTCCGACGCTGACGTCGTAGAGTGAAATAGCCATGGCGCGCTCCTTGCTTCGCGTTTCCGTTGTTGCGTTTGCGTCAGGCTATCGTTTCGCCGGCTGAAAACAAGCGCGCGACGGATAGGCGCACATGACTTTCGGCATTTTGAAAACGCCGCGCGGCGGCGTAGCTCTGGCGGATATTTCAGTGGGGATTTTCATGCTGGGGCCGGCCGATATCGCCGATTGGGACGGGGACGAGGCGGACCGCCTGCGCGCCGAAATCCGCTTGCTGCCGATCATGCGCCGCATGAGCAGCGAGCCGGACGCCGTGCGCGAAACACTGGGAGACGGCCTCGCCGCGCGGCTCGACGCCTTCCGGCGGGACGCCCGGCGCCCGGCGCCGGAATTGCGCGCCCTGTTGCACGACTTGCGACGGGCGCGCCGCTAGAGACCGTTTCAGGCGCTGAGCGCCTCCGTCTTGTCCAGCACGCCCGACAGGCGTCGGCGCGCGATCTCGACATCCGCCGCTAATGTCACGATGTGCCGGTCGAGCCCGTTCTGGATCAGCGCGCGCAGCACCGGCCGTTGCACGCCGGCAATCGCCACGCGCACGCCGCGCTTCTGCGCCTTGCCGAAAAACGCGATCAGCGCATGAGCCGCCGTCTCGTCGATGAAGGGCACGCGGCCGAGATCGAGCACGAAGCCGCGCGGCTTCTCGCCGATCCGGTCGAGCACGGAGGAGACGAAGCCCGCGGCGCCGAAAAACAGCGGACCGCGCAACGACAGGACCGCGATGCCGCGCGCATCGAAATCATGCGCGCTGTCCGACCCGCCGACGACATCGGGCGCGTCGGGCTCCACGAGCCGCGTATGCGTCGTCGCTTCGACGACGCCGGCCATGCGATGCATGAAGAGCAGGGAGCCGAGCGTGACGCCGACCGCGATGGCTTCTGACACGTCGCGAAATACGGTCAGCCCTACGGTGATCAGAAATATGCCGGCCTCCGCCGGATCGCGCCGGAAGATCGCGCGGATTTCCTCCTTTTCGATCATGTTCCAGGAAACGATGACGAGAACGGCGGCGAGCGCGGCAAGCGGCACGTATGCGACGAGCGGTCCGGCGACCAGCATGAAGACGAGCACGAAGATCGCATGAAGCATGCCCGCCACCGGCCCGTGCGCGTGAGCGCGCACATTGGTCGCCGTACGCGCGATCGTGCCGGTCGCGCAGAGGCCGCCGAACAGGGCCGAGGCGATATTGGCGTAGCCCTGCGCCACAAGTTCGCAGTTCGAGCGGTGGCGTCGTCCGGTCATGCCGTCGGCCACGGCCGCCGAAAGGAGCGATTCGATGCCGCCGAGCAGGGCCATGGCGAAAGCGGCCGGAGCGACGTCGATGATCTTGGCCAGGGACAGCGCCGGCAGGTGCGGGGCGGGCGGCGCGCTGGGCAGCGCGCCGAAACGCGCGCCGATCGTCTCGACGGGAATGTTCAGCGTGAAAGCGACAATCGATATGACCGCGACGGCGACCAGCAGGCCGGGAAAGCGCGGGTTCCAGAATTGCAGCGACAGAATCGCGCAAAGCGTCGCGACGGCGACGCCGAGCGCGGCGACGTTGAAGCTAGCGCGCGCCGCCCAGAGCGCCTCGATCTTCGGCACGAAGGCGGCCGGTTCGCGCGCCAGCGACAGGCCGAACACGTCGCGCATCTGGCTCGCCATGATGATCACCGCGATGCCCGCGGTGAAGGCCACGAGCACACTGTGCGGGATGTATTTGATCAGCGAGCCGAGTTTCAGATAGCCGAGCCCGAGCAGCATCAGGCCGGCCATGATCGTGGCGAGCAGAAAACCGTCGTAGCCCTGCGTCTCGATGGTCTTGGCGACCAGTACGATGAAGGCGCCGGCCGGCCCGCCGATCTGGAACCGGCTGCCGCCGAGCGCGGAGATGAGGAAGCCGCCGATAATCGCCGTCGTCAGCCCCGCCGCGGGACTGGCGCCCGAGGCGATGGCGATCGCCATGGACAGCGGGATGGCGACGACCGCCACCGTGAGGCCGGCAAGCGCGTCCTGCCGCAGGTGGGCGAGCGTGTAGCCCTCGCGCAGGACCGTGAGCAGCTTGGGCGCAAAGAGCTCCCGGAATTGCGGCGTCGTCGGCGCGCCTGCGGCGACCGTCATATTTTTCTCCGACTCGGAAATCGTGGGATTACGCTAGCACGCGGGGGCGCCCGCGATGCAAGCGTCCGATGGTCGCGACCTCCGCGCCGTCAGCCGGAAAAGCCGCCGCCATCCAGAAAGGCCTGCTCCTCGCCCGTCATCAGCCGTCCGAGGATCGGGTTTCGATGCGGAAAGCGCCCGAACCTTTCGATAATTTCGCGGTGCGCCATCGCATATTGCAGGCCTTCCGCGTCTCCCGAAACCGCACAAAGCGCCTCGCAGCGCTTCTGCAGAACGACATTTTCGGCGTGCATGAACGGCAGGTAGAAGAAGCGCCGCAGCGGCGGCCGATAGGCGCGGTCGAAGGCCCGCGCGATGGCCTTTTCGGCCGCCCGGACCGCCAGGGCGTCGGTCGCGAAGGCGCGCGGCGTCGCCCGGAACATGTTGCGCGGAAACTGGTCGGTCAGGAGGATCAGCGCCAGCGCCCCCTCGGGGCTCGCGTCCCAGCCCGGCAGGTCGCCGCGCGCGGCGTCTTCATGCGCGTCGAGGAAGCGGGCGCGGGTCAGGGCGTCGAAATCCGGGTCGGCCGCAAACCAGCGATCGGGGCCGGCGTCGATCCAGAAGGAGACGATGTCGCGGGGCAAAAGGACCATGCGTTCGCCTCTCCGTCATGGCGAGGAGTGAAACGACGAAGCAATCCATCCAGCGGGACTCGACCCACAGCCGGGGATAAATCGCCCCGGAGCTTCGCGCCTCGCGACGACGGACGCCCTATTCCGCCGCCTGGCCGATCGCGTGCTTGTCGGCGTCGAGCCAGCCGGCCGGCGCGTAGGCGGCGAGATTGCCGAGATTGGCGATCGGCAGGTAGAGCTCCGGCGCGTGCAGGATCTCGAGAAAGTCCGCGTGGTCGGGATGGTGCGGATCGCCGATGAAGGCGTCCTCGTATTCGCTTTTCGAGAAGACGTCGCGCTGGCGGTACATGTTGAACATGACGCTGTCGGCGGAAAAATCCTGGCCCATTTTCACGAAGGCCGGCATTTCCCGGTAATTGGCGTCCTGCACCACCATCGAGAACATCAGGTGCTGAATCTGGCCCTCGTCGCGCATCCGCTTGAGGAAGGCGAGGTTCTTCAGCAGACGATCGAAATTCCCGGGCCGCCGCACGTTGGCGTAGGTGTCGGCTTGCGCGGCGTCGATGGAAATCTGCACGGCCCCGACATGACCCGACAGGTTGAGATCGCGCCAGGCGCGCTCGTCGAACAACTGGCCGTTGGTGTGCAGGTGGATTTTCAGGTCCTTGTAGTCGTCGCTCGCCGTCAGCCGCTTGATGAGATTGCGGAAATGATTGGAGCCGAAGGCGTCGCCGGAGCCCGTGATGATGACCTCGCCCGCATCCTTGAGCATCGGCAGCAGGGATTTCTCGGTGAGATCGTCGAGCTTGGCCTGGCGCGCCTTGTTGGCGACATAGATGCCCGACCGGCAGGAGGGACAGGCGAGATTGCAGGACTTGTCGTGGCTCAGCACAACCTGCAGCGGCGGCAGCGGCGCCGCGCGCCCCTTGCGGTGATGCTCGATGAACTCGCGCGCCTCGTCGCTGTCGCGCGGCTCGAGCTGGCGGCCGGCGATGAACGGGCAATTGACGTGGTCGCAGTAGGAATAGGTGCCGTCGATGATGGATTCGCGGATCTTGTTGGCGATGTCGCTGTGCCAGACGTCGCGGTGGTTCTCGTCGAGCCGGCCGATCGGCGTCGGCAGGTAGACCGGGCAGCAGGCGAAGACGAGGCCGGTGTGGGTCGTCTCCATCGTGTTGAAGGGCCGGCGGCAGAAATGCGTCTTGAGATAGGCCTGCGCCGCCTCGTCCTGCGCCTGCGACTGCGCATAGGCGCGACGCTGCCGCAGCTTCAGGATCAGGTGGTTGTTGACGAAGGAGGCGACCGCGTCCGCCCGGTCGCGCCCGATGAAATCGAGCACGGCGGGGCTCGCCGCCCATTGCAGCAGGCGGCGCGGCGAAAAGGCGCCCGGTTGTTTGGCGGTGTCCTTGCTGGTCGTCATATAGGCCGACTTCTGTTCGCACGCCCCTCGGAGGGCCTCGCGGGGCCGGCGCTTGCCCGCGCCCGCCGAAAACGGAAATGCGCAGCCCGCCCCGCTTCAGGCGAGGCTGGCCAATTCCCGGGCAGAATATAGGTCCGGGGCCCGGATTGCAAAGGCGACGCCCCCGCCGCCCGTGACAAAGCGGGCCGTGCGCCCCACATTGGCGGCATCCCGAATCGCCCGAGGAAAGCCAGATTTTGCCGCACGCGCCGCATGGTTCGCCTGACAATGGACTTCACGACGACCCTCCCGCCCCGGGCGGCGTTCGTGAACGTGCGCTGGCCTCCCGCGGCGCGCCCTGGCTGGCGACGCTGAACCCGGAGCAGCGCGCGGCTGTGGAAACGATCGACGGCGCGGTCCTGGTTCTGGCCGGCGCCGGCACGGGCAAGACGCGCGTGCTGACCACCCGCATCGCCCACATCATCGCGCTCGGCCGCGCGCGCGCGCACGAAATTCTGGCGGTCACCTTCACCAACAAGGCCGCCCGCGAAATGAAGGAGCGCGTGGCCGCGCTCGCCGGTCCCGTGGCCGAGGGAATGCCCTGGCTCGGCACGTTCCACGCCATTTCCACCAAGATCCTGCGTCGCCACGCCGAGCTCGTCGGCCTCAAATCCAATTTCACCATCCTCGATACGGACGACCAGATCCGCCTCTTGAAACAGGTGATCCAGGCGGAAAACATCGACGACAAGAGATGGCCGGCGCGCACGCTCGCCTGGCAGATCGACGCCTGGAAGAACCGCGGGCTCACGCCCGACAAGGTCCCGGCCGGCGAGGCCGAGAGCTTCGCCAATGGCAAGGGCGCGAAGCTCTACGCCCTCTATCAGGATCGGCTGAAGACGCTGAACGCCGCCGATTTCGGCGACCTGCTGCTGGAAACCTTGCGACTCTTCCGTGACAACCCGGACGTGCTGCGCGGCTGGCAGGAGCGGTTCAAGTATATTCTCGTCGACGAGTACCAGGACACGAACACCGTCCAGTATCTCTGGCTGCGCCTGATCGCGCAGGGTCGCGACAACGTCTGCTGCGTCGGCGACGACGATCAGTCGATCTATGGCTGGCGCGGCGCCGACGTCGACAACATCCTGCGCTTCGAGCAGGACTTTCCGGGCGCGAAGATCATCCGCCTCGAACGCAACTACCGCTCGACCGGCCATATTCTGGCGGCCGCCTCCGGCCTGATCGCGCACAACAAGGACAGGCTCGGCAAGACGCTGTTCACCGATGGCGACGACGGCGAGAAGCCCAGCGTCTGCGGCGTCTGGGATTCCGAGGAGGAAGCGCGCGCCATCGGCGAGGACATCGAGCAGCTCCAGCGCAAGGGCCATGCGCTCGACGAGATCGCCATTCTCGTGCGCGCCTCCTTCCAGATGCGCGAGTTCGAAGAACGCTTCATCACGCTCGGCCTGCCCTATCGCGTTATCGGCGGCCCGCGCTTCTACGAGCGCGCCGAAATCCGCGACGCGCTCGCCTATCTGCGCTGTGTGGCGCAGCCCGCCGACGATCTCGCCTTCGAGCGCATCGTCAACACGCCGAAGCGCGGCCTCGGCGACGCGACGCTGCAATTGCTGCACGATCACGCGCGCGCCGCCGGCGTTCCGCTGATGCGCGCCGCCGCGATGATGGTCGAGACGGAGGAGCTGAAGCCCAAGCCCCGCACCAGCTTGCGCAACCTGCTGATGGATTTCGGCCGCTGGGCGTCGGAACTCGACAAGCGTCCGCACAACGAGCTCGCCGAAACCATTCTGGAGGAATCCGGCTATGTCGACATGTGGCGCGCCGACCGCACGGCGGAGGCCGCGGGACGTCTCGAGAACCTGAAGGAATTCGTCCGCGCCATGGAGGAGTTCCCCGACATGGCGGCCTTCCTCGAGCACATCTCGCTGGTGATGGAAAAGGACGAGGCGGCCGAAGGCGCGCGTGTCTCCATCATGACGCTGCACGGCGCCAAGGGCCTCGAATTCGAGACCGTCTATCTGCCGGGCTGGGAGGAAGGCCTATTTCCTCACCAGCGCTCGCTCGACGAGCAGGGCCGCGCGGGGCTGGAGGAGGAGCGGCGCCTCGCCTACGTCGGCATCACCCGCGCCAAGCGCCGCGCGAAATTGTACTTCGCCACCAACCGGCGTATCCACGGTCTTTGGCAATCGACCATCCCCTCGCGTTTTCTCGATGACCTGCCGACCAGGCACGTCGACGTGATCGAGGCGCCGAACGCCTCGCAATACGGCGGCTACGCGCTCTCGCGCTTCGAGAACATGGACACCTACGGCTCGACCTATTCGACGCCGGGCTGGAAGCGCGCGCAGGCCCGCGCCGCGAGTGGAGAAAAGTCGAGGGCGAGCGAGACGAAGGGCGGCGGCGGCTTCGGCGAACGCGCGCAATCGCCGTTCGGCTCGGGCCGCGCGCAGGCCCAGAGCGCGCGCCGCGGGCCGCTGACCATCGAAGGCGAACTGGTTGCGAAGTCTTCGGCAAGCTCGTCCTTCGGCCGCGGCGACCGCGTCTTCCACGTCAAGTTCGGCCCGGGCTCGATCCATGCGGTAGACGGCAACAAGCTGACCGTCGATTTCGACAAGGCCGGCCGGAAGATGGTGCTGGAGAGCTTTGTGCAGCGAGGGTGAGCGACCCACTCCGTCATTGCGAGCCGAAGGTGAAGCAATGACGGGGGCAACGATTTGCAACCCGTCTCGACACGCCGCCCACCGTCCCGCTACCATTCGCGCACAAGCGCTGAGGGAGCGAAACACGTGGCCAAGAAATCAGCCTCGAAGAAACCATCTTCCAACAAGGCCTCTTCCAAGAAGGCCTCGTCCAAAAAGGCCGCAACCAAGAAAGCCGCGCCGAAGAAGGCCACGGCCAAACCCGCCAGGAAGGCTGTCGACAAGAAATCAGCCGTCACGAAATCCACCGCCAAGTCCGCGCCCGCGAAGAAGGCCGCGGGCAAGCCCGCCGCCAAGAAGGCGCGCATTCCCAACGCGCCGGTCTGGCAGTGGACCGCCGTCCAGACCGCCGCCGCCATTCGCGCCGGCGCCATTTCCGCGGAAGAAGCGGTCAAGGCGCATATCGAGCGCATGAACGCGGTAAACCCCCGGCTCAACGCCGTCGTCGTCGATCTGTCGGACGAGGCGATCAAGGCCGCCCGCGCCGCCGACCGCGCCCGCGCCAAGGGCGGCGAAGTCGGCCCCCTGCACGGCGTGCCGATCACCATCAAGGAAAATGTCGACTATCAGGGTCGCCCCAACCCCAACGGCGTGCCGGCTTTGATGAACCTCGTCGCGCCCTCCGACTCGCCGGTCGTACGCAATCTGAAGAAAGCCGGGGCCATCGTCATCGGCCTCACCAACACGCCCGAATTCTCGTTCCGCGCCTTCACCGACAATCCGCTGCACGGCCTCACCCTCAACCCCTGGGACGAGGCGATCACCTGCGGCGGCTCGTCCGGCGGCGCCGGCGCGGCTGTGGCGGCGGGCGTCGGGACGATCGCCCATGGCAACGACATCGGCGGCTCCCTGCGCTGGCCCGCCCATTGCAACGGCGTTGTCACCATCAAGCCGACGCAAGGAAGAATTCCCGCCTATAACGAGAGCGCGCCGGCCGAGCGCCCGATGCTCGCCCATCTCATGTCGGCGCAGGGGCCGCTGACGCGCTCGGTCGCCGACGCGCGTCTGGCGCTCGCCGCCATGAGCATGCGCGACCCCCGCGATCCCTGGTGGGTTCCCGCGCCGCTGGAAGGCCCGAAGCCCAAGGCGCCGATCCGCGTCGCGCTGGCGAAGATCCCTGCGGACATGAAGGTCGACCCTTCCGTGCGCGGCGCGCTGACGCAAGCGGCCGACGCGCTGGAAAAATCCGGCTATCGCGTGGAGGAGGTCGAGGTTCCCGACATCGACGGCGTATGGAAAACCTGGGCCGACATCATCACGACGGAAGTCGTGGTCATGCAGGAGGCCGGGATGCTCGCCGTCACCTCGGCCGATTTCAAGACGGCCTGGATGGGCATGCGCAAGGGCGCGACCATCCTGGATCAGGCCGGCTTCATGCGCGCGACCGCGCAGCGCAACGCGCATATCCGCGCCTGGCAGATGTTCTTCGAGACCTATCCGGTCGTGCTTGCGCCGACGACCGTGCAGCCGACGCCGAGCCCGCGCGAGGACACGATCAGCGAGGACCGCGTGCTCGACTTCTTCCGCAACGAGATCCGATTCATCTCCGCCATCAATGTCATGGGCCTGCCGGGCGCGGTCGTGCCGGTGACGCTGCACAAGGGCCGGCCCATCGGCGTACAGCTCATCGCCGGCCGCTATCGTGAGGATCTCGCCTTGAACGCGGCCGAAGCGATCGAGAAGCGCGCTGGCATGCTGGTGCGCCATCTCTGGGAAAAGATGGACATCTGAACGGCCAACTGGACATTTGCCGGCCGGCGCGCTTTACGTGCGCCGGTCTTTTTCGGTTTTGGGTAGCAGAATTGGGTTCTCCTATTTTCAGTCGCCTTTCGGCCCGCCTGCGCGGCCGCGCCAGATACGGGCGCGGCGATTACGCGCGCGTCTGGGAGGCGGAATCCCGCAGCGAGGATGCCGCGAAGAACGCCGTGCTCGGCGTTCTCGACGAGACCGCCATCGCCAACTCCGGCCTCGTCACCAAGAAATTGCTCGTGGAATGGCTCGGCGTCGGCGCCGATGACGTCGTGCTCGAAATCGGCTGCGGCGTCGGCCGCGTCGGCGCGGCGCTCGCGCCAATCTGCAAGCAATGGATCGGCTGCGACGTCTCCAACAACATGGTCGCACACACGCGCCGGCGCCTCGCGCATCTGCCCAACGTGCGCGTCGAAAAGATCAGCGGCTACGATCTCTCCAACATCCCCGACGCGTCCGTCGACGTCGTCTACTCGACGATCGTCTTCATGCATCTCGACGAATGGGACCGCTTCGCCTACGTGCGCGAGGGCCTGCGCGTGCTGAAGCCCGGCGGCCGTATGCTCGTCGACAACGTCGACGCCACCTCGGACGAAGGCTGGAAAATCTTCATGGACCACGCGGCCATCGCGCCGAAAGACCGCCCGCCCTTCATCAGCAAGTCCTCGACGCCGCAGGAGCTCGAGAACTATTTTTCACGCGCAGGTTTTTCCGACATCGTCACCCGGCGCCAGCAATGCTGGGTCTTCGTCAGCGGCGTGAAGCGCTAACGCTGCAATTCCCCGGTCGCCGCCGTCATCGCACGGCGCGACAGTCTCCGCGCTTGCGGGCATGATGCCCGCGCCCTAGCTTGGTTCAGCCAAGAACAATCGGCCAAACGGCCGTGGGGAAACGCCGGAGACACGCATGTCGTCGATCGCGCTCGAGTCGCGTCCGCAGCCGACGCCCTTCATTCGCGAGCCGACGCTCGAAGCGCTTGCCCATATTCCCGGCACGGAAGGCTGGCCGGTGCTGGGCTCGACCCTGCAATTGCTCGCCGATCCCAAGGGCGAGACGGAGCGGCTGGCGCAAAGATATGGCCCGGTCTTTCGCAGCCGCGCCTTTGGCGGCCGCAGCGTGACGCTGCTCGGCCCCGAAGCCAATGAATTCGTATTGTTCGATCAGGCCAAGACTTTTTCCTCCGCGCACGGCTGGGGCCTCATTCTCGACCGGCTGTTTCCGCGCGGGCTCATGCTGCTCGATTTCGACGAGCATCGCCTGCATCGCAAGGCCTTGTCCGTCGCCTTCAAGACCGGCCCGATGAAATCCTATCTCGCCAGCCTCGACCGCGGCATTGTCGAGGGCCTGGCCGGCTGGCGCGCGCGCGGGCCGGACATGCTGTTCTATCCCGCCGTCAAGCAGCTCACGCTCGATCTCGCCGCCGTGTCCTTCCTCGGCGAAAACATCGGCGCCGACGTCGAGGACGTGAAGCGCGCCTTCGTCGACATGGTCGCCGCCGCCGTCTCCGTCATCCGCAAGCCCCTGCCCTTCACGCAGATGGCCAAGGGCGTCGCCGGCCGGCAATTCATGATCGATTACTTCGGCCGCCAGGTCGAGGCGCGCCGCAATGGCGAGGCGGACGATCTGTTCACCCATCTCTGCAAGGCGACGACCGACGACGGCTCGCTGCTGACGCGCCAGGAAATCGTCGATCACATGAGCTTCCTGATGATGGCCGCGCACGACACGCTGACGTCTTCGCTCACCTCGTTCGTGTGGTTTCTCGCAAGCCATCCCGACTGGCAGCAGAAATTGCGCGAGGAGATTGCGGGCCTCGGCCTCGCGAAGGACGAGCCCCTGCCCTACGAGCGGCTCGACGACCTGCCGCTGACCGAAATGGCCTTCAAGGAATCCCTGCGCCTGATCCCGCCGGTGCCGTCCATTCCGCGCTGCGCGGTGCGGGATACGGAATTCGCGGGCTTCAAGCTGCCGGCCGGCACGCGCGTCAGCATCAACCCCGTCTACACGCACAACATGCCCGACGTCTGGGTCGACCCGGAAACCTTCGATCCCCTGCGCTTCTCCAGCGAGGCCACGCGCAACCGGCACAAATTCGCCTTCGTGCCGTTCGGCGGCGGCGCGCATATGTGCCTGGGGCTCAACTTTGCCTACATGCAGGCCAAGTGCTTCGCCCATCGCCTGCTCTCGACGGCGCAGGTCGCCGTCGCGCCGGGCTACATCCCCGACTGGAAACTCTGGCCGATCCCGCAGCCGAAGGACGGATTGCGGGTGCGGCTGGAGCCGCTGGGGTAGATCGACGCCGGACGCGGGCGTCCTCGCTCAGCGAGGGTGGCGCGCGAAGCGCGACGGGTGGGGCCCGCGCCGCTCGCAAACGGTTGGCCATGCCTCCCCCACATTCCCCACCTGCTCATCCGCTTCGCAGATGAGAGACCTCCATGAAGGGGAGGTAGAGGCGCTTCCATCATCGCGCCGCTTGCGCGCCCCGCGCATCCCCGCACAATGCCTCCATGATCCGCGCCCTCGCCCTCCTCCTCGCCTGCCAATTGTCCGGCGAAATTTTCGCCCGCGCGCTCGGGCTTCCCATTCCTGGCCCGGTCATCGGCCTCGCGCTTCTCGTCATCGGCGTGCTCGCACATGCGCGCGCGACGGGCGCCGATCCATCGCAGATCGAAGGCACGGAACTCGGCCGCACGGCTGGCGCGCTGCTCGGCTCGCTCGGCCTGCTGTTCGTGCCGGCCGGCGTCGGCGTCGTGCAGCAATTGCCGGTCGTCGGCGCCTATGGCGTCGGGCTCGCGGCGGCCTTGATCGGCTCGACCGTGCTGACGCTGATCGTCACCGTCTACGTCTTCCTCTTGGTGAAGAGACTGACCGGCAAGGCGCGCCCGACGGGAGACGAGGCGTGAACAATCCCTTCGCCATCTGGGTCTATCTCTCGACCTCGCCGCTGCTCTGGCTGACCCTGACGCTGGTCGTCTGGCTCTGCGCCGATTTCGTGTCACGCGCCGCCAATCGCCACCCGCTCGTCAATCCCGTGCTCATGTCCATCGCGCTGATGGGCGCGCTGCTCGTCGCGACCGGCGCGCCGTACCAACAATATTTCGAAGGCGCGCAATTCGTTCACTTCCTTCTGGGACCCGCGACCGTCGCGATCGCCGTGCCGCTCGTGCGCCACCGCGCGCTGGTCATCGCCAATCTGCTGCCGATGGCCGCGGCGCTGATTGCCGGCTCTGTCGTCGCCTGCGTGTCGGCGGTCGCCATCGCCGCGGCCTTCGGCGCGCCGCGTCAGGTTCTCGTGTCGCTCGCGCCGAAATCGGTGACGGCCGGCATCGCCATGGCGGTCTCGGAAAATCTCGGCGGCGTCCCGGCGCTCACCGCTGTTCTGGTCATCACGACAGGCATCATCGGCGCCGTCATCGTCACGCCGCTGATGAACGCGCTGCGCATCAAGGATTACGCGGCGCGAGGATTTGCGGTGGGTCTCGCCTCGCACGGCATCGGCACGGCGCGCGCCTTCACGGTCGACGAGGTCGCCGGCACGTTCGCGGGCGTCGCCATGGGGCTGAACGGCCTTGCGACCTCGCTGATCGTGCCGCTGCTGATGCGGTGGGTGTGAAGGCCGCCTCTTTCCGCCGTCATTGCGAGGAGTCCGATTGACAAACGGTCCCTCCTGATAAATTAATCGCTTAATTAAAACGGGCGCCGAACGCGCCCGGCCGGAGGAGCCATGTCCGCCCATCCCCGCTACCCCCTGCTGTTCAGCCCGCTCGACATCGGCGTGGCGAAATTGAAGAACCGCGCGCTGATGGGCTCCATGCACACGGGCCTCGAGGAGGCCGAGAACGGTTTCGCCAAGCAGGCCGCCTTCTTCGCCGAGCGCGCCAAGAACGGCGTCGGGATGATTATCACCGGCGGCATTCCGCCGAATTTCGAGGGCGGCGGACGCGGCTCGAAACTCTCCGAGCCGCACGAGGTCGCCGAGCACCGCCTCGTCACCGACGCCGTGCACGCCGCCGATCCGGACGTGAAAATCTGCATGCAGATCCTGCACATGGGCCCGCTCGCGCGGACGTCCGAATGCGTCGCGCCCTCGCCCGTCAAGTCGCGCATCGGCGCCTTCATGCCGAACGCGCTGACGGCCGAAGGCGTCGAGAAGCAGATCCGCGATTTCGCCAATTGCGCCAGGCTCGCCAAGGAAGCCGGCTACGACGGCGTCGAGATCATCGGCTCTGCCGGCTATCTCATCTCGACCTTCCTCGTAGAAAAGACCAACCGCCGCACCGACGAATGGGGCGGCTCGTTCGAAAACCGCATGCGCTTCCCGGTCGAGATCGTCCGTCGCGTGCGCGCCGCTGTGGGGCCGGATTTCATCATCGTCTTCCGCATTTCCGCGATGGACATGCTGCAGGGCGGTCTCGCCTGGGAGGAAGTCGTCGCGCTCGGCAAGGCGGTCGTGGCGGCCGGCGTCAACGTCGTCTCCACGCACTTCTGCTGGCACGAGGCGCTGGTCCCAACCATCGCCACCATGGTGCCGCGCGCCGCCTTCACGCAGGTGACGGGCCGCCTGCGCAAGGAGCTCGGCGTGCCGATGATCACGTCGAACCGCATAAACATGCCGCAGGTCGCCGAGGACGTGCTCGCGCGAGGGGACGGGGACATTGTGTCGATGGCCCGCCCGATGTTGGCCGACGCCGAGCTTGTGAAAAAGGCGTTCGAAGGCCGCGAGGACGAAATCAACACCTGCATCGCCTGCAACCAGGCCTGCCTCGACCACACGTTCAACGGCAAGCTCGTGAGCTGCCTCGTCAATCCGCGCGCCTGCCACGAGACGGAGCTGAACTACCTGCCGGCCAGCGCGCCGAAAAGAATAGCCGTGGTCGGCGCCGGCCCCGCCGGCCTCGCCTTCTCGATCACCGCCGCCGAGCGCGGCCACAAGGTCACGCTGTTCGAGGCGAATGCCGACATCGGCGGCCAGTTCAATCTTGCGCGAAAGATTCCAGGCAAGGAGGAGTTCGACGAGACGATCCGCTACTTCCGCCGCATGATCGCATTGCGCGGCGTCGACCTGCGGCTCAACACGCGCGTCGACGCCGACGCGCTCGCCGGCTTCGACGAAGTGATCGTGGCGACCGGCATCGAGCCGCGCACGCCCGACATTCCCGGCATCGACCACCCGAAGGTCGTCGGCTACATGGACGCGATCCTCGGGCGAAAGCCGATCGGCAAACGCGTCGCGATCATGGGCGCGGGCGGCATCGGCTTCGACGTCGCAGAACTCGTCAGCCACGCCGGCGTATCGGCCGCCCTCGACATCGACGTGTTCGCGCGCGAATGGGGCATCGACTTCAAGAACCATCCGCGCGGCGGCGTCACCGGCGTCGAGCCGCATGTCGAGACCTCCGGCCGCGAGATCACGCTGATGCAGCGCAAGTCCGACGCGCTCGGCAAGACGCTCGGCCGCACGACCGGCTGGACGCATCGCCTCAGCCTGCAGCGGCGCGGCGTCGCCATGGTCGCCGGCGTCGACTACGTGAAGATCGACGACGCGGGCCTGCATGTGCGCGTCAACGGCGAGCCGCGCCTGTTCGACGTCGACACGATCATCGTCTGCGCCGGCCAGACTTCCATGCGCAGGCTCTACGACGACCTGCAGGCGCGCGGCGTGAAGGCGGCGATCGTCGGCGGCGCATACGAAGCCGCCGAGCTCGACGCCAAGCGCGCCATCGATCAGGCCTGCCGCCTGGCCGCGGTAGTGTAGCGACAATCTCTCCATCCTCGTTGCGAGACGCTCAGGCGAAATCGGCAGCGTCAACGGAAGCCGGCGCCGTCAACGGAAGTCGGCAACAGCCGACTTCCGGGCGCCGATTTCGGTCGAGCGCGCAATGACGGCGTGATTTTCCCTACTGCCGGCCCTATCCTGTTCGCCACGCAACGCCCCAACGGAGCCCGACGTGGCCAAGGAATATCCGAGCCTCACGCCTGCATTGCGCGATTTCATCGCGCGCCAGCACATCTTCTTCGCGGCCACCGCCGCGCCGGACGCGCGCATCAACATCTCGCCGCGCTCGACACGCGAGTTTCGCGTGATCGGCGACAATGACGTCTGCTGGCTCGATCTCACGGGCTCGGGCGCCGAGACGTCGGCGCACCTGAAGGCGGACGGCAGGCTCACGCTGATGTTCTGCGCTTTCGACGGCCCGCCCAACATCCTGCGCCTCTACGGACGCGGCGAAATCCTGCATCGCGACAGCGCCGGTTTCGCGCGCCTGCTCGCCGCGCATTTCGGCAATCAACGCCCTGTCGGGGCGCGCCAGATCGTGCGGCTCGCCGTCGATCTCGTGAAGACCTCTTGCGGCTACGGCGTGCCGGCCTTCGACTATCGGCAGGAACGTCCGGCGCTCGACAATTGGGCTGAAAACAAGGGACCCGCAGGCGTCGCGGCCTACTGGCGCGAGAAGAACGCCGTCAGCATGGATGGATTGCCGACGGGGATCGTGGATTAGGGATGGGGACCGCGAGCCTTCAGGCTCGCCCACGAATTGCGAGCCTGAAGGCTCGCGGTCCGGATGCAACTATAGAGCGCCGACCTTCCGCAATTCCGCCGCCAGATCCATCCCCGGCGCATAAAGCACGCCGGCCATGCCGAGCCTCTCCGCCGCCGCGATATTCCGCGGCGCGTCGTCCACGAACGCCAGTTCCTCCGGCCTGCGGCCCGACCGTTCGAACAGGATTTCGTAGATGCGCGCATCCGGCTTGGTCACGCCTTCGCGGCCCGACACGACGATGGCGTCGAACTCGTCGAGAAACGGATGGATTGCGCGCGACGCCTCGAACTTCTGCGCCGGATAATTCGTCAATCCGTAGACCGGCCGCCCCTGCGCCCTCAGCGCGCGCATGATCGCCAGATTCTCCTCGATCGCGCCGTCGAGCGTCTCCAGCCAGCGCGTATCGAACAGCGCCAGTTCCCCGGCGAATGCCGGAAATTCCTGCGCGCGCGCCGCGATCGGCGCAGCAAAATCCCGACGCCCGTCGATCGAATGAATCCACGCCAGCGAGCAGGCGCTCGCCAGGAAACGCTCCATCCGCGCTTCGTCTGCAAACACCTTGCGATAGAGATGGCGCGGGTCCCATCGCAACAGCACGTTGCCGAGATCGAAGACCACATCCTTCGTCACGCGTGCGCCTCGCATTGATCGCCCGCGCCGTTCCGGCGCATAGTCGCCTCAGGATAGGCGGAGGGCGGCATGGGCGCGAAGGCCTTTTTCTTCGACATTTTCGGCACGGTCGTCGACTGGCGCGAAGGCGTCGCGCGCGAGGCGCGAAAGGTTCTGCATCCGCTCGGCCACGACCTGATCTGGACCGCCTTCGCCGACGCCTGGCGCGGACAATACCAGGCCGGCATGGAGGAAATCCGCTCCGGCCGTCAGCCCTTTTCCAAGCTCGACGTCGTGCACGCGCGCACGCTCGAATGGATTCTCGACGATTTCGGCCTCGCCGATATTTCCGCCGACGCCCGGCGCGCGCTCGTGCTGGCCTGGCACAAACTCGACGCCTGGCCGGATTCCTCGCGCGGAATCGCCATGCTGAGAAAGCACGGTCTCGTCGCGCCTGTCTCCAACGGCAACGTCTCGCTGATGGCGGCGCTCGCGCGGCGCAACAATTTTCACTGGGACGCGATTCTGGGCGCGGAATTTTCGCGCGACTACAAGCCCAAGCCCGACGTCTATCTTTCCGCCTGCGCCGCCTTCGATCTCGCGCCCGAAGACTGCATGATGGTCGCCGCCCATTCCGACGATCTCGCCGCGGCGAAAGCCTGCGGCCTGCAGACCGGCTTCGTCGCGCGCCCGAACGAGAAAGGCCCCGGCAAGGGCGAGAGCAGGCCGACCATCGCGGTCGACGTCGCAGGCGACGACATGGTCGATCTCGCGCAGAAGATCTTCGGCTGAGATCAGCCGCAGGACGCGCTCAGCACCTTGCCCCTGCCGTCCGTGTGCAGGTTGAGCCGCGAGCCGCTGAACTCCATCGTATAAGGGCGTCCGCGGATCATCTGGCGCACGATCGTCGCGCCGGCCTTGGCGCGCGCCTGTTCGGCCAGCGCGGGCGAATAGGTCCTTCCGACGGCAAAGCGCGCCTTGCCGGCGTCGCAGGCGGATGCGCCGGACGCGCCGAGAACGCAAAGGAATGCAAGAGCCGCAACACGCCGCATCGTCGTCGTCCTCTGCTGCCCGGACCCGCGCCCTTGCGCTATCATAGCACGATGGCGCGCCGATTCTTCACGCTCGACGTCTTCGCGAGGGAGCCGCTCGCAGGCAATCCGCTCGCCGTCGTGATCGACGCCGACGGTCTGGACGACGCGCGGATGCAAGCAATCGCGCGCGAGTTCAACCTGTCGGAAACCGTGTTCGTCCTGCCGGCGCGCAATCCCGTGAACACAGCGCGCGTCCGCATCTTCACGCCCACGATGGAACTTCCGTTCGCCGGCCATCCGACGGTCGGAACAGCCGTGCTGCTCGCGTCGCTCCGCGCCCCGGAGCTCGCCGGGTCGCGCGATCTCGGCGTCGTTCTGGAAGAACAGGTCAGCGACGTGAATTGCACGGTCCGGCTGGAAAAGCGTGGCGCCGCCTTCGCCTATTTCGATCTGCCGCGTCTGCCGGAAAAGATCGGCGACGCCGACGCGCGCGCGCTCGCCGAAGCGCTGTCGCTGGAGGAACGGGACATCGGCTTCGACGGCCATCGTCCCGTCGTCTATTCGGCCGGCACGCCCTTCTGCTTCGTGCCGGTCGCGGGCCTGGACGCGATTGCGCGCGCAAGACCCGATGCCCCGAAGCTGACCGCCGCAAGCGCCGGCGGGCGCGGCGCCTGGCTTTACACGCGCGAGACCTGCGATGCCGAGAGCGCGGTGCACGCGCGCATGTTCAGCGCGCTGATGCCCGGCCTCGAAGATCCCGCGACCGGCGCGGCGGCGGCCGCCTTCGCGGGCGTCGCGCACGCCTTCGAGAAGCCGGAGGACGGCGACCACACGCTCGTCATCGAGCAGGGCTACGAGATGGGCAGGCCTTCGCGCATCACGCTCGGCATGTGCGTGCAGGGCGGCGCGCTGATCGCGGCCACCATCGGCGGTCACGCGGCGCGCGTCGGCGAGGGAACGCTCGCGCTGTGAGCGAGCCCGCGCACATTTTTCGCGTTGCGCGGCTCGAAGCGCGCGTCGCGCCGTTCGACTGGGATTTCGCGCGCGAGCGCGCGCCGGAGATCGCGGCGCATTGGGCCGGCATGATCGCGGAAAAGCCCGCCTTGTTCGACGGGCGCGTGCTGCTCGGCCACACGCTCGAACACCGGCCGAACGATGGCGGCGAATTGCGCGCGCAATATTTCGAGACCGCCTTTTCCGCTTTCATGGCGTGGCGGGACTTCGGCTTTCCGGGATTCCGCGTGTTCAACGGTTTCGCCATGGCGGCGCTGCGGGCGGCCGACGGCGCCTTCCTGCTCGGCGAGATGGCGGCGCATACGGCCAACGCCGGCAAGTCCTACTTTCCCGCCGGCACGCCCGATCTCGACGATGTCGTGGGCGAGAGCGTCGATCTCGCCGGCTCCGTCGCGCGCGAATTGCTGGAGGAGACGGGGATCGACATCGCCGGCGCCGAGAGCGATCCTGTCTGGACCATCGTGCGGCTCGGCCCGCGCATCGCCTGCATGAAGCCGGTGCGATTGAAGGCGGACGCCGACGAAATCGTCGCGCGCGTGTCGGCGTTCCTGTCGCGCGAGAAACAGCCGGAACTGGCCGGCCTTCGTATCGTACGCAGGATGAGCGATCTCGATGCGCTCGTCGTTCCCGAGTTCATCCGGGCGTATCTCGCCTACGAGCTCGGCGGATAAGATCCCGATGTCGCCCCCGCGAAAGCGAGGGTCCAGGGGCAAGCGACGAAACAACGGAACGCGGCTCTGGATTCCAACCTTAGCGGGAATGACGACCGCGGCAGACAGGCGCTTCCCTCACTTGCGCCGGCACGCTGTCTCCTTCGGCGTGCAGGCGATGCCCGGCGTCGAACAGCCCTCTTTCGTGCAGGTGACGCAGGCGTCGCTCCATTCCGCGCAATCCGGATTCGCGCGGCCCCAAGCTTGCACGCTCTTCTGCTCGGCCTGGATGTCGACAGGCAGATCGATGGGCGGCGGCGCGGGCGCGGACGGCGTGGCGTCCTCGGCCGCGACGAGCGTCGGCGCGATGGCCAGAAATGCGGCGAACAGGATTCGGATCATGGCGGAAGCCTAGAGCAAATTGCGATTGGGTCGACGCATATTCCCTGCCCTCATGGAGGGAGGGGAGCCGATGCCGCCCAAACGCCGCGCGCTCCGGCATGGCCGGCCATGACTCCCGCGCCCCGTCATGCTAAGCGCGCGCCATGCTGGAAGGACTTCCCCCCAACGGCGCCGCCTGGGTGATGCGGCTTGAGACGGACGAGGCGACCGCGCGGCTCGTCGCCGACACGATCGTCGAGACGTTCGACCCGACCGAAACCGCAGCCGCCGCCTTCGAGAAACACCCCTCGACCGACTCGTGGAAGACCGAGGAATGGGTGGCGGAAGTCTATTTCGGCCCGGAGCCCGACGAGGAGATGATTCGCGACCTCGTCCGCGCCGTCGCAGGCGACGCAGCGGCCGAGGGCCTCGTCTTCGGCCGCGTCAGCGAGCAGGACTGGGTGGCGGCGTCTCTCGAAGGCCTCGCCCCGGTGCGCGCCGGCCGCTTTCTCGTGCACGGCTCGCACGACCGCAAGGCGCCGCGCGAAAACGACATCGGGCTGGAAATCGAGGCGGCGCTCGCTTTCGGCACCGGCCATCACGGCACGACGCTCGGCTGCCTGAAGGCCCTGGACGCCATCTCCAGGCGCCGCCGCCCCAGCCGCATTCTCGACATCGGCACCGGCACCGGCGTGCTCGCCATCGCCGCCGCGCGCCTGTGGCGCAAGCGGGTCGCAGCCGGCGATATCGATCCAATCTCGACGGAAGCGGCCGCCGCCAATGCGCGCTTGAACGGCGCCGCGCCCTGGGTGCGGCCGGTGACGGCGCGCGGAACCATGCACCCGGCTCTGCGCCGGGGCGGCCCCTATGATCTGATCTTCGCGAATATTCTCGCCAAGCCCCTGCGGCTGATGGCGCCACAGATCGCGGACGTGGCCGCGCATGATGCGGAACTCGTGCTCTCCGGCCTGCTCGCGCGCGATGTCGCAGGCGTTCTGACGGCTTATGCGGCGCAGGGCTTCGCGCTCGCCGCCCGAGGCGATCTCGACGGCTGGGCCACCCTCGTCCTCAGGTCGGGCGGCTCGGCCGCCCGGCCCCTCCATGATCTGGATTAGCCGACCGGCTCAGAACAGCCGGTGCATTTCCGACTGGATCAGCCGGTCGTTGATTTCGCGCTCGGTCGCGTCCGACCACCGGCCGGTCATGTAGCGGGCCACGATTTCGTCGGTTTCGTGCTGACGCGCCGCCTTCATCGCCTCGAGAAAGCGGGTCACGAGGCCGCGCGGCTGCGCGCGTTTGGCGCGGGCGCCATAGGCCCTGGAGGGAATGATCATCGTCGCCATGGTTCGGCTCCTTCCTTGAAAGAGAGCCCCTGACGTTCCGCCCGAATCTCGGCTTGTCGCCGTTGGCAAGCATATAAGCGCGCAAATGTGTCCAGACCATTGATATTGCGCTGCACAATACGCATGGCTGACTTACGGCTCGGTCATCGCCGCCGCCGGCCAAATTGAAATTTTCCTCGCTGCCTCTAGGCTTCGCGCATGAGACAGCCCGTTTTCGAATCGCAGTTCCAGTCCTTCGCCGAAGCCTCCGATCCCGCGCGCGCCGCGCCACGCATGGCCGCCCTGCGCGCGGAGCTGAAACGGCGCGGCCTCGACGGCTTCATCGTTCCCCGCGCCGACGAGCATCAGAACGAATACGTGCCGCCGGGCGCCGAGCGCCTCGCCTGGCTGACCGGCTTCTCGGGCTCGGCCGGCGCGGCGATCGTGCTGGCGGACAAGGCCGCGCTCTTCGTCGACGGCCGCTACGCGATCCAGGCGCGCGAACAGGTCGACGGCAGGCTCTTTTCCATCTGCGATCTCGTCTCCGATCCGCCCGCGCGCTGGCTTTCGCGCGAGGCGTCAAAGGGGGCCTCGATCGGCTTCGACCCCTGGCTGCATACGCCGGCCGCCGCCGAGGCGCTGCGCAAGGGCGCCGAAGACGCCGGCGCGCGGCTGATCGCGGTCGAGGGCAACCCCATCGACGCAATCTGGCTCGACCGCCCGCCTGCGCCCTGCGCGCCCCTCGTCCTGCACCCGGAAAGACTCGCGGGCGAGCCCGCCGCGAAAAAGCTCGCGCGCATCGCCGAAAATCTCGGCAAGGCGGACGGCCTCGTGCTGTCGGACCCGCACGCGGTCGCCTGGGCCTTCAACATTCGCGGCGGCGACGTCGCGCATACGCCGCTCCCTCTCTCCTGGGCGATCGTCCCTCGAGACAAACGCGCGGCGCTTTATGTCGAAGGCGCCAAACTCTCCAACAGCGTCCGCGCGGCGCTGGAGGATCTTGCCGATGTGCGCGAACCAGCCGCCCTGATGTCCGACCTCCGGACTCTTGCGCGCGAAAAGAGGAAGCTGATGTTCGACGCGGCCACCGCGCCGGAAAAACTCGTCACGCTCTATCGCGACCACGGCGGAACGGCCGACGTCGGCCCCGATCCGGTCGCATTGATGAAGGCCAGGAAAAGCGCCGCCGAGCTCGCGGGATCGCGCGCGGCCCATATTCGCGACGGCGCCGCCATGGTCGAATTTCTCGCCTGGTTCGCCAGCGAAGCGCCGAAAGGCAGGCTGACGGAAATAAAGGCGGCGCAGGCGCTCGAGACCTTCCGCCGCGCAACCGGCAAGCTGAAGGAGATTTCCTTCGGCACGATCTCCGCCTTCGGCGCGCATGCCGCGCTGCCGCACTATCGGGTCACCGAACAGAGCGACGCGAAGATCGGCAAGGGAATCTATCTCGTCGACTCCGGCGCGCAATACATGGATGGAACGACCGACATCACACGCACGACGATCGTCGGCGCGCCGAAAGGCGATATGCGCGACAAATATACGCGCGTACTGAAGGGCCATATCGCGATCGCGACCGCGGTGTTTCCGAAGGGGACGACCGGCGCGCAGATCGACGCCTTTGCGCGCCGCGCCCTGTGGGAAGCCGGAACCGATTTCGACCACGGCACTGGCCACGGCGTCGGCGCATATTTATCCGTGCACGAAGGGCCGCAGCGCATTTCCAAGCTCGGCGGCGTGGCGCTCGAGCCGGGCATGATCGTGTCCAACGAGCCGGGCTATTATCGCGAAGGCGCCTACGGAATCCGCATCGAGAACCTGATCGTCGTCGAAGAGCGCAGGATCGCCGGCGCCGAACGCAAGATGCTCGGCTTCGAGACGATCACCTTTGCGCCGATCGATACGGCGCTGGTCGACGTCAGGCTGATGACGCGCGAGGAAATCGCGTGGCTGAACGCCTACCACAAGTCGGTGCGGGCCAAGCTGGAAGGCAAGGTGTCGCCGGCCGCGCGAAAATGGCTGAAGGCGGCGACGAAGAAGGTAGGGTGACGCTCCGTCTCCGGTGAAACGAGGGAAGGGAAGATCACCCCTGCCCCGTCCGCTTGAACCATTCGTCCTCCGAGATCACCTCGATCCCGAGTTCCTGCGCCTTCGTCAGCTTCGAGCCGGCGCCGGGCCCCGCGACAACGAGGTCCGTCTTCTTCGACACCGAGCCTGAAACCTTCGCGCCGAAGCGGTCGGCCTGCGCCTTCGCCTCGTCGCGCGTGAGGCGTTCGAGCGAGCCGGTGAAGACTACCGTCTTGCCGGCGATGGGGCTGTCGTTGGCGACCGCTTCCATCGGCTGCGGCGCGACTTCAGCGAGCAGCGCGTCGAGCGCCGCCTCGTTGTGCTCCTCCAGAAAGAAATCCGCGACCGCCTCGGCCACGACATCGCCGACGCCGTCGATATTGTTGATCTCTTCGCGCGCATCCGTGCCTTCGCGCGCCTGACGCGCGACATCGCGCAGCGCTTCGAACGTCCCGAAATGTCGCGCGAGGCGACGCGCGTTCGTCTCGCCGATGCGACGGATGCCGAGCGCATAGACGAAGCGGTTGAGCGGAATTTCGCGGCGCGATTCTATGGAGGCGAAAAGATTGCGCACCGACGTCTCGCCGAAACCTTCCCACTCCTTGAGATCGAACTCGCCGGCTTCGCTGCGCTTCTGCAAGGTGAAGATATCGGCAGGCTGTTTGATCAGGCCCTTCTCGTAGAACAGCTCGATCTGCCTGTCGCCCAGCCCCTCTATGTCCATCGCCAGCCGCGAACAGAAATGCTTGAGACGCTCGACCGCTTGCGCCGGACAAATCAGCCCGCCGGTGCAGCGGCGCACCACGTCCTCCGCGCCGCTCTCGTCCTTTTCGCGCAACGCCGCCGAGCCGCAGGCCGGGCACGTATGCGGGAATTTGTACGCGTGCGGGCCACGCGGCTTGTCGCGCACGACTTCCACGACCTGCGGAATGACATCGCCGGCGCGCTGGATGACAACCGTATCGCCGACGCGAATATCCTTGCGCGCGATCTCGTCCTCGTTGTGCAGTGTCGCGTTCTGCACGACGACGCCGCCGACCGTGACCGGGTCGAGCCGCGCGACCGGCGTGAGCGAACCCGTGCGGCCCACCTGAATGTCGATCGCGCGCAGCACGGTCGTCGCGCGCTCCGCCGGGAATTTATGCGCCACGGCCCATCTCGGCGCACGAGAAACGAAGCCGAGGCGTTGCTGATAGGCCAGATCGTCGACCTTGTAGACGACGCCGTCGATGTCGTAGCCGAGCGAGGATCTCTGCTGCTCGATCGCGCGATAATGCGCGATCATCTCATCGGCCGAGTGACAGAGTTTCGTCAGCCTGTTCGTGGCGAAGCCCGCATGATGCAGGAAATCGAGCATGCCCTTCTGCGTCTTCGCCGGCATGTTCGAAACCTCGCCCCAGGCGTAGGCGAAGAAGCGCAGCGGCCGCTGCGCGGTAATGCTCGCGTCGATCTGGCGCAGCGACCCCGCCGCCGAATTGCGCGGGTTTGCGTAGACCATCTTGCCCTGTTCGGCCTGCCGTTCGTTCAGCTTCGCGAAATCGGCGCGGTTCATGTAGACCTCGCCGCGCGCCTCGAGAACCTCGGGCGTATCGCCTTTCAATCTGTGTGGAACCTCGGCGATCGTACGCACGTTCGCCGTCACATCCTCGCCCTCGAAGCCGTCGCCGCGGGTCGCCGCTTTCACCAGTTCGCCACGCTCGTAACGCAAGGAACAGGACAGCCCGTCGATCTTCGGCTCCGCGGTGAAGGCGAGCGGCGCATCGTCCCTGAGGCCGAGAAACCGTCGCACGCGCGCGACGAATTCATGTACTTCCTCGTCGGAAAACACGTTGCCGAGCGACAGCATCGGCACGGCGTGCTTCGCCTTGGCGAATTTCTGGCTCGGCACCGCGCCGACCTTTTTCGTCAGCGACCCCGCTTCGTGCAAGGCGGGAAAGGCGGACTCCAGCGCCTCGTAGCGGCGACGCAGCGCGTCGTAGTCGGCATCCGAAATCGTCGGCGCGTCGTCCTGGTAGTAGCGTTTGTCATGCGCCGCGATCTCGGCGCCGAGCAAGGTGTGCTCCGCGCGCGCCACCTTCGGCGAGAGCTGGTCGATGGGCTTGAATTTCATGGGTCAGATGTAGCGCGGATGGGGCGAGCGGAGAAGTTCCCGACGTCATTGCAAGGAGCGCGGCAACGCAATCCAGCCGCTCCCTTTCTCGCAATGACGGCGCTCTATCCCGCGAGCCGCGCCCGCCACTTCCGCGCCGCCACGCCGGCCCAGATGGCCTCCACCACCCCGAACGGCCATGCGCCCTGCAGGAAGCCGTAGGCCGACCCCGCAAGGCAGGAAAAGGCGAACAGCAGGGTGAAGATGGCGCCGCGGTATTCCAGCGCGTAGGTGACGAGCATGGCGGTGACGGCGGCCAGCCCGAAGGCCGTGAGCAGGTCCACTCAACCCGCCCCTTCGAGCAGCCGCGCCGCCGCTGCGCGCGCTTCCGCGGTGATGCTGGCGCCCGACAACATGCGCGCGATTTCCTCGCGGCGCTCGGCCTCGTCCAGCGCCGCCACCGATGTCGCGACGCGCTTGCCCCTGTCGAGCGCATCCTTGGCGATGCGGAAATGTTTGCCCGCGCGCGCCGCCACCTGCGGGGCGTGCGTCACCGCCAGGACCTGCACGCGAGACGCGAGCCGCGCGAGGCGCTGGCCGATGGCGTCGGCCACCGCGCCGCCAACGCCCGTGTCGATCTCGTCGAAGACGAGCGTCGGCGCCGACCCCTTGTCGGCCAGCGTGACTTTCAGCGCCAGCATGAAGCGCGAGAGTTCACCGCCGGACGCCACTTTCATCAGCGGTCCCGGCCGTGCGCCGGGATTGGTCTGCACAAAGAACTCGACGCGGTCGACGCCGTCGGCAGTGGCGTTGTCGGCGTCGCTCTCGATCTGCGTGGTGAACGTCGCGCGCTCCAGCTTCAGTGGCGCGAGTTCGCCCATCACCGCCTTGTCCAGCTTCGACGCGGCCGCCTTGCGCGCCTTGGACAACGCGGCGGCCTTGGCGCCGAAGTCCTCGCGAGCGGCGGCGGCTTCCGTGGCAAGCCGGGCAAGATTGCTTTCGCCCTGCGCCAGAGCTTCGAGATCGGCTGCAAATTTCGCCGCGACGCGGGGCAGGTCCTCCACGCTCGCCTGATATTTTCGCGCGGCTGCGCGAAGCGCGAACAGGCGCTCCTCGGAGCGCTCGAGTTCGCGCGGATCGTAGGCGGCTTCTTCCAGCGCCGATTCCAGCGCCGCGCGGGCCGCCTCGACGCCATCCAGCGCGCTCGACAATGCCGCGAGCGTCGGGTCGATCAACGCGGGCGCCTGCGGCTGGCGGCGCTCGAGCCGGCGCAACGCCATCGAAAGCGCGGATACCGGCGAATTCTCGCCGCCGACGGCCTCATAGGCCTCCCGCAGATCGGCGGCGACTTTTTCAGCCTGCATCATGCGCTGACGCTGCGTCGCGAGCTTTTCCTCCTCGCCCGGCGCCGGCGCGAGCTTTGATAGTTCGGCATGGGCGTGGGTCAGGTAATCGGCGTCGGCGCGCGCCTTGGCCAGCCGCGCCTCCTCGGCCGCACGCGCGTCTTCCGTGTCGCGCATGCGCCGGTATGCGGCGCGCACCGCCTCCGCCTGGGCCCGTAGCCCGCCGAACGCGTCGAGCAGGGCGCGATGCGTGGCCGCGTCGGTCAGGGCGCGCTCGTCATGCTGTCCGTGGATCTCGACGATGGCGCGCCCGATCGCGCGCAGGGCTTGCGCGCTCACGGCCTGATCGTTGACGAAGGCGCGCGTGCGGCCGTCGGCCATCTGCACGCGCCGCAGGATGAGATCGCCGTCGACGTCGATATCCTGCGCGCGCGCCGTCTCGCGCGCGGGGTGGTCCACGGCGAGATCGAACACGGCCGTCACCTGGCCCTGCGCCTGGCCCGCGCGCACCAGCGCGCCGTCGCCGCGGCCGCCGAGCGCCAGCGTGAATGCGTCGAGAAGGATGGACTTGCCGGCGCCCGTTTCGCCGGTCAGCACGGTCAGCCCGCGATCCGGATCGAAATCGATCCGGTCGATCAGGACAATATCGCGAATGGCGAGCTGAACCAGCATGGGTCAGACGCCTTTCGCGTTCAGCCCACGCTCTTCCGGAACAGCTTCGAGATCCAGGAATCCGTCTGTTCGTGCGGTTCCAGGCCGCCTTCGCGCAGACGCGCATAGGCGTCCTTGTACCACTGGGAGTCCGGATAATTATGTCCGAGCACGGCGGCGGCCGTCTGCGCTTCATTGACGACGCCGAGCCGCAGATAGGCTTCGGTCAGGCGGAACAGCGCCTCTTCCGTGTGGCGCGTCGACTGGTACTTGCCCAGCACCTCGCGGAAGCGATTGATCCCCGCCGTATAATTGCTCTGCTCGAGATAATAGCGGCCGACCTTCATCTCGCGCGCCGCGAGTTGGTCCTTGGCGACCTGAATCTTGAACTTGGCGTCGTTCACATATTCCGACTTGGGATATTTCTGAACGAGCTGGTTGAAGATCGTGACGGACTTTTCCGCGCGCTCCTGGTCGCGATCGGCGTCCGGGATCTGGTTGTAGTAGGACATGCCCGCCAGATAGTAGACGTAAGGCGCATCCTTCGAATTCGGATAGAGGCCGATGTAGCGGTTGGCGGTGGCCACCGCCTCGTCGTACTTGCCTTCCGTATATTCCGAATAGGTCTGCATCAGCAGGCCCTTCTGCGACCAGCCGGAATTCGGATACTGCTTTTCCAGCTCGCCGAACTTCTTGGCGGCGCCGGAGAAGTCCTTCTTGCCGAGGCGCGCGAGGCCCTGGTCGTAGATGCCGTCGGCCGGCACGTCCGGCAGGATTTCGGTCTTGTACTTCTCGCCGCCGAAAAAGCTGCTCAGGGGGTTCGAGGCGCTGTCGAGCGCCGAACAACCGGCCAGCGGCAGGCTCGCGGCCGCGACCAGCGCGACGCGTCGGGCGCCGGCGGTCTTGTGCAGGATCGAACGGACCAGGCTCTGCATCATGTCATCTCACGGCGGCGAAACTCGACGGAGCGCGAGGGCCGCCGGCCTCCCCAATGCTCCGGCGCCGGCGGGCGGACGCCCTGCTGACGCAATCTCCTGGCGCGACTTCAGCGCAATGTATACGCGCGCCTATGTCGCCGAATCGTAACCGTTCGGCGCATGCGACGCGAAGCCACGGGCGTCATAGCGCAAATCATCCCGCAACGCCAACTTGTCGCTCCCGTGTCATGCGGCGCGATTGTGGCGATCTGTAGAGCGCGCCGCGAAAAAGTGGGCGCCGAACTAGCTGCGGTCGGGCGCAAGCGCCGGCTGCACGCCGAAAGCGATGCGCGCGCCGATGTCCGGGCGCATTTCGCCGCGCGCCGGCGCGACGCCCGCTGAAAAGCGCCACGCGCTCCGATCGGCGAACAGCGCCTTCAGCACGGCGTGGTTGAGCGCATGGCCGCCGCAGCGCGAACGGAAGGCGCCGCGGATCGGCGCGCCGGCAAGCGCGAGATCGCCCACGGCGTCGAGCATCTTGTGGCGCACGAACTCGTCGCGGAAGCGCAGTCCCTCGGGATTGAGCACGCCGGCCCCGGAAATGGCGATGGAGTTTTCCAGCGACGCGCCCAGCGCAAAACCGGCCCGCCACAGCCGCTCGATGTCGCCGACAAAACCGAAGGTCCGCGCGCGGGCGAGTTCCCGGCGGAAAGTGGCCGGGTCGAGCCGCAGCGCCCTGCGCTGGCGGCCGATCGCGGCGTGGTCGAAGTCGATTTCGACATCCAGCGTCAGGCCGTCGCCGTCGGTCGGCGAAAGTTCCGCGAAGGCGTTTCCGCGCTCTACGCGCACGGCCTTCAGGATTTCGATGGCGCGGCGCCCGGCCGCCTGCGTCGCGACACCCGCTTCGTCGATCGCGGCCACGAAAGGCGCCGCCGAGCCGTCGAGCACCGGAATTTCCGGGCCATCCACTTCGATCAGGGCGTTGTCGACGCCAAGCCCGGCCAATGCGGCCAGGGCATGTTCGACGGTCGCGACCGCGTGACGGCCGTCGAGGCCGATTGTCGTGCAGAGCTCGGTAGAGACGACGCGCGACCAGAGCGCCGGAGCGACGGGTTCGGCGGCCAGGTCGCTGCGCAGGAAGACAAGGCCCGTGTTGGCGTCCGCCGGATGAAGCAAGATGCGCGCCGGCTTGCCGGAATGGACGCCGACGCCGTCCAGCGCGACAGAAGAGGAAAGAGTGGTTTGCAATTCCCGGCCCAGGTCGCGGGAACGGGCGCGGCGCATCGTGGAGCGTGTTGCTGTTTCGAGACGGGCCATCCGCTTCCTGTCCGCCAGGGTTGCCACCCAACTCGCCGAAGGCGCCCAGACGCTGGCCTTCGACACACGCTCAACCCCGATTTCCGGCGAGCGCGCCGGATCATCTGGAAGCTGACTAAATCGGGCCGGAAATTAGCCGCGCGGGCGGCAGTCGCCAAATCACGGATTATGAACAAATATTAAAGGCGGTCTGGAGAAAATAAATTCAAACAATCATGTAGTTAGACAAAGGCGGCGCCGGGCGGAGCCTGCCCGGCGCCGGATTGCGTTTCAGCAGGACTGGCGGCGCAGGAAGGCCGGAATTTCGAGCTGCTCTTCCTCGGTCGGGCGCGCCGGAGCGACACGGCCGTAAGCGTCGGCGCCGGCGGGACGCGCCGGCTGGGCCGCCGGGCGCTTGGCGTATTCCGCATGGCCGGCGGCCGGCTGCGCCGGGCGCGCCTGCGGCTGGGCCACCGGCGCCGGGCGGGCCATCTGCGGCTCGACCTGCGTGCGGGCGGCTTCTTCGCGGCTGGAGGCGAAGGAAGTCAGGCGCTCGAACAGGGTGCGGCGGCGCTGCTCGACCGCCGAGACGGCGTTGCCCTGACCGGCGGCGCGCGCCTCGTGCCACTGCTGCTGCACATGCTGCGGCATGTCGTCGATCTGCGGAATGCGCGGCTGGCGCACCGGCTGCTCAGGCGCGGGCGGCACATACGGGCCGGCGGCGCGCGCCGGCTGCTCGACCGCGGCCGGTTCGGCCGGCGCCGGATAATAGGTCTGCGGCGGGGCGACGGGAGCGACGTGCACCTGCTCGACCGGCTCGGGCGCGGGGGCCTGGGCGACCGCCTGCGCCTGCACCAGGGCCTGGGCATGGGCGATCGCGGCCTGCTGGGCGGCGGCATAAGCTGCGGCGTGGTCGGCGGAGGCCGCCTGCTGGACGACCGGCTCCGGCTCGCGCTGCGGCGCGAGCACCGGCGCCGCGGCGGCGCGGGCCAGCGCCTGCTGGCGCAGGCGGTCCGCGGCTTCCGCGATCCTAGCCTGAGCATCGTCGATTTCGGCGGAGATCGCGGGCTTGTCGAGGCCCGTGGCGACGACCGAGACGCGGATCACGCCGGCCAGCGACTCGTCCAGCGTCGCGCCCAGGATAATATTGGCGTCCTCGTCGACTTCCTGACGGATGCGGCTGGCGGCTTCGTCGAGTTCGTACAGCGTCATGTCGGCGCCGCCGGTGATCGAGATCAGCAGGCCCTTGGCGCCCTTCATCGCGACTTCGTCGAGCAGCGGATTGGCGATGGCGGCTTCCGCGGCATGGATGGCGCGCTGGTCGCCCGAGGCCTCGCCGGTGCCCATCATCGCCTTGCCCATTTCACGCATCACCGAGCGCACGTCGGCAAAGTCGAGGTTGACGAGGCCCTGCTTGACCATGAGGTCGGTGATCGAGGCGACGCCCGAATAGAGCACCTGGTCGGCCATGGCGAAGGCGTCGGCGAAGGTCGTGCGCTCCGTGGCGATGCGGAACAGGTTCTGGTTGGGGATGACGATCAGCGTGTCGACGCTCTTCATCAGTTCGGCGATGCCGGCGTCGGCGGTGCGCATCCGCCGCGCGCCCTCGAACTGGAACGGCTTGGTGACGACGCCGACTGTCAGGATGCCGAGGTCGCGCGCCGTGCGGGCGATGACGGGAGCCGCGCCCGTGCCGGTGCCGCCGCCCATGCCGGCGGTGACGAAGCACATGTGCGCGCCGGCCAGGTGGTCGCGGATTTCCTCGATCGCCTCTTCGGCGGCCGCGCGGCCGACTTCCGGCTGCGCGCCGGCGCCGAGGCCTTCGGTGACCTGCAGGCCCATCTGGATGATGCGATCGGCCTTCGAGGAGGTGAGCGCCTGCGCGTCGGTGTTGGCGACGATGAAGTCGACGCCGCTGAGGCCCGACATGATCATGTTGTTGACCGCGTTGCAGCCGCCGCCGCCGACGCCGCACACCATGATTCTGGGCTTGAGCTCGCGCAGCTCGGGTCCCTTCAGATTGATCGTCATCGCCTCAGCCTCTTTTCCAATGGACCGCACACACGCGCCCCGGTTTCACTGATCCGGTCGGGGTCCGCCGCCGCTTCCCCGTCCGGACCGCACTCAAAAACTTTCCTTCAGCCAACGCCCGACCCGGGCGAAATAGCCGTCAGCGCCGACCGCCGCCGCAAGACGCTCGCGGCTCGGTTCGAAATGTTCCTGCCCCGCCACCTGCGGGTAGACCAGCAGTCCGACCGACGCCGCAAAGGCCGGGCTCTTGCCGGACTCCGGCAGGCCTTGCACGCCGACGGGCCGGCCGATGCGCACCTGGCCGCCGACGATGCGGCGCACCGTCTCGGGCAGGCCGGTGAGCTGGCTCGCCCCGCCGGTCAGCACGATGCGCGAGCCCGCGTGCAGCGGCCTGCCCTGCTGGCGCAGGCGGTCGCGCACGAGCTCCACGATCTCCTCGACGCGCGGACGGATGATGCGCACGAGCTGCGAGCGCGGCAGGTGCGTCGTCTGGCCGGCGTCGTCGCCGACATGTTCGATGGCGATGGTCTCGCGCTCGTCGGTCGGCGCGAGGATCGCGCTGCCATAGAGCGTCTTCAGGCGTTCCGCGCCATTGAGGCGCACGTTGAGGCCGCGCGCGACGTCGAGCGTCACGTGATTGCCGCCGACCGCCACGCAATCCATGTGAATGAGCGCGCCGCCGGCAAACACGCCGACCGAGGTCGAGCCGCCGCCGAAGTCGATCACGGTCGCGCCGATCTCCGCCTCGTCGTCGCCGAGCGTGGCGAGCGCGGAGGCGTAGGGCGAGGCGACGAAGGCTTCCACCGTCAGATGGCAGCGCTCGACCGCCAGCCCGAGGTTGCGCACCGCCGCCGCATCGGTGGAGACGACATGCAGATGCGCGGCGAGTTCGTCGCCGATCATGCCCTTGGGATCGCGGATGTTCTCTGCGCCGTCGACCGAGAAGCTGGTCGGCAGCGAATGCAGGACCGCGCGGCCGTCCCTCGCGCTGCGGGCGCAGGTGGCCTCCAGCACGCGATGAATGTCGGGCTCGCCGACGGACCGGTCGCCGACCGCCACTTTCGCCTGAAAATGCTGCGAGGAAATGCGGCCGCCCGACGCGCAGACGATGACATTGTCGACCTGCACGCCCGCCATGCGCTCCGCCGCGTCGACCGCGAGGCGGATGGCCGTCTCGGCCTCCTCCATGTCCACGACCTGCCCGGCCTTCATGCCGCGCGAGCGCTGGTGGCCGATGCCGAGAATGCGGCAGCCGTGCGTGCGGCCGCGCGAAGGCTGACCGGCCTCGATCGGGTCGAGGCGCGCGATCAGGCAGACGATCTTGGTCGTGCCGACATCGAGCACCGACAGGATCGCGCTCTTGCGCGAAGACAGCGGACGCATACGCGGCAGATGTACGGACACGCCCATCAGACCTTCCCCTTGGTCTTGCGGGATAGGGCCTCGAGGCGGGCGCTCGCCGCCTCGTTGCTCAACTGGACCTCGACGCGGCCGGGTACGCGCAGATCAAGCGCGATGATGTCCTTGTCGAGAATGCGATGGTCGCGCTGCAGGCGCGCAAGCCGTTGCACCGCGGCCTCGGGCTCGAGCTCGGGCAGGCGGACTTCGATATTGTCGGTCGTGTGCAGCGACCAGCGGCGCCGCGAGACCAGCGCGCCGGCCTTGATGCGGCCGCCGAGATCGCCCGCCGCCTCGACGATCCGGCGATACTGGTCGAGCCGCTCGTTGGCGCCGTCGCCGACGATCAGCGGCAGGCTGGCGTAACGGTTGTCGTGCAGCGTATCGATCGGCACGCCATCGGCCGAGACGATCGAGATCTGTCCGTCCTTCTGCCACAGCGCATAGGGCTGGCGCTCGACCACGGTGATGGCGAGGCGGCTCGGATAGAGCTTGCGCACTTCGGCGTCGCGCACCATGGGCACGGAGCGCAGCCGCGTCCGCATCCCCTCGGCGTCGAGATAGGGCAGCGAATTGCGCGCCTTCACGCCGGCATAGGCGAGGATTTCCTTTTCCGTCAGCTCGCTGATGCCGGAAATCGTGACCGTGTCGACGCCCATGCCGAGCGCGCGGGCGATGAGATCGCCGGGGGTGCCGACGGTCTGGATGAAATTCTCGTAAGCCCCACCGCGCACGGCCGAATAGGCGAAGGCGACGCCAAGGAAGCCGAAGACGAGTGCGCCCGTGGCCAGCGGATGCACGGCCGCGGCGCGCAGGCGCGCGAGAACGGGGCGGCGCGGACGGCGCGCGCGGGCGCGCGGGGACGGAGGGGAAACGGGGGCGGCGGCGAATTGCGGACGCGCAAACGCGAAGGCCAACGGAGAGCCAAGCAGCTCCGTCAACGATCGCAGGACGCGTCTTCCACCATCCATTTTACCAGCTCGCCGAACGACATGCCCTGATGGGCGGCCAACTCGGGCACAAGCGACGTTTCCGTCATGCCCGGCTGGGTGTTGACCTCCAGCACGACGAGTTCGCCCGTACCTCCGGGGCGGTCGTCGTACCGAAAGTCCGTCCGGCTCACGCCGCGACAGCCGAGCGCCCTGTGCGCCACAACTGCCAACTCTTGAATCCTTTGGTAAATATTTTCTTTAATTTGTGCGGGTACGACGTGAATAGACCCGCCTTTTGCGTACTTTGCGTCATATCCGTAGAACGCTTCGGAAACGGGTTTGATCTCCGTGACGCCGAGCGCCCGGTCGCCCATGACGGCGCAAGTCAGCTCCCGGCCGTCCACGAATTTCTCCGCCAGCATCATGTCGCCATAGGTCCACTCGGGGGAGATCAGCTCCTGCGGCGGGTGCGAGCGCCCTTCCTTGATGATGAAGACGCCGAAGGACGAGCCTTCCGAAACTGGCTTGAGCACGTAGGGCGCGGGCAGGACATGCGCCTTGGCGGCCTCGAAGCGGCTGACCACCTTGCCCGACGGCACGGGCACGCCGGCAGCGGCCATGATGGTCTTGGCGAGGTCCTTCTGCATGGCGAGCGCGGAGGCGAGCACGCCGGAATGGGTGTAGGGGATGCGCAGCGTCTCCAGCACTCCCTGGATCACGCCGTCCTCGCCGCCCGGCCCATGCAGGGCGTTGAAGGCGACGTCCGGCCCCAGCGCGGCGAGCTGCGCGGCTATGTCGCGCCCGACGTCGACCCGCGTGACGCGATAGCCGACGCTTTCCAGCGCCTTGGCGCATGCTTCGCCCGAGCGGAGCGACACCGGCCGCTCCGACGCCCATCCGCCCATCAGAACCGCGACGTGTTTGCTCATTGATTCGATCCTTCGAAATCCACCATCCTCATGCTGAGGAGCCGTTGAAAGCGGCGTCTCGAAGCATGGCCGCATCCCCATCCTTCGAGACGCGGCCTTTGGCCGCTCCTCAGTATGAGGGCTCGCTTTAGGGCGCGTTCCCGACTCGCGCCCACACCTCGACATCCCCCACCTGCGCCTTCTTCGCCAAGCCGTCCAGCAGGCCGGAAAATTCCGCCTTGCCCAGCGCCCATGCGCGCAATTGCGGCGTCTCGATCAGCAGCACGTCCGGCCGGCCCTTCGCCATGTCCTCGGCGAACTCGCGCCGCTCGTCGGCGGCGTATTCGAGAAGCCTGGCGCGCGTTTCATCGTCAACCTTCTTCGTGGACAGGATCTGGCGCACGCAATTGTCGACCCAGAGCGCGTTGCGCCGGCCGATCCACGTTCCGCCGAGCCGCCGCGTCAGCGGATGGCCGACGTCGAGCTGCTGGGCGAGCGCGGCGATCTTCGGACGCGCCGGCGCGTTCGTCTGCACGGCCGCCGTCAGCCCCGGATATTCCTCCGCGCCCGGCAGGTTGAGCTGCGCCGCGCAGAGAAATGGCGCAATCGCAAGCGCGGGCAGCGCGGCGATGCGGGCAAAGCGCGCCGCCCCCTCCGGCTGTGCGCGCAGCCTGCCGAGCGCCAGCGCGACGAGCGCGAGCACGCCGAGCGCCTCGCCGGGCCAGGCATGGTTGAACCAGTTTTTCGACTGGATGACATAGGTCGCGAAAAAACCCGCCGAGGCGACGGCGAGCAGCGCGGCGCGCGGCTCGTAGCCGAGGAAATAGAAGCCTGCGCCGACCGCCAGCAGCAGTGCCGACGAAAAGACGAAGGGCGTCGAGGCCATGACGTCGCCAAGGCCGTAGCGCGCGGGCGCGTAGACCTCCATGGCGACGGTCGCCACGCTCCAGACGTAGTCGGGATAGCGCAGCCAGACGAGGAGGCCGTAGGCGACGGCGACGCCGGCGGCCGCGAAATTCTCGGGCGCGAACAGCGGCGCGACCGAACGGCGGCGCGCGCAGGCGAAGAGAACGACGGCGCCGAGCGGCAGCGCGTAATAGGGCTTGAAGCAGAGCGCGACGCCGCCGCAGAGGCCGGCGAGGATTTGCAACGCGAGCGCGTCGACCTTCGCGCGCTCCGCCCGTGCGAGCATCGCGGCGGCGAACGGCAGGAAGGCGATCAGCGCGAAATGCTCGCGTTCGGCGAAGGCGAAACCGACGGCGAACAGCAGAACCCACAGCCCCGCATTGCGCGCGACGCCTGCTTCCTCGCGCGCGAGCAATCCGCCGCGCGAAAGGATCGCGGCGCCGAGCGCGAGCGAGAGGAAGGCGAGCGCGAACGTCTCGACGACCGTCCAGAATTCCGCGGAAAGCCCCGCCGCACGCGCCATGAAGACCGCGGGCATGTAGGCGAGAAATCCCGCCGGCGGGTTGGGATCGGAAATGTCGACATAGGCCTTCGCGCCGTTGGCGACGCGTTCGGCGAACAGGATGAACCAGGAATCGTCGCCGTTGAGGTGGCCCGAAGCCTGCTGCGCGATGGCGAGCGCGACGATAACGGCCGAGAGCGCCCAGGAGCTGAGGAAACGGGGAATACCGGACCGCGCGCCTTCAGGCTCGCGCTTGCTGGCGCCTGCCGGCGAGCCTGAAGGCTCGCGGTCCATCAGCCCGCCACGCCCACGCGCTTGATCTCCCATTCGAGCTCGACGCCGCTCGTCTCGCGCACGCGACGACGAACCTCCTCGCCGAGCGCCTCGATGTCGGCCGCCGTGGCGTCGCCGCGATTGATGAGAAAATTGCAGTGCATCTCGCTGACCTGCGCGCCGCCGACGATCAGGCCGCGACAGCCGGCCTTGTCGACTTCCTGCCACGCCTTGCCGCCCGGCGGATTCTTGAAGGTCGAGCCGCCCGTCTTCTCGCGGATCGGCTGCGATTTCTCGCGCGCCTCCGCGATGCGCTCCATCTCGGCCTGAATGGCGAACCTGTCGCCCGCCCTCCCCTGCAACACGGCCTGCGTGAAGATCACGTCGCGCGGCGCGCTCGAATGACGGTAGGAAAAGCCCATGCCGGCGTTGCCGATCTCGATGAACTCGCCGCTGCGCTCGACGCCGCGCGCGTCGATAAGAACGTCCTTGATCTCGCCGCCGTGCGCGCCCGCGTTCATGCGCAAGGCGCCGCCGAGGCAGCCTGGAATGCCGGACAGAAACTCCAGCCCCGCGACGCCGAGCTCCGCCGCGCGCTTGGCGACAAAGCGGTCGGGCGCGGCCGCGCCGACGCGCAGGCGATGGCCCTCCTCAACGACGATGTCGGCGAAGGCCCTGCCGCCGAGCCGGATGACGACGCCCGGCACGCCGCCGTCGCGCACGATGAGATTGGAGCCGAGGCCGACGACGAGGACGGGCGTCTCCGGCGAAAGCCGCGAGAGGAAATACGAGAGGTCTTCCTCGTCGGCCGGCTGGAACAGCGCCTGCGCCGGCCCGCCGACGCGAAACCAGGTGAAGGGCGCGAGTTGCTCGTTCGCCGTGAGGCGCCCGCGCAGCTCCGGCATTTGCGCGCGCAGGTCCGGCGTGATGTCGGGGAAGGTCATCGCTGCCGCTCAGCCCCCTCCCCAACCCTCCCCCGCTTTGCGGGAGAGGGAGCGGATGCGTGCAAGAAGTTCGCGCATTGTTGAACACGAATGCTTGCCGTCCCCTCTCCCGCGGAGCGGGGGAGGGCAAGGGAGGGGGTCGAGCCGCAGCGCATACTCATCCCGCCAACTGCGCCGGCAAGGCGTAGGCCCATTGCGTGATGTTGCCCGCGCCGAGGCAGACGACATAGTCGCCCGGCCGCGCGATCTCCTTCACCATCGCCGGCAGCGCGTCCGGGCCCGGCAGCGCGAGCGCCTGGCGATGGCCGTGCGCGGTGATCGCGGCCACGAGCCCGTTCTTGTCCATGCCCTCGATCGGCTGCTCGCCCGCCGCGTAGACGTCGGCGACGATCACCGTGTCGGCGTCGTTGAAGCAGGTGGCGAACTGGTCGAACAGGCTCTGCAGGCGCGTGTAGCGGTGCGGCTGCACGATCGCGATCACCTGGCCCTTGGTCGAGGCGCGCGCCGCGCGCAGCACCGCCGCGATCTCGACCGGGTGGTGGCCGTAATCGTCGAAGATCGACACGCCGTTCCATTCGCCGGTCTTGGTGAAGCGGCGCTTCACGCCGCCGAACGAAGCCAGCGCCTTGCGGATCTGATCGGCCGTCAGGCCGAGCTCGCTGGCGACCGCGATCGCGGCGACGGCGTTCAGCGCATTGTGATGGCCGGGCATCGGCATCACGAGGTTTTCGAGATAGGTGGCCGCGCCGCTCTTGCGGTCGCGCATCAGCACGTTGAAGCGCGACACGCCGCCGGTGAGATCGACGTCCAGCAGCCGCACGTCGGCCTGCGGGTTTTCGCCGTAGGTGATGACGCGCCGGTCCTCGATCTTGCCGACCAGCTCCTGCACGGCGGGATGGTCGAGGCACATCACCGCGAAGCCGTAGAACGGCAGGTTCTCGATGAACTGGCGGAAGGCTTCCTTGATCGCGTCGAACGTCTTGAAGTGATCGAGATGCTCGGGGTCGATATTCGTCACGATGGCGACGTCGGCGGGCAGCTTGAGGAACGTGCCGTCGCTCTCGTCGGCTTCCACCACCATCCAGTCGCCGGCGCCAAGGCGCGCATTCGTGCCATAGGCGTTGATGATGCCGCCGTTGATGACCGTCGGATCGAGGCCGCCGGCGTCGAGCAGCGTCGCGACGATCGAGGTCGTCGTCGTCTTGCCGTGCGTGCCGGCAATCGCCACGCATTGCTTGAGCCGCATCAGCTCCGCCAGCATTTCGGCGCGGCGCACGACCGGCAGGCGCAGTTCGCGCGCCGCCGCGAGTTCCGGATTGTCGCGCTTGATCGCGGTGGAGACCACCACCACCGCCGCGTCGCCGAGATTGCTTGCGCTATGGCCGACGAAGACTCTCGCGCCCTTGTCGGCGAGGCGCTTGACGTTGGCGTTTTCGGACGCGTCCGACCCCTGCACCTTGTAGCCGAGATTGATGAGCACCTCGGCGATGCCGGACATGCCGATGCCGCCGATGCCGACGAAATGAATGGGGCCGAGATCGCGCGGCAATTTCATGAGATCAACCCTTGGATCGAACGAGGCCGGCCACGATGTCGGCAAGCCGCTCGGCGGCGTCGAGAATGCCAGCGCTCTTGGCGGCTTCCGCCCGTTTCGTCAACCCTTGCGGGTCGGCGAGCGCGGCGCGCAGCAATTCCGTCAGTTTCTCGACGGTGAAGACTTTCTGGTCGATCACGTCGACCGCGCCGGTGCGGGCAAGCTCGGCCGCGTTGGCCGCCTGGTCGGCGTCGAGCGCGAAAGGGAAAGGCACGAGAATGGCCGGCCGGCCGATGCCCGCAACCTCCGCCACCGTCGAAGCGCCGGAACGCGCGATCAGCAGATGCGCCGCGCCGATGCGCGCCGGCAAATCCTTGAAGAAGGGCTCGACATCGGCCGAAAAGCCAACGCGCCTGTAGGTTTCCAGCACGCGCTCCCGGTCTTCGCCGCGCGCCTGTTGCACGAGTTTTATGCGCGCGCGTTCCTCCGGCGAGAGCGCCTCGATCGCCGCCGGCACGATGTCGGAAAAGACTTTCGCCCCCTGCGAGCCGCCGGTGACGAGCACGTTCAGCGCGCATTTGTCGAACGGGGGATAGGGCTGTTTCGCCGCCTCGAGCACCGCGGGCCGCAGCGGATTGCCAGTCACCGCGCATTTCGCAAGGACTGCCGCGTCGGCGCGCGCCAGCGGAAAGCCCGTGGCGATCTTCTGCACGCGCCCGGCGAGAAAGCGGTTGGCGCGGCCCATCACCGCATTCTGCTCGTGCAGCACGGCAGGAATTTTCAGCAGGCTCGCGGCGACGAGCGGCGGCACGGTCGGATAGCCGCCGAAACCGACGACAACCGCGGGCTTTATCCGCCGCAGCAGCGCCAGGGAGGAAAGCACGCCGCGCCCGAGCGTCGCAATCGCCATCGCCCTGGAGGCCGCTCCTCCGCCCGTCGGCGTCGCCGCCGGAATGGCATGGATTTTTCGCGCGGGAAAGGCCTGGCCGTATTTTTCGGCGCGCGTGTCGGTGGCGAGATCGACGACGAAACCGCGTGCGATCAGCGCATGGGCGAGCGCCTCGGCCGGAAAGAGATGGCCGCCCGTGCCGCCGGCGGCCACCAGGATCGTCTCGCCGCTCATGCGCGCTGCGGCGCCGGGTCGAGAGCCGCGTCCATCAACACTTCCGTGCGCGGCCGCTTGCGCGTCACCGCGATGAGGAAGCCCATGCCGAGCGCCAGCGAGATGAGCGAGGAGCCGCCATAGCTGACGAAGGGCAGCGTCATGCCCTTGGCCGGCATGAGGTGAAGATTGACCGCCAGATTGATGCAGCTCTGGACGCCGAACAGCATGGTCAGGCCCGCCGCGGCGAAACGGCAGAACGGGTCCTCGTTCTTCGCCGCGCTGGTCAGTCCGCGCACGACGATGAAGGCGAAGAGCGTGACGAGCAGGATGCAGACGATGACGCCGAATTCCTCGCCGGTGACGGCGAAGATGAAATCGGTGTGGCTGTCGGGAAGGATGCGCTTCAGCGTGCCCTCGCCCGGCCCCTTGCCGAGCCATCCGCCGGCGATGAAGCTGTCGCGCGCCGTATCGACCTGGAACGTGTCGGTGACGCCGCCAGCCGATTGCGGCTCGAGGAACTTCAGGATTCTCGCGCGCACGTGCGGCACGAATTTATAGGCCGCGACCACGGACAAGGCGCCCGCGCCGCCGATGCCGGCGACCCAGAACCAGTGCAGGCCCGCCATGAAGAACAGCGCGCCCCACACCAGCGAGATCAGCATGGTCTGGCCGAAGTCGGGCTGCATGATGAGCGGCACGACGGTCGCGGGCAGGATGAGGATCGCCAGCATGTTCGCCGGCACGTCGCGACGCCGCGCGCCTTCCGAAAACGCCCATCCTGCGAGCACGGCGAAAGCCGGCTTGACGAATTCGGACGGCTGCACGCCAAAAATCCAGCGGCGCGCGCCCTTCACTTCCGCGCCGAACAGCAGCGCGGCGAAGACCAGCGCCATGGCGCCGATGAAGACGACGAGCGCCGTGCGCCGCACCTGGCGCGGCGTGAGGAACGAGGCGCCGATCATCACCGCCACCGCCGGCGCGAGATACATGGCCTGGTGATTGACGAAGTAGAACGTCGGAAGATGCAGGCGCTCGGCGACTGGCGGCGAGCCCGCCATGCCGAACACGAGGCCGCAGACCATGAGCAGGCCGAGCGCGCCGAGCAGCCAGCGGTCGATGGTCCAGAGCCAGTCGGAAAGGGGAGAACGATCGGCCCGCGATATCATGATGCGCCCCCAGCCTTGAGGATGTCCGTGACGACGCTGCGAAAGGCGTCGCCGCGCTTCTCGAAATTCGGAAACTGGTCGTAGGAGGCGCAGGCCGGCGACAGCAGCACGACCGGCTCCTGCGCTTGCGACAGCGCCGCGTCGCGCGCCGCGACGCGCGTGGCGACGTCGAGCGTCCCGCATTTTTCATAGGCGACCGCGCCGTCCAGCGTGCGCGCAAAATCGTCCGTCGCCGCGCCGATCAGATAGGCCTTGGCGACGCGCGAAAACAGCGGGCGCAGCGGCTCGATGCCGCCTTCCTTCGACTTGCCGCCGATGATCCAGAAGATGTCGCGGAACGACCGGAGCGCCTTTTCGGCGGCGTCGGCGTTCGTCGCCTTGGAATCGTTGACGAAGAGCGTGCGGCCGAGCTTTCCGACGCCCTCCATGCGATGCGCAAGCCCGGGAAAGCTGCGCAAGCCCGCCTGCACGCGCGCATGGTCGTTCGCCAGCTCGCCGAGCGCGGCGACGGCGGCGAGCGCGTTCTGCGCATTGTGCGCGCCGCGCAGGGAGGCGATGCCGGCGAGATCGGCGATCGGCGTCGAGACGCGCGCGGAGCGATGCTCGATCGTCGTCCCCTGCGCGACGAGGCCATCCGCCATGCCGGGATGCGCGACGGATATCGCGATCGTCTCGCGCCCCGCCGCAAAGCGCCGTTCCGCGATCTCGCGCACGTAATGATCGTCGACCGAAATCACCGCGCGATCGGCGGCGGCCACGAGCCGCTCCTTGATGGCGGCGTAATTGTCCATCGTGCCGTGACGGTCGATGTGGTCGGGCGTGAGGTTGAGCAGTACGCCGACGGACGGGTCGAGCGACGGCGTGAGATCGATCTGGAAGGTTGAAAGCTCGATCACGTAGACGCGCTCGTCCGCGAGCGGCGCGAGCGCGAGAATGGGCGTGCCGATATTGCCGCCCATCTGCGTGTCCTTGCCGAACGACGTGAACAGATGCGCGGTCAGCGCCGTCGTCGTCGACTTGCCGTTGGTGCCGGTGATGGCGACGAACAGCGCGTTCGGCGCGTGCTTGCGGCGTTCGCGGCAGAAGATTTCGATATCGCCGATGATCTCGACGCCGGCGTCCTGCGCTTTTCTCACCGTCCAGTGCGGCTCGGGATGGGTGAGCGGCACGCCGGGCGAAAGGATGAAGGACGAAAACCGCGACCAGTCCGCGCTCGACAGGTCGACCGGCGCGAAACCTTCCGCCTTCGCCTTGTCGCGCGAAGCCGCGCTGTCGTCCCAGACCGAGACGTCGGCGCCGCCCGCCTTCAACGCATGAGCGGTCGCGAGCCCCGAGCCGCCGAGGCCGAACAGCGCGACTTTCCTGGTCGCAAAGGTTGTGGCGGCGATCATTCAGCGCACCTTCAGGGTCGAGAGGCCGATCAGCGCCAGCACGAAGGCGACGATCCAGAAGCGCACGACGATCTGCGATTCCGACCAGCCGAGCTGCTCGAAATGATGGTGGATCGGCGCCATGCGGAATACGCGCTTGCCGGTCAGCTTGAAGGACGCGACCTGCACGATGACGGACAGCGTCTCCAGCACGAACAGGCCGCCGATGATCATCAGCACGATCTCGTGCTTCACCGCCACCGCGACCGTGCCGATGAGCCCGCCGAGCGCGAGCGAGCCGGTATCGCCCATGAATATCTGCGCGGGCGGCGCGTTGAACCACAGGAAGCCGAGCCCCGCGCCGATCAGCGCGCCGCAGACGACGGTCAGTTCGCCGGTGCCGGGCACGAAATTGATGGCGAGATAATTCGAGAAGATCGCATTGCCCGCCAGGTACGCGATGAGCGCGAAAGCGCCGGCCGCAATCATCGCCGGCACGATCGCCAGTCCGTCCAGACCGTCGGTCATGTTCACCGAATTGCCGGCCGCCACGATCACGAAGGGGCCGAACAGCAGGAAGCCCAGCCCGAGATTGAAGGCGAAACCCTTGCCGAACGGCAGCGCCAGCATGGTGGCGTTGGCTGCGCCGACGCGCATCATGGCGATGCAGGCGATGAGCGCGATCAGCGCCTCGAACGACAGGCGCATCCGGCCCGAGAAGCCCTTGTGCGACTGCCGCGTGACTTTCAGATAATCGTCGTAGAAGCCGATGAGGCCGAAGCCCGTCATCACCAGCAGCACGATCCACACGTAGGGGTTGGTCAGGCGCGCCCACAGCAGCGTGGCGAAGATCAGCCCGGACAGGATCATCAGCCCGCCCATGGTCGGCGTGCCCTTCTTGGTCAGAAGGTGCGACTGCGGCCCGTCCTCGCGGATCGGCTGGCCCTTGCCCTGCTTGATGCGCAGCGCGGCGATGATGCCGGGCCCGAAGAAGAAGACGAAGAACAGCGCCGTCGCCGCCGCGCCGCCGGCGCGGAACGTGATGTACTTGAACAGGTTGAGCGGACCGAAGACGTGTGCGAAGTCCGCGAGCCAGGTCAGCATTGCTTTATCCTCAGGCGGTCGCGCCCTGCGGCGAGGCGAAGGCCTTTCGCATCGCCGCCACGAGCGGTCCCATGCGGCTCCCGTTGGAGCCCTTGATCATGACGACGTCGCCGGCGCCGAGCGCGTCCAGCACGATGGGTTCGAGCGCGGCGGCATTGGCCGCATGGGCGCCGCGCCGCCCGGCCGGAATAGCCTCCGCCAGCGCGCGCATCAATGGTCCGGCCGTGAACACCAGATCCACCTGGTTTCGTTCGATATCCTCGGCAATCGCGGCGTGCAGCGCCGGCCCGTCGGGGCCAAGCTCCAGCATGTCGCCGAGCACGGCGATTCGCCGCGCGCCTTTCGCCGCGCCGAGCAGGTCGAGCGCCGCGCGCATCGAGGCGGGATTGGCGTTGTAGCTCTCGTCGATCAGCGTGAACGGCCCGTCGGCCGCCTCGAGCGTCTCGCGCTGGCCGCGGCCGGCCGGCGGCTCGAAATGCGCCAGCGCGCGCGCGGCGGCGGCAAGCTCGAGGCCTGCGGCGCGCGCCGCCAGCAGCACGGCCAGCGAATTCATGGCGATATGCCTGCCCGGCGCGCCGATCCTGTAGTCGAGGTCCTGCCCCAGCGCGCGCGCTTTCACGCGCGTCGTCTGGCCGTCGACCTCGCATTCGAGGAGGATCGCATCGGCCTCTTCGCTCTCGCCGAACGACAGCGTGAAGCGCACGCCCGCGTCGCGCGCCGCCGCGCGCAGCCGCTCGAATTGCGCGTCGTCGCGATTGAGAATGGCGACGCCGCCACGCTGGAGGCCCGAGAATATCTCGGCCTTGGCGTCGGCAATGGCCTCGATCGAGGCGAAATGCGCGAGATGCACGGGCGCGATGCGCGTGATGATCGCGACATGCGGCCGCGCCATGGCGACGAGCGGCGTGATCTCGCCGGCATGATTCATGCCGATCTCGAACACGCCGAAACGCGCCGATTGCGGCATCCGCGCCAGCGTTAGCGGCACGCCCCAGTGGTTGTTGTAGGAGGCCGCCGACGCATGGGTCTCGCCCGCGCTTGCAAGCGCGCAACGAAGCAACTCCTTGGTCGTCGTCTTGCCGACCGAGCCGGTCACCGCGACGATGCGCGCCTTGGAGCGCGCGCGCGCCGCGCGGCCGAGGCCCTCGAGCGCGACGAGCGTGTCTTTGGCTACATAGAGCGGGCCCGCGCCGGCCAGCGCGTCGGCATGGGCCTCGTCGACGACCGCGGCCGCCGCGCCCGCCTCGAAGGCCTTGCGCACGTAATCGTGGCCGTCGGAATTGTCGCCTTTCAGCGCGACGAAGAGATCGCCGTCCTGCAGCGTGCGCGTGTCGATGGACACGCCCGTGATCCCGCGCGCCGGCAGGGCGCCGCTCACCCGCGCGCCGAGCGGCGCGACGAGCGCGAGCGGTGTCCAGAGCGTCTCGTCGTTCATCGCGCCTCGCCTTCGAGCGCCGCGCGCACGGCCTCGTGATCGGAGAAAGGAATTGTCTTCGACCCTATGATCTGGCCGGTTTCATGGCCCTTGCCGGCGACCAGCAGAACATCGCCCGGCGCCAGCAGCTTGACGCCCGCCGCGATCGCGGCCGCCCGGTCGCCGATCTCGCGCACGTCGGCGTTCATGTGCGTCTTCGCGCCCTCGAGAATGGCGGCGCGAATGCTCGCGGGCGCCTCGCTGCGCGGATTGTCGTCGGTCACGATGGTGATGTCGGCCAGCCGCGCAGAAATCTCGCCCATGATCGGCCTTTTTCCCCGGTCGCGGTCGCCGCCGCAGCCGAATACGACGATCATTTTCCCCTGCGCGAAGGGGCGCAGCGCGGAAATCGCCGTCTCCAGCGCGCCGGGCTTGTGCGCATAATCGACGAAGGCCGCGCCGCCGTTGCGCTCGCCGACGCGCTCGATGCGGCCGGGCGCGCCGACCAGTCTCTCGAGCGCGGAAAAAACATTGCGCGGGGTCTCGCCGCAGGCGATGGCGAGCCCGGCGGCGACGAGCGCGTTGGACGTCTGGAATTCGCCGGCAAGCGGCAGCAGGACGCGATAGGCCTTGCCCTCGCATTCCAGCATCAGGCGCGTCGCAAAACCTTCCGCCGCACGCTCGATGAGGCGGACCGCATGGCCCTTGCGACCCACCGTGCGCACGTCGAGCCCGCGTGCTTCACAAGCCGCGATCACGCGTGGCGCAACATCTGTGTCGGCGTCGATGACCGCCGGCTGGCCCGGCTGCAGCAGCGCCTCGAACAGCCGCAGCTTGGCGGAAAGATAATCGTCGAGCGTGGCGTGATAATCGAGATGGTCGCGCGACAGGTTGGTGAAGGCGGCGGCCGCGAGCCGCACGCCGTCGAGGCGGCGCTGGTCGAGCCCGTGCGAGGAGGCTTCCATGGCCAGATGCGTCACGCCGTCCTGGGCGAGCTTTTCCAGCGTTTCGTGCAGCGTGATCGAATCCGGCGTCGTCAGCGAGCCGTAGACGGCGCCGGACGGCGCGACGACGCCAATCGTGCCCATGGACGCCGCCTGCCGTCCGCAGAACAGCCAGATCTGGCGCAGGAAGGCGGCGATCGAGGTCTTGCCGCTCGTGCCCGTCACCGCGGCGATGGTCGCGGGTTGCAAGGGATGGAAGCGCGCCGCCGCGCGCGAAAGCGCGAGCCGCACATCGGCGACGACGACGACGGGCGCGTCCAGCGGCCTGTCAGGCGCGCGCGCCGCCACCACGGCGACGGCGCCGCGCGCGATCGCGTCGGGCGCGAAGGAGAGGCCGTCGGCCTGGGTGCCGGGCACGGCGAAGAACAGGCTGCGCGGACCGGCCTTGCGGCTGTCGGCTGCGAGTCCCGCGATGTCCAGCGCCGCATGGCGGCTTTCGGCCGCTTCGGGTATGAGCGCGTCGAACCGCATCAATGATTGTCCGCGGTCTTGGCGGCAGGCATGTTCGCCTTGGCGTAGCCCATGCGCGCGAGCAGCGGGAACGGCGTCTCAGGCGCCTTGAAGCGCGGCTCGAGGCCGAGAATCGGCCCCGCCCGCTCCAGGATCCGTCCGGTCACGACGCCGGCATTGTAGGCCGCCGTCGCATAGCCGTGCGTCTCCGGCGCCGCCTGCGGCTCGTCCATCACGGTGGCGACGAGATAGCGCGGCTTGTCGGCCGGGGCCAGCGCCATGAAGGTGGTGAACAGCTTGGTCTTCGAATAACGGCCGTTGACGACCTTCTCCGCCGTGCCCGTCTTGCCGCCGACGAAATAGCCGGGAATGTCCACCTTGCGCGCGCTGCCGACCTCGGCGTTGAGGCGCATGACGTAGCGCAGCGCCTCGCTGGTCTCGGGCTTCACCACCTGCGGCGCGCCGCGCCGCGCCTCTTCCTCGCTGCGCTTGATGAAGGTCGGCCTGATGAGATAGCCGCCGTTGGCGAGCGCGCCCACCGCCATCATCGCCTGCAGCGGCGCGACGGCGAGGCCGTGGCCGAAGGCGATGGTCATCGTGTTCAGCTCGCCCCAGTTCTTCGGCACGATCGGCTCGGCCGATTCCGGCAGCTCCGTGCGCATCCGGTCGAGCTGGCCCATCTTGCGCAGGAAGGTCTTGTGGCCTTCCACGCCCACCATCAGCGCCATGCGCGCCGTGCCGATGTTGGAAGAATAGGTGAAGACCTCGGGCACCGTGAGCGAGCGGTTCTTGGCGTGATAATCGTGAATCTTGAAGCGCCCGTAGCGCAGCGCGTTGCGGGCGTCGATCTGCGAATTGAGGTTGACCTTGGCGTTGTCGAGCGCCATCGCCACGGTCAGCGCCTTGAAGGTCGAGCCCATTTCGAACACGCCGACGTTCATGCGGTTGATGTGGTCGGGCTTGAGCGCGTCGGCGGGATTGTTCGGGTCGTAGTCGGGCAGCGAGGCGAGCGCCACGACCTCGCCGGTGTTGACGTCGAGAATGGCGGCGGCCGCCGCCTTGGCGCGGAAATGCTCCATGCCCTTGGCGAGTTCGTCGCGCAGCGCGAACGTCGCTTTCGCGTCGAGCGACAGGCTGATGGGCTTGAGATTTTCGGCGGAGAGATCGAAGCCCGCGCCGTGCAGGTCGGCGAGCCCCTGCCCGTCGATATATTTCTCCATGCCGGCAATGCCCTGATTGTCGACATTGGTGAAGCCGAGCACATGCGCGGCGAGCGGGCCGTTGGGATAGACGCGCTTGTTCTCCGGCCAGAAGCCGACGCCCGGCAGGCCGAGGCGATAGACTTCCTGCTGCTGCTTCGGGCTGACTTCGCGCTTCACCCAGACGAAGCCCTTGCGCGAGCCGAGTTTTTCACGAAGCTCGCGCGCGTCGACGTCGGGCAGCACGGCGGTCAGCAGTTCGGTCGCCTCGTCCTTGTCGATGATGCGACGCGGCTCGGCGAAGATCGACATGACGCGCACGTCCGTCGCCAGCACCTCGCCGTTGCGGTCGAGCATGTCCGGCCGCGCGGCGGCGGAAGCGGCGGCGGCGGCGGCGCGCATGCTCTGCGGATTGGGCTTGAAGCCGAGCCAGATCAGCTTGCCGGCGATGACGCAGTAGAGCAGGCCGAAGCAGACGGCGACGAGCCGGATGCGCCGGTCGCTCTTTTCCAGCTTGGTGGACAGAAGGCCCCTGGCCCAGTTGCGGAAGCGCTCCGTGCGCGACAGTTCCGGCGCGCGCGGCGCGGGGGTCGTGTCAAAGGAGTCTGGACCACCGTCATCGCAAGCGGAGCGAGGCGATCCGGCCACCGGCGCCTCTTGGGGATGGATCGCTTCGTCGCTTGCGTTCCTCGCTATGACGGGCGCCACGACTTCGTCCGACGGCATGTTCTGCTGCTCGTTCATCTCGGCTTCCTCGCCGCGGGCGTGGCCGTCGGCGTCGCCGGGGCGGAAGACCGGCTCGCGCTCGGCGTGTTCGTCGGCTCCGCCAGCCCCAGCGCCTCGAGTTTCTTGCCGATCTCGTCGCCGCGCGCGGCGCGGTCGGGCAATTGCGCGAAGGTGACGATCTGGTTTGGACGGGTCATCTCCAGGTCGGTCAGATATTTGTCGGCAAGCGGCAGAAGCCGGTCGGGCCGCGTCAGATGCGCCCATTCCGCGCGCTGCATATTGAGGCCGTCGCGCTCCATCTGAATTTGGCGCGTGAGCTTGGCGATCTGATCGGCGCGATAGATCGTCTGGTACTTGATCGTATAGGCGTAGACCGCCGAACCGACGAGCGCCGCCGCCGCAACGATATTGAGAAAGCGGATCATCTGCGCCTCCCCCCTTTGCTCGACTGGCGATCGGGCAGAGCGGCCAGCGCGACGAGCCGCGCATCGAGCCCGAGCGCGGGCGCGTTCGTGCGCAGCGCGACGCGCAGTTTTGCGGAGCGCGCGCGTACATTGCCGGCGACTTCGGCCGCCGAGGGCGCAATCGCCTGGCGCGTCTGAAGCGTGAAGGTCGAAGCGGGCGGAGCGGGCTCGCCCGGCAGCAGGCGCGAGCGCGCCTCGCCGCGACCGGAGCGTTGCGCGAGGAACTGCTTCACGATGCGGTCTTCCAGCGAGTGAAAGGAGACGACGGCGAGCGCGCCGCCCTCGACCAGGATTTCCTCGGCGCCGGCCAGCGCGCGCACGAGTTCGCCGAGCTCGTCGTTGACGGCGATACGCAGGGCCTGGAACGTACGCGTCGCCGGATGAATGTCGCCGGGCTTGCCGGGGATGGCGCGCTGCACAAGGTCCGCCAGCGCGGCTGTCGTGGCGATCGGCGCCGTTTTGCGCGCATTGACGATGAAGCGCGCGATACGGCGCGAGGCGCGGTCTTCGCCGTAATGATAGATGATGTCGGCGAGCCGCTCTTCGTCTTCTTCGTTGACGATGTCGGCGGCGCTGCGTCCAGCGCTTTCCATGCGCATGTCGAGCGGCCCGTCGAAGCGGAAGGAAAAGCCGCGCGCCGCCTCGTCGAACTGCATGGACGACACGCCGATGTCGAGCGCGACGCCGTCGACTTTCGCTATTCCGAGCGCGCGAAGCTCGCGCGCGAGATCGCCGAAGCGCGCCTGCACCAGCGTCAACCGCCCGCCGGAAGCCGCCACCAGCTCGGCGCCGGCGCGGATGGCGGAAGGATCGCGGTCGAACGCCACCACGCGCGCGCCCGGCGTCGCCAGAATGGCGCGCGAATATCCGCCCGCGCCGAACGTGCCGTCGACATAGAGGCCGCCGTCGCGCGGCCGAAGGCCCTCGAGAACTTCCTGGAGAAGCACGGGAACGTGGCGGGCCGGTCCGCCTGCGGGGGGCATGGCCTCCCCGCGGCCCGTCATCATTCCCGTGCTCCAGGCCCGGGCGGCGTGTGGCCCGCCGCCCCTCTGGCTCCGGTCAGTTTCCGTAAGTCGCGCGCCCGGTTTCTGGCCTCTTCCTGCTGCGCGCGAAAACGTCCCGGCTCCCAGATCTGAAACTTGTGCCCCATGCCGACGAAGCTGACCTCCCCGGCGATCGAGGCTTGCGCCTTGCACTGCTCGCTCAATTGCACGCGGCCTTCCGGATCCACTTTCAGGCGCTCGCTCATGCCCATCAGGGCGCGCGAGAGAACGTCCCGCTCCTCCGTGTAGGGAGGATATGTCTCCAGCATGGCGTCCAGTTCCGCCAGCAGCGCATGGCCGCCGCAATCCACGGCCGGCGCGTCCAGCGAAGGATGAACGAACAGCCCCTCGAACCCGTCCTTCGCCAGCGCCGCCCGGAAGGGCGCCGGGATCGAGACCCGCCCCTTGGCGTCGATCCGGCTGGTGAAATTGCCGAGAAAGAGTTCCCGCTCCGCCACTCGAATTCTCACGCGTACACGTCGCCGCCTCAGGCCCGCGCGCAAAGGACCGGTCCGTATCCGCCGCTTGGCGGACGGTGTCGGAACTGTGCTGCACTGAACTCGACGGGATGATTTGGGATAGCATGGGAGATTATGGGCGTCAACGCGAATGTGAGTCGAAACGGGATTCCGGCTCCTGACGCCGCATTAGGCTTCGTTAAAGTTAAGAGTTCGTTGACTCCCGCACGAAATGGGCAGTTTTGCGCCATCCCCTGACATGCGCGATGATCCGGCGGAAGAAGGCTGCGCGACGGCGAAACGCCGCTCTAGGATTTATGTCTCGTCGCCGGCTTGGGGGCCGTCCAAGATGAACAAGACTATTTTCCTGCTGGCGTTCGCGCCGCTCTGGCTCGCCGCCCTGCCCGCCGGCGCGCAAAAGGCCGAGCCCGCCCCGACAATCGACGGCGTGGCGCGTTCGGCGAGCCTGATGCATCAGATCGGCGAGGCCTGCCCGCTGCTCATGGACGTCAACAAGGAGCTTGCCGACCGCTACGTCCAGGCCTTCGTCGAGACAGGCGAACAGGCTTTCGGCAAGGAGATTTTCCAGAAGAAGCTGGCGAGCGAATACGAGCGCCGCGCCGTAGAGGTGAAGAAGCGGACCCCGGAAAGCTGGTGCCTCGATCAGCGCTCGCGCCTGAAGGACATGGGCGGCGGAGATCTCTTCACGAAATAGAGGGCTTTGCCGCAATCGAGCGCGCCCGTGTCGCCATGCTGCGCGCCAGCGCCTGTCCATAGCGGTGCGTGGGCGCCTCGACGAAGACATGCAGCGCCCAGGCGAGCGCGATCACGCAGCCGATGACGCAGATCGTCGCGATGTTGCTCTCGACGCCGCGGCTCGTCAGCAGCCGCAACAGCACATAGCCGGCAAGCTGGTGGACGACGTAGAGCGAATAGGAAATGTCGGCGAAGAAATCGAGGACGCGCGCGCGGCGGAAATGGCGGCGCAGCGCAGCGGCGGCGAAGAAACAGGCGACCGCGGCCATATAGCTCGGCAGGTGGATGATGCTCGTCATCAGCGGCCGCCAGCCGTGTCCGATGAAGCCTGTCGCCCATGTCGCGACGAAGAGCCCTAGGAAGGCTGCGATCCACAGCGTCGCCTCGCGCGCGCCGAGCTTGCCGCGCCGATGCAGATTGTAGGCGACGCCGACGAACATCAGGATAATCATCGGCGGATAGGCCGCCAGGAACTCGAACTTGCCGGCGAGCTTTTCATAGCCCGGCTGCACGCGGGCGGCGACGACGAGGCAGGGAATCCACAACAGGAAGATGACGAAGGGCGCAAGCGCGACCCTCCTGCGGCCGGCGGCGATGTCGCGCGCCAGCAGGGCGCAGAGGCCGTAGAAGAACAGCTCGACTTCCAGCGTCCACACCACGCCGTCGATCGGCCGGGAATCGAGGATCGGCCTCAGCGGCGCGACCATGTGCGAGACGAGGTGCTTCGCCTGGAACGGCAGGCTGGCGCCGAACCAGGCGACGCCCGCCGCGACCGCCGCGACCGACAGGAGAATGCCGCACCAGAACGTGGGGTAGATGCGGAAGAAGCGGCCGACGAGAAAGGCTTTCACGTCGTAGGCGACGAGCGAATAGGGAATGACGAAGCCGCTGATGACGAAAAACAGCCCGACGCCGAACGAGCCGTAGTTGATCGGCAGCGCGACGAACGCCCTGGCGATGGCCGGAGGCTCGGCCGCGCCCGGCGGCAGGCCGGTGAAATAGGCGACCGTGGCCGGGTCCAGCCAGTAACCCACGGCCAGATGCGAGATCACGACCGACAGCGCCGCCAGTCCGCGCAGAATGTTGGCGAATTCAAATCTCTCGGTCTGCATCATTCGCCGGCATGCGCGGGTTATCTCCCTTGCCTATCTGCCTGCGAAACGTCCCCTGCGGCAACGACTAAATCGCTGCATGCACAAAAGCGGTTGGGCGCCAGCCGGCCTGTAAGCCGGGTTCTGTATGGCGGGCCGCAAATGCGACCCGCGTGATGGCCATTCCTCTGGGACGGCCGTTGCCGGCCGCCTCAAGCAACCAACCCGGGCGACGGCCCGGAGACGGGCCCGGCCCGCGCGTTTCTGCGCGAACCCCGTCGCCCCTATTCGGTCTTGCTCCCGGCGGGGCTTGCCATGCCGCAGACGTTGCCGCCCGCGCGGTGCGCTCTTACCGCACCCTTTCACCCTTGCCCGCGCCCGGAGGCGCTGGCGGTTTACTTTCTGTGGCGCTTTCCCTGGGGTCGCCCCCGCCGGACGTTATCCGGCGCCGTATCTCCGTGGAGCCCGGACTTTCCTCTGCCCGAAGGCAGCGGCCATCCGGCCGACTGGCGGCTTGGGGATAGGCGCAGGGCGCGCGGATTGCAAGCAGCGCTTTGCGCAGGCGCGTCCTGCGTCAGATACCGGTGGCGCGCCCGCGCGCTTCATGGAACCATGCGCGCACGCAGCGCTGCGGCGCCGTGCGCAACAAACGGGAGGACAAATGTTCAGTCACGTCATGATCGGTTCGAACGACATCGAGCGGTCGAAGAAATTCTACGACGCCGTGTTCGGCGCCATCGGCGGCAAGCCGGCCATCGTCGATCCCAAGGGCCGGCTCATGTATCTGCACAACGGCGGCGTGTTCATGGTGACCAGACCGATCGACGGCAAGGAAGCGCATCACGCCAACGGCGGGACCATCGGCTTCGCCGTGAACGATCAGGCCGAAGCCGACGCCTGGCACAAGGCGGGGGTCGCCAATGGCGGGACGGCGATCGAGGATCCGCCGGGCGTGCGCGACGGCGGCAAGGTCAAGCTCTATCTCGCCTACCTCCGCGATCCCGATGGCAACAAGATCTGCGCGATGAAGCGCATGTGACCGCTAAGGCCCGGACGCGCGCTCGCGCGCTCCGGGCTCAAGGCGGATTTGCAAAGGCAAACGGCGAGCCCTTTCGAGCTCGCCGCCGGTTGCCCCGATATTCTGAAAACGCTTGGAACCGTTCTCAGTTGCTCGCCATTATGGCGCGCGCCTTCGAGCAGTAAGCGCGATTTGCGGCGTTCATGTGATGGGCGTAGTGGCCCGACTGATAACGCATCACCGTTCCACAGACATCGCCGCCCGACATGCGATAGGCCTGGGCGAGGTATTTCATGCCGAAGGTCACGTTGGTTTCGGCATGGTAGAGGGCGGACGCAGAGCCCGCGAAACCTACGCCGCGCGCGGTCGCCGGTTTGATCTGCATGAGACCGACCGCGCCGCCGTTCGACACGCGCGGGTTATAGCGGCTCTCGATGCGCACGACGGCGTCGGCGAGCTTGAACGGCACGCCATTGGCGGCGGCATGGCGCGCGATGATGTCGCGCACCGAACCGCGCGCGCTGGCTTCGTAGCCGAGCGCTGCGCCCCGCTTCACGCGCCCGCGCGCCGGTTCGCCCTTCTCGACGGGCGCGGCAGGAGAACCAGCCGGCGTCGCCGCCAGGTCGCTCGACATGCCCTGATTGAGAAACCAGAACCGGCCTTCCGTATCGTCTGCGCGGGCGCCAGAAATCGGGGCCGCCGCAAGCGCTGCAGCCAACATCGTGGGGACGAACTTCTTCATTCGGTCAATTTTCCTGTCGAATTTCGTGGGGGAAGGCGAGCTTATCCTTTCAAAATGTGACCAGAATTTGCTCATATATTGCACTGCAACATCTTTAGTAAAGCGAACGATAATTATCCAGATAGACAGTATCAATATTATATAGCCACGATTTCGGATATTTGGCTTCAGTTTATCTTTGAGGCCGCGGCGTGCCCGCAGGCCAGCGGATTGCCGGGCCCGCACGTCCACGCCCTATAATGGGCCATGGATTCGTTTCGCGCGGACTCTTCGCTCGTCGATTTCGTGCGGGCCTCGCCGAACCACGGCGACCGGCGCGGGCAGACGCCCGACAGCATCGTGCTGCATTACACGGGCATGCCGACGGCCGATGGCGCGCTCGCGCAGCTCTGCGATCCACGAGCGGAAGTTTCCGCGCATTATTTCGTGTTCGAGGACGGCCGCATCGTCCAGTTGGTGCCAGAGGAACGGCGCGCGTGGCACGCCGGGCGGTCTTCATGGTTCGAGCAAACCGACATGAATTCGGCGTCCATCGGCATCGAGATCGTCAATCCCGGCCACGACGGAGGTCTGCCGCCTTTCCCCGATGCGCAGATTGCGGCTGTGATCGCGCTCTGCCGGGACATCGTCGCTCGCCGCGCGATTGCGCAAGATCGCATTCTCGCTCATTCCGACATTGCGCCGGGACGCAAGGTCGATCCCGGCGAAAAATTTCCCTGGGCGCGGCTTGCGGCCGATGGCGTGGGCGTCTGGCGCGATCCTGCGCTTGATGTCGACGGCATGATTCTCGGTTTCGGCGCGACAGGTTCGGCCGTGTCGTCATTGCAGCGCGATCTGCGCGCGCTCGGCTACGGCCTCGAGGAAACCGGCGTCTACGACGCGCGCACAAAGACGGTCGTCGAGGCGTTTCAGCGTCGCTGGCGTCCGCAGCGCATCGACGGCGTCGCAGACGCGGGCACTGTGATCACCATTCGCGCAAGCCGGCGCGGCGTGTAATCACGCAGTCGCCTTGTGGAATCGCATTGATTCACATGTAACTTGTTTCAGCGCAAGGAAGCCGCTGATCCCGCGTGATTTGAATGGACCGATGCGGGGAGCCGCATTGGATAGGCCAAAGCCTCCCTGCAGACGGGGATGGTTCATGTTTGCCTACATCACTCATGCCATGAAAACGAAGCGGCTGTCGGCGACGGTCTGCGCCGCCGCCTTGGCGACGTTGGGAATGGCGCCGGCGTCGGCGCAGCCGGTGTTGCAGAATCAGCTCCTGGCGAAGGCGCAGCCGGACGAGTGCTTTGTCAGTCTGGCCAGCCCGCAGAATTTGCCGTTGTCCGCAAATCCCTGCACGAATGCCGGAAGCATCAAGAAGGTCGATCAGGCGTACGCTTGGGGACTCACCAAGATCGACTCCAGCAGTCGCGTCTGGTTCGGCACGGCCGCAAACGTCGAATGTCTCGTTCTGCAGCTTTATCTCGGCTTGAACACGCCGATGCAGACGCCGTCCTACGCTTGCGAGTTCTCGCAAAGCCAGTTCGCGAAGAATTATTTCGCGGCGCTCGGTCAGCCGGTGCCGGCGAACTTCCCGGGCGACTGGCGTCCGCCGAAGCTCTACTACTACGACTACAGCGCCGCGGGTCAGTTGGTCGATGTCGGCGTCACGATGGATGCCGCGAGCCAGAAGCTGCTCGCATCCACGCTCGGCATCCGCTCCGCGGGCTCCGCGCTCGCGCCCGTGTCGTTTGGCGAAGCGTCCGCCGCTAACGGCGTGATCTTCTTCGCCGGGCCTGCGCTGAGCGGAAAGGCGATCAATCTGTTCGCCTTCAAGGACACCGGTCAGTTCATCGCGTCGACGCAGATGCCGGTGTACAACGACATCCGTCAGTGGATCGTGGCCAACAACGCGCTCTATACCGGCGTGCGCGACACGGCCAGCGGCGCGGGCGTCATCCTCAAATGGATCGGCGACGCCACGCCGGCGAATGTGTTCAAGTTCGCGCCGGTGGGTCAGACCGACGCCGAGGTCGCATATTTCACGGCGACGACTGGCCCCAATGCGCGCCTCTATGTCACGACCTGGGGCGGCATCAACGTGCTGGGCATTGGCCAGTCTTCGTCGTCCTCTCCCAAGCGGACCGCCGCAGACGGCGCTGACACTCAGCTTCCGATGTCCGGCGTGTGGGTGAGCCCGGTGCTGCCGGCCAACGGCGCGCTGCCGGACAGCACCGCGCCCTGGACGAAGATCTGGGACGTGAGCAAGTACGAGGTCGACCCGAATGTCGCGGTGACGCTGTTCGGCGGCGCGATCGGCACGCTCAACAACCAGGTCTACTGGGGCCTGATGCAGGTGCCGTTCACCGGCGTCGAAGTGCTGATGAAATCCTGCCCCGGCGCACTCCAGTCGTCCACCGACGCGCTGCAGGCGATCGCCTACACGACGCGGCCAATTCCGATCTTCCGTGCGGACGGAACGGGCGCCGCGCCGCCAGCCTCGTCCTCGCTGCTGTATGGGTCCGCCAACCTGTACAAGTCGACCTGCGTGAACGGAAACCCGACCAGCGCCGCCGGAAACACCTTGCAATGGGCGCAAGTGCCCAACGCGAGCGGCCAGACGCCGCTTTACGGCGCGGCAGGCTTTGGCAATCCGTTCAACACCTACACGTGGTCTGCCGCTACCTATAAGCAGAAGCTGTACTTCGGCACGTTCGACTGGAGCTACATCGCAATGGACGGCTTGCCCAACATTGCGCAGGCTCTGGGCGTGACGCTTCCCAGCAACGCGCAATTGCTGCTGCTGCAGTATATGGGCATCGCGGCGCCGTACTATGGCGCCGACGTCTGGCGGTTCGACAACACGACGTCCAAGGCGGTCGCCGAAAGCCAGGATGGTCTCGGCAACTTCCTGAACTACGGCGTGCGGACCCTGTATGGCGGATCGGATTACCTGTTCGCCGGCACGGCCAACCCGATGAATCTGAAGACCGTCGACACGTCGCAGTTCACGCCGCTCGGCGGTATGAAAGGCGGCTGGGAGGTTCGTCGGCTGACCGGATCGTCGTCGACGATCTGGACGCCGCAGCCCCTGATCGGTCAGGCGCCCCAAGCCGCGAAGGCCGCGCGCTGATCGCATAGAATGCAAAAACGAGCCCCGGGCCTCCTCATCGGAGACCCGGGGCTCCGTTTATGTACTGGCGCAGACGACCGACTATCCTGCCGCCCGCAAGTCGACTTTCATTCCCGCCTGCTCGCAGGAATTTGCGACGTCTTCCACCGTCGCGCGCTGCACGTCGCGCTTCCAGCGCAGATCGTCGAACGGCGTGCCCCGATGCAGCGTCTGCCTGTTGTCCCATATGACGAGATCGTTGACGCGCCACCGATGCGTGTACACGAACTGGCGCTGCGTCGCGTGCGCCATCAGTTCCTCGATCAGCGCTTTGCCCTCCGCCTCGTCCATGCCGATCACGCGGCCGGCGTGCGAGGCGAGATAGAGGCATCTGCGGCCGGTCTGTGGAATGGTCCGCACCATCACCTGCGGCACAGGCGGCATGGCCGCGCGCTCCTCCGCGCTGAAATTCGTGAAGCCGAGCTTCGCCCGCGAATTGAAGATCGAATGCTCGCAGACGAGCTTGTCGATCTTCCGTCTCGTCTCGCCAGGCAGCGCATCGTAAGCCGCGCGCATGTCGGCGAATTCCGTATGGCCGCCAACGGGCGGAACGGAGCGCGCATAGAGGAGCGAGGCATAGGCCGGCGTGTACTTGAACGTCGAGTCCGAATGCCAGAGACGGTTGCCGAGCTGGAACATGCGCTGGCGCGAATTCTCACCCCACAGCTCGTTGTTCTCGTCGAGATTGGATACGTCCGCGAGTTCGGCGACCACGCGCAGCTTCGCGTCCTTGCGGTGCGTGGCGATCGAGGTTTCGAGCGGCCCGAAATTCCGGGCGAAATCGATATGTTCGTCCGCCGACAGCGCCTGGTCCGGAAAGACCAGAACCGCATAGCGGTCGAAGGCCGCGCGGATCGCCGCGAGATCATCCGGCGAAAGCGGCTTCGACAGATCGACGTCGCCGACCTCCGCGGCAAAATTCTCCGAGACCGGCCAGAATTGCGCGCCCATGGCGTTCTCCCAGGTCTGCGCGTGTCGAACCGCAGGTTCGCCGCGCCTTTCCCGCCAGCATGACGCAAGCGCGCGGGCCGTCAATGGGCGGGCCGCGCAAGGCTGCCTCGCGCTTGCCATCGGGCGCGCTTTGTCTGCACATTCGGGCAAGACTTCTCACGGAGAACCCGATGAAACGTTCCGTCGTCGTCACAGGCGCCTCGACCGGCATCGGCTATGCGATTGCGCAGACGCTCGCGCGCGAGGGCTTCCACGTTTTTGCCGGCGTGCGCCGCATGGACGACGCCGACAGGCTTGTCGAGGACATCGGCGACGAACTGACGCCGCTGATCTTCGACGTGACCGACCCGCAAGGTCTCGCCGAGGCCGCGCGCGACGTCGGCGAACGGTTGGGAACGACGACGCTCGCCGGCCTCGTCAACAATGCCGGCGTCGCCGTCGCCGGACCTCTGCTGCATCTGCCGATCGACGAGCTGCGTCGCCAGCTCGAGGTCAACGTCGTCGCGCAAGTCGCCGTCACCCAGGCTTTCGCGCCGCTGCTGGGCGCCGACAGGTCCCGCAAGGGCGAGCCCGGCCGCATCGTCAACATGTCGTCCATCTCCGGGCGCCTCGCCATGCCGTTCGGCGGCGCCTATGCCGCCTCGAAACATGCGTTCGAAGCGATCTCCGACGCGCTGCGGCGCGAATTGATGCTGTACGGCGTCGACGTCATCGTGATCGAGCCCGGCCCCATCGCCACCCCGATCTGGGACAAGGCCGAGGCGCAGGATCATTCCGCCTTCCTGAAGACCGATTATCGCGACGCGATCGAGCGCCTGCGCTCCTACATGCTCAAGCGCGGCCGCGAAGGACTGCCGCCCGAGCGCGTCGCCGCCTCGGTGCTGCGCGCGCTGCTGGCGCCTAAGCCGCCGACGCGCATTCCCGTCCTGTCCGGCAAGTTCGCCAACTGGATTTTGCCGCGCGCACTGCCGGACCGCGTGCTGGACAGGATGGTGGGAAAGAGATTGGGGTTGATGAGGAAAGACTGAACGGACCGCGAGCTTTCAGGAGGGCAGCCCCAACGCAACGTCATCCCGGCCGAAGCGAAGCGCAGAGCCGGGAACCAGGCAGCCGGCCCGGCGGAGCTGGATCCCGGATCGGCCTTCGGCCGTCCGGGATGACAGATTGAAAACCCTATTCCGCCGCGGCTTTCGCGAATGCCGCCGGATCGTAGTTCAGCACAGGCGCGAGCCAGCGCTCGACCTCGGCGACATCCATCCCCTTGCGCGCGGAATAGTCCTCGACCTGATCGCGCTCGACCTTGGCGACGCCGAAATAATGCGCTTGCGGATGAGAAAAATAGAGGCCGCATACCGAGGAGCCCGGCCACATGGCGTAGCTCTCCGTCAGCTTCACGCCGGTCCGCCGCTCCGCCTGCAACAGATCGAACAGCGTCGCCTTCTCCGTATGGTCTGGCTGCGCGGGATAGCCGGGCGCAGGGCGAATGCCGCGATAGGATTCAGACAGAATGTCCTCCGGCGAGAAATTTTCGTCCGGCGCATAGGCCCAGAATTCCTTGCGCACGCGCTCGTGCATGCGTTCGGCGAAGGCCTCCGCGAAACGATCCGCCAGCGCTTTCACCATGATCGAACGATAATCATCGTTGGCGCGCGAAAAGCGCTCCGCGATCTTTTCTTCCTCGACTCCCGCCGTCACGACAAAGCCGCCGATATAGTCGGCCTTGTCGCTCGCGGCGGGCGCGACGAAATCGGCAAGGGCGAGATGCGGCCGCCCGTCGCGGCGCGACAACTGCTGGCGGAGCGTGTGCAGCGTCGCGATCTTGTCCGTGCGCGACTCGCCGGAATAAAGCGCGATATCGTCGCCGACCGCATTCGCCGGCCAGAAGCCGATCACGGCGCGCGGATTGAACCAGCGCTCCTCGACGATGCGCTTGACCATGTCCTGCGCGTCGGCGAACAGGCTGCGCGCGGCCTCGCCCTGCTTCGCGTCGTCGAGGATCGCGGGGAAGCGCCCCTTCAATTCCCAAGTCTGGAAGAACGGCGTCCAGTCGATATAGCGCGCAAGCTCGGCGAGGTCGTAGGACGAGATCACACGCACGCCGGTAAACGTCGGCTTTGGCGGCGTATAATCCACCCAGTCGGTCTTCAGCGCGTTGGCGCGCGCCTTCGCCAGCGGCGTGCGCAGCTTTTCCGCCTCCGCGCGCCGGTGCGCTTCGGCCGTGCGCAGATATTCCGCACGCACCTGCTCGATGTAGGGCGCGCGCGTCTCCTTCGAGATCAGCGCCTGCGCCACGCCGACGGCGCGGCTCGCATCGGTGACGTAGACGGCCTGCCCGCGCGAATAATTCGGATGGATCTTCACCGCCGTATGAACGCGGCTCGTCGTCGCGCCGCCGATCAGCAGCGGCGTGTCGAAACCTTCGCGCTCGAGTTCGCTCGCCACGAAGCACATTTCGTCGAGAGACGGCGTGATGAGGCCCGACAGGCCGACAATGTCGACCTTCTCGGCCCTGGCCGTGTCGATGATCTTCTGCGCCGGGACCATGACGCCGAGATCGATGATCTCGAAATTGTTGCAGGCGAGCACGACGCCGACGATGTTCTTGCCGATGTCGTGCACGTCGCCCTTGACCGTGGCGAGCAGGATCTTTCCTGCCGTCGCGCGGGCGTCCTTCTCGTCCTCCATGAAGGGCATGAGCCAGGCGACCGCCTGCTTCATCACGCGCGCGGACTTCACGACCTGCGGCAGGAACATCTTGCCCGCGCCGAACAGATCGCCGACCACGTTCATGCCGGCCATCAGCGGTCCCTCGATCACGTCGAGCGGCCGCCGCGCGGCGAGCCGCGCTTCCTCCACATCGGCCTCGATGTAGTCGGTTATGCCATTGACCAGCGCATGTTCGAGGCGTTTCTCGACCGGGGCCTGGCGCCAGCTCTCGTCCTTGGCCTGCGCCTGTCCCTTCACGTTGCGGAATTTCTCCGCCACCGCCAGCAACCGTTCGGTGCCGTCCTTGCGGCGGTTGAGCACGACATCCTCGCAGGCCTCGCGCAGCTCCGGGTCGATCTTCTCGTAGACCGCGAGCTGGCCGGCGTTGACGATGCCCATGTCCATGCCCGCCGCGATCGCGTGGTACAGGAACACGGAGTGCATGGCCTCGCGCACCGGCTCGTTGCCGCGGAACGAGAAGGAAAGGTTCGACACGCCGCCGGAAATATGGACGAGCGGCATCCGTTCGCGGATCTCGCGCGTCGCCTCGATGAAGTCGACGCCGTAATTGTCGTGCTCCTCGATGCCGGTGGCGACAGCGAAAATGTTGGGATCGAAAATGATGTCCTGCGGCGGCAGGCCGACCTCTTCCGTCAGGATCTTGTATGCGCGCGCGCAGATTTCGATCTTGCGCGCCTTCGTGTCCGCCTGCCCCGTCTCGTCGAAGGCCATGACGACGACGGCCGCGCCGTGGCGCTTGACGACCTCCGCCTGAGCCTTGAACGCCTCCTCGCCTTCCTTCAGCGAGATGGAATTCACCACCGCCTTGCCCTGCAGGCATTTCAGGCCGGCTTCGATCACCTCGAACTTCGAGGAATCGACCATGACCGGCACGCGCGCGATATCCGGTTCGGCGGCGACGAGGTTCAGGAACTCGACCATCGCCTTCTTCGAGTCGAGCAGGCCCTCGTCCATGTTGACATCGATGATCTGCGCGCCGTTGACGACCTGGTCGCGCGCGACGTCGAGCGCCGCGGCATAGTCCCCCGCCGTGATCAGCTTGCGGAATTTGGCCGAACCCGTGACATTCGTGCGCTCGCCGACATTCACGAAGCGAATGTCCGGCGTCAGTTCGAACGGCTCGAGACCGGACAGGCGCAGACGCGGCGCGACGTCGGGAACGACGCGCGGCTTCAACCCGTCCACGGCCTTTGCGATCGCCGCGATATGACCGGGCGTCGTGCCGCAGCAGCCGCCGACGACATTGACGAGGCCGCTTTCCGCGAATTCGCGGATGAGCGAGGCCATGTAGTCCGGGCTCTCGTCGTAGAGGCCGAATTCGTTGGGCAGGCCGGCGTTGGGATAGGCGCAGACGAGCGTATCGGCGACGCGCGAGATTTCGGCGAGATGCGCGCGCATCTCGCGCGCGCCGAGCGCGCAATTGAGGCCGACGGAAAACGGATTTGCATGAGCCACCGAGTTCCAGAATGCCTGCGGAGTCTGGCCGCTCAATGTGCGGCCGGACAGGTCGGTGATCGTGCCGGAGATCATGACGGCCAGGCGCTTGCCCGTCTCGGCGAAGGCCTCCTCGATCGCATAGATCGCCGCCTTGGCGTTCAGCGTGTCGAAAATCGTCTCGACCAGCAGAACGTCGGCGCCGCCTTCGATCAGGCCGAGCGCCGCTTCCTTGTAGGCTTCGCGCAGATCGTCGAACGATACGGCGCGAAAACCGGGATTGCTCACGTCGGGCGAGATCGAGGCGGTGCGGTTGGTCGGTCCCATCGCGCCGGCGACGAAACGCGGCCTGCCGTCTTCCTTTTCGGCCAGCCGCGCCGCCTCGCAGGCAAGCCGCGCGCCTTCGCTGTTCAATTCGCGCGCGACGGACTCCAGGCCGTAGTCGGCCTGTGCTATCGTCGTCGACGAGAACGTGTTGGTCGCGCAAATGTCCGCGCCGGCGCGGAAATAGGCGAGGTGAATGTCGCGGATCGCGTCGGGCCTGGTGAGGATCAGGAGATCGTTGTTGCCGCGCAGGTCATGCGTCCAGTCGGCGAAACGCTGCCCACGGAAATCGGCCTCCTCCAGCTTCAGCTGCTGGATCATCGTGCCCATGGCGCCGTCGAGAACGAGGATGCGGTCGCGCGCGAGGTCGGTAAGTTTGGTCATTACGCGGTCGCTCCAACCTTCGCCCGCACCCCCAGGAGATGGCACGTCGCATAAACGAGATCGGCGCGGTTCATCGTGTAGAAATGAAAATTCTCGACGCCGCGATCCATCAGGTCGAGCGCCTGTTCGGCGGCCACCGCGGCCGCGATCAGGCGGCGCGTGGCGGGATCGTTGTCGAGACCTTCGAACCTGTCGGCCAGCCATTGCGGCACGCTCGCGCCGGTCTTCTTCGCGAAGCCCGCCGTCTGCTTGAAGTTCTGCACCGCCACGAGCCCGGGCAGGATCGGAATGTCGACGCCCGCTTTCCGCACGCGGTCGAGATAGCGGAAATAAATGTCGTTCTCGAAGAAGAACTGCGTGATGGCGCGCGTCGCGCCGGCGTCGATCTTGGCTTTCAGCGCGTCGATATCCTGGTCGAAGGACGCGCTTTCCGGATGCATTTCGGGATAGGCCGACACGGAGACGTCGAAATCGCCGATGCGCCTGACGGCGCGCACGAGATCGGTGGATGTGGCGTAGCCGCCCGGATGAGCCTCGTAGGCCGTGCCGACGCCGCCCGTCGGATCGCCGCGCAGCGCCACGACATGGCGCACGCCCGCCGCATGATAGGCGCGCACGACATCGTCGATTTCCTCGCGCGTCGCGGCGACGCAGGTCAGATGCGCCGCGGGCTTGATCTGCGTCTCGCGCACGATGCGCGCGACGGTGGCGTGCGTGCGCTCGCGCGTCGAGCCGCCGGCGCCGTAGGTGACGGAGACGAAATCGGGCGCAAGCGGCGCGAGGCGCTCGACCGCCTCCCACAATTGCGCCTCCATCTCCGCGGTCTTCGGCGGAAAGAACTCGAAGGAGACGCCGACCTGCTTGTGCGGCCCGCGGCTCGTGCGCGTTTGATCGTCCAGCTTTTCGAGCATGTCAGGCGAACTCCGTCGCGCCTTGCGGCGTCTTGTCGGCGAGAAGCCGACGGTCCTGCGCCAGCCAGATGGAAACCGTGAGCTTGCCGCTCGCCTCGCGCGCGGGCGCGAGGTCGCGCCGCTCGATCACGTCGAGGCCGGCGTCGGACAGAAGGCCGGCGATCTCCTCGTGCGAGAAGCCGAGACGGCGGTGGGCGTGCTGCTCGCGCAGGTATTCTTCCGCGTGCGGCGCGAAATCGACGACGATGAGTCGGCCCGCGGGTTTGAGCGTGCGCGCGGCCTCGCGCAGCGCGCGCGCGGGATCGTCGAGATAGTGCAGCACCTGGTGCAGGATGGTGAGATCGCAGGAATTGCGCTCGACCGGCAGCGCATAGATGTCGCCCTGGCGCAATTGCGCGTTGCGCACGCCGGCGCGGTCGAGATTGGCGCGCGCGACCGAGAGCATGGCGGGCGACAGATCGACGCCGATCGCCCGGTCGGCAAGCGGGCTCAGCAGCTCGAGCATCCGGCCCGTGCCGGTGCCGCAGTCCAGCAATTGCTGGATCTGCCGGTGGCCGGCGATGTCGCGCACGGCGCGCTCCACGTCGGCCTCCGGCGCGTGCAGCTTGCGCAACTGGTCCCACGTCCTGGCGTGCGTGGCGAAATAGCGCGCGGCGTGCTCGGCGCGCGCTTGCCGGATTTCGGCGAGCCGCTCGCGGTCGGCGGCGAGCGCGGGATCGTTCGGGTCGAGTCGCGCGGCGATCTCGCGCACGATTTCCGCCCCGGGTCCGCTCTGCGCCGCGAGGAAGAACGCCCAGGCGCCTTCGCGATGGCGCTGGGCGAGGCCCGCCTCCACCAGCAGCTTGAGGTGGCGCGACACCCGCGGCTGCGACTGGCCGAGAATGGCGACGAGTTCCGATACGGCGAGTTCGGTCTGGGCGATCAGCGCCAGAATGCGCAGCCGCGTCTCCTCGCCGGCCGCCGCCAGGGCGGCGAGGGCGGCGTCGAGCGAGACTTGCGTGGGCGGAACCGGAAAAGAGGCCATGAGCTCGGCTACGACTGAAAGATATAAAGATATCTTTATACGTACCCGAATTGCGATTGCAAGTCGCCTTCGACCGCCGGGAGGCTGCAAGCCGATCGGCGAGCCGGGCGCCCGGAAGGGGCGCCCGGTTCCGCGTTACATCTTCTTGTCGCCGGCCTTGGCGGCCTTCATGCACTCGCTGCGGAACTTCTTGCGGTCCTTGCCATGCAATCCCTTGCCGTCGGCCTGCTTCGAACAATCGAGCGAAGCGGCGCTGCGCGGCTTTTCCGCCTTCGGCGCGGCCTTGGCCGGCTTGGCGGGAGCGGCGGCGGGCGTCTGTGCGCCGGGCGCGGCGGTCTGGGCGAAGGCGGGAGCGCCGGCGAGGAAAGCGAGCGCGGCGGCGGCGAGGACGAGCTTCTTCATCTGAGTCTCCCAATCGGCGATTGCCGGGGCTTGAATAAGATTCGGGTCAAGATGAACGCAGCATGAGCGCCTCAGGCCTGTGGCCGGATCACCGGCTTGCCGATCATCTTGCGCGCCAGCATGGCGGCGATCACCTCGGGCGCCTCGGCCAGCCCGTGCACGCTGTCGGCGCGCGGGCTGATCTTGCCCTGCGCCGCCAGCTCCATCAGCCGGCGCGTCAGCCGCGGACCTTCGTCCTTGTGCGCGCGAACATGGCCGCCCCAGTCGACGCCGACGAGCGAGGCGCGTTTCAGCAGCGCCAGATTGAGCGGCAGTTTCGCGATCTCGCCGGAGGCGAAGCCGATGACCAGATGCCGGCCGCCCGGCGCGAGCGAGCGGAAGGCGGCCTCCGACCATGCGCCGCTGACGGGGTCGTAGACGACGTCGAGGCCCCTGCCCTCGAGCGCCTCCGCCAACGCCTTGCGCCAGTCGGCCTGCGTGTAGTCGATGGCCTTGTGGGCGCCGCGCGCGAGCGCGGCCCGACGCTTGTCCTCCGACGACGCCGCCGCGATCACAATGGCCCCCATGCCGCGCGCCACATCGATCGCCGCCATGCCGACGCCGCCGGAGGCGCCGAGCACCAGCACGGTCTCGCCGGCTTTCAGATGGCCGCAATCCTCGAAACCGTAGATCGCCGTGCCGTAGTTGATGAGCGCCGCGGCGGCCGCCGTCGGATCGAAGTCCTCCGGCACGACGGCGCAGGCCGACGCCATCATCAGCGCCTTTTCGGCTAGCCCGCCGCCCATGACGAAGCCCGCGACGCGCTTGCCCATCAGCTCCGCCGGCGCGCCGGCGCCGAGCGCGATCACCCGGCCCGCCGCCTCGCTGCCCGGCGTGAAGGGCAGCGGGATCTTGACCTGATACTTGCCTTGCACGTGCAGCCCGTCGACGAAGCCGAGGCCGCAGGCCTCGACCGCGATCAGAATCTGCCCCTCGCCGGGAACAGGGTCGGCGACGTCCTCCAGTCGCAGGTCATTCGGGCCGGTATAGGCGTGGCAGCGGATCGCGCGCATGGGGGCCTTTCATTGCCGCAGAGGCAAAAATGGTCTAATTTCCCAAAATATGACCATATTGGAGACGGTCATGTCCAGCTATTCGGTAGCCTACGCCAAGGAGCAGCTTTCAAAGCTGATCGACGAGGCTTTGGCGGGAGAATCTGTCGTCATTACGCGACATGGAAAGCCGGTGGTGGAACTGCGCCCGAAAGTAGCTCCGCTCCAGCGCAAGAAAGTGGATGTGGAATGGCTGCGCAAGCGGCGCGAGTCGCTGCCGCCGCTCGGTGAGAACGCCGTCGACATTCTGCGCCGCCTGCGCGACGGCGACGAATGAATTTCTACCTCGACGCCAGCGCCATCGTTCCGCTCATTCTGCGCGACGCCCGCACGGAGCGCATGAGCGCATGGATCGCGGAGCCTCGGGGCGACATCTTCGTCAGCGATTTTGCGGCGCTTGAATTCTTGAGCGTCGTCTCTCGTCAGGTTCGCATGGGCGCCCTTTCGGACGAGGACGGGCGCAAGGCAATCGATCTATTCGAGGAATGGTCGCACGCGTCGACCACGCAGACCCTGGCTGGAAGCGCAGACATAGCGCTCGCGAAGACCATTGTGCGTGATTTCGCGACCAAGCTCGCAGCAGCCGATAGCTTACATCTGGCCGCAGCCATCAATCTCGGCGCGACGCTGGTGACGTTCGATCAACGGCTGGCGCAGGCGGCGCAGGGGCGAGGAACGGCAGTCGTGACGCCGGAATGATCGGAAGCGCCTTTCGCGGAACAGCCTTTCGTCGACAAGCGCAGGCGTATCGCGTGCGCCTGTTCAATCACCGCGAAAACTTCTTGTACTTCAGCCGGTGCGGAATGACGCTGTCGATGCCGAGGCGGCGCTTCTTGTCTTCCTCGTAATCCGCGAAATTGCCCTCGAACCATTCCACATGGCTGTCGCCCTCGAAGGCGAGCATGTGCGTGGCGATGCGGTCGAGGAAGAAGCGATCGTGGCTGATAATGACCGCGCAGCCGGCGAAATCCGTCAGCGCCTCTTCGAGCGCGCGCAGCGTTTCGACGTCGAGATCGTTGGTCGGCTCGTCGAGCAGCAGGACATTCGCGCCGCTCTTCAGCATCTTGGCGAGATGCACGCGGTTGCGCTCGCCGCCCGAGAGCTGGCCGACCTTCTTCTGCTGGTCGGCGCCCTTGAAGTTGAAGGCCGAGCAATAGCCGCGGCTGTTGATCTCGCGCTTGCCCAGATAGATCACGTCGTTGCCGCCGGAGATTTCCTCCCACACGGTCTTGTTGTCGGCGAGCGCGTCGCGCGACTGATCGACGTAACCTAGTTGCACGCTCTCGCCGATCGAGATCGAGCCGGCGTCCGGCTTCTCGGCGCCGGTAATCATGCGGAACAGCGTCGTCTTGCCGGCGCCGTTCGGCCCGATCACGCCGACGATGCCGCCGGGCGGCAGCTTGAAGGACAGGTCGTCGATCAGGAGCTTGTCGCCGAAGGCCTTTGACAGGCCATTGAAGTCGATGACGTTCTGCCCGAGACGCTCGGCCACGGGAATGATGATCTGCGCGGTCGTCGGCGCCTTGTCGTTCTGCTTGGCGACGAGGTCCTCGTAGCGCTGGATGCGCGCCTTGCTCTTAGCCTGGCGCGCCTTCGGCGAAGCCGCGATCCACTCGCTTTCGGCTTCCAGCGCGCGCTGGCGGGCCTTGTCCTCGCTCGCCTCCTGCGCGAGGCGCTTCTGCTTCTGGTGCAGCCAGCTCGTGTAATTGCCCTCGTAGGGAATGCCGCGGCCCCGATCGAGTTCGAGAATCCAGCCCGTGACGTTGTCGAGGAAGTAACGGTCGTGGGTGACGATCAGGATGGCGCCGGGATAATTGCGCAGATGGCCTTCGAGCCAGTTCACCGTCTCCGCGTCGAGATGGTTGGTCGGTTCGTCGAGCAGCAGCAGCTCGGGCTGTTCGAGCAGGAGGCGGCACAGCGCCACGCGGCGGCGTTCGCCGCCCGACAGTTTCGTCACGTCGGAATCGTCGGGCGGGCAATTCAGCGCGTCCATCGCCTGATCGACCTGGCTGTCGAGATCCCACAGGCCCTTGGCCTCGATCTCGTCCTGCAGGTTGGTCATTTCGTCGGCGGTCTCGTCGGAATAATTCGCGGCGATCTCGTTGTAGCGATCGAGGATCGCCTGCTTTTCGGCGACGCCGAGCATCACGTTCTGGCGGACGGTGAGATCGGGATCGAGCTGCGGCTCCTGCGGCAGGTAGCCGACGCGCGCGCCCTCCGCGACCCAGCCATCGCCCTGAAATTCCGTGTCGATGCCGGCCATGATGCGCAGCAGCGTCGACTTGCCGGAGCCGTTGACGCCGAGCACGCCGATCTTCGCGTCCGGGTAGAAGGACAGGTGAATGTTGTCCAGCACCTTCTTGCCGGCGGGATAGGTCTTGGTCAGACCCTGCATGTGATAGATGAACTGGCGCGCCATGGGCTCGACTGTCTCGCAACGAGGAAGGGAATTGGCGCCGCTTTTAGACGGCGCGCGCGCGCGAGGAAAGCGTTTTCGCTTTCCCGCTGGAACAGTCTTCAAATCGACGCATATGCTATTCATGCGGTGATTTTCAGGATTCGAACAATTGCGAAGGAGACGGACGTGGGCGGCGATCCGACCGGCGAACCGAAAGAACGTATTCCCCCGACCTTCACCGACGGCCCCATCTATCCGCCGCCGCGCAATTCTCAGCCGGGCCCGGCGCAGCAGGGCTCCGGGCAAACCGGCTTGCCGCGCACAGCCGCCGCGCCGCCGGTTTCGCTCCAGCCTGCCGCCGCCCCGCCCGCGCAGCGCCCGGCCCAGCCCGCCGCAGGCCAGCCGCCTGCGGCTGCGCCATCCCCGGACGCGCAGCGCCCGGTGTTCACATCCGACGCCGCCGGCGGGCCGGACGCGCTCGGCCGCGCCGCCCCGCTCGCGCGGCTCTCGGAGCTCCTCGCCCATCGCGGCGCGCAGGGACCGCTGTCCATCGCGCTGCTCGGCGGCCCCGGCTCCGGCAAGACCCACGCGCTCATGGACATGGTGGAAGGCGCGAGCCTGCTGTCCACCGCCGCGCTCGCTGCGCCCGCGGGCCCATTCCTGCCGCGCATCGTGGCGCTGCGACTGGAGGCGCCGGATCTCGGCGACGCGCCGGAGGCCGCCATCGCCGAGCGCCTCCATGCCCGCCTCTCGCGCGAATATCCGCATGTCGCGCAGCGCGCGGCGGAAGAGGCCGCCCATGCCGCGGCCGATCCGCGCCAGACCGCGCGGGCGCTTGCCGATCACGTCGACGAGGCGCGCCGTCGCCTGGCGGGCGAGCGCACGGCGCGCGACGAAGCCGCAACGCGCCGCGCGCGCCTGACCGAGACCGTGCTGTACGAAACGCCGGGCTCTCAGATCGACGCCTATGCGCGCGGCAATCGCGGCAAGATCGAGCCGGCGCTCCGCGCCTTCGGCTTTGCCGGCGCCGATCCGACCGCCGACTTCAAGGGCCTCGTGCAGACGATGTCCGAGACGGGCGGCGCGGGCGACCGCCTCCTCGCCTCGCTGCGCGCGCTCTGGGCCTACAAGGGCCAGAAGAAGCTCATCGTCTTCGGTCTCATCTTCTTTTTCTTCTCCTGGCTTCTGAACGCCATGGCGGTGGACCGCTCCTGGCTCGGCCCGCTGCAGTCCGGGGGCGAGAGCCTCAAGGGCGTCGCCAACTGGATCACGAACCATATCGGCCTGCTCGCAAGCGCGAGCCGGATCGCGGAATTCGCCGGCCTCGCGTGTTTCGCGTTCGTGCTGTGGCGCGCCTGGCGCTTTTCGCAGCCGCTGTGGCGCGGCGCCAGGCTGCTCGACCTCGACATCGAAGCGCGCAAGACCGATCTCGACCACCAGATCGCCCATCACGCGCAGCGCGTCGATGCGCTCTCGCGCGAAGCCGACGCGCTTGCCGAACGCGCCAGCGAAGCGGAGAAGCGGGCGGGCGGCGCCGGCGCGAGCGTTGTGGCGCCCGCCTTCATGCGGGCGACGCCGGGGCATACGGCCGAGGCGCGCGCCTACTTCGCCGCGCTCGACTCCATCGCCTCCGGCGAGGGCGAGGGGAAAGCGGCCGGCGCCACGCCTTCGCGCTATGTCATCGCCATCGACTCGCTCGACCGCCTGGCGCCGCAGAAAGGTCTCTCCCTCTTGCAGAGCGTCGCCTCGGCGCTCGCGCGCCCCGTTTTCGCGCTGGTCACGGCCTTCGATCCTCGCCATTTCGACAGCGTCGAAGGCGCGGGCGTGGCTCTGGGGCGCGTCGTGCAGACTCCGTTTGCGCTGGGCGGCGTCGAAGCGCCCGGCTGGAACGCCTTCGTGGAGCAATTGGCGGGCCGTGCGCCCGCGCGCCGCGCCGAGCGCGCGCCGCAAGCGCAATCGCGTCTCGATCTGCCTCTCGCCGAGCCCGAGACGCGCTTGCTCGCCGCCCTTGCTGCGCTCGCGGGTCCCGCCCCGCGCAACGTCAATCGGCTCGTCAACGCTTACCGGCTCGCGCGCCACGACGCGCCGGACGATCTGGCCGCGCTGGCCGTGCAACTCGCCCTCATCGTCGGCGGGACGCGGCTCGAGCGCGACGCATTCGCCAAGGCGCTGACCGCGAGCGACCCTGCCGCGCCCTTCGCCGCGCCGGAGGCCGGCCCGCGCGTCGCCGCGGCGCTGCAGGCGGCGGCCGCCGCGCAGGGCGGCGCGGTCACCACCGCCTCCGCCCGGCGCGCCGGCGCGGTGGCGCGCATGTGGACGCTGTAAGCGAGCGGACCGCGAGCCTTCAGGCTCGCAGCCCGATGCACAGACAAGGCGAGCCTGAAGGCTCGCGGTCCAGGTGGGGGCCGCCATTTCGAAGAACGTCGACACGCAACGCCCCCGCCTTTCCCGCGCAATCTGGGCGCTCGGCGTCACCTCCATGTTCATGGACGTGGCCTCCGAAGCGATCCATGCGCTGCTGCCGATCTACCTGACCACCGTGCTCGGCCTGTCGGCCGCGACGCTCGGCGTGATCGAAGGATTCGCGGAAGCGACCACCTTGGCGGCAAAAATCCTTTCCGGCGCCATTTCCGACTGGCTCGGCCGTCGCAAGCTGCCGGCGCTGCTCGGCTACGGACTCGCCGCCGCCACCAAGCCGGTGTTTGCGCTGGCGACCGGCGTCGGCCTCGTCGTCGCCGCGCATATCGCCGACCGTTTCGGCAAGGGAATGCGCGGCGCGCCCCGCGACGCGCTGATCGCCGATCTCACCCCGCCCGAGCAGCGCGGCGCGGCGTTCGGCCTGCGCCAGGCGCTCGACACCGTCGGGGGCGTCATCGGCCCCCTCGCGGCGGTCGCCTTGATGCTGGCGAGCGGCGACAATTTCCGTCTCGTCTTCGCGCTCGCCGTCATTCCCGCAATCTTCTCCGTCGCGACGCTGGCCTTCTTCGTGCCGGCGGATCGCGAGACGCCGAAGGCGCCGGAATTTCCGCTTTCGCGCGCGGCGGCAAAGCAGATGCCGCGCGCGTTCTGGATCGTCGTCGCGCTGGGCGCGGCGCTTGCGGCCGTACGCGTGGCGGAAGCCTTCCTCGTGCTGCGCGCGACCGGGTTCGGTCTCGATCCGGCTTACGCGCCGCTCGTGCTCGTTGCGATGAGCGTCGTCTATGGCGCGGGCGCCTATCCCGCCGGCGCGCGCTCGGACAAGTTTTCCGCGCGCACTATGGTTGTGGCGTCGCTGGCGACGCTTTGCGCGGCGGACGCGATCCTGGCCTATGCCTCGTCGCTGCCTGTCTTCTTCTGCGGCGTCGCGGTGTGGGGCGCGCATATGGCGCTGTCGCAGGGCCTGTTCGCCAAGCTCGTCGCCGATACTGCGCCCGAAACGTTGCGCGGCACCGCCTTCGGCCTGTTCAACATCGCGAGCGCCCTGGCGCTGGTGATCGGCAATTCCGCGTTCGGCTTCCTCTGGTCGGCGCTCGGAGCGACAATCGCTTACGCAACGGCCGGCGTCGCTGCGCTCGTCGTCGCGCTTGCCGCGGCCGTCGCGTTACAGCCGCGCGCCCCGCGCGACTGACCTGGGGGAAACTACGCTTTGTTATGAAACCGCGCGCAGGATGCGCGCCGTCATGGCGACCTTCGCTTCCATTCTCGAAGACGTCGAACGCGACGCGGCGACGCGAGATGCGTGGAGACAGGCAGCCAGGCCGCGCCTTGGCGGATGCGCCGTCGAGACGGAGGCGCGTCCTGCGCCTGATCTCGGCGCCGCGCGCGCGGCCTATGCGGCGCAGACGCGCATGTGGCGCGTCGCGGATGAGGCGCAGGCGCTTCCGACCCTCGAGGCGCTGCGCCGCGACATCGCAGCGGCGCGCGACGCCGCGCAATTGCGTCGCCTGCGCCGCCTGGCGGCCCGAGCGCTGCACCCGGATCGCGGCGGCGATTGCGCCAGTCTCGCAGACTGCAACGCGCTGATCGACGCTGCGCTCAGGACTTCTCGAAGAAGAACTTGAGCTGCCTGTCCGCCTTGGAATCGCAGGGCGCAACGACGATGTCGAACGGGAATTTCGCCTTGTCGTCGGCGAGCTTCGGGATCGTCCAGCATTCGTTGTCGGCCGAACGCACCGTCGCCGCATCGACCGGCTTGTAACTTGACGACCATTTCGCGCCGGCGTCGCCGCACTTCTGGATTGCGGCCAGCGGCTTCGGGCCGCCGCGGGCAACGCCTGCGCATAGGCCGTCGGCCTTGTCGATCTTCATCATGTCCGCCGTGCGAAGAAAGCGGTTGGAGGAATTGTCGGCCGGGCAATTGTCGAGCACGAGTTGCGCGCCTTCGACCCATTTGCCGCCGCGCGCGATCACGCAACTCTGCGAGGCGCCGGGAAAGTCGGGATAGATCATCTCGCCCTTCGGCTGCGCGGCGATGGCGGCGGCCGCCTTCGCGCCGGTCAGCGCGCGCGCGCAGACCTTTGCGCCCGCGTTTTCCCAGCACGCGCCCTTGCGGGTGAGATTGCCGAGCGCCTCGTGTGCGCGCGACGCCTTCGACGTTCCGTTCCATGACGCCTCGGCCGTCTTGCCGCCCGCGTTGACGTTGACATAGGCGAAATAATCCGCGCCGAAGATGCGGAAGGAGCCGTCGGGATCGGCCTCGAACAGGCACTCGCCCTCGATATAGCTCTTGCCCTTCACGACCAGCGTGCAGGACGCCGGGCGCTGCGCGGCGGCGACGTGCGAGGATAGAAGGCTCGAGAGCGCGAATGCGCCCGCCGCCGCAGCCACATGTTTCATCAAAACTCTCTCCTGCGCCGTCACTCGCCGGTCCGCACGATCATGATGTCGATATCGCGCGTCGGCGTGAAATTCTGCCGCCGCACCTCGAACCTGGTCGGCCCGATCTTCTTCACGCCGGTCTCGCAAAAGCTGACCAGCGCATCCGGTCTGCCCTTGTCGACCGTCAGGCGATAATCGCCGATCGGCCCGGCCCAGTTGGCGCCCGTCGTCAGCACGTAGGACAGCCGCCATTCGGGCGGCGGCGTTCCCTTGTTCCGGCGCGTCATCGCCGCGACGCTCTTGATGAAATCCGCGTCCGTGCAGAAGCGGGTCTGATAGTCGCGCTTCGTCTGCGCATCCGCATTCCGGTCGTTGACCGACGTCTGCACCGTGCCGCCGACGCTCGGCGTATAGCGATGCTCAATGGAAATCTCGCGGCCCGCCGGGAAGGTCTGCTTCCAGTAATAGTTCTGCTTCAGCGTCCATTCCGGCGCGATGTGATGCTCCATGCCCTTGCCCTGGTCGAAATCGTCGGCGCGCACGATCTTCTCGTCCTCGAGCTGCTTCTGACTGTCCTTCGGCAGGGCGTCGAGCGCGGCATGTGTCCTTTTCGCGCGCGGCATGAGCGGGATGTTCAGGGCCTTCAGGCGCGCCGTCACGTCCTTGCCGGCGACGATCGCCTTCTGCTCGACATCGGCCTTGACGGGCGCGCCGTCCGCCATCGTGCGAAATCCGAGGAAATTGTCGGATTCGTCGTCCGGCACGACGATGTTGTTGGCGTCGGTGAAATCGACGTCCGGCATGGGAAAGGCGACGACTATTGTCTGGTCGGCGCTGGCGCGATTGAAGAAGCGGTAGCGCACCACGATTTCCTTCTCGGAAATCGAAAGGTCTTCCGACCGCATTTCGATGTCGTTGGTCTTGCCGAAGACGAGGCCGCCCGCGGTCAGCGCGGCGCTCGTGTCGTTGGCGCGGACCGGCGCCGCATGAAGCAGGACGACGCAGACGAGCGCGCGGCGCGCGACGCGGGGCGACCGGAAATATTTCAAGACGGCTTCCTTCGGCTTGAGCTTAGCCTGAGAAAACAGGATTTGTATGTGTGGGACAAGCGCCGCTTACGTCGGCGTCAATTGCGCGAGCACGGCCTCCAGAGGCTGCGCATGGGCGACGACCAGATCGGCCGCCGCCGCGACGTCGTCGATATGCGCGTGCGGCAGAGGCCCGGGCGGCGGCGCGAGATCGGAGATCAGCGCGCAGATCTGCGGATCGTCGGGATAGCGCAACGGCTTGCCGTTGGCGGCGCGATGGATCTCGATCTTCGGATGCGCGTCCGAACGAAAGCCCTCGATCAGCAGGATATCGACGGGCGCAAACATCGGCAGAAGATCGCCGAGCCGCGGCGGCGGCCCATCGCGCAATTCGGTGAGCAGCGCCAGCCGCTGCTCGGAAGCGACCAGCACCTGCGCCGCGCCTGCCTCGCGATGGCGGTGGGAATCCTTGCCCGGCCTGTCCATGTCGAAGGCGTGATGGGCATGTTTGAGCGTCGAAACCGACAAACCCCTCCGCCGCAGCTCCGGAATGAGTTTCTCGATCAGCGTGGTCTTGCCCGCCCCGCTCCATCCGGCAAGGCCGATCACGCGCATGTCGCGTCCGTTCTTTCTCGTTTCTCCATGATGTTGTATCTAGCAGAGGCCATGGGCAATGCGGAAGCCAGCAAGGGCCTCGCGACGAGCCGTCTCGCCGCCATCGTCTTCGATCGCGACGAAGCGGTCGACGACGTCATGCGCGCCTTCATCGACACGCTTCGCGATGGCGGCTTCAAGGTCGCGGGCCTCGTGCAGGAGCCCGGCGCGGAAGAGCGCGATCTTCAGGTCCGCGACCTGACGACCGGCGAGCGCCTGCCCATCATGCAGGACCTCGGCGCGGACTCCTCCGGCTGCGCGGTCGATCCCGCGGCCATCGCCGTCGCCGCCCGCATGATCGACCGCGCGCGCGGCGAAAAGCCGGACCTGCTCGTCGTCAACCGCTTCGGCCGGCTGGAGAGCGAGGGCGCGGGCATGATCGCCGAAATCGGCGCAGCGGTCGCCGAGGGCGAGGCGGTGCTGATCGCCGTGCCCCTGCGGTACCGCGACGCGTGGAACGCCTTCGCCGACGGGCTCGACGCGCAGATCCCCGCCGAGCGGGGCGGGCTCGAGCGCTGGTGGAGCGCCCTCGCGCGCGAAAACGCCTCAGCCTGAACGCGCCATCGCCTCGGCGCGCGCGAGATCGTCCGGCCTGTTGACGTTGAAGAACGGGTCGTACGGCGTCGTCGGCCATTCGGCCTCCGCGACCGCATGGAGCGCGGCGTATGCCTCGACCTTGCGCACGCCCTCCGCGAGCGCGCGCGCCAACTCCTCCTCGAGCGCGACAGGCCAGAGCGCGACAACGTGATGCCGCCGCCCCCCCGACGCCGCAACCGCAATGTCGGCGTGCGCCGCGCGCCGCGCCGCATGAAGGCGCGCAACGAGATCGGACGGCGCAAAAGGCGCGTCGACCGACAGCGTGCAGACGAAATCGCAGCCTCTCGCACGCGAAAAACGCAGGCCCGCCAAAACGCCCGCGAGCGGGCCGCCGTCGGCGGTGTCGTCGGCAATCACGGGCAGGTCGAACTGACCGAGACGCTCGGCGTCACCATTGGCGTTCAGCGCCAGCGCGCCGCACTGCGGGGCGAGCCGGGCGATGGCGTGGGCGGCGAGCGGCCGTCCGCCGAGCGGCAGCAGCGCCTTGTCGGCGCCGCCCATGCGCCGCCCCTGCCCGCCTGCGAGGATCAGGCCGAGGGTTGAGGCGCGGTCGGCGACGTCGTCGGCCCTCATCCGTTATTGCAAGCCAACGGGTCGCGCGTAGCGCGCGCCCGATGACAGGCTCCGCGAAGCAATCCAGGGGCCGCGACCCGGCCCCGGATTGCTTCGTCGCTGCGCCCCTCGCAATGACGGGTCGAATGGATCAAAACTTCCACCACATGGCGGTGACGATGCCACGTTCGAAGGCCGAATTCACCCCGCGCAACGCCATGAGGCCGCCGAACTGCACAGAGAGGGAGTCCGTCAGGTCATAGACGACGCTCGCCTTCACCTTTTGCGACAGCATGAAGCGATCGCCGAGCCGTCCGGGGGCGATCGCGGTGAAGGATTGCAGCATCAGCGTCGTGCGCTCCAAAGGCCGCACCGCCCAGGTGGCGTCGAAGCGGAACTGGTTCCCGAAGACGGCGCGGGAACGAAAGCCGACCTGCACGTCGACATAGCCGCCAAGGCCAAGCACTTCCATCTTGCGGCCGAACAGCAGCCGCGCGTCGACCTGCGCGCGGTCCCGAATGTCGGAGAATTCCGCCGCCCCCCGGCCGCCCGCGGCGTAGCGCGCGGTCGCCTGCGCGGAAAGAATATTGTCGCCCCATTCCACGACCTTCACGCGCGCGCCGGCTTCCGCCACGCCGATGCGCGTGCGGCTCACGCCCGGCGGCTTTGCGTGGAACGTGAACCATGAGGGATCGCCGACCAGCGTCACGGATTCGGTGAGGCCGTATTCGGCGTAGGTGGAGAGTTCGAACTTGCGCCACGCCGGCACGGCGCCCGCGCGGCCGAAAGCGTCGTAAGCGACATTGGCTTCGGAAAAGGTCAGCTCGGCGATTACCTGGCCGTGCTCGGGCGCCTGCATGAAGGCTCCCGCCCATGCAAGACATGGCGCAAAAAACGCCGCGAGCACGCAAATAAAACGCACCATTGAAATCGACTGAACTATCTGGCCGCAAAAGTTATTCTACGGCCGGCCCGATATTTGTCGAGTGCGACGGGCCGCGACGGCACGCCACATGGCCGAAAGGATGAGCGCGCCTGCGGGTCAGCCGACGACTGGCTCCGCGCCCTGGGCCGTATAGACCTTGCCGCGATAGACGACGCGCTTGAGCTGCAATTCGCCCTTTGGATCGAAGGCGTCCGGGCGCAGCGAGAACTCGCCCTTCTCCAGTTGCAGGCCGAGCAGCGCATAGGCGCCGATCATCATGCGCGCCGCCGAGCCCGTGTACCAGGCCCAGCCGCCGCGCCCCTCGTAGCCCGGCCCCTCGTAGACGTCGGCGGCCTGCTGGTGCGGCGGCAGGCCGTAGCGTTCGGCCGCCTCCGGCGTCGCATATTTGGACAGCGGCGAAATCTCGACCCACACCTGATAGGCGCGCGCGAACAGCCGCGCCGCCTCTTTCGCGTCGCCCTTGGCCTGCGCCTGCTCGGCCAGCATGACCAGCGCGTCCACGAACCACGAGACGCCGTGCGAATATTGCCCGCCATTCTCGCGCACGCCCGGCGGATATTCCGCGGAGCGGCCGGGGAATGGATCGGACTGCTCGTCGTAGTGCGGAGCGACGAGCAGCACGCGATCCGGCCGCTCCAGCACGGCCAGCGCCTTTTCCACGCATTCCACGCCGCGCGCAAAATCTACGGCGCGCGAGAGGACCGGCCACGAAGCCGTCATCGCGCTCATCGGCGTCACTTCCTTGCCGTTGTCGGCATAGGCGCGCAGGTAGCGGTCGCCGCGCCAGCACTTGTCGAGCGCGCCGCGCAGCTTTTCGGCCGTGTCGCGGTAGCGCGCGGCCAGGTCGCGCTTGCCGCGCCGTTCGCAGAGCTTTGCGAAGTCGATCAATATGCCGTGCAGGAAGAAGCCGACCCACACGCTCTCGCCGCGGCCTTCGAGGCCAATGAGGTTCATGCCGTCGTCCCAGTCGCCGGCGCCCATCAGCGGCAGGCCGTTGCGGCCGAAGCGCGCCAGCGTCCATTCGATCGCAAGGCGGCAATGATCGAACAGTTTCGCGCTCTCGCGCGAGGGCAACGGCACGTCGGCGTTGCTCTCGACGCCCTTCGGCAGCGCCGCCGTCTCGATGAAGCCGGTCTCGACGTCGAGCACGGCGTCGTCGCCGGTCGCCGCGACATAGCGCAGCGTCACGAAGGGCAGCCACAGATGCGGGTCGGAGGCGATGGTGCGATCGGCGAGCCCCGTGCCGCCGCCCGGCGCCGTATGCCACCATTTCACCGCATCGCCCTCGATGAACTGGCGCGCGGCGTGCAGCAAAGTCTGCCGGCGGGTGAGTTCCGGCGCAAGCAGGGTCAGCGGCAGAACGTCCTGCAACTGATCGCGATAGCCGGTCGCGCCCGAACGCTGCGCCGGACCCGTGCGGCCCCAAAGACGCGAGGCGAGCAATTGATAGGGCAGCCAATCGTTCACGAGCCGGTCGAACTCCGGCTTGTTCGTCTCGATGCGCAGCACGCCGAGCTGGTCTGTCCAGAAATTCTTTGTCTCGGCCAGCATCCGCTCGGCCCAGCCGAGCCCGCGCGCCACTTCCGCGAAATGCGCGGCCTCCGCCAGGCCGCCGGTTTGTCCCATCGAGAACACGATCTTCGCCTCGCGGCCGGCTTTCACTTCGACGGGGCCGCAGAAGGCCGCCACCGTGCGCTGGCGCCGCTCGGTCGTCAGGTCCGGATGGTTGTGCTCGACCATGTAGGGCACGCGCGAGCCGCGCTGATTGGCCCCGATCGCACGCCGCCGCGACGTCTCCGCGAATTCGGCGGCCAGCGACGTCGAGGCGAAAGCCCAGCCCTTGGCGAAATGGTTTTTTGGATTGCGGAAATAGAGCGCGCAGCCGTTGTCGTCCGTCCGCGTCACGATCGAGCCCTGGCTTTCCACCATGGTCTCGTCGAGCGCGATCTCGGCGATGGGCGCAACGTTGAACATGCGGTCGCCCGCCGTCTTGTTGACGATGCGCAGAATTTTCACCTCGCACGCCCGGCCGGGCGGCGCGAACACCGTCATCTCGAGATCGAGGTCGGCGCGCGTGCGGCGATAGACGACATAGCCGAGGCCAAATTCGGCTTCGTAGGCGCCGTCCTTGCGGCGCAGCGGCGCGAAGGTCGCGCAATCCGTGTCGCCGCTGGCCATGTCGCGCACATAGATCGCCTGGCCGGACGGGCCGAAACGGCCCTCGCCCATGCGGAAGGGCGTGAGCGAATTCTGCCGCGCGTTGATCGCGAAGGAGAAGATGTCGCCTTCCGCCGTCATCACGGCGCCGGAGCCGAAATTGTTGGAGATCACGTGTGCGTAGGGACGCGGCAGCCCCGGCGTGACCGTCAGCGACTTGCCGTCCGCCGAAAACTGCGCCGAGGCGCCCGGCAGCGCCGGCGCCGGCAACAGAGAGCGTATCCGCGTCTCGACGCGCTCGATTTCCTGCGTCGACGGCGCGTTGGCGTTGAGATGCCGCGCGATCGCATCGACGGCGGCCGCGAAATTCTTCGCCCAGCCGTCGACGAGAACGATCTCCGTCGCGCTTTCGGGCGCAATGCGCGCCTCGTAGACGAGGCTGCCGCAGGGCTCGAAGGAATAGAGCAGGCCATCGTCGCTGACCTCGCGCAGCGGCGCGCGGCCGGTCAGCGCGTCGGGATCGGCCGAGGTGCCGAGCCCATAGAAGCGCGACTTCATGTCTTCGTAGCCGACGAGGCGCACGTCGCCGGTCTCGCCGGGCCCCGCCGCATGGAAGGCGACCTCGTGCGACATGCGACGCTGCGACTGACGCTGGTGCGACGTCTTGAGCAGCCGGTTCTGCACGATGATGGCGGCCGGGTCCCGCATGAACCACGTGCCGACATGCAGCGCGTTATAGGCGGCGTCGCGGCGCTCCGTGCCGGGCTCGTTCACAACCCATTCGCGCAGCGTCGCGACCTTGATGCGACGCGACCGGTTTTCCAGATTGACGATCTTGATACGGGTGACCTCGACGGCCTCCGTCTCGACCACTTCGATTGTCGCTTCCACGCGCAGGCCGTTCATGACGCGCGACATGAACAGCCGCGTCGGCGACAGGCGCTGCAGTTTCGTCGCCTCGCCGCCGGCGATCGGCGCATTGCCGAGCGACCAGAGATCGCCGTCGCCCTCGCGGAAGTAGACGAACTTGCCGCGCGGCTGGCCGGGATCGTCGGGCTGGCGCGTGATGTCGATCTGCGCGCCGTCGCGCGCGGTGCGCTCGACGCGGCTCACGCCCTGCCCGTCGTCGTACCATTCGCTCGTCAGATAGCCGTTGGTGAGAATGAAGGGTTTCGAATCCGGCAGGCCGCCGACGCCCGTGCCGAACGCCGGCGCGGCGCGCCGCACGTTCACCGCCAGCCGCCGCAGCACCAGCGCGGCGAGAAACAGCGCCGCAGCCGCCGCGACGAGCGCATAACCGAGCAGGAGGTTGAGCGTCGGCTGCGCGACCATGCGCAGCTTTTCGGCGCCCGTCCACGCCTTGTCCCAGTCGGCGCCGGCGGGAATGTAGAAGGGCAGCAGCAGCGGCATCCACGTGCCGAAGCGGCGCAGGCCCTCGGGGATGGCGCGGCTCGTCTGCGCCTTGCCCAGGAACCTTGCGGAAGACTCGTCCAGCGCATCGCCGCCGACGAAGGACAGGTTGACCAGCGTCGCCACGCGCAGGCCCATGTGATCGAACCAGATCAGCACGCGCAGCCAGTCGTAGGCGAGAATGCCGGTGAAGACCGCAAGGCTCCAGTCGACGAAAGCCTGGTGCGGCTGCGTCGTCGCGATCAGCGTGGCGACGCCCGTGCGCACGAGGCCGTCCTGATTGTACCAGGCGGGCTCGGGCACCGACTTCAGGAAGGTGTAGATGACCGGCGCCATCCACAGGCCCCAGCGCAGCACGAGAATGGCGTTGTCGACGAGCTGGCGCACGCCGTCCTCGCTGAACAGCTTGCGCAGCGGCTTGAGATCGCGCTTCACCAGCGCGGTCAGGAAGAACAGGTTGATGGAGAACAGCGGCGCCGCGAAAATCCACTGGATCACGCCCGACACGGATTCGATGTAGAACAGCTTCACGCCGCCTTCCACCGGACCGAGATTGGTCACGCCCCATTTCGAGAAGAGCGGCCAGATATTGTAGGCTTCGATCGGCCTGCCCCATTTCGGATAGAAGGTGGCCGTGTATTTGTAGAACTTGACGTTGACGCTTTCGAGCTGCGCGGCGTCGAAATACCAGGCGATGGCTCCGCCGACGAAACCGCCGAGCAGCGCGCCGAACAGATAGACGCGCCAGCTCGACAGCTTGCGGCGCCGGCGCGTGAGGATCGGCGCGACATCCGACAGGAGATCGACGCCCGCATAGGCGAAGGCGCCGGCGACGACGCCGAACAGGAAGCGGCTGAAGCCGTCCCAGCCCGACATGGACGATTCGGCGGCGAGCCAGATCGCCGCGCCGACCGCCAGTCCGCGCAGATAATTCTGGGGTCGCTGCAATTCGCGCACGAGACGCATGGCGAAGGGCGGCGTCGAATCCGTGCTCTCCATGATCGTGCGCCCGAGCGGGAAGAAGGCCGCGCCGAGCACGGCGGCGCCGATGATGCCCGTCGTCAGAAACAGGTTGAACACGCGTTGGTCGTCGAGCAGCGCGCCGACGAAGGTGAGCAGCCCCATGAACACGAAGCCGTAGACCGCGCCCTTGCTCGCGCCCGAAACCCAGGGCTTGCGCACCGCCGGCTCGATCGGCGGCGAGCCGTGCAGCAGGTCGGCGATCGCCTGCGTGACGAGATAGGTCTCGCCCCAGATGCCGGCCTGCGCCAGCGCCGCGGTGAGCGCCGACAGCGGCACGATGGCGGCCACCGGCAGCGACTGCGCGAAAGCGCTCGAGCCGAACGTCGCGATCAGCGGCGAGAAGGAAGCGTAGGCCGCGGCCGCGAACAACACGCCGTGCAGGCGCGGATCGCGCGGCAGCCGCCGCCCGAGCGCGATGGCTGCGCCGGCGATGATCGCCTCGTTGATGAGAAACAGGCCGATGGTGCGGCCGATCGCCGCCTCCGTCGGAACGGCGAGCGGAAGCCCGATCGCGACGGCGCGGCCGATCTGCGCCGGCAGGTCGGAGCCGAGCGCGATGAACACGCAGAACAGGAAAGGTATGAGCGCGAGCGCGCCATTGGCCGCCGCCTGCGGCCTGCGGCCCGAATAGGCCATGATGATGAGAAGCGAGGCGATGTAGAGGCCCGCCGCGCAGCAGGCGCCGACCGACGTGAAGGCGAAGAGATCGGCCCATGCGCCCGGCGCCCGCCACAGGAAGCCCTGCGGATTGCAGAGCAGCGCGTAGACGCCGACGACGAGCGCGTCGAACCAGCCGACGCGCGCCAGCGTGATCAGGAAACGCCCTTCAGGATTGACGAGCGCAAGCCCGAGCGCCGCTGTCGCGCCTGCGCCGAGCGCCGCCTCCCAGCCTCCCATGCCGGCCAGCGCAATGCTCGCGCCCAGCAGCAGAAGCCCCGCCAAGAGCGCAGTGAGAGGCGCGCCCCGTTCCTGTGTCGCGGCAATGGTCATCGCGTGTTCGCTCTTCCCTCTGTCGTCCGCGACGAAGCCTCCCCCGGGGCAACCCGCGCCAAGCGCCGCCTGAGCTTTCGCGCTCGGAGGCGCGCATTGATTCGGCTCGTCCCACTATAGCCGCCAGCCCCGCCCGGCCACATTGCCCTCCTCCGCGCTATCCCCTAATTCCTTGGCGTCAACGGAGGACGACCCATGCCCGCACTGCCCACGAAAATGCGCCAGGTGATTTTCGACGGCGCGGGCGGCCCCGAGGTCGTCAAGCTCGCCGAAGCCGATGTGCCGACGCCCGGCCCCGGCAAGGTCCTGGTCGAGGTCGCCGCCTTCGGCGTCAACCGGCCCGACTGCATCCAGCGCGCCGGCTCCTATCCGCCGCCGCCTGGAGAAACGCAGATCCCCGGCCTCGAGATCGCCGGCAAGATCGTCGCGCTCGGCCCCGATGTGGCGGACCTGAAGGTCGGCGACGAAGTCTGCGCGCTCGTCGGCTCCGGCGGCTACGCCGAATACGCCCTGGCCGACGCCGTCCTCTGTCTGCCGCGCCCGAAAGCCCTGTCGCTGCTGGAAGCCGCCGGCGTGCCGGAAACCTATTTCACCGTCTACGACAACGTTTTCACCCGGGGTCGGCTCGCCAAGGGCGAGACCCTGCTCGTGCACGGCGGCTCCTCCGGCATCGGCTCGACCGCGATCCAGCTCGCCAAGCATTTCGGCGCGACCGTCATCGCCACCGCCGGCTCGCCGGAAAAATGCGACTTCTGCCGCCAGATCGGCGCCGATCACGCCATCGACTATCGCGCGCAGGATTTCGTCGCCGAAGTTCTTCGCATCACCGGCAAGCGCGGCGTCGACGTCATTCTCGACATGGTCGGCGGTCCCTATATCGCCAAGAACGTGTCGCTGCTGGCGCTCGACGGCCGCCTCGTGCAGATCGCCTTCCTGCAGGGGCCGATGGTCGAAAAACTCAACTTCCTGCCCGTCATGGTCAAGCGCCTGACGCTGACCGGCTCGACATTGCGCCCGCGCACGCTCGCGCAGAAAGCCGCCGTCGCGGCGGCCTTGCGCGAAAAAGTCTGGCCCCTGCTCGACAGCGGCGCCGTCAAGCCGCTCGTCCATGCAACCTTCCCGATGGAACAGACGCGCGAGGCGCACGCGCTGATGGAAAGCTCCGCCCATCTCGGCAAGATCATGGTGACGACAGGCAGGTAGCCGGAACCGCGCGGCGAAGCCGACGTTGTACGGGCTGGCCGTGCGGCGATCGGAGTTCCCATGCCGGCGAGAAGCTCAAGGAAGACGACACAATCCGGCAAGGATCCGCGCGGCGGCCTGACCGCCGCGGGCCGGCGGCGGTTCGCCAGGCGCGACGGCTCGCATCTGAAGCCCGGGGTGACGAAAAAGGTCGCCGACATGACGCCCGACGACATGCGGCGCAAGGGAAGCTGGGCGGTGCGTTTCTATGGCCGCAAGAAGCTGCCGGCGCTCGTCGGCGCCGACGGCAAGCCGACGCGCTTCGCGCTCTCCGCCCACGCCTGGGGCGAGCCCGCGCCGAAAAGCGAGAGCGCCGCGCGCAGGATCGCCGAAAAAGGGCGCAGACTTCTCGAACGCTACAAGGCGGCCCGGCAGAAGGAGCGCAAGTCGTGAAAGCCACAACGCTCGCCATTGCCTTGGCCCTTGCCGTCTCGCCGGCGCTCGCCGCGGAGGTCAACCCGCCGGAAGTCAAGGACGCCGCGCCCGAAGCGCGCGAAAACATCCAGGACAAGAACAAGGACGGCGTGGTGACGCCGCCCGTCAATGTCGATCCCCACATGAAGACGGATCCGCCGCACGACAGTTCGGTGCGCACGCCCGTCATCCCGCCGCCGCAGGAAAAGGACGGGCGCAAGATCGAGCCCAAATAAGCTAGACGACCGCCTTTGCGGCGCGCATGCGCCCGATCTCGTCCGCGCTATATCCGATCTCGCGCAGGATCTCGTCGCTATGCTGGCCGAGTTCCGGGGGCATGCGCGGCTGAACCTTCGGCTCGCCGCTGATCCAGAATGGCGAATTCACCGTCTTCAGATCGCTGTCGGCGAAAGGAACGAGAAGATCGTTCTGAAGCGCTTGAGGATCGTCAGGCACGTCGGTCACCGGGGCCACGATCTCGAACAATACGCCGCGCGCATTGAGCCGCGCGCGCCATTCGCTGCGATCGCGCCGCGCGAAGGCCGCGTCCAGTTCGCCGATCAGCGCACGCGCATTGGCGAGGCGATCGGGCTTGGTCGCGAACCGCGGATCGTCTGCAAGGTCCGGCCGTTCGAGACAGGCGACAAGCTCCGGCCACAGCCGCTCCTCGTTGTGGATCGACAGGATCAGCCATTGCCCGTCGCCGCACTGGTAGAAGGTCGCCAGCGCATTATTCGCCTCTTCGCGCGGGCGTCGTTCCGGAAACGTCGCGCCGCACAAGGCCGCCTGCACCAGGAAGGCGTTCGCCCAGACGCCGTTGGCGATAAGCGACGACGTGACCTCCGAGCCCTCCCCCGTCTTCTCGCGACGATAGAGCGCCATCAATATTCCCGAGAGCACGGCGAGCGAAGACGGATGATCGCCCATGCCGCCCGTCGAGCGCGCGGGCCGCGCGCCGGCCGCGCGCACGGCGTCCATCATGCCCGAGCGCGCCCACCAGGCTGTCGTGTCGAAGCCTGGCTTGTCGGCCTCGGCGCCCTTGTCGCCGTAGCCGGTGAACGACGCGTAGATCAGCCGCGGATTGAGCGCTTCCAGGGTCGCGAAATCGAACCCGAGCTTCTTGCGGACGGGCGAGGGATAGTTCGTGATGAAAATATCCGCGCCCGCCACCAGCCGACGAAGGATGTCCCGGCCATCGGCGCTCGCCAGATCGACCGCGAGGCTGCGCTTGTTGCGTGCGTCCACGATCCACGGAAAATTGTGTTCCGTCGCCGGCTGCCCGGGCGCCGACCCCGTCTGGCGATAGGCGTCGCCGGTCGGCGGCTCGATCTTGACGACATCCGCTCCGAAATCGGAAAGCACGGTCGCCGCCGCGGGCGCGGCGATGAAGCTTGCGCAATCGATGATTCTCAATCCGTCAAACAGATGCTTCATCGCGCAACCGATCCGTCCTGGTCCCGTCGGCGCGGGGACGCCGCCCGAATTCGCGCAGCGGGCGCAGGCGTCATTCGCCCTTCCATTGCGGCGGACGCTTCGCGAGAAACGCGTCGATGCCCTCCCGGAAATCCTGAGAGCCGTAGCATAGGCCCACGAGATCGTCGTCGGGCGGCAGCGTCTGCGCGGCGGCGATGCGGCGCAAAGCCTCCTTCGTCGCGCGCAACGTCAACGGCGCGTGCCCGGCCACCGTCGCCGTGATTTCCCGCGCGCGCCGCATCAACGCCTCGTGATCGTCGACGAGTTCATTGACGACGCCGCAAGAAATCGCCTCGTCCGCTTCCATCAGGCGCGCGGTGAAGAACAGGTCCTTCACCCGCGCAGGCCCGATGAGATGCGCAAGCCGCGCATAATTGGCGACGGACAGGCAATTGCCGAGCGTGCGCGCAATCGGAAACCCGAACTTCAGCGTGCGCGTGGCGATACGCAGGTCGCAACAGGCGGCGATCGCCGCGCCGCCGCCCGTGCAGGCGCCCGCGATCGCCGCGATCGTCGGCACGGACAATGTCTCCAGCGCCGACAGAACCCGTTCGATCTTGGCCTCGTAGGCAAGCCCGTCGTCGGCCGTTCTTACGGCATGAAACTCCGCAATGTCGGTTCCAGCCGCAAACGCCTTGTCGCCAGCCCCCGTAATCAGCACCGCGCGAAGCGTTTGATCGCGCGCCGCCTTCTCGCAAAAGCCGAGCAGCCGCTCGTACATGGAAAAGGTCAGCGCATTGCGCTGGCGCGGCCGGTTCAACGTCACTTCGGCGACGCCATCCTTGATCTCGACGTGAAGATTCTCGCTCATGCGCTCCCTCTAGAGCATATGCCGCACGCTCTAAAGTACAGATTGCCTCGCGCGGCAGGCCGGCGCAAACTCCGTCCGCGCATGGCGCATATTCCACGGAAACGCCCGACTTGTTCGGCATGAATATGCGGACAAGCAAATGCAGCCCGTTACGCGCTTCGGGAGGCTGGACACATGAGCATCTGCCGCATGATCGCGATCGCGCTGGCGGTCGCCTCGCCCTTCTCTGGCGTCGCCGCGCAGGATCTGTCGCAGGGCAAACCGCGCCCCGACATCAATTCCCTGCCGGTCTCAGTCAACGCGACGCGCGAGCAATTGCTGCTCGGCGACAGGATCTTCCACGGAGAAGCCGCGCGCGGCACGTGCTTCCAGTGCCATGGCTGGGACGGCAAGGGCACGGCCACCGGCAACGATCTGACCAACGGCAGCCTGAATTGGGGCGAGAGCTTCAAGGAGATCAAGGCGACCATCCTCAACAACATGAAACTCGCGCCGGGCCAGGACGGCGACCTCACGCCCGACGACGTCCATGCGGTTACGGCTTACGTCTGGGCGCTCGTGCACCAGGAACGGATGGAGCGTCAGGCGGCGCAGTAATTGTTTGCGCCAGCGCACATCGCCAGACGCAAAAGCGTGGCAGGTTTGACAAATTGCTCGCGCACGGATGCCTGCCGAACATGTTCAAGACCGCCAGCCTTGCCGCCGCCGTTCTGGCGCTGACCTCCGCAGCCGCCTTCGGCGCGCCGCCGCTCGAAGCGACCTCTCTCTACATGGAAAAGACGCGCGGCTGTCGCGAACTGGATCTCTCGACGTGGTCGCATCCGACCCGCAAGGTGATGGAGCGGGCGCGGGTCGAAATCCAGAAGGTCGAATTGTGCAACGACGACATCTACCCGATCTTCACCGTCGCCTTGCCCGGCGAACCCTTGGTCGGCGTCAACGATCGCTTCTTCAACAAGCTCTACGCGCAGATGGGCGAGGCGAACGGCTGGCACTCCTTCGCCTTCGTCGATTCCAGTCGCGGCGTGATCGTCACGATCGACATAAAGGCGCGCAGGTCGCTCGATATCAATTACGACGAGTTCGATATTCCGCAGGGCAATTAGGCGCTACCCCAACGCTTCCTCGATTGCCTTGCCGCAGGCCGTCGTATCGGCATTGCCTCCGAGATCGCGCGTGCGCAGCGTGCGTTCGGCAAGCGAGCGCTCGATCGCCGCGACGATTTCGACTGCGGCTTCCCGCTCGCCGAGGTGCTCGAGCATCATCGCGCCCGACCAGATCTGGCCGATTGGATTGGCGATCCCCTGGCCCGCGATGTCGGGCGCAGACCCATGCACGGGCTCGAACAGCGAGGGAAAGGCGCCGCCGCTGATATTGGCCGAGGGCGCGATGCCGATGGTGCCGGCGCAGGCCGGCCCGAGATCGGAGAGAATGTCGCCGAACAGGTTGGACGCGACCACAACGTCGAACCAGTCGGGATGCAGGACGAAATGCGCGGTCAAAATGTCGATGTGGTACTTGTCCCACTTCACGTCCGGATAGCTCCTCGCCATCGCTTCCACGCGCTCGTCCCAATAGGGCATGGTGATGGAAATGCCGTTGGATTTCGTCGCGGAGGTCAGGTGCTTCTTCGGCCGGCGTTGCGCGAGATCGAAGGCGAATTTGAGGATGCGGTCGACGCCGGTGCGGGTCATCACCGTCTCCTGCACGACGAATTCGCGCTCCGTGCCGCGGAACATGCGTCCGCCGATGGATGAATATTCGCCCTCGGTATTTTCGCGCACCACATAGAAGTCGATGTCGCCGGGATTGCGTCCGGCGAGCGGGCATGGCACGCCGGGCATGAGCTTCACCGGCCTGAGATTCACGAACTGGTCGAACTCGCGCCGGAACAGCAGCAGCGAACCCCACAGCGACACGTGATCGGGAATTTTCTCCGGCCATCCGACCGCGCCGAAGAAAATAGCGTCATGCTTGCCGATCCTCTCCTTCCAGTCCTCCGGCAGCATCCGGCCGTGCTTGGCGTAATAATCGTAGCTTGAGAAATCGAACCAGTCCTGCTCGAGCCTGAACCCGAATTTCTTCGCGGCCCGCTCGAGCACGCGCACGCCCTCGGGCGTCGTCTCCTTGCCGATGCCGTCGCCGGGAATGACGGCGATACGATAGCTGCGGGACATGTCAGCTCTCCTGAAAGAAAAAGGACCGCGAGCCTTTCGGCTCGCAGTCCAGTCGAGAAGCCTGCGAGCCGGAAGGCTCGCGGTCCATGTTACTTGCCGCGCGCCTTGCTGACGAGCATCTGGATGAAGCCCGCGAGGCCCGACGGCATGACATAGATGATGGCGATCAGCAGCAGGCCGTAGACCGCGCCCGACAGGCCCTTCGACACGCCTTCCGCGATGTTCGGCACGAACAGCAGGAATGCGCCGCCGAACAGCGCGCCGGGCAGCCAGCCGACGCCGCCCACGACGAGGCCGACGAGGAAGCCGATCGACAGGGTCAGCGTGAACGAATCCGGCGCCACGAACTGCACGATGATCGCGCCGAGCGCGCCGGCGATGCCGGTGTAGAGCGCCGACAGGCCGAAGGCGCTCGCCTTGTAGAGCGAAGTGTTCACGCCCATCGAGCGCGCGGCGATCGGATTGTCGCGGATCGCCATCAGCGCGCGGCCGGTGCGGCTCGTCACCAGGTTCTTGGCGCAGATGTAAAGGATCACGCCGACGATCAGCGTGAAATAATAGAGCCATTGATCCTGGTTGAGCGGCAGCCCGAAAGGCGCGTCGGGCTTGGTGATGACGATGCCCTGCACGCCGCCGGTCCAGTGTTCGAGCGGCGACAGTTTCAGGATCTGCGGCGTCGCGGCGGCGAGCGCGAAGGTCGCGAGCGCGAGATAGACGCCTTCGAGCCGCAGCGCCGGCAGGCCGAACAGGAAGCCGAGCACGAAGCAGATGGCGCCCGCGACCGGCAACGTAAAGACGTAGTTGACGCCCATGTGCTCCATCATGATCGCCGCCGTATAGGCGCCGACCGCGTAGAAGGCCGAATGGCCGAGCGAGAACTGTCCGTTGAACCCTGTCAGAAGATTCAGGCCCACGATGGCGATGGCGTAGACCATCGTCTGCGTGAACTGAAAGACCACGAAATTCTTGACGAAGGCCGGCAGGACCAGCGCGATCGCCAGAAGAACGAGGAAGATGATGCGTCGCGTGGCCACGCCTGCGTTGGCGGCAGGGGAGGCGGGGCGAGCCATGGGACGGTTCTCGCCTTCAGGCGATTCGCCGATGTCGTGATGGACGACGGTTTCTTCGTGAGCGGATGCGGACATGTCAGACTCGCGAGACGACGACGCGGCCGAACAGGCCCGCGGGTTTGAAGACGAGCACCACGACGATCACCACCAGCGCGATCGGCAGCTTGAGCTCCGCGCCGATGACCGGGATGTAGGTGCCGGCAAGGTTCTCGATCACGCCGACGGCGAAGCCGCCGAGCACGGCGCCGCCCGGGCTCGTCAGGCCGCCGAGAACCGCGCCCGCGAAACCGTAGAGCAGGATCGAGATCATCATGTTGGGTTCGAGGAACACGACCGGCGCGATCAGCATGCCGGCAATCGAACCGATCGCGGCCGCCATGCCCCAGCCGAGCGCCGTCATCCACGACACGCGGATGCCGACGAGCCGCGCCGACGCGGGGTTCGCCGCCGCCGCGCGCATCGCCAGGCCGACGCTCGTGTAACTGAAGAAAAGGTAGAGGAGCAGGAGAAGACCCAGCGTCACCGCCACCATGCCGCCCTGGTGCGACGAGATCAGCGTCGACCCGAACAACGGCGAGGAGCCGAAGGGCGAGGGGAAGCTCTTGACCGTGAAGTCCCAGATGAAGCCCGCCATCGAATTGATCACTGAATAGAGCGCGATGAAGATCACCACATGGCTGAGCACGGGCGCATGTTCGATCGGCTTGAACACGATGCGTTCGATGGCCACGCCGCCGATGAAGGAGACGATGACGGTAATGATGAAGGCGAGCCAGTAGGGCACGCCCTTGTCGATCAATTGCCAGGCGATGAAGGTCGAGAACATCGCCATTTCGCCCTGGGCGAAGTTCAGATGGTCGATCGCCTGGTAGATCATCACGACGGCGAGCGCCATGCAGGCGTAGATCGCGCCGGTCGAAATGCCTGCCAGGATCTGTTGGGTAAGAAGCTCCATACCGGGCCTCCTCAGTAGCCGAGGTAAGAGCGACGCACGTTCTCGTCCGCCCCGATCTGTTTCGCAGGGCCCGACATGACGATCGAACCGGTTTCGAGAAGATAGGCCTCGTCCGCAATGCCGAGCGCCAGCGCGGCGTTCTGCTCGACGATGAGCATCGACGCCTTTTCCTCGCGGTTGAGCGCGCTCAGGATGTCGAACATTTCGCGCACCAGCAGCGGCGCAAGGCCGAAGGAAGGCTCATCGAGCAGCATCAGGCGCGGCCGCAGCATCAACGCGCGCGCGATCGACAGCATCTGCTGCTCGCCGCCCGACAGCGTGCCCGCCTGCTGCGCGCGCCGCTGCTTCAGCCGCGGGAAATGATCGTACATCTTGTCGATGTCTTTGGCGACGTTCTGCCTGTCCCTGCGCGTGATCGCGCCGAGTTGCAGGTTCTCCTCCACCGTCATGCGCGTGAACGTGCCGCGCCCTTCCGGAATGTGGGCGACGCCGAGCCGCGCGACGTCTTCGGTCGAGCGCCCGAGAATGTTCTTGCCCTCGAACAGGATTTCCCCGCCCGACTTCACCATGCCGCAGATGGCGCGCAGCGTCGTCGTCTTGCCCGCGCCGTTGGCGCCGAGCAGCGTCGTCACGCCGCCCTCCTCGAGGCCGAAATCCAGTCCGTGCAGCACGCGCACCTGACCGTAGGCGGCTGTAAGCCCTCTGACTTCAAGCAGCTTGGTCATGCGGCTTCTCCGCCGAGATAGGCGCGGATCAGTTCGGGGTCCTTGCGCACCACGTCGGGCGCGCCTTCCGCGATCTTCTTGCCGAAATTCAGCGCCACGACATTGTCCGAAATCGACATGACGAGGCCCATGTGATGCTCGACGAGCAGCACGGTCACGTTGCGGTCGTCGCGAATCTGCTTCACGAGGCGGCCGAGCTCGTGCACCTCGTCGTGGTTGAGGCCGCCGGCCGGCTCGTCGAGCAGCAGCAGCTTCGGCGAGGCGGCGAGCGCGCGCGCCAGCTCCACGCGCTTCTGCGTGCCGAACGGCAGGCCCGCGACCGGACGGTCGATGACGTCGCCCAGATGCAGATAGTCGATCAGCTCCAGCGCGGTCTTCTCGAGCTGCCGCTCGACTGAGCGCGAGCTCGCAAGGCGCAGCGAGTCGTTGAAGAAATTGCTGTTGGTGTGCGAATGGCCGCCGATCAGCACGTTCTCGCGCACGGTGAGGCGGGAGAACAGCGCGACGTTCTGGAACGTGCGGCCGATGCCGATCTGCGCCATGTCGTGCGCCTGGCGCGGCAGGATGCTCTCGCCCTCGAACAGCACGTCGCCTTCGGTCGGCGTGTAGAGCCGGCTGAGGCAGTTGAACATGGTGGTCTTGCCGGCGCCGTTCGGCCCGATCAGCCCCAGAACCTGTCCCTTGTGCAGTTTGAAGGACACGCCGTCGAGCGCCACAATGCCTTCGAACCGCACAGCCACGTCGCGCACTTCAAGCAGCGGCGTTCCGCTTGCAGCATCGCTCATGAATGGCCTCCCGATTTCGCGCGACGCGAGCGCGGCGCGCAGGCCGGCTCGCCGCGCCCTGCCCTGGCAACAGATTTCATGCGTAGATCCACCCTCGGTCCGCGTTTCCATTCCAGCGTTCTTGAGCGCGCGCCCGATGCGGGAGACGCGCGACGCCTTGCTCATTCCCTGTCTTTTTGTCATTTCGCAAAACGAAACATTGTTCGCAGTTGCGAAATCGACGCACGGCCCGGCCGCGTTCTCGTTGACTTGAAATCGATCACAAACTAGCGTCTCGGTCAAACGATAAAGTGGGAAATGCGTTGCAAAATTGTCGGACATTCGCGCTGAACCGGCCCTTTGCGGGCGGTCTTGCCGCAGTCTTGCAAGATTGCGCAACATGGCGCGCCGAAACGTCGCGTCCCCGTCGACGCCATTTCGCATGTCGAACCGACCATATCGCGCGACGACCGATGCCGCTCCCTCGAGCGCCGGGCGCCAACTGAAATTGCGAGCGCGCCTTCAGGCGCGGCGCGCAAGGCTCCGATCAACCCAGACGCCGAATTAACCCGAGAGGCTGACCCATGGACCTCAGTTTCACACCCGAAGAAATCGCCTTCCGCGACGAGGTGCGAACTTTCTTCAAAGAGAACCTGCCGAAAGACATTCGCGACAAGCTCGTCGCGGGCCTGCACGCCAGCAAGGAGGACATGATCCGCTGGACGCGCATCCTCAACAAGAAGGGCTGGGCCGTGCCGCATTGGCCGGTCGAATACGGCGGCACCGGCTGGACGCCGGTGCAGCAGTACATTTTCCTCGAGGAATCGATGCTGGCGCCCGCGCCGCAGACCCTGCCCTTCGGCGTCAGCATGGTCGGCCCGGTCATCTACACCTTCGGCTCGGAGGAGCAGAAGAAGAAGTACCTGCCGGCCATCGCCAATCTTGACACCTGGTGGAGCCAGGGCTTTTCGGAGCCCGGCGCCGGCTCCGACCTCGCGGGCCTGCGCACGACGGCGAAGCGCGAAGGCGACCATTATATCGTCAACGGCCAGAAGACCTGGACGACCCTCGGCCAGCACGGCGACATGATCTTCATGCTCGTGCGCACCGACCCCAGCGCCAAGAAGCAGGAAGGCATTTCCTTCCTGCTGATCGACATGAAGTCGCCGGGCATCGCCGTCAAGCCGATCATCACCATCGAGGGCGGCCACGAGGTCAACGAGGTCTTCTTCGACGACGTGAAGGTGCCGGTCGAAAATCTCGTCGGCAAGGAGAACAAGGGCTGGGACTACGCCAAGTTCCTGCTCGGCAACGAGCGCGTCGGCATCGCGCGCGTGGGCGCCTCGAAGGAGCGCATCCGCCGCCTCAAGCAGCTTGCGACCGCAGAGCGCGACGGCGACGAGCCGCTGATCGAGAACCAGCGTTTTCGCGAGAAACTGGCTTCCATCGAAGTGGAGCTGAAGGCGCTCGAAATGACGCAGCTTCGCGTGGTGGCGGCGGAACGGACGCGTGAGAAGGGGAAGCCCGATCCCGCCTCTTCGATCCTCAAGATCAAGGGCTCGGAAATCCAGCAGGCGATCACCGAGCTCGCGCTCGAAGTCGCAGGCCCCTACATCGCGCCCTATCGCCAGGAGACGCACGACGGCTGGAACGAGCCGCCGGTCGGCCCCGAATGGGCCTCGCCGCTCGCGCCCGCCTATTTCAACTACCGCAAGGTGTCGATCTACGGCGGCTCGAACGAGATTCAGAAGAACATCATCGCCAAGGCCATTCTCGGCCTTTGAGCGCCATGCGTGCAGCCGTCATTGCGAGGAGCGAAGCGACGAAGCAATCCACCCCCGAACCTATCCGCGCCCGGTGGATGGATTGCTTCGCTTCGCTCGCAATGACGATCATCAGTCAGGAAGACACAAAATGGATTTCGATCTCTCCGAAGAACAGCGCATGTTGAAGGACTCGGTCGACCGTCTGGTCGCCGACAAGTACGATTTCGACAAGCGCAAGGCCTATCTCAAGAACGAGCACGGTTTTTCGCGCGAAGTATGGGCGCAGTTCGCCGACCTCGGCCTGCTCGCCCTGCCCTTCGCCGAGGCCGACGGCGGCTTTGGCGGCGGTCCCGTCGAGACCATGATCGTCATGGAATCGCTGGGCCGCGCGCTTGCGGTCGAGCCTTATCTCGCCACCGTGGTGCTTTCCGGCGGCGTCTTGCGCCATGCCGCGAGCGAGGCGCAGCGCGCCGAGTTCGTGCCGCAAATCGCAAGCGGCGAGAAGATTTTCGCGCTCGCCCATCACGAACGCGCCGCGCGCTACAATCTCAGCCACGTCTCGACCAAGGCGACCAGGGACGGCGACGGCTATGTGCTCGACGGCGAGAAGTCGCTCGTGCTCAACGGCGACGCCGCCGACTGGCTGATCGTCAGCGCGCGCGTGTCCGGCGGCGACCGCGACGCCGGCGGCGTCGGCCTCTTCCTCGTCGACGCCCGCGCGCCGGGCGTGTCGCGCCGTGGCTACTGGAACCAGGACGCGACGCGCTCAGCCGAAATCACCCTGTCCAAGGTGAAGGTCGACGCCGCTCATGTGCTTGGCGAGCCCGGCAAGGCGCTGCCGGTCATCGAGCGCGTCGTGCATGAGGCGATTGCAGCCTTGTGCGCGGAGGCCGTCGGCGGCATGGGCGTCGCCCACGCCGACACCGTCGAATATCTGAAGACGCGCAAGCAGTTCGGCGTCACCATCGGCTCGTTCCAGTCCTTGCAGCATCGCGCGGTGGAAATGTTCGTCTTCCTCGAGCAGGCGCGCTCCATCACCTTCTTCGCGACGATGATGGCGAGCGAGAACGATGCGGCCGAGCGCGCGCGCGCCATGTCGGCGGCGAAGGTGCAGGTCGGCAAGTCCCTGCGCTTCGTCGGCCAGCAGTCGATCCAGTTGCACGGCGGCGTCGGCATGACCTACGAGCTGCGCGTCGGCCACTACTTCAAGCGCGGCACGATGATCGACACGCTGTTCGGCGACGTCGACCATCACCTCGCGAAACTGTCCGCCATGGGCGGGCTGATTGCGGCCTGACCTTGTCTGTCATCCCGGACGCCCGCGGCAGCGGGCGATCCGGGATCCAGCGCCCCATCGCGAATGCTTGTTCTGGATCCCCGCTTGCGCGGGGATGACAGCCGTGGAGCCGCTATGACCCACCCCTTCGATCTCGCCGGCCAAGTCGCCATCGTCACCGGCTCCTCGCGCGGCATCGGCAAGTCGGCCGCCGAAATCATGGCGCAGATGGGCGCGAAGGTCGTCGTCTCCTCGCGCAAGGCCGACGCCTGCGAGGACGTCGCGAAAGGCATCCGCGACAAGGGCGGCGAGGCCATCGTCATTCCCTGCAACATCTCGCGCAAAGCCGACGTCGAGGCGCTGGTGAAGGGAACGCTCGACACGTGGGGGCGCATCGACACGCTCGTCTGCAACGCCGCCGTCAATCCGGTCTACGGACCCTTGAGCGAATTGCCGGACGAGGCCTTCGACAAGGTGATGGGCGCCAACGTCAAGAGCAACATCTGGCTCTCCAATCTGGTCGCGCCCGTCATGGCGAAACAGGGCGGCGGCTCGATCGTCATCGTCTCGTCGATTGGCGGCATCCGCGGCACGGATGTGCTCGGAATCTACGGAATTTCCAAGGCCGCCGACTTCGCGCTTGCGCGCAATCTCGCGGTCGAATGGGGCCCGAAGAACGTGCGCGCCAATTGCATCGCGCCAGGCCTGGTGAAGACCGATTTCGCGAAAGCTCTGTGGGAAAATCCCGAGTTCCTCGAAAAGCGCACGCGCACGAGTCCCTTGCGCCGCATCGGCGAACCCGACGAAATCGGCGGCATCGTCGCCTTTCTCGCCTCGAAGGCGGCAGCCTTCATGACCGGACAGATCGTCGTGGCCGATGGAGGCGTGACGATCGCGTCCTGATCCCCACGCCGGCCCTCCCCGCTTCGCGGGAGAGGGAGCAGACCGTCCCCTTCTCCCCCGAAGCGGGAAAGAGGGGCGCACCGATCAAACAATCGTCGACGTCTTCCCCCAATACGCGTCACGGATGATGCGCTTGTAGAGCTTGCCCGTCTGGTGGCGCGGCAATTCCTCCATGAAGTCGATCTGCCTCGGCGCCTTCACGTGCGAGATGTTGGCGCGCACGAAGGCCATCAGTTCGTCGCGCAGCGCGTCGCCGGCGTCGGCCATGTTCATCGGCTGGACGACGGCGACGACCTTCTCGCCCATCTCCTCGTCCGGCGCGCCGATCACCGCCGCGTCGGCGACCTTGGGATGGGTGACGAGCAGATTTTCCAGTTCCTGCGGATAGATGTTCACGCCGCCGGAAATGATCATGAACGCCTTGCGGTCGGTGAGGAACAGATAGCCGTCCTCGTCCACATGGCCGACATCGCCGAGCGTCGTCCACCCGTGCTTGTTCTTGGACTGCGCCGTCTTCTCGGGATCGTTGTGATATTCGAACGGCGTGCCGTCGGCGAAATAGACCGTGCCGTCGACGCCCACCGGGACTTCGTCGCCGTTCTCGTCACAGATTTTCAGCACGCCGATTTTCGCCGTGCCGACCGAGCCCGGCTTCTTCAGCCATTCTTCGGACGAGATGTAGCAGAAGCCGTTGCCCTCGCTGCCGGCGTAATATTCCTTCAGCACCGGCCCCCACCATTCGATCATCGCGCGCTTGGTCTGCACCGGACACGGCGCGGCCGCATGAATGGCGCAGGTCAGCGTCGCGTGATCGTACTTCGTGCGCACGCCGTCGGGCAGCTTCAGCATCCGCACGAAATGCGTCGGCACCCATTGCGAGGCGGTGACCTTGTATCGCTCGATCAGCTCCAGAGCGCGCTCGGGGTCGAATTTCTCCATCACGACCACCGTGCCGCCGAGCCGCATCGTCGTCATGCACCAGCGCAGCGGCGCGGCGTGATAGAGCGGCGCGGGCGAGAGATAAACCGTGTCCTTGTTGAAGCCGAACAGGCCGGCGGCGAGCTGCACCAGCGAATTCATCGCGTCGATCGGCTCGTCCTTCAATTCCACGCGCACGCCCTTCGGCCGGCCCGTCGTGCCGGAGGAATAGAGCATGTCGACGCCCGGCGCCTCGTCCGCGATCGGCGCGGCCGGCATTTTCGCGCGCGCCTCCTCGAAGCTCGCGAACGGACCCCAGGCGCTGTCGAGCGAAAACAGTTTGAGGTCGGCGATCCTGGGCGCGAGCTTCTCGGCTTCGCCGGCCTTCGCTTTCGACGTTATGAACAGTTTCGCGCCGCAGTCGCGCACGATGTACTCGACCTCGCCCGCCGTCAGCGCCGAGGAGATGCAGGTGTAATAGAGGCCCGCGCGCTGCGCCGCCCAGCAGATCTCGAAATAGCGCGGATGATTTTCCAGAAACAGCGCAATCGAATCGCCCCGCTTCAGGCCAAGCGAACGAAAGAGATGCGCGCCCTGGTTCGAGCGTTCGTCGAGCTGGCGGTAGGTCGTCGTCTCGCCGGAGCCCGCCATGACGATGGCCGTCTTGTCGGGATTTGCGCGGGCGTGGTGAAAGGGGTGGAACATGGGGTTTCCTCTTGTCTGGTTGTGTTAATTGTTCTGAATTCTGGCCGTCCTTGCGAGGAGCGAAGCGACGCGGCAATCCATCGCCGCGTCTATCAGGTTCCGGTGGATGGATTGCTTCGCTGCGCTTGCAATGACAGCGCGGCGCTCACCGCCTCACCAGTCCGTTCAGCACGAGATCGACCACGAAATCCGCGTACCGGCGCCTTTGCGCGTCGTTGATCGTCGCCACGCCCCAGATGCGGCGCGATTCCGGATGCCAGCGGAACAAGGCGTCACAGGCGCTGCCGACCGCATGATAGAAGAAGCCCGGATCGACTTCCTTGAACTCGCCGCTTTTCACGCCCTCTTCCAGAATCTGGCGCTGGAAGCGCGCGAGCGGCTCGACAAAGAACCGCGACACCTGTTGCGCCGCCTCGTCGCCGCGCTCATGCACCAGCATGTGCACAAGGCGATTCATATAGGGCTTGCGGAAATAGGTCTCGATGATGCCCGCCATGTGCAGGCTGAGCTTCTGCTTCGCCGGCATTTCGCGCGCGAGAAGCTTTTCCACCTGCTTCAGCGACGTTTCCGCATCGCGTTCGAGAATGGCGAGCAGCAATCCGTCCTTGTTGCCGAAATGGTATTTGACCAGCGCAGAATTGAGGCCGGAGCGCGCCGCCACGTCCTGCAGCGAGAATTCGACCGCATTGCGCTCGGTCATGATCTCGCGCGCAGCGGCGATCAGCCGATCCTTGGTGCTCGGCGCCCTCGTCTGCAGGGCTTCGGCGTTGGCCGCCATGCTGTTTCCTCCCGCTCTCCGCAGAGCGAAACAATTAATTAGTCGATTGACTAACTTCCTGCAATGGGGTTTGCTTTTGAAAAATGCGCTCGTGTCGCGGAGCCATGAAGGCTCGTCATTGCGAGCGAAGCGAAGCAATCCGTCCCCGGATCTCGATCCAGTTACGGGGATGGATTGCTTCGTCGCTTCGCTTCTCGCAATGACGCCTCGGGAACAAAGCGTTCGCACCGCGCAAAGGAATACGGGAGGTCACAGATGAATTTCGATTTCTCCGACGAGCAGAAGCAGTTGCGCGACGAGGCGCGGCGCTTTCTGTCCGAGAACAGTTCGCCCAAGCATGTGCGCGCGATTCTCGAGGGCAAGGACACGTATGACCGCGCCTTGTGGAAGGGCCTTGCCGACCTCGGCCTGATCGGCGTCGCGATCCCGGAGGAATATGGCGGCGCCGGCGCCGGCCGGCTCGAGCTGTGCGTCGTCGCGGAAGAGCTGGGCCGCGCGCTTGCGCCCGTGCCCTACTCCTCCACCGTCTATCTCGCCGCCGAACTCTTGATGCTCGCAGGCTCCGACGCCCAGAAGAAAGCGTGGCTGCCGAAGATCGCCGCAGGCGAGGCCATCGGCGCGCTGGCGCTGGTCGAAGGCGTCGGCGATCCCACGCCGCGCTCGATCATGACGGCGTCCGTCGGGGGCAAGATTTCAGGTACCAAGACGCTCGTCGCCGACGGCGGCATCGCCGATTTCGCCATCGTCGTGGCGCGCGAGGGCCTGTTCATCGTCGAGCTCGAGGGTGCGGGCGTCACGCGTGAAAATGTCGAGACCGTCGATCCCACGCGCAATCATGCGCGCATCGTCTTCGACAATGCGGCCGGCGAAGCGCTGGGCGCAGGCGCCGACGCCTGGAGCCTTCTCAACAAGGTTCTCGATCGCGCCGCCGTGCTCATCGCCTTCGAACAGATCGGCGGCGCCGATCGCGCGCTCGAAATGGGCCGGGACTATGCGCTCGACCGCATCGCCTTCGGCCGTCCCATCGGCTCCTTCCAGGCGGTGAAACACATACTCGCCGACATGTATGTGGCGGCGACGCTGGCGCGCTCCAACGCCTATTACGGCGCCTGGGCGCTCTCGACCGACGCGGGCGAGCTGGCCGAAGCCGCCGCCAATGCGCGCGTGTCGGCGACGCAGGCCTACCAGCTCTGCGCCAAGAACAACAACCAGGTGCACGGCGGCATGGGCTTCACCTGGGAATTTGACTGCCATCTCCACTATCGCCGCTCCAATCTGCTGGCGCTGACGCTGGGCTCGCTCACCATGTGGGAGAACCGGCTGATCGACGAAATGCGCAAGCGCAACGCGGCGGCGTGAGACATTCCACGCGCCTCATCCTGAGGAGCCCGCAACGCGGGCGTCTCAAAGGATGATCCGTAGACACGAAACTTTGCCCATCCTTCGAGACGCGATGCTGCGCATCGCTCCTCAGGATGAGGGAATGGAAGGAAACGTCCCATGAACTTCGACGACACCCCGCAGGAAGCCGAATTCCGCAAGCTCGCGCGCGACTGGATCGCGGCCAACCGGCCCGACGATCTCATGCGCGATCTGGCGCGCGCGGAAGAGATCAAGGACCGCGACCAGCGCACGGCGGCGCTGCTGCGCGCCGCCAAGGCGTGGCAGAAGAAGAAGGCGGACGGCGGCTTCGCCTGCCTCACCTGGCCGAAGGATTACGGCGGCCGCAGCGCGACGCCGATCCAGCGCGTCATCTGGGATCAGGAAGAGGGCAAGTACGGCGCGCTGTCCGCGCCCTTCCAGATCGGCCAGGGCATGTGCGGCCCGACCGTCATGGCCTACGCCACGGAGGAACAGAAGCGCCGCTACCTGCCGCCGCTCGCCTCCGGCGAGGAAGTCTGGTGCCAGCTCTTCTCCGAGCCCGCCGGCGGCTCCGATCTCGCGGGCCTGCGCACCCGGGCGGAGAAGGATGGCGACGACTGGATCGTCAACGGCCAGAAGATCTGGACGACCGGCGCGCATTTCTGCGACTACGGCATCCTCATCACGCGCACCGATCCGACGCTGCCCAAGCACAAGGGCCTCACCATGTTCTTCCTGGACATGAAGAGCCCCGGCGTCGAGGTGCGGCCGATCAAGCAGGCGAGCGGCCATTCCGGCTTCAACGAGGTCTATTTCACCAACGTCCGCATTCCCGACAGCCAGCGCCTCGGCAAGGTCAACGACGGCTGGAACGTGTCGCTCACCACGCTGATGAACGAACGATTCTCGATCGGCGCGCGGCTCGCCACCGGCGTCCCGGAATTCTTCGATTTCGCATCGAGCGTGAAGATGGCCGACGGGACGCCCGCGATCGACGACAAGGCGGTGCGCGAAAATCTCGCGACTTGGGCGGCGCGCGCCAACGGTCTGAAATATACCGCCTGGCGCGCCATCTCCGCGCTGTCGCGCGGCGAGCGGCCGGGGCCGGAAAATTCCATCGGCAAGCTGGTGGCGGCGCCGATGATGCAGGATATCGCCATGTATGCGCTGGAGCTGCAGGGCCAGATGGGCGCGGTGGCGCGCGACGACGCGAGCCCCGCCGGCAAGCTCTACCAGATGCTCTACGGCGCGATCGGCATGAGAATCGCCGGCGGCACGGACGAGGTGATGCGCAACATCATCGCCGAGCGCGTGCTCGGATTGCCGGGCGACATCAGGGTAGACAAGGACGCGCCCTTCAATCAGATTCCCACAAAGGGGCGATAGCTCTCTCTCCCGGCGCGGAGCGAGAGCGTCAGTGGGAGTAATGCGCGCTTTCGCCTGGTCCGCCCCTCAACCCGGATCGCGTCGGCTTGCCGACGCCGTCGCCGCTGGCAGGAGCGGATGAGGAGAGCAACCCCCACATGACGTCGCATAATCCACGCACGGCGGACCACGCCGTCTCGCCGCACTTTATCGAACGATGGTCGCCGCGGGCGTTCACCGGCGACTCCATTCCCGATTCGGTTCTCATGCGCATATTCGAGGCGGCGCGCTGGGCGCCGTCGGCAAGCAACCTGCAGCCGTGGATATTTCTCTACGCGAAACGCGGCACGCCTGAATTCGAGAAATTTCACGCGCTTCTCGCCGAGGGCAATCGCCTGTGGGTAAAGAACGCGGCGGCCATCGTCTTTCTCGTGTCGCGCAAGACGCGCGTTGCGGCTGACGGATCGCACGTCGCCTCGCGCTCGCATTCGCTGGACGCCGGCGCCGCCTGGGCCTATCTCGCGCTCGAGGCCTCGGCGGTCGGCTGGCCGGCGCATGGCATGGTCGGCGTCGATTTCGACCATGCGCGCGACGAATTGCACGTGCCCGACGACTGCCACATCGAAATGGCGATCGCGATCGGCAAGCGCGGCGACAGGTCGAGCCTGCCGGAAAAGCTGCAAGGCATTGAACAGCCGAACGCCCGCAAGCCCGTAGCGGAGATCGTCATCGCGGGCGCGTTCCCGAAGGGGTGAGGCGGACGCCCCCTCCCCGCTTTGCGGGAGAGGGAGCAAATCGCAATTTCGGCAACGTCGCGGATCACGAGTGATGGCCATCCCCTCTCCCGCGAAGCGGGGGAGGGAAAGGGAGGGGGCTGAGGCCGCCTTACCTGTTCGTCACCTCGTTGCGTCCCACCACCATCCAGTGCACTTCGTCCGGGCCGTCGGCGAAACGCAGGTGGCGTACGTCCGCATACATTTCGGCGAGCGGCGTCCAGTTGGAAATGCCGGTCGCGCCGTGCATCTGGATCGCCTGGTCGATGATGCGGCAGGTCCGCTCCGGCACCATGGCCTTGACCATCGACACCCACACGCGCGCCTCCTTGTTGCCGAGCACGTCCATCGCCTTGGCCGCCTTCAGCACCATGAGGCGCATCGCCTCGATCTCGCAGCGCGCCTGCGCGATGATCTGCAGGTTGCCGCCGAGATGCACGAGCTTCCTGCCGAAGGCTTCGCGCGAAAGGCCGCGTTCCACCATCAGGTCCAGCGCCTTCTCCGCCTTGCCGATCGTGCGCATGCAGTGATGGATGCGGCCGGGACCGAGGCGAAGCTGCGAAATCTCGAAGCCCCTGCCCTCGCCGAGCAAAATGTTGGACTTGGGCACGCGCACATTGTTGAAGCGCATGTGCATGTGCCCGCGCGGCGCGTGATCGTGGCCGAACACGTGCATCGGCCCGATGATTTCCACGCCGGGCGTGCCGACCGGCACGAGAATCTGCGACTGCTGCTTGGAGGGCGGCGCGTCGGGATTGGTCTTCACCATCACGATCATGATCTTGCAGCGCGGATCGCCGAGGCCGGAGATGTAGTATTTCTCGCCGTTGATGACCCATTCGTCGCCGTCGAGCTTCGCCGTCGTCGAAATGTTCTTGGCGTCGGACGAGGCGACGTTCGGCTCGGTCATCACATAGGCCGAGCGAATCTCGCCGTTGAGCAGCGGCTTCAGCCATTTCTCCTTCTGCTCCTTGGTGCCGACGCGCTCCAGCACTTCCATGTTGCCGGTGTCGGGCGCCGAGCAGTTCATCGCTTCCGAGCCGAGCGGATATTTGCCGAGCTCGGCGGCGATGAAGGCGTAGTCGAGATTGCTCAAGCCCTCGCCGGTCTCCGCGTCGGGCAGGAAGAAGTTCCACAGGCCTTCCGCCTTGGCCTTGTCCTTGGCCTTCTGCAGGCATTCGAGCTGGCCCGGCGCAAAGCTCCAGCGATCGGTCTTGCCCTTGCCGAGCGCCATGTACTCGACCTGCATCGGCGCAACGGTTTCCTTCAGGAACTTGCGCACGTGATCGTAAAGCGGCTTCGCCTTTTCCGACATGCGGAGATCGTTGAGTTCGTCGGCTGGATTGAACCCGAAGCCCGCCGATTTTGCGCTCATGTCGTTCATCGTTTTTCTCCCTGGATTTTTCTGCGCACTTGCGTCGGCGCGCGACTTGTCCGAAAATCGCCCTACAAAATTATGATACGAAATAGCGCGGACGCCAACAGCAAATCCGCGCGCGGGACGGAACGATGGCCGGAGGTTTCGAGGCTGACCTGCTGAAGGGCAAGCGCGCGCTCATCACGGGCGGCGGCACGGGCCTCGGCAAGGCGATCGGCGCGCGCTTCATGCAGCTCGGCGCCGATCTCGTCATCTGCGGCCGCAGGCGCGACGTGTTGCAGGATACGGCGCAGGAGTTCGCGCAAGCCTACGGCCGCTTCGTCGAGATCGAGCCCTGCGACATCCGCGACGCCGCCGCCGTCGAGGACATGATGGAGCGCATTGCGCAGCGTCGCCCGCTCGACATTCTCGTCAACAACGCCGCCGGCAATTTTCTCGCGCAATCGCACAAGCTGTCGCCGCGCGCGATCGACGCGGTGCTCAACACCTGCCTGCATGGAGCCGCCTATTGCACGGTCGCCGCGGGGCGACGCTGGATCGAGACGAAGCGGCCGGGCGTCGTTCTCTCCATCCTCACGCTTTCGGCGCTGCACGGCGCGGCCTTCACCTTGCCAAACGCGATGGCCAAGGCCGGCATAGACGCGATGACGAAATCGCTCGCCGTCGAATGGGGTCCGCATAATATCCGGCTCGTCGCCGTCGCGCCCGGCAATTTCCCGACGCAGGGCGCGGGCGCGCGGCTGACGCCGACCGGCGGCGCCGGAGACATCGACCCCGGCGTGCCGCTGCGCCGCGACGGCGAACATGGAGAACTTGCCGATCTCTGCGCCTTCCTGGTGTCGGACATGGCGGCCTACGTCACCGGCGAGACGGTCGTGATCGACGGCGGCAAGCGCTGGCTCGCCGGCTCGCGCGCCGGCGTGTCGCAGATGCTGAACTGGTCGGACGAAGACTGGGCGCGCCAGCGCGCAAGTCAACCGGCAAGAAATAGAGAGAGCACATGAGCGAGACGACCGACCTCATCCGCGACATGGCCGAAAAGCTGTTCGGCGACGCCTGCCAGAAATCGGTTCTTGCCGCCGCCGAGAACGGCGAGTTTCAGAAGGCGCTGTGGCAGGAGATCGCCGACGCCGGCCTCGCCGGCGCGCTGCTTCCCGAAAGCGCCGGCGGCTCCGCCCTCGCCATCGAGGACGCGCTCGCCGCGCTGCGCATTTCGGCGAGCCGCGCCGCCCCCGTTCCTCTCGCGGAAACCATGCTCGCCGGCTGGCTGGCGGGCGCCGCTGTCGCCCTGCCCGAAGGACCCTTGACGATCGCGCCGACGAGCAGCGGATCGGCTCTCGCACTGAAGAAGAACGGCGCCGGCTGGCGTCTCGAAGGCGTGGCGAGGCGCGTTCCGTTCGCGCGCAACGCCGCCGCCATTCTCGTTCTCGCCAAAACGGACGGCGCAAATATGGTCGCGCGCGTCGATCCCAAGTCCTGCAAGATCGAGCACGGCCGCAATCTCGCGATGGAGCCGCGCGACGACGTGACCTTCGCCTGCGATCTTGGGAGCAGCGATGTTGCGCCCGCCGGCGACGGCGTCAATGCGGAAAGCCTGCGCGCCTTCGGCGCCGCCATGCGCGCGAACCAGATCGCCGGCGCGCTCTCGCGCACGCTGGAGATCACGCTGCAATACGCCAACGAGCGCGTGCAGTTCGGCAAGCCCATCGGCAAGTTCCAGGCGGTCCAGCACAATCTCGCCATGCTCGCCGCCCATTCCGCCGCCGCCAACGCCGCCGCCGACATGGCGGCGGAAGCGGCTGCAAACGGCATGAGCCTTCTGCCGATCGCGGCGGCGAAAGCGCGCTGCGGCGAGGCGGCCAGCGTCGGCGCGGCCATCGCGCACCAGACGCACGGCGCCATCGGCTTCACGCGCGAGCACATGCTGCACTATCTGACGAAGCGCCTGTGGTCGTGGCGCGACGAATTCGGCAAGGAAAGCGACTGGTCGCTGATTATCGGCCGCGCCGCCGCCAAGGCCGGTCCGAACAGGATCTGGTCCGACATCGTGACGGCGTGAGGACGAGATGGCGCACGCATTTCCGCAGTCGCAACAATTCAGGCCCGCCGTCATTGCGAGGAGCTCAGGCGAAATCGCCGGAGGCGATTTCTGCCGAAGCGACGAAGCAATCCATCCTCCAACCTGCCCCGATGGATGGACTGCTTCGCTTTCGGACGAAGTCCGCGTCGGGCTCGCAATGACGGCCGGCGTGAGGATTGAACCATGACGCACCTGACCTTCGCCCCGCCGCCTCCGAACACGGAAGCCACCGAAAAGCTGCGCGCCGAAGTGCGCGCCTTCCTCGCGACCGAACTCGCGGGCATGTCGGCGCGCAAGCGCGCGGCCTCCTGGGGCGGCCGCGATCCCGCCTTCTCGAAAAAGATGGCGGAACGCGGCTGGATCGGCATGACATGGCCGAAGAAATACGGCGGCCATGAACGCTCGGCGCTCGAACGCTATGTCGTGCTGGAAGAAATGCTCGCCGCAGGCGCCCCTGTGGGCGCACATTGGATCGCCGACCGTCAGTCCGCGCCCTCCATCCTGCGCTTCGGCACGGAAGAGCAGAAGCTCTTCTTCGTCCCGAAGATCGCGCGCGGCGAACTGTTCTTCTGCATCGGCATGAGCGAGCCGGATTCCGGCTCCGATCTCGCCGCCACGCGCACGCGCGCGACAGCGGTCGAAGGCGGCTTCCGGGTCAACGGCACGAAGGTCTGGACGTCGGGCGCGCATGTCGCCCATTACATGATCCTGTTCTGCCGCACGGACTCGAAGAGCGACGACCGGCACGGCGGCGTCAGCCAGTTCATCGTCGACATGAAGACGCCGGGCATGAAGGTGAGCCCGATCTACGATCTCTCGCACGAGCATCACTTCAACGAAGTCGTGTTCGAGGACATGTTTTTGCCGACGAGCGCGCTGCTGGGCAATCAGGGCGACGGCTGGAAGCAGGTGACGGGCGAGCTCGCCTACGAGCGCTCCGGCCCCGACCGATTCCTCTCGACCTTCACGCTGCTGATCGAAGGCTTCGCCATGCTGGGCGAACATGTGGACGATCGCGCGAGCGTCGCGCTCGGCCGCATCATCGCGCATCTCATGACGCTGCGGCGCATGTCGCGCTCGATCGCCGGAATGCTCCAGCGCGGCGAGGACCCTGCGGTGCACGCCGCCATCGTCAAGGAGCTCGGCACGAGCCTCGAGCAGGAGATGGTCGAAGTCCTGCGCCTCATCGTCGACGCCGAGCCGGACGGCAGGTCCGACAATCCCTACATCGCCGTGCTCGCGCACACGATCCTGCACGCCCCCTCATTCTCGCTGCGCGGCGGCACGCGCGAAATCCTGCGCGGCATGATCGCGCGGGGATTGGGGTTGCGATGAGGACCTGAATCGCGCCTCGGATCTGATCCCCTTCCCCGCTCTCCCCCCTGTGGGGGAAGGCAGAAGCCCTGTCACAAGGAACCGCCCATGACCGCCTACAAGGACCTCACAGTCGAAACGCAGGGTCACGTGCAGATTGTCACGATCCGCCGGCCGCCGTTCAACTTCTTCGACAATGAACTGATCCGCGAACTCGCCGCCGCCTTCGAAGCCGGCGACCGCGATCCGAATATCCGCGCCAGCGTGCTCGCGGCCGACGGCAAGTCCTTCTGCGCCGGCGCCGATTTCGCCAATCGCGCCGACACCGGCACGGTCGCCGAAGGCGGCAAGCATCTCTACAAGGAGGCGACCCGCCTGTTCAAAGTCGAAAAGCCGATCGTCGCCGCCGTGCATGGCGCGGCCATCGGCGGCGGGCTCGGCCTTGCGGTCATGGCGGACTTCCGCGTCACCTGCGCGGAGGCGCGCTTCTCTGCCAATTTCGCGCGCCTCGGCATGCATCCCGGCTTCGGCCTGACGCACACGCTGCCCCGCATCGTCGGTCAGCAGCAGGCGGCGCTGCTCTTCTACACCGGGCGTCGCATCTCCGGCGAAGAGGCCTACAGGATCGGGCTCGCCGACATGCTCGTGCCGGAAGGCGAAGTGCTGGGCGCGGCCAAGGCGCTCGCCGCCGAAATCGCGCAATCCGCGCCGCTCGCCATTCTCTCGATCCGCGAAACCCTGCGCCGCGGCCTCGCCGAAGGCGTCGAGCGCGCGACCGAGCGCGAACTCGTCGAGCAGGACTGGCAGCGTCGCACGGAAGATTTCAAGGAAGGCGTGAAGGCGACGGCGGAACGGCGGCTGCCGGATTTCCGGGGGAAGTAAGGGCCCCTACTCCGCCGCCGCCATCTCCTCTTCCTCGTCCTCGCGCGCCCGCTTGCGCGACAACTTGTCCATCAGCAGATAGATCACCGGCGTCGTGTAGAGCGTCAGGATCTGGGACAGCACGAGCCCGCCGACGATGGTGATGCCGAGCGGCCGGCGCAGCTCCGCGCCGGCGCCGGTGGCGATCGCCAGCGGCAGCGCGCCGAACAGCGCGGCGAGCGTCGTCATCATGATCGGGCGGAAGCGTTCGAGCGCCGCCTCATAGGCCGCCTCCGCCGCGCTCAAGCCCCGCTCGCGCTGCGCCTGCACCGCGAAATCGACGAGCATGATGCCGTTCTTCTTCACGATGCCGATGAGCAGGATGATGCCGATGAAGGCGATGAGCGTCAGCTCCGAGCCGAACAGCATGAGCGCGAGCAAGGCGCCGAGCCCCGCCGACGGGAGAGTCGAGAGGATCGTCACGGGATGGATCAGGCTCTCGTAGAGCACGCCCAGGATGAGATAGACCGCAAGCAGCGCAATCAGGATCAGCCGGCCCTGCCCGCCCGACGACGAGCGGAAGTCGCGCGCTTCGCCGGCAAATTCCGTTCGCAAGCCGTCAGGAGGGTTCATTTCCGCGACCGCCGCGTCGATCGCGCGCGTGGCCGCTTCCAGCGTCATGTTGGGCGCGAGATTGAAGCTGATGGTGATGGCGGGAAACGAACCCTGATGATTGACCTGCAGCGCCATCGCTGAACGCTCGACGCGCGCGACGGCGCTGAGCGGCACCTGATAGCGCGCCGGCGTCGAGAAATTCGATGTGGAGGGAACGGGTTGCACCGTCGCCGAGGCCGAGACGAAGAGCCCCGAGAGATCGCTCGGGTCGCGCTGGCGCGCGGTCGTGCTTTCCACGATCACCCGATACTGGTTGCGCTGCGTATAGATGATCGCCGTCTGCCGCTGGCCGAAGGCCGTGTTGAGCGCAGTGTCGATATCTTGGATTCGCACGCCGTAGCGCGCCGCCGCCTGCCGGTCTATCACGACGTTGGCGCGAAGTCCTCCCTGCTCGCGATCCGTCGTGACGTCGGCCAGTTCCGGCAACTGCCGCAGCCGCTGCACGACTTTCGGCGTCCACTCGCTGAGTTCCTCGAGCGAGGGGTCCCACAGCGTGAATTGATATTGCGACTTGCTCTCGCGCCCCCCCGCGCGCACGTCCTGCACGGGGAACATGAACACCGTGATGCCCGGCGCGCGCGCGAGCTTGCCGCGCAACCTGTTGATTGCGTCGCGCGAACTGCCTGCGCGTACGCCTTCCGGCTTCAGCGCGATGAAGATGCGGCCCTGATTGAAGGAGCGCGTGCCGCCGATGAAGGAGGCGACGTTCTGCACATCTGGATCGGCGGCGATAATGTCGGCGGCGCGCTGCTGATAGCTCGCCATTGCCGCAAACGACACGTCGGGCGACCCTTCCGTGAAGCTGAAGATCAGCCCCGTGTCGTCCTGCGGGATATAGCCCTTGGGCACGATGCGATAGAGCTGCACGGTGAGCGCGACCACGCCCGCGATCACGAGAAGCGACGCCCAGGGATGGTTGATCGCCACCTTCAGCCCGCGGCCATAGCTGGCCGCAATACGCGAGAGCGCGCCTTCCACCATGCTGTCGAGACGCGTCTTGCGTTCATGGTCGGCGCGCTTCATGTAGCGCGCGCAGATCATGGGCGTCACCGTCAGCGATACGAAGGTCGAAACCGCGATGGCGAAGACCATGGTGAGCGAGAATTCGCGGAACAGCTTTCCGGGAATGCCTGGAAGAAAGATGAGCGGAATGAAGGCCGCCGCGAGCGACAGGCTGATCGACACGACCGTAAATCCGATCTGCCGCGCGCCATCGAGCGCGGCGGCGACGGGCCGCTTGCCCAATTCCAGATTGCGGTAGACGTTCTCGATCATGACGATGGCGTCGTCGACGACGAATCCGACGGCGACGATGACCGCCATCAGGGAGATATTGTCGATCGAGAATTTCGCCGCATACATGCAGGCGAAAGTGCCGGCGAGGGACAGCGGCACGGTGACGCCCGCTGCAATCGTCGGCGCGGCGCGGCGCACGAAAATCAGCACGACCGCCATGACCAGCGCGATCGAGACCATCAGCGTGAACTGAATTTCGCGAATGCTCGCGCGGATCGTCGTCGTACGATCGCTCAATGTCGAGATGTCGATGCCCGCCGGGATCCAGCGCTGGATCTCCGGCAACAGCGCCTTCACCCGGTCGACCGTGTCGATCACATTCGCGTCGGGCTGCTTGGTGATGAACAGCAGCACCGCGGGCTTCTTGTTGAACCAGCCGGCCGAGCGCGTGTTGCGCACGGAGCGGTCGATGGTCGCTATATCCGCCAGGCGCGCCGGGCCGTTGGGCGTGCGGATGACGATCTTGCGATAGCCCGCCGTGTCGGAGAGCTGATCGTCGGTCGCAAAGCTCCCGCTGCGCTCCGGGCCCTCCCATGAGCCGACGGCGCCATGCGCATTTGCGGCGGAAACGGCGTTGGCGATCGTGTCGAGGCCAACGCCCATCGAGGCAAGACGCGACGGATCGACCTGAATGCGGATCGCCGGCTGCTCGGCGCCGTTCACCTGAACCTCGGCGACGCCTTCCACCTGGCTCAGCTTCTGCGCGATCACCGTGTCGGCGGCGTCGTAGAGCGCGCTTGCCGGAAGGCTGTCCGATGTCAGCGCCAGGATCAGCACCGGCATGGCGGCAGGATTGGCCTTGCGGAACTGCGGCGTCGTCGGCAAGTCGGACGGCAGGTCCGTCGCCGCCGCATTGATCGCCGATTGCACGTCCTGCGCGGCCTTGTCGATCGGGCGGTTGAGATCGAACTGCGCGGTGACGACAGTCGCGCCGAGCGCGCTCACCGAGGTTAGCTCGGTAATGCCTGCGATTTCCGACAGCCGCCGCTCGAGCGGCGCGGCGACGCTCGCCGCCATGGTCGCAGGATCGGCGCCCGGCCGCGACGCGATGATGCGGATGGTCGGAAAATCGATCGACGGCAGGCTGGATACGGGCAGGAAGAAATAGGCGACGAGCCCGGCGAGAAACAGGCCGACCGCAAGCAGCGTGGTCGCGACGGGACGCCGGATGAAGGGCGCGGAGAAGTTCACGCCTCCCCCTCCCGCAGCTCCCGCTCGTATTCGATCTGTTCGGCGATCGAACGCCCGCCGAGCCTGACGCGCAACCGTTCGACCGCGAGATAGACGACCGGCGTCGTATAAAGCGTGAGCAACTGGCTGAGCAGCAGACCGCCGATGATCGTGACGCCGAGTGGAATGCGCAATTCGCTGCCGACGCCCGACGCAAAGGCGAGCGGCACGGCGCCGAACAGCGCGGCGAGCGTCGTCATCATGATCGGGCGGAAACGCAAGTGGCAGGCGCGCAGGATCGCGTCGCGCGGGCTCATGCCTTCGTGGCGCTCGGCCTCCAGCGCGAAGTCGATCATCATGATCGCGTTCTTCTTCACGATGCCCATGAGCAGCACGATGCCGATCAGCGCGACGACGGAGAGGTCGTTGCCCGTCAACATCAGCGCGAGCAGCGCGCCGACGCCGGCCGAAGGCAGGGTCGTGAGGATCGTGAAGGGATGCGCGTAGCTCTCGTAGAGCATGCCGAGCACCAGATAGATGGTGACGACGGCCGCCAGAAGCAGCCACGGCTCGCTCGCCAGCGACTTGGAGAATTCCGCAGCGTCGCCGGAGAAGGCGCCGGTGATGGAGCCGGGCATGCCGAGATCCTTCTCCGCCTTCTTGATCGCCTCGACCGCGTCGCCGAGCGCCGCGCCATGCGCAATGTCGAAGCTGATCGTGGCGGCGGGAAACTGGTCCTGGTGGGCGACGGCGAGCGGCGCTTCGGTCGGCTCGAATCGCGCGACCGCGGAGAGCGGCGTCTGCACGCCCCCGGCCGTGCCCGACACGTACAGTTTCTGCAGCGCGCCCGGGTCCTGCTGGTAAACCGGGTCGGCTTCGAGAATGACGCGATACTGGTTCGATTGCGCGTAGATGGTCGAGACCTGCCGCTGGCCGAAGGCGTTGTTGAGCGCGTCGTCGATGTTCTGCGCGGTCACGCCAAGGCGGCCTGCCGCGTCGCGATCGATATGGATCATCGTGCGCAGCCCGCCCTCCTGCGTCTCTTCCGCGAGGTTGCGCAGGATCGGAGAGTCGCGCAGCCGCTCCGCGATCTTGCGCGTCCACTCCGAGACCTCGGCGGCGTCCGCGCCGGTCAGCGTGTACTGGTATTGCGAACGGCTCGAGCGCGTGCCGATCTGGATGTCCTGCACGGGCTTCACATAGAGATTGGCGCCGATCTCGTTGGCGTGCGCCCGTAGCCGCGCCGCGATTTCGCCCGCGCTCGCCCTGCGTTCGTCGCGCGGCGTCAGCGTCACCGCGAGGCGGCCGACGTTCGGCGTAGCGTTGAGCGCGCCGACGCCGAGCACGCTGACGACGCCGCGCACGTCCGGGTCCTTGCGAAACATCTCCCCCGCCTTCTCCTGAATGCGCGTCATCTGCGCGAAGGAGGCGTCGGGGGCGGCTTCCACGACAACGTCGAGCAGGCTGTTGTCCTGCAGCGGCAGGAAGCCCTTCGGCGCGATCACATAGAGCCAGATCGTCAGCGCAAGCGTGCCGGCGGTGACCGCCAGCATGAGGAACTCCCGGTCGACCGCCCAGCGCAACGTGCGATCGTAGAACGAGAGCATCCAGCCGGTCGCTTCCGCGGCCGCGTGCTCCGCGCCCTCGGCGCGCTTGGGCTTCAGCAGGCGGCCGCACATCATCGGCGTCAGCGTCAGCGAGACCACCGCCGAGACGACGACGGCGATCGACAGCGTCAGCGCGAATTCGCGGAACATGCGGCCGACGAGACCCGTCATGAACAGAAGCGGGATGAACACCGCGATCAGCGACACGGTGAGCGAGATGACGGTGAAGCCGATTTCTCGCGCGCCGGCGAACGCGGCGCGTAGCGGCTTCATGCCGCCTTCCATGTTGCGCACGATGTTCTCGATCATGACGATCGCATCGTCGACGATGAAGCCCGTGCCGATGGTCAGCGCCATGAGGGAGAGATTGTCGAGGCTGAAGCCGCAGAGATACATGACGCCGAAAGTCGCGACGATCGACAGGGGCAGCGCGACGGCTGCGATCAGCGTCGCGCGAAAGGTGCGCAGGAACAGCAGCACGACGAGCACGACAAGCGCCGTCGCCAGCACGAGCGTGAACTGCACGTCGGCGATCGAGGCGCGGATGGCGTCCGTTCGGTCGTGCACGGCTTTCAATTCGACGCCCGCCGGCAGCGCGCGCGCAAGACGCGGCAGCTCCTTCTTCAGGAGATCGACGGTCGCGATGATGTTGGCGCCGGGCTGGCGCTGCACGTCGATGACGACCGCGGGCTCCCCCTGATACCAGCCGCCGGTGCGCGAATTCTCGAGCCCTTCGATGACCTTGGCGACATCGCCCAGAATGATCGGCGCGTCGTTGCGGTAGGCGACGACGACTTTCTTGTAGGCCTCCGCCGACAGGATCTGGTCGTTGGCGTCGATCGTGTAGCTTTGCCGCGCGCCGTCCAGCGAGCCTTTCGCGCCCGCGACATTCGCGCCGACAATCGCGAGGCGCAAATCTTCCAGGCCCAGTCGGTTGGCGCCGAGGCGGCCCAGATCGGCCTGGATGCGGATCGCCGGCTTGATGCCGCCTTCGATCGACACATGGCCGACGCCGGATATTTCGCTGAGGCGCGGGCCGATCAGCGTATCGGCTATGTCGCTCATCGCGCGCAGCGACGTGGTCTTCGACGTCAGCGCCAGAATCATCACGGGCGCGTCGGCCGGGTTCACTTTCGAATAGACCGGCGGATAGGGAAGGTTGCGCGGCAGCGTGGAGGCGGACGCGTTGATCGCGGACTGCACGTCCTGCGCCGCAGCGTCGATGTCGCGGTCGAGATCGAATTGCAGCGTGATCTGCGACAGGCCGAAGGACGACTGCGACGACATGGTCTGCAACGCCGGTATCTGACCGAACTGCCGCTCGAGCGAGGCCGTCACCAGCGAGGCGACAATGTCGGGATTGGCGCCCGGGAGCTGCGTCGTCACCTGGATGGTCGGAAAATCGACCTGCGGCAGCGGCGACACCGGCAGGCGCGCATAGCCGAGAAGGCCGGCCAGCAACACGGCGACGCCAAGCAACGAGGTTGCAATCGGTCGCGCGATAAAGGGGGCGGAGACATTCATGGCCGAGCGCCCCCTTTCCTCACTGCCCGCCGGGCGCGCCGCCGCCCTGCCCGCGCCGTCTTCCCCGTTCTCCGCCGCGCTGTCCGTCTCCGCGCTCCCCTGCGCCGCGCGGCGTCGCCCCTGCCGGCGGCTCCGGCGCGGGCTGCGCCTGCACCTCGCTGCGCGCTTCCGCGGCGGCGGCCGGCGGCGTGTCGATCACGCGCACCTTTGCGCCGTTGCGCAGCCGCGCAAAGCCCGAGGTCGCGACCTTGGCCGGCGGCGCAAGGCCTGACTGGATCACCGCGACGCGCTCGTTCTGCTGGCCGACCACGACATTGCTCTGCTCGACCGTGCCGTCGTCCTTCACGACATAGACGAAGGCGCCGTTCGGTCCGCGCTGCACGGCGGCCGTCGGCGCGACGACAGCGTTCTTCAGCACGTCCGTCGTCAGCCTGATGTTCACGAACTGGCCGGGCCACAGCGCGAGATCGGCATTGTCGAACACGGCCTTGATCTTCACCGTGCCCGTCGTCGGATCGACCTGGTTGTCGACCACCGTCACCTGTCCGCGCGCCACCGCCGCCGTCATCCCGGAATCGAAGGCCTGGGCGTCGAGCGGCCCGCGCGCCAGCGCCGTCGTCACGGCGCGAAGATTCTGCTGCGCCAGCGTGAAGACCACCGCAATCGGCTTGATCTGCGTGATGACGACAATGCCGTTTACGCCATTGGCCTGCACGAGGTTGCCGGGGTCGACGAGGCGTATGCCGGTGCGGCCGTCGAGCGGCGAACGGATCGTCGTATAGCCGAGGATCGCTTTCGTGTTGTCGATCGTCGCCTGATCCTGCTTCACCTGCGCTTCATATTGCGCAACCAGCGCGCGCTGCGTGTCGGCCTGCTGCTTGGGGCCGAAATTGCCCTGCGCGAGCCTGGTGTAGCGCTCCAGATCGATCTTCGCGTTGGCGAGCAACGCCTCGTCCTGCGCCTTCTTCGCCACCGCCTGGTCGTATTGCGCCTGGTAGGTCGTCGGATCGATGCGCGCGAGCACGTCGCCCGCCTTCACGTCCTGGCCTTCCTTGAAATTCACCTCGATCAGCTTGCCATCGACCTGCGAGCGCACGGTGACGGTGTTGAGCGCCTGCGCGGTGCCGATGGCGTCGAGCGTCACGGGCATATCGGCGTTGCGCAGATCGAAGGCGGTGATGACCACGGGCCCGTCGAAACCGCCGCGTCCGCCGCCGGCGCCGCCTTGCGCCGCGCCTTCCTGCTGCTCGGCTGTCTTCATGAATGGCGGCTTCACGTAGCCCATGCGCCAGCCGGCATAGGCGAGCACGGCGATCAGCGCGACGAGAAGCGAAAATTTCTTCACGGGATAATGCCCTTGGGATCGCTGAACGCCGCCTGCTCGGCCAAACGCGCGAGCTCGCGCTGCGGTTCGGACCAGCCGCCGCCGAGCGCCTGATAGAGCGACACGAGCGCCTGGAAGCGCGCGGTGCGCGTCTGCGCGACGAGGTCGAGGTTCTGGAACAGCGTAGTCTGGGTGGTCGAGAGCGTGACGATATCGATCGTGCCCTCCTGCAGCCGCTTGATGGCCGCATTGTATGCGCGGCGCGAGGCGTCCGCCGCCACCTGCTGCAGCCGCTCGCGCTCGCTGTTCTTCTGCACGGCGACCAGCGCGTTCTCGACGTCGGAGAAGGCGGTCAGGATCTGCTTGTGATAGAGCTGCAGCAGTTCAGCGTATTTGCCGCGTTGCAGATCGAGCTGCCCCTGCAGGTTTCGCCCGTCCGTGATCGGCTGCATGAGTTGCGCAGCATAGCTCCACGCCACCGCTTCCGGCCGCAGCAGGAATTTCAGAAGCTGCGCCTGCACGCCGTAGGAGCCCGTCAGCGTGATCGAGGGAAAAAAGGCCGCGCGGGCCTGCGCCACCGAAAGATCGGAGGAGGCGACCTTGGTCTCCGCCTCCGCGATGTCGGGGCGGCGCAAGAGCAGTTGCGACGGCAGGCCCGGCTGAACGCGCGGCGCGCGCAGGCGGGTCAGGCTGCCGCCCTTGATGTCGATGAGTTCCGGCGCCTGGCCGACCAGCACGGCGATCAGGTTTTTTGTCTGCGCCACAGTCTGCTCGAGCGTGGGGATGGTGGCGCGCTGCGTGGCGAGCACGCTCTCCTGCTGCGCGAGGTCGAGCTCCGACGCCGTGCCGACGGCGACCCGCGCCTTGATGGCGTTGAGAACGTCCGTGGCGGTCCGCACGTTGTCGCGCGCGATGCGCAGGCGATCCTGCGCGCCGAGCACGGCGAAATAGGAATTGACCAGCGAGGCGAGCGTCGCGATCTGCACGACGGCCTGGTCATAGCGGCTCGCTTCCGCCAGCAGGCGCGCGGCGCCGGAGGCGTCGTGGTTCTTGCCCCAGAAGTCGAGTTCGTAGCTGGCGTTCAAGCCAAGCACGTTCAGCGATCGGTACGAGCCGGCGAACCGCCGCACGCCGTCGTCCTGCTTCGGCGGCAATTGCGTCGCCGCGGTACCCGGCGAACGCGACCGCTGCGTCGAATCGTTCATCGTCACGAGCGGGAACAGCGGGGCCGACGCAATCTTGGCCTGCGCGTCGGCCTGGTCGATGCGCGCGACCGCCGCCGCTATGTCGAGATTGTCGGCCAGCGCCCGGTCGACCAGCGCGGAGAGTTCGCGCGAACCGAACGTATCGGCCCAGCGATCGGGCACGGGATCGGCGGGCTTTTCGGCGGCGACGCGATATTTCGGCGGGTCGGGAATCGCGAAGGACGGCTTGTTCCAGTCGAGGTCGCAGCCGGACGCCACGAGGCCAGCCGACAGGCCAGCCGCCAGACGCAATGCGCGGGCTCTATGGGACAATCCTGGAAACGACAAAGATTCTTCCGCCACACCCGCAAGGCCACGCGTCAGCCTGCGCGGACCGCGGCAAAACGCACCGCAGACTTATCCGAATCCGCGGGCAGTGAATAGTTAAGGACAGTTAAGGGTTGAACTGTGGCCGGCCGCGACGTTTGTCCGCCTTGCCCCCGCCCTTTGTGAGGGGTTTGATCGCGGCGAGGCCTCTGATGGAACCTGCCCGCGACCCGATGGACCTGTGGCTCTGGCCGTTTCGCTTCGGGCTCGAGCTGATCGGCGGCGTCTCCCCGCCGCAGCGCATCGATTGGGCGAGCCCGAACGAGATCGTCGCCGATTTCACCACCATGCGGCTGCGCGCCTTTGTGGCGGAGGGCGGAGCGCCCGTCATCGTGGTCGCGCCCTATGCCGTCCACGATGCGGGGCTGGCCGATCTTGCGCCCGGCCACAGCCTGATCGAGCGGCTGAGCGCCGAGGGATTCGGGCCGATCCTGCTTACCGAATGGAAGTCGGCGACCGCCTCCACACGCGGCCTCGGCGTCGACGCCTATCTCGCGGACCTCAACGCGGCGGTCGATCTTGCGCCTGGCCCGCCGATCCTGGTCGGCCTCTGCCAGGGCGGCTGGCTGTCGCTCGTCTACGCCGCCGTATTCCCGGGCAAGGTCGCGAAACTGGTCGTCGCCGGATCGCCGGTGGACACATCCTCTCCCTCGCAGATTGCCGATTCCGCCCGCAACGTCGCGCCGCAAACGGTCGAGGATCTGATCGCGGCGGGCGGCGGCCTCGTCTCCGGCCGCGCGACGCTCGGCGTGTTCCGCGCCGTCGGCAACGCCGAAATCGACGCCTGCGACATCCTTCAGATCGAAACGGCGGGCGCGGCGAAGGCGGTCGAGCGATTTGTGGCCTGGGACGCGCGCACCGTCGATCTGCCCGGCCGTTATTACACCGACGTGCTCAACTGGGTTTTCCGCGACAACAGGCTGGCGGGCGGCGATTTCCCGGTCTTCGGCCGCCCGACGCCGCTCTCGCGGGTCACCGCCCCGATCTTCGCGCTGGCCGGCGAGAAGGACGCCGTCGCCCCGCCGCCGCAGGTTTTCGGCGCGCTCGACCTCGTCGGCACGCCGGCGCCGGCGCGTGCGAAGAGGCTGGCCGAGTGCGGACATCTGTCCCTGTTCATGGGCGCGCGCACGCTGTCCCGGGAATGGGTGGAGATCGCCGGCTGGATGCGGGGATGACGGGCGTCTACGGCAGCCTGTGGAACCCCTGCTCCGCATAGATCAGCGGGCGGGCGTCGTGCGAGGCGGCGTCCATGACCTCGCCGATGACGATCGTGTGCGAGCCGTAGTCGTGGACATGGGCGAGCTTGCAGTCGAAATGGGCGACTGCGCCCTCGAGGGTCGGCCCGCCGGGCCCCTCCCCCCATTGCCCGAGCGAAAAGCGCCGCTCGTGCGGCGTCGCGGGCGATGCGAAGGCGGCGGCAAGTTCACTCTGGTCCTCGGCGAGCACGTTCACCGCGAATACGTTGTTATGCACGATGCGCGCGAGCGTCGTGCTGTCCCGCCTTATGCACACCAGCACGGACGGCGGCTCGAGCGACAGCGAACAGAAACTGGATACGGTGATGCCGCCGCGCCCGGCCGGCCCGTGGGTCGTCACCACGGCGACGCCCGCCGCGGTCCGGCGCATGGCGGCGCGAAATCGGTCGACGAGCGTGGGCGATGTCATCTTCCGGTCGACGGCCAGCATCAATCCCTTCCGCGCCGCCGGCCCCCCGGCGTTCTGCCACTGTCGGACATATATGTTTCTCAGGCGTGAAGACGAGGCAAGCCTCACCCGCGCTCCAGTATGACATGGGCGACCGTTTTCGAGGGCACATAGCCCGTGCGACGGTAGCCGAGCGCCGGCAGATCAAGCCCGGCGAGCAGCGGCTCGCCCTCCCCGAGCAGCACGGGCGTCTGGGCGAGATGCAGCCGGTCGATCAGCCCCGCGCGCAGGTATTGCCGGATGGTCGCCACCCCGCCGCCGATCCGCACGTCCTTCGAACCCGCCGCCGCCCTGGCCCGTTCGAGAGCGGCGTCAATCCCGTCGGTGACGAAATGGAAGGTCGTGCCGCCCTTCATTTCGACGGGGGCGCGCGGAAAATGGGTCAGCACGAACACCGGCGTGCGATACGGCGGCTCCTCGCCCCACCAGCCCTTCCAGCTTTCGTCCGGCCAGCGCCCGCGCACCGGCCCGAACATGTTGCGGCCCAGGATCCAGGCGCCGACGCCGGCGAAACCGTCGGCGGCGAAATCGTCGTCGACGCCCGTCTCGCCTTCGCCCGCGCCGTGCATCTTCTGGAACGTGCGCGTGGCGAACATCCAGTCGAACAGGGCGAGGCCGCCGACGCCGATGGGATTGTCGATGCTCTGGCCGAAGGCGGCGGAAAAGCCGTCGAACGAAACGGAAAAGCAGGCGACGCGCACGCTCGGCATAGGACCTCCCTCCGCGCGGCATTGGCGCCGCCGCGCGATCCGCGCATGCTGGGGTAAATAGGGAGGCATTCATGTCCGTCGATCTCGCCCGCGTCACAGCCGATCTCGAGCGCCTGCTGAAGCTGCGCTCCATCCCCTTCTGCATGAAGCTCTACGAGCGCCGCGCCGACATGGAGGCGATCCCGCGTATCCGCCGGCCCAAGGCCGTGCACACGCTCGACCAGATCGTGGCGCAGGCCGCCCGCCTCGGCTGGACGGTCGGGATCACGGCCGACGACCTCGTCGGCGCCCAATGCCGCGCGGTCGTCGGGCTCGGCGGCGCCAAGACCGACGAATGGAAGTCGGGCAAGCACATGACCGGCGTCTGGTTTTCCACCCTCGACGACGCCTCCGCCCATCAGGCGGCGATGCATTGCGTGCCAGACGGGAAATACGACGCGCTGGTCGTCTCTCCGCTGGGGGCGGGTCGCGTCGAAAATCCCGACATTGCGCTGTTCTACGCGACCCCCGGCGCCATGATGTATTTCATCAACGGCCTGCAATGGGCGGGCTACAAGCGTTTCGACTGGAGCGTGGTGGGCGAGAGCGCCTGCGCCGATTCCTGGGGCCGCGCTTTGACGAAACGCGAGCCCTCGCTCTCCATCCCCTGTTTCGCGGAGCGCCGCTACGGCGGCGTGCTCGATGACGAAATGCTCATGGCGCTGCCGCCCGACATGCTCGCCAAGGCGGTGGCCGGCATGGAGGCTCTGGGAAAAAACGGCTTCCGCTATCCCTTCCCGCAGTATGGCGTGCAGCAGGACGTGCGCGACGGCATGGCGGCGTCGTATCCGGACCGGGCGAGGGGGTGAGGAATCGCGCCTAGGCGGCCATGCCGACAATCTCGTCCATGTGCGCCAAGAACGCCCGCAACGTGAACCGCCTGCTGCGCGCGACCGCGCGGCGCGACATGCGATTCAAATTGGGCGCCAGGCCGATGCGCGCCCGCCAATCGGGCCTGATGAGACGCCAACTCATCTGCTGCAATTCGTCAGGGGTCGACCACAGGAAGCCGTCGACGCCGTCCTGAATGATTTCTCGCGGGCCGCCGGCGCGCACGGCGAACGGCGTCGCGCCTGCCGACATCGCTTCGACGATCGCCATGCCGAAATGCTCGCAGGCGGAGGGCGTCTCGTCCTCCACGACTTCGAACCCGGTCGCGTGCCAATAGAGCGCGGCGTCGCGATAACGCTGGCGCAAGGCGTCGAACTCGACGCCGGTCTCGATTCGCACCGGCTGGCCTTCCGCCCTGCGCCGCAGATCGGCGAGAAAGGCGCGATCCTGCTCCGCCTGCCCGCAATTGCCGATGAGATGGAGTTCCCAGCCCTCGAGGCCCGCGCGCCGCATGTCGAGAAAGGACTGCAGCAGAACGCCCTGATGCTTGTGGTGGGCGTTGCCGTCAGCAGCGAAGAACCGCCCGACATTGAGAATGATGTTCTGCTTGCGCGCCGGCGGTCCCATGTCCTGGCAGGCGGAGTAGACGACACGGGCGTCGACGCCCCATTTGCGCGCGATCCACGCGGCGGTGAACGCCGAATTGGCGGTAACGACCTGATAGCTGGACAGGTTCGGGCGCTCCCCTTCCGGAAACATGCACATGTAGACGCCAAACCGCGCCGGATTCGGTAGATCGCTGAGATGCGAATTGTTGATGAAGACGTCGAACCGCTCTTCCGGTTCGCCGCTGCGGCCCCAGCCGGGCGCGTCCAGCCAGCGCACGCCAGCGGGATCGATAGCGAATATCCGCTGCAGGGTTTCGGCGGGCACCGCCGCTTCCGCGATGATGGTGACCTCGTGCCGCTGCGCCAGATGCGCCGCGAGCGCGAGACTGCGCCGCTCGCCCCCACCGAGCGTGCGAAAATGCTGATTGTAGATCGCGATGCGCACGCGGCGTCACCAGCATAGGCCGCGATAAGCGGCGCAGGGCTCGATCGCAAGTTGCGGCTTGGGCGCCAGATCGACGACCAGTTTGCTTCCGGCTTCCTTGTTCAGGACGTCGAGGTCGCCCGGCGAAACATGACCGAGAACCAGAATTTCGCTGTTCTCCAGCGCCGAGCGCGCATCGTCGGTCATAAGGCCGGCAAGGAGCCGCTGTTCTGCGCTCAGGCTGTCCGGCCGCGCCTTCCAGGCTCGCGAGACGAGCGGATCGACGATGGCGACCTTGCGGCCCTGTTCCACGAGGTCGAGCGCCAGCCTCGCGAAGGGCGAGTTGCGGACATCGTCCGTCCCGGGCTTGAACGCCAGCCCAAACAGGGCGACCGAACGGCCGGGCAACGCGGCGATCAACTCCAGCCCGCGGCGCGCAACGGCCTTGTTGCCGGCCGGGAGCCCGCCGAGAAATGGCGCGGCGACGCCGCAGCGCTCCGAGGCGTGGAGAAACGCGCCGATGTCTTTTGGCAAGCACGACCCGCCGAAGGCAAAGCCCGGATCGAGGTAATGCGCGGAAATGTTCAGCGTCGTATCGGCGCAAAAAATGCCAAACGCCGCACGCGCGTCGACGCCCATGGCTGCGAGCGCCGCGCCCGCTTCGTTGGCAAAGCCAATCTTCACCGCATGAAACACATTCGACAGGAGCTTGACCGCTTCGGCGGTGCGGTATGTGGTCGTTTGGATTGGCGCAGACGCCTTGTGGTAGAGCGCGCGCAGCATGGGCGCGCGCTCCCCGTCGCGCTCGCCGATCACGATCAGCGGCGGCGTCTCGAAATCCTGCAGGGCGCTTCCGGCCCTGAGAAATTCCGGATGGAAGTGATATTCGAGCCCGTCTCCAAGCCGTCGGCCGGACGCCTGCTCGAGCAAAGGAATGGCGACCTCTTCGGAGGAGCCGGGCGGCACAGTCGAGCGCAGAACGACGACATGCGGAACGCGCGTCGCGCGAATGGCCCGGCCAATATCCTCGAGCGCGGCCTGCACATCGTCGAGCGAGATCGAACCATCGACCTTGGCCGGCGTGCCGACGGCGACGATGGTCATCTGGGCGCCCTTCACAGCCGATGCGACGTCGTCCGGCGCGACGATGCGTCCAGCCGCAGCCAGGCGCGCGAACTCTTCTGCAAGGCCAATCTCGGCGACGGGCGGGCGCCCCGACGCGACAGCCGAGCGTCGAAAATCATCCCTGTCGAAAGCGAGCACGGCGTGTCCGCGACGAGCAAGCCCGACCGATGTGACAGCGCCGACATGGCCAAGCCCAACGACCGCGATCTTTTTTCCAGATTCCGACATTTCCTCAATACGTTTCCGACGGCGCCGTCCGCCGGGACCTTGGCTGAGCCTACGCCGCGGGGGTTCCCGGTGACAACGTGCAATTGCTGCGCTGCAATTGCGGCGACGGCCCTCCCGCGCTTCTCAAAAGCCACAGCTCGGCAAATTCCCGAATGTCGCCTTCAAATCGGCTCAATCCGACGATTCCTTTGCAGCGCGAATACGGGGGCCGACAGGATGACTTACGGGCTGAATAACGCCGCAACTCCGCTGTCCACGCGGCGCGGGACGGTCGTCGCCGCGCTGGCGGTCGCGATCGGTCTCGGCGCGCCGGCTGCCTGGATCGCCGGCAAGTCCGCTGGCGGGCTCGAGCCGAAGCACGCCGCGCGGCTGGAGGCCGGGCCGGTCGAGAAGCGCGAACTCGCCTTCTACCCCCGCGAGCGCGCGGCCGACGACAGCATCCGCAATTTCAAGCCGGGCAAGGCCTGGGTCGACGAGACGCCGCCTTCCTTCGAGCCGGCGCCGACGCCGGTCGCGCTGGACAAGGGGCCGACGATCGCCAAGGCGAAGCTCGCGGCCACGCCGCGTCCGCCCGTCCGCCCGACCACGCTCGCCAAGGTCGAGCCGGTGGAGTTTGGCCCGCGTTACGCCGACCTCCCGGCGGACCGGCGCGCCGAGTCGAGCAGCGGTTTCAGGATCTCCAATTTCGTGCCGACCGGCGCGGACGTCGTGAAACGCATCGGCGGACTTGGCGAAACCATGCGCGATTCGATCGGCTCGGTCGGTTCGTCGCTCGGCAAGCTGATGCGGATTTCGTCGCGCTGACCTGAGCGGCGAATTTAGCCGAGCAGGAAGCGCATCATGCCGCGGCGGGGGCGCGCGGCAGTGCGCAGTTCCTCGATCGTCGGCTTCTTGGCCAGATCCGGCGCCCGCGGCCGCACGCGGCCTTCATTCTCGTTCGGCGTTATGAAGCGGATGCCCATGTCGGCGCCCTTGCGCCACACCACTTCGCCACGCGCCTCGTACTCGCCGAAGCGGATGACGAACTGCCGGGGAATGGCGGTTTCGGCGGCGACCATGAGCCGGGCGCCGTTGGGCGAAAGATCCCTGATCGAAACCTCGACCGAACGGCCGCCCGAATCGTACACGCGCGCGCGCGTCTGGGTCGGGGTTCTCACCCCCAACCGGCGCCCGTTCGTGTCGTTCTTGACCATTCGCGGTGCTCCGACGCGCTTTCGGAGAGCGAAATTAGTTGCCGGCGCTTAATATCTCGTGAAGTCGTCGCCCTCTCGTTTCCGCTTAAATGCCGCCTTTTCCGGGCTTAGCCGACAGGTTTGGCCATCGCGCGCGCCTTGAGATCGAAGGCTGCGTCGGCTGCCTCTTCCGGGCTCAACGCCGCGCCGGAGGCGATCAGGCGCCGCGCGATCATGTGGTCGGCGGCGCGATTGACCGATTCCACGACGCGCAGGCGCCCGCCCGAAAAGCCGAAGACCGAGAAGCTGCGGCTCGCCGTGTCGCCGCGCGTGACGAACTGGTCGCAGCCCAGATTGAGCCCGGCGATCTGCAGCTTCAGGTCGCCCTGGTCGCTCCAGAACCACGGCAGCGCATCGTAGCGCGCCTCCTTGCCCGTCAGCTTGCGCGCCACGACGCGCGCCTGATCCGAGGCGTTCTGCACGGATTCCAGCCGGAAGCGCCGGCCGGCGTAGACATTGGGATGGGCGCAGCAATCGCCGATGGCCGAGATATGCGGATCGGAGGTCGTCAGCGCCTCGTCGACGACGACTCCGTTGTCGACGGCAAGACCGGCTGCCGCCGCAAGGCGTTCGTCGGCGAGAATGCCGATCCCCACGAGCACGAGATCCGCCGGCGCGCGTCGGCCGTCGCTGAGATGGACGGCCGTCACGCGGCCGCCTTCGCCCTCGATCGAGGCGACGCCCGCGCCAAGATGCAGCTTCACGCCAAACCCGCGATGCGCCTCGGCGTAGAAATCGGAGATGGCCTGCGACACGGCGCGCCCCATCACCCGTGGCGCGACTTCCACGACCTGCACGTCCTTGCCCTTGGCCGCCGCCGTAGCGGCGAATTCGAGACCGATGAAGCCCGCGCCGATCACCACGACATGCGCCGCGATCTCGAGTTTCGCCTTCAGGCGCGCCGCGTCGTCCATATCGCGCAGCGGCAGTACGCCCTCGAGTTCGGCGCCGGCGAAACCCGCCGGCCGCGGCAGGGCGCCGACGGCAAGAATCAGATGGTCGTAGGCCAGCGACTCGCCCGACCCGAGCCGGACGATGCGCGCGGCGCGGTCGATCTCGCTGACCCGTTCGCCGAGCCTGAGGTCGATCTGCTTCTCCGTGTAGTAGGCCGGTCCGCGCAGGATCAGCGACTCGGCCGTCGCCTCGCCCTTGAGGAAGGCTTTGGACAGCGGCGGGCGCTGATAGGGCGCATGGGAATCGTCCGACACCAGCGTGATCGGACCCGCATAGCCCTCCTCGCGCAGCGAGGCGGCCGCCTGCACGCCGCCGTGTCCGGCCCCGACAATGACGATTCCCGCCGCTGCGCTCATGCGATCCTCCCGATCCCGCCGAAGTCCATGCCATGCCGCAGAGGGCGCCGTCGAGGCGGCGAAGCGCCGCCGTGCGGAGAATGGATGCGACCGGCGCATTTTGGATCATGGGAGCCATGCCGCAGCGCTGTGGCGCGGGCCGGACGGACGCGCTAGGCAGGCGGGACCGTCCAACGCCGCGCCCATGCCGGACCCTTTCTGGATATTGCTCGCCGCCAAGATGACGACGACCGCGATCATCGTGGTCGCCGCATCGAAGGTCGTTGAGCGCCTCGGCCCCTTCCTCGGCGCCATGGTGGCGACCCTGCCGATCTCCGCCGGCCCGTCCTACATTTTTCTCGCCGCCGAGCGCGGCGCTGATTTCGTTCACCGCGCGGCGCTGACCAGCCTCGCCACCAACGCCGCGACGCTGGGTTTCGGCGCGCTCTACGCGCTGCTCGCCCGTTCCCGGCCCCTGTGGCTCGCGCTCGGCGTCTCCTTCGGCCTGTGGCTTCTGGCGGCGCTCGCCATTGCCGAAGCGCGCTGGACATTTGCGACCGCGGCCGCCTTGAATGTCCTGGTATTTGTTCCTGCATACATCGCCACGCGCGGCTGTCGCGCCGTCGCCCCCGGCCGCCCGCCCCAGACGCGCTGGTGGGACATCCCCTTTCGCGCCGCGCTCGTCATGGCCCTGGTCGGCCTCACCGTCGTGGTTGGCCGGTTCCTGGGCGCCGCTGCGGCCGGCGTGGCCGCGCTCGTGCCGATCGTCATGGTCTCGCTCGCCATCATCCTGCACCCCCGCATCGGCGGTATGGGAGCGAGCGCGGTGATCGCGCACGCTCTGCCCGGGTTGGCGGGCTTCGGCGTCGCCGTCGCCGCCATGCATTTGGCGGTTCTGCCGCTCGGCGCGCCCCTCGCGCTCGCGCTGGCGTTGGGCGTCTGCGTCGCGTGGAACGCCGGCCTAGCCTTGGCGCGCCATGTGCCGGTCACGCGGGCCGCGCGGCGTTGACTTGGGACCGAGGCGACCCACCTCTCTGCTCTCGCAGGAGCGGGCTTGATGAACCCGACCGCACAGAATGACGAAGAGAAACTGACGCGCGCCGTCCTCGCCCGTATCGTCGAGGCGCCCGATCCGCGCGTTCGCGAAACGCTGCAGGCGCTCGTGCGTCATCTGCACGCCTTCGTGCGCGAGGTGCGCCCGACCGAAGCCGAATGGATGACGGCGATCGAATTCCTCACGCGCACCGGCCAGATGTGCGACGACAGGCGCCAGGAATTCGTCCTGCTGTCCGACACGCTCGGCGTTTCCATGCTGGTCGACCAGATCAACCACGGCCGCGGCGGCGCGAGCACCGAGACGACCGTGCTGGGTCCCTTCTATGTCGCGAACCCGCCGCTCTGCGCCAATGGCGACGACATCGCGCGCGGCCTGCCGGGCGACGCGCTGTTCGTCGAAGGCCATGTGCGCGACAGCGGCGGCGCGCCGCTCGCGGATGCGATCGTCGACGTTTGGCAGTCGGACGATCAGGGCCGCTACGACCTGCAGTTCGACGACCCCGACGCGCTGTTCCTGCGCGGACGTTTCCGCACGGACGGCGAGGGCCGCTACGCCTTCTGGACGATCATGCCGCGGAGCTATCCGATCCCGACCGACGGCCCCGCCGGCGCGTTGCTCGGCGCGGCCGGCCGCCATCCCTTCCGGCCGGCGCATGTGCACTTCCGCATCGAGGCCGCAGGCTGCGAGCCGCTCGTCACCCATGTCTTCGTCGCCGGCGACGATTATCTCGGCTCCGACGTCGTGTTCGGCGTGAAGGAATCGCTGATCGCCGAATTCGAGCGGCGCGAGCGCACGCAACCGCTCGCCGGCGCCGCGATCGACCGGCCGCACCGCTATCTGCGCTACGACTTCACGCTGGCCGACGCGAAGGACAGCGTCGAAGCTCCGGCCTGACATGCGGTTGCGCCGAGCGCCTTCATTCGTATGCTGACGCGAGGCGCGCGGTTCGAGGCGCCGGGCAAGCGGAGGCGGCGATGGCGCAGGAAGCGACGACCGAAACAGCGGGCAAGCTCGTCATCCGCAACATCGGCCTCCTGCTGTCAGGGGCGCTCGAGCGTCCCATTCTCGACGCGGACGCGCTCGTCGCCATCGACGGGAAGATCGCGGCGATCGGCCGCCTGAAGGATCTCGATACGGAAGGCGCGCGCACCATCGTCGACGCCAATGGCGCGACTCTCGCGCCCGGCCTGATCGACAGCCACGTGCATCCCGTCGCCGGCGACTGGACGCCGCGCCAGAGCCAGCTCAACTGGATCGATTCCTCGATGCACGGCGGCGTCACGACGATGATCTCGGCCGGCGAGGTGCACACGCCCGGTCGCGCGCGCGACATCGTCGGATTGAAGGCGATGGCCATCGCCGCGCAGCGCGCCTACACGAACTTTCGGCCGGGCGGCGTGAAGCTGCACGCCGGCGCGCCCGTGATCGAGCAGGGCATGGTCGAAAGCGATTTCGCCGAACTGGCGTCGGCGGGCGTGAAGCTGCTGGGCGAGATCGGTCTCGGCGGCGTCAAGGACGGACCGACCGGCCGCAAGATGGTCGAATGGGCGCGCAAGCACGGCATCCAGTCGACCATTCACACCGGCGGCCCGTCGATTCCGGGTTCCGGCCTCATCGACAAGGATATCGTTCTCGAATGCGACGCCGACATCGTCGGCCATATCAACGGCGGCCACACCGCCCTGCCCGACGACCAGATCCGCTGCATCTGCGAGGGTTGCAAGCGCGGGCTGGAGCTCGTTCACAACGGCAACGAGCGCTCGGCCCTCTTCACGCTGCGCACGGCGCGCGAGATGAACGAATTGTCGCGCGTCATTCTCGGCACGGACGGTCCCGCCGGCTCCGGCGTCCAGCCGCTCGGCATATTGCGCATGGTCTCGATGCTGTCCTCGCTCGGCGACGTTCCCGCCGAGATCGCCTTCTGCTTCGCCACGGGCAATACGGCGCGCATGCGCAATCTCGATTGCGGACTGATCGAAGCCGGACGCGCCGCCGATTTCGTTCTGATGGACAAGGCCCAGCACTCGCCGGCAGGCTCGCTGCTGGAGAGCGTGCGTCTCGGCGATCTGCCCGGCGTCGGCATGGTCATCATCGACGGGCTCGTGCGCAGCGGCAGGAGCCGCAACACGCCGCCGGCGACGCGCATTCCCGAGATCGTCGCAGGTTGAGCCGCTACCTGATCTTGGCGATCAGGGCGAGCAGCGTCTCGCGCTCCTGCTGGTCGAGCGGCGCGACCGTCTCCTCGGTGATCGCGCGCGCGATCGGAAGGGCGCGCGCGACGAAATCCCTGCCGCGTTCGGACAAGTCGATCGTCAGGCGGCGGCTGTCGGCCGGATCGGCGCTGGTCACGATCATGCCGCGCGCAAGCAGGCGATCGACAACGCCCTTGATCGTCGCCGCATCCATGGCGACATGGCGTCCCAGAAGGTTTTGCGAACAGCCGCCGATCTCGTGAAGCTTGGCCAGGGTCGCCCATTGCGTCGGCGTCACCTCTTCCAGCATCATGCGCGCAAAAATCGCCGTGTGTCTCTGCTGCGCCTGACGCAACAAGAACCCGATCTGCTGGTCCAATTGATAGGGCCGCCCTGAAGTCCCGATCTCTGACTCCGACGCTTTCGCTGCAATCGTATCGCCCATCTTCCCGTCACGGCCTCGCCCGATATCTAGCGCACCATCTACCTTGGGTCGCTCCTTGACAAGGCGAGGGGCGCATTTGACTATTTGTGCACGAACGGTCGAGGCTGCGCAGTCAGACCTCGTGCGGAAGGCGGGTTGGCATGTTCCATCGACCGCAATCGACGGCCGAAGCGCTCGCGCTGCTTGCCTTGGACGGCGCAACGATCCTTGCTGGCGGCACGGACGTTTTTCCTGCGCTTGTCGATCGTCCGCCGCCGAAGCGACTTGTCGATATATCTCTCTTAAATGACCTTCGCGGCATCAGTCGCCAGGACAAGACCGTACGGATTGGCGCGGCGACGACATGGGCCGAGATTGCGCGCGCGGATTTGCCGCCATGCTTCGACATGTTGCGTCAGGCCGCGCTCGAAATCGGCGCCGTGCAGATCCAGAATCGCGGAACGATAGGCGGCAATCTGTGCAACGCGTCGCCGGCCGCCGACGGAGCGCCGCCGTTGCTCGCGCTCGACGCTCTCGTCGAACTTCTCTCGCCGCGCGGCGTGCGTAATTTGCCTCTGCAGGATTTCCTGATCGGCAACCGGCGCACGGCGCGCGCGGCGGACGAAATAATGACGGCGATCTTGGTTCCCGTAGAAGATGGCGCGTCGCGTTCCGTGTTTCTCAAGCTCGGCGCACGCAAGCACCTGGTCATTTCCATCGTGATGGTCGCAGCAATGCTGACCGTCGATCTGGACGGCGCGATCGAAAAGGCCCGTATCGCGATTGGATCGGCGTCCGCAGTTGCGCAACGGCTGCACGGCGTCGAGCAGCGGCTTGCAGGCCTGCCCGCCACCGCCGCAATTGTCGACAGCGTGGCGCTTGAGGACTTCCGAACTCTGTCTCCGATCGACGACGCGCGAGCGACCGCGAATTACCGGACTGAAGCCGCGTTTGAGCTCGTTCGCCGAGCGTTTGCCCATCTCACGCAGCCGCTCGATGGATAAGTCCGCGCGACAACTTCGACTTGTCGTCAATGGCGAACAGCGAACGGTCGCGGCGTCGGGTCTCGAGCGCCTGTCTTCGATCCTTCGGAACGAACTTGGACTCATCGGCACGAAGATCGGCTGTGAAGCCGGCGATTGCGGCGCCTGCACGGTTCTGATCGACGGCGAACCTGTCTGTGCGTGCCTCGTTGCCGCGGGGCAGGCCGACGGCGCTTCGATTGTGACCATCGAAGGCGTTGCGGGAGGCACGCGCTCCGGCCACCGCCTTATCGAGGCGTTCCACGAAGCAGGCGCAGCACAATGCGGAGCCTGCACGCCAGGCATGATCGTGTCGGCTGCGGCGCTGCTCGACGCCACGCCGCAGCCGAACGATGCGCAGATCGGGTCCGCGCTCGGGGGCGTTCTGTGTCGCTGCACGGGTTATCGGAAAATATTCGAGGCGGTGCATATCGCAGCGAGAGACGGCGATATCCGTTCATCTGGCTCCGCCGGGCTTGTCGGCGATCGTCTTGCCAGACTCGATGGCCGCGCGAAGATCACGGGCCGCGATCTGTTCGGAGCCGACGCCATTCCGCCGGATGCGCTATTCGTACGCGCCATTCGGTCGCCTCATCATCGGGCGCGCTTCTCATTTGGAGATCTCAAATCATATGCGGCAGAGCAAGGCGTCGCTCGTATCTTGACCGCAAGCGACATTCCGGGCCGCAATCTTCATGGCGTCATCCCGGCATTCGCCGACCAACCGGTGTTCGCCATCGACGAGATACGCTTCAAGGGCGAAGCCGTCGCCGCCGTCGTCGGGGCGCGCCATGCTGTCGAATCGCTCGACCTGTCGACATTCCCGGTCGAGTGGGAACCATTGCCGCACGCGCTCACGATCGAGGAAGCGCTGTCGGAAAACGCGCCGCTGCTTCACGACGCGCGCCCGAACAACCTTCTGGTCAAAGGAAAGGTGCAAAAGGGAAATCCCGGCTCGCTCGAAACGCAGGGCGACCAGTTTGTCGAAGGCGTATTCGCGACCGGTTTCGTCGAACACGCCTATATAGAGCCCGAAGCGGGATATGCGCGCCGCACCGGAAACAGGATCGAGGTCGTCGCCTGCACGCAATCTCCCTACATGGACCGCGACGATGTCGCAGCAATACTCGGCATCCCAGCCGAAGATGTCAGGATAGTTCCGACCGCCGTAGGCGGCGGGTTCGGCTCCAAGCTCGACCTGTCTGTCCAGCCTTACATTGCCCTGGCCGCATGGCTTCTGAACAAGCCGGCGGCGATGGTCTATTCGAGGCCCGAATCCATTTCGACAACCACCAAGCGCCATCCATCCAGGATCAGATCGCGCATTTCGGCGACACGCGACGGCAAGCTTGCGAGCATCGATTTCGAGGCGGATTTCAACACAGGGGCTTACGCGAGCTGGGGGCCGACCGTAGCCAATCGAGTGCCGGTTCACGCATCTGGCCCGTATTTCGTACCGAACTACCGCGCTGTGGCCCGCGCGATTCATACGCATTGCGCGCCGTCCGGCGCTTTCAGGGGCTTCGGCGTTCCACAGATGGCGGTGGCGCAGGAACAATTGCTCGACGAATTGGCGGACCGCCTCGTAATCGATCCACTCGAGTTCCGCATTCTCAATGCGCTCGATGGCGGCGCGCCGACTTCTACGGGGCAGTTGCTGGGCGACGGCGCCGCCTTCAGGGAATGTCTCGAAGCCCTTCGCGAACCCTGGCGCGCCGCGCGACGCGATGCCGACGAGTTCAATCTGCGCGCCACGGGCGCCCTGCGTCGGGGCGTGGGCATCGCCGGCATGTGGTATGGATGCGGCAACACGTCCCTGCCCAACCCATCGACCATTCGCATCGGGCTCAAACGGAACGGCCGTATCGCCCTGCATCAAGGCGCGGTCGACATCGGGCAAGGATCGAACACTGTCATCACGCAGATTGCCGCCACGGCGCTTGGCGTCGCCATCGAGCGGTTCGACCTTGTTTCCGGCGATACCGATCTGACCCCGGATTGCGGCAAGACCTCTGCATCGCGGCAGACGTTCGTGACAGGGCGCGCCGCGGAAGCGGCTGCCCGGTCACTGCGCGCGCAGCTATTGCGCCTCGCCAACGTTTCCGACGACTCGCAAATTCGTCTCGACGCGGATCAGCTCCTGATCGTCGAGAACGGCCAGAGCCACAGGATAGATCTGTCGACCATGCCCACGGACGCATTGGGGTATGTCGTCGCCTCCGAGGAAACCTTCGACCCGCCCACAACGCCCCTCGACGAGAACGGCCAAGGCGCCCCCTATGCCGTGTACGGCTTTGGCGCGCACATGGCCGAAGTGGATGTCGATATCCGGCTCGGAACGGTGAAGGTGCGCAAGGTGACCGCAGCTCACGACGTGGGCCGCGCGATCAATCCGACGCTCATCGAAGGACAGATCGAGGGCGGCGTGCTGCAGGGACTCGGTCTTGCCTTGATGGAAGAATTTCACCCCGG
>JAXMDA010000005.1:0-290000 GCA_046349085.1 Rhodoblastus sp.
AGCGAGCAGTTCGCGCAGGTAGACGGTTTCGCGATCCTGGTTGGGCAGTTCGACGCCGATGGCGTTGCGGCCCTGCACGACGGCGACGCGGGCCGACACCGCGCTCATCGAGCGGGCGATGTCGTCAGCCAGCCCGATGACGCGCGAGGACTTCACGCCGGGCGCAGGCTCCAACTCGTACAGGGTCACCACCGGCCCCGGCCGAACGTTGACGATCTCCCCCTTCACCCCGAAATCGTCCAGAACGCCTTCGAGCAGGCGGGCGTTCTGAGCCAATGAATCTTCCGAAATCCGGCGCGCCGGTCTTCGTGGCTCCGCCAGGAGCCCCAGCGCCGGAAGATGATAACGCTGCTGGTCGAAAAGACCGGGTTGCGACTCTTTGGTCGCACGGCGGCCTTGCTTCAACGGTCCTGCTTGTTTCGCGACGGGCACCGCGTTCGGGCTTGCGGGCAATTGATCGTCGACCACGCCTGCAGCGGGCGCCCTGCCGATGGGCGGCAAGGCGGGCTTCCAGTCGACAGCGACGCCCGGGCCCTCCGAAAAGCTCGGTTCGAGACGACGAGACGCTGCTTGAGGCGCCGCGGGGCCTCCTTCGTTCCGGACCTTGCCGCCGGTCTTCAGAGCGGCAAGCCGTCGGGCCGCCGCGCCCTTCAGCGCGAGCAAGCCGTGCAAGGCGGCGCCCAGAGATACGAGACCTGTTCCGGGATTGTCGTCGTGGTCGACGCGCTCGGAATCGCGGGCAGGCTTTCGTGCGCTTGCCGCGAGCGCGCGTCCTTCGTCTTCCCCTTGCTTGCGACCGCCACAGGCCGCAGCAAGGCTGAGCAGCGCGCTGGCCGCCAAAGCGATGGTGACGCCTATCATCCCAACTCGTCCGCCGCCGGTCGTCCATTGCGCCAATGCGGCGATCGCGTCGCCAACCATTCCACCCAGACCCGTTGGAAGCGGCCAACGACCGGGAGGCGGCAACATCGAGGCGACCGCCGCCGCGCTCAAGGCGCCCAATAGCCAGAAGGCGATCCTGGACTTCGGTCGGTCAAAACCATGATCGACTACGAGGCGCCATCCCAACAGCGCGGCAGGGGCCAGCAACGCGATCGAGGCGATGCCGAATATCTGAGTCATAAGGTCGGCGACCACGGCGCCGCGCAATCCCAGCAGATTGCGGATCGGACCTTCGACGGCGTGATTGAGGCTCGGGTCGCGCGTAGACCAGCTCGCCAGCGCAAGGCCCGTCAGAATCACCGCCGCTATCAGGGCGATTCCTGAAAATTCCGCCATCCGCCGCGACATGAAATGACGGGCGGTGGCCGAGAAGCCGCTGACAAAGGCCGAGTAGCCTGCGTTGCGCATAAATTTCCGACGCTGCCTCAAAAAAATGGCCGCACGGCCATTCGTCGCAGACTAGGAAACCCGAGTTAAGGATCGCTTAACCTTGCCGAACCCTTACCCGATCAGCCATCGCCTCGGGGGCGGATCAGACCTTCCTGGGCGACCGAGGCCACAAGTCGACCATCGCGCATGAAAATGGAGCCGCGCGTCAGTCCGCGGGCGCCTGAGCTTGACGGACTGTCCTGCGCATAGAGCAGCCAGTCGTCTGCGCGGAATGGGCGGTGAAACCACAGGGCGTGATCAAGGCTGGCGACCTGCATGTCGCTTTGGAAAACTGATTTGCCATGGGCGATCAATGCTGTGTCGAGCAACGTCATGTCGGACAGATAGGCGAGCACTGCGCGATGCACGGCAGGATCGTCCGGCAATGCGCCGGAGGCCCGAAACCAAACATACTGAACGGGCTCGCCGGGAATGCCGGCGCGCGGCGCGTAGCGGCGACGGTCGACGGGGCGGCTCTCGATCGGTCGAGGCTGATCGAAAAAGCGCCGAATCGGCTCTGGAGTCGCGTCGGTGAAGCTGGCTTTGAGCTCCGCCTCGGACGGCAGTTCCTCGGGAGGCGTGACCCGAGGCATCGTGATTGCATGTTCGAGGCCGTCCTCCTCCGTCTGGAACGATGCGGAGAGTGAGAAGATGGCGCGTCCATGCTGGATGGCGACGCAGTTCCGAGTGGCGAAACTCTTGCCGTCTCGGATGCGGTCGACCTCGTAGATGATCGGAACGGCGGGATCGCCGGGGAGAATGAAGTATCCGTGGAGGGAGTGAGGCGGCCGGTCGTCGACGGTTCGTGCGGCGGCGACAAGCGCCTGCGAAATGACGAGGCCGCCGAAGACGCGTTGCCATCCGACCTGGGGACTGCGACCGCGATAGATGTTGTGCTCGATCCTTTCGAGATCGAGTATCGCCAAAAGGTCGTCGATCGCGCTCATTCGCCATTTGCCCCGGGACCGCCAGCCAGGCGGGCGAGGCTATTGATGGAGGGCCTCGCCGTGCAACGCAAGATCGAGACCCATACGCTCGTCGTCGGTGTCCGTCCGCAATCCGACCAACAGGTCGACGAGCTTGAGGGAAATCCACGTCCCGATCAGGCACCAGATCGCCACAATCGCGACGCCGGCGGCCTGTATCGCAAGCTGTCGGGGTGCGCCCTCCAACAGGCCTGAAACGCCGGCTTCCGTCGCTGTCGCGCTGACAGAGGCCGTGGCGAAAACGCCGGCCATCAGGGTGCCGATTATCCCACCGACGCCGTGAACGCCGAACACATCGAGCGAGTCGTCGTACTTGAAGCGAACCTTCACGCGCGTGCAGAAATAGTAGCAGACCGCTCCCGCGATACAGCCGATCACCACGCCATGCCAGGGCAGCACATAGCCTGACGCCGGAGTGATTGTGCCAAGGCCGGCCACCGCGCCGGAAATCAGGCCGAGCACCGAAGGCTTGCCGCGTTCAGCCCACTCCAGCGCGCTCCACACGATGGCGCCGGCGCAGGCGGCCAGGTGCGTGGCGACAATCGCGAAAACGGCGCGAGAACCGGCGCCGAACGCCGAGCCGCCATTGAAACCGAACCAGCCGACCCAAAGCAGGCCGGTGCCGATGACCGCCATGGAGAGATCGAACGGAGCCAGGTTTTCTTTGCCGTAGCCCTGACGGGCGCCCATCATCAGCGCGGCAAGAAGACCGGCCACGCCGGCATTGATATGCACGACCGTCCCCCCGGCGAAATCGATGACGCCCATAGAGGAAAGGAAACCGCCGCCCCAGACCCAGTGCGCCGAGGGCACATAGACGAGGAACAGCCAGAAGACCGTAAAGAGAAGGAATGCCGAAAATCTCAGGCGATCCGCCACCGCGCCGGCGACGAGCGCGCAGGTGATGACCGCGAAGGTCATCTGATAGGCGGCAAAGAGCAATTCCGGAATCGTCTTGGCGAAGGGGCTCACGGTTTCGAGCCCGACGCCAGCAAAGAAGGCTCGACCGAATTCTCCGATCCAGGCGTTCTCTCCATGGAAGCTGAGCGTGTAGCCCAGGCCGAACCACAAGATCGAGACGAGCGCGGTCGCCGAGAAGCTCTGCGCCATCGTCGCAAGGACATTCTTCTTGCGGACCATGCCGGCATAGAACAGCGCCAGACCGGGAATTGTCATCATCAGGACGAGCGCGGTCGCCGCGATCATGAAGCCTGTATCGGCCGCGCTGATAGGTGAAGCTTCAGCTGCGGAAACAGCGACCGGGGCGCAGGTAACCGCAAACGCGGCGGCCATGCCCGCGCGACGAACAAGCTTGCTCATGTGCCTAGATTTCAATCAGGTTGATGATCCTGACGGATAACAATGGCATCCAGAACCTAGAAGCAAGCCATTCGATGGTCAAATAACAGGCACTTTGCCTAGGAATCGTGCGCTCACAGGGCTCTTGCCTCATCAGCCAACATGATCGGAATGCCATCCCGGATGGGATAGGCGAGCCTGGCGGCGCGCGAGATCAATTCGTTGCGAGATGCGTCGTATTCCAGCGTCGCTTTGGTCACGGGGCATACGAGAATCTCCAGAAGACGGGGATCAATGAGCGATTTCTCGTCTCGCGTTTCGCGATCTGAATCTATCGGCGTTCCGTCTGTCATCGTGACCATTTCCGTCAGTGAAGAGGCGGACGCCTTTGACCGCCCGCCAAGTCCATTTCGGCGATCGCAATCAAGACCTCAGCCCGGGCGTGCAAGCTGCCGGCCTCAAGGAGCGCCTGTTTTTCCCTGATGCCAAAGGGACTCATCATTGACAAGGAGTTGATCAGGGACTCGTCCGAAGCCTTGGCGACAGCGTCCCAGTCGACCGCGATCGAATTGCGCTCGGCATAAGCCCTCAGCGCCCTGAGCACGGCATTGCGGTCGGCCTGCTCGGCCTGGGTTGGCGAAGCCAGATCCCGAGGGAAATCCGCATAGCTGACGTCGAAAGTGCGATAGGGAGTGTCGCGCGTCGTCTCCGTGCGGCTTCGGAACCGGCATACGCCTTCGAGCGAGATGAAGTATCGACCGTCTCCCGTTTCGGCGAATCGGACGATCTTTCCGGCGCACCCAACCGGATAGAGCATGGGGCTCGTCTCAGCCGCCGACTCAGGAAGCGGCTGGACTATCGCGATCAGACGAGCGCCCGCCAGCGCCGCATCAACCATGGCAAGATAGCGCGGCTCAAAAATGTTCAGCGGCAATTCCGACCGCGGCAGCAGAAGACAGCCGGCAAGCGGAAAGACCGGCAATTCTCTCGGCAGTTCGGCGATGTCGAAATAGGGACGATTCATTTCTTCCGCGCTGACCAGCGATGTCACGAAAAAAGCATGGCCGACAGCTTGCGTCGCGCAGCCTTCGTCGCGGGATCGATCGGACCCCAAACTTCAAAGAACTGCAACAATTGCTTGCGCGCTCCGTCGTCGTTCCACTCGCGGTTCCGCTTTGTGATGGTCAGGAGCGCATCAGCCGCGCCGTCGCGATCGCCCGCGGCATTGAGCGCCAGAGCCAGATCGAACTGCGACTGAAGATCGTTTGGCGCATCCGCGACCTTGCGACGAAGCGTGGCGACATCCCCTACAGCGCCGGATTGCGAGGCGAGTTCGAGGGCGCTCGCAACCTGCTTCAGCGCCGGGTCGGCCCGCAGAGTCTCGGGCAGGGCGGCAAAGACGGCGGCGGCGCGTTCCGTCTCGCCGAGCGCGAGCATCGCGCGGAGGTAGAGGCCGACCGCCTTCGGGTTTTCCGGGTCGCCTGCCAGCGCTTCTTCCGCAAAGCCGGCGGCGCGTTCCGCATCGCCCGCGTCAAGCGCCTCTTCGGCCATCGCCAGGGCCTCTCCGCCCGGCCCGAGAGGGCCAACCAGCCGCTCAAGAAAGGCGACAATCTGGCTTTCGGGCAGCGCGCCGACGAAACCGTCCACGGGCTGTCCGCGGCGGAAGGCGATAACCGCGGGGATCGACTGGATGCCGAGCTGCTGGGAGATTTGGGGATGGTCGTCGATGTTCATCTTGACGAGCCGCGCCTTGTCTCCCGCCAATTTGACCGCCCGCTCCAATATCGGGGCCAGTTGCTTGCAGGGACCGCACCACGGCGCCCAGAAATCGACGATAACGACCCGCTGCATGGACGCGGACAGAACGTCTGCACGGAATGTGGCAGTCGACGTTTCAATCACGCCAGCGTTTTCCGTCTCGGCCGTCACCGCGTTCATGGCGTGCTTCCTCTTGGCGATTGCTCAAGCCTAGGAAATAGGCCGCGATTTGGCCCGTCGCAACCTTGGCGGCATGGGCTGTTGCATTATTCGGAGCTTTGCGGCATATAGCCCCGCGCCGACGCTGTCGGCTACGGATGCGGGTGTAGCTCAGGGGTAGAGCACAACCTTGCCAAGGTTGGGGTCGAGGGTTCGAATCCCTTCGCCCGCTCCATTTTTCCGACGTTGCCCCCGGTCGGATTCGCCAAGAGGAATGTTGCGCTAGCCGGCCTGGTGCGCCTAACATTCGCCCATGGTCAAACTCCTGCATTCGATCAGATCAGCGCGCACGAGCGATGCTCTGGCGATCGCGGCTGTGCACGACGCCGCCTGGCGCGAGGCCTATTACGGGATCATCCCCGGGAAGACGCTGGAATCGATGATCAATAGGCGCGGAGCCGCCTGGTGGCTTTCGGCTATTCGAAGCGGGTCACGAATCCTTGTGCTGGAGTTCGACGGCAAGGTCGCGGGATATGTCAGTTTTGGCCGCAACCGCGTGACGGCCATGCCGTATGCAGGCGAGATATTCGAACTCTACCTCGCGCCCGAGTATCAGGGCGTCGGATTTGGCGGACGTCTCTTCGCCGCGGCGCGAGAAGAGCTGGCCGCGAAGGGCTATCTTTCGACTATCGTATGGGCCCTGGCGGATAATGAGCGGGCCCTACGATTTTACGAGAAAATGGGCGGGGTCGAAGTCTGGCGCGCGACGGAGCGATTCGATAACGATACGCGCGCGCGGGTCGCTTTCGGCTTCGCGGCGAACTGAGGCGAAGCGCGCAGTTCGACATCGTTTCAGAACAGGAGCTCCGATGCGCCTCGACGCCATCTCGATCGGGACGAATCCGCCGCACGAAGTCAATGTCATCATCGAGGTTCCGATCGGCGGCGAGCCGATCAAGTATGAGATGGACAAGGCTGCCGGGACGCTGATCGTCGACCGATTTCTGTACACGCCGATGCGTTATCCTGGAAATTACGGCTTCATCCCGCATACGCTGTCTGAGGACGGGGATCCCTGCGACGTGCTGGTCGCCAACACCCGGCCAATCATTGCGGGCGCCATCATCTCCGTGCGTCCGATCGGCGTTTTGCGCATGCGTGACGAGGCTGGCGGAGACGAAAAAATCGTCGCAGTACCGTCGTCAAAACTGACCAAGCGCTATGACAAGGTTCAGAACTACACCGACATGCCGCCGATCACCATCGAGCAGATCGAGCATTTCTTCAGCCACTACAAGGATCTCGAACCCGGCAAATGGGTCGAGTTCGCGGGGTGGGGCGACGCGGAAGCTGCTCGTGGGCTCATCATCGAAGCGATAGAACGCGCCAAGGCCGATAAAGCCTAACGGCGTCAATCGCGTTTTCGGTGGAGCAAGAATACGGCTTGCTCGCCGAAAAGGTTCCACAGCCACCACGGCGCATTGACGCGCATCTTCGAGCCGTATCGATCAAGCGCGACCGCGCGATCGATCGATGCGCCGAGATCTTCGACCAGCTGTACGAAATCGTTGATCGTGCACAGGTGGATGTTCGGCGTATCGTACCAGGAATAGTTGAGCGTCTCGGTGCGCGGCATCCGCCCCTTGAACATGAGCTCCGTACGCACGCGCCAGTGTCCGAAATTCGGGAAGGACACGATTGCGCGTTGGCCGATGCGCAACATGCGCTCGAGCACCTGCCGAGGGTGTCGCGTCGCCTGCAATGTCTGCGAAAGGACAACGTAATCAAACGCGTTGTCCGGATAATTGATCAAGTCCGTATCGGCGTCGCCCTGCACGACGGACAGGCCCTTCGCGACGCATCCGTTGACGCCGGCCTGCGAGAGTTCGATGCCTCGCCCGTCGACCTTGCGATCGCGCGTAAGAATTTCCAGCAATGCGCCGTCGCCGCAACCGACATCGAGGACGCGCGTGCCCGGCTCGACCATATCGGCGACCAGAAGAAGATCGACGCGCGCCGCCGTGTGCGAATTCAGGTCGGTCATTTTGCGGCGATCGCGCTTGCGCATGAAATGCCGCGAGCATTGGCGGCGGCTTCGAGAAACCCGCGCGTTGTCGCCATGAAATCTGGTTCGTCGAGCAGAAACGCGTCATGCCCCTTGTCCGTCTCGATTTCGACGAACGAGACCGGAAGACTTGCTGCATTGAGCGCATGGACGATCGTGCGCGCGTCCGAGGTCGGGTAGAGCCAGTCCGACGTGAACGACACTACGCAAAACCTGGTCTTCGCGCCGACGAATGCGCGCGCCAGCGACCCGCCGTAATCTTCGGCAAGATCGAAGTAGTCGCAGGCGCGCGTGACATAGAGGTATGAATTGGCGTCGAAACGGTCAACGAAGCTCGAACCCTGATAGCGCAGATAGTTCTCGATCTGGAAATCCGCGTCGAAGGAAAAGGTCGGCGCCGACCTGTCCTGCAGCTTTCGACCGAACTTTCGCTGAAGCGCGCCCTCGGAAAGATAGGTGATGTGAGCGGACATGCGGGCCACTGCAAGGCCCTTGATCGGGCGTGCGCCAAACTCTGAGTATCGGCCGCCGCGCCAATCGGGGTCGGCCATGACCGCCTGACGGCCGACTTCATGGAAGGCGATGTTCTGCGCGGAATGCTTGGAAGCGGTCGCCACCGGCAGGGCGGCAAAAACGCGATCCGGATAACTGGCCACCCACTGCAGCACCTGCATGCCGCCCATCGAGCCGCCTGCGACACAGAATAGCGTCTCGATACCGAGGTGATCGATCAACATGGCTTGCGCGCGCACCATGTCCCGAATGGTCACCACGGGAAGATCGAGGCCCCAGGGCTTCCCGGTTTCAGGATTGGTCGACGCCGGTCCCGTTGATCCCATGCAGCCGCCGACCACGTTGGAGCAGATGACGAAATAACGGTCGGTGTCGATCGGCCGGCCGGGACCCACCATCGCCGCCCACCAGCCAGCCTTTCCCGTCACGGGATGTTCGTTTGAAACGTGCTGGTCGCCCGTCAGGGCATGGCACACGAGAACTGCGTTGGAGCGATCGGCGTTGAGAGCGCCGTAGGTCTGATACGCGATTGTGAGCGGGGCGAGCGACGCCCCGGCATCCAAGCCCAGCGGTTGGTCCGGCCCGAAGCGAACGACATAGCTGCTGGGATTATCCGCTTCCTGAACGCTAACGGCTGTCACTTCTAGCAAATCCGCTCGTTCGATATGTCGAACGTTCTGTGCGGAAAGAAGAACATCGTCCGCATGGGAAAGTCAAGACGCATCAACGCGCATCCGACTGTTCATCGTCTTCCCCGTCAATTAAGAGATGCGCGACCTTGGGACAGACAGATGACCGCAAGCCCCGACGATCGCGCCGCTCTCGAACTCTCAGCGCTACGCCAGAACATCGACCGCATTGATGAGTCCGTTCATCGCCTGCTGATCGAGCGAGGAGAGATCATCGAAAATCTCATTGCGACCAAGACACGGCAGGGCGGCGGCTCCGCATTCCGTCCGGGTCGGGAAGCCGAAATGATGAGGCGGCTGGTTCAGAGGCATACCGGTCTTCTGCCGCTCGACACTATCGAGAGCATCTGGCGCACCATCATTGGGACGTTCACCTATGTTCAGTCCAATTATTCCGTGCACGTCGATGTCTCTGCAGGCGATGCGGCGATGCGGGATTCCGCGCGTTTTCACTTTGGCTTCACTGCGCCCTACGTGCCCCATCACGGTCCCCAAGCCGTCATAGACGCGGTCGAGGGATCGGCCGGCGACCTGGGGCTGCTGCGGGTCGCTGGGGGCGTCGGCGATGGAGCCTGGTGGTCGCGCCTGACGGACCCGGCCGCTCCAAAGATCATCGCGCGCTTGCCCTTTGTCGATCGGCCGGATCATCCGGCGGGCATCCCGCTTTTTGTCGTTTCCAAACCGCTTGCGGAAGCCGCAGCAACGGATGTGCAGTTGTTTGCGGCGCGGCTTGATCGATGGCGGGACGCCCTTCCAGATTCAATTCGTGCGATGAAGGGACGGCTTGTCGGCAATGCTGTCGACGAGCGTGGCTTGTCCGTGCTCATGGCGTTTCCCGGCCCGGACGGGCTTGCCGCGGCGCGCCGCTGTCTTGAAGCAACAGGATTGGCCGGCGCACAGCCGCTCTTTGTCGGCAGCCACGCGGCGCCTTTCGTTCCGAACAAGCCCGGCGACAAAAAGGCGATCCATGCCTGACACCTGGGGCCAGAAACTGGCCGAGCCCTTGTTTCAGTCGTTGACCGTCATCGGCTGCGGCCTGATCGGTTCGTCCCTTTTGCGTGTAGCGCGCCGCAACAATCTCGCGCGCAATCTCGTTGCGGCAGATGTTTCGCCAACCGTCTGCGCGCGGGTTTCGGAGCTTGGGCTCGCCGATCGGGTCACCGGCGACATCGCGGCTTCGGTCGTTGGCGCGGACCTGGTAATTCTCTGCGTCCCGGTTGGCGCCAACGAAATCGTCGGCAGGGCGATCGGCCCGGCGCTCTCGGCAGGCGCGATCGTCAGCGACGTGGGCTCTGTCAAAGGCGCAGTTTTCGGGGCTTTGACGCCACTCATGCCGGCGGGCGTGCATTTGATTCCTGCGCATCCCGTTGCGGGCACCGAGTATTCTGGACCCGACGCCGGCTTCGCGACCCTATTCCTCAATCGCTGGTGCATCCTGACGCCGCCTGTCATGGCCGATCAGGCCGCCGTCGAAAAGCTGTCCGCCTTCTGGACCGCCGCCGGCAGCAACGTCGAAATCATGACCGCGGAGCACCACGATCTCGTTCTCGCGATCACGAGTCACGTGCCGCATCTGATCGCCTACAATATTGTGGGAACGGCGGCGGACCTGGAGGTCGTGACGCAATCCGAAGTCATCAAGTTTTCCGCGGGCGGGTTTCGCGACTTCACGCGCATCGCGGCGTCGGATCCGACGATGTGGCGCGATGTCTTTCTCAACAACAAGGACGCGGTGCTCGAAATACTCGGGCGCTTCACCGAGGATCTCAGCGCGCTCCAACGCATGATTCGTTGGGGCGACGGCGACGGGCTCTTCGCGCTCTTTACCCGAACGAGAAATATCCGGCGCAGCATCATCGCGAGTGGACAGGAAACCGCCGCGCCGGATTTCGGGCGACATCAATCCGATCCTCAGTAGAGCGGCGGCAGCGGGAAAGCGCGCCGCAAGGGGCCGATCGAGAGGGCGCCGCCCTCGGCGGACATATCCAGCCTCAAATCGCCCTTGCCCAGTACGCCGGCGGCGAGTCGGCCGCCGATCGTGTTCCTTTGCACCTTTCCGGCGCTCTCTAAGATGGCGAGCACGATTGGGCCCGCGTTGCGCAGATTGACAGAGAGCTCGCCGTCCGGCCGATGCATTTGGTCAAGTCCGATACTGCCCTCGGCCTGCGCCGCAAAATCGCCCGTTGTTAGACTGAGGGCGGCAATTGATATGCGGCCGCCGGCGATACGCCAGGCCTCGGCACGCTCGGCCCATTGCCCGACGTTCGCTGCATCAAGCTGCGAAACAGCGCCCAATGCCGTGAGCAGAGCCGGGCCGCGCGGCCCCAGATAGGTCGCGAGCACAGACGAGTTCACGCCTGCGAGCCCGGCGGTAATGTTGTATGGCGCAAAGGGCGTCGGCGCAGTCCGCTTGAGATGAAAGTGAAGCGTCTCGACCGTTGACGGCGGTAGGTCGGCAACCGTCGCGGTCAGATCGCGACCGACTATCGACAGTCGGTCGAGCCGCTCCGGCAGCCCTCGCGCCGAAATCTGAAGGTTCGACCAATCGAGCGAAGCCGTCGTGCCGTTTGCCTCGAGACTTGCGGGCGCCGAAAGTTCGATCTCGACAAGCTTTGGCGTGTAGAGCCGGGCGTGAATCAAGGCTCGCTTCGCCGATACCCTGATCGCCGTCGCTTCCTCTTCGGTCCTGAGTTTTGGTCGAAGGCAATCGAGTGCGATCGCAAACGGATAGCCGCCGGATGTCAGGGAATCGCATGACCAGATGCGGCCGAACTGGGCTTCTCGTTCCAATTGAACATGAAATTCCCGCCACGCCATGTGTTGGGCGACGTACCAGTAGGCTGACCAGCCGAAAGCGAGGAAGAGGGCGGCGAAACATCCAGCCCAAAGGCCGCCGCGCCAGGCGTTGTGCTTCACAGGCGCATTGCTGTCGCCGCGCATCGGCGCAGGTCACGCAGTTTTTCGCGCATCTGCGCGTTGCTTGTCGTCTGACGTCGCGACCAGCCCGGCCAGTGTCGGATCAATGCGCAAGGCTTCCTCGACCAGCGCCCGTGTGCCGCCCTCCACGGCGTCTTCGAGCCGTCGTGAAAATTCTTCTTTGGGCAAGCCCGGTTCAATGACCGGCAGAAACTCGATGATCGCGACGCCGGGATTCCGCAGGAAGCTGCGCCGCGGCCAGAACAGGCCGGTATTCAACGCAACGGGCAGCACGCGCGCGTTCAGCGCCGAATAGAGATGGGTGACCCCATATTTATATGTTGGCGGGGCGCCGACGGGCCGTCGCGTTCCCTCCGGAAATATCAGTATTCGACGTCCAAGTTTGAGAAACTCCGCGACGCCGTTCGTTACCTGGGTGAGCGCCGTCGAGCCAGACGAGCGATTGATCGAGATTTGCTCGACCGCGCCCAGGTACCAGCCGAACAGGGGTATCCACTTCAGCTCGCGCTTGTGTACGTAGGAGAAATTGTCGACGGCGAGGACGAGCGCAAACGTCTCCAGGATCGACTGATGTTTGGGAGCGACAACCAGCCCGCCGGGCGGAATGCGTTCAAGCCCCCTGAACTCAAGCCTGGTCCCGCAAATCAGACGCAGCAACCAGAGCGATGTCCATGCCCATGCGCGCGCCATGAAGGTTGCCGGACCTCGACCCATCAGCACCGATGGCAGGCCGAGCACCATCAAGAGAACCAGATTCACATAGAAAAGAACGTTGAAGACCGTCGATCGCGCTGCAATCGACAAGCGGCGCGCGCGCCCTGCGACGCCGCCTTCCAATGTTCTGGTCTGCTGCTCCATGAAATCGTCTCGATCAGGCCAGACGTCTCAAACGCCGAAAAACGATCATACGCGAAGTTTGTCCGGACAAGGCAGCGCTCAATACGGCAATCAGCGCAATCGTCGAGTAGCCGAGCCAGCCGATTGAAAACGAGCCGAACAGAGCCTCCAGCTGTTCGCCGCTCGGCGTTGCGGCCAGCCTGCGGCTGAGCACGCCCGCAATGACGAACATGAGCGAGGCGGCTCCCGCGCCCACAAGTCCGCCGCGCAATCCCAGCCACAGAAAACGATACTGGAACTGCTTGGATATGAACTGGTCGCTCGCCCCGACAAAATGCAGGACTTCAATTATTTCCTTGTTGCCCGCCATCGCGCCATGCGTCGCGAAGGATATCGCGAGAGCCATCGCCGTGATGATGAGGGCCAGCAGCAGAAGGGCGATGGCGACCAGCGCATTGGCCATGTCGGCAAGTCGCTCGGACCAGACGCGATGGTCGTCGAGATTGGCGTTAGGCGATATTTCGGCCACACGGCGTCGCAGTTGCTCGAAATTGACTGTTGTGCCGGCCGCGAGCTTGAGCACGATCATGCGCGGCACTGGAACCTCGTCGAGGTTGACGCCCTGACCGAGCCACGGCTCAAGCAGCAATTCGGATTCGCGCTTCGTCATGGCTCGGACATCGGCCACGCCTGGAAAAGCGCGCGCGGCCTGAACAATTCGGGCGATATCGGAGTCGATATCGCGATTCGATGCGGGTTTGACCTGAATCGTCGCCTCTCGCGATACGGTCGAGCGCCATTCCTGGCTCGCCTGCCCGATCAAGACCGCCCCGCCTGCGGCCAGCGAGGCGAGAAAAGTCATAATGGCCACGACGATGATCAGCGTACGGCCGGCTATGCTCGATGCAGGCACTAATGGAGCTTCGCCCTCGCGGGTCTTGGCATTCGGCGCCTGGGTCGAAGAGTCGGCCGATTCCGCGGACATTTGGCGCCTCAGTCGTAGATGTGAAGCCGGCGATCGCCGAGCACTAACCGGCGCGCCCCGTCGAATTGATCCATCAGCCCGAGGTCGTGCGTTGCGACGACGACCGAGGTGCCGGAACGCTGAAGTTCCACGAACAGACGTATGATGCGTCTCGCCATCGTGGGGTCGACATTGCCAGTCGGCTCGTCGGCAAGCAGCAGTTCGGGCCGAACGATCAGGGCGCGCGCAATGGCCGCGCGCTGCTTTTCGCCGCCGGACAGGACCTCGGGGTAGACGTGCATTCGGTCCCCCAAGCCGACCCAGCGAAGCAATTCCACGACTTCGTCGCGATATTCCGATTCCGACTTGTTCTGGACCCTCAGCGGCAGCGCAACGTTCTCGTAGGTCGTGAGGTGATCGAGCAACCGGAAATCCTGAAACACGACGCCGATGCGACGTCGGATCGATGTTATCGCGTCCTTGTCTAGGGTTGAGGAATCCTGCCCAAAAAGCGAAATGAACCCGCGCGTGGGCCGCAAGGATAAAAGCAGCAGCCGCATCAGGGTCGTCTTGCCAGCGCCGGACGGCCCGGTCAGGAATTGAAATGAACCCGGCGTGATCGAAAAATTGAGATCCTGAAGAACCTCCGGCCCCATTCCATAGCGCAGGCCGACATTTTCGAAGCGCACCAAGACGAAGCTCCGGCAGGACCGCACAAGCTGTGACGATGGCGAATCGCCAATCTTTAGGCCTTCATTAACTATAAGCCTGCGATCTATGGAATCGGAAGCCAGCGGACACAGAGTTGCTCTGTCTTGAGACTTGAATCGCGGCTCTCTCCGGAACCGCACGTCATGACAATCGCTTTCAGTGCAGATTTCGACGTTCAGGCGAATAACCGATCGAGGCGCTGGTTTGTCGCGATCGGTTTGACTGCGGTTACGCTTATGGCGGCTGTCGGCGCGCGAACGCGTATTGTAGCCCTTGCGCCCCAGACGGCCGCGCTGTTCAAGGCGATCGGCCTGCCTGTCAACCTGAGCGGCGTTACGCTGGATCGAGTGAGCGCCCGCATCTTTTTGGACGGGGACAGGCGCATCCTGGTGGTGGAGGGAGATCTGGTCAATCCGGGCAACCGCGAGGAGACGGCGCGGCCGCTGCTCGTTTCCGTACGCGGCGACAAGGGTCAGCCGCTCTACGCCTGGACGACGAAGGCGTCGCAGCAGCAGGTTTCAGGCGGCGAGCGCGCCGCGTTCGTCGCCCGGCTCGCCTCGCCGCCTGCGAGCGCCAGCAGCGTGCTTGTCGAATTTGACCGTAGCGAGGACGAAGCGCGCGCAAAGACCCCGGCGATCTTGAAAAGCGGGCCGATTATCCGCTGACTCAGGGCTCCAGGACGGAATCCCAGTACAGATAGTCCATCCAGCTATCGTGCAGATAATTGGGCGGAAAGTGCCGCCCGGCTCGCATCAGGTCTTCGATGTTCGGCTGGTATGGAAATACCGCAGGCCACATATGCGCCTCCGCGGGCAGCCGGTCGCTCTTGCGGAGATTGCAGGAGGAGCAGGCGGCGACGACATTTTCCCACGTCGTCAGGCCGCCCTTGGAGCGCGGCACGACGTGGTCGAAGGTCAAATCTTCATGTTGCCCGCAATACTGGCACGTGAAGCGATCGCGAAGGAAAACGTTGAACCGTGTAAATGCCGGGTGTCGGGCTGGCTTGATGTAGGTCTTCAGAGAAACGACGGACGGCAACCGCATTTCGAAGCTCGGACTTCGGACCGTCTTGTCGTAATGCGAAACGATGTTCACGCGGTCCAGAAAGACTGCCTTGATCGCATCCTGCCAGGACCAGAGCGAGAGCGGGTAATAGCTCAACGGCCGGTAATCCGCGTTGAGCACCAGCGCCGGGCACGCCTCCGGCCTGACTGTCGGTTGGAAGTGAACCGTCAACCGGAGCACCCCGTCTCATCATTGTTCGGCCAAAGCCGAATCTCGCCGCAGACACAGTCTACAAGCGTCAAGACGGAAATGTGAAGGCCAATCGGACTAACGGGTGGGGATCGGCGTTCCGCTGCGATAATCGTAGAAGCCGCGCTGGGTCTTCCGGCCGAGCCAGCCCGCCTCGACATATTTCACCAGAAGCGGGCAGGGTCGATACTTGGAGTCGGCCAAACCCTCGTGCAGCACCTGCATGACCGAAAGACAGGTATCGAGGCCAATGAAGTCGGCAAGCTGCAGCGGACCCATCGGATGGTTCGCGCCAAGGCGCATCGCCGTGTCGATCGCGTCGACCGAGCCCACGCCCTCATAAAGGGTGTAGATGGCCTCGTTGATCATCGGCAGAAGGATACGGTTGACTATGAAGGCCGGAAAATCCTCGGAAACAGTAATGGTCTTTCCGAGCTTGGCGATGAAAGCGCGCGCCTTCTCGAACGTATCGTCGTCCGTGACGATCCCGCGAATCAGCTCCACGAGCTGCATGCGCGGAACGGGATTCATGAAGTGAATCCCGATGAAAAGTTCGGGTCGGTCGGTCGAAGCCGCAAGACGCGTGATCGAAATCGACGACGTATTCGTCGCTATCAGCGCATCCTTGCGCAGCACGGGGCTCAATTGCGCGAATATCTTGCGCTTCAGCTCCTCGTTTTCCGAGGCGGCCTCGATGACGATGTCGCAGTTCGAAAACGCGTCGTAGGAGGTGGACGTCTTGATACGGCCGACCGCTGCCGCCCGATCGGCCGCGGCGATCGAACCGCGCTCCTGCTGCCGCTGGAGCGTCGATTCGATGTCAGCCACTGCGGCCGCGAGGCGCTGCTCGGAAATGTCGTTCAGGTCGACGAGAAAGCCGGAGGCCGCACAAACCTGTGCGATGCCCTTGCCCATCTGCCCTGCGCCGATAATTCCGACCCTGGCGATTTCGCTGCCCATTTTTCTGTCCAGTTCAGCCGCTCGCGACAATCATAAGCCAAGTCGCGGTGTGGTCCAGTCGTCGTCGCTCAGCGTCCGACTTTCTGAAGTTCCTGCTCGAGTTCGGGAATCGCCTGGAACAGGTCCGCAACAAGCCCGTAGTCGGCGACCTGGAAGATCGGCGCCTCCTCGTCCTTGTTGATGGCCACAATGACCTTCGAATCCTTCATGCCGGCCAGATGCTGGATCGCGCCCGAAATACCGACCGCGACATAAAGGTCCGGCGCAACGACCTTGCCGGTCTGGCCAACCTGCCAGTCATTGGGGGCATAGCCGGCGTCCACGGCCGCGCGCGAAGCGCCAACCGCCGCGCCGAGACGGTCGGCGACCGGTTCGATGTATTTCTTGAAGTTCTCCGCGCTCTGCATCGCACGGCCGCCCGATACGATGATCTTGGCGGAGGCAAGTTCGGGGCGGTCAGATTTGGCGAGCGCCTCGGAGACGAAGCTGGACACGCCCGGATCGGCCGCGGCGCCAATTTTCTCAACCGCCGCCGAACCACCCTCGCCAGTCGCCTTGAAAGACGCCGTGCGCACGGTGATCACCTTCTTCGCGTCCTTCGACTGCACGGTCTGGATCGCGTTGCCAGCGTAGATCGGACGCTCGTAGGTGTCGGGCGCAACGACCGCCGTGATTTCGGAAACCTGCATCACGTCGAGCAGCGCGGCGACGCGCGGCACGATATTCTTGGCCGACACGGTCGCCGGCGCGACGATCGCGTCATACCCTGAAGCCAGACTGACGATCAGCGCGGCGGTCGGCTCGGCCATTTGATGCCCATAGGAGGCGTCGTCGGCCAGCAGAACTTTCTCCACACCCGCGAGCTTGGCGGCTTCCGCCGCCGCTGCATCCGCTCCCTGGGAGGCGACGAGGACGTGAACGGGGCCTCCGAGCGCGGCCGCCGCCGTCAGGGCCTTGGCGGTCGCGTCGTTGAGCTTGCCGCCGTGAACTTCCGCAAGTAGCAGCGTCGCCATCAGATCACTCCCGCTTCGTTCTTGAGCTTGCCGACCAGTTCGGCCACGGACCCGACCTTCACGCCAGCCTTGCGAGCCGCCGGTTCGGTCGTCTTCAGAACCGTCAGGCGCGGCGCGGCGTCCACGCCGTAGTCCGCCGCGGTCTTCTCGTCGATCGGCTTCTTCTTCGCCTTCATGATATTGGGCAGCGACGCATAGCGCGGCTCGTTGAGCCGAAGGTCCGTGGTCACTACGGCCGGCGTCTTGAGCGCGACGGTCTGCAAACCGCCGTCGACCTCGCGCGTCACGTTGACGCCGCCATCGGTCAGCTCAACCTTCGAGGCGAAGGTGCCCTGGCCCCAGCCGAGCAACGCGGCCAGCATCTGACCGGTCTGATTGCAATCGTCGTCGATCGCCTGCTTGCCGAGAATGATCAGGCCCGGCTGTTCAGCATCGGCGACGCCCTTCAATATCTTGGCGACGGCCAGCGGCTCGACCGGTCCATCGACCTTCACGAGGATGCCGCGATCGGCGCCCATGGCCAAACCGGTGCGAAGCGTCTCCGAGGCCTGCGCAGGGCCGACCGACACGACAATCACTTCGGTCGCCTTGCCAGCCTCCTTGAGGCGCAGGGCTTCCTCGACCGCGATTTCGTCGAACGGGTTCATCGACATTTTGACATTGGCGAGATCAACGCCTGTGCCGTCCGATTTCACACGGATCTTCACGTTGTAATCAACAACCCGTTTTACCGGCACGAGAACCTTCATAACTCGCTCCCACAGGGGTCAAAATTCGAATGGCTTGGTACTCGTCGACTCCAGTCGAGTCAACGCGCTCGCCGCGACCTGCAAATTTGTTCCGACGAGCGAAATCAGCGGTTCTGGCCCGGCGCCCAAAGAATATCAGCGCCGCCCTTCTGGTTCGCCCATCGGGCGGCGACGAAAAGGAAGTCGGACAGGCGGTTGACGTATCGCATGGCGGGCTCCTCCACGGCTTCGCCGGGCGACGCGGCCAAGGCGACCATCACGCGTTCGGCGCGGCGCGCGATGGTTCGCGCGAGATGCAGGGCGGCGGCGGCCGCTGAACCGCCGGGCAGGATAAAGGATTTCAGCGGCTGGAGCTCCGCGTTCAGATCGTCGATTTCCCGCTCGAGCCGATCGACCTGACTCTGGACTATGCGGAGCGCGCCGTCCGCTCTCGGCGCGTCTGCGGGCGTTGCGAGGTCCGCGCCGAGATCGAAGAGATCGTTCTGGATACGCGCGAGCATGGCGACGAGCTCCGGCTCGCTTTCGGCCAGCGCCACGCGCGCGAGGCCGATTGATGCATTTGTCTCGTCAATGGCGCCATAGGCCTCCACGCGCAAATCGGCCTTGGATCGACGTCCGCCCGAAACAAGCGCCGTCGTTCCGTCGTCGCCGGTGCGCGTGTAGATCTTGTTGAGACGAACCATGGGCGATCAACTCCTCAGCCAGAGAGCGCCCATGATCACGAGGATCGCGAGGAATTGCAGCCCTACGCGCCAACGCATCAGCATCTGCGACGTATTGGCGCTGCCGTCGCGCATCATATTTCCCAGCCCAAGCAGAAGAACGATCGCGACCGCGCAAAGGGCGACGGAGATCAGGATATTGGCGCCCATCGGGGGAAGACCTTCTCGCTTCGTGCCGCTGTAGTTAGCGGCGCCGACCCTGCCGAACAAGGCTCGATCTTCAGCGACGGATCAGGCGCTCGAGATAGTCGAGCTCGTCCTGGGGACGGGCGGCCTCGCCGAGCCTGCGCCGCAATTCTTCCAGCACGCGTTGTGCGCGCAGCGCAGGCGTCGAACCCAAGGGGTCGTAGCGCGCATTGGGATCATATCGGCGGTTCCGTGCGGTTGGCCGACCAAGCGGGTCCGCCTCGTCGCGTTCCTCGCCGCTGGCTTCGCCCGTCGCGGGCCCCTCTCCCTCGCCGGCCTGCTCGGGGTCGCCGCGGCCCTGCATGTCCTTGGCAAGCTGGTCAGCGCCATTCCGCATTGCTTCCAGCGCTCTGCCCTGCGCATCCACCGCCTTGCCGCGATCGCCGCTGTCGCCAAGTTCCTGCTCGGCCTCCTTCATGGCGTCGCCGGCCCCGCCGAGCTTGTCGTTGCCATTCTTGCCGAGGCGACGCTGGATGTCGGCCAACCTGTTTTCCAGGTCGGCCTGACGTTCCTTGAGACTGCGACTGCGGCTTTGCCCGCCATTCTGGCCGCGTTGCTGGCCCGGTTGCGCTTGATCGCGATCCGGGCGGCTGCCCCGACGCGCCTGATTTTCGCCCTGTTGAGGCCGACCCTCGCGATATGTGTCGTCGCGCAATTGCTGTTGCTCGCGCATCAGTTGATCGAGATCAGACATGGCGCGCCGCATTTCGCGCATGGCTTCGTTCGGCGGCCCGCGGCGGCGCGCGGTGCGCAGATTCTCGAGTATGTCCTGCAGGCGGTCGAGCATTTGTTGGGCAGCCGCCATGTCGCCGGTTCGCGCCATGGACTCCATCTGCTCCAGCATCTTCTGGAGCTCGTCTCGGGAAATCGAGCGCGATCTCCGATCCTGGTTCGCTTCGGCCTGATTTTGCTGGTCTGGCTGTCGGCGAGCCATCTCGGCGAGAAAGCGGTCCATGGCCTGTCGCAGCGCCTGAGCGAGTCGCGCGATTTCTTCCGGCGGGGCGTTCCGCTGCAGGGCGTCGCGCAATTCCTTCTCCGCCGCCCGCAGAGCGCGCTCCGCGTCGCTTGCGTCGCCGTCCTCGATTTGAAGCGCCATGGACCACAACAGGTCCGCGGTCTCGAGAAGATCGGCGTTGGAGCGGGCGCGCGAAACGCCTTTGCTGGCGACCCGCAGACCGAGATAGATGCCGGGAGCGACGACGAATTTTTCCGGTTCCAGCATCAGCGCGCTGAGAGCAGCGCCGACGCGGCTACGCTGGCTCGGCGCGAGGACCAGATTACGCCTTTGTTCGACGAGCGCGCGGGCGAGCGGCTTGGTGAACGGACGCTGCGGCAAGTAGATCGAAATCGGCGCCGTAGATCCTTCGTTGCCGCCTTCGTCCCGGGCGACGAGGCGGAATGCAACCCGCGTTCCGGCCCAGGGGCTTTCGGAAAAATCAAGCGTGGAACGGCCTTCGCCGATGCCGTTCGGACCCGGCGGCAAGGCCAGGGGCAAGCGAGGCGGCTCGACGAGAGGCTTGTCCCTGATGACCCTGCCCTGGATCTCGGGATCGGCGATCCGCCCCTCGACCGAGACAATTCCGTAATCGTCCTCGGCTCGATATGCGACGTTGAGAGATCCGCGAAGGTTGGCGCGCGGCTGCTCGAGCAATTCGACGATCGGCGGCCGATCCGGAACAGCAGCGATTTCAAAGGTCTCGCCGGCCAGCGTCAGACGTCCGTCGCCCTTGAGCGCAAATTGGCTTTCGTGTTCCCCGCGCCCCGTTGTGCTGGCCTTTCCCTGTGTCCTTTCGAGCCCGCCCTCGACAGTCGCTTCGGCCGCACGATCGCCGGCGCTTCGCACGACGATGACGGAGCCGATCGGGGCTGAAACCTGACGCTCGGTTTTCACGGGAAGACCGCCGAACAGCACGATCGGCGGCTTGCCGGTATAAGGCGGCGGGTCGACCCAGGCGTCGATGCGCGACTGTGCGCCCCCGTTCCCTTGTCCGGACCATACAAACGCCGAAGCAAGCCGGTTCGGTCGATCCCCGCCGGCATAGATCGCGGCGACCGCACAGACGAGGAGAGCGCCAGCCCTGAGGGCCCAGACGTCGAACTCGACCGCTCGCGGGGCCGGCGCAGCCAATCTGACGGACCTGAGCTTTGCGGCAATGCGCGCCTGATGCACGCGCCACAGCGCCGCCGTGGCGGGATCAGCGCCGTTTGCCGGCGAATCCTCGAGCGTGGTTGCAACGGCGTGGCCGTCAGCCGCGTCACGATCAATCCTCTTGAGCGCGTCGTTGCGCGCCAGCCGGGCGTGGCGCGCTTCGCGGACCACGACCGCAACCAGCACAATCGCGAAACCGAGAACGCCGAATGGACGCGCCGAAGGCGGGATCGCCTCCCATATGCCAAACCACGAGGCGGCGCAGAACAAGGCGATCAAAGCGGCGACCGTCGAGAAGGCCCGCCAAAATGCTTCCCACGCCAGGACGGCTTGGGCCATGGCGACCAGTCGGTTCAGCGTCTTGTCGGTCGAATCCACTGCGGCAGAGGTTCCGAGGCGTCAGCGATGGCACATGCCACGCTCCGGCTACAGGACGCTACACCAAGCGCAGGAACTGTGCGACGCCCTTGCAGCGTCGAGACTTTACGCCAACCACGCCGGAATTGTGTCCAGGCCAATCAGGTCGTCGTAGGAAGGTCGCGCCCGAACGACGGCTGCGTCGGCGCCCTTAACCAGGACTTCGGGGATGAGCAGGCGTGAATTGTATGTGCCGGCCTGGACTGCGCCATAGGCGCCGGCGGACATTATCGCGAGCAGATCGCCCGGCTCGCTCGCCGGAAGTTCGCGGTCCAGCGCAAGATAGTCGCCGGTTTCGCAAACCGGTCCTACGACGTCCGCCCGCTCCATTGCGGCGTCGGCGTCGCGGCGCACCGGCAGGATTTCGTGATGCGCGTCGTAGAGAGTCGGTCGGATGAGGTCGTTCATGGCCGCATCGACGATGAGGAAGGTGCGGTCCTCGCCGCGCTTTCTGTAAATGACGCGCGTGACCAATATGCCGGCGTTGCCGACGATGAGACGCCCGGGCTCGAATACGAAACGACAGCCGAGATGGCCGACCGTTCGGCGCACGACGTCGGCGTAACGGTCAGGGTGATAGGAGTCCGGATCCTCGCCGGGCCGGTAGGGGATCCCGAGACCGCCCCCGAGATCGACGTGGTCGATAGCGTGGCCATCCGCGCGAAGGTCGGCGACGAGTTCGGCCAGCAGGAGGAAGGCGTTTTCGAAGGGCGCGAGATCGGTGACTTGCGAGCCGATGTGCATGTCCACGCCGGAAACGTGAATTCCCGGCAAGGACGCCGCATGTGCGTATATTGCGCGCGCGCGAGAGATAGGCACCCCGAACTTGTTTTCAGATTTGCCGGTCGAAATCTTGGCGTGGGTCCTGGCGTCGACGTCGGGATTGACGCGCAGCGCGATGTCCGCGGTCGTTCCTGTCTCTCTCGCGACGTCGGAGAGAACCTGCAGCTCAGGCTCGGACTCCACGTTGAAACAAGCGATCCCCAAGTGTAGCGCGAGCGCCATCTCGTCGCGCGTCTTGCCGACGCCGGAAAAGGTGATTCGGCCGGCCGGGACTCCCGCGGCAATTGCCCGACGCAATTCGCCCTCGGAGACAATGTCCATACCAGCGCCGCAGCGGGCCAGCGTGCGGATGATGGCCTGGTTGGAATTGGCCTTCATCGCGTAGCAGACCATCACGTCGAGGCCGGCGAAAGCGTCTCGGAACACGCGATAGTGACGCTCGATCGTGGCGGTGGAATAGCAATAGAAGGGCGTGCCGACCCGCGCGGCGAGCGCGCAAATGTCGACGTCTTCAGCGAAAAGCGCCCCGTCGCGGTAATCGAAATGGCGCATGCGCGTCAGAGCAGCGGATCGAGCACGAAAGGCGACGACCGCTTCGGCGGATTTTCGGTCCGGGTTTCCGGTTCATCCGGTTTCGTTGAAGTATTGCGGAACAGGCCGCCGGGCGCGCCTTGCGGGGGCTGAGGCGCAATCTGCTGCTTGGCGCGCGGCTCGGGCGGAGAACCGGGCGGAGGCTCGAGGGGTCCACGCCGACCACAGCCGCCCAGCGTCAGCGCAGCGACCATACAGACCAATATCTTCAGACGCAGGGACACGGGACCATCCGGATGACGTTGGCTTGGCCTAACACAAGTCGCAGGGCGTCGCCAACAAGGCCGACCGGCCGCTCAGGCCTCCGCGCGGAGGCGCGCCAGCCACGCGTCAGCCTGGGCCTTCACGTTCGCAGGCGCCGTCCCGCCATAACTGGCGCGGCTGGCCACGGAATTGTCGATGCTGAGCACGTCGAGCGCATCGCCTTCGAAAGACGAATCGATTGACCGCAAATCGGCGAGCGTCAGGTCTTCCAGACCAACATTGCGCGATTCCGCCAGGGCGACCACGCGTCCGGTGACGTGATGAGCCTGCCGGAACGGCATGCCCAATCGGCGCACGAGCCAGTCCGCAATGTCGGTCGCGGTGGAATAGCCCGAGCCAGCCGCCGCCCTCATTCTTTCGGCGTCAGGTCTCATGTCGCGCACCATGCCCGTCGCCGCCGCGATGCAGAGCGAAAGCGAGTGAACGGCGTCGAATACGCCCTCCTTGTCCTCCTGCATGTCCTTGGAATAGGCGAGCGGCAGGCCCTTCATGACGATCAGGAGACCGTTGAGCGCGCCGATCATGCGACCCGTCTTGCCGCGCACCAGCTCGGCCGCATCGGGATTGCGCTTCTGCGGCATGATCGACGAGCCGGTCGAGAATTTGTCGCTGAGACGCAGGAAGCCAAAAAAAGGTCCGGTCCAGAGCACGATCTCCTCCGCAAAACGCGAGAGGTGCGTTGCGCAAATCGCGATGCCGGCCAGGGTTTCGAGCGCAAAATCGCGGTCCGAGACGCTGTCCAGCGAATTGGCGGTCGGCCGCTCGAAGCCGAGCGCCTTCGCAGTCATTTCGCGGTCGATAGGGAAAGACGTTCCCGCAAGCGCGGCCGAACCAAGCGGGCATTCGTTCATGCGCGCCCGCGCATCGCGGAAGCGGCCGCGATCGCGCCCGAGCATCTCCACGTAGGCCAGCAGGTGATGGCCGAAGGTGACGGGTTGTGCGGGCTGGAGGTGCGTGAAGCCCGGCATGACGGAGCCGGCGTGGCTGGCTGCGGTTTCGGCCAGCGCAAGCTGCAGGCCAGAGAGCTGGCGGTCGAGCTGATCGACGGCGTCGCGGACCCACAAGCGAAAGTCGACGGCGACCTGATCGTTGCGCGAGCGCGCCGTGTGCAACCGCCCGGCGGCCGGTCCCACGATTTCGGCGAGCCTGGATTCGACGTTCATATGAATGTCTTCCAGCGCGCGCGAAAAATTAAAGCGCCCTTCCTCGATCTCGCCGAGAACCTGGTCCAGACCGGCGGAAATGGCGTCGGCGTCGGCCATTTCGACAATGCCCCTGGCGGCCAGCATCGCCACATGGGCTTTGGAAGCTGCTATATCCTGCCGAAACAGGGCCTGGTCGAAGCCGATCGACGCGTTGATTTCCTCCATGATCGCGTCCGGCGCGGATTCGAACCGTCCGCCCCACATCTTGTTGCTCATGTGCCTACCCCGGAACCGCGATCCATGACCGAACAGACGACCCGCCCCCCACGCACGGCACGGCCATACCTCATCGCAGGCGCGGTCGCGACGGTCGCAGCGGCCGTCCTATACGGGATTATCGCGCCGGCCGGCAAGAAATCGCCGACCCAGTGCGCAGCCTCGGACGCGGTGGTCGGGCGAGTGAAGGAGGCGGAAAAGGGCGCAGTCGCCGCCGCCGCCTCGCCCAAGCAGGCTCAGCCCATGACCTCGCTGGATTTTTTAGGACCGCAAGGCGAACCCGTGTCGCTCGAAGCGTTTCGCGGTCGGGTGGCGCTTGTGAACCTCTGGGCGACCTGGTGCGTGCCATGCCGGGAGGAAATGCCGGCCTTGGACAGGCTGCAGGCGAAACTCGGCTCCGGAGACTTCGAGGTTGTCGCGATCAATGTCGATACAGCCCGGCTGGAGAGGGCGAAGGATTTTCTCAAGGACACCGGCGTGAAGAATCTCGCCTTCTATTCGGACCCCAAAGCCGACGTGTTCTATCGCCTGCGGACCGCCGGCAAGGTGGTGGGGTTGCCGACGACATTTCTCGTCGGACGAGACGGCTGCGAGATTGCAGTGATGAGCGGCCCTGCGGACTGGGCGTCGGATGACGCGATCGCGCTGATCCGCGCGGCGCTCTGAGACCGCCTTCGCCGCCCGATCGTTATCCGTTCAGGTTACTGGCCGAAGGAGATTGCCGGTCCTCAGCGATTGTGAAACTACTGTCGACGTCGTTGAGGTTTTGTTAACCCTACGACGAGCGTGGAGTTCGCGATGCGTAGGTTTCTGTCGGCTTTGGTCGTGGCCATTGCTTCGCTGAGCTTCTCCCCTGCTCAGGCCGGCGGTTTGCTGCAGGACCTTTTTGCGCCTGCGCCTCGCCCTGCGCCGATCGCCCATTATTACGCGCCTGCCCAGCCGCAGATCCGTTTCCTGTATGATGGGGGATTGCGCGTTTCGCGTCGTCCGCCGGTCAATCGCAAGGCAATTGTCAAGAAACCCCAGTCGAAGCGCTGGGCGATCGGGCGCAAGAAGCACACGACGGGCGTCACGGCGTCCCGCTATGGATTCGAGCACGCCCGCGGTTCAAGAAAGGCGCATTTCGCGGAGGCGAGAGGCAAGGTCGCCCGCGCTGCGGCCACGCCCGCGCGAAAAGCCACGGCGCCTGTCGTCAGGATCGAAGCTCCCGCACAAATCGACAATGATCCGACGCTGCGGATTGGCGACGCTTACATGACAACGGAAGGTCTTCGCATCTATCGCGGACCGTCGGCGAAGGCGGCGAAAGGCAGAAATTTTGTCGAATTCCAGCGTTCGGAGGTTGGCGCGGGCGTAAAGTCCCAGCTTGCCGCGCTGGAGAATGCCGTGCGGATGGATCGGGCGCGCCGCGCCATCGCCCCGGCCCTGAAGCTGGAGCCAGCGGACGCCCGAGATCGAAAATCTGTCGACAGGCAGGGCCGCGTCATCAGGGTTGTCGGACCCTAGACAGCGCGGTCGACGCCATAAAAGCGCCGACCGAAAACGAATGCGTCAGCCGCGGGCGGGCGCCTTATGCGGCACGCCGGCCTGCGCAAGGTGATCGGTGAGCTCGCCGGACTGGAACATTTCGCGGACGATGTCGCAGCCGCCGACGAATTCGCCCTTCACGTAGAGCTGCGGGATCGTCGGCCAATTGCTGAAGGACTTGATGCCTTCGCGCAGCTCTCCGTCAGCGAGCACGTTCACGCCGGTGTAGGGCACGCCAAGATAGTCGAGGATCTGCACGACCTGGCCGGAGAAGCCGCACTGCGGCATCTGGGGCGTGCCCTTCATGAAAAGCACAACGTCATTGGTGTCGACGGCGTTCTTGATTTGATCGTGGATATTGGCCATGGCCTGTCCTTTCATTGCGGAATTCAAGGTTCCGCAGCGCAGCGATTATAGGGCTTTTGCGGCCCGAGTCCCAGACCGCTTGCGCCCCTTCAGTCCGGAACGCTCGTGGTCAAGGCAAGCGCGTGCAACACGCCTCCCATTTGTCCCTTGAGAGCGCCGTAGACCATCTGGTGTTGCTGTACGCGGGATTTGCCGCGAAACGCCTCGGCGACGACGGTCGCCGCATAGTGATCGCCGTCGCCGGCGAGGTCCTGAATTTCAACGCGCGCGTCGGGAAATGCGGCCTTGATCAGGCGTTCAATTTCGGATGCTTCCATCGGCATGTGGCGATCTCGATCTAGTTGAACGCTTCCGGCGTGGCCCCGGCCATATAGGATGGCAAGGCCGTTTCGTACGCGTCGCGTAAAGCCGCGAGCAATATGGGTTCTTCGCCGGGCAGTCGCAACGCGTCGCCGCCGGTTGCCCCCAGGCGCTGGATCGGCACTCCCGCAGCCGACGCTTGCGACAGGATCGCGGGGGTGTCGCCGGGCCGGCAGGTCATGACGAAACGGGCCTGATCCTCGCCGAAGAGCACAGCGTGACTGCTTCCCGCGGGAAGCGCGTCGATGGACGCGCCGACCCCGCCGGCGACCGCCATTTCCGCGAGGCCAACCGCGAGCCCGCCCTCGGAGAGGTCGTGGACCGCCGTCGCGCGTCGCGCTGAAATCATGGAGCGGACGAATTCGCCGTTGCGACGCTCGACCGCGAGATCGACGGGCGGCGGCGCGCCGTCCTCCCGCCCGCAGATTGAAGCGAGCCACGCGGACTGGCCGAGCCAGCCTGCAGTTCCGCCGATCAGGAGAATATCCTCGTTCGCCGATTTGAAAGCGATCGTCGCGGCTGTCGTCACATCATCGATTACGCCGACGCCGCCGATTGCGGGGGTCGGCAGGATGCCTGCACCCTGCGTTTCGTTGTAGAGCGAGACATTGCCCGAGACGATGGGGAAATCGAGCGCGCGGCAGGCTTCGCCGATGCCTTCGAGACAACCGACGAACTGGCCCATGTATTCCGGCCGTTCGGGATTGCCGAAATTGAGATTGTCGGTCACTGCGAGCGGGCGGCCGCCGACCGCGACGATATTTCGCCACGCTTCGGCCACTGCCTGCTTGCCGCCTTCAACCGGGTCCGCGAAGCAATAGCGGGCGTTGACGTCGGTCGTCAGCGCCAGGCCCTTCGGTCCGTTTTCAATGCGCACGACGGCGGCGTCTCCGCCCGGGGCGACGACCGTGTTTCCCAAAATAAGATGGTCGTACTGTTCCCAGACCCAGCGCTTGGAGCAGATGTCGGGCGAACCAAGCAGCGTTAGAAGCGCCGCGGTATTGGACATCGGAGGCGTCACAGAACCCGGGTCGATCGCGGCGCGCTTCGGCGTGGGAACATGCGGGCGATCGTAAAGCGGCGCCTCGTCGCCAAGCTCCTTGATCGGCAGATCGGCCTTCACCTGGCCGCCGTGCTTGATGACAAAACGCAACGTGTCGGTCGTCTTGCCGATGACCGCGAAATCGAGGCCCCACTTGCGGAAGATCGCCTCGGCTTCCTTCTCTTTTGCCGGCGTCAGCACCATGAGCATGCGCTCCTGGCTTTCCGACAGCATCATCTCATAGGCGGTCATGCCGACTTCGCGACAGGGAACCTTGTCGAGATCCAGTTCGATCCCGAGGTTGCCCTTGGCCCCCATTTCAACCGCCGAGGACGTGAGGCCGGCGGCGCCCATGTCCTGAATGGCTATGACCGCGCCGCTCTTCATCAGCTCGAGGCAGGCCTCAAGAAGCAGCTTTTCCGAGAATGGATCGCCGACCTGCACCGTCGGGCGTTTTTCCTCGGCGTCCGCTTCGAAAGAGGCCGATGCCATGGTGGCGCCGTGGATGCCGTCGCGACCGGTCTTCGAGCCGAGATAGACGATGGGGTTCCCGACGCCCGTGGCCTTGGCGTAGAAAATCTCGTCGGCCTTCGCCAGTCCGACCGCCATGGCGTTGACGAGAATGTTTCCGTCGTACGCCTTGTGAAAACCGGTCGAGCCGCCAACGGTTGGGACGCCGAACGAGTTGCCGTAGCCGCCGATGCCGGCGACGACCCCGCTCACGAGATGGCGGGTCTTGGGATGCCCGGGCGAGCCGAATCGCAGCAGATTGAGGCAGGCGATCGGGCGCGCGCCCATCGTGAAGACGTCGCGCAGGATTCCGCCGACGCCGGTGGCGGCGCCTTGATAAGGCTCGATGAAAGACGGGTGGTTGTGGCTCTCCATCTTGAAGATGCAGGCCTGGCCGTCGCCGATGTCGATCACGCCGGCGTTTTCGCCCGGGCCCTGGATGACCCAGGGCGCCTTTGTGGGCAGCTTGCGCAGGTGAATGCGTGACGACTTATACGAGCAGTGCTCGTTCCACATGGCGGAGAAGATGCCGAGCTCCGTGAAGCTTGGCGCCCGCCCGATGAGCTTGAGGATGCGTTCGTATTCGTCCGGCTTGAGCCCGTGGGCGGCGACCAGCTCCGGCGTGACAATGGGTTCAGTGGTCAAGGGAAGTGCGACCCGGCGATAGAGTGCGAGCTGAGACCGCTTAGCCGTGCGCGATCACGAAGGCAACGTCGCAATTGTGTTGCAATTCGGTCACGGGGAGAATCGGAATGCAACTATCATGCGCCTCGTTGACATAGGTCAATTATTTTTGCGCTCCAAGAAAGGATTTTCCAGCTCGGGAATTCGAGCGCATGAGCGCGAAATACAGGGGTAATATAATGACTTTCAAGGGCTTTCTCCGCGGAACAGCTTCGGCTGCCGGACTGCTGATTCTCGGCTCGGCCGCCATGGCCGCCGACCTTCCCTCCCGCAAGGTCGCTCCCGCGGAGCCGGTCGTGATCGACACCTTCCATCCTTTCCAGGTCCGCCTGCGCGCCACCGCGATCATCCCGGACGGCAAGACGACCGTCTATGACACGCTCGGCGCGATCCTGCCGGTTCTCGGCGCCAGCACGGGCCCCGGCGGCCAGATTCTCGGCGCCGGCGCGAAGGTTTCGACGACCGTCATTCCCGAGCTCGACGTCAGCTACTACTTCACCAAGAACATCGCCATCGAAGCGATCTGCTGCCTGTCGAAGCACAACGTCACCGGCACGGGCGTCCTGAACGGCCTGAACATCGGCTCGACCTGGGTGTTCCCGCCGACCGTCCTGCTGCAGTACCACTTCACCAACTTCGGCGCCTTCCAGCCCTACATCGGCGTGGGCGTGAACTTCACGGCCTACTTCGGCCAGAAGAGCGGCGGCAACTGGGCGCCCTTCTTCACGCCCGCGCTCGGACTCACGGGCATGAACACGATTTCGAACCTGAGCATCGGCAGCTCCTGGGGCGTCGCCGGCCAGGTCGGCTTCGACTACATGATCAACTCCAACTGGGGTCTGAACGTCGACGTCAAGCGCATCATGATGCAGCCGACGGCCACGGCGCTGGTCTGGAATACGGTCGCCGCTCCGCTGGTCGGCGCGATCCCGGTTCGCGCCAAGGTCAATATCGACCCGTGGGTCGTGTCGGCCGGCATCACCTACCGCTTCGGCGGCGGCGCGACCGCGGTTGTCGCCAAGTACTGATTTCGCCAGAGGCGAAATGCGAAAGGCCCGGCGAAAGCCGGGCCTTTTTATTTGCGCTTCGTGCGGCGGTTTATCGCGGGGCGGCGGGCGATGAATCAGCCGGCCGCCGCCGCCAGGCTCGCGAACATGCCTTTGCCGTCGACGCCGCCGACCAGCGGATCGATCAGGTTCTCGGGATGCGGCATCAGCCCGAGCACGTTGAAACGCTCCGAATAAATCCCGGCGATGTCGTTGCGCGATCCGTTGGGGTTGGCCGCGCCCCCCAGGACGCCTGCGGCGTCGCAATAGCGGAAGGCCACACGGCCGTCCTTCTCGATCGTCTCGATCGTGGCGTCGTCGGCCTCGTAGTTTCCTTCGCCATGAGCGATGGCGACCTTGATGACGTCGCCGGTCTTGTAGGCGCTGGTAAAGGGAGCAGCGGCGCGTTCGACGCGCAGATGCTGCATGCGGCAGACAAAGTGCAGATTGGCGTTGCGCATCAGCACGCCCGGGAGCAGGCCGCTCTCGCAGAGGATCTGGAAGCCGTTGCAGATGCCGAGCACGTAGCCGCCGCGCGCGGCATGCCGGCGCACGGCGTCCATGATCGGCGCGCGGCCGGCGATGGCGCCGCAGCGCAGATAGTCGCCATAGCTGAAGCCGCCAGGCAGCACGGCCAGGTCTGTCCCCACAGGCAATTCGTGATCCGCGTGCCAGACGATGTCGGGCTGGCGCCCCGTCGCCTGCTTCAGCGCGCGGGCGGCGTCGCCTTCGCGATTGGAGCCCGGAAAGAGAATGACGGCGGCTTTCATGGCCTCACCGAGGTTCGATCAACCGAAGTCGATCTTGAAGTTTTCGATGACGGTATTGGCGAGCAGCTTTTCGCAGGCCGCCTGCAGATTTGCGGTCGCGGCAGCCTTGTCCTGACCGTCGATCTCAACGTCGAACACCTTGCCCTGCCGGACGCTGGCGACCCCTTCGACGCCCAGCGACCGAAGCGCGCCTTCGATCGCCTTGCCCTGCGGATCGAGTACGCCATTCTTGAGGGTGACGACGACTCTGGCCTTCATATGCGATCCTGATCTGGCGATTGTTGGGCGAAGTTACTGCACGAGTTTCGGGCCGGAGCGCGGCGGGTCGTCAGTCTGCAGTATCCCAAGACGGCGCGCGACCTCGGTATAGGCTTCGACGAGGCCGCCCATGTCGCGACGGAAGCGGTCCTTGTCGAGCTTGTCGTTCGACTTGATGTCCCACAGGCGACAGGAATCGGGCGAGATTTCATCGGCCACGACAATGCGCATCATGTCGTTTTCCCAGAGCCGGCCGCATTCCATCTTGAAATCAACCAGACGGATGCCGACGCCGAGGAACAGGCCGGACAGGAAATCGTTGACGCGGATGGCCAGCGCCATGATGTCGTCGATCTCTTGCGGGCTCGCCCAGCCGAAGGCCGTGATGTGCTCTTCGGAAACCATCGGGTCGTTCAGCGCGTCGTTCTTGTAGTAGAATTCGATGATCGAGCGCGGCAGTTGCGTGCCTTCCTCGATCCCCAGGCGCTGCGACAGCGAGCCGGCCGCCACGTTGCGCACGACGACTTCCAGCGGAACGATCTCCACTTCGCGAATCAGCTGCTCGCGCATGTTGAGGCGGCGGATGAAATGCGTCGGCACCCCGATATTGTTGAGGTGCTGGAAGATGAACTCGGAGATGCGGTTGTTCAGGACGCCCTTGCCGTCGATGACCTCGTGCTTCTTGGCATTGAAGGCAGTGGCGTCGTCCTTGAAATGCTGGACAAGCGTGCCGGGCTCCGGGCCTTCGTAAAGAACCTTGGCCTTGCCTTCGTAGATGCGACGACGGCGGTTCATGACATGCAACCGTAGTTCGAGAAAAAAGCGCCCGCAGGCCAGACATGCGCCCGACGTTCGGGATTCCGTGAGGTCGTATCGCTTTCCCGACCGCGATACAACCCGATCCCGCCGGATATCCCGCTTAAGCCTTTTTCCTGATGCCGACGAGGCCGGAGGCGCTAGGCGCCCGCGCGCCGGATCGCTATATCAGGCCTCATCTGCCTGCCGTCCGGCGAGGCGCGCCATGATTTTCGGGGCCCAGCAATGACGACCTTCGACAAGCGCGAAGACAGCTTTGAGAAGAAATTCGCGCACGACGAGGAACTGCGGTTTCGCGCCGTCGCGCGCCGCAACAAGCGGCTCGCGGTCTGGGCGGCCGAGAAGCTGGGCCGGAGCGACGCAGACGCCTACTTCAAGGAAGTCATGGCCGCCGACCTCGAAGAGGCGGGGGACGACGACGTCGTCCGGAAGCTGACGGCCGACTTCGCCAAAGCGGGCGTGGGACAATCCGAGCACCAGATCCGCCGCACCATGGATGAGCTGATGTCCATGGCCATTGCCGAGATCAAGGCGGGTAAGTAACGGTCCGCTAACCGCTTCGCCGGATCGTCGGACCGAATTTTCGGCAGGGCGATGCAGGCGGTCGAAGCTCCAGATGTTATGGGTGGATTGGGCGCAGCGGCGCCGGAACTGCGCGCGCTCGTGCATCTCTGGCTGTCCCGCCTAGGCGGCGAGCGGCGCATGGCAAAGCTCACGCTTGAAGCCTATGCCCGCGATCTTCGGCAATTTCTGGTCTTTGTGACCGAACGGACAGGCGCGGCGGTCGAACTGGCGGACCTCGCGACGCTCGGACAGGCTGACGCCCGCGCATTTCTCGCGTCTCGGCGCGAGGCCGGGGCAGGCAGCCGCTCCCTGCTGCGGAGTCTTGCCGGCATCCGCTCATTCCTGCGTTTTCTGGAGCGTGAAGGCCACGGGAAGATAGCCGCCTTCGACGCCGTGCGAACGCCAAAGACCGCGCGCCGTCTTCCGAAGGCGTTGTCGGTGCGCGAGGCGCGCGACCTTTCGGATGCGGACTCCCGGCAGGGCGAGGCGCGGGCGCCCTGGGTGCTCGCGCGCGACGCCGCGGTCCTGGCGCTTCTCTACGGCTGCGGCCTGCGCATATCGGAGGCGTTGGGGCTGACCCGGGCCGACGCGCCCGGCGGCCGGCGCGACACGGTCACCGTGCGTGGCAAGGGCGGGAAGACGCGCAGCGCGCCGGTCATCGAGCCGGTCAGGCGGGCGATCGAGGACTATCTGGAACTTTGCCCCTATCAGCTTGCGCCCGACGGCCCCTTATTCGTCGGCGCCCGCGGCGGCCCGCTGTCGCCGCGAATCATCCAGCTTGCCGTCGAGCGGATGCGCGGGGCGCTGGGATTGCCCGATACGGCCACACCACATGCGCTGCGCCATTCATTTGCGACGCATCTGCTCGGCCGGGGCGGGGACCTGAGGTCGATCCAGGAATTGCTCGGCCACGCATCGCTCTCGACAACGCAAATCTACACGGCGATCGACACGAAACGGCTGCTGTCGGCCTATCAATCCGCTCATCCGCGCGCGCGATTGGGCGTGAAGGGATAGACGGCCTCGATCTTGTACGGGCCGCCGCCAGTCGAATCGCGCGAGGAATAGAGAACGAAGCGCTCCGGCCTGAACGTCAGAGGACGCATGTCTCCCCGCGACTCAATATAGGCTCCGACCGCCGCAGCGGCGACGCCGCGCAGGCGCGCGAGCGTCACGTGCGGCGTGAACTTGCGGGTGTCTCCCGGGGCGCCGAGCCGTCGCATCATCCGTTCGTGTTCGGCCTGCAGCTCCATTAGCGGGGTCGTATCAACCGCGCGGGCGATCAGCGCGCGCGGCTTGTCGGCGCCGAAAACGGCCAGATGCTCCAAGGTGATCTCGAAAGGCTTCGCCCGAATATCGTCGAGCCGGTCGGCGATCTCGTTGGCGAGTTCTCGTCCGACGTCGCCGACGAAGCGCAGCGTCAGGTGATAGTCCTCGGGCTCGATCCAGCGCGCGCCGGACAGGCCTCCGCGCAGCAGGCTCAGTTCGGTTGCGGCGTTGGAGGGGATTTCAAGTCCGGTGAAGAGGCGGGGCATGTCGTGGCTCCCCAGGCTAGTTCGCGATCTTTGCGCGCGCGCCGAAGCGCTCGGTCAGCGCCGCCTCGAGGAAGGGAGCGAAGCCTGCGACGATCTTTTCGACTCCGGCCGCGTTCGGATGCATTCCGTCAGTCAGCGTCAATGCGCGGTCGCCGGCGACGCCCTGCAGGAAGAACGGATAAAGCGGTACGCCGAAACGGCTGGCGAGGTCGGGGTAGATAGCCTGAAATTCGCTGGCGTAGGCTTCGCCCCAGTTGGCGATCGACCGCATGCCGGCGAGGACGACGGCGATCTTTCGCGCCTGCATTCGCTTGAGGATTTCGGCGAGCGCCCTGGCTGCTTCCGCAGGAGGGGCGCCGCGCAGCATGTCGTTTGCGCCGAGTTCGACGATGACCAGATCGACGCCGTCGGGGACGGACCAGTCGACACGCGCCAGACCGCCGGCGGTCGTGTCGCCGGAAACGCCGGCGTTGGCGATTTCGACGGCATATCCATCTGCCCGCAGGCGCTTCTCGAGGACGGCAGGGAAGGCGGCGGTCGCCGGCAATTCATAGCCTGCGGTCAGGCTGTCGCCGAAAGCGACGATCTTGATGGGACGGGGTTCAGCCGCCATGCTCGCAGCGCCCAGGGCGACAAGACAGGCGAGTTGAAGTAGCAGGCTTGCGACACCATTTTTCGCTTTCCCGCCCGCGCGACCCCTCCACCGGACCGATCGACCCGACCAGAACAATGCCAAATCCGTCCCTCCCGGCAGGCGCCGACGAAACTTCGGCGATCGCGCTCAAATCGTTGCGCCTCAGCCTCGGATCAGGCCCGACGCGGGTTGAGGTCCTCAAAGGCATAACGCTCAACTTCCGACGTGGGAAGGCGACGGCGATCGTGGGGCCATCGGGTTGCGGCAAGTCGACGCTTCTCATGACGCTGGCCGGACTGGAACGCCCCGATTCGGGCTCGGTCGAGATCGAGGGGCAGGCGATCACGAATATGGGCGAAGACGAACTTGCCGAATTTCGAGGCCAAACGATCGGGATCGTCTTCCAGTCCTTTCATCTGATGCCAACCATGACCGCGCTCGAAAATGTCGCCGTGCCGCTTGAACTCGCAGGCCGCAGCGACGCCTTTTCGCGCGCCCGCGAGGAACTCGCGGCCGTGGGGCTTGCCGAGCGCGCCTCGCATTACCCTTCGCAATTGTCGGGCGGCGAGCAGCAGCGCGTGGCGCTTGCCCGCGCACTGGTCGGCGATCCCTCAATTCTCCTTGCCGACGAGCCGACCGGAAATCTCGACGAGCGCACCGGCGCAAGCATCATCGACCTCCTGCTCGGCCAGCGCGCGCGGCGCGGATCGACGCTCGTCATGGTGACGCATGATCTGTCGCTGGCCGCGCGCTGCGACGATGTGGTGCGCCTGCATTCCGGCGAGGTCGAAAGCGCGGTCGCACAGCACATCGAACGCGCGGCTTCATGAAGCTGCTGCCGACGATCTTCGCTTTCGCGCGCCGCGATTTGCGCGGCGGGTTGAAAGGATTTCGGATTTTCCTGATCTGCGTCGCGATCGGCGTGGCGGCGGTCACGAGCGTCGCCGCTATCTCGCAATCGCTGCTCGCGACCTTCGCGGCGCAGGGCCGCTCGATGCTCGGCGGCGATCTGACGCTTGCGCGTTCGCTGCGGCCTCTTGCGCCCGAGGAACGCGCCTATCTGTCCTCGCTCGGGCAGATATCGGAGATCGCCATATTGCGCGCCATGGCGCGTGCGCCGAACGACCGGGCGGTGATGGTGGACGCCAAGGTGGTCGACGACGTCTATCCCCTCGTCGGCGACGTCGTGCTGGAGCCGGCCGAGCCGCTCGATCGGTCGCTCGCTGAGCGCGACGGCGCTTTCGGCGCGGTTGCGGATGCGGCCTTCATCGAACGCGCGATCCTGAAGATCGGAGACCGCTTCGAACTCGGCAATGCGCATTTCGTGCTGCGCGGCGAAATCCGTTCGGAGCCAGACCGCATTGCCACGGGCATCGGCTTCGGCTCGCGCGTGATGATTTCGCGCGGCGGATTCGAGGCGAGCGGCCTCGGCTCGACGGCCTCGCTCACGCGCTGGGTTACGCGGATGACGCTGGCGACGCCGGAGACGAGCGACGAGCGCGTCAAGGCGATCGCCGACGATATTCTCAAGCGCTTCCCGACCGCCGGCTGGGACGCGCGGACGCGCGCCAACGTCTCGCCGCAGCTCACGCGCAACGTCGAGCGCTTCACGCAATTCATGGCGCTGATCGGCGTGGTGTCGCTGATCGTCGGCGGCGTCGGCGTGTCGATCGCCGTGGGCGCCTTCGTCGACCGCAAGCGCGAATCGATCGCCATCCTCAAGGCGGTGGGGGCGCCCGGCGGCGTCGCCTTCGCGCTGGTGCTGGTCGAAATGATGCTGATTGCGCTGGCCGGCGCCCTGATCGGCGCGACAATCGGCGCCGCGTCGCCCTTCGTCGCCGCGCATTTTGCCGGCCCGGCGCTGGATCTGCCGTTCGAGCCGATTTTCTCGGAACGCGCGGTCGCGGCGGGCGTCGCCATCGGCCTGCTCTCGGCGTTGACATTCGTCGTCGCGCCAGCCGGGCGCGCGCACGAAACCCCTGTCGCCGTGCTGTTTCGTTCGGCCGCGACGCTGGAAAGCGGGCGCTTGCGAACGCGCTATGTCTTTGGCGCGCTTACCGCCTTCGCCGCGATGATCGGTCTCGTCTACGCGCTGTCCAACGAGAAGCAGATCGCCCTGATCGCAATCGGCGGCGTCGCGGCCTCGGCCATCGTGCTGCGCGCGGTCGGATGGGCTGTGACGCGCGGCGCCGCGCTAGGCGCCAATATCCGCAACCTGCCGGCCCGGCTTGCGCTGGGGAATATCCGGCGTCCGGGCGCCGTGACCCATCCGGTCGTCACGTCGCTCGGCCTTGGGCTGACCTTGCTCGTCGTTATCATCGCCGTCGACGGCAATGTCCGTCGCCAGCTTGGCTCGGGCGATCCCGGCCGCACGCCCGACTATTTCTTCGCCGACGTGCAGAGCGCGCAAGCCGACGCCTTTCGCAAGATGCTCACCAGCCGGCGACCGGATGCGACGATCGAACAAGTGCCGATGCTGCGCGGTCGAATCGTGCGCGTCGGGTCGCGACGTGCGGAAGAGGTGAAGGCGGAGCAGAATGCCGCCTGGGTGCTGGACGGCGACCGTGGCGTCACCTATGCGGCGAGCCCGCCGCCCGGCTCGAAAGTGACGGCCGGGAAATGGTGGCCTGCAGACTACAAGGGACCGCCGCTTGTTTCGCTCGACGGCGACATTGCGCGCGGGCTCGGGCTGTCGCTCGACGATGAGATCGCCGTCAATGTGATGGGGCGCGAGATCGTCGCCAGGATTGTCAATCTGCGCGAGGTCGACTGGCGCAGTTTCGGAATCAATTTCGTGCTGGTCTTCACGCCGTCGACGTTCGCGGGGGCGCCGCACACGGAACTCATCTCCATGACCGTGCCGCCCGGGACATCGGCCGCCTCCGGTTCGCTGGTGAGCGACATATCGAAGGCCTATCCGACGGTCGTGACGCTTGCGGTGCGCGAGGCGCTGCAGCAGGCGCTGGCGTTGACCGAAAAGCTTTCGACTGCGATTCGAGCGGCGTCGTCGGTGACGCTGGCGACCGCGCTACTGACGCTGGGAGGCGCGCTTGCCGCCGGGCAGCGCGCCCGCCTCTACGACGCCGTGGTGCTGCGTATGCTCGGCGCAACGCGGCGGCGCTTGATTATCGGCTATCTACTCGAGTTTCTTCTGTTAGGCGCGGCGACATCCGTTTTCGCCTTGGCGGCGGGTGCGACCGCCGCCCAGCAAATCGTTACGCGTTTGATGAAGCTGGATTTTGTGTTCGATTGGCCGGCTCTCGTCTCTGTCGTCGTCCTGGGCTGCCTTACGACCATCGCGTTGGGACTTGCGGCCACATGGCGGCTTCTGGGCGCAAAACCAGCGCGCGTTTTGCGGGAATTATGACGGAAAGTTCATTTTTGCCGACCGCGCGTCCACCTTGTCTTTAGCCTGACCGCCGATCATATTCGTCCCAGCGCGCCTTTTCGCGCGCGCAAAGAGCGCGGCCAGAGCGCCGCGAAGGAGAGGGATAAATGTCCGACTATGACCGCAACGCCCGTGTCCAATGGGGCGCGAGCGTAGGCCAGGCCGGCGCCCAGCAGATCGATCAGGGCCTGCGCGCCTACATGCTTGGCGTGTACAACTACATGACGCTGGGTCTGGCCGTTACGGGCGTGGTGGCGCTCGCCACGAATATGTTGGCGGTATCGGCGACGCCGACGGCCTATAAGTTCGGCGGCCAGTATTTGACCAATTTCGGCGCCGCCATGTACGGCAGCCCGCTGAAGTGGGTGGTGATGCTCGCGCCGCTCGCGTTCATCTTCATCTTCTCGTTCCGGGTCGATCGCATGTCGGCGGCTTCGGCGCGCAACATGTTCCTGGCCTTCGCGGCCGTGATGGGTCTGTCGCTGTCGACGGCGCTGCTGGTCTTCACCGGCGCGTCGGTCACGCGGGCCTTCTTCATTACCGCGGCGGCTTTCGGCGGCTTGAGCCTTTACGGCTACACGACCAAGCGCGACCTGTCGGCCTTCGGATCGTTCCTGGTGATGGGCCTGATCGGCCTGATCCTGGCGAGCCTCGTGAATGTGTTCGTTCAGAGCTCGGCGTTCCAGTTCGGCCTGTCGATCCTGTCGGTGCTGATCTTCGCCGGTCTGACCGCATGGGACACGCAGGCGATCAAGGAGATGTACTACGCCTCCGACGATTACGAGACGGCCACCAAGAAGTCGGTCAATGGCGCGTTGATGCTGTATCTCGACTTCATCAACATCTTCCAGTCGATCCTGTCGCTGACCGGCAGCCGCAACGACTGAACTCGACAAGCCTGAACTCGAAACGCCCCGCTTCGGCGGGGCGTTTTTTTATGTGGAGACAAGCTTGATCTTCTGGTCGAGCACGGCGAGCACGCGCTCGAGTTCGTGGCCGCGCTTGAGGATGAAGCCGTCCGCCGACACGACGGAATAGGCCCCCTGACGGCGCGCAAGGGCGGGATTCTTCTCGATCGTGTAAAGGGGCGTTTCGGACGCCCGTCGAAACACGGCGAAGACGGCCTTCAGCGGGCTGAAACCGATGGCGTAGTCGCGCCATTCGCCTTCCGCGACGCGGCGGCCGTAGAGATTGAGAATCAGCTGAAGCTCTCGCCGGTCGAAGGAGACTTGCCTGGGAGCGGGCGTCTCGCGCTGGAGGCCCGGCGCGTCGGCGTGTCGCCGAAAGGCGACCGACACCACATCTGCGCTTCGCCGCTCGGGGTCGGCGATCTCCGAATCCGCCATTCGCTGCTCCGCCCGCATGTTCCTACGAATGTCCGGGAACGGCAAGCGGGCGACAAATGTCGATATTTCATGGTTTTGCCCCATTGCGGCCTTCGGTCAGCCCCAAGGCGGGTGCAGATTGTTTCCGTTGCCTCGATGGCCCGATTCGTCGCGCCTCCGGATTTCGTCAGCCCCCCAGCCCCCCGGCGGCATCTGGCGGATCGGGCCGTTTTTTTGAGGCGGTGCGTTCAGTTTCGCGTTTTCAAGCCGGTTGCGACGCCCCGCAACCGGCTTTTTCGTGCGCCGTTGAATTTCGCGGCCCCATTTCGATATGAGTGGCGCTTCACTTCTGTCCCGTCCGAGGAACGCTACCCATGAACGAAGCTGCCAACAACGGCGCAGCAGGCGCAGCGCCAGCGGCTGCGCGACCCTTTCAAGCCGACGTCGCGCGTCTTCTCGATCTCGTCGTGCATTCGATCTACTCGGATCGAGACATCTTCTTGCGGGAATTGATCTCGAACGCCGCTGACGCCTGCGAAAAGCTGAGGTTTGAGGTCGCGACCGGGCAGGTCGCCGGCCGCGACGCGCCGTTTCGCATCATCATCGAAGCCGACAAGTCGTCACAGCGCCTGAGCATCGAGGACAATGGCGTCGGCATGAGCGCCGCCGACCTCGAGCAGGCGCTCGGCGTCATCGCGAATTCCGGCACGCGCGCATTCGTCGAGAAACTACAGGGCGCCAGCGAGAAAGGGCCGGCCGAATCGCTCATCGGGCGCTTCGGCATCGGCTTCTACTCGTCCTTCATCGTCGCCGATCACGTGGACGTTTATTCACGTCGCGCGGGCCAGTCGGAGGGCGCGAAATGGTCGTCCGACGGCAAGAGCTCCTATTCCATCGAGGCGTCCGGAGATTGCCCGGAGACCGGCACGCGCGTCGTGTTGCACCTCAAAGACGACGCCAGGGAATATCTCGACCTTTCCACATTGCAGCGGATTGTAGGCGAGCACTCCTCCGGCGTTCGCGTGCCGGTCTCGGTGCGCGAATCAGGGGGCGAGGAGCAGCAGGCGAGCGAAGGTTCGGCGCTCTGGGCGCGTCCGCGCACGGAAATCGCCGCCGAACAATATACGGAATTCTACCGCACGATCTCGGGCCACTTCGACGAGCCCGCCCTGACTATTCACTGGCGCGCGGAGGGTCGGCACGAATTTGACGCGCTCGCGTTCATCCCGGGATCGCGCCCCTTCGATCTCTTCAATCCCGAGCGCAAGGGACGTTCGCGTCTCTTTGTGCGCCGTGTGCTTGTCTCGACGGACGCCGACCTGTTGCCGCCTTGGCTTCGCTTCGTCACGCTCGTCGTGGACTCCGCCGACGTGCCGCTGAACGTGTCGCGCGAGATCGTGCAGAAGAGCCCCATAGTCGGCGCCATTCGCAAGGCCGTTGTCGGTCGCGTCATCCAGGAACTGACCAGGCTCTCCGAAAACGACGCCGAGAAATTTGCCGGGGTCTGGAAGAATTTCGGCGCGGTGCTGAAGGAGGGTCTCTACGAAGAGCCCGAGCGCCGCGACGCCTTGTTCGGCATCGCGCGCTTTGCGACATCGACACACGGCGAAGGCGACCGAACGCTCGCGCAATACGTGGCCGATCTCCGGCCGAACCAGACGGCGATTTACTACCTGACAGGGACCGATGCGGCGGCCGTCGCGGCAAGCCCGCACCTCGAAGGTTTTCGCGCGCGAGGGATCGAAGTGCTCCTGCTGTCCGATCCCGTCGACGCCTTCTGGGCGTCGAACGCCGTCGGGTTCGCCGGCAAGCCCTTCCGTTCGGTGACACAGGGCCACGCGGATATTTCGCAGGTTCCGCTTACCGACGGCGCGGAGACGCCCGCCAAGCCGGATATTGACGCGTCGACTGCGGCGGCGATCGCGAGAATGAAGGAAGCGCTCGGCGCGCGGGTGTCCGACGTGCGGATTTCCGAACGGCTGGCGGACAGCCCGGCCTGTCTGGTGGCAAGCGACATGGCGCCGGATCGGGCGCTTGCCCGGATTCTCGCGGGCGCCGGCCGCCTGGACGCCGCGATGCTGCCGGCGCTCGAAATCAATTCCGGCCATCCGCTCGTCAAGGCGCTGCTGTCGCGGGCGCAGACGGAAGATCGCGCCGAATTCGACGAGGCGAGCGGCCTCCTTCTCGATCTGGCTCAGCTCGCCGAGGGCGAGGCGCCGGAGAACGGGCCGGAAGTCGCGCGACGCCTTTCAAAATGGCTCGCCCGCGCCTTGGCCTCCGATGCAGCGGTCTGAAACGCCGGCGCCGGCGCCGGGCCAGGCGCGGGTCGAGGCGCTCGCCGCGGGCCGCGCCTATCTGCGGGCGGCAGGCGGCGAAACCGCAGACGCGGATGCGCGGCTGCTGCTGATGGGCGTGTGCCGCATAGAGCCCGTTGCCCTGGTCACACGCGGGGACGCCCCGCTGTCGCAAGCTGAGGCCGAACAGTTCCGGGCCTTTCTGGACCGTCGCGTCGCAGGCGAACCGACCAGCCGAATTCTCGGCCGTCGGGCCTTCTGGACACTCGATCTCGAAGTGCGGCCAGGCGTGCTCGATCCGCGCGGCGACAGCGAGGCGCTGGTGCGGCTGGCGCTGCGGGTCGCGAGCGCAAACAAGACGCCGCCGCGAAGGATTCTCGATCTCGGCTGTGGCTCCGGCGCCCTGCTCTGCGCTCTGCTCAGCGAACGGGAAGAGGCGTTTGGTGTCGGCGTCGATCTTTCCGCCGAAGCCTGTGCAGCCACGCGCATCAATCTCGCGCGAAACGGGCTGGGCGAACGGGCCGCCGTGCTACGGGGACGCTGGTGCGAGGCGCTGCGCGGGCCCTTCGATCTCGTCGTGTCCAACCCGCCGTACATTCCGTCGTGCGACATCGCCGGGCTGGAACTCGAGGTGCGCGCGCATGACCCGCGGCTGGCGCTTGACGGCGGCGCCGACGGGCTCGAGGCCTACAGGGCGCTGTTTGCCTCCGCCCGCCGTATCCTCGCCCCGGGCGGAGCGCTTGCCGTCGAGTTCGGTTTTGGACAGGCCGGGCCGGTGGAGACGATTGCGCGGGCGGCGGCCTTGCAAAAGATCGGCGGCGAACGAGATATAGCGGGTCGGGACCGGGCGGCGGCCTTCGTGGCGGCGTGATTGTTCGGCAACATTTCCAATGATTTGCGTCTTTCGCCCCGACGGCCCTTGGCGAAGGCGCAGAAACCGACTAATAAGGTTTTGAAGAGATTCTGGCCGAGAAAGACGGTCAGAAATTCGGGCAAGACGTTTTTGCCATTCCCCCGCGCAGCAGCATCGCCAGGCCAATGAAGGCGAGTTCAGGCTGGATGCCCGCGCAGGGAGCCAAGCGCTGTGCGGAGCGCAGGCAAAATCGCTGAGTAGCCCGGCAGCGCCGTTCGCAACGCACGGATCCTAACATTCAGGATTGCTTCTTTTGAGAACATGCCCGCCGCTCCTGAGCCGAGCGGCTTTCCGCACCCGATCCGACCGGTCAACCCCGCCCGTGCTTGTGGCGGAACGTCGTCGGAATTTCACGCGCGCCCGGCAGGCTCGCGGTTAGTTCAAGTCAAGGATCGTCATGAGACCTGGTCAGAACAAGAGAATGCGCGGGCGCAACAATCGCAAGGGCCCGAACCCGCTGACGCGAACCTACGAGTCGAACGGGCCGGACGTGAAGGTGCGCGGCACCGCCCAGCATATTGCGGAGAAATACCTGCAGCTCGCCCGCGATGCGCAGTCCAGCGGCGATCCCGTCATGGCGGAAAGCTACCTCCAGCACGCAGAGCACTATTATCGCCTGATCGCAGCCGCGATGGCCGCCCAGCAGGCGCAGATGCCGCCCCAGCCCGGCCAGCCGCCCCGGCCTCCGGTCGAAAGCGAGATGGAGGATGACGAGGACGATGTCGTCAACGATCGTTTCGCCTCGGTGGCCGAGCGCCTGCCGCAACCGCAGTTCCAGCCGCAGCAACAGCCCCAGTTCACGCCGCCGCCTGGCTACCAGGAACGCCAGCCTTACAACGGCGGCGACCGCCAGCCGGGTCAGGAGCGACAGGATCGCCCGCCGCGCCATGAGCGCCCCTACAACGACCGCAACCAGCAGGGCCAGGGCTTCAATCGCGACAACCGCCGCTTCCGCGACCAGCGGCCGCCCGTAGACGGGCAGGGCGACGCGCCCCGCGCGCAGGAAGAGCCCCGCGCGCCCGCGCAGGCCGAGACCCCGGCGGGGCTGCCGGCCTTCATTACCGCGCCGAGCCGCCCGCTGCCGGCCGACGCGCCGCAGCCGGATCTTCCGGCCTTCGAGGGCACCGAGGAGCAGCAGGACGCCAGCGGCTATCATCTGCGGCCGCGTCGCCGCCGCCGTGGCCGCCCCGGTCTTGTCGGCGCGGGCGTCGAAGGCGGCGATGCGCCGGCCGAAACCAACGGTCAGCCGGATAGCGAATGACAGAGCGGCGCGGCGCCTGTTCGGCGTCGCAGGCCTGTCGCAGCCCCTTCAAGAATCTCAACCGCTTCCTAAATCTCGGACGACGGTCGCCTATGGGACCGAATCGTTTGAGTATTGCCGCGACCACGCTGCTACGGGGCTTGGTCGGCGGGCCAGGAGGTCGGCATGAATATGGAAAAATATACGGAGCGCGCGCGGGGCTTCGTGCAGTCGGCGCAGTCGCTGGCGATCCGCGAGGGGCATCAGCAGTTCACGCCCGAGCATCTGCTCAAGGTCCTGCTGGACGATCCCGAGGGATTGGCCGCAGGCCTGATCGACAAGGCCGGGGGACGCTCGCGCGAAGCGCTGCAGCAGGTCGAACTCGCTCTGTCCAAGCTGCCGAAAGTGCAGGGCGCAGGCGCAGGCCAGCTCTATCTCAGCCCCACCACCGCGCGCCTTTTCGACAATGCCGAGAAGATCGCGCAGAAGGCCGGCGACAGCTTCGTCACCGTCGAGCGGCTGCTGCTCGCGCTCGCGCTGGAGAAGGGGTCGGAATCCGCGCGCATCCTCGCCAACGCCGGCGTCAACGCACAGACGCTCAACGCCGCGATCGAGGATTTGCGCAAGGGCCGTACCGCCGATTCGGCGTCGGCCGAGAACGCCTATGACGCTCTGAAGAAATACGCCCGCGATCTCACCGAGGCCGCGCGCTCCGGCAAGCTCGATCCGGTGATCGGCCGCGACGAGGAAATCCGCCGCACCGTGCAGGTGCTGTCGCGGCGCACGAAGAACAACCCGGTTCTCATCGGCGAGCCCGGCGTCGGCAAGACGGCGATCGTCGAAGGCCTGGCGCTGCGCATCGTCAACGGCGACGTGCCGGAATCGCTGAAGGACAAGAAGCTGCTCGCGCTCGACATGGGCGCGCTGATCGCCGGCGCCAAATACCGCGGCGAATTCGAGGAGCGGCTGAAGGCGGTCCTCAACGAGGTGACCTCGGCCGAAGGCGGCATCGTCCTGTTCATCGACGAGATGCACACGCTGGTCGGCGCCGGCAAGGCGGACGGCGCGATGGACGCCTCCAACCTGCTGAAGCCGGCGCTGGCGCGCGGCGAGCTGCATTGCATCGGCGCGACCACGCTCGACGAATATCGCAAGCACGTCGAGAAGGACGCGGCGCTCGCCCGCCGCTTCCAGCCCGTGTTCGTTTCCGAGCCGACGGTCGAGGATACGATCTCGATCTTGCGTGGCCTGAAGGAGAAATACGAGCTGCATCACGGCGTGCGCGTCACCGACGCCGCGCTGGTGGCGGCGGCGACGCTCTCCAACCGCTACATCACCGACCGGTTCCTGCCCGACAAGGCGATCGACCTCGTCGACGAGGCGGGTTCACGCCTGCGGATGCAGGTGGATTCGAAGCCGGAGGAGCTCGACGAATTCGACCGGCGCATCATCCAGCTCAAGATCGAGCAGGAGGCGCTGAAGAAGGAAAGCGACCGGGCCTCCAAGGACCGACTCGTCAAGCTCGAAGCCGAGCTAGCCGATCTCGAGGAGAAGTCGGCGGCGCTGACGCAGCGCTGGCGCGCCGAGAAGGACAAGCTCGGCTCCGCGCAGAAGCTGAAGGAGCAGCTCGAGCAGGCGCGCAACGAACTCGCCCGCGCGCAGCGCCGCGGCGAATACCAGCGCGCGGGCGAACTGACCTACGGCGTCATCCCCGATCTGGAGAAGAAGCTCGCGGAAGCCGAATCTTCCAGCGCCTCCGCGCTGGTGGAAGAAGCCGTGACGCCTGACCACGTCGCGCAGGTCGTCTCGCGCTGGACCGGCGTGCCGGTCGACAAGATGCTGGAAGGCGAGAAGGACAAGCTGCTCAAGATGGAGCAGCAGCTTGCCAAGCGCGTCGTCGGCCAGAAGGAGGCGGTCGCGGCCGTCTCCACCGCCGTGCGCCGCGCGCGCGCGGGGCTTCAGGATCCCAACCGGCCGATCGGCTCGTTCATGTTCCTCGGACCGACCGGCGTCGGCAAGACGGAGCTGACGAAGGCGCTCGCGAGCTTCCTGTTCGACGACGAGACGGCGATGGTGCGCCTCGACATGTCCGAATACATGGAGAAGCACTCGGTCGCCCGCCTCATCGGCGCGCCTCCCGGCTATGTCGGCTATGAGGAAGGCGGCGCGCTGACGGAAGCCGTGCGGCGGCGCCCCTATCAGGTCGTGCTGTTCGATGAGATCGAGAAGGCGCATCCGGACGTGTTCAACGTCCTGCTGCAGGTTCTCGACGACGGGCGGCTAACCGACGGTCAGGGCCGTACGGTCGATTTCCGCAACGTGCTCATCATCATGACGTCGAACCTCGGCGCAGAATTTCTCGTCATGCAGAAGGAGGGCGAGGATTCGAGCGCTGTGCAGAACGAGGTCATGCAGGTGGTGCGTTCGCACTTCCGGCCGGAATTCCTCAACCGTGTCGACGAGATCATCCTGTTCCATCGTCTGCGGCGCTCCGACATGGGCGCGATCGTCGACATCCAGTTCGGCCGTCTGGCGAAGCTGCTCGAGGATCGCAAGATCACGCTCGCGCTCGACGCCAAGGCGCGCGCCTGGCTCGCGGACCGCGGCTACGACGCCGCCTATGGCGCACGGCCGCTGAAGCGCGTGATCCAGAAGGCGGTGCAGGATCCTCTCGCCGAGATGATTCTCGCAGGCGATGTCGCCGACGGGGAAAGCGTCGCGCTCTCCGCCGGGCCGGCCGGTCTGACGATCAACGGCAAGGCGGTCGCCAAGGGCGAGGCGGCCAACGACGAGCCCGAGCCCGGCACGGTGGTGAACTTCCCGAAGGGCGCGGATTCGCTGCACTGAAAAGAAAGGGCGGCTCTCGGGCCGCCCTGTTTTACTTCAGGAAGCCGACATAGGCGCCGACGAGCAGGAACACGCCGATCAGGCCGCGGTAGATGACGAAGGGCCACGCGGAGAATTTCTCGAGAATGCGCAGCAGGCCCCAGATCGCCGCGAAGGCGGAGATCGAGGCGACGATCAGGCCGACTGACAGCACCGACCAGCCGTAGGCGCTCAGGCCCGCCTTGTAGAGGACGTGGAATTCCTTCAACCCGGCGCCGGCGATCGCGGGCAGGCCGAGCAGAAACGAGAATCGCGCCGCGTCTTCGCGGTTGAGATCGCGGAACAACGCGGCGGTCAGCGTCGAACCGGAACGCGAGACGCCCGGAATGAGCGCGCCGCATTGCGCGATGCCGACAACCAGCGCGTCCTTCAGGTTGATCTGGTCGAACTTGCGCGAATGATCGCAGTAGACTTCCGCGATGGCCAGAATGATCGCGAGCGTGATCATGGAAATGCCGATCACCGGCAGGCTGCGCAATGGCGTGTCGCAGGCATTGAGCAAAGGCGCAAGCAAGACGCCGGAAATCACGATCGGCAGCGTCGCCAGCACGATCCACATTGCGAAGCGGAAGTTCCAGTCGCTGAAGTCGCGACGAACGACGGCGCCTATCGAGCCAAACGCCAGGCCGCGCACGTCCTTCCAGAAATAGGTGATCACCGCAATGACGGCGGCCGCCTGCATGGCCGCGGAAAATGCCGAACCCGGATCGCGCCAGCCAAACAGCGCCGGCACGATGCGCATATGCGCAGTCGACGAGATCGGCAGAAGTTCCGTTATGCCCTGGACCACGCCGAGCGCCGCGACCTTGGCGTAGCCGAGCTCGATGAAGCCTGTGTCGAGACCATTGGTGCAGGCTGACGCCATGATCGTTCCGTTCGTTCTAAGCGGGCTGACGCGCGACTCTATGCGGCGACCGTTTACGCAACGCTAACCATAAACGCGACGAGGCGGGCGAGATGAAGGCGGCTCAAGCCGCCTTCTGACGTCCCGCGTCCACGATCCGGACAATGTCGGACATGATCGCGTTGAGGTCGAAGTCCTTCGGCGTATAGACGGCGGTCACGCCCGCGGCCTTCAGGACTTTCTCGTCGTCTGGCGGGATGATGCCGCCGACGACGACCGGTATGTCGTTCAGGCCTTCGGCGCGCATCCGGTCCATGATGTCGCGCACAAGCGGCACATGCGACCCGGACAGGATCGACAGGCCGACGCAATGCACGCCTTCCTCGAGCGCAGCGTTGACGATTTCGGCGGGCGTCAGGCGAATGCCTTCGTAGACGACCTCCATGCCGCAGTCGCGGGCGCGGACGGCGATCTGCTCGGCGCCGTTGGAATGACCGTCGAGGCCCGGCTTGCCGACGAGGAACTTTATGCGCCGGCCCAGAGCCTGGGAGACGCGTTCGACATCGCCGCGCACGTTGGCGATGTCGCCGCCCGTCTGGCGCGCGGCGCGGCCGACGCCGGTCGGCGCGCGATATTCGCCGAAGATTTCGCGCAAGGTCGCGCCCCATTCGCCCGTCGTCACGCCGGCTTTCGCGGCGGCGATGGACGGCTCCATGACGGAACGGCCTTCGGACGCCGCCCCGCGAAGATCGGCAAGCGCCTTGTCCACGGCTTTCTGGTCGCGGGAGGAGCGCCAGGCCTTGAGCCGTTCGACCTGCTGCGCCTCGACGCCTTCCGGCACGACCATGATCGCGCCTTCGCCCGCAGTCAGCGGCGAGGGCTCGGTCTCGACGAACTTGTTGACGCCGACGACGATCTGCTCGCCCTTCTCGATCGCCTCGAGGCGGCGCGTATTGGATTCGACGAGCTTCGACTTCATGTAGCCGGTGTCGATGGCGGCGACCGCGCCGCCCATCGCGTCGATGGCCGCGAGTTCTTCGCGCGCCGCCGCTTTCAGCTCCTCGACCTTGCGCTTGATCTCCGCCGAGCCGTCGAAAATATCGGCGTATTCGAGAAGGTCGGTCTCATAGGCCAGGATCTGCTGCATGCGCAGCGACCATTGCTGGTCGAAGGGACGCGGCAGGCCGAGCGCCTCGTTCCAAGCAGGCAATTGCACGGCGCGCGCGCGCGCGTTCTTCGACAGAACGACGGCCAGCGTCTCGAGCAGGATGCGGTAGACGTTGTTTTCCGGCTGCTGCTCGGTCAGGCCGAGCGAATTGACCTGCACGCCATAGCGGAAGCGGCGCATCTTCTCGTTCGTCACGCCGTAGCGATCGCGCGTGATCTCGTCCCAGAGTTCGGTGAACGCGCGCATCTTGCAGAGTTCGGTGACGAAGCGCATCCCGGCGTTGACGAAGAAGGAGATGCGGCCGACGACGTCCTCGAATTCCTTCTCCGAGACGCCGGCGGCCTTCACCGTGTCGAGCACGGCGACGGCGGTGGCCAGCGCATAGGAAAGCTCCTGCACCGGCGTCGCGCCGGCTTCCTGCAGGTGGTAGGAGCAGACGTTCATCGGGTTCCACTTCGGAACCTGCGCGGTGGTGAACAGGATCATGTCGCGCGTCAGGCGCAGCGAGGGCGCCGGCGGAAAGACATACGTCCCGCGCGAAAGATATTCCTTGATGATGTCGTTCTGCGTCGTGCCCTGCAGGGCGGTGCGCGGCGCGCCCTGCTCGTCGGCGGCGGCGATGTAGAGGGCCATCAGCCAGGGCGCGGTGGCGTTGATGGTCATGGACGTGTTCATCTGCGCGATCGGAATGCCGTCGAACAGGGTGCGCATGTCGCCCAGATGCGACACCGGCACGCCGACCTTGCCGACCTCGCCGCGGGCGAGCGGATGGTCGGAATCGTAGCCGGTCTGGGTTGGCAGATCGAAGGCGATGGAGAGACCCGTCTGCCCCTTGGACAGATTGCCCTTATAGAGCTTGTTGGATTCCGCGGCGGTCGAATGACCGGCGTAGGTGCGAAAAATCCAGGGCTTGTCGCGGTGGGACCTGTTTTCGACCATCTGAACCTCGTCAGCCTGCTCAGCCGTGGCGCTTCCTACCCGCTTACCCCGCGGGCTGGCAATCGGCCGGAAAGTCGACCAATCTCCAAGCCCCGCGGCATTGCAAAAGAACGGAAAATCGCCCCATAAGAAAACGAGTGGTACCGTTTACTCATGAACCATCTTGCTTTGCGCTGCAATTTGTATAGTGCAATGCAGCGAGCTAGGTAAGATGACGGACCCGCAGGGGTCGCTGATCGAGGGAGCACGCAGGTGACCGGACTCAAGCTCGTCGAAGGCAAGGGCCAGGGCGAACTCAAGGACCTCTACGATCTCGGCGAAATTCCGCCGCTCGGCCATGTTCCGAAGAACATGCACGCCTGGGTGATCCGCAAGGAGCGCCATGGACCGCCGGAATCGGCGATGCAGCTCGAGGTCGTGCCGACCTGGGAGCTCGACAGCCACGACGTGCTCGTTCTCGTGATGGCGGCCGGCGTCAATTACAACGGCGTCTGGGCGGCGCTCGGCGAGCCGATCTCGGTGCTCGACGCGCACAAGCAGCCCCTGCATATCGCCGGCTCCGACGCTTCCGGCATCGTCTGGGCGGTCGGCTCCAAGGTGAAGCGCTGGAAGGTCGGCGACGAGGTCGTGGTCCATTGCAACCAGGACGACGGCGACGACGAGGAGTGCAACGGCGGCGATCCGATGTTCTCCTCCTCGCAGCGCATCTGGGGCTACGAGACGCCGGACGGCTCGTTCGCCCAGTTCTGCCGCGTGCAGGACCGCCAGCTCATGGAGCGGCCGAAGCATCTGACCTGGGAAGAAGCCGCCTGCTACACGCTGACGCTGGCGACCGCCTATCGCATGTTGTTCGGCCATGAGCCGCACCGCCTGAAGCCCGGCGACAACGTGCTGGTGTGGGGCGCCTCGGGCGGTCTCGGCGTGTTCGGCGTACAGCTCTGCGCGGCGGCCGGCGCCAACGCCATCGGCGTGATCTCGGACGAGTCCAAGCGCGACTACGTCATGAGCCTGGGCGCAAAGGGCGTCATCAACCGCAAGGATTTCGACGGCTGCTGGGGCCAGTTGCCCAAGGTGAACACGCCCGAATTCAACGCCTGGACCAAGGCCGCGCGCGGTTTCGGCAAGGCGATCTGGGACATCACCGGCAAGAAGGACGTCGACACGGTCTTCGAGCATCCCGGCGAATCGACCTTCCCGCTGTCCTGCCTCGTCGTGAAGCGCGGCGGCATGGTCGTGTTCTGCGCGGGCACGACGGGCTTCAACCTGACATTCGACGCGCGCTACGTGTGGATGCGCCAGAAGCGCATCCAGGGTTCGCATTTCGCCCATCTCAAGCAGGCGTCGGCCGCCAACAAGTTCGTGCTCGACCGGCGCGTCGACCCGTGCATGTCGGAAGTGTTCCCCTGGGACAAGATTCCGCTGGCGCACATGAAGATGTGGAAAAACCAGCATGCGCCCGGCAACATGGCGGTGCTCGTCAATTCGCCGAAGCCCGGCCTGCGCACCGTCGAGGACGTGATCGAGGCCCGCAAGTCGGCCTGATTGCAGTCACTCGCTCATCGACCGGCGCGCGGCCCCTCCTGCGCGCCGGTTTTTTTACGCGTCACGCCCGCGATCGACGAATTGAACTCGCCGCCGAAAATGAAGATCGCCGACAGGACATAGAGGAACACGAGCGCGATCATCACCGAGGCGAGGCCCGCATAGGTCGTGACGTAATTCTGCGAGAAGCGCGCGAGATAGAAGCCGAAGCCCTCGCCGAATCCGAGCCAGAGAACCAGCGTCAACGCTATGCCGGGCGCGATCTCCGCCAGCGTGCGCTTGCCGGCGGCAAGGTATCTGTGCGCGAAGACGAGCGTCGCCAGCAGGATCAGCGAGATCGTCGCCAGGCGGATCGCGTCGAATAGCGATTGCAGCCGTCCCAGGTCGGGCAGCCAGCGCACGGCCTGCCCCCAGACGATCGGCTCGAGCACGACCAGAAATGTGAAGCCCATCAGCGCGACGGCGCCGAGCAGAACGAACAGGACGCTTTCGAGACGCAATATCCACCAGGCGCGCGCGTCGGCCACGTCGTAGGCGCGGTTGAGACCGATACGCACGGCGTCGACCGCGCTGGAGGCGAAATAGACGGCCAGCAACGCGCTCAGGGTCGCGAGCCCCGTGCGCGGCTGCGTGAGAACCCTCTCCACCTCGTGGGCGATGGGCCCCGCCACCTGCGGGGGCCAGCTCTCGAAGAGCAGGTCGGTCGCGCGCTTGGCGAGGTCCGGCGTGCCGATGAAGCCAGCCAGCGTTCCGACCAGGATCAGGAAAGGAAAGAGCGAGGTCAGCCCCGACAAAGCGATATGGCTGGCGATCGCCCAGCCGTCGTCGTTCGAGAACTGCGTCCAGGACCGGTAGAAGATGCGCCAGATCCGTCCAAGCATTTGTGTGTCCGCGTCATGACCCGGTAGAAGTTCGCATTCCGACAACGCGCCGGCCAGCGAAATGGCGCCAGGGACTCGACATGCTCGTCCGGCTCGCGCCGATCCTGTTTCCGCTCATCTGGTCGACCGGCTGGATCGTCGCCCGCTATACGGTCGACTTCGCCGATCCGCTGGCGTTTCTCTGCGTGCGCTATCTCTGCGCCGGCCTCGCGCTTGCCGGCTTCGCCGTCTATGCCGGCGCGCAATGGCCGCGCAGCGCCATGGAAGCGACCCACGCGATGGTTTCGGGCGTGTTGCTGCACGCCATCTATCTTGGCGGCGTCTGGTGGGCGATCGAGCAGGGGGTGCCCGCCTCCATCTCGGCGCTGCTGGCGGCGCTGCAGCCGATCATGACGGCCTTCCTCGCGCCGGCGCTGGTCGGCGAGAGGATCGGCCCGGCGCGTTGGAGCGGCGTCGTCATCGGCTTTGCCGGCATATGCCTCGTGCTGGCGCCGAAGCTCGTCGGGTTGCAGCCGGCGCAGCTCCGCGCGGCGCTCGCGCCGATCGGCGTCAATTTCGTGGCGATGGCCGGCGTCACGGCAGGGACATTCTACCAGAAGCGGTTCATCCACACCGGCGACCTGCGCACCGTCGCGACGCTGCAATATGTCGGCGCGCTGGCGGCGGGCGTTCCGATGGCGGCGCTGGCCGGCGAATTCCGCATCGACTGGACGCCAACCGCCTTCGCGGTTCTCGCCTGGTCGGTTCTGGCGCTGTCGATCGGCGCGATCGCGCTGCTCTTGCTGCTGATCCGGCGCGGCGAGGTCTCACGTTCGGCCCAACTCATTTTCCTCGTGCCGCCGCTGTCGGCGCTGCAGGCGCATTTCCTGTTCGGCGAAAACCTGACGCTCGTTCAAATCGTCGGCATGGCGCTGACCGCCTGCGGCGTCGCGCTCGCGGCCCGCGCGAAATGAGGGTCAGAGAATTTCGCGGCCGCGTGCGTGAACGCGGGCGCGCAACGCCGCCAGCTTGCGCATGAGCGAAGGCGTCTCGCTGGCGAATTTCTCGCGCAATTTCGCCCGAAGATCGGCGACGCGCGCGCGGATCGCAGCCTTGTAGGGATCGACCTTGGCGTGCGCCCAGTCGCGAAAGGCGATGACGAGCGCGTAGAAGCGCGCAAACCAGGGCAACGTCATCAGCCGCGCGCGGCATACGTCGAAAACAAAGGCGGTGACGCCGAGGCCGACCGTCTTCGCCGCGAGAAAGACACAGCCGCCGGACAGGACGCGCCCGCCGGCGATCAAGGCGAGGCCGGCGATCTTGAACGGCAGCACGACCAGAATGGGAAGGACGAAAAGCGTCAGCGCGAAAGTCGCCGGCAACGTCTCTATCATGCGCTGCAGGGTTCGCTTGAGGGCGGCAAGCGGCAGTACGGCGATGATGGCCGAAACTAACCGTCCGAGCACATCCCAAAGCCAAGCCTCGATCAGGAAGATCGCGGCCAGCAGCGTCCACAAAAACTTGGTCAGGCGGGCTTGCATATGCGTCTTTGTCGCATGGAATACTGAAATTCCAGCTTAAAGGCGGCGGATTTATGCGCGGCCTCCCGCATGGGGAGCATGGCGACAATGTCATCCCGGACGGCCGCAGGCCGAGCCGGGAGCCAGTATCGCTGTTGCAGCCTTGAATCCCGGCTCGTCGCTTCGCTTCGGCCGGGACCACGGAGTTTCGATCAGACGTGGATCGCGCGCTTGTCGACCGCGAGCGCGGCTTCCTTGACCGCTTCCGAAACCGTGGGATGGGCGTGGCAGGTGCGCGCCAGGTCCTCGGCCGAGCCGCCGAATTCCATAAGCACGCAGGCTTCCGCGATCAATTCGCCGGCGCCGAAACCGACGATATGGACGCCGAGCACGCGGTCGGTGGCGGCGTCGGCCAGGATCTTGACGAAGCCGTCGGCCTTGCGCATGGCGCGCGCGCGCCCGTTGGCGGTGAGCGGGAATTTGCCGGCCTTGTAGGCGACGCCCTTTTCCTTCAACGCCTCTTCCGTCGCGCCAACGGTCGCGATCTCCGGGCTCGTGTAGACGACGCCCGGAATGACTTCGTAGTTCACATGACCGTGCTGGCCGGCGAGAATTTCGGCCACCGCAATGCCCTCGTCCTCGGCCTTGTGGGCGAGCATGGGGCCGCGCACGACATCGCCGATGGCGTAGACGCCGGCGACATTCGAGGCGAAACGATCGTCGATGACGACGCGGCCGCGCTCCATCGCGACGCCCGCTTCTTCGAGGCCCAGTCCTTCCGTGTAGGGCGCACGTCCCGTGGCGATCAGTACGCGGTCGGCGTCGATGGTTTGCGCCTCGCCGCCGGCCACCGGCTCGAAGGTCACCTTGGCGCCGGCGCCCTTCACCGCCACTTCCGTGACCTTGGAGGCGAGCTTGAACGCAAAGCCCTGCTTTTCCAGCATGCGCTGGAATTGCTTGACCACCTCGCCGTCCATGCCGGGGAGGATGCGGTCGAGATATTCGATGACAGTGACTTCTGCGCCGAGGCGGCGCCAGACCGAGCCGAGTTCAAGGCCGATGACGCCCGCGCCGACGACCACGAGCTTCTTCGGAACCGCGCCGAGTTCCAGCGCGCCGGTGGAGGAGATCACGACCTTCTCGTCGACCGGGATCGGCGCGCCGTTCCTGTCGCGCAGGACGGCGACGTCGGAGCCGGTGGCGATCACGATGTTCTTGGTGTCGTGCACGGCGACCGATCCGTCCTCGGCCTTCACCTCGACCTTGCCCGTCGCGACGATACGGCCCGCGCCGGAAAGCACGTCGACCTTGTTCTTCTTCATGAGGAAGGCGACGCCGTTGACGTTGGCGGCGACCGTGTCGGCCTTGTGCTTCATCATGGCGGCGAGATCGAGCTTCGGCTTGCCGACGATGACGCCGAGCGCCGGGAAATCGTGGCCCGCTTCCTCGAACATTTCGGAGGCGTGCAGCAGCGCCTTCGAGGGGATGCAGCCGATGTTGAGGCAGGTGCCGCCGAGCGTCTTGCGCTTCTCGACGATGGCGACCTTCAGCCCCAACTGCGCCGCGCGGATGGCGCAGACATAACCGCCGGGGCCGGCGCCGATGACGATGAGATCGTAGGCCATTAGGTGCTTCGCCTTTTCAAGTCGGCGTGCCCTCATGCTGAGGAGCCTGCGAAGCAGGCGTCTCGAAGCACGAGGGCTACGCCTCGGGTTTGGCCATCCTTCGAGACGCTGCTGCGCAGCTCCTCAGGATGAGGATTTAAGGATCAGAGATCCAGAACGAGGCGCGCCGGATCTTCGAGATTTTCCTTCACGCGCACGAGGAAGGTGACCGCTTCCTTGCCGTCGACGATGCGGTGATCGTAGGAGAGCGCGAGATACATCATCGGGCGGATTTCGATCTTGCCGCCGACGACCATCGGGCGATCCTGGATCTTGTGCATCCCCAGAATGCCGGACTGCGGCGCGTTGAGGATCGGCGTCGACATGAGCGAGCCGTAGACGCCGCCATTCGAGATGGTGAACGTGCCGCCCTGCATGTCCTCGATGCCGAGCTTGCCGTCGCGGGCGCGCTTGCCGAAATCGCCGATCGCCTTTTCCACCTGCGCGATCGACATCTGATCGGCGTCGCGCACGACGGGAACGACGAGGCCCTTGTCGGTGCCGACGGCGACGCCGATGTGGCAGAAGTTCTTGTAGATGATGTCCGTGCCGTCGATCTCGGCGTTGACGGCCGGCACTTCCTTCAGCGCCTGGCAGCAGGCCTTCACGAAGAAGCCCATGAAGCCGAGCTTGACGCCGTGCTTCTTCTCGAAGGCGTCCTTGTACTGCGCGCGCAGCGCCATCATCGCGCCCATGTCGACCTCGTTGAAGGTCGTGAGCATGGCGGCGACGTTCTGCGCGTCCTTGAGACGGCGCGCGATCGTCTGGCGCAGCTTGGTCATGCGCACGCGCTCTTCACGCGCGGCATCGGCCGGCTGCGAGGCCGGGCGCGCGGCGACCGGCGCGGCGGCGGGAGCGGCCGCCGGCGGATTGGCGATGGCGGCAAGCACGTCGCCCTTGAGCACCTGGCCGCGCTTGCCGGAGCCGGCGACGGCGTTCGTGTCGACGCCGGCGTCGGCGGCGACCTTGGCGGCGGCGGGGGCGGGGGGCATCGACGTGCCGCCAGCGGCGGGCGCAGCCGCCGGAGCGGGGGCGGCAGCCTTGGCGGGCGCCGGCGAAGCAGCCTTCGGGGCCGCGGCGGCGCCGGCCGCGCCTTCCGCGATCTGGCCGAGCAGCGCGCCGGGCGTCACCGTCTCGCCGTCCTTGGCGGCGATCTCGGCCAGCACGCCGGAGGCCGGCGCGTTGACTTCGAGCGTCACCTTGTCGGTCTCGAGTTCGACCAAGGGCTCGTCGGCCTTCACCGCGTCGCCGGGCTTCTTGAACCACTTGCCGATCGTCGCCTCGGAGACGGATTCGCCGAGGGTCGGCACCCGAATTTCAGTCGCCATTGTGTGTCTCGCCCGGAAAGGCGCCCCTGTCTGAATTGGTTGACCGTTATGCGAAGGCTTCGTCGAGGAAGGCCTTCAATTGTGCGAGATGGCGCGACATGGTGCCGGTCGCGGTGGCGGCGGAGGCCGGGCGGCCGACATAGGTCGGGCGCTTGGACTTAAGGCCGGCCTGGCCGAGCACCCATTCGAGATAGGGCTCGACGAAGGTCCACGCGCCCATGTTCTTGGGCTCTTCCTGGCACCACACGACGTCCGCCTTCTTGAAGCGGCTCATCTGCTGGACGAGCGACTTCAGCGGGAACGGATAGAGCTGCTCGACGCGCAGCAGATAGACGTCGTCGACGCCCCGCTTCTCGCGCTCCTCGTAGAGGTCGTAATAGACCTTGCCCGTGCACAGGACGACGCGGCGGATCTTGTCGTCCTTCACCAGCTTGATCTTCTCGTCCTTCAGACGCTCGGCGTCGTCGGAGATCCAGCGCTGGAAGTACGAAGCCGGCCCCATCTCGTCGAGGCGCGAGACGCAGCGCTTGTGGCGCAGCAGCGACTTCGGCGTCATGATGATGAGCGGCTTGCGGAAATCGCGCTGCAACTGACGGCGCAGGATGTGGAAGTAGTTCGCCGGCGTCGTGCAATTGGCGACCTGCATGTTGTCTTCGGCGCAGAGCTGCAGATAGCGCTCGAGGCGCGCCGAGGAATGCTCGGGACCCTGGCCCTCGTAGCCGTGCGGCAGCAGGCAGACCAGGCCGGACATGCGCAGCCACTTGCGCTCGCCCGACGAGATGAACTGGTCGAACAGAACCTGCGCGCCGTTGGCGAAGTCGCCGAACTGCGCTTCCCACAAGGTCAGCGCTTCCGGCTCGGCCAGCGAATAGCCGTATTCGAAGCCGAGCACGGCCTCTTCCGACAGCATGGAGTTGATGACTTCGTACTTGCCCTGCTTGCCTTCGTTCAGGTGATTGAGCGGAGCGTAGCGGCGCTCGGTCTCCTGATCGATCAGCATGGAATGGCGCTGCGAGAAAGTGCCGCGCTCGACGTCCTGACCGGAGAGGCGCACGCGATGGCCGTCCCACAGGAAGGTCGCGAAAGCCATGGCCTCGGCCATCGCCCAGTCGATGCCTTCGCCGGTCTCGACCATCTTGCGACGGTTGTCGAGGAAGCGCTTGATCGTGCGGTGGACGTTGAAGCCGTCGGGGACTTCGTTCAGCTTCACGCCCAGCATCTTGAGATGGGCGATGTCGACGCCGGTCTTGCCGCGGCGGTCGTCGTCGTTCTCGGTCACCGCCTTGAAGCCGGACCAGCGGCCGTCGAGCCAGTCGGCCTTGTTGGGCTTGTAGGCCTGGCCGGCCTCGAACTCGGCTTCGAGACGATGGCGCCAGTCGCCCATCAGCTTGTCGACCTCGCCGCGCGTGAAGATGCCTTCTTCGATCAGCTTGCCGCTGTAGATTTCCAGCGTCGTCTTGTGCGACTTGATCTTGCGGTACATCAGCGGCTGGGTGAAGCCCGGCTCGTCGCCTTCGTTGTGGCCGAAGCGGCGATAGCACCACATGTCGATCACGACGGGCTTTTCGAAGCGCTGGCGGAATTCCGTCGCCACTTTCGCGGCGAACACCACCGCTTCCGGATCGTCGCCGTTCACATGGAAGATCGGCGCCTCGACGATCTTCGCCACGTCGGAGGGATAGGGCGAGGAGCGCGAATAGCGCGGATAGGTGGTGAAGCCGATCTGGTTGTTGATGATGAAATGGATCGAGCCGCCGGTGCGATGGCCCTTGAGGCCGGAGAGGCCGAGGCATTCCGCCACCACGCCCTGGCCCGCAAAGGCCGCGTCGCCGTGGATGAGCAGCGGCATGACCGCCTGGCGGTTGACCGGCCCATCGCCGCGCAACTGGTCCTGCTTGGCGCGCACCTTGCCGAGCACGACGGGATCGACGATCTCGAGATGCGAGGGATTGGCGGTGAGCGACAGGTGAACCTTGTTGGCGTCGAACTCGCGATCCGAGGACGCGCCGAGATGGTACTTCACGTCGCCCGAGCCTTCGACCTCGCCCGGGATGAACGAGCCGCCCTTGAACTCGTGGAACAGGGCGCGGTGCGGCTTGCCCATCACCTGGCAGAGAACGTTGAGGCGGCCACGATGGGCCATGCCGAGCACGATTTCCTTCGCGCCGAGCGCGCCGCCGCGCTTGATGATCTGCTCGAGCGCCGGGATCATCGATTCGCCGCCGTCGAGACCGAAGCGCTTGGTGCCGGTGTACTTGACGTCGATGAACTTCTCGAAGCCTTCGGCCTCGACCAGCTTCTGCAGGATGGCGCGCTTGCCTTCCTTGGTGAAGGCGATTTCCTTGTCCGGCCCCTCGATGCGCTCCTGCAGCCACGACTTCTCCGCGGGATCGGAGATGTGCATGAACTCGTAGCCGATGGTCGAGCAATAGGTGCGGCGGAGGATCGCGAGCATCTCGAAGATGGTCGCGTATTCGAGGCCGAGCACGTGATCGATGAAGATCTTGCGGTCGTAGTCGCCGTCCTCGAAGCCGTAGGTCGAGGGATGCAGCTCCTCGTGATCCATGCGCGCCTCGATGCCGAGCGGATCGAGATTGGCGTGCAGATGCCCGCGCATGCGGTAGGCGCGGATCATCATGATGGCGCGCACCGAATCGCGCGTGGCGCGCAGTACGTCGGCGTCGGAGATCGGGGCGCCCTGGCTTTGCGCCTTCGCCTTGATCTTGTCGCCGAGCGCCTTTTCGGTCGCCGGCCAGTCGCCGTCGAGCGCGTTGACGAGGTCGCCCTTCGGCGCGACCGGCCAGTTCTTGTTCTTCCAGGGCGCGCCGCGCGCGTTCTTCTCGACGACAGCCTTGTCGTCCTTCAGCGCGTCGAAGAATTCCCGCCATTGCGGATCGACGGAGGCCGGATTCTGCTCGTAGGCGTCCTGCAATTGCGCGACATAGGTCGCGTTGCCGCCGTAGAGAAACGAGGTGTCCGCAAAGGATGCGTTCTGCGCCGAGCGGCCGGCGCCGGCTCCGTTCGATCCTGTATCGGCCATGCTCCACTCCCTTGGATCGCGCGGCCCGGACAGCCGCCCTGGTTCGGACGCGCGGGCTTTTCGCCGCGCATCCGCTTCAGCTCGTCACAAAACAAATTCGTGTTCCCCGCCCGTGGACGGGGAACATGCGCCGATCAGCCCTTGAGCAGAGCGGCCAGCGTCGTGCCCAGGCGCGCCGGCGAAGGCGAAACCTTGATGCCCGCAGCTTCCATCGCCGCGATCTTGTCTTCCGCGCCGCCCTTGCCGCCGGAGATGATCGCGCCGGCGTGGCCCATGCGGCGTCCGGGAGGGGCGGTGCGGCCGGCGATGAAGCCGACGACCGGCTTCTTGCGGCCGCGCTTGGCCTCGTCCTTGAGGAATTGGGCGGCGTCTTCTTCCGCCGAGCCGCCGATCTCGCCAATCATGATGATCGACTTGGTCTCGTCGTCGGCGAGGAACATCTCGAGCACGTCGATGAATTCGGTGCCCTTGACCGGGTCGCCGCCGATGCCGACCGCCGAGGTCTGGCCGAGGCCGACCTGCGTGGTCTGAAACACCGCTTCATAGGTCAGCGTTCCCGAGCGCGACACCACGCCCACCGAGCCGCGCTTGAAAATGTTGCCCGGCATGATGCCGATCTTGCATTCGCCGGCCGTCATCACGCCCGGGCAGTTCGGGCCGATGAGGCGCGACTTGGAGCCGACCAGCGAACGCTTCACGCGGATCATGTCCTGAACCGGGATGCCTTCGGTGATGCAGACGATCAGCGGGACTTCCGCGTCGATCGCCTCGCAGATCGCGTCGGCCGCGCCCGGCGGGGGAACGTAGATGACCGAGGCGTCGGCGCCGGTCTTCTCGCGGGCTTCGGCGACCGTGTCGAAGATCGGCAGACCCAGATGCGTCGCGCCGCCCTTGCCGGGGCTCGTGCCGCCGACCATCCTGGTGCCGTAGGCGATCGCCTGCTCGGAATGGAAGGTGCCGTTCTTGCCGGTGAAGCCCTGGCAGATGACCTTGGTGTTCTTGTCGATGAGGACGGACATCAGGCGGCTTCCTTCACGGCTTTCACGATCTTCTGGGCTGCGTCGTCGAGGTCGTCGGCGGGGATCACGTTGAGACCCGAGTCCTTGATGATCTTCTTGCCTTGCTCGACATTGGTGCCTTCGAGGCGCACGACCAGCGGCACCTTGAGGCCGACTTCCTTCACGGCTGCGATCACGCCTTCGGCGATGATGTCGCACTTCATGATGCCGCCGAAGATGTTGACGAGGATGCCCTTCACCTTCGGGTCGGCGGTGATGATCTTGAACGCCGCCGTCACCTTCTCCTTGCTCGCGCCGCCGCCGACGTCGAGGAAGTTGGCCGGGCTTTCGCCGTAGAGCTTGATGATGTCCATCGTCGCCATGGCGAGGCCGGCGCCGTTGACCATGCAGCCGATCGTGCCGTCGAGCGTGATGTAGTTGAGGTCGTACTTCGACGCCTCGAGCTCCTTGGCGTCCTCTTCCGTCTCGTCGCGCAGCGCGGCGATGTCGGGGTGGCGGAACAGGGCGTTGTTGTCGAACGACACCTTGGCGTCGAGGCACTTCAGCTTGCCGTCGGTGGTGACGATCAGCGGGTTGATCTCGAGCATCTCCATGTCCTTCGCGACGAAGGCGGCATAGAGCTTCTCGATCAGGGCGCCGGCCTGCTTGGCGAGGTCGCCGTCGAGCTGCAGCGCCTTGGCGACGCGGCGGCCGTGATGGCCCATGACGCCCGTCGCCGGATCGACGGAGAAGGTGATGATCTTCTCGGGCGTCTTGTGAGCGACTTCCTCGATGTCCATGCCGCCTTCGGTCGAGACGACGAAGGAAATGCGCGAGGTGGCGCGATCGACGAGCATCGACAGGTAGAATTCCTTGGCGATGTCGGAGCCTTCCTCGATGTAGAGGCGGTTGACCTGCTTGCCGGCGGGGCCGGTCTGGATGGTCACGAGGGTCGCGCCGAGCATCTGCTTGACGTTGGCGACGACGTCCTCGACCGACTTGGCGAGGCGCACGCCGCCCTTGTCGCCGGCCGAAGCCTCCTTGAACTTGCCCTTGCCGCGGCCGCCGGCGTGAATCTGCGATTTCACGACCCAGAGCGGGCCGCCCAGCGACTTGGCGGCGGCTTCCGCGTCCTTGGCGTCGAGAACCGCGACGCCGCGCGAAACCGGCGCGCCGAATTCCTTCAATACGGCTTTGGCCTGATATTCATGGATGTTCATCAGAAACTTCCCTCCTCACGCACGCGTCTTGCCGCGCGCGACGAACGTCGGTCGATGTGAAAAAGCCGGCGACCCAGGTCGCCGGCTTTGCAAAATCAGGCGAAGGCCGGATCGATCTTCTTGCAGGCCTCGATCAGGCCCTGCACCGCGGCGACCGACTTCTTGAACATTTCGGTCTCGGCGGCGTCGAAGGCGATCTCGACAACCTTCTCGACGCCATTGGCGCCGATGACGGCGGGCACGCCGACATACATGTCCTTGACGCCGTACTGGCCCGACAGGTGCGCGGCGACCGGCAGGATGCGGCGCTGGTCGTTGAGGTAGGCTTCAGCCATCGCAATGGCCGAGGCGGCCGGCGCGTAGAAGGCGGAGCCCGTCTTCAGCAGCGCGACGATCTCGCCGCCGCCCTTGCGGGTGCGCTCGACGATGGCGTCCAGCTTCTCCTGCGTGAGCCAGCCCATCTTGACGAGGTCGGGCAGCGGCACGCCGCCGACGGTCGAGTGACGCACCAGCGGCACCATGTCGTCGCCGTGGCCGCCGAGCGTCATGGCGTGCACGTCCTTGACGGAGATGTCCAGGGCTTCGGCGAGGAAGTAGCGGAAGCGGGCGGAGTCGAGCACGCCGGCCATGCCGACGACCTTGTTGGCCGGCAGGCCCGAAGCCTTCTGCAGCGCCCAGACCATGGCGTCGAGCGGATTGGTGATGCAGATGACGAAAGCGTTGGGGGCGTGCTGCTTGATGCCGGCGCCGACCGAGGCCATCACCTTGAGATTGATGCCGAGCAGGTCGTCGCGGCTCATGCCGGGCTTGCGCGGCACGCCGGCGGTCACGATGATCACGTCCGCGCCCGCAATGTCCTTGTAGTCGTTCGCGCCGGAGAGCCTGGCGTCGAAGCCGTCGACGGGCGAGGATTCGGCGAGGTCGAGCGCCTTGCCCTGGGGCGTGCCTTCGGCGATGTCGAACAGGATGATGTCGCCGAGTTCCTTGAGGCCGGCGAGATGGGCCAGCGTGCCGCCGATCTGGCCGGCTCCGATCAATGCGATTTTCTTACGCGCCATGAGTGTCCATCCCTGTCGAACCGCCCGAAGGCTAGACTGGGCGGACGGTCTGTCGCCCGCCATTTGCCTGCCGTCCTCAGAGCCGGTTTTGCCCGGCCCCTGCGAACGCCGCGCTTCTTTGAACCGATCGCGCGAAACTGGCAAGGCAACGAAAGACTCAGATGCGCGCCGCGCGGCGCGTTGCGGCGGGCGCGAAGGCCGGCCAACCGACATCGGGTCGAAAAGTCAGGGCATTAGGATTTGGCAATCATGGCCCCAGGCTGCGCAAACACTGGTTACAGATTTCAAAATATGTAATCTGTACGGCAACTGGGTTACAGTCGCCCTGCGCGAAGTTCCTGCAGAACCAAGCGGGTTACCCGACCCGCGCGCGTGTTCAGCGCCGTGCGGGCTGTCTTCGCGTCGAGGATGATCGCGGCCGGATGGACGAAGCGATGCGCCACGTCGAAGACCAGCGCCAGGGCGCGCTGCAGGTCCACCTGCCGGAAATTGCCCTGGGCGAAACCCTCCTCGATCGTGCGCTGGACCGCGCCTTGCAGACGCGCGCGATGCTTGCGGGCGACGGGCGCGTCGGCCTGCGCCGCCTCCGCGAGGATGCGGAACAACAACGGATCGCGCTCCAGCTTGTCGCGATAGGCGCGCTGGATGGCGAAGAGAATGCGCTCGAGCTTGTCGGGGGCGGGATCGGGGCTTTCCGCGATGACCCGCACCTCCGCCTCGATCGGCTTGAGCCAGGCGGCGGTGACCTCCTCGATCAGCGCGGCTTTCGAGGGGAAGTAGCGGTAGACGTTGGCGTGCGACATGCCCGCCGCCTCCGCGATGGCGACGACGGTCGCGCGGCGCGGGCCGTAGCGGCGCAGAAAGGTCGCGGCCGCCTCCATGATGCGCGCGTCGGCCGGAAGATCGCTGTGCTTCGCTTCCGCCGACATGCGCCTTCAGGTCTCCACGATGCCGCCGGTGTCGCCGGACGCGTCCGACAGCGAGCCGTGCGGCAGGGCGAGATATTCGGTCGACTGCATCTCGATGAGGCGCGAGACCGTACGGTCGAACTCGAAGGCCTCGTGGCCATCCGTTCCGGCATAGAGACCTTGCGGCGCGGCTGCGGCGGCGGCCACCAGCTTCACGCGATGATCGTAGAGCGCGTCGATCAGGACGATGAAGCGCTTCACCTCGTTCTTCTTCGCGGGATCGAGCACCGGAACGCCGTCCATGACGATCGTGTGATAGACGCGCGCGATCTCGACGAAATCGGTCGCGCCGAGCGGCCGGTCGCAGAGATCCTCGTAGCGGACGCGCGCGACATTGTGCGCGGCCTCGGGGATCGCGACGTCGCGGCCGAAGACGCGCACGCTGTCCGGCGCGCCCCGTTCGACCCCCGTCAGCGCGTGAAAGAGCTTTTGCAGCCTGCCCGTCGCCTCGGCCCCGAGCGGCGTGAACCACACCTGCGACCCCGAAAGTTTTTCCAGCCGGAAGTCGGTGCGCGCCTCGAGCTTGGCCACCTCCATCTTCTGGCGGATCATCTCGATGAACGGGACGAACAGCGCGCGATTGAGGCCGTCGCGATAGAGATCGCCGGGCTCGACATTGGAGGTGGCGACGACCACCACGCCCTTCGCGAACAAGGCCTGGAAGAGCCGCCCGAGAATCATCGCGTCGGCAATGTCGGTCACCGCGAATTCGTCGAAACACAGCAGCCAGGCTTCTTCGGCGAGATCGGCGGCGATGGGCGCGATCGGGTCGTCGCCTTTCACCGCGCCGACCTTCTTCTTCTGCCGCCACTCGTGCACGCGCGCATGCACGTCGGCCATGAACGAATGAAAATGCGCGCGGCGCTTGCGGCGGACCTCGACCGTGTCGAAGAACAGGTCCATCAGCATGGTCTTGCCGCGGCCGACGGATCCCCAGACGTACAGGCCGCGCGGCGGCTCAGGCGCCTTGCGGCCGCCGAACAGCCAGCCGAGCGCGCTCGACTTGCGGGCAAGCCGCGATTCGGCGAGCGCGACGCAGAGCGCGTCGAGCTTCTTCACCGCCTCGACCTGGGCGGGATCGCGCTCGATCTCGCCGCGCGCGACGCGCTCCGAGTAACGTCTGTGAATCGTGCCGGACATTCCGCGTCCCAGTTTACAGGCCGCCCATGGCGCAGACGATACGCCATTCGTCGTCGGTCACCGGCTGCACCGACAGGCGCGAATTGGTCACCAGCGCCATTTTCGCGAGATTGCTCTCCGCCTTGACGGCGGCGAGCGTCACGGCCGTCTTGAACGACTTTTTCGCGCGCACGTCCACCATGCCGAACTTGCCGCTCTCGTCCGTCGGATCGGGATAGAAGGTCTTGATGATCTCGACGATGCCGACGACCGCGCGCTCTTCGTTGGAATGATAGAAAAACGCCGTGTCGCCCTTCTTCATCGCCATGAGGTTGAGTTTCGCCTGGTGATTGCGCACGCCGTTCCAGAACGTGCCTTTCGCGCCGGCCTCGACCTGCTGCGCCCAGGACCACACCGACGGCTCGCTCTTCATCAACCAATGGGCCATGACGTTCCCCTTCAGGCTTCCGATTTGACGGGCCGCATCAGCAGCGACTCGATTGCCTCGTCGATGCTCGCCCTCTCCGAGACAATCGCGTCGACGACCGCGCATATCGGCATTTCCACGCCCCGTTCCTGCGCCAATTCAACCAGGGCGCGCGCCGTGAAGGCGCCTTCGGCGAGCTTGCCGCCGCTTGCCTCGCCGAGCGGCAGGCCGCGGCCGAGCGCGTGGCCGAAGGCGAAGTTGCGGGATTGAAGGGACGAGCAGGTGAGCACGAGATCGCCGAGGCCCGACAACCCCATCAGCGTCTCCGGCCGGGCGCCGAAGGCGCGGCCGAAGCGCGAGAGCTCAGCGAAGCCGCGCGCCGTCAGCGCCGCGACCGCGCTCGCGCCGAGCTTGCGGCCGGCCGCGATCCCGCAGGCGATGGCGAGCACGTTCTTCGCCGCGCCGCCGATCTCCGCGCCGCGCACGTCGGTCGAGCGATAGAGACGGAAAGCCGGCGAATCCAGCAGCCGCCCCAGTCGCTCGGCGTGCGCGGCGTCGGGGGAGGCGAGCGTGATCGCGGTCGGCAGGCCGGCGGCGATGTCCTCGGCGAAGCTCGGTCCCGACAGGATGGAGGCGACGGCGCCGGGCAGCTCGGCGGCGACGATATCGCTGAGGAACGAGTGCGTGCCGCGCTCGATGCCTTTGGCGCAGATCAGCCAATCCGCGCCGTTTCGCGCAAAGGGCTGTGCGGCGCGCGCCACTCCGCGCAAAGCCTGCGCGGGCGTTGCGGCGAGGACGACCCTCGCGTCGCGCAGGCGCGCGAGATCGGCGGACGGCTCCACGGAGGCCGCGAGTTTCACGCCCGGCAGGCGCCGCGCGTTTTCGCGCGCACGACGCATCTCTTCGACATGCGCCGGGTCACGCGCCCAGAGAACGACGCGCGCGCCATTGCGCGCCGCCTGATTGGCGAGTGCAGTTCCGAAGGCGCCTGCGCCGAGAACGACGATCGGCTCGCTCATCGCGCCGCTTCCCTGTTGTCCACGCGCGCCCAGATTGTCTCGAAATTGCGGGCGAAGGCCCCGGCCAGCGCGGGGCTTTCGAGCAGCACGACGTCATTGTCCTGAAAGCGCTCGCCCGAATAGGAAAAGTTGGCGGAGCCCGTGCGCAGCGTCCGGCGGTCGACGAGATAGGACTTCAAATGCATGGAGTCGCGTCCGGCGGCCTTGCGGCGGATAGCGACGCCGGGCGTCGCGTCGAGCGCCGCCAGCGCGTCAGTGGACTTGTCGTTGCGCGAAAAATCGTCGCCGTCGAGATAGACGCGCACCTTCACGCCGCGCCGCGCTGCGCCGCCGAGCGCGTCGATCAGGCCGCGATCGGTGAGGACATAGGCGGCCATGTCGATGCTCGAACGCGCGCGGCCGATTGTTTCCAGATCGACCGCCGCCGTCTCTTTGGAAGGGCCATAATAGAGCCGCACGCCCGCAAGCGCGGGTTCCCGCGCCGCCTGCGGCGGGTCGGCGACTGCAAGGGCGAGCGTCGTCATCGCGAGCGAAAGCGCGCGCGCCATGCCTCACGCCTTGCCGTGATGGCGCAGCGAGGCGCGCGCGTCGAGCGGCCAGCGCGGACGGGCGGCGACGGTGAGATCGTCGGTCAGGCCGAGCTCCAGCCGCTCGATCCCCACCCAGGCGACCATGGCGCCGTTGTCGGTGCAGAGCTCCGGCGGCGGCGTGACGAGCTTGAGCCCCGCCTCGCCGCAGAAGCGCGTCAGCGCGCGGCGGATCGCGCCGTTGGCGGCGACCCCGCCCGCCACCACCAGCGCCGTCGGCTTCGACCCGCCCTCGCGCGAGACGCGCAGCGCCGCGCGCGTACGGTCGATGATGACGTCGACGACCGCCGCCTGGAACGAGGCGCAGAGATCGGCGATATCGGTCTTGGTCAGCGGCGCGATCTTCGCGGCCTCGTTGCGCACGGCTGTCTTCAGGCCGGAGAGCGAGAAATCCGGGTCAGGCCGGCCGAACATCGGGCGCGGCAAGGCGAATCGCTCGGGATCGCCGCCCTGCGCCGTCTTCTCGACATTGGGTCCGCCAGGGTAGGGGAGGCCCAGCATCTTGCCGACCTTGTCGAAGGCCTCGCCGATCGCGTCGTCGATGGTCGAGCCGAGGCGGCGATAGTCGCCGACGCCGCGCACTTCCAGCAATTGCGTATGTCCGCCCGAGACGAGCAGGACGATGTAAGGAAAGGCCTGGGCGTCGGTCATGCGCGCAGTCAGCGCGTGCGCCTCCAGGTGGTTGACGCCGATGAAGGGCTTGTTCGCCGCCCAGGCCAGCGCCTTGCCGGCGGTGAGCCCGACCAGCAGGCCGCCGATCAGGCCCGGGCCGGCGGAGGCCGCAACCGCGTCCACCTGCTCCAGCTTCACATTGGCGTGGGCGAGCGCGCGGCGGATGAGGTGGTCGAGATAGTCGACATGGGCGCGCGCGGCGATTTCCGGCACGACGCCGCCATAGGCCGCATGTTCGGCGATCTGGCTCATGATCTCGTTGGAGAGAATCTCGCCCGAGCCGTCCATTCGCTTGCGAACTACGGCGGCGGAGGTTTCGTCGCAGGTCGTCTCTATTCCCAGAACCAGCATCAAAACCGCGCTCATTCCGCGCCGCAGCGCGCCCGTTTCGCGCCGGAGCGCGCTCTTGCATCGTCGAAGCGCAACCTATAGTCGAGCGAACGATACGGCAAACGGATCAGCGGCCGGGAGCGCAGCTTTCCTCAGATGAGCGCAGCATTCCTCAGAATTGGCACGCGCGGCAGCCCCTTGGCGCTGGCGCAGGCGCGCGAGACGCGGCGCAGGCTCGCCGCCCTGCACGACATTCACGAAGACAGAATCGAGCTCGTCATCATCAAGACGACCGGCGACGCCATCGTCGACCGCCCGCTGTCGGAAGCCGGCGGCAAGGGCCTGTTCACGAAGGAGCTCGACGCCGCCCAGCTCGCCGGCGAGATCGACATCGCGGTGCATTCGGCAAAAGACCTGCCGACGCAGCTTCCGCCCGGCCTCGACGTCGGCGGCTATCTGCCGCGCGAGGACGTGCGCGACGCGCTCATTTCTCCGCGCGCGCCATCGCTCGAGACGCTGCCCCGGGGCGCGAGGGTCGGCACGGCCTCCCTGCGTCGCGCGGCGCAATTGAAGCGGCTGCGGCCCGATTTCGAGACGCCGCTGTTGCGCGGCAATGTCGAGACGCGGCTGCGCAAGGCGGAGGCCGGCGAGATCGACGCGACGCTGCTGGCGCTCGCGGGCCTCAAGCGCCTCGGGCTGGCGCACCATGCGACGGCGGTGCTGGACATCGACCAGTTCCTGCCGGCCGTGGGACAGGGGGCCATCGCGATCAGCGTGCGCGACGAGGATCATCTGACGCGCACGCGCATCGCCAGCGTCCTGCATCACGACACGGGCGTCGCGCTGTCGGCGGAGCGCGCCTTCCTCCATGCGCTCGACGGCTCCTGCCGCACGCCGATCGCCGGCCACGCGCGCATCGACGGCGGGCAGGTCGTCTTCGCCGGCTCGGTGCTGCGCATGGACGGGTCGGAAGCCTTCGACGACAGGCGGCGGGGAAGCGTGGCCGAGGCCGCGGAGCTCGGCGCCGCAGCCGGCCGCGCGATCCTCGATCGCCTGCCTGCCGGCGTGCTTGCCGCCAAGACATGAAAATCGAGCCATGAAGGTGCTGATCGTCCGCGCGGCGGAAGAGGCGCGCCGGACGGCGGCGCGGCTCGAAGCGGCGGGGCATCAGGCGATCATTGCGCCCGTTCTCGACATCCGCGCGCTCGATTTCGAGCCGCCGGAGGGCAGTTTCGACGCGGTGCTCGCCACGAGCGCGCATGCTTTCGGCCGCCGCGAACGGATTGCGGCGCTATGCGGCCTGCCGATCTATGTCGTCGGCGCGCGCACGTCGGAAGCCGCGCAAAAGGCCGGCTTTTTCCAGTCGAAAATCATCGCTGCAAATGCCGAGGAGCTGGCGCGCGCCGTGCGCGATCGCCTGCCATCGAGCGCGCGCCTGATTTATCTGGCGGGCCGCGACCGCAAGCCCGATATCGAAACGAGTCTGGCGGGCGCCTGCACACTGACTGTCGTCGAAACATACGAGGCCCGGGCCGTGGCGTCGCTGCCGCCGGCCGCGGTCGCCGCGCTCGCATCGGGCGAAGTCGATGCGGTTCTCCACTACTCTCAGCGCAGCGCCGCCATCTTTCTCGAGCTCGCGCGCTGCGCGGGCTTCGGCCACAGGCTGGGAACGTTGCGTCATGTGACGATTTCGGCCGACGCGGCAAAGCCGCTTGCGGAGAGCCATTTGCCGGCGGCGGTCGCTGCCCAGCCGGGCGAGGATTCGATGATCGAGGAACTGGCGCGGCTCGGCCGCGCGAACGAGGCAGGGGACGCATGAGCAAAACCATTCTCGTCACCGGCGGCAGCCGCGGCATCGGCCGGGCCGTGGCCGTTCTCGCCGGCAAGCGCGGCTGGCGCGTCGCCATAACCTACGTCGCGAACGAACAGGCGGCGGCGGAGACGGTCGCGGCGATCGAGGCCGCCGGCGGCAGGGGCCTCGCCATCAAGGCGGATGCGGCAAAGCTCGACGATGTCGCGAAATGCTTTGATGCGGCCGAAAAGGCGTTCGGCCCCGTGGACGGCTTCGTGAACAACGCCGGCGTCGCCACGCAGGTGAGCAAGCTCGCCGACAAGGATCCGGCCGAAATGGCGCGGATGGTCGAGATCAACGTGCTGGGCGCGCTCTATGGCGCACGCGAGGCTGCGCGGCGCATGTCGAAAAGTCGTGGCGGCAAGGGCGGCGTGATCGTCAACATGTCGTCGGCCGCCGCGCGGCTCGGCTCGCCCGGGGAGGGCGTCGACTATGCCGCGTCCAAGGGCTCGATGGACACGCTGACTTACGGCCTCTCCCGGGAACTGGCTCCGGAAGGGGTACGGGTCAACGCGATCCGGCCGGGCATGATCGCCACCGACATTCATGCGGCCATGGGCGCGCCGGACCGGGCCGAGCGATTGGGCAAGACGGTGCCGATCGGGCGCGAAGGCAGTGCGGAAGAGGTCGCCGAAGCTGTGGTCTGGCTGTTGTCGGACGAGGCGTCCTACGTCGCCGGCGCCGTTCTCGACGTCACCGGCGGGCGCTGATCAACGCGCCGGCTCGTCGCCGCCGGCGATCCTGGCGAGCGCCGGGCGCTCGCCGGTCAGGTAGCGGCCGGGCGCAGCCGGCTCGACGAGCGAGGCCTCCGGTTTCGGCTTGGCGACCGTCGCGTGCGGCTGTTTCGAAGGCCTTTGCGCCTTGGCGGCGGGCGTGTCGGGATTCGTCACCGGAATGGTGGCCGGGGTCGAGGGCGCAGGCGCGTCGGCCTTCGTCTCGGGCTTGTTCATGCCGAGCCACCGGCCAATCATGTCGCGCGCTCCCGGCGAAGCGGCGGCGATCGCTACGGCGGGCTGCGCCGGTTCCGGCGCTTTGGCCGCCACGGTTTCCTGTGGCTGGGCGGCGGGCTTGGCCGGCCTTGCGGCCGCGAGCTTCGTCTCCGCCTTCTTGCCCTTGGGATTGTCGAGCGGAATTTCGACCGGCGCCTGGGCAAGCGCTTCCGGGCGGCTGACCATTTCGACGTGCGCGAAATCGGGATGCTGGCCGCCGTCGGCGTATTTGACCCGAATCGGGCGCACGCCCTTGGTCACGAGTTCGGCCACCTTGGCGGTATCGTGGTTTTCCTTTTCAGCCACCAGCGACTGAACCTCGGGATCGACGGTCAGAGGCGGGCAGGCGGCGCCCGGGTCGATGCGGCCGCCGTTGGGCGCCGTGGCGTCGAACACATAGCGCCGGCCGCAGACGTTGACCTTGGGCTCGAGCTTGGTCACCTCGAAATGGTCGGAGCCCTGCTTCAACTGCTTCCAGAAGGCCATGTTCGGGTCGAGCCGATGCTTGGCGAGATTCTCCGCGGTCATGCGGAAAGGATAGGACTGGAGCTGGATTTCCTTTTGGCCGCCGCCGAAACCCTCGCGCGCGATGGCGTAGATCTCGGCGATCTGATTGTCGGTCATCGAGAAGCATCCGGCCGACGAACAATCGCCGTGCACCATGATCATGCCGCCGGTGCGGCCCAGAGCGCGGTCGTAGGCATTGGGATAGCCGACGTTGAACGACAGATAGTAGTTCGAGTTCGGGTTCATCTGGCTCGGCGCGATGGCGTAGAAGCCTTCGGGAACCTGGCGGTCGCCCTCGCGCACCTTGGGGCCGAGCTGGCCCGACCAGCGGCACATGGGATAAGTCTTGAGCAGGGCGTACTTGCCGTCGGACTTCCGGCGCTTCCAGATTTCGAGCTCCGATTCCTTCTTGTAGGTGCGGATCAGGACGGGCTCGTGCGCGTCGGTGCCCTTCGCGGACATCAGCGACAGCGTTTCCGACGGGATCGGCGCCCAGGCGCGCGCGCTCGACATGCTGCGCTGGTCGTTGCAGGCGGACAGGCTCGCGCCCACAACGGCGACGGCGCCAACCGTCGCGAGGCGCCGGGAAAGGGTGAAATTCGGCCGGACTTTCATACGCGCGTCGCGTCCCTGTGTTCGTCGTCGGCAAGCCGCGGCGGGCTTCCAGGCCCGCCAGATGGATTTAGGTCCGTTATCCCTAAGCGCCTGTTACCAAGCAGGGGCGCCTTCTTCCGTCGCGGTTAACGCCGCGTTAACGCCGCCGCCGGCTTACAGGGCTTTGCGCCCCATGGCCAGAAACTTCTCGGCGCGCGCCGCCCGCACCTCGTCCCGGGAAAGGCCGGCCAGCGCCGCGAAAGCCGCGGAAACAGCCGCGCCCGTCGCCTCGATCGTCGCCCCGGGATCGCGATGCGCGCCTCCGACCGGTTCCGAAACGATCGTGTCGATAATGCCGAACTTGAGCAAATCTTGGGCGGTAATCTTCATGTTGGTCGCCGCGTCCTGCGCGCGGCCGGAGTCGCGCCACAGGATCGAGGCCGAGGCCTCGGGCGAGGCCACCGTATAGATGGCGTTTTCCAGCATGATGACGCGGTTGCAGCTCGCGATGGCGACGGCGCCGCCCGACCCCCCTTCGCCGACGACGACCGCGACATTGGGCACGCCCAGCGCCAGCGAAGCGTCGGTCGATCGGGCGATCGCCTCGGCCTGTCCCCGCTCCTCGGCGTCGACGCCCGGGAAGGCGCCGGCCGTGTCCACGAGGCAAAGCACGGGCAGGTCGAAACGGTCGGCGAGCTCCATCAGGCGCACCGCCTTGCGGTAGCCCTCGGGACGCGCCATGCCGAAATTGTGCTCGAGCCGCGACTTGGTGTCGTTGCCCTTCTCCTGGCCGATCACGCAGACCGGCTGGCCGCGAAAACGCCCGAAGCCGCCGACGATGGCCGCGTCCTCGGCGAACTGGCGGTCGCCGGCGAGCGGCGTGAATTCCGTGATCAGCCCCTTCACGTAATCGAGAAAGCGCGGGCGCTGCGGATGGCGGGCGACCAGCGTCTTCTGCCAGGGGGTCAGCTCGCGGTAGAGATCGGCCAGGGCCTTGGCGGCCTTGGTCTCGAGCTTGGTCAGCTCCTCGCCGATGGACACGGCGCCGCCGCGCGCGGCGACAGCCCGCAATTCCTCGACCTTGGCCTCGAGTTCAGCGACCGGCTTTTCGAAATCGAGATAGGAAACCATGCGGGATCGGGTTGCGGCGCGCACGCCTGAAATCGAGCTCCCGAGGCCTCCGTGATCAGCCTGCATTCGGGCGAAGCCGCCCGAATGCAGGCTGATCGGTTTCAAAGGATTAGAGCGTGCGATCCGCGAAAACCGGTTTCCACTTTTCGCTGCGCGCTCTAGTCGGGCGCGGCGCGAAACTGGCTACAGAGCGCGGCCAAGTCAAGTTCGACGCTCGTGCGAGACGCCGCGCCGCGTTCGTCTCAATCTTTGTCGCCCAGGGGATGCAGGTCGCGCACCATGGCGCGGGTGCGCTCGTCGAGGACGTGGGTATAGATCTGTGTCGTCGAAATGTCCGCGTGGCCCAGCAATTCCTGGACGATGCGCAGGTCCGCGCCATTCTGCAGCAAGTGGCTGGCGAAGGCATGGCGCAGGACGTGCGGGCTGATCGCGGCGGCGCGGACGCCCACCCCCGCGGCGAGCGCCTTCAGGTCGCGCGCGAAAGCCTGGCGCGTCAGGTGGCCGCTCTCGGCGTCCGAAGGAAAGAGCCATTTCGATTCGATCAGCGCAGGCGCGACCGCCTTGACCCAGTCGCGATAGGCGGCGACAGCCTCCCGCGCGGCTGGCGTCAGCGGCACGAGACGGTCGCGGCCGCCCTTTCCTCGCACGGTAATGAAAGCCTCCTTCGTCCGCGCGGCCGACTTCGGCAGGGCGACGAGTTCCGACACGCGCAGCCCGGTGGCGTAGAGCAATTCGACAAGAGCGTAGAGGCGCGCGGCGCGCAGCTTCTGCGCGGGCGGAACGTCCGGCCTGTTCGCTGCGGCGCGGGCGGATTCGATGAGCGCGTCGACCTGGTCGACGCTGAGGATCTTCGGGGCCGAGGGCGCGCGACGCGGACCTTCGAGAATGGCGGCCGGGTCGTCGCCGCGCATGTTCTCGGCGACGAGAAAGCGGTGGAGCTGCCGGATCGAGGATAGACGCCGCGCCGAAGACGCCGCCTCGAAGCCGCGCCTCTGCAGGTCGCTCAGATATTGCCTGATCGCCGCCGTGTCGACGTCCGCCGGCGTCGCGCCGTTCTTGCGAAGAAAACCGGCATAGTCGACGAGATCGCGGCGATAGGCGTCGATCGTGTTGCGCGAAGCGCCGCGTTCGGCGGCGATCATGTCGAGAAACAGGTCGATCTGCTCAGCCGCGCGATCCGCGCTCATTTGCCGGCGAGGGCGTTGGGCGGCAGGGTCTTCGTCATCTCGCGCTGCTGCGGCTCGACAAAGGTCACGAGCGCCCACATGCCGGCATAGGCGAGGCCCGCCAGGACGCCGACAACAAAGAGAAACCGGAAGAGACTCGGCAAATCGCTCACCCTCGAAAGCGCCCCGAACATAGGCCGCCGGGCTTGATGCAGGCAACTGCCGGCTTCGCGGGCTGTGCAGATTTGATAGATGGTTTCGGCTGGCGCGGGCCGTATGATACAGACCAGCGATGCAGCAAACCACGACAGGCGCCGCCATTCACGCGCCGCGCCCTCCGCAGGCGCGCGAGCGGGCGCTTGTCGCCGCGCTCGGCGCGCGCTCGATCGTGCTGGTGGGGATGATGGGGTGCGGCAAGACCTCGGCCGGCCGGCGGCTGGCGGAGCGCCTGGGGCTGCCCTTCGTCGATGCGGACCACGAGATCGAGGCCGCGCACCAGATGACGATTTCCGAGATTTTCGCGACCTACGGCGAGCCCTATTTCCGCGACGGCGAACGGCGCGTCATGGCGCGACTGCTGGCCGGCGGCCCGAACGTGATCGCCACCGGCGGCGGCGCGTTCATGAACGAAAAGACGCGTACGCGCATCGCCGAAACCGGCATTTCGGTCTGGCTTCGGGCCGAGTTCGACCTGCTGATGAAGCGCGTGCGCCGGCGCCCCACGCGCCCGCTGCTGCAGAACCCGGACCCCGAGGGCACGCTGCGCCGCTTGATGGATGAGCGCTACCCGGTCTATGCGAAGGCCCAAGTGACCGTCGAGGCGCGCGACGCGCATTACGACGCCGTCGTCGAGGACGTGATGAACGCGCTGGAAACCTATCTTGCGGCCGCTTCAACCGCGGACTCGCCGTCGCGCGAGATCGTACGCGTGGCGCTCGGCGATCGCGCCTACGATATCGCCATCGGCGACGGCGTGATCGCGGAGGCCGGTCCGCGTATCGCCGCGCTCGCGCCGAAGGCCGCCTGCGCCATCGTCACCGACGAGAATGTGGCGCGCGCTCACCTCAGCGCATTGCAGGCGAGCCTGGATGCGGCGGGCGTCCGGCATTCGTCGATCGTCGTGCCGCCCGGCGAGAGCACCAAGCGCTACGAATGGTTCGAGCGCGTCTGCGAGGCGATCATCGCGGCGAAAATCGAGCGCGGCGATTTCGTCGTGGCGCTCGGCGGCGGCGTGGTCGGCGATCTCGCCGGCTTCGCGGCGGCCTCCGTGCGGCGCGGCGTGCGCTTCGCGCAGATTCCCACGACCCTGCTGGCGCAGGTCGATTCCTCGGTCGGCGGCAAGACCGGCATCAATTCCGCGCACGGCAAGAATCTGGTCGGCGCCTTCTACCAGCCGGCGCTGGTGCTCGCCGACACGGCGGCGCTGACGACCCTGTCCGAACGCGAATTTCGCGCGGGCTACGCCGAAGTCGCCAAGTACGGATTGATCGACGCGCCTGATTTCTTTGCGTGGCTCGAACAGAACTGGCGCGCGGTCTTCGCCGGCGGGCCAGCGCGCATTCAGGCGATCGCGCGCTCCTGCGCTTCCAAGGCGGCTGTCGTCGCTCGCGACGAGACGGAGCAGGGCGACCGCGCGCTTCTCAATCTCGGCCATACCTTCGGCCATGCGTTCGAGCGGCTCGTCGGCTACGATGGCGAGAGGCTGGTGCACGGCGAGGGGGTGGCGATCGGCATGGCCTGCGCCTTTCGTTTTTCCGTCGCGCGCGGCCTGTGCGCCGGGCAGGACGCCGAGCGCGTCGCCGGCCATCTGCGCACGGTCGGCCTGCCGACGCGCATTCGCGACATCGTGGGCTGGAGCGCGGGAGCCGACGCCATCCTCGAGGCCATGTATCAGGACAAGAAGGTGCAGCAGGGCTCGCTTACCTTCATTCTGGCGCGCGGTATTGGCCAGTCCTTCATCGCCAAGGGGATCGAGCCGGGCGATGTCCGGGCCTTCCTCGAAAGCGAACTCGCCGCCTCCTGAGGCCGCCCTGACCGGATCGATGGCGCGGGCGTCGGCGTTTTTCTATCTTACCGCATTCGAGCCGGCGCCAGAGCGCCGGCGCAAGACTGGATGAACCGATCATGGAAGGGGCGATAGGCGAGCCTCTGTCGATAAATCCCTGGACCGCGGCGGCGATCGTGGGGGCCTGCATTCTGGTTTCCGCCTTCTTTTCGGGATCCGAAACCGCGCTGACCGCGGCCTCGCGCGCCCGCATGCACGCCTTAGAGAAGGGCGGAGACGCGCGCGCAGGGATGGTCAATCGCCTGCTGCAATCGCGCGACCGCTTCATCGGCGCCATGCTGCTCGGCAACACGCTGGTCAACATCGCCTCGTCGGCGGTCGCCACGAGCCTGCTCGTGACGATCTTCGGCGAAAAGGGCGCGATCTACGCCACGTTCCTGATGACGGCGCTGCTGCTGATCTTCGCCGAAGTCATGCCCAAGACGATCGCGATCAATTTCCCCGAAAGGATGTCGCTCGCGGTTGCGCGCCCCGTCGCGGTCGCGGTCGCCGTATTCGGGCCGATCCTGTTTGCGGTCGAGGCGATCGTTCACGGCGTGCTGCGCGCCGTCGGCGTGAAGATCGGCGACGCCCACGCGGTTCTGGGCGGCCACGACGAGTTGAAGAGCACGGTCGACTATCTGCATCAGGAAGGCGGCGTTGCGCGCGCGGACCGCGACATGTTCGGCGGGCTGCTCGATCTCAAGGAACTCTCGGTCTCCGACGTCATGGTCCACCGGACCAAGATGGTCGCGGTCAATGCGGAATTGCCGCCGCGCGAACTGGTGCGCGAGGTTCTCGCCTCCCCCTATACGCGCCTCCCGCTTTGGCGCGGCGAACCGGAAAACATCATCGGCGTGATGCACGCCAAGGACCTGCTGCGGGAACTGGAGTCGGTAGGCGATCCCGACAAGGTCAGCATCGACGACATCGCGCTCGACGCCTGGTTCGTTCCCGAGACGACGACCCTCGTCGACCAGTTGCAGGCTTTCCGCAAGCGCAAGACGCATTTCGCCCTGGTCGTCGACGAGTATGGCGTGGTGATGGGGCTGGTGACGCTCGAGGACATTCTGGAAGAGATCGTCGGCGACATTACCGACGAGCACGACATTGCGGCCCAGGGCGTGCGCCAGACCGCCGACGGCGGGGTCATTGTCGACGGCGCGGTGCCGGTGCGCGACCTCAACCGCATCATGGATTGGCGCCTGCCGGACGAGGAGGCGACGACGATCGCCGGCCTCGTGATCCACGAGGCGCGGATGATCCCGGAGCCCGGCCAGACATTCACTTTCCACGGCTTCCGGTTCGAGGTGCTGCGCAAGACGCGCAACCGCATTACCTCGCTGCGCGTCGCGCCCGCGAGCTGAGACCGTCCGTCATCCGCGGTGGGCGTCGAGCAGGTCGCCGAGGATTTCGTCCAGCGTGCGCGCCTGTTTTTCGCCGAGATGGGCGAGGAAATGGGCTGACAGCGCGGCCTCGTAGACCTCGGCCATGCGGGCGCGGGTCTCCTGTCCGAGCTGCGTGGCTTCAACGCGCCAGCCCCGGCGATCGTCGACGCACTCCGTGCGGCTTAGCAGGCCCGCCAGAACCATCTTTTCGAGAAGGCGCGAGACGGCCGGCTGCTCGAGATCGAGGGCGTCCTGAAGCTCGAAGGGCCGCAAGCCGTCTGCGCCGCGACGCACGACCTCCTCAAGGGCGCGCAGCCAGAGCAGCGGCGGGAGGCCCCCGGCCTTGAGCGCCCGTTCGAGCCGGGCGTGCACGACAGCGTAGGACTTCTCCAGCCGGCGAAAGCTGCGCAGCGTCTTTCTGCCAAGCTCCGCCAAAGGAAAATCCTCCACATAAATGCAGAGGCATTTATATTAGATGCATTTGCATCCAGAGTCCAGTCCCGGCGGTCAGGCCGGGGGCTGGGCGGGCGTCGGCTGAGGGGGCGCCATGAACTGGGCGCGGGCGAGCGTGGCGAAGCGTCCGTTGCGCTCGACCAGTTCCTCGAAGTTTCCAGATTCGACAATCTGGCCGCCATCGAACACGAGGATCCGGTCAGCGTTGCGGATGGTCGCAAGGCGGTGGGCGATCACAAAGGTCGTTCGCCCCTTGGTCGCGGCGTCCAGCGCCGCCTGAATCTGGCGTTCGGTCGTCGCGTCCAGCGCGCTGGTCGCCTCGTCGAAGATCATGATCGGCGGGTCCTTCAGCAGCGCGCGGGCGATGGACAGGCGCTGGCGCTCGCCCCCAGACAGGGAACGGCCGCGCTCGCCGACGCGCGTCGCAAGGCCGTCGGTCTGGCGGCCGATGAAATCCTTGGCCTGGGCGCGCTGCAACGCCAGATCGATTTCCTCGGGCGTCGCGTCGGGCTTGCCGATCCGCAGGTTTTCCTCGATCGAGCGCGCGAAGAGCATCGGTTCCTGGAAGACGACGCCGATATTGCGGCGTAGCGCCCCGAGCTTGAGATCGCGGATGTCCATGCCGTCGACCAGCACGCGGCCCTCGGCCGGATCGAATACGCGATGCAGGAGACCGAGCGTAGTCGACTTGCCGGAACCGGTCGCGCCGACCAGCGCCACCGTCTCGCCGGGCTGAACGTTGAATGTGACGTTGCTGACGGCGTTGCGCACGCCGTCGTAGGAGAAGGTGACGTGCTCGAACGTCACGCGCCCCCGCAGGCGGCCGGGATCGGCGGCGTTCGGGCGGTCGGCGACGCCCGGCTGGGTGTCGAGCACGCCGAAGAAGCTGTTGATACGCGGCGCGTCGAGAAACAGCACGTTGATGAAGCCGACCATCTGCTCGAGCCGGCCGATCAGCATGGTGGCGAAATTTATGAACGTGACGATCTCGCCGACAGTCGCTTGACCCTGCAAATACAGCCACGTGCCGACGAGGAAGATGGTCAGGATCGAGAGCGTCGCCGAGGCGCGGGTGGCCACGGCGGCGATCGCCCACCAGGAAAGGACCGGCATCTGGGCGGCGAGCAGCGCATCGATGATCCGCCGCATCGCCGCGGATTCGCTTTCGATGCGGGTAAAGCTCTGGATCACCGGCACATTGCCGAGCGCATCCGACGCGTGCTCGGCCAGATCGGTGGAAAAACGTTCGACACGCCCCTGTAACGATTCCGTGCGACGCAAGACGAACGTGGTTAACAGCCCGAACGCGACGACCAGGACCATGAGGATCGCCGCCAGTCGCCAGTTGATGAACAGGGTCAGCGGCAGCAGCACGAACAGGGCGACAGCGGAGGCGCAATTCTCGCGGAAGAAGGACAGCCACAGGTTGAACATCGCCTGCGCGCCGTCGAGCATGATCTTGAGCAGGCGTCCGGAATGAACCGCGGAATGAAAACTCAGCGGCAGGTGCAGCACGTGGTCGAAATAGGCGCTCATCATGCCGAGACGCCGGCGATGGGCGAGCCGGTCCGCGTGAAGCGCGACAAGAACCGATCCGCCGATCGAGAACAGGCCGAAGCCGACCCAGGCCCCGAGCATCGGCGCGAGATCCACCATCTGCAACGCGATCTTCTGCGCCTGCGCGGTCGTCAGCTTGTCGATGATGCGGCCGAACAGCAAGGGTTCGGCGAATTGCGCGGCCGCGACGGCAAGATTGGCCGTCGCGAGCAGGATCGCCAGGCCCGCTTCAGGCGCGAGCTGGGCGAGAACCCGTCGATAGACCGAGAAGAATCGCATGGAAATCGTGCCGTGGCGTGCCGCCATGGCCTAACCGGCCCGATGCGCCCGCGCAAGGCCGGCGCGCGGAGGCGCGGTCGTCTATTCGGTTCGGGATGCGGGGACCTGGGCGTGCGTCGTCACGACCCGAGGACGATTTGGCGAGGGCTCGCCTGCCGCCGGCGCGTCGACGCGACGGACGACGCGCTCGATCGCCTGCACGGCGGGCGCCGCCGTCTTCGCCTCGGTCGCGCCGGCGCGCGGCGCATAGGCGAGAGCGATCGCGCGCGCCGCCGGAGCCGGGCGCGCATCGGCGCGGCGCGGCCACGCGACTTGCGCTTTGGGGCGTTCCTCGACCTTCGCAACGCGCTTTTGCAACTGGCTGCGCGCGACGAGCCGGACGCCACGCAACGAACGGTCGAGCGCTTCGAGAACGGGCCGCTGGGCGATGTGGCGCGTCGCGGAAATCGGCGCGAAGTCCCGCGCGCGGTAGGGGAATTGCGCGGAACCGAGGAAGACGCGCAGCCCGGCTGCGGTGGCGATGATGTCGCCGCGCCGCAATGTCTTGTCCTTCAAATAGGAGTCGTCGGGGCGGGCCGCCGCGGCCGCGGCCTTCACGGCGAGCGTCTGGGCGATGGTCATCCGATCGGCGATATCGACCGACCTCTCGTAGGAGGCCTTTTGAACGAGGCCCCTGCCAGGCACCGCGACCGCATGGCGGGGCTGCTTCACGTGATTGCGCGCAGCGACATGACGGTTCGCGTAAGCGGCTTTCGACTTCTGCCGCGAGACCGCGACCTTGCGGGCGACGGGCGCCAGCCCCCTGAGGGCCGGCGGATCCAACCGGAATTGCGGCGCGGCGGCGCGGATTCGCCCGCCGCCGTTGCCGCCCAGAAGGAAGGACATCATTCCGCCGTCGTCGGCGGCGCGGGCCTCGAAACGCTCGCTGGCGGAGAAGCTGACGCCGGCGAGACACGCAACAGCAAACAGAGCCGCCTTGAAAAAGCGCCCCCCGGAGCGCGGCGCGGATATGGTATTGGCGGGTTCACGATGCGCAGCAAACCAACGCATGACGCAACTCCTCGAAATCAACGACCGCGCTGGCGCGCAGCAAATAAAATGCCTGGGAAAGAGCCCGGCGCGGATGCGGCTCGAATGACCCCCCATTCAAGCCGCATATCGAAATGCGCCCAGACAGACCGCCGCTCACGGTCTGGCCGCTAACGCCCAAGCTATCGCCAAGCGCAGAGGAACTACAACAGGAATCTGACGCTTCGCGCAAAAAATGCGTATTTCTTTCGCGACGACGATGCTGCGCGGCAGCCTGCGAGCCTCGGCCGGCCGCGCCGGCCGAGTTCGCCGCCGCTCAGGGACGACGGTCGAGCGCCGACGGACCGAAGAGGTCGAACTTGTAGTTCAGGCCGGCGCGGATTGTGTGAAACTGCGTCCGTGTGGCGTTGAAGGTCTTGTGCACGTCGGGTTGCATGCCCGCGCCGGGCGTGATTTCCGCGACGATGAGGTTCTGGCCGCGCCCGAGGTCCGTATAGAGATACTCGAGCTTGGCCGACCAGCGCTGGGCAAAGGCCCATTCGGCGCCCGCGCCGGCCGTCCAGCCCAGGCGCGTCGCGCGCTGGCGCGTCAGGCCGACGTCGCCGTCGGAATCGAGGAAGGACTGGCTGTAGTGCACGTCGCCATAGGCGAGACCGCCGGTGGCGTACACGAGAAAGCGCGGGTCGAAGAGCGTGTAGCCAACGCGCGCCCGCGCGGTCCCGAACCATTTCACGCGCTGCGAGGCTTCCGCGTCGACAGCGAAATTGTGGCCCGGCAGCATCGGGCCGGCGCCCCGCGACGCCCCCCACAGCGTCGCGCCCTGGAAGTCTGTCTCGACGCCGACGACGAAGCGGCCGATCTGCTGGTTGTAGCCGGCCTGGACGCCGCCGAGGAAGCCGGACGGCTTCGGCCCGTTCAGTTGGAAGGGCTCGGCGAGCGGGGTCAGAACGCCGTTCTCGACGCGCAACCCGTCGATCTCCGATGTGCGGGTCGAAAAGCCGTAGCCGAAGTTCGCGCCGACATAGAGCCCCGTCCAGGTGAAGATCGGCGGCGGGATTTCGAGCGCGATCGGCGGCGGCGCCTTGCGGGAGGGGAGATCGGCGGCAAGGGCGAGCGCGGGCGAAGCCAGAAGCGCCAGGGTCGTGAGAGCAAACGAGGTCTTGTAGGTCATGATCGGGTCCTGTGGGGGTTTTGCGCGCGAGCGCGCGGGAACGCAGACGCGATCGTCGCGTCGGCGTGAGCTGCGATGGTCGGTTGGTCAGGCGGTAGGTTGTGGCGACAGCGCCAGAACCCGGCGGAAGGCGCGCGCGATCAGGTTCGGCGCGCCGCGCCCGTCGGGCGGAGGTTCAGCGGGCGCAAACGGATCGGCGAAACATCTTGCGCCGGCGGTGCGCGCAATCTCCGACACGGCCCGCACCATGCCGGGCGCGCCGGCTGCGTAGACAATGTCGTCGGGCGCGAGCGGCGGCAAATAGTCGGCGGGGCTGCCGATTGGAACCTGGTCCGAACTCTGGCCGAACTGCAGGACCGGCGTGATCCTTGCGCGGGGGAATGCGGCGAGACGTTTCAGCGCCGGCGCCATGTAGTAGGCCTCCCGCGTCCGCGCGCCGACCACGGCGACGATCTCGCGGTCGGGCATTTCCGCGATGGCCGCGAGGGCGATGGACCAAATCGGCGCGAATCCGGTGCCGCTGGCGACCAGAACGAGGCGTTGCGATCTTCCGGCGCGCAGATAGGCGGAGCCGTAGGGGCCGTCGATCTTCACGCGATGGCCCGGACCGATCCTCGTTCCGAGCGCCGATGAGATGCGTCCGTTGGCGATGCGCCGGACATGCAGGCAGAGCGCGTCGCGCGCGACGGGGCCTGTCGTCGGCGCGGTCGGGCTGTAGCAGCGGCCCGGAAAGCCCGCGAAGCGGAACTGGCAATATTGCCCCGGGAGATATTCCAGCGGGCGGCGCATCCCGATTTCGACTTCGACGACATCCTGCCCGATCGGCTTGATCGAGCGAACGACGCCGGCGCGCGTTTCGACCGGGGGCGTGTCCTCCACGGCGATGGTCACATCCGACACGAGGCGCGCCTGGCAGGCGAGCACGTCGCCGCCGTCCTCGTCGCCGCCGTCCACGGCGCCTTCGACCACCGCGCACCTGCATGTGCCGCAATGGCCGGAACGGCAGTCGTGAGGCAGGTCGACGCCCGCCATCAACGCGGCGTCCAGCAGCGTCTGCCCGGCGCGTGCGTGGAAGGCGTCCCCCCGATCCAGTGTCACCATTACGGTATGTTTCATTCTTTCAGCTCCAGTCTGAGGGGACGAATGTGTCGCGTGTGATCCGCGATCGTGTGGTCGAACGCCGCCACCCACATGTGCGTCCGGTTGCTGATCGAGACGTCGCCCTTCCCGCCTGTGTCGAGGCGGCGCTTCACGAACAGCATCCATCGCCCCCCCGCCCAATTCGCCGAGCAATAGACATCCCGTGGGCCGGCCGGCCGGGGCGCCGGCGCGATCAATCCGGGGATGATGCTCCCGACCGGGAGGCGCGCGTCGCCTTCGGCCGAATAGGGTTCCGATTCCTCTTCCAGAAGCCGCCAGCGTCCATCGGGCGGGTCGCCATAGTCGGGATCGAGATCGACCTGCGACATGTCGGACCTGACGGCCGCCGCTTTCGGCAGCCGCCGCGGCGTGACCACGCCATCGGAGTCGCGCGGCAGCGTCGGCCAGAAATTGTCGAGCACCGTCGCCTCGTCCGCCTCGGCGACTATGCCGCCCTTGTAAGGCGCAAGGCCGCGCGCCTGATCGCTCGTGGGTTTCGGAGCGCCGCCGACCCGCGCGTTCTCGCAACGCCCCGAGGCGGCGCCGTCGGCGTGCCACAGCCAGACATTCATCGACGAACCGTCGAGCGTGTAATGCATGCCGCGGCCCGAGGAGGATGGCGGCTTGTCGGCGAGCGGCTTCGCGCCGGGATGAAAGGCGCCCGGCCCATACGGCTTTTCGACGTCCGTCAGCATGATCGCGAACTTGTCTTCCGCGATGCCATCCTCGTAACGCTTGCGCGTCTCGCTGGCGAAACTCGCCTTTTCCGCCTGGATCGGCCGCCGCTCCGCTGGCGGCTCGAACAGCGCGCGCCAGCCGTCGGCGCGCTTGACCAGCGGCGTGTGCTTGAGCGAGCGGGTCGGATCGAACCAGGAAAAGGCCATGCCGATATAGCGGCCGTCGTGAACGGCGCGGATCTCCACGGCCGTCGCGCCCGTTCCGTCAAAATTGGCGCCCTGGTTGGTTTGCACGACCAAGGGGGTTGTGCGCCAGGCGGCGTCCGACAGGTCGGCCTGGAGATTCTGCATCGCGAGCGTCGATATGCGCCTGGCGTGCAGCACATCGCGGGTCGAGCGATCGTGATAGAGAAACAGATATCCCGCAACGAGACCTGCGCCGACGCTCAGCGCGAGCGCGGTCGCTCCACGGCCGCCGCGACCATCGATCCGGGGCGCCGCCCGCCCGCTCGCGGAGGCGACGCCAGGTATCGGCGAGGGCCGGACAATGCGCATGATCTGCTTCAGGCCGCCGAAGGCGAAATGTGCGGCCACATGGGCGATCACATAGGCGACGATCAGCCAGGTGACGTACAGATGCGCCTGCACAAGCCAGCCGCCGTAGCCGCGAAACAGGGCTAGGCCGGTGACGATCTGGATGACGAGGCCGCCAAAAAGCGCCCAGTAGAGAATGACGTTGACGGCCGCCCAGCGCGCCGGACCGGGGGACAGAAGCCCCCGGAATCGCGTAGCGTTGAGCGCAATCCGTTGCTTCAAACCGGTCGCGTACAGGTAGATCGGATAAGCGACAGCTACCGCCACAATGTTCGTTCCAGCGAACAGGTGCAGTATCCAGATGTATGATACAGGCAGTACTGGCGCTAGATACTGAAGATATTCCGATTCCGAAAGCTCAAGTTCGAATCGCAATCCAGTCGCAATCGAAACCAAAAGAGTCGCAACCATCCAGGAATGGATAGCTATAGTACCGATATCTGTTCTTTTTATTCTTGGCCGCCACATCTATTGCTCCTGATATCGCTATTCAAGAGCCCCCCGCTTCTACATCGTCGAGCATCGTCCGGTTGAACGAGGCATAACGTGCATCACTTCAACCCAAATCCGCATTCGTTAACGATTGTTAACGATGCTCATCGGAATGCGGCGTGAACTAGACTTCGGCGCGGCCGGAAAAATTCGGCTAAATGGCAATTCCGCGGCATGTGAAGCGTGGCCAAAATACACGTGGCGCCGGGCCCCGGTTTGTCGGTCTTGCCGGCGCGCACGCCGCGCTTGCGCCGCGCCGTCGTGGCGCGAAGGCAACACCAAAATTTTGGTCGATTTTTTAGAAAACCAGCGCAAGCGATTCAGGGGAGATTGCGCCTGCGCATATGGGCCGCGTCGCGCTCTGGCGCCGGACAAATTGCGCCGAGCGCGTCGCCGGCTAGTTCGCCTTGGTGGGCTTGTTTGCGCTTCTCAGGAAGGCGGCGACGGACGTCAACAGCACCACTGTCGCAGAAGGCACGAGAACGTAGATTGCCAGAACTCTGGCGATGGAGAGCTGATCCCGCAGGAAAATCGACATGGCGAGACAGATCGCTGTCGCAGCGAGTGTGCCAAGAACGCCGGCAGCAAATGGCACGCAACTTCTCCGTACGACTGACAAGTACGAATGAAATCAAAACTCAATGTATATTGTGGCCCGGAGTCCCGCCAAAGTCAAGAAATGCCTGATCAATAACGAGAAAACGGTATACGATATTTATATTGGCCTTCGTCGTCGTCCCCCGGCAGCGCGCGAATCCTGCGCCTGGTAATAGGCGACAATGTCGTGCGGCGTCAGGCATCCCTCGGTCTTGCGACCGAAGAAGAACAGGCCCGAGGCGGCGTCCGCGTTCGGGCGGCCGCGCGCGAAATAGTCCAGGTATCGCAACCAGAAGAATGGCAGCGCGAGGAGAGTGGCGATGCGATCGGGCATGCCGAGCGCGCGAAAGAAGTAGCGTAGCGCCCAGATGAGCGATGAGCCCGCGCCGAGCACGACGCCGGCGTCGATCTGCTCGAAATGCCGGAAAAGCCAGCGATGCCCGCTCTGGGTGAATCTGGTGAAGTCGTAGGCGCCTTCGTGCACGGCTTGCAGAAAAGGCGTGTCCGCATACACGAGCCCGTCCGGCTTCAGCACGCGATAGATTTCCGAGGCAACCTGCGCCGGCTCGAGAACATGTTCGAGCACCGCCTGTATCCACACGCCGTCGAAGATGGCGTCGCGGAAGGGCAGACGATGGGCGTCCGCCACGAGGTTGGTGTTGCGCGACGCATATACGTCCGTGCCGATGATCTGCACGGCCGAGTCCAGGTACAAGGCCTCCGCGCCCGCGCCGATCGCGCCGCCGCCGATCACAAGAATCGCGACCCAGGGCGCATGCGTTTTCACGATCTGGAGCATCTCGCGACATTTGGCCGGCGCAACGCGGTTCTCGCCCGTCAGGAGCGCCCACAGCCGCGTGCGCCAGGAACGCCCGCTATCGTCCCGGTCCGCAATCACCGAACCGCTGCGATCCTCGAACGCCGCGCGCGTAAACACGCTCTCCTGAAAATCGATCAGGACGGGTTGATCGCAGTCGCTCGGGAAACCGGATCGGGCGAACTCGCAAGCCGGATTGGCGCAGCGGACCGGACGGGCGTCGAAATCGAGCGGCGATCGGCATCGCGGACAACAAGCGATGTGCCGCAGGTCAGGCATGACGCTCGCGCCCCTGCAGGTCGACGAAACCTGCAAAGGTCTGCGCCTTGCCGAGCAGGAAGCCGGCGGTCGTGCTCGACAGGCCGACGACAATCGCGGCCGCGCGCGCAAGTCCGGCGGCGTCGAGACGGACAGCGTCGCCAAGTCCTTTGAGAATTCCGAACGACAGGGTTTCGAGGACGTAGCGACCCTCGGTCCGCAACGGCGCGTTGTTCGCCAGCAGGCTGGTCATGTACGCCTTGGAAAGGCCTTCGGCGAAGCAGCGGGTGACGAAATATTTCCAGGTCAGCCGATCGGCGGTCGCCTTGTGCCGGATGACGGCTTTCGGCTCCATGTAAAACTTGATCTGCGGCGCGGCGGCGCGCGCACGAATGCACCACTCTGTCTCCTCGCACGAGATCGGAAAGGCGCCCTTGCGCCCGATCAGCCCGTTGAACGGGCCGCTGCGCTCGTAGAGCGCGCGCTTGACGACCATTGCGCCGCCCATGAGGTTGCGGACCTCGCGCGTCGTGGTGGGCTGCCCGAGATAGGAGCATCCAATCGCCCAGAAGAATTCTTCGGGAAACCAGCGCGGCCGCGCGCCCATCCAGATCGGCTCGACCCTGGACATCACGCCCATCGTTTCGGGATCTCGACAAAGCGGCGCCATATGGGCAAGCCAGTCGCGATCGGCAATCGCGTCATCGTCGAGAAACGCCACGAGCGGCGTGCGCGCCGCTTCGAGCGCGGTGTTGCGCCCGCCAGACAGGCCGCGCTCGTGTCTGTTGGCGATCACCGTCGCATCCACAAAAGCCCTCTCCGCCATTTCGAGCAGGACGGAATTGTGATCGATGACGACCATGATCGCAGCGGGCCGAAGGTTCTGGTCGCGCAGCGACTGCACGGCCGCGCAGATGTCGTCCCACCGCCGTTCCGTATAGGCGCAGACCACCGCCGTCACATCGTCCTTGTCCATGCTCACGCTCCGCCCTTGTAGTATCGCCGCCGCACGAGCCCCCAGGCCTGCGACCGCAGCCGATCGAACATCATTGCGGCCGAGGGGATCGACCCGTGAAGGATGGCGAGAAGTTGGGCGTCGGCCGTGTCGCCGCGCACGATGTGGCGGCGAAGCGCGAACACATCGTCGTCGGGGCCGCTATGGGCGTATCCGACGGCGCAGCCGGACCGATAGCCGCACACGGGCAGCAGGTCGCGCACGGCGCGCGAGTAATAACCGAAGGGATAGGCGAAACTTCGGACTTCGATGGAGAGAGCCTCCTCGATCGTCCGCCTGGATTGCAGGATTTCCTCGCGCGCCCGCTCAAGAGGAATGCAGTCGAGCGCCGGATGGGTCATGCTGTGCGCGCCTATCTCGACGCCGGCGTCGCCGACTTCGCAAAGCTGCCGCCACGTCAACATCGGCGATGCGCCGGCGCCGATTTCCTCAAGCCACCTGCTCGTCTTGCCGATCAGTCCCGCCACCGCATAGAGCGTCGCGCGCGCGTCGTGCCGCGCAAGAATAGGCGCGGCCTCGTAATAGAAATCAGCGAAGCCGTCATCGAAGGTCAACACGACCGCGCGCTCCGGGATTTGACCGAGATCGCGGGCGCCGACGAACTCGCTGACCGAAAGAAACCGGAAGCCTTCCTCACGAATGAGCCGAAGATGGCCGTCGAAGCGCGCCGGCGAGACGGCGAACGGCGCGAACCGCTCCGGCGGATCGGCGTCGATGCTGTGATACATGAGGATCGGCGTGAGGCGTGCAGGCAAGGGCTGCTCCCGTGGCCGAACGAGCCGGCGCCGCATCAATCTTGTGCGTCTTGGCTCGAACGCAAATGTCAAAGACGGGTTAGATGCGGGCGCCTCGCGCGTTACCCCGCAATTGCAGGCGTCCGCCAATCGATCGGCGTCGTCTCCAGTTCCGCGCGCAACAGCGCCAGCATGACGCTGGTGACGGGCAGCGCCTCGCGGCCTGCGTCGCCGGTTTCGGCTTCGACGAGCCGGAGCTCGCAGACGCTGCGATAGAGCCAGGTCATCAGCCGCAGTTCCGGCGCGAGCGTCTCATCGAGCCGCAGGGCCGCGAGATATTCGCGCAGGCGCTGATCGACGATCGACGCATATGCGCCCTCTCCCGCCACGGTTTCGGCGTAGAGCTTGACTGTGGCCTCGCGGCTTTCGGCGCCTTCCGCCGCGAAGGCCAAATGAAACAGCATGCAGGCGAGATCGACGCCCGGATAGCCGTGTTCCTCGCCTTCGCCCCAGTCGATCACGCCGAGCTTGTCGCCGTCGAGCAGCGCATTCCAAGGCGTGAAATCATTATGCGTGAGGACGCACGGCGATTGCGTCAGCCGCGCGAGCCGCGACGCCGCGCATTGCGCCTCGTCGTCGTCGAGAAGCCCGGCGCTGCGCAAATGAGAAACCAGATCGAGGGGGGCCGGACGTTCGCCCGCGTGCGGGGTCATGGTCTGGACGCCAAGGACCATCTGGAATTCGCTGACGAGCGCCGCCGCGGCGACAAAATCGAATTTGGTCCTGTCGATCTGCACGCCGGCAAGATAGCTCTGCGAGGTTTCGACGTGATCGGCGACGACGCGCATGCAGGCAAGGCGCGGCGCCGCAAGATGCGCGGGCGGGCGAAAGCGAGCTTCCAGCAACGCAAGGATGCGGGCTTCCTGCATGACGAGCTGATCGCCGCCGACGTTGCGCGCGCGCTTCACGACGAACGCAGGCGATACGCCGGCGTCGGTCCAGGCAAAGGCGCAGATGGCGCTGTCCACGCGGCTTCCTGGCATGGCGACGAGTCCATTCATCGCGTGCGCGTGAAAGGCGTCGTCTGCGACCGTAGAGATGTCCGCATGGCCGGCGCGCGCCATCAGCGCGACCCCGCCGATCAGGCGCTGGTTGACAATAGCCGCGATGACGCGCGCCGCGATTGCGCAGAGCCGGGCGCGCCTTTCCGAGGGAGCGGAGAATTTGTGCGATAGGGCGAAGGCGACGGTTTCCGGACGCGCCGGCAGTGGTATGAAAATGTTCGCGCGCCGGATTGCGGGAACGCCGAGAAAGATCGACTGAATCTCGAAGCCGGCGTCGCGCAATCGCCGCCTCGCCCCTTCAAGCCGGTAGGCCGGGCCGACCCAGACGAGTTCGCCGGCAGGACCGAGCGCCCGTCGCGCATGTGCGATGGACGAGCGCGCGGTATCGCGCAACACGACGAGCTCGCGATCGCCACGCGCATCGCTTAAGGGCAATAGATCGACGTCGAGCAGCGCAAGATCCCTGGCGATGGCCGGCTCGTCGCACGCCGCCGATTTCGGCCAGGGATTGCGAAGAAGGAAGCGCCAGTCCAGCCGCCGCCAGTCGCGTGCGAATTGCGAGCGCGATCCCGATGCGAGATCGGGGCTGCGCAGCGCCGAGACGACAAGGCCGTAGCACGGCGCAAGCGCCAGGGTTTGCGCCAGGAGGCAGGCGATTCCCACGCCCGTCAGGCCAAATGGGCCGATCCATATAAACGCAAGTCCGATGCAGGCGACCGATTGGATGACATTGCCGACGAGGATGCATCGACCGGAGCCGGCCAGGCGCGCGTAGGAGGCCATCCAGATGGAGATGCTGTAGGGAATGGCCGAAAGCGCCAGAAGCCGAAGGATCGGCGCAGCATTCTCCGCGTATTCCGCGCCGATGATGCGCAGGATCAAGGGCGCAAAGAGATTGACCGCGGCCGCCGCCAGTACGGTCACGCCTGTCATGAAGAAAAGCGCCTTGCGCGCGCTTGTCGCGAGCGCGGCCGGGTTTTCCGCCATTTCCACCGTGAACGAGGACGCCAGGCTGGTGGAAAGAAAGCGCAGGGTTCCCGCGATGAGCCATGCCTGAAAGAAATATGCGGCCGACGAACCGCCGAGGCGCTCGAAGATGATCAACGGCAGGACGCGTCCGGCCACCTCGTTCACGAGACCGCTGAGATAGTACCACGCGGTCTGCTTCACCATCGTCGAATAATCGTCGCGCTTGACGCGCTGCGCATCGGCGACGACCGACCGCCGGTCGCGGAAGATGACGAGGCCGCCTATCAGGATGAAGACCGGAATTGGCGCGAACCATGAAACCAGGATCGCATTGTGGACGGCAAAATATCCGAGGATCACGATCAGGACGAGCTTTGTCGCGTTGAAGGTCGCGCTCTGCGTCAGCACGAGCCATGAGCGTCGCTGCGCGATCAGCACGCCGTCCTGCACGTAGAAGATGGTGACGACGATCGCCGCCCAGGCGAACCACTTGCATCCGTCTCCGTCACAGACGTCATTGAAGAAGCGGTCGACGTCGAATTCGACTGCGAGCCGCGCGAGCACCGTCGCCACGACGACAATCGCGAGATAACTTGCAAGGATGAAGGCGCGCCGCTCGCGACCGAGCGCGGGAATGTAGCGCACGAACATTCCCTTCACGCCGAGTTCCGCGATCAGCGAAATCAGCATGATCAGAGACAGCGCCGAAGCGGCGCGTCCGACGTCGCTGGACGAGTACAGGTGGCCGGCCGCCGCCCAGTAGACGATGCCGAGTCCGGCCGCGACCAATTGATTGGCGATCAGAACATAGCCCTGTGCGAACAGGCCAAATTGAAAGCGCCGGACCAGCGCCGCCTTCGTTCGCTCGAATGCACGCCTGACGGACATCTGCTCGGAGGGCGCAAATACTGTCGGCCCCGATCCCAGGCGACCGCCTTCCACTCCGTCGTACATCGTGCGACTCCAAACCCCAGCACTTGATTTCGTCGTCGGAACGCGCTCCAGTTTGACTTGTCGTGAGAGCGCTGTCAGGCGCCTGAACGTCGAAAGATCGCAAGTAATACTTCAGGGGTACCTCAAGGAGTAGGACGATGCGGATTCTTCTTCTGTCGCAATTCTATCCGCCCGTTATCGGTGGGGAGGAGCGTCACGTTCACAGTCTTGCCCATGCCCTCGACGCGCGCGGGCACGACGTCGCGGTGGCGACCCAGTCGGGCGCCGTGACGAAAACCGACGAGGCGCAACGCATCCCGATCTATCCCCTGCATGGCGCCGTGCAGCGTTTGACGCGCGTCTATGTCGACAATCAACGGCCGCACGCGCCGCCGTTCCCGGACCCGGAACTTGCGTTCACGCTGCGCCGGGCCATGCGCGCGCATCGACCCGACGTCGTTCACGCACATAACTGGATCTTCTATTCCTACTTGCCGCTCCGGCCTTTCTGGAGCGCGCCGCTGGTCGTCACGCTGCACGATTATGGCCTGGTCTGCCCGCGCAAGAATCTGACGTTCCACGAAGGCCTGTGTTCAGGGCCCGCTCCATCGAAATGCTACGGCTGCGCCGTCGATCACTATGGCGCGGCGAAAGGAACGGTCACGCTCGCCAGCCACATGGCGATGCGGCCGCTGGTGTCGCGCGCCGTCGATCGGTACCTCGCGGTGAGCACGGCCGTTGCGCGCGACAACCGCCTCCAGGGATTGCCGCACGAAGTCGTGCCGAACTTCATTCCCGACCGCTTCGAGCAAATCGGCGACGGACCGAAAACGGCCCTGCTCCCCGGCGAACCGTTCATCCTGTTCGTCGGCGACCTGTCGCCGCACAAGGGCGTGCGGATACTCCTCGACGCCTATCGTTCGCTCGGCGCCGCGCCTCCGCTCGTGCTGATCGGGAGGCGCACGCCTGAAACGCCGCGCGATCTGCCGCCCAATGTCCAATTATTCGAGAGCTGGGCGCACGCCGACGTGCTCGCCGCATGGCGACGCTGTCTTTTCGGATTGGCGCCGTCGATCTGGCGCGAACCCTGCGCGACGGTCTTGATGGAAGGCATGAGTTTCGCCAAGCCGATGGTCGCGACGCGGCTTGGCGGCAACACCGATATTGTCGAGCACGACGTTTCCGGAATGCTGGTGGCGCCTGGCGATGCGACGGAGCTTGCGGCCGCCATGCGCACGCTCATCGACGATGCGTCTCTGCGCGAACGTCTCGGCGCCGGCGCCATGCAGCGCGTCGCTCAATTCCGTTCGGCGGCGGTTGTGTCGCGTATCGAGCGGGTCTACGCGGATGTCCTCGAAAGCAAGGGATCGGTCGCGGCGGCCTGAATCATTCTCCGGACGAATCGAGGTCGGCCGATTGTTTTGCCCCGACGAGAACTTTCACACGGCGCGCGATCGTATCGTTTTTCGCATAGAGCACAGCCGTGATCGCCTCCGGTTTTTCCGGGACGGCGACCACGTCCACCGGATGCAGCATTGTGGAATTTCCGCGCACGGTCAGCGTACGGCGGTCTTCCACGATACGGCCTTCGCCGCGAATTTCGAGCGCCAGCGTCTTGTCGGCGCTCTCTCCGTTATGAATTCCAAGCTGGAGCCGGCCGGTCGCGGCGTCTTTGACCAGCCACATTTCCAGCACTTCGAACGGTCGGTCGACGCGCGCGTCGTGCAGGGTGGCGCGGAACGCCGTTCCGGCAAGCGCCAGCGCAACAACGACCTGGCCGACAAGCGCGGGCTGAAGCGATGGGATCGACCGCGGCGGCTCGATGTCGGCGGCGCCGCCGAATGCAATCAGAAGAGCGGTGACGACGCCAACCCCGATCAACCAGCCGGCCGGCGTGAGCGCCTGCGCAAGGTGCAGCGCGAGACCGCACATGATGAGGATTCCAATACTGAGGAGCAGCGACGACAGGCCGCGGTCGAGCGGGGGCTGACGAATATTGAAGCAGCCCAGCGTCAGGCGGCCCGGCATGTAGAGGACGGGCGCCGCAAGCAGGAGGCGCAACGCGGGCGGCGCCTGTCCGATCATGGCGACATGGACCGCGAGCGTCCAGAAAGCGAGCGCGACAAGTGCCGTGCGGCGCGTCATGGCGTCTCTCCTTCGCCGGGCGCGCGCGATCGATGCAGCCAGCAGATCCGGCAGGCGACCCACGCGGGCGGATCGATGACGGGAAGACGAACGGAGCGCACGCCGCGAACATCGTAGATGACGATCTGCCCGGCATCCATGATGCGATCGACATCTGCGGCCCGGTCGAACTTCAGGAGATCCTGAAGGCGCGGCGGCACGTCGCCGTGCGCCTCGATGTCGCCCGGCTCGTAATAATGACCGACGCGCGGCAGCGCCTGGCTGAGGCGCAGGTCGACGAGCACGTAGTCGACGTCGCCGCTTCTCACGATGTTGCGTTCGGCGTAGCTGAACTTCTCGTCGTAGAAGAGACCGGCAAATCCCGGATCTCCGAACAGGGTCGAAAGCGGCAGCTGCCGGCCGATCGTCGAGAGCAGGATGCCGTTGACGCGGTCGGCGACGAAGCGATTGCCCTGGCCGAGCGTCCGACGGCTCCACTCCGCAACCGCGAGGCCGACGGGCTCGACCGATTGTCCGTCGGCGCCGACCTTGTAGGTCGTGCGCAAGGCGGCGACGCCCCAGCCGTTGATCATGCCGCCGACGACCATCGCGCCGAGAACGACCGAAAGTATCGTCATCGACCGGCGGCCGCGCCAACGCGCCTGGAAAAAATGCGTAATGCTGATCGCGACGACAAATGCCGCGCCAACGCTGACAAAGGAGCTCAGGCGATTGCCGATCTCCCACCCGGCGACTGTCAGACGAAAGGCGACGGTCAGCGGATAGCAGGCGGCCAGAAGTCCCAGCGCGACCGCGCTGCTCGAGCGCCAGGGCCAAAGCGACGCGTCTCGCCCGGCGTCTTTCGCGGCCGGATCGAACGTCAGTGTGCGAAAGAAGCCGAAGAAGAGCCCGACGGCGACGAAGAGCACGGAGGACATGCCGAGGAGTTGAAGCAGCAGCGGAACGGAGGTGCCGTCGCTTGCCACGAAGAGTTTGCGGCCGCCCGAGGCGCCGGACAGAAGACGGCCGAGATCGGCAAGCCCCTCGAGGATCAGGGGAGTCAGATAGGGGCCCGTCGGCGGCTTGATCAGCCAGGCCCAGACGAGCGGCGCGGCGAAGGCGAAGGCCATGACGAGGCCGGCCTGGCGTCTCGGTTGGCCGCGGACAGGCCGCAAGAAATAGAGCAACGCGACAGACGCCGCTATGGCCGCGGTCAGATAGGACGTGAGGTGGTGGGTGACCGCGAGCGCCGGCGTCGCGAGAATGGCGAGCTTGGCATTGTCCCAACGGACGCCAGCGTCAGCCTCCTCGAGGGTCAGGACGAGACGCAGTATGTAGAGGAAGAAAACGAATGCGAGGGTTTCGTACGCATATTGCGCGTGGAAGTTGCCGAAACTGGAATTGCCCATGAACACAATGGTGGCGATCGCGGCGATCCTGCCCGAGCGCGCAGTTTCCCGGAAGATAAGGAATAGCAGGCATACCGACACAAAGCGCGCAATGGCGATAATGATGATCGACGATGCGAAGATCGAAATGCCCGCCAGTTCGCACAGGGCGACGGTGGGCAGTTCAAGGCCGGGATAGAGCGGGCTGATCGGCAGAATGGAATTGAACGCGAAAAGCGAGTGCAATTCGAGAATGTCGAGCGCGGTTCGCCAGTGCAGGAATTCGTCGAAGAAGCCAAACCGGGTCGGCGTGTGGAAAAATCGAATGAGATGCAGCGATTGCCCGATGATCACCAATATGGCGAGCCGTTCTTTCCAGTCGCGGTTCGGGCGCGTCGCCAGATAGGCGCCGGGGCCGACCAGAAGAAAGACGGACAGCCAGAAGATGAAGACCGAACTCGCCTCGCCTTCGCGACCCAGACCTTGCGCATAGGCGACGAGATTCAGATCGGCGCATGTGACGAGGAGGACGAAGGCCGGCGCGCGCCATGAGAACGGGAGCGTATGCGCGTCGAGAGCCGATGGATCGGACCGGCCGATCAGCCACCAGATCGCCGACCATGCCCGCCGCCACGAAGGAAGCGTCACGCTTGCGAAGCCATGTCGCGTGGCGGAAGGGCCCAACAAGAGATCAGGCCCGCGCTACTGCGCCATAGACGTTCTCGATCATATGAGCCGCATTGTCCCAGCTCGGAAGCCTGACATCGGCGCAACACGGGTCTTCCATCGCCTGGAGCATGGCGTTGGCTATCTCGTCGGCGTTCGCCTCCGGCGGAACCGTGCTGATCCAGTCTCTCGCGGCGAGTTCAATGAAGCCGGAGCAATGGGTGGCGAGCACTTTCCTGCGCAGGCTCAAGGCCTCCATCACCGCGACGGGGTGAGCTTCGTAGTCGCTCAGAAGCACGACGAGCGAGGCGTTTCCGACAGTATCCATCAGGCGCGCCCGATCGGACGGGTCGATGGCGTAGATGTGGACGTGATCTTCGACGCCAAGGCGATGCGCGAGCTCGATCAGCTCTTCACGATACGGCCCTGCGCCGACGATATGCAGATCGGTGTGGGGCTTGTGCGGCAAGAGATGCGCGAAGGCTTCTATCGCCCGATGGTGGCCCTTGTAGCGCTCCAGCCTCCCGATCGACACGATCGTGTCCGTCGTCGAGAGCGAACGAGCAGGCGCCGTGAACGGCGTTACGCCGTTCGGAATGACCATGAATTGAGCAGGGTCGATCTTCATGGTTCGGCTGAAGGTCGCGGCCTCGTATTCGGACACGCCGATGCGCTGCGCAGCGCGCCTGACGAGGGGCCGCAGAATGCGGTGCTGCAGGCCGCGCAAGCTACGCCGAACCGCAGACGAATGACCGCCGCTGTGAAAGGTGATGACATACATCTGACGGCTCAGCCACGCGGCGATCATCGCCAAAGGCGCCACCAAGGTGTGGTAGCCCTGAATGTGGATGACGTCCCATCGCGATCGCAGGATTGCCCATGCGACGCCCGGCGCAAGGTAGATGTCGCTGTTGCGCGGCCATGCGCGGACCCGGACGACGTCCATGTCCGACACGATCTCCTTTGCCGGCAATGTCCCCGACCGGTCTGTCGTCAGGATCGTCACCCGATGACCGTCCGCCTGAAGGCGCTTGCCCACTTCGTACATGTGGGTTTCGATGCCGCCCATCTCGGGAAAGAAACGAGCCCATACCATCAGGATGTTCATTGGAGTTCCCCGTAAGGGGCGGAGGCGAGCCGCTCGCGGAAGATCGTCTTCAGCACGCGCCAACCGTCGGGAATCGCACGCAGGTTGCTTTCCCCGAATATGCGGTTGGCCTCGAAGCTCGGCACCTCGACGATCTTGAGCCCGGCCTTGAGCGCGCGCACGTTGAGCAGCGTCTCGACCTCAAATCCGCTCGTCGTTGGCAGGAGAAGCGGAACGTAGGGCTTCCAGAAGGCGATGTAGCCATAGCAGAGATCGCTGAAATGTGTGCGATAGAGAATGCGCACCGCCTTGGTCAGCCCCCAGTTGCCGAGCATACGGAACGCCGACATATCGTCGGTGCCGCCGCCCTGGATGAAGCGAGACCCTTTCACGAAATCGGCGCCGGACATCAGCGCGCCGACGAAGGTCGTTATTTCAGCAGGGTCCATGGAGCCGTCGGCGTCCAGGATGACGACGATGTCCCCGGTCGCCGCCATGAAGCCGGCGCGCAACGCGGCGCCCTTGCCGCGCGTCTTCTCGATCACGATGCGCGCGGAACGGAAGAAACGCCGCGCTGTGGCGATCGTATCGTCGGTCGAGCAGCCGTCGACAATGATCAGCTCATGAATCCATGACGGAATGCGCGTGAGAACATGCGGAAGATTCCGCTCCTCGTTCAATGTCGGGATGATGACGGAAACGCGCGGGATATGCGCCATATCGAATTCAGAGTACGGGCACAGCCTGTGCGCGCCGCCTTCAGGCGCGCGCGGGCTCGACCGAGTCATGAAGAGATTCGGCATCGTACGATACTCCCTTGCTGGACGTCCGTTCCTTCACTTGCCCGCGCGTGCTGTGGATTGCTGAGGTCCGATGATGACGAGGTCGCCCGGCTTCAGGGTCGCGTACGAATCCGCCGGCAGCAGGCTCCATCCCGTCTTGGCCTGTCGAATGATTTCAATTCCCATCGCGCTCGCCAGTTGTTCGGCGTCGGGCGCGAGCGTGAGGACTGCAGCCTCAGCCGCGCGCAATGCGGCGTCCGCATCCGCCGCCTCCTGGCTGCGCTGCGTCAGCAGGGCGTCCAGCTCGACACGCATATCGATGTCGAACTTGGCAAGCTCGAGTTTGGCGTGCGTCAGCCGATACTTTGCCTCGCTGAGCGCGGCGACGGCCTGAATTCGACGCTCGTCGGCTTCGCTGAGCTCGACATTCGCCTGCAGGAACACCGGCCGGCCGATGGACGCATTGTCGGCGAGCTTGCGAAGCGACTGAACGCGCTCTCGGCGATCGCGCACGGCAAGCTCGGCGGCGTGGACCCGGTCTTCCGTGGCCTTCGCAAGCTCTTCGGTGGCGGCGAGCGACGACGCCAGAACGGAGCGGCGCTGCGTCATCGACTGCCGCGCGCGCAGCCGATTATTGCGCGCCTCCTCCAGCGCCGCCGCGTCGACGACGCCGGTCTGCTTCATCGCGTCGCTTTCGGAAATGTGATCGCGCTCCGCGCGCAAGACCACGGTCTCCGCTGCAAAACGCTGCCAGCGCCGCCGCGCCGCGGCGAGCGTCGCATTCTGCTTGGCGAATTCCACCTTGCCCCAGGAGTCGTCGATCGCCTTGTAGCCGCCAGCCAGCGCAATGACATGGAAGACGGTCATCCCGTCGACGAACTTGTATACGCCGGGTTGCTTGACCGGCCCGACGATCGACACCGGTTGCCGCTCGATGATCGCGTAGCTGACGCGGGCGGCGTGCGTCGTCAGACTCCGGAAGCGCTCGCCGATCTCCTTCATCACGGCGCTTGCGGTCCGATTCTCGACGGCGATATTTCCGAGCAAAGGCAAAGGCAACGTGCCATCGGACTGGACGATGAAGTCGCCCGACAGATCCTGCCGCGGATAGAAGCTCTGGTCGGGTTTGCCCACGCGCTTGCGCTGCGCCCATTGATCCTCCTCGAGATCGACACGCTCGAAAATGTTCAGGCGTATGCGGTCGCCGCTGAGGAGCTGGGTATCCGATTGCGTCCGCTCCTCTTGCGAGGTCGTCGTGTCGTCGAATGCAAGCGCTGTCCTGGCGAGCAAGACGCTCGCGGTCAGCGCGACGAGCAGGGCGCCCGCCGATAGGGGATTCTTCGCAAGAATGCGCGGTGAATGCGTCATGGAAAACCCCCAGCAATCGGCGACACGCCGCTCTTCCTCTGACGCTCGAAGGCGGAAACCGTCTGCGCGAAAACACTAGGAGCGAACCGCCGCTGCGGCGAGTGCTACAACGAATTACCCCTAGTTCCCCACCTCGCCATTGCTTGAGTCCCGATGGCGTCGCTCTAACTCCCGCGCGCTTCGAGCGGCGAGAACGCAAGCAATCGTCGAGGCGCGTGTCGCGCGCCTACTTGTGGATGATGATCACGTATCGGTTGGGGCCATAACTTTTGGCCGGCGCAATCTCGACTTTGACGCGACGGTAGAGGTCCGAGACGTGATGGGGCGAAATGCGCAAGAAGCGCTTTCCGCCGAGAGGATCCGGGTCAGTATCGAAACTGTGTCGAACGCCGGCCTCGTCCGGCGCCAGCACCATCAGAACGAGTTTCGACGACGCTCGTCGATACAGCTTTTCGATGATCGCTTCGGCAGCTTCGAGATCCGGAAAATGATGAAGCACGTTGAGGCACAAGATCACGTCGAAGTCGCGCTCGACTGGGTAGCGGGCGATGTCCGCCTTCACCACATCCAGATTGTCGATCTTGAGATCGTCGGCGACAGTGCGGATGAAAGCCACATTGTCCGCCTCGATATCCACGGCGCGACAATAGGCAGCGCCTTCTTCGATTGCTCTCAGGGAGTAGTAGCCGAGGTTTGCGCCGACATCGAGAATCTTCGCGTCGCGCGGCGGCTGCGGAAACAATTGCCTGTACGATTTCGCGCGATTCGTGCCGCGCCTGTAAACCTTGCCGTGAAATGCGATCCGCTGGTAGTCCTCGCCGGACCAACTCTGAACAAAGCGCCAGATAGGCTCTCGGATCCTGACTGGCACCTTCCGCCATTGGCGCGAGGCGCTGTTGTAGATGGCGTTTCGCTTGAGCACTGGCAGAGCCTCCGACGCGCCGTCAACGCGCGTCGCGCTCGGCGGCGGGGAAGTTCGTGCGGACCCGCGACGCTTGCAACCCGTGCTGAATGACTACTCAGATTTCAACGGCGCCGCTTTGCGGCGGCCGCGTCCGCCGGCCTCCTTGATCGACGGCAGACAGATTTCAGTTCCGCGCCCTCGTTCGCACAGCAGGGTCGATCGCCGCGGGGAAATTCCTGGCCGGCCGGTTCGACGCGCCACGCAGCGCCCATACGGCCGCCTGCGTCCGATTGGATACGCGCATCTTGCGCAGGATCGCTTTCACATGAACCTTCACGGTCGCTTCTGCGATGTCCAGCTTACGCGCGATCTGCTTGTTGGACTCGCCCTCCGCGAGACAGTCGAGGATGCGCATCTCCTGGCGTGAAAGCTGGAACTCCGGATTATTGTCGGCCTCGGTCGCGGCAGCGGCGTCAGCGCTGACGTCGCTGTCGCGATCGTCGCCAACCTCGGCGACGGGCGCGTTCGGCGCGGCCGAGAGCCTCGGCAGGACTTCGCGCGGCCATATCGTCTCGCCGAGCATGATCAGTTCCAAGGATTTGACGAACGTCGCGCCGTCAGCGCCTTCCGCAAGGCAGGCGTTGGCGCCGGCGTCGAAGGCGGCGACCGCATGCGGCAAATCCCAGTGGCGCCCCACGACCGCAACACGTCCAGCCGGCGCAAGTTTCCTGAAGCGCTCGATCGTCCGCAGGTCTGCGTCGAACTCGTCGCCGAGCAGCAGGATCAGAAGCGGACAGTCGGTCCCACCCGACGCCCCCTCGGAAACGTCGTCGAGACATGCGGCGGCGCCGACAATTTCGAAGCGGGAGGTACCGATGATGCGCCGCAAGCCTTCGCGGCCGAGGGAGTAATGCCCAATAATGAATGTCGGCGTTCGTCCACGCATCGCGCACCCCCCAAACTCGCACGCAACAGCTACCCGCGCGGGACCGATAGCATCTCTATTGGGGGTAGCACATTAGCGTAGGTTAACAAACTGACAAATGAAATTTAGCGTACTGAGTCTTGACGGCGCAGCACTGTGTGGGCTGCGAGAATAGAACGTGAAGTAAAAAATCGAAGCTGAACCCGGGTAAATACCTTGATCCAGACAATTGCATTATCGCTCACCGCGCTTATTGCTTGGCTTCCGGTTGGGGTTCAGGCGCAGAATCTCCGACCCGGCAATTTCGTTCAAACGAGCGGGTCTGAATTCGTGCTGTCGGGCAAACCGTTCCACATCGCCGGGGTGAACAATCACTACCTGACCTTCGCCAGCGAAGCCGAAGTCGTCCGCGTCCTGGACGACGCCGTCGCGATGGGCGCCAACGTCGTTCGCATATTCCTGCAGCCCGTCATCGGCTCGCGCGACGGATCCATGCCGACGATCTGGAATTTCGACAGCGCGGAGGACGCCTCGAACCTCGGCGTCAAGGGAACCTACCTGCTCTCCTGGAATCCCGGCAGCGGAGGAATGGCGATCAATAGCGGCAAGGACGGGATGCAGAAGGTCGACTTCCTTCTTGCCGAGGCTGCGCGCCGGGGACTCAAGCTGTACATAGCGCTTCTCGACTTCTGGAAATACACGGGCGGCGCGCATCAGATCAGCGCATGGTACGGCGCCCGCAACGCCGAGAGCTTCTTCTTTCTGGACCCGCGGGCAAAGTCCGATTATCGCGCCTGGGTCTCCTACGTCATCGGACATCGCAATTACTACACGGGCGTGATCTACCGGGACGATCCCACGATCTTCGCCTGGGATCTGATGAACGAGCCAGCGGCCAAGCCCGACGAATTGCGCGCGGCGTGGGTGCGGGAGATGGCTGATTTCGTAAAGACCCTCGACAGAAATCATCTCGTCAGTTCCGGCAGCGCCAATATCCGGCAAAAGCTGAGCGACTTGTTCATCCACTCGATCGATTTCGGCGGCTGGCACGGCTATCCCGCCTACTACCGGCTATCCGACGAGGAATACGAGCGGCTGATCGTCGATTTCTGCGCGATCGCGAAGAGGGCGGGAAAGCCAGCCATCATGTCGGAGTTTGGCCTGCCGCGTTCTCACCCGGAACAGGCGAGGACCTACGCGCGCTGGCTCCAGACGCTCGATGCGCAACCCGGTTGCGCCGGCTGGCTGGTGTGGCGACTGGTTGCGCGGCAGGACAGCGGCCGGTATCCGCGCGACGAACACGACCAGTTCGACATTCACAACGACGATGGCGCGACGTGGTTGGCCCTGAAAGAAGCCGCCGCGCGCGCAGTGAAACTGGAATCGACGGCGCTTCCGGACGCCGGCTCTCCAAGACCTCGCTGAACCTGCGCCTCGCCGCATGATCGCGCCAGGGTTACTCCCGATGAGGCCGTTGCATCGCGCCGGATCGTTGTCTTCAATTCGGCGCGCGCGCATTGGTCCTGGCCCGCGAGCCAATCGCCGGAGCCGGCGCGGCGCGCAGTGTGAGGTCGGGCTGGCCGGGGGATCGCCTCATGACGGAATTGCCCAGAAGCCTGGATGTCGGCGACGTGCGCCCCTTCGACCCGCGCGATCTTGCGGTGGTCGCGCCGGCGCCGATGACGTCTGCAGCCGCGCGGAAAATTACGCCCGTCATCATCTGTGGCGGATCCGGATCGCGCATGTGGCCGGAATCGCGAGAGACGCTGCCGAAGCAGTTCATACCGCTGATCGGGCGATTGTCGACCTTCCAGATGGCGGTCGAGGGGCTGGCGGATGCGTTGTTTCATCGGCCGATCGTCATCTCTCACTACGATTATCGATTTCTGGTCGCCGATCAGCTCGAGCAGGTCGGCGTGTCGGCGACGATCGTTCTCGAGCCGGCGCGTCGCGGGTCGGCGGCGGCGGCCGTCGTCGCAGCCGAGATCGCAGCGCGCGCCGATCCGCAGGCCATCGTCGCGCTGCTGTCGTCCGATCACGTCATCGAGGACCGATCGCGGTTTGCGGAAATGTGTCGCGTGGCCGCTGAGACGGCTGCGCAAGGCTATATCGTCGGGCTCGGCGCGTCGCGCAGCGTCCCTGCGGATGGGCGGCCCTATTTGCGCGCCGGCGCGCGCATCGCGCCGGCAAGCGACGTCCGCCGCGTCGTCGAACTCGCGGACAGGCCCGTTGGCGACGATCCGGAAGAGTTCGCAGCCTCCGGCTGGAGCCAGAATTTCGGCGATTTCGTTTTTCGCTGCGATACGCTTCAGGCTGAAATCGAGCGGTTGCAACCGACAATCGCATCGGCGGCGAAAGCTGCTCTGGCGAACGCCACAAGCGATCTCGGCTTCTCCCTGCTCGATGCGAACGCGTTTTCCCGCGCGCCGTCCATGTCGCTGCACCGGGCGGCAATGGGAAATTCGGACAGGGCCGCCGTGCTCGCGGGCGATTTCCGCTGCACGGATATCGGAAGCTGGCGCGCCCTCGGCGATCTCGCCCAGCGCGACGAAGACGGAAACTCGCTGACCGGCGAGGCCGTCGTCCTGAACGCCAGGAATGTCTTCGTCCGGTCAAGCGAACGACTGACCGCGGTCGTCGGCGTCGAGAACGTCATCGTCGTGACGACCGAGGACGCGGTGCTGGTCCTCAATCGCAATCACGATGGCGAGGTGAAGGACCTGGTCGAGCGCCTGAAGCGCGAGAATCGTCGGGAAGCGGTCGAACATAGGCGCATTTTCCGGCCTTGGGGCCATTACCAGTCGGTCGACGTCGGCGCGCGCTATCAGGTCAAGCGAATCGTCGTGAAGCCCGGCGCGCGGCTATCGTTGCAAAAGCACTTTCATCGCGCGGAACACTGGATCGTCGTCAAAGGCACGGCGGAAGTCACGCGAAGCGACGAGGTGCGGCTCGTACACGAGAACGAGTCGATCTACATGCCGATCGGCTGCGTCCACCGGCTCGGCAATCCCGGCAAGATCGATCTCGAGCTCATCGAAGTGCAGACCGGGTCCTATCTTGGCGAAGACGATATCGTTCGCTTCGAGGACGTCTACAATCGGGCGTGAGCGCGCGCGAAAGCTCGCCGGTCATTTTCCCGCGACGGGCGGAGTCGCCCGCAGCGCGCCCGATCTTTCGAGATGAAGGTAGGCGGGGTTGAACAGCCCGATCCTTTTCAGCGCAGCGATGTTCGCAACGGTCAGCGTCTTGCCGTCGAACGCGATCACGCCCTGCCTGCGCAGGTTCTGCAGCGTGCGGTTGGCGTGCACATTGGTGATGCCGCTGCTGTCGGCGAGTTCCTGTTGGGACGCCGGGAAAGCGAAGGCGCCGTCGTGCACCTGCCCGATTTCGAGCATCCGGTAGTAGAGTTCGCAGAAGAGGTGGGCGATGCGCGCCTGGGCGTCGCGCTGGCCGACGTTGACCACCCATTCCTGCGTGATCGCCAGTTCGCGCGCAACGATGCTCCAGAGGCCGCGCATCAGGTTGGGATGCAGCGTCATGAGATCCATATGATGGATTGAGGCCACGATGGACGGCTGCATCATGTGAACGCTGTGATCGAAAACGTCGGACGCCAGCATCCCGGAACTGACCAAGTCGCCCGGCAGCACATAGGCGACGATCTGACGCCGGCCGTTCGACAATTGCTTGTAGCGATAGCCGAGCCCGTCGATCATCACCGTCACGCTTCTCGTCGGGTCGCCCTCACGAACGAAGTCGACGCCGACGGCCGCCGCGCGACGCTGGTGGAACGCCTGCCTGAGGCCGCGCTTTTCCTCTTCGCTCAGCGAGAGGAAAGTTTCGAGCCTTCGGATGAGCGCTAGGGGCATGGTTCAGACGCAGCCTACGCCGGACGCCAGCGCTTCGCTGCAGACTACTTAATGCAGATTAAGAGCGGTTCAACGGGCCTTCTGTAGTGCGATTTCGATCTGAAAATGCTTGTAGACAAATAGTCCTCTTGCTGTGGATCGAAATTGGCGCGTGTATAATCGGCTTCTGTTTTCGGGAAGCAACATGAGCAAGGATGCGCGCACGGAGAAACGTATTCCGGTTGTCGGGATCGGCGCCTCGGCAGGCGGCATCGAGCCCCTGCAAACCCTGTTCGGCAATCTCAATCCGAGCCTGGGCGCAGCCTATGTCGTGATCGTTCACCTCGATCCCGGCCATTCCAGCGAACTGGCGCGGCTTCTGTCGAATCACACCACGATGAAAGTGACTCAGGTCACGGAGGAGATGCACATCGAGCCGAACGCCGTCTATGTCATTGCGCCCGATCGACGGCTTCTCATCTCGGACAACACGATAGCGGCCACGCCTTTCGATGAGCCACGCGGTCGTCGTGCGCCGATCGACCTGTTCTTTCGTTCGCTCGCCGAACAGCACGGCGACGGCTTCGCCATCGTTCTGAGCGGCGGAGGCTCCGATGGCGCGCTCGGAGTTCGCGCCGTCCGCGAAAACGGCGGCATCATTCTGGTTCAGGACCCGGACGAGGCGGAATTTGCGTCGATGCCGCGCAACGCCATCGCCAGCGGCGCCGATTTCGTGCTGCCGGTCGCGCAGTTGGCGCGCCAGCTTGCCATCCTCATCGCAACCAAGCCGCAGGTCGCGCTTCAGCGGATAGAGGAAGGAAACGAGGAGAACCTGCGCCGCATACTCGCCTACCTTCGATTGAAGACCGGCCAGGATTTTTCGCGCTACAAGCGCGGGACCCTGCTGCGACGCCTCACCCGCCGGATGCAGGTGGCGCAAACCGAGCGGCTCGATCAGTATCTGACCTATCTGCAGGAGCATAGGGACGAAGTCCTGGCGCTCTTCAACGATCTGCTGATCTCGGTGACGAGCTTCTTCCGCGATCGCGAGGCTTTCAATACGCTCGCCGCGATGGTCATTCCGCGCCTGTTCGACCATGTCCTGCTCGAATCGACGGTCCGGGTCTGGACGCCCGCGTGCGCGACCGGCGAGGAAGCCTATTCCATCGCTATCCTGTTGCTCGAGGAAGCAGCGCGCCAGAACATTCGTCCCGAGATCCAGATTTTCGCGACGGATCTCGACGACCAGGCGCTGGCCGTCGCGCGCGAAGGGCGTTATCCGGCCACGATCTCGACGGACGTCTCGGACGAGCGCCTGCGCCGCTTCTTTGTCCGCGAGGGCGATCAGTACCGAATTCGTCGGGAGGTGCGCGATCTCATCGTCTTCGCCTCGCACAGCCTGCTCAAGGATCCGCCCTTTTCGAAGATCAACCTCCTTTCGTGCCGGAACCTGCTGATCTATCTGGACCGCGACCTGCAGCAACAGGTTTGCAGCGTCCTGCACTATGCGCTGGCGCCGCACGGCTATCTCTTTCTCGGCACGTCCGAAGGCGCTGAAAGCCCGGCGGGCCTGTTTACGGTAATCGACCGCGATGCGCGCATCTATCAGGCGGCGGACCATCCGCGCGACATGCTTCCGCCGCTGCCGCGGCTGATGACCACGGCGCTCGTGCCGAACGTTCCCTCCAGGCCGCGCGCCCAGCGATCCACGACAGGCGCGGACGTCTCTATGCATCGCGTCGCGCTCGAGGAATTCGCGCCGCCGAGCCTGCTGGTCGACGATCGCTATCTCATTGTGAACCTGTCCGAAAGCTGCGGACGCTATCTGCTGCATTCGAGCGGGCCGATCACCACCGACGCGGCCGAAGTCGTCCGCCCCGAGCTGCGCCTTGAGTTGCGCGCGGCGCTGCACCGCGCGTTCGAGAATGACGAGCCGACCGTGAGCTTGCCGATCCCGGTGCGGTTCGATGGCGTTTCGAAGTCCGTGGTGATCAACGTGCGGCCGGTAAAGCGCGACGATTCGATGCGCGCCGCTCTTGTCCTGTTCATCGAGGGCGGGCCGGCCGACCCCTTCGAGAGTTCGACCGAGGAGTCCTCGACGGCGGTTGCGCAATTGCGGGAAGAACTGCACGCCACGCGCGCCGTGCTGCGTACGACCCGCGAGCAATACGAGGCGGCGACCGAGGAATTGCGGGCCGCCAACGAAGAACTTCAGTCGATCAACGAGGAATACCGCTCGACCGCCGAGGAGCTGGAGACGAGCAAGGAGGAGCTGCAGTCGATCAACGAGGAGCTTCAGACGCTCAACAACGAACTCAAACTGAAATACGAGATGGCGTCGCGCGCGCGCAGCGACATGCAGAACCTGATGAGCGCGACCGACATCGGCACTCTGTTCCTCGATTCGACATTGCGGATCGAACGCTTCACCCCGCGCACGACCGAGTTGTTCAACATTGTGCCCGGCGACGAAGGCCGCCCCGTGACCGACTTCACGCACAGGCTGGACTATCAGAACCTCGTCGTCGACGCCCAGCGCGTGTTGACGGACCTCAATTCGATCGAGCGCACCGTGCGAACGACGAGCGGGCGGTGGTTCCTGATGCGGTTGCGGCCCTACCGGACGCTCGACGACAAGATCGACGGCGTCGTCGTGATTTTCGTCGACGTGACGGAACAGCGCGAGGCGGAGGCCGCCTGGATCGCGCGGCAAGACCTGCTCCTGAGGGAATTGTCGCATCGCGTGCGCAACACGCTGGCCGTCGTCCAGTCAATTACGCGCAGCACCCTGCGCGGCAGCGGGACCGACCCCCAGGCGATGAAAGCGCTCGACGCGCGAATCGGCGCATTGGTCAAAGCCCATGAATTGCTCGTCGACAACGAGTGGCGCGGCGCCTCGGTCGAAGCGCTCGCGCGCCAGCAGCTCGCCCCCTACATGACGGACGACCGGCTGCTGATTTCCGGACCGCCGGTGACGCTGCCGCCGCAAATTGCGACGCCGCTCGGCCTCGCCCTGCATGAGCTCGGGACGAACGCCGCGAAATATGGCGCGCTGAGCGGGCCAGCCGGACAGGTTCGGCTGGCCTGGCAGGTCCGCCAGCAAGAAGACGGCAAGCGACGTCTCGAACTCGTCTGGACCGAAACCGGCGGGCCGGAGGTGAAAGACGTCGAGGCAAACCACACCGGAATGACTCTCATCGTGCGCGGCGTTCCCGGCGCGCAGGTCGAGCGGCGCTTCGAAAAGACCGGCCTCGTCTGCACGATCGCGGTCGAATTGACGGGCGTCGAAGGCATGGATGCGACAAGCTGAAGCGCGGCGGCGACGAACGGCGGCCGCCCTTGTCAGCTTTCTGTTTTTCTTTCGATTTCGCCGACCCGGCGATTCACGGAGCGATTGGTGGAGCTGAGGGGATTCGAACCCCTGACCTCTGCAGTGCGATTGCAGCGCTCTCCCATCTGAGCTACAGCCCCGCTCCGGCGCGCTGTCTAGTCCGCCCGGCGCCCTTCTGTCAATCGTCGTTCCCGCAAGCGCCGCCGCGCACATTGAAGGATCGGCGCCCCGAATGTAAGGATGCCGGCCGACACAGGGGATGCACATACGATGGCGGCGCCGCTTCTCAAGCTCATTTTGACGATCATTAATCTCTATTGGTGGGTGATTATCGCCACCGCCGTCATGTCCTGGCTGGTCGCCTTTCAGGTCGTCGATACGCGCAACCAGTTCGTACAGTCCATCTGGCGCGCGCTGGACGCTCTGACCGAGCCCGTATTGCGGCCGATCCGGCGATTCCTGCCGACGCTCGGCGGGCTCGACATATCGCCGGTCATCCTGCTGCTGCTGCTCTCTTTCATCGAAGACCTGATCCGGTCCAACGCCTATCTGCTCGTCGGCTGATGGCCGAGGTCCCCTGGCGGGCGACGGAGGCCGGGCTGACGCTGGTCGTGCGGCTGACGCCCAAGGGCGGGCGTGACGCCATCGACGGCGTCGAGACGATGAGCGACGGGCGGCCGGTGCTGAAGGCGCGGGTGCGCGCCGCGCCCGAGGACGGCAAGGCGAACGCCGCGCTGATCGAATTTCTCGCCAAGGCGTTGCGCGTTCCGAAGTCCGCCGTGACGCTGGCTTCGGGGCAGACGTCGCGCGTCAAGAGTCTCGAGATCGCCGGCGATTTCGTCGCCCTTTCGGCGGCATTGGCGCGCCTGACGGTCTAGCGCCGACGCGGCGAAAAACCGGCTTCCCCTTTTTTGTCCCGCGCTCTAAGGACAGGGCGATTTAGCGGGGTCGACATGAGCAAGACAAATCCGGGCAATTTCTTCGAGGATTTTCGGATCGGCCAGACGATCCGGCACGCGACGCCGCGCACCGTGACGGCAGGCGACGTCGCGCTCTACACGGCGCTTTATGGCTCGCGCTTCGCTGTCCAGTCCTCGGACGCGTTCGCCCGGTCGATCGGTTACAAGCATGCGCCGGTCGACGACCTGCTCGTCTTTCACGTCGTCTTCGGCAAGACGGTGCCGGACATTTCGCTGAACGCGGTCGCCAATCTCGGCTATGCCGCCTGCCGGTTTCTCGCGCCCGTCTATCCCGGCGACACGCTGTCGTCGGTTTCCGAAATCATCGGGCTGAAGGAAAACTCCAACCGCCAGACCGGCGTCGTCTACGTGCGCTCGCGCGGCTTCAACCAGCACGGCGACGTCGTGCTGGATTACGTGCGCTGGGTGATGGTGCGCAAGCGCGATCCCAACGCGCCCGTGACGGAAGAACATGTGCCCGAACTGCCGAAGGCGCTGCCGGCCGACGCGCTCGGCGACGCCTGCCCGGAAATCTCCGTCAAGCACTATGACTTCGCGCTCGCCGGCCAGCCGCACCGCTGGGGGGACTATCAGGCCGGCGAAAGAATCGACCATGTCGACGGCATGACGGTCGAGGAAGCCGAGCACATGATCGCGACGCGCCTCTATCAGAATACGGCGAAGGTGCATTTCAACCAGTTCACCGAGGGGCAGGGGCGCTTCGGCCGCCGGCTGATCTACGGCGGCCACGTGATTTCGCTTGCCCGCGCGCTGTCGTTCAACGGGCTCGCCAACGCCTTCCACATTGCCGCGATCAACGGCGGCCGCCATGTCGCGCCGCTATTCGCGGGCCTGACCGTGCACGCCTGGACGCAGGTGCTGGAGACCGCCGAAATCCCCGGCCGCGACGACGTCGGCGCGCTGCGCCTGCGCACGATCGCGACGAAGGATTCTCCGTGCGCGGCGTATCCGCTCTTGCAGGAAGGGTCGAAGGACTACGACCCGAGCGTGATTCTGGACATCGACTATTGGGCGCTGGCACCGCGGTAGCGCTTGTCATCCCGGCCGAAGCGCAGCGGAGAGCCGGGACCTAGACGAAGGCGCTTGTACGCTGGATCCCGGATCGCCCTGCGGCCGTCCGGGATGACAGGGCGGCGTTCGCGCGCCGCTAGGTAAATGCGCGCGGCGGGGCTAGGCTCGTCATTTCCACTGACGCTGAAGGGAGCGACATGAGGAAATTTCTGCTGGCCGCGCTGCTCGGCGGCGCATCCGTCATTCCGGCCCATGCGCAGAGCTGCGGCGACCTGTGGTACGAGCGCAACGCGATCTACAAGGACGCCGGCTATTGCTTCAACACGCCGCGCGGCATTCGCACGTTCGGCAACGCCGGTTGTCAGTACGACAATGTGAACGACGTGCCGCTGTCGGCCAACAGCCGCGCGCGCATCGCCGAGATCGTGCGCATGGAACGTGGGTACGGCTGTCGGTGACGTAGCAGCCGGCTGGAAGCCGGCGGTCCCGGCTTCAGCGCGTCGCGATCTGCACGCGGCCGTCCTTGCGCGGCGGGGCCTTCGGCTGCGCCGGCGCGCGCTTGACCGGCGCGGGCGGCGGCGTGTTCTCGTCGAAGAGTTCGGCGAGCTTTTCCGTCATCGCGCCGCCGAGCTCCTCCGCGTCGACGATGGTCACCGCGCGCTTGTAGTAGCGCGTCACGTCGTGGCCGATGCCGATGGCGATGAGCTCGACCGGCGAGCGGTTCTCGATCTCGTCGATGATGTGGCGCAGGTGGCGCTCGAGATAATTGCCGGGATTGACCGAGAGCGTGGAATCGTCGACCGGCGCGCCGTCCGAAATCATCATCAGGATGCGCCGCTGCTCGGGCCGATGCACGAGGCGGCGGTGCGCCCAGTCCAGCGCCTCGCCGTCGATGTTCTCCTTCAAGAGGCCCTCGCGCATCATCAGGCCGAGATTCTTTCGCGCGCGGCGCCAGGGGGCGTCGGCCGACTTGTAGACGATGTGGCGCAGATCGTTGAGGCGGCCGGGATTGGCGGGCTTGCCGGCCTGCAGCCAGGCCTCGCGCGATTGCCCGCCCTTCCAGGCGCGGGTGGTGAAGCCGAGAATCTCGACCTTCACGCCGCAGCGTTCCAGGGTGCGCGCGAGAATGTCGGCGCAGGTGGCGGCGACCGTGATCGGGCGCCCGCGCATGGAGCCTGAATTGTCGAGCAGCAGCGTGACGACCGTGTCGCGGAAATTCGTGTCCTTCTCGTGCTTGAAGGAGAGCGGCTGCTGCGGGTCTATGACGATGCGCGGCAGGCGCGCGGAATCGAGCACGCCTTCCTCGAGATCGAATTCCCAGGCGCGGTTCTGCTGCGCCATCAGGCGGCGCTGCAGGCGGTTGGCGAGACGGCCGACGACGTTGGACAGCGACGACAATTGCTTGTCGAGATAGGCGCGCAGGCGCTCGAGTTCTTCCGCGTCGCAGAGCTCTTCCGCCTGCACGATCTCGTCGAACTTGTGCGTAAAGGCCTTGTAGTCGGGGGCGCGCTTGTCGGCGCCGTGCATCGGCGGGCGGCGGGATTCGGCGGCTTCCTCGCTGTCGCCGGCGTCGGCTTCCTCGGGAAATTCGCCCGACGGCGCGTCGGCGGCGTCGGTCTCGCCGTCGTCCATCTCGTCTTCGGAATCGGCGGCCTGCTCCATCTGCACGGCTTCGCCATGCGCTTCCTGCTCGTCGCCCTTGTCGTCCTCGTTTTCGTTGTTGTCCGAATCGTCCTTGGAATCCTCTTCGCTCTCGTCGGTGTCGGAGGAGGCGTCGTCGGCCATGTCGAGCGCGCTCAGCACGGAGTGGACGACCTTGCCGAAGGCGCGCTGGTCCTCGATGGACTTTGCGAGGCGGTCGAGTTCGGCGCCCGCGCGTTCCTCGACGAACTGCCGCCAGAGATCGACGACGCCCTGCGCGTTCTTCGGCGCGGGCGCGCCGGTGAGGCGCTCGCGCACCATCAGCGCCAGCGCATCCTCGAGCGGCGCATCGGCGCGATTGTCGATCTCGGCGTAATTGCCGCGGCTGTACCTGTCCTCCAGCATCGCGCCGAGATTGGCGGCGACGCCTTCCATGCGGCGCGCGCCGATCGCCTCGACGCGGGCCTGCTCCACGGCTTCGAACACGCCGCGGGCGGCGGTCCCCTGAGGGGCGATGCGGCGATGGATCCTGTCGTCGTGGCAGGCCAGACGCAGCGCCAGCGAATCGGAATGGCCGCGCACGATCGCCGCGTCGCGCGCAGAAAGCTTGCGCGGCGGCTCGGGCAGGCGCGCCTTGGCGTTCTCGCCCGTGCCGATGACGGCGGGACGGTCGGCCGAATACGTGACTTCGAGGCCCGGCGTCTGCGCCATGGCGCGCATACAGGCGGCCACCGCCCGCTTGAACGGTTCTTGCGGGGCTTCCTTCGGGGAGGCGGGTTTGCGATTCGAGCTCACGTGTTCCTGCTTGCGCCGCGCCTCAGGTCATCACCACATTGACCGCGCTTTCCGGCAGCTCCTTGCCGAAGCAGCGCTGGTAGAATTCGGCGACCATCGGACGCTCGAGCTCGTCGCACTTGTTCAGGAAGGTCAGGCGGAAGGCGAAGCCGATGTCGCCGAAGATTTCAGCGTTCTCCGCCCAGGTGATCACCGTGCGCGGGCTCATCACCGTCGAGAGGTCCCCGGCCATGAAAGCGTTGCGGGTGAGGTCGGCGATGCGCACCATCTTGGAAACGGTGTCGCGGCCTTCCTTGGTCTTGTCGTAGGACTTCACCTTGGCGCGCACGATGTCGGCTTCCTTGTCGTGCGGCAGGTAATTGAGCGTGCAGACGATCGACCAGCGGTCCATCTGGCCCTGGTTGATCTGCTGCGTGCCGTGATAGAGGCCCGAGGTGTCGCCGAGGCCGACCGTGTTGGCGGTCGAGAACAGGCGGAAGGCGGGATGGGGGCGGATGACGCGGTTCTGGTCGAGCAGCGTCAGGCGGCCGGACACTTCGAGCACGCGCTGGATCACGAACATCACGTCCGGGCGGCCGGCGTCATATTCGTCGAAGCAGAGCGCGACATTGTTCTGGATCGCCCAGGGCAGAATGCCGTCGCGGAATTCGGTGACCTGCTTGCCGTCCTTCAGCACGATGGCGTCCTTGCCGACGAGGTCGATGCGCGAAACATGGCTGTCGAGATTGACGCGCACGCAGGGCCAGTTGAGGCGCGCAGCCACCTGCTCGATGTGCGTCGACTTGCCGGTGCCGTGATAGCCGGTGACCATCACGCGGCGATTGCGGGCGAAGCCCGCGAGAATGGCGAGCGTCGTCTCGCGGTCGAACAGGTAGTCGGGATCGAGGTCGGGAACGTGCTCGTCGGCCTTGGAATAGGCCGGCACTTCCATGTCCGTGTCGATGCCGAAGGTCTGCCGCGCCGAAATCTTGATGTCGGGCATGGGCGCGGCGCGATCTGCGGCTCTTTCGCTAACGGCTTGCATCAATCCTCCGATCGGCCGGCCGCGGATCGGCGGGCGCTGCATGACATGGTTCGGCCGCGGACTTGTCCGATGCGCCTGACGCCGGCCCGGCGTCAGGCGAGCTTGGCCGACCGCAGATAATTATAGGCCCTTATGATCTCGCGCAATTTGTCCTCGCTCGACCGGTCTCCCCCGTTGGCGTCGGGATGCAGGCGCTTCACGAGGTCCTTGTAGCGGGCCTTGATCGCGGCGGCGTCGGCGGTCTCGTCGAGGCCAAGGGCGGACAGCGCTTTCCGGGCGGCAATGCCGTAGCTCGGCCGTACGGGCGCCTCCGGCTGGCGGCCGCGCATGCGGTCCCCGAACGCGCCCAACGGATCGCGAATGCCTGCATTGTCCTCCCGGAATGACTTGCCGGCGCGGTTGACGCCCATCGCCCAGGTCGGGCGATGGCCGATCACGTCTTCCTTCATCCAGCGCGCAACCGCCTCGTCGGTCATGCCGTCAAAATAATTGTAGGTCGAATTGTATTCGCGCACGTGGTCGAGGCAGAAACAGAAATACTGGCCTTCGCGCAGCCGGCCCATCGGCGCCCGGAAGTCGCCGGTCGCCTCGCAGCTCGGAAAATCGCAGACGATCCGGCGGGACGCCGGCGGCGCCTCGCGTTGGCGCTCGCGCTTGACCCTGATGCGGTCGAAGATGGGCGAATTCAAATCCATGGATCGTTCATTATGGGTCGTTCGGGTCTCGCCGCAAGGCGCGTTGAGGTCTAAAATTCCGTCAGCAGACAAGTCGTTACACGACGAAGGAGGCCAAAGCGTGAATCAGAGCGCAATCCCGGTTAAGGACCGGATAAGGGCGAAACTTTCAGCAGCGCTCGATCCGGTTTCGCTCGACGTGATCGACGATTCGCACAAGCACGCCGACCATTACGTCCATCCGGGCGGCGCCGGCCACCAGGGCGGAACGCATTTCACGGTCAAGATCGTATCGGCGGCCTTTTCCGGCAAGAGCCGGGTGCAGCGCCATCGCGCGATCAACGAGGCTCTGGCCGAGGAGATCGCCGGCGGCGTGCACGCGCTCGCCATCGACGCGAGGGCGCCGGGGGAGTAGCTGCTTGCAGCCAGTCACTTCTTCAGGCGATCCGCCGAGATGATCTGGAAAACGCCGGCGGCGCGCAGCACGGGCTTGCCGTCGGCGTAGATCATGCCGCTGGAATGGCAGAGCGCACGGCCCATGCGGTCGATGCGGCCGCGCCCTTCCATCCACGAGCCGAGCGGCGCGGGACTGAGGTAGTCGAGCCCCAGATGCACGGTGACCAGCGTCAGGCGCGGCTTTGTCGTCAGCGCGATCACGCGCAGCAGATGCACGTCGGCGAGCGCGGCCAGCACGGCGCCGTGGCACTGGCCAATGCGATTGGTGTGGTGCTCCTCCACGCGCATGCCGAGGCGATAATCCTCGCCGCCCACGCCGGATTCGTAGAGCCGGCCGATCAGGTCCATGTAAGGACTCGAGTGATCGGTCGGCAAAAAGCCTTCGGGCGCGGGATTCATGCGATTCGGCATCCTCGAGCGTGACGTGTTTGCATCACCCAGTCGATCCGAGCATTCCCGGAGCGTCAACCCGCCCTGTTGCGCTTGCCAAGTTGGGGAGCGCAGGCCACTAGATTTTGGAAACCCCGGACTTAGGTGACGAGAGCGCCATGCCGATCCATCGACGCGAATTGCTCGCGGGCCTGATCGCCTGCACAGCCGTGCCGGCGGCCATCGCCGCGCCGGTGGCCGGCGAGACGCGCGGCCTGTACGGCGCGGTGACGGGCGACAAGTTTCCGATCGCCGCGATCAACCTCTCGCGCATCAATCCCGCCTTCCTGCGCGCCCAGGTGCCCTACGCCACGCGCGAGCCCGCGGGCACGATCGTCATCGACCCGCGCCGGCACTACCTTTACTTCGTCAACGGCGACGGCACGGCCATGCGCTACGGCGTCGGCGTCGGCCGCCAGGGGTTCGCGTGGAAGGGGACGGCGACGATCAACAGCAAGCAGGAATGGCCGGACTGGTATCCGCCGAAGGAAATGCTGGAGCGCCAGCCCGATCTGATGAAGATGATGAAGGAGCTGCGCTCGGGCGTCGGCATGCCGGGCGGCCCGCGCAATCCGCTGGGGGCGCGCGCCATGTATCTCTGGCAGAACAACAAGGACACGCTGTTCCGCATCCACGGCACGACCGAACCGTGGACGATCGGCACCAACGCCTCGTCCGGCTGCATCCGCATGATCAACCAGGACGCGATGGACCTTTACAGCCGTGTGAACGTCGGCGCGAAGGTCGTGGTGCTCGGTTCGGGCGCGGCGAACGAGATCGCGATCGGGCCGGGTTCGAGCCCGCCATCCCCACAGACCGCGCAACCGCAGGTCGTGCAGGCGCCGCCCGCGCCGCGCAGCCAGCCGGCCGCCGTGTCCGCGCCGCGTAATCTCAATCCATATCCGATGGACAGGACCTGGTAGGCGCCACGCGGCGGCGCGGCCACGAAATCGCCTCATCCCTGACTTTTATGCGTCAGGCCGGTTGTCCCGAATTTGCAACTTCGCTCCGCGCGGCTTTTCAAGCGCGGCGCGGAGGCGTAGGAACGCCGGCGGTTTTGTTTTCGCATTCGCCCGGGGAGCCAAATTGCGACCGACCATGATCCGCGCAACAGCTTCCGCCGCGCTTGTCGCGCTTGTCGCCAGCGCCGTCCCCGCCGCCGCCAATCCGACGATCGTCATCGACGCCGCCTCCGGCGAGACCCTGGTGCAGCAGGAAGCGACGCGGCCTTGGTATCCGGCCTCGCTCACCAAGCTCATGACGGTGTTCGTCGCGCTCAAAGCTGTCCGCGAGGGCCGGATCACGCTGGATACGCCGATCAAGGTGTCGTCGCGCGCAACCAGCATGGCGCCCTCGAAGATGGGCTTCCGGCCCGGCACTCTGGTGACGCTCGACAACGCGCTGAAGATGCTGATGGTGAAATCGGCCAACGACATCGCCGTGACCATCGCCGAAGGCGTTTCGGGGTCGGTCGAGGGGTTCGCCGCCGAGATGAACGCTTCGGCGAGCGCGCTCGGAATGCGCGAATCGCATTTCGTCAATCCGAACGGCTTGCCGGATTCGCGCCAGGTGTCGTCGGCGCGCGACATGGCGGTTCTCGGCCGCGCACTCTACGTCTATTTCCCGGATCAGGCCGGCCTGTTCGACATCGGCGCGCTTCGCCTCGGCAAGCGCATCCTGCCGACGCACAACGGCATGCTTGGCCGCTATCCTGGCGCCGACGGCATGAAGACGGGTTTCACCTGCGCGGCCGGCTTCAATCTGGTGGCGAGCGCGACCCAGAACGGGCGGCGCCTCATCGCGGTCGTGCTCGGCGCGCCGAGCGCCAAGTCGCGCACGATGATGGCGGCGAGCATGCTCGACAAGGGCTTCGTCTCGGGCGGCGGACAGGGCGCGGCGACGTCGCTCGCCTCCGCCGGCGGCGAGGCGCCCGACATGCATGACTTCGCCTGCCGCAATCGCGGCAAGGCCTCTCGGGAATTCGAGGCGCAGGTGGAGGACATGTCCGTCCCGATTCCGCGCAGCTTCATGCAGGCGGCGCAGGGGCCGGAAGGCCATTCGCCCTATGGCGCCGCCGGCGGCGCCTCTCCGGCCGCTGGCGGCCCGATGCGGCCGAGCCAGGTCGCGACCCTGCCGCGTCCGGCCTTCCAGCCTGTGCCGGTCTTCGTCGGTCCGGTCGCCGGCTGGACCGGCCCGATCGCCCACGCCGAGGGCGACACGGCGACGCCGGTCAAGCAGGCCTATTCGCCGGACGGCGAGGAAGAGGCCGATTCGCCGGTGAAGGCCGCGCCGGACGCGCAATCGATGCGCGGCAAGCGCGCAGCGAAGGCGAAGGTGGCCGCCAAGGCCAAGCCGGCCAAGGCCAAAGTCGCGAAGGCGACCGAAGAGGACGAAAAGCCGGCCAAGGCCAAGGCCGCGAAGACGCGCATGGCGAAGGCGCACGAGGCGAAGGACAAGGTCGCCAAGGCGAAGCCGTCCAAGCGGCGCGCCAAGGCCGACGACGACGAATGAGCGAGGCGGAATGAACGCGGGTTCTGGACGCCGCCCGCCGCCGCCCGTCCCGGTCACGATCCTGACGGGCTTTCTGGGGTCGGGCAAAACCACGCTGCTCAACCGCCTGCTCGCCGATCCCGCGCTGGCGGACACGGTCGTGCTCATCAACGAGTTCGGCGAGATCGGCCTCGATCATCTCTTCGTCGAAAAGATCGACGGCGACATGATGCTGATGGCCTCGGGTTGCCTGTGCTGCACGATCCGCGGCGACCTCGTGCACGCGCTGGAAGACCTGCTGCGCCGCCTCGACAACGGCCGCATCAAGCCGTTCCGCCGGATCGTCATCGAGACGACGGGCCTCGCCGATCCCGCGCCCATCCTCAATGCGCTGATGGGCCATCCCTATCTGGCGCTGCGCTACAAGCTCGACGGCGTCGTGACGACCGTGGACGCGGTCAACGGCCTGGCGTCGATCGAGCGGCATCGGGAGGCGCTGCGACAGGTCGCGGTCGCCGACCGCATCGTCCTTACCAAGACCGATTTGCCCGAGGCCGCGGCCAGCGGCGGGGCGCTCGCGCGGCGTCTCGACGATCTCAATCCCGGCGCGCCCCGGCTCGAGGCGGCAAAGGGCGAGGCGACGGCGGCGGCGCTGTTTTCCGCCGGGCTGTTTTCCGCCGATCGCAAGATACCCGACGTCGCGGCCTGGTTGCGCGCGGAGGCGTTCGACGACCACGGGCATGGCCACGGCCATCACGGTCATGACCACGCGCACGATCCCAACCGCCATGACGCCTCGATCCGCGCCTTCTGCCTGACGCGCGATGCGCCGCTCGACCCGCGCGCCTTCGAGATCTTTCTCGATCTTCTGCGGCTCGCGCACGGCCCGAAGCTCCTGCGTGTGAAGGGCATTGCCGCGCTCGCCGACGATCCCGACCGGCCGGTCGTCATCCACGGCGTGCAGCATCTCTTTCATCCTGCGGTGCGACTCGCCGGCTGGCCCGACGCCGACCGCCGGACACGGATCGTGCTGATCGTCGACGGGCTGGATCAGGAATTCGTCGAGCGGCTGTTTTCGGCCGCGATCGGCGAAGCGCGGGCCGACACGCCGGATCGCGCGGCGTTGCTCGAAAATCCGCTCGCGCTCGGCCGCGGCGGGCTTCTGGCGGACTAGCCCGCCCCCTGTTTGCGATGCGGCGGCCTGATGGCCTGCAATTTGTAGCCGATGTTCCCAGCGACGGGTTCTCAGGCGCCGTCGTCCCGAACCGGGACATATGCGCCCCGAATGCGCCCTTCGCGATGAGGGAACGCGATGGCAGCGCATTTCTGGCGCCTCAAGTCGATGCAGCACTGGCCGGACGACGTCCGCCGGATGGTTGGCGGCCGTTTCGCGCGCGCAGTCGTCGACAGCCGCCTCCATCCGGCCGAGGGCGAGACGCTCGTGGAGGCGCTGACAGTCGACGAACTCGACGCCTATCGGGCCGAATGGCGCGACCTCGCGCGCCGCGCGATCGAGCCCAATCCCTTCATGGAGCCGGATTTCGCGCTGACAGCCATGCTGCACCTGCCGGCGAGCCAGCGCCCGACCATGGCGGCAGTCTGGCAGGGCGTGGGCGGCGAGCCGCGCGCCCGCATGATCGGCGTGTGGGGTTTCGAGCAGGGCCGGTTCGGCGCCTTCGGCGGCGTCGCGCGCACCTGGAAATACAAGCACAGCGCGCTCGGCACGCCGCTGATCGACCGGCTTGCGGCGGCCCGCTCGGTCGATGCGATACTCGCGTGGCTGCGCGAGCGGCGCCTCGGCCAGTCCGCGCTGATCATGCGCGATCTCGCGCTCGGCGGCGAGGCGGCGAAACTCATTGCAGAGCGTTGCGCGGCGCACGGGCTTGTATGGACCGGCCTCAACGAGCACGAGCGCGCCGCGTTGCGCCCGGACAGCCTCGAAACGCCCAAACGAAAACTCGGGGGGCGCACGAGAAAACACGAGCGCGAGGTCGACCGGCTGGGGCGCCGGCTTGCCGAGGCGGGCAGCGTGTCTTTCGGCTCCGCGTCGGCGGCCGCCGACATCAGGCCTGCGTCGGAATGGTTCCTGGCGCTCGAACAGGCGGGCTGGAAGGGTCGCCGCCGCACGGCCTTCCTGTCGGACGCCGGCGATGCGGCCTTTCTGCGCGCCGCCCTGCGACAGCTGGCGCGCGCCGGCAAATGCCGCATCGACTGGATCGCGGTGGACGGGCGGCCGATCGCCATGGCGATCGTGCTGCGCAGCGCGGACCGCGCCTATTACTGGAAAACGGCCTACGACGAGCGCTATGCCCGCTATTCGCCCGGCGTGCAGCTCACGCGCGCGCTGGCCGAGCGCCAGCTCGCCGATCCAGCCGTACAGATCACCGATTCCTGCGCGATTGCGAATCACCCGATGATCGACCGTCTGTGGCCGGACAGGCAGGCGATGTTCGATCTCCTGATCGGCGTCGATCCGGCGCGCACCCGCGCGTTTCCCGGCGCGGTCAGGCGCGAGCGGTTCGCCCGCGCCATGCGCGCGGCGGTAAAGACAGCCGCCAACGCCGCTCTGCGGCGGCGGGTGAGCTGAGACCAGTCCTGCAATCGACGCGGCTTGCGCGACGCGCGGCTTTGCCCGAACCTGCGCGCGATGACGGTGGCGGAGACCGGGCGCCAGAGGCTCGACAAGTGGCTGTGGTTCGCGCGCATGGCGCGGACGCGCACCGCCGCCGCGCAACTCGTCGCCGACGGTCATATCCGGATCAACGGGCAGCGCGTCACGCAGGCCGCAAAGGCCGTACGCCCGGGGGACGTGCTCACGATCGCCCTTCAGCGCGACGTCAGGCTGCTCCGCGTCGTGGCGCCCGGAGAGCGTCGCGGCCCCTACGAAGAGGCGCGGCTCCTGTACGAGGATCTGACCGCCGGCGATGCGTCATCCTGACCGCCCGCCCGGTTCTTGCGCAGCCCGGTCAAAGCGGATAGCAGTTCGCAAACTTTGAGGCGCGCAGACGTCGCGCGCCGGGAGCCAGCAATGACTTATGTGGTCACCGAGAACTGCATCAAGTGCAAGTACATGGATTGCGTCGAGGTTTGCCCCGTGGACTGTTTCTACGAGGGCGAGAACATGCTCGTGATCCATCCGGACGAATGCATCGATTGCGGCGTCTGCGAGCCGGAATGCCCCGCCGAGGCGATCAAGCCGGACACCGAGCCGGGCCTCGAGCAATGGCTCAAGCTCAACGCCGATCTCGCGCCCAATTGGCCGAACATCACCGTCAAGCGCGATCCGCCCGCAGACGCCAAGGCGTTCGACGGCAAGCCCGACAAGTTCAAGAACTATTTCTCCGACAAGCCCGGCGAAGGCGACTGAGCCTGTATTGCCGCGCTCTCGATCAATTGGTTCGACCCGGAGTTAACCACTTCGCGGGCCTGTGGCCTGTGGGGGGCGCGAACCTTTGATTTTCGCGGATTTCTGTGATATACACATTTTTAACAGTCACAGAAATCCGCAACCTATCAGTCGTTTGACAGGTATTACCCGCGATGATCCGCGCCGTGCGACGGCGGCGGAATGTTTTGGGCGAGCGCGAGCTTGAGTTTCGCGCCGACGGAAGCGGTTTCCTAAATTTTGGACTGTGCGCCGGGCCTGCTCGCGTGGGCCTTGCGCCGGCGGCCCGTGTTTGGGGTCGTCGTCAAGCGCCGGGGCCCCGCCCCGGAGCGAGCAAGGAGTGCTCTGCGTATGGCGTCCAGGAAGAATTCGAGCAAGTCCGCCAAGACCGTCGTGGCCAGGAAGGCCGAGACGACGAAAACCAGGCGGACGACAGCCAAGGCGTCGGCGGCGAAGACCGACGCCAAGGCCAAGACGAGCAAGGTGAAGACCGTGACTTCGGCCAAAGCCAAGACCGCGAACGCCGCCAAGACTGCGAACGCCAAGGCCACGGCCGCCAAGAAGGCGAAAGCCGCCGCCGCGAAGGCCGCCGCCCTGAAGGCCGCGAAGGCCGCCGCCGCCCGCAAGGCCGCCGCCAGCAAGACGGCCGCCAAGTCCAAGGCGAAGGCCGCCGCCTCCGCCCGTACGCCGGCCAAGGCCAGCGCCGGCAAGAGTTCCGACAAGCGCAAGACGGCCGCGGTCGCCAAGACCGCCCGCAGCACGGCCGCCGTCCGCGCGACCAAGCCCGCCAAGGCGTTGGCGGCGAAGGGTTCGGCGGCAAAGACAATTGCAGAAAAGAACCGCGTCCAGGCGGTCGTCAAGGAAGCGACGCAGGAGAAGGCGAAGCAGCCCCAGATCAAGAAGGCGGTAGACAACACAAAGACAGCGACAGCGACAAACCTGAAGCCGGTCGAGCAGGCCGGCGCGCGCGCCAGGGTTCAACTGGTCCGGCCGGAAACGGCCGCTCCGGCGGCTCCCGCAGCGCCCGCGCCTTCGCCCGTCCGCACCGCGCCCGATCCGAGACCGGCGTCGCACGCGCCGGCGGTGCAGCCTCGAGAGACGAGCGAACAGATTCCGGTGACACAGAAAAAGACAACTTCTCCCGTCGTAGCCAAGCCGACCAGGCCGGCCGCGAAAATTGCCGCTCCCGAGCAGAAGCCCGCGAAGCCCGCAGGCCAGAAGCTCGGCTTCAAGACCAACGAGCACATCGTCTATCCGGCGCATGGCGTCGGCCAGATCATCGCGATCGAGGAACAGGAAGTCGCGGGCTTCAAGCTCGAGCTCTTCGTGATCAGCTTCGTCAAGGACAAGATGATCCTGAAGGTGCCGACGCCGAAGGTCGTCAGCGTGGGCATGCGCAAGCTCGCCGAGGCGCCCGTGATCGCCAAGTCGCTCGACACGCTCACCGGCCGCGCGCGCATCAAGCGCACCATGTGGTCGCGCCGCGCCCAGGAATACGAGGCCAAGATCAATTCCGGCGATCTGATCGCGATCGCGGAAGTGGTGCGCGACCTCTACCGTTCCGAAGCCCAGCCGGAGCAGTCCTATTCCGAGCGTCAGCTCTATGAAGCCGCGCTCGACCGCATGAGCCGCGAGCTCTCGGTGGTGCAGAAGATCACCGAGCAGGAATCGCTCAAGCTGATCGAAGTCCAGTTGCAGAAGGGCCCGCGCCGCGCCACCAAGGCGGACGCCGAGTCGGAAGCCGGCGACATCGACGAAGCGGCCTGATCCGCCGGACAAAAAGCCAAATGGAAAGCCCGGCCTTGCGCCGGGCTTTCTCGTTTCTGGCCGGCCTGCGCTCTCGCAATGAGCGCGGCGACTCTATCTCGTGAATCGTTCTAGACGCGGCTTTCCAGCAGTTTGCGCAGCTTCTCCAGCGCGCGCGATTCGATCTGGCGCACGCGCTCCTTGGAAATGCCGAGCTGTGCGCCGAGCGCCTCGAGCGTGGCGGCGTCGTCGGCGAGGCGCCTCTCGCGGACGATGCGCAATTCCCGTTCCGACAATTGCGACAGCGCGTCGTTGAGCATGGCGTGACGGCGCTGCGAGTCGATGTCTTCGCTGACCGTCTCGTCCTGCAGGGGCCGTTCGTCGACGAGAAAATCGCCGCGCTCGGCCGAATCGAAGGCGTCGTCTCCGCTCACCGGGCCGTTGAGCGAAATGTCGGGACCCGAGAAGCGCGCGCTCATCAACTCGACATCGGCGCTGGAAACGCCGACCGCCTTGCCGATGCGGTCGTAAAGAACCGCCTTCTCATGTCCGGCGGTGGCGGCCATCTGCGCGCGCAGGCGGCGCAGGTTGAAGAACAGCGCCTTTTGCGTCGAGCTCGTTCCGCCGCGCACGATCGACCAGTTGCGCAGGATGTAGTCCTGGATCGCCGCGCGAATCCACCAAGTGGCGTAGGTCGAGAACCGAACTTCGCGGTGGGGGTCGAAGCGCGCGGCGGCCTCGAGCAGCCCGACGTGGCCTTCCTGGATGACGTCGGCGATCGGAAGCCCGTAATGGCGAAAGCGCGAGGCGAGCGCGATGACGAGCCGCATATGCGAGGCTGCAAGCTGGTCCAGCGCGCGCTGGTCCTGATCGTCGCGCCAGCGCAGCGCCAGCAGGTGTTCTTCTTCGCGTTCCAGAAATGGCGCCGCCATCGCAGCGCGCACAAATTCACGATGCACTCCAGGCAATTGCGCCATGGTTGCCTCCGGGTCTGTGGATCGCCGGTCAAGGCGGCGTTCACGGATTGGGCGACAAAGCCTATACGGCCTCTGCGAGAATGCAGATCACAAGCGTGTGAATTCAGGCCACATCAGCGGGGCGACACGGCGCAGTCCACGCCACAGCCTATTGATCGACGACGATCTTGTAGGTCTCGCCGTATTTGAGCGATGCGCCCGGCGAAAGGCCGTTCAGCAAAAGGAAGACATCGAGCGAGCGATCTACGGTGGCCATGCGCCGGCTCAGCGAATCGACGCTGTCGGCGAGGCCGGCCTTCACGACCTGCAGCTTGAGCGGCCTCACGCTCGCCGCCTCTTCCTCCGTCAGCGGCCGGAACGACTGGATCGCCTGGTCGAACCTGGCGACGCTCGCCTCGTCCATGGCGCGCGCGGCGAAGAGAAGGCGGTAGATGTCGCCGTCCTTGCGGACGACCGCGACGCGGAAGTTCCATTCGCCCGCGCGCGCCAGGCCGAAGGCCGCCGGCATGCCGTTGATCTCGCCGGCCTGGACGGAGGACTTGAGAAGGCCGTCGAGCCAGCCCGACGTCAGGTAGGCGTCGAGCGCGCCGCCGGAATTGTCGGGCACGCTGTCGAGGCGCACGGCCTCCACGCCGCCGGGCGCGCGGCCGAGCAGGGCGCGCGGCGTGTTGTCGAGGACGAAGCTCTCCGGCGCCGTGAAAGCGAATCGCAGGCGCGGCTGCAGGAAGCGCCGTCCGCGCACGATGCCGTCGGCCGGGTCCTCGCCGAAGTTCATGCCGTCGATCGCCGCCAGATAGGCGGCGCGATCCGAATCGCCGATGCCGGGCGCGTTGATCTGGCGCGCGGTCTGCGTCGCCTGCGCGACGCGCTCGGGCGTCGAGGGATGGGTGGCGAGAATGTCGGGCTTGTCCGCCGTCTTCTGGCCGAGCAGTTCGGCGCGCAGCGCCGTCGAGCGGCCGAGCGAGGTCAGGAACCGCGCCGCGCCGTAGGGGTCGTAGCCGGCGCGTGCGATGACGGCGACGCCGATCTTGTCGGCCTCGATCTCCTGCTGGCGCGAGAAGCTGGCGAAGGACAGGCGCTGGCTGTTCTCGACCTCCTCGCCTTTCTGACGGCTCTGGATGACCGTCGCGGCGGAAGCGATGACGGCGGCCCGCCGCTCCTGCTCGGCGCGCGCGGCGGCGTGGCGCGCGGTCACGTGGCCGATCTCGTGCGCCATGACGGCCGCGACCTCGGAAGAATCGTTGGCGAGCGCCAGCAGGCCGCGGGAAATGTACAGATTGCCCGAGGGCAGCGCGAAAGCGTTGACGACGGGCGTGTTCAGGATCGTGACGCGATAGGGGGTGGTCGGCACGTCCGAGGCGGCGGCGAGCTTCACGAGAATGGCGTTGAGATAGGATTCGGCCGAGGGCCAGCGATATTCGCCGCCGAACTGGGCGACGAGCTTCTTGTGCTCGGCGGTGGTCAGCGCATCGACGCCGACTGTGCGCGGCGCCGCCGGCGGCACAGCCGGCGCCTGGGGCAGTTCGCCCTGACGCTCCAGCGTGGCGCAGCCGGCGAGCAGGAGCGCCAGGGCGAGCGCCGCCGCCCTCCGTCCAAACGCCCGCCTGCCGTATTCCGCGCTCATTCCAGCAATCACCGTTTCAAGGCCGCCGCGTCCACGGCGCCGTCGAGAAGCTCCAGCGCGTCCGGGCTTGCGACCTCCATCAAGGGACCGAAGCCGCGATCCACGAGCCCGCGCGCGCGCAGGCGCCGGCCGGCGAGCTGGCGCAGGGGAACGCCCGCCTGATCGAAAAGAGTAAGGTTTCGTTTCGAGATCACGATGGTGAAATCCACGGTCCGCCGCGCGCCGAAGTTGAGATAAAGGCGCCCGCGCCGCTCGCCAATAGTCAACACGCGCCCTTCGACCACGACGAAGCCTTTCGGCGCGGCGAGGACGGCCCTGGTGTCCGCCGCGTCGAGGGCGGCCAGAGCCGGCTCTGCCCACAGGCCGCGCCCCGCGTCGCGCCCGGCCCTTTCGGCCGCGAGAAGGCCGGCGCGGCAGGGCTTGGCCGCAGCGTCGGGCCGATAGCGCCCGAGACCGGCGGCCAGCGCCTGCTCGGCGAGGCCGGCGCCGGGCTCGGCGACGGTCGGCAGGGCCGCCGCCACAGCGATGCGCCCCCAGCGGTCGGGCTTCGGATCGAGCGCGGCGAGGCGGATTTCGGCGCCGCCGAGGCGCGCGACAAATTCGGCGTAGCCTGGCGCCCGGGGTTCGGCGGCCAGTCCGGCCAGGACGGCCACGCGCCCGTCAGCAAGCAGCAGGTCGAGGCCCTCGTCGACGGCGGCGACCTGCGCGGCCTCGGTCCATTCGAACGCGCATGCGTCGGCGAACGCCGGCCAGGGGGCGACAAGGCACGCAGTCGCGGTGAAAAGGGCGCGAAGGATCAGCCGGGCCGCCCCTTCAGGAAGAAATCCATGAGGAAGCGCGCCGTGTCGATGTCGCCGTTGCGCGCGCCCACCGGCTGGCCGCGGTCCGATATTGGCCGCGAGCCGGGCAGCGTGTGGCCCCCGCCCTCGATCTTCACCAGTTCGACCGGCGCCTTGCAGCCGGAGAAGATCTCGATCTGCACCCGCGAGCCGTCGTTGGGGTCGCGGTCGGCGACATCGACCCTGTTTGTCTTGTCGCCGCATCCGGCCGCCGCCGTGAAGGGCGCCAGCGTCGCCGCGGCGGAGACGACCTCGCCCTTGAACTCCGGCAGATCGGCCTTGCCGCCGCCGAAGGGCACCTTCGGATCGGCGGTGCCTGCGAGCAGCAGGAAGGGGATCGGGCGCGCCGGCTTGCAGGCCGCCGCATCCGTCGCCGGCATCAGCGAAATGAGCGCGGCGGCGCCGGCGAACCTGTCCGCCTGCCGGCAGGCGATCCGCATGGCCAGAATGCCGCCCGGGCCGCCGCCGGCGATATAGATGCGCCGGGGATCGGCAATGCCGTCCGATTCGAGCTTGGCGATCAGGTCGCGGACGAACTTGATCTCCCGCTCCGACCCGTTCTCGCCGACGTCCCAGCGGCCGCCGATCGCATCGGGGTAGACGGCCACGACGCTGCGGGATTTCATGCCCCGGTCCAGGCCCAGTCGGTCGCGCACGCGCACGCCGGCGCCGGACTGGCCGTGCAGGAACACGACGACGGGACGACGCGCGCGCTTGAGACGGGCGTGTTCGACGATGAAGGCCGTGCGCTTGACGCCGCCCGATTCGATGGTCAGGCGCCCCGAGGCGGCCGACGCCGCTTCGACCGCGCCGAGGCCAATGGCGGCCGAAATGGCCAGACGCCAGACGGCAGCCGTTATAAACCGCATCAAGAATTGCCCCTCAGCAACGTCGAAGGCGCCAACAATCATAGCATTGCGGCGGCATTGCAACCGGCGCCTCTATCATCCGAATTGCGACGTCGGGCGACGTTGCGCCGCCGAAGCGTTTGGAATAGTGAACGATCCGACGTTGCATCGCATGTGAGGGCTGTCATGGCCGAGGCAAATAATCCGTCCCAGCGTCTGCAGGACCGACGGCCGCTATCTCCGCATCTTGGCGTCTACAAGATGATGTTCACCATGGTGATGTCGGGCCTGCACCGCATCACCGGCATGGCGCTCTACGCCGGCACGCTGCTGCTCGCCTGGTACTTCATCGCCGCGGCCTCGGGCCCGCGCGCCTTCGAGACGGCGAACTGGGTCTTCAGCTCCTTCCTCGGCCGCGTCGTCCTCTTCGGCTTCACCTGGTCGCTGTTCCATCACCTGATGGGCGGCGTTCGCCACGCGATCTGGGACGCCGGCTATATGTTCGACCCCAAGGGGCGCGAACTGGCCGCACAGGGCACGCTCGTCGGCTCGGTCGTTCTGACCGTGGTCTTCTGGGTTCTGGCCTACGCCTATCGCTGAGCGGAGAACGAGATGTCCAACAAGTCTTTTTCCCTGCGCAGCGAGGCCTCGACGGTCCGCTCCCTCGGCGCGAGCCGCGGCAAGGCGACCCAACATGCGCTGGCCATGCGCCTGACGGCGGCGGCGCTGATTCCGCTGACGATCCTCTTCGCATTCCTCGTCGTGTCGCTGGTCGGCCGCGACTACGATTCGACGATGCGCCTGTTCAGCCATCGCATCGGGCCGGGCACGGTCGCGCTGCTGTTTGTGCTGGTCGGCGTCTATCACATGAAGCAGGGCATGGACACGATCATCGAGGACTATGCGCACGGCCGCTGGAAGATCGGCCTGCTCGTCGCCAACACGATGTTCTCCGGCCTGATTGCGGCGGCGACGGCGCTGTCGATCGTCAAACTCGCCGTCGGCGGCTGATCGAGGGAAATCTCACATGGCTAGCAATGGGGCGACAAACGGCTCTGGGGCGTTCTCGATCAACGGCCGCGCCTATCCCGTCACCGACCACACTTTCGACGTCGTGATCGTCGGCGCCGGCGGCGCTGGCCTGCGCGCCACCGTCGGCTGCTCGCAGGCAGGATTGCGCACCGCCTGCGTGACAAAAGTGTTTCCGACGCGTTCGCACACGGTGGCCGCGCAGGGCGGCGTCGCCGCCTCGCTCGCCAACATGGGCCCGGACAACTGGAAGTGGCACATGTACGACACCGTGAAGGGGTCGGACTGGCTGGGCGACCAGGACGCCATCGAATACCTGTGCCGCAACGCGCCGGCCGCCGTCTACGAGCTCGAGCACTGGGGCGTGCCCTTCTCGCGCACGACCGACGGCAAGATCTACCAGCGCCCGTTCGGCGGCATGACCACCGACTACGGCAAGGGGCCGCCCGCGCAGCGCACCTGCGCGGCCGCCGACCGCACGGGCCACGCGATCCTGCACACGCTCTACGGACAGGCGCTGCGCAACTCGACCGAGTTCTTCATCGAGTATTTCGCCATCGACCTCATCATGGACAGCGAGGGCCGCTGCCGCGGCGTCGTCTGCATCAAGATGGACGACGGCACCATCCACCGCTTCCGCTCGCAGCTCACCATTCTGGCGACGGGCGGCTATGGTCGCGCCTATTTCTCGGCGACGTCGGCGCATACCTGCACGGGCGACGGCAACGCCATGGTCCTGCGCGCCGGCCTGCCGCTGCAGGACATGGAATTCGTGCAATTCCATCCGACCGGCATCTATGGCGCGGGCTGCCTCATCACCGAGGGCGCGCGCGGCGAGGGCGGCTATCTGACGAACTCGAACGGCGAACGCTTCATGGAGCGCTACGCCCCGAGCGTGAAGGATCTTGCGCCGCGCGACATGGTCTCGCGCGCCATGACCATGGAAATCCGCGAGGGCCGCGGCGTCGGCAAGAACGCCGACCACATCTTCCTGCACCTCGACCATCTCGATCCGAAGATCCTGCACGAGCGCCTGCCCGGCATTTCGGAAAGCGCGCAGATCTTTGCGGGCGTCGACGTGACGAAGGAGCCGATCCCGGTGCTGCCGACCGTCCACTACAACATGGGCGGCATCCAGACGAACTATCACGGCGAGGTTCTGACCAAGAAGGGCGGCGATCCCGACGTCGTGGTGCCGGGCCTGATGGCGATCGGCGAGGCGGCCTGCGTCTCGGTGCACGGCGCCAACCGTCTCGGCTCGAACTCGCTGATCGACCTCGTGGTGTTCGGCCGCGCGGCCGGCCTGCGCGCCGCCGAACTGGCGAAGGCGGGCGAAAAGCAGCCCGAGCTGCCGCCGGGCTCCGCCGATCTCGCGCTCGGCCGCCTCGACCGCTTCCGCTACGCGAGCGGCGGCACGCCGACCGCCAAGCTGCGTCTCGACATGCAGAAGGTCATGCAGGCCAATTGCGCGGTCTATCGCACCGGCGAGACTCTGGCCGAAGGCTCGAAGCTCATTCACGACGTGTGGAAGGGCCGCGACGACATCGGCGTGACCGACCGTTCGCTGATCTGGAACTCCGATCTCATCGAGACGCTGGAGTTCGACAATCTGATCGTGCAGGCGGTGGTCACGATGGACGGCGCCGCCAACCGCACGGAATCGCGCGGCGCGCACGCCCGCGAGGATTATTCCGAGCGCGACGACGTGAACTGGATGAAGCACACGCTGGCTTCGATCGACGACGCCAACAAGGGCGTCACCATCGACTACCGCCCCGTGCATTCCTACACGATGTCGAACGAGGTCTCGTATATCGAGCCCAAGGCCCGCGTTTACTGAGCCCCGCGCTTACTGACGCGCCCGCAGCCAGACGGATCTGACCATGGTCGAATTCACCCTGCCGAAGAACTCCCGGGTTACGCCGGGCAAGACCTGGCCGCGGCCCCAGGGCGCGACGAACGTCAAGGAATTCCAGATCTACCGCTGGGATCCGGACGACGGCCGCAACCCGCGCATCGACACCTATTACGTCGACCGCGGCGATTGCGGACCGATGATTCTCGACGCGATCATCTGGATCAAGAACAAGGTCGATCCGACGCTGACCTTCCGCCGGTCCTGCCGCGAGGGCATCTGCGGCTCCTGCTCGATGAACATCGACGGCACGAACACGCTCGCCTGCACCAAGGGCATGGACGAGGTGCCGGGCGTCATCAAGATCTATCCGCTGCCGCACATGCCGGTGGTGAAGGATCTGGTGCCCGATCTCACGCGCTTCTACACGCATCACGCCTCTATCGAGCCGTGGCTGAAGACGACGACGCCCGCGCCCGAGAAGGAATGGCTGCAGACGCCGGCCGACCGCGCCGAACTCGACGGCCTCTACGAGTGCATCCTGTGCGCCTGCTGCTCGACGTCCTGCCCGAGCTACTGGTGGAACACCGAGCGCTACCTCGGCCCCGCCGCGCTGCTGCAGGCCTATCGCTGGCTGATCGACTCGCGCGACGAGGCGACCGGCGAACGTCTCGACTATATCGAGGACACGTTCCGCCTCTATCGCTGCCACACGATCATGAACTGCTCGAAGGCCTGCCCGAAGGGGCTGAACCCCGCCAAGGCGATCTCGAAGATCAAGAACATGATGATCGCGCGCCAGCTCTGATCGAGTTGGGCGTCCATGAAAAAAGCCGCGACGGGCGACCGTCGCGGCTTTTGCTTTCAGGGGGCGTCGCCCCGATCAGCGCTTGTGGTGCTGCATCGAGAACATGTTGGTGTGCAGGTCGAGCATGGCGGTCGCGAAGCTCGAGGCGTCGTCGATCCACTCGTCCCACAGCGCCGCCGCGGACGGCGTGCGCGCCACCAGCTTGCCGGTCAGGTCGTCGGCGTCGAACTGCAGCTCGGCCTCGAATTTCTTGGCCATGCCCTGCATCGCGCGATTGCGGGCGAGGCAGGACATGTAGAGGGTTTCCGCGCCGCGATTGCGGGCGGCCTGGACGATGCGGCCCATCAATTCCGTGCCGACGCCGCGCCGACGCCAGCCGACCTCGACCGAGAAGGCGGCTTCCGCCGAGCCCTTGTCGAGCCCCAGGCCCACGCCGCGCAATTCGCCGGCGCCGCGCATGACGCCATCGACGAAATAGCCATAGATGACGTCGTCGATGCCGAAGCAGCGCTCCGCGTAATTCGTCAGAAACTCGTCGCTGACCGCCATGGCGAACCGGTCATGCCGGCTCTGCGCATCCAGTCGCAGCAAATGATCGCGGAACGCCGGCATATCCGACGGCCACAAGCGTCGGACGACGCCGCCGTGAATATTTGCGTGTTCCATATCAGCCTCCAGTCGCGACCCCAGCGGTCGCACTCGAATCCGACCCCACGCCAACCATCCATCAGATATTGTGCGTTGCAACAGCTTAAGCAAGCGTAAAAGGAAGGCAGCGCGTAAGGCTATGATCCAATGCGACCTTCTGTCGCTGAACGACGAAAGTTGATATATGAACTACGGCGAAAGCATGGCGCAGTCGCCGCTGGCGATTTTGCAACGCACAAGTTGGGAGAGCGAGCGGATCGCCGGGGCGTCAGCCCAGGAGATCGACGAGATGCGGGATGAGGGGCTCGTCGGCCGGCGGCATCGGCCAGTTGCGCAGGTCGCGCGGTCGCACCCATTTGATCGCCTGGCCCTCCCGCGGTTGTACGAAGCCGGTCCAGCGGCGGCAGATGTAGAGGGGCATCAGCAGGTGGAAGTCGTCGTAGGCGTGGCTGGCGAAGGTCAGCGGCGCGAGGCAGGGCGCCTTCACCTCGATCGACAGTTCCTCGGCGAGCTCGCGGATCAGGGCGTCCTCCGGCCGCTCGCCGGGGTCGAGCTTGCCGCCGGGAAATTCCCAGAGACCCTCGAGTTTCTTGCCGGGCGGACGCTGCGCGATGAGCACGCGATTGTCCTGATCGACGAGGGCGCAGGCGACGACGAGCAAAAGGTTCACGCGCGGCCTCAGCGATCGTTGGTGACGACGAGCTTGATCGGCTTCTCTTCCTTGCCCGAAACGATCACCGTTTCGAACATGGCGCCGCCGTCGTCGCCCGTGCGCAGGCGCTGGTGGAATGAGCCTGCATTGATCTGCACGTAGGCGTCCTTGTCGCGATAGCGCACCTGCGCGGTCACGAAATATTCCCCCGGCGCGACATTGTCGAATTCGAACCGCCCCGTCGATTCCGCCCGTGTCGTGCGCGTGAAATCGGCATATTGCGGATCGACGTCGACGCGGGGGATCTGGTTTGCGGGCAGCGAGCGCTGGCCCTTGTAGAGGGCGGCAAAGCGCTCGCGCGCATATTTGGTGGCGGGCACCAGCCGAATGATTTCGCCGGCCGCATTGGTCACGCCGCCCTTGTCGTCGCGCCAGAAGGCGTGGCCGTGGATCGACGTCTTGCCGGTCTTCTTGATGAAGGCGGCTTCGCTGGAATCGAAAGAGGCGGCTGTCGCGACGGTCGCAGTCTCGGGAGTAGAGCGGCAGCCCGCGAGCGCAAGCGCCGCGGCCGCCACGACAAACAATCCTCGCATCAAACGACCTCGTCACGCGCAATCGAGAAACACTCGCGCGCGATAGCGGAAAAGGCAAGACGACGAAAGGCAAGACCGACGAATGCTTTCGGGAACTTCGTGAGACCGGCCCGGTTGTCCGCTCGCCACCCATTGCATGCGGAGGGACGATCATGCCGCGCGGAGACAAATCGAGCTACACCGACAAGCAGAAGCGCATGGCCGAGCATATCGAGGAAGGCTACGAGCATCGCGGCGTCTCCGACAAGGAGGCCGAGCGCCGCGCCTGGGCGACGGTCAACAAGGAGACGCACGGCGGCAAGAAGAGCGGGTCGGGACGCGGCAAGGCGGAAGACCATTCGCCGTCCCGCAAGGGCGGTCGCCTAGGCGGCGCGGCGTCGGCCTCGCGCTCCGCGGCGCAACGCTCGGCTTCCGCAAAAAAGGCGGCCGCGACGCGCAAGCGCAACGCCGCGAAAAAGAAGAGCGCCTGATCCCTAAGAGCGATAATCGCCGTTGATGGCGACATATTCCTTGGTGAGATCGCAGGTCCAGACCTTCGCTGCGCCCTTGCCGACGCCCAGATCGACGCGAATGTCGATCTCCTGCTCCTTCATGACGTCCGAGACCCTGGCCTCGTCGTAGGCCGGGTCGCGCAGGCCCTTGTGCGCGACGCGAATGCCGCCGAACCAGATGGCGAGGCGGTCGCGTTCGGCCTTTTCGCCGGCCTTGCCGACGGCCATGACGATGCGGCCCCAATTGGCGTCCTCGCCGGCGATCGCCGTCTTCACCAGCGGCGAATTGGCGATCGAGAGCGCGATGCGCTTCGCCGCCTTGGCGCTTTCCGCGCCGGTCACCTCGACGCCGACGAATTTGCGCGCGCCCTCGCCGTCGCGCACGACCTGATGGGCGAGATTGGTCAGCACCACGCCGAGCGCGGCCTTGAACGCGGCCAGGCGCCGGTCGCTCGCGGCGGTAATCTTCGGCGCGCCGCGCGCGGCCGCGGCGCCGGTGGCGAACAGCAGCAGCGTGTCCGACGTCGATGTGTCGCTGTCGACGGTGATGGCGTTGAACGAGCCCTGCACCGCCTTCGACAGCATCGCCTGCAGCGCAGGCGCCGCAATCGGCGCGTCGGTAAAGACGAAGGACAGCATTGTCGCCATGTCGGGCGCGATCATGCCCGCGCCTTTCGCCATGCCGGAAATGCGTACGCGCACGCCGCCGATCTCCGCCTCGGCGGTTGCGACCTTCGGAAAGGTGTCGGTGGTCATGATCGCGCGGGCGGCGTCCAGCCAGCCTTCGCCCGAGGCCTGCTTTACGAGCGCATCGAGCACGCCATCGAATTTGCGCGCGTCGAGCGGCTCGCCGATGACGCCCGTCGAGGCCATGAATATTTCGCTCTCCTTGGCGCCGGTCGCGGCGGAGGCGAGTTTCGCGGCGAGCTTGACAGCGTCGGCGCCGGTCTTGCCCGTGAAGGCGTTGGCGTTGCCGGAATTGACGAGCAGGGCGCGCCCTTTGCCCGCCTTCAGTTTCGCGCGGCACCAGTCTACCGGCGCGGAAGGGCATTTCGACTTCGTGAAGACGCCCGCGACCTGCGCGCCTTTGTCGAGCAGCGCCAGCATGACGTCCGTGCGGCCCTTGTATCGAATGCCCGCCGCGCCGGAGGCGAAGCGCACGCCGTCGATGGCGGGCATGTCGGGAAAGGTCTTGGGCGCGAGCGGCGAAAGCGGGGCGTCGTGGGCCATGGCGAACCTCGTAAATCCGCGGCGATTTGCCGGCCGAATCAGCTCAGCGTCAAGATTGGGCTGCGTGCGCCGCGCCGGTCATGGCTCGGCTGCGTAAATCGCGCTTGCCACGTCCGGCCCACAGCGGAGAATGCCGCTCATCGGGCCGACAATTTCGTATGACGATTGCGGCCGTGCGGAGGGACGACATGAGAAAATTGGGACGCGGCCTCGCCGCGCTGGCCTTCGTGGCCGCCGCGAGCGCGGCGCAGGCGGAGATCGCCAAGGAAATCGTAATCGCGGATCTCAACGACAAAAGTTCCGTCTTCTCGGACGCCGGCGGCGTCGGCGGCGTCGTGGCGGCGCAGCTCGCCATCGACGACATGGGCGGCAAGATCCGGGGATGGCCGATCAAGCTGCTGGGGCCCGATCATCAGAACAAGCTCGACGTCGGCATCGCGCTCGCGCGCCAGATGTACGACCAGCAGGGCGTGGACGCGATCTTCGATATCGGCAATTCCGCGATTTCGCTCGCCGTGCAAGAGATCGCGCGCGAACGCGGCAAGATTCTCGTCCACACGGGATCGGCGACGGCCGACGTGTTCGGCAAGGCCTGTTCGCCGACGAGCGCCATGTGGCTCTACGACACCTATTCGCTGGCGCAAGGCATTGCCAAGTCGGTCGTCGCCCAGGGCGGCGATAGCTGGTACTTCATCACCGCCGACTACGCTTTCGGCCATGCGATGGAGGCAGAGGTCACCAAGATCGTGAAGGCGGCGGGCGGCAAGGTTCTCGGTTCGGTGCGCCATCCCGTCGGCACGATGGATTTCTCGTCCTTCCTGCTGCAGGCGCAATCGTCCGGCGCCAAGGTGATCGCGCTCGCCAACGCCTCCGGCGACACGGTGACCTCGATCAAGCAGGCGCGCGAGTTCAAGATCGGGGAAGGCGACCAGAAGCTCGCCGTTCTGATCTTCTATCTGACCTCCGTTCACGCGCTGGGGGCGGAGGCGACACAGGGCGTGCAATATCTGACCGGCTACTACTGGGATCGCGACGACGCCAGCCGCGCCTTCGCCAAGCGTTTCGCCGAACGGCACGGCGGCAAGATGCCGACCCATGCGCAGGCGGTCGTCTACAGCGCGGTAAAGCACTACCTGCGCGCAGTCGACGCCGCCAACAGCCTCGACGGCCTGACGGTCATGCGCAAGATGAAGGAAATGCCCGTCGACGATTTCTTCGCGCCCGGCGCGAAGGTCCGGCCGGACGGGCGCCTGAACAACGGCTACTGGCTGGCGGAAGTGAAGAAGCCGTCGGAGGTCAAGCAGGGCTGGGACCTGCTGACGATCAAGGCGCGCGTCAACGCCGAGGATGTGATGCGTCCGATTTCCGAAGGCGGCTGCACGCGGCTCGACCCGCCGCAATAAACCGCAGGTCGCCGCTCAAGAAAAAAGGACCGCGGAATTCTCCGCGATCCTGTGTTTCATGGCCGAGCCCGCGCGGGCTAGATCATTTCTTCTGTTCGGCGGGCTCCGCGTCCTGAGGCTTCTGGCCCTTTTGCGGCGCGTCGAAGCGCTCGATCTTGGCGGCGTCGCGCAGCTTCACGACCTCGTCGTTTTCCGCCTTCTGCATGACGTAGCGGGCGACCTGGTCGCGGACCTGATCGAGCTTGGGGAATTCCTTCATCCGCTTTTCCTCAAGCTTGATGACGTGCCATCCGAACTGGCTCTTGACCGGTTCCGAAATCTGGCCGGGCTCCAGCTTGAATGCGGCCTCGGCAAATTCCGGCACCATGCGGTCCTTGGTGAACCAGCCGAGATCGCCGCCCTTTGCGCCCGGGTCCTTCGACACTTCCGCGGCCACCGCGGCGAAATCCTCGCCGCCCTTCACCCGCGCAAGCGCCTTCTTGGCCTCTTCCTCGGTCTGAACGAGGAGGTGGCGGGCGTGAACCTCGGGCTCCGGCTTCTGGCTCTTGGCGACATCGTCGTAGGTTTTCTGGATGTTGGCGTCGGTATTGGCCGCTGCGGCGAGCTTGCCCAGATAGGTCTCGGTCAGGAGCTTTTCGCGCAGATAGGCGAGGCGGCGAATGAAATCCGGGTCGGCGGGGAGTTTGTCGGCCTCCGCCTTCTGCGCCACCACCTTGGCCGCGATCAGATTGTCGAGGATCGCCTTGTCGCGGGCCGGGCCCTGGATTTCGCGCGGCAGCCGCGCTTCGAGATCCTCGCGCGCGAGCGCGAAATCCTCGTCGGTGATGTCGACGCCGTTCACGCGGGCCAGAACCTTCGCTGTGGCCGGAGCGGCGCCGGCGGCAAGCGCCATGACCAGGGCAAGGCCGGCCGCGCCCGCGCGCAGGGTCTGTCGGGTAGGGAATAGGGACATAAGGTTCTCCAGGAGAGTGCGGGCCGACGGCCGGCGCATGAACGAATCGCGCCAATGGCGGGAAAATCGGGCGTAAATTCGCCCATTCTCGGGCGCGGCGCAATCGGAAGCAGCCGCCGCGCCGCGTTGACAAGGGGCTGGCCCCTCCTTATCTCTCGCCCGGCTTTTCCGGGCGTCCCGGCGCATGTCCGCCGCCGTGGCGGCGCCGCGTTCTCCCGACATAATCGTTGAAACAGGCCCGCGACGCCGTTCGCGCCGGGCGCTCAAGGCACAGGGTCCCCGTTTCCATGCTCGGCAACCTCGCGAAGAAGATTTTCGGCTCCGCCAACGACCGCCGGCTGAAGGGCTACCAGCCAAATGTCCGTGCGATCAACGCGATGGAGGCCGAGGTCGCCGCGCTGACCGACGATCAGCTCAAGGCTCGCACGCAGGAATTCCGCGACCAGCTCGCCGCCGGCAAGACGCTCGACGACCTGCTCGTTCCCGCCTTCGCCACCGTGCGCGAAGCCGCCAAGCGCGCCCTGGGGCAACGCCATTTCGATGTGCAGTTGATCGGCGGCATGGTCCTGCACGAGGGCGGCATTTCGGAGATGCGCACCGGCGAAGGCAAGACGCTGGTGGCGACGCTCGCCGTCTACCTCAACGCGCTTGCGGGCAAGGGCGTGCATGTCGTCACCGTCAACGACTATCTCGCCCGGCGCGACTCCGAATGGATGGGCCGCATCTATCGCTTCCTCGGCATGAGCGTCGGCGTGATCGTGCACGGCCTCGACGACGAGGAGCGCAAGGCGGCCTACGCCTGCGACATCACCTACGGCACGAACAACGAATACGGCTTCGACTATCTGCGCGACAACATGAAGTACGAGCTCGCGCAGATGGTGCAGCGCGGGCATTCCTTCGCCATCGTCGACGAAGTGGACTCGATCCTGATCGACGAGGCGCGCACGCCGCTGATCATTTCCGGCCCGTCCGAAGACCGTTCCGATCTCTACAACACGATCGACCGTCTCATCCCGTCGCTGGTCAAGGAAGACTACGACATCGACGAGAAGCAGCGCTCGACCAGCCTGACCGAGGCCGGCAACGAGCATATGGAAGAGCTGCTGCGCAACGCCGGCATCCTGAAGGAAGGCTCGCTCTACGAGGCGGCCAACGTCACGATCGTGCACCACGTCAACCAGGCCCTGCGCGCGCACAAGCTGTTCCAGCGCGACAAGGACTACATCGTGCGCAACGGCGAGGTCGTCATCATCGACGAATTCACCGGCCGCATGATGCCCGGCCGGCGCTATTCGGAGGGGCTGCACCAGGCGCTGGAAGCCAAGGAGCACGTGCAGGTCCAGCCCGAGAACGTGACGCTCGCCTCGATCACTTTCCAGAACTATTTCCGCCTCTACGACAAGCTCGCGGGCATGACCGGCACGGCCTCGACCGAGGCCAACGAATTCGCCGAGATCTACAAACTCGACGTGGTCGAAATTCCGACCAACCGTCCCGTGCAGCGCAAGGACGAGGACGACGAGGTCTATCGCACCGAGGAAGAGAAGCTGCAGGCGATCGTCGGCGAGATCGAGGCGGCCGCCGTCAATCTCCAGCCGATGCTGGTCGGCACGACCTCGATCGAGAAGTCGGAAATTCTCGCCGAATTCCTCATCAAGAACGGCTACAAGCAGATCGACTTCGACGAAGCGAACGCGCTCGACGGCCTGTTCGCCGCCGCGCGCGCCGGCAAGCCGTCGAAAATGTTCGCGGTGCTGAACGCGCGCTTCCACGAGCAGGAAGCCCATGTCGTCGCGCAGGCGGGCGTGCCCGGCGCGATCACGGTCGCCACCAACATGGCCGGCCGCGGCACCGACATCCAGCTCGGCGGCAACGCCGACCTGCGGGTGGAGACGGAATGCGAAGGGCTCGAGGGAGACGAGCGCGCCGCGAAGGAAAAGGAAATCCGCGAGGAGGTCGCGCGCCTCAAGGAGCAGGCGATCAAGGCCGGCGGCCTCTACATCGTCGGCACGGAGCGGCACGAAAGCCGGCGCATCGACAATCAGTTGCGCGGCCGCTCGGGCCGTCAGGGCGACCCCGGGCGCTCGAAATTCTTCCTGTCGCTGCAGGACGACCTCATGCGCATCTTCGGCTCCGAGCGCATGGATTCGATGCTGCAGAAGCTCGGCCTGAAAGACGGCGAGGCGATCATCCATCCCTGGATCAACAAGGCGCTGGAGAAGGCGCAGCAGAAGGTCGAGGCGCGCAACTTCGACATCCGCAAGAACATCCTGAAGTTCGACAACGTGATGAACGACCAGCGCAAGGTCGTGTTCGAGCGCCGCCGCGAGATCATGGCCGAGGAATCGGTCGAGGAGACGATCGGCGAGATGCGCGAGGGCGTGCTGGAGCGTTTCGTGGCGACGCATATTCCGCGCGACGCCTATGCCGAAGCCTGGGACGTGCAGGGGCTGCACGACGCCGTCGTCAACACGCTCGGCATCGACGCGCCGGTCGCCGACTGGGCGAAGGAAGAGGGCATCGCCGACGAGGAGATGCTGGACCGCCTCATCAAGGCGGCCAACGAGGCCTACGCCGCGCGGGTGGAGAAGAATACGCCCGACGTCATGCGCTACGTCGAGAAGCAGATCATCCTGCAGGTGCTCGACCACCTCTGGCGCGAGCATCTCGTCGTGCTCGACCACCTGCGGCAGGTGATCGGCTGGCGCGGCTACGCGCAGCGCGATCCGCTGAACGAATACAAGTCCGAGGCGCTCGACCTCTTCCGCGGCATGATGGAGCGCTGGGACGAGATCACGACCGGCCAGACCATGCGCGTGGAGGTCGCCTTCGAGCCGGCGCAGAACGAACTGCCGCCGATGGTCGGCCACCATATCGACGCCTCGACCGGCGAGGACGAAATGGCGCTCGCCGAAATCAATGCGCGCATCGCGTCGGGCGATTTCGCGCCTCAGGCGCTTCTGGCGCCGCAGGCCGCGCCGGCCGCCGCCCGCGATCCCAACGACCCCTCGAGCTGGGGCAAGGTGTCGCGCAACGAGCCCTGCCCCTGCGGATCGGGCAAGAAGTACAAGCACTGCCACGGCGCGTTCGCCTGAGAACGCGCCAAATTCGGGCCGCCCCCTCGATTGCGGCCTTTTCGCGGGAACCTGAAGCCCTAAATGCGCGTAGTGCGTCCGAGCACATCGGCCCGGCGCAGATATGGGTAGCTTTGCCCCATCGCCAACGCTGCGATGCTTCAGGAGAGAGCCATGACCCGCATACGCAAGACCGTTTCCGCTTCCATCGCCGCACTGACGCTGGTCGGCGCGGTGGCCGCCACGACGACGCCCGCGGCCGCCTGGTGCAACGGCTGGACCTGCTATAGCGACGGGCCGAACGCGGGCGCGATCGTCGGCGGGGTGATCGGCGGCATGGCGCTTGGCGCGATGGCGGCCGGCGCTGCCGCAGCTCCGCAGCCGGTTTATGGAACCTGCGTCGCCCGCCAGGCGATCTACGACGATTGGGGCCGTTTCCGCGGCTATCGTCGCGTGCGCGTCGCCTGCTGACCGAAACCGAATTCCGCGCTCCTGAAAGGCCCTCGCCGGAAACGGCGGGGGTTTTTCATTTGTGTCGGCCTCGCTCGCCGGGTGCTAAGCAGCGGCTATGAGCGCGAGGCCCGATTCCGCAGTCGATCCGGCACGACGGCCGACGGTCGTGGATGTCGTCGCGCCCGTCGCCGTCGATACCGCCTATTCCTATCGCGTTCCCGCGGGCCTCGCCCTTCAGCCGGGCGATCTCGTCGACGTCCCGCTCGGGACGCGGGAGACGCCGGGCGTCGTCTGGGCGGTGCGCGAAACGGCGGCGGGCGCCAATCTCAAGGCGGTGACGGCCCGGCGCGACGCCCCGGCGCTGCGGCCGGGGCTGATGCGCTTCGTGGATTGGGTGGCGCGCTGGACGCTTTCCCCGCGCGGCATGGTCTTGCGCATGGCGATCCGCGCCGCCGACGAACTCGGACCCGATCCGGTCCGGCTCGGCTATCGCGCGACCGATGTCGCGCCGGAGCGGCTGACGCCAGCCCGCGCCCGCGTTCTGGCGGTCGCCGCCGACGGTTTCGCGCGCTCGAAATCGGCGCTTGCCGAGGCCGCGGCCTGCTCGGCCGGCGTCATCGACTCGCTGGTCGATTGCGGCGCGCTGCAGGCGCTCGCCCTGCCGCCGGCCGCGATCGCCGAGACGCCCGACCCCGACTTCGCGGCGCCCGCGCTCGCGCCGGAACAGCGGCAGGCCGCCGACGCGCTCGCCGCAGCCGTGCAGGCCCGCACATTTTCCGCGACGCTGCTCGAAGGCGTCACCGGCTCCGGCAAGACGGAAGTCTATTTCGAGGCCGTGGCCGCCGCGATCCGCGACGGCGGGCAGGCCCTGATCCTGATGCCGGAAATCGCGCTCACCGCGCAATTCCTCGACCGGTTCGCGGCGCGATTCGGCGTGCGGCCGGCCGAATGGCATTCCGGCGTCTCGGGCCGCAAGCGCGCGCGCATCTGGGCGGGCGTCGCGGAGGGCCATGTGAAGGTCGTGGCGGGCGCGCGGTCGGCGCTGTTCCTGCCCTTCGGCGATCTCAGCGTCATCGTCGTCGATGAGGAGCATGAGGCCGCCTACAAGCAGGAGGACGGCGTTTCCTATCACGCGCGCGACATGGCCGTGGTGCGCGCGCGGACCGAGAACATTGCGGTCGTGCTCGCCTCCGCGACGCCTTCGATCGAGACGCGCGTCAACGCCGAACAGGGCCGCTACGGCTGGCTGCGCCTGCCCGAGCGCCACGGCGGACGGACGCTGCCCCAGCTCGCGGCGATCGACTTGCGCCGCTCGGCGCCCGAGCGCGGCCGATGGATTTCGCCTGTTCTCGCGCAGGCCATGACCGAGACGCTGGGCGCCGGCGAACAAGCGCTGCTCTTCCTCAACCGGCGGGGCTTTGCGCCACTGACCCTCTGCCGCGCCTGCGGGCATCGGTTCCAGTGCCCGAACTGCACGGCCTGGCTGGTCGAGCATCGCTTCCGCCGCGCGCTCGTCTGCCACCATTGCGGCCATGTCGAGCGGCGGCCGGACGCCTGCCCGGAATGCGACACGGCCGATTCGTTGATGGCCTGCGGTCCCGGCGTCGAGCGGCTGGCCGAGGAAGTCGCGACGCTTTTCCCCGACGCCCGCACGCTGACGTTATCCTCCGATTTTCCCGGCGGGACGGAGCGCCTGCGGCGCGAGATCGCGGAAATCGCGTCCGGCGCCTTCGATATCGTCATCGGCACGCAGCTCGTGGCGAAGGGCCATAATTTTCCGCATCTGACGCTGGTCGGCGTGGTGGACGCCGATGTCGGCCTGTCCTCCAGCGACCCGCGCGCCGCCGAGCGCACGTTCCAGCTCCTGCAGCAGGTCACGGGCCGGGCGGGGCGGGGGGAGAAGCAGGGGCGCGGGCTGGTGCAGACCTTCCAGCCCGATCATCCCGTGATCCGCGCGCTCATTTCAGGGGACCAGGAGAAATTCTACGCCGAAGAGATTTTCGCCCGCCAGAACGCCAACCTGCCGCCTTTTTCGCGGCTGGCGGCGATTGTCGTCTCCGGGACAGATCGCGCCGGCGCCGAGGCCCATGCCCGCGCGCTCGTTCGCGCCGCGTGGGACCTGCCGGCCGACGACCGCTTTCGCGTCGCGCCGGCCGGCGGCCTGCCCGCGCCGGACGAAATCGTCGTGCTGGGCCCCGCGGAAGCGCCGATCGCCATGGTGCGCGGACGCCATCGCTTCCGCCTGCTCGTGCGCGCCCCGCGCGGCGCGGATCTTCAGGCTTTCCTGCGCGCCTTGCTCGCGGCGGGCCCGAAGGAGCGCGGCAATGTGCGCGCGCAGGTGGACGTGGACCCGATGAGCTTCTTGTAAGGTCGATTGGAGGCCGGCGGCTATCCCGGGCAGGCGGCGCCTGAGTCGATCCATGCGCGGATGAGTTCGCCGAACTGCTTCTGCGTGCCCGGCGCCGGCGTCCGCCCTTCGCCGGGGTTCCAGCCCCAGCCGACGAGATCGTCGTCGGCCATGTGATGGCGGATCTTTTCGAGATCGCGGCCGCCGTTGCGCGCGGGATCCTTGATCTGCCGGCAGATGTCGGCGAGCGTGCGGCCCTGCCACGCCATGTTCAGCGGCGCCAGCTTCCACGCGGGATTGCCCGGAACGCTTCTGATCGATTCGGTCGGTATGGCCATGTTCTTGGCGCCGTGGCAGGCCGTGCATTCCATGCCCGGCGCGCCGAAATCGGCGGCGCCGCGCACCACCGGCGGCTCGTGCGGATGGCCGTTGTCGCCCTGCGCGGGCCGGTCGCCCGCCGGATGGCAATTCACGCAGCGCGGGTGCTGGATGACCTTGCCCGCTTCGATGAAGATTTGCGCCGAGCGCGCCGTTTTGTCGCGGATATTCGCGAAGTCGGCAGGCGCGCGCAGTTCCTCGGCGGTCGCGGCGCCCGCGAGCGAGGCGACGGCCGCCGCGAGCAAGAGGCGGCGCATCAGGCGAGCCCTCCCTTGCCGAACGGCAGGCGCGTAGCGATGACGCCGGTCAGCGAGCGCCAGGCGTTGGCGACCGCGGGCGCGATCGGCGGCACGCCGGGCTCGCCGACGCCGGTGGGCGCCGCACTCGACTTGACGATGGCGACTTCGACCGCCGGCATCTCGTTGATGCGCAGCGAGCGATAGCTGTCGAAATTCGACTGCACGACGCGGCCGGAATCGTCGAGTTCGATGGCCGAATAGAGCGCGTGGCCGAGCCCGTAGCCGATGCCGCCCTCCATCTGTGCGCGGATGACGTTGGGATTGACCGCGACGCCGCAATCGACGGCGCACCAGACGCGCGTCACGCGCGGGCCGCCCTCTGCATCCTTGGTCACTTCCGCGACCTGCGCGACGTAAGTGTTGAAGGACTTGTGCATGGCGACGCCGTACGCCTTGTCGCCGTCGCGCCGGCCCTTCCAGCGCGCGAGTTCCTTCACCGCCGTCAGGACGCCGGCTTCGCGCGAGGCCGGGTCGAGTAGCGCGATGCGGCCGTCGATCGGGTCCTTGCCGGCCTTTTCCAAGAGGATGTCGATCATCGTTTCGGTGGCGAAAGCCGTATGCGTGTGGCCGACGGACCGCCACCACAGCACCGGCACGCCCTGTTTCACCGTGTGCAGGTCGCACTGGAAGTCGGCGATCCGGTACGGCAATTCGGCGGCGCCTTCCACGGAGGTGTCATCGACGCCGTTCTTGACCATGCTCTTTTCGAACGGCGTGCCGGCCATGATCGACTGGCCGACGATGGTGTGGCTCCAGCCCGCGATCGCGCCGTCCGGCCCGACGGCGCCGCGCATCCGGTGAACATAGAAGGGTCGATAGAAGCCGCCGCGCAGATCATCCTCCCGCGTCCACACGAGCTTCACGGGAACCGGCTTGCCATAGGCCCTGGCGCAGGACGCCGCCTCGACGGCGAAATCGCCGGAAGCTTGCGCGCGACGTCCGAAGCTGCCGCCCGCCAGCGCAACGTCGATCTTCACCTTGTCGGCGCCGATCCCCAGCGCCTTGGCCACGGCGAACTGGTCGATGGTCGGTCCCTGGCTGCCGAAATGGCAAAGCGCGCTTTCGCCGTCGAATTTCACGACGGCGTCGAGCGGCTCCATCGGCGCATGCGCGAGATAGGGAAAGACGAAGGTCTGCTCGATCGTCTCCGGCGAATTCGCCAGTCTGGCCGAAGCGTCGCCGCGTTTGGCGGCGACCAGCCCGGGTTTGTCGGCGAGCGCGCGATAGTCCGCCTCGATCGCCTTCGTGCCCTTCTTGAACGCCGCGCTGTCGTCCCAGACAATCTTCAACCGGTTGCGCGCCTGCATCGCGGGATAGGTGGTCTTCGCGAAGACCGCGACGCCCTGCGGAACGATCGCATGGCCGAGGTAGCCCTTGATCGCCCTGGCCTGCGAATCGTCGACCGAAGCCGCCTTGCCGCCGAACCACGGGGGATGCGCGACGACGGCGATGACCATGTCCGGGGCCTGGAGGTCCTGCGTGAACAGCGCCGCGCCCGTCGATTTCGACCGCGTGTCGGGCTTGGGCAGATCCTTGCCGATCAGCTTGAAGTCCCTGGGGTCCTTCAGCGTGACGTCCTGCGGAACAGGCAGTTTTGCCGCCTCCGCGGCAAAAGCGCCGAAGCCGGACGTCTTGCCGGACGCTGCGTGGGAAATCCGGCCGCCGGCGACGGCGATCTCGCTTTCGGGAACCTTCCACTCCGCGGCCGCCGCCTTGGCCAGCATGGCGCGCGCCGCGGCGCCCGTGCGGCGCATCTGCATGTAGCTGTTGGCGATGGCCGTCGAACCGCCGGTCAATTGCGCGCCGAACAGGAGATTGGCGTAGAGCTTGGGATCGCCGGGCGCGTTGGCGACGCGAATCTGCGCCCAGTCGGCGTCGAGTTCTTCGGCGACCAGCGTGGCGAGACCGGTCCACGGTCCCTGGCCCATCTCGATATGCTTGGAGAGGACGGTGACCGTGTCGTCGGGCGCGATGATGACAAATGCGTTGGGCGTCAGCGGCGCGGGCGGCGGCGCGCCGTTTTGCGCGCGTGAAAAATCGGGAAGCGTCGCGGCGAGAACCAGACCGGCCGAGCCCTGAAGGAAATGGCGGCGGGTGGCCAGAGGAGCGTGAACGGTCATGGCTCAGCCCTCCAGGCTCTTGGCGGCGTCGTGGATGGCGGCGCGAATGCGGACGTAGGTGGCGCAACGGCAGATGTTGCCGGCCATGCCGTCGTCGATCGCCTTGTCGTCGGGCTTCGGCTGAACGCTGAGGAGCGCCACGGCGGACATGACCTGGCCCGACTGGCAATAGCCGCATTGCGGCACATCGTGCGCGATCCAGGCCTTGCGAACGGCGTCCGCCTCCTTGCCGGCCACGCCCTCGATCGTCACCACCTGGCTGTCGCCGACCGCGGACAGCGGCGTCACGCAGGAGCGTCGCGCCATGCCGTCGATATGGACGGTGCAGGCGCCGCATTGCGCCATGCCGCACCCGAATTTGGTTCCGGTCAGATTGAGTTCGTCCCGGAGCACCCAGAGCAGGGGCGTGGCGGGATCGGCTTCGACCTCGACGGTCTTTCCGTTGACGGACAGGCGCATGGGGAACTCCGGCGCAGGGGGCAGCCAGTTAACTGGCGCGTCGCCTCCGGGTTTCCATCGTTCCGCGCGAAATCGGGGCGCCCCCTCCCAAAGCCGTATTCCGCCGCGCCCGCACAGGGTTGCGCACAAAAAAGCCATATGTTAGGTCACGCGCGCTTCCGGAGCGCCGCGTTCGCGCGCCTGCGCTCCGTCCCAGCAAATAGCCCGGATTTCCGTGGTTTTGCGGCGTGAGCCGCGACGTCGCGCTGACATGTCCGGGATGCTTTCTGCGAAGTCGGCGCCAGCCGACTTCGATATGTCGACCGCTTGAGGGCTTCAGCGTTGGCCAAAGAGGAAACGATCGTATCCGGCATGGCGGGGCGTTACGCCTCCGCGCTCCATGCGCTCGCCGCCGAGAGCGGCGCCACGGCCGCCGTCGGCGCGGCCCTTTCCTCTTTCCAGAAGCTGATCGACGAGAGCCCGGACCTGCAGCGTCTGGTGAAGAGCCCGGTCTTCTCGGCGGAAGACCAGACCAGGGCGCTCTCCGTCATTCTCGACAAGGCCGGCATTTCCGGCGTCGCCGCCAATTTCATCAAGCTCGTCGCCGCCAAGCGCCGCCTGTTCGCCATCTCCGACATGATTGCGGGCTACGCGAAGCTCGAAGACGCCGCCAACGGCGTCACGCGCGCCGTCGTGACGGCGGCCGCGCCGCTCACCGACGCGCAGACGAAGGCCCTGCGCGACCAGCTCGCTGCCGTCGCCGGCGCCAAGTCCGTGGACGTCGATGTGAAGATCGATCCCGCCATCATCGGCGGCCTTGTCGTCAAGGTCGGCTCGCGCATGGTCGATTCTTCGCTGAAAACCAAACTCAACGCCATTCGCACACGCATGAAAGAGGTCGGCTGATGGATATCCGCGCCGCTGAGATTTCCGCGATCCTGAAGAACGAGATCGCGAATTTCGGAAACGAAGCCCAGGTCACCGAGGTCGGTCAGGTTCTGTCCGTCGGCGACGGCATCGCCCGCTGCTACGGTCTCGACAACGTCCAGGCGGGCGAGATGGTCGAGTTCGAGAACGGCATCCGCGGCATGGCGCTCAACCTCGAGAGCGACAACGTCGGCATCGTCATCTTCGGCTCCGACCGCGACATCAAGGAAGGCCAGACGGTCAAGCGCACGGGCTCGATCGTGGACGTGCCGGTCGGCAAGGGAATGCTCGGCCGCGTCGTCGACGCGCTCGGCAACCCGATCGACGGCAAGGGCCCGATCAAGGCCGCCAAGCGCGCCCGCGTCGACGTGAAGGCGCCCGGCATCATTCCGCGCAAGTCGGTGCACGAGCCGATGGCGACCGGCCTCAAGGCGATCGACGCGCTGATCCCGATCGGCCGCGGCCAGCGCGAGCTGATCATCGGCGACCGCCAGACCGGCAAGACCGCCGTGGCGCTCGACACGATCCTGAACCAGAAGCCGCTGAACGCCGAAGGCGCCCCGACGAGAGCCAGAAGCTCTACTGCGTCTACGTCGCGGTCGGCCAGAAGCGCTCGACCGTCGCGCAGATCGTCAAGACGCTCGAAGAGCGCGGCGCGCTCGAATATTCGATCGTCGTGGCCGCGACCGCCTCCGATCCGGCGCCGATGCAGTTCCTGGCGCCCTTCGCCGGCTGCGCCATGGGCGAGTTCTTCCGCGACAACGGCATGCACGCCGTGATCATCTACGACGACCTTTCCAAGCAGGCCGTCGCCTACCGCCAGATGTCGCTGCTGCTGCGCCGCCCGCCGGGCCGCGAAGCCTATCCGGGCGACGTGTTCTACCTGCACTCCCGCCTGCTCGAGCGCGCCGCCAAGCTGAACGACACGAACGGCTCCGGCTCGCTGACCGCGCTGCCGGTCATCGAGACGCAGGCCAACGACGTGTCGGCCTACATCCCGACCAACGTGATCTCGATCACCGACGGCCAGATCTTCCTCGAGACCGACCTGTTCTACCAGGGCATCCGCCCGGCCGTTAACGTCGGTCTGTCGGTTTCCCGCGTGGGCTCCTCGGCGCAGACCAAGGCGACCAAGAAGGTCGCGGGCAAGATCAAGGGCGAGCTCGCGCAGTACCGCGAAATGGCGGCCTTCGCGCAGTTCGGCTCGGACCTCGACGCGGTGACGCAGCGCCTGCTCAACCGCGGCGCCCGCCTGACCGAGCTCCTCAAGCAGGCGCAGTTCTCGCCGCTGAAGATGGAAGAGCAGGTCGCGGTGATCTACGCCGGCGTCAACGGCTATCTCGACGCGCTGCCGGTCAACCGGGTGAAGGCGTTCGAGGACGGCCTGCTGTCGCTGCTGCGCACCAGCCACGCGCCGCTGCTCGCCTCGATCCGCGACTCGCGCGACCTGTCGGGCGCCGACGAGGCGACGCTGAAGGGCGCCGTCGAAGGCTTCGCCAAGAGCTTCGCTTAATCGACAACGTCATGCCCGGGCTCGTCCCGGGCATCCACGCCCACCGCGTCGGGACATAGACGTGGATCGCCGGGTTCAAGCCCGGCCATGACGGGCAAGGGCCAACTGGATGCCGAGCTTAAAAGACCTTCGCAATCGCATCGCCTCGGTGAAGGCGACGCAGAAGATCACCAAGGCCATGCAGATGGTCGCGGCCGCCAAGCTGCGCCGCGCGCAGACGGCGGCGGAAGCCGCGCGTCCCTACGCGCAACGCATGGGCGCGGTTCTGACCAACGTCGCAGGCGGCATCGCGCCGGGTTCGGGCCCGGCCTTGCTGACCGGCACGGGCAAGGACCAGGTTCACCTGCTCGTCGTCTGCACCGGCGAACGCGGCCTGTGCGGCGCGTTCAACACCGCGATCGTGCGTATGGCGCGCGACCACATCAACGCGCTGCTCGGCCAGGGCAAGACGGTCAAGATTCTCTGCGTCGGCAAGAAGGGCTACGACCAGCTCAAGCGCCAGTACGACAAGCAGATCATCGGCGTCGAGGACCTGCGCTCGGTGCGCAACATCGGCTTTGCCAACGCGGATGCGATCGGCAAGAAGATCATCACGATGTTCGAGACCGGCGAGTTCGACGTCTGCACGCTGTTCTTCTCGCGCTTCCGCTCGGTGATCGCGCAGATCCCGACCGCCAACCAGCTCATTCCCGCGCAGATCGCCGTCAACGACAATGCGGCGGCAGGCGCGCAGGCCGCCTACGAGGCGGAGCCCGGCCAGGAAGAAATCCTTGCGACGCTGCTGCCGCGCAACATCTCCGTGCAGGTGTTCACGGCGCTGCTCGAGAACATGGCTTCGTTCTACGGCGCGCAGATGAGCGCGATGGACAACGCCACGCGCAACGCGGGCGACATGATCAAGAAGCAGACGACGCTCTACAACAGATCGCGTCAGGCCATGATCACCAAGGAACTCATCGAGATCATTTCGGGCGCCGAGGCGCTCTGACCGAACAGCTGAAGAGGACTAGACATGTCGAGCAACAAGTCCATTGGACGCATCACGCAGGTCATCGGCGCCGTCGTCGACGTGAAGTTCGACGGCCACCTGCCTGAGATTCTCAACGCGCTCGAGACGAAGAACCAGGGCAATCGCCTCGTTCTGGAAGTCGCGCAGCATCTGGGCGAATCCTCGGTGCGCTGCATCGCCATGGACACGTCGGAAGGCCTCGTGCGCGGCCAGGAAGTGACCGACACCGGCGCGCCGATCGCGGTGCCCGTCGGCGACGGCACGCTGGGGCGCATCATCAACGTCATCGGCGAGCCGGTGGACGAAGCCGGCCCCGTGTCGCACGAGGCGCTGCGCGCCATCCACCAGCCGGCGCCGTCCTACGCCGAGCAGTCGACGGAAGCGCAGATCCTCGAGACGGGCATCAAGGTCGTCGACCTGCTCGCGCCTTACGCCAAGGGCGGCAAGATCGGCCTGTTCGGCGGCGCGGGCGTCGGCAAGACCGTGCTCATCATGGAGCTCATCAACAACGTCGCCAAGGCGCACGGCGGCTACTCCGTGTTCGCCGGCGTCGGCGAGCGCACGCGCGAAGGCAACGACCTCTATCACGAGATGATCGAGGGCGGCGTCAACAAGGACCCGAAGGAAGGCTCGACCGCCGGCTCCAAGTGCGCGCTGGTCTACGGCCAGATGAACGAGCCCCGGGCGCGCGCGCGCGTCGCGCTGACGGGTCTCACCGTCGCCGAGCATTTCCGCGACAAGGGCCAGGACGTGCTGTTCTTCGTCGACAACATCTTCCGCTTCACGCAGGCGGGTTCGGAAGTGTCGGCGCTGCTCGGCCGCATCCCGTCGGCGGTGGGCTACCAGCCGACGCTCGCCACCGACATGGGCGCGCTGCAGGAGCGCATCACCACGACGACCAAGGGCTCGATCACCTCGGTGCAGGCGATCTACGTGCCCGCCGACGACTTGACCGACCCTGCGCCCGCCACTTCGTTCGCGCACTTGGACGCGACGACCGTGCTGTCGCGCTCGATTGCGGAAAAGGGCATCTATCCGGCGGTCGACCCGCTCGACTCGACCTCGCGCATGCTCTCGCCGATGATCGTCGGCGAAGAGCACTACGACGTCGCCCGCCGCGTGCAGTCGACGCTGCAGCGCTACAAGTCGCTGCAGGACATCATCGCCATTCTCGGCATGGACGAACTGTCCGAAGAGGACAAGCTGGTCGTGGCGCGCGCCCGCAAGATCGAGCGCTTCCTGTCGCAGCCGTTCCACGTCGCGGAAGTCTTCACCGGCTCGCCCGGCAAGCTCGTCGCGCTCGCCGACACGATCAAGGGCTTCAAGGGCCTTGTCGAAGGCAAGTACGACCACCTCCCCGAGGCCGCCTTCTACATGGTCGGCACGATCGAGGAAGCGGTCGAGAAGGCGCAGAAGCTGGCCGCGGAAGCGGCTTAAGCCGGACCGCGAGCCTTCAGGCTCGCTGTTCCCATAACAAAGCTGCGGGCCTGAAGGCCCGCGGTCCAGACCGGATCAGGGCTCGGATCACATCATGGCCGCCTTTCACTTCGAACTCGTTTCGCCCGAACAGCTCCTGTTCTCCGGCGAGGTCGAATCCGTCGCCATTCCCGGCGTCGAGGGTCAGATGACCATCCTGAAGGACCACGCGCCGGTCATGACGACGCTGAAGCCCGGCGTGGTCGAGGTCGAGGAAGCCGCCTCGAAGAAGAGCCGCATTTTCGTGCGTGGCGGATTCGCCGACGTTGCGACCGGCGGCCTGACGATCCTGGCCGAAGTGGCCGTACCCGTCGAGCAGCTCGACGCCGCCAAGCTCGCGCAGGAAATCAGGAATGCCGAGGAAGACCTCGCGGACGCCGCGAGCGATGAAGGCAAGCGCGTGGCGAGCGAGAAGCTCGACCAGCTCAACGAGCTGAAGGCCGCGCTGGGGCTGTAGTCCGCGCGGATCGCGAGATTGCCGTCATTGCGAGGAGCGACGGCGACGAAGCAATCCAGACTCTGGTTCCAGCGCTGGGTTTGCTTCGCTTTCAGGCGAAGTCAGCGGATTTCTGCCGGGCTCGCAAAGACGGGGTGAGGCCGCATGATCCCCGAAATCCGCGACTTCGATCGCCTTTCGCGCGAATTCCGCTGGAACATTCCGGCGCGCTACAACATCGGCGTCGATGTCACGGACAAATGGGCGCAGCATTCGCCCGAGCGTCCTGCGATCTTCGATCTGCGGCCGAACGGCGTCGTCCGCGCCGTCACTTTCGGCGATCTGTCCGAACAATCGAATCGCCTCGCCAACGCGCTTCGCGCGCGCGGAATTTCGCGCGGCGACCGCGTCGGCATCCTGGCGCCGCAATCTCCGGACGTGACGATTGCGCATGCGGCGATCTACAAGCTCGGCGCGATCGCCGTGCCGCTCGCGCTGCTTTTCGGCGACGACGCGCTCGCCTACCGGCTGAACGACGCTGGCGCGCGCGCGCTGATCGCCACCGGCGCCGGCGTGCGCAAGGCGCGCGCGCTCGACCCCGCGCCGCCATCGCTCGAACTGCTGATCTCGACGGACGGCGCCGATGCCGGCGCGCTCGATTTTCACAAGTTGATCGCCGATGCGTCGCCCGATTTCGCCGCCGTGGAGACGACGCCCGACGATCCCGCGCTGATGATCTACACATCCGGCACCACAGGGAATCCCAAGGGCGCGCTGCACGGCCATCGCGTGCTGCTCGGCCATCTCCCGGGCATTCAGGTTCCGCACGAATTCTTCCCGCAGCCCGGCGATCTCATGTGGACGCCGGCGGACTGGGCCTGGGCCGGCGGCCTGCTCAACGCCATGCTGCCGGCGCTGCATTTCGGCGTGCCGGTCGTTTCGCGCGCGTGGGAAAAATTCGATCCGGATGCGGCTTTCGACCTGATGGCGCGGATGAAGGTGCGCAACGCCTTCTTCCCGCCGACGGCCTTGCGCATGTTGCGCACGGTCGAGCGCCCGCGGGAAAAATACGATCTGCATCTGCGCACGCTCGGCTCGGCCGGCGAAGCGCTCGGCGTCGAGCCCTATGAATGGGCGCGGCGCGAGCTGGGGATGTCGATCAACGAATATTACGGCCAGACCGAATGCAATCTCGTGCTCGGCTCCTGCGCGGCGCTCGGCGTCAGCAAGGCCGGCTGCATCGGCAAGGCGATCCCGGGCCACACGGTCGCGGTCATTCGCGAGGATGGTTCGATCTGCGATGCGGGGGAACTCGGACAGATCGCCGTGAAGCGGCCGGACCCGGTGATGTTCCTCGAATATTGGAACAGGCCGGAGGCGACGCGCGAGAAATTCATTCAGACTCCTCTGGGCGACTGGATGGTCACGGGCGACCAGGGCGTGATGGACGAAGAAGGCTACGTGCGTTTCGTCGGCCGCGACGACGACGTCATCACGTCGTCGGGCTATCGCATCGGTCCGGGCGAGATCGAGGATTGCCTGCTGCGCCATCCGGCCATCGCCAATGCGGCCGTGGTGGGCAAGAAGGATACGCTGCGCACCGAGATCGTGAAGGCCTTCGTCGTCCTTCGCGCGGGCGTCGCGCCTTCGGACACGCTCGTCGCGGACCTGCAATCCTTCGTGCGCGCGCGTCTGGCGGCCTACGAATACCCGCGCGAAATCGCCTTTGTGGATTCGCTGCCGCTGACGACGAGCGGGAAGGTCATACGTCGGCTGCTCCGGGAGTAATCGCCTTCATGGCGGAAAGGGCGCGCAGGTCGTAGCGTTCAACGCCCTTGTCGAAACCGGCGGGGGCGCAACTCAGATTGGGCCGTTGGCGTAGCGGCGCGAGCGGGGCGATATCGAAAACCTTGGCCGCGTCGATCCGATGGGCGCGAAAAACGCGCGTCCCCCATGCGCTGCGCGACTCTCGCGAGCGCCGGGCCATAGGCAAAGATTGCGTATTTCGCAGTGGATTGAGCCGGCATTCAGGACGAGGAACAACATAACGGTCCCAGGCCGGACAGCGGCAGGGGTTGTATATGGCCGAACTGGTGGCACACTAACGAACCAAAGCGCCCAAAAATTGCCGGGAGAGAAAAATGGCCGCTGCAATCCCCAATCTCGATCATCACTGGCTGCCATTCACGCCCAACCGCGATTTTCACGACGAGCCCAAACTCTTTTCGCGCGCCGAGGGCGTCCATTACTACACGCCCGACGGCCGCGCGGTGCTGGACGGCTGTTCGGGCCTTTTCACCTCGCCAGTCGGCCACGGTCGCAAGGACATCGCCGAAGCTGTCTACAAGCAGCTCATCGAACTCGATTTCGTGTCGAGCTTCCAGCGCTCGCATCCCAAGGCGTTCGAGGCGGCCGAGCGCGTGTCGCGCCTGACGCCGGACGGCATCGACAAGGTGTTCTTCTGCAATTCCGGTTCGGAAGCGGTCGACACGGCGATGAAGATCGCGCTCGCCTATCATCGCGCGCGCGGGCAATCCTCGCGCACCCTGTTCGTGTCGCGCGAGCGCGCCTATCACGGCGTCGGCTTCGGCGGCGTGGCCCTGTCCGGCCTCGTCAACAACCGGCGCACCTTCGGGCCGGGCCTGCCCAACGCCGTGCACATGCGGCATACCCACGGCGCCGAGCGGTTCGTGATGGGCGAGCCGGAGACGGGCGCGGATCTCGCCGAGGACCTGCAGCGCCTCGTGCAATTGCATGGCGCGGAAAACATCGCCGCCTGTTTCGTCGAGCCGATCGCGGGCTCGACCGGAATGCTCGTGCCGCCGAAGGGCTATCTCAAGCGCCTGCGCGAAATCTGCTCGGCCAACGGCATCCTGCTGGTGTTCGACGAGGTCATCACCGGCTTCGGCCGCACCGGCAAGGCCTTCGCTTCGCAGAGCTTCGGCGTGAAGCCCGACGTCATCACCATGGCCAAGGCGATCACCAACGGCGTGCAGCCGATGTCGGCGGTGGCGGTGGACAATTCCGTCTACAAGACGATCGTCGAGGATTCGCCCAATCCGCGCGCCGCCAACGAATTCTTCCACGGCTACACCTGGTCGGCGCATCCGGCGGCCTGCGCGGCGGCGATCGCGACCATCGACATCTACGAAAAGGAACGCCTGTTCGAGCGCGCAAGCCAGATGTCGGCCTATTTCCTCGAAGGCCTGTTCTCGCTGAAGGACATTCCCGTCGTCACCGATATCCGCGGCTACGGCATGGCCGGCGGCATCGACGTCGCGCCGACGCAGGTTCCCGGCGAGCGCGGGCACATCCTGCAGAAGAAACTCTACGACAACGGCCTGCACATCAAGACGACCGGCGACACCGGCATTCTCGCGCCGCCCTTCGTCATGACGACCGATCACATCGACCAGATGATCGATATTTCGCGCAAGACGCTGCAGGCCCTGTAGGCCGGCGCCGTCGGCGGATCAATGTGATGACGCCCGCTTCGCGCGGGCGTCTGCGCGCCGGGACGACAAAGGCCGGCAAGCTGGAGAACAGCCCATGAAAATGACGACCGAGGAAGCCTTCGTGAAGGTGCTGCAGATGCATGGCGTCGAGCACGCCTTCGGCATCATCGGTTCGGCCTTCATGCCGATTTCCGATCTCTTCCCCAGAGCGGGAATTACCTTCTGGGATTGCGCGCACGAGGGCAACGGCGCGCTGATCGCCGACGGCTATACGCGCACGACCGGCAAGATGGCGATGTGCATCGCGCAGAACGGGCCGGGCATCACCAATTTCGTCACCTCGATCAAGACCGCCTACTGGAACCACACGCCGATGCTGCTGGTGACGCCGCAGGCCGCCAACAAGACGATCGGGCAGGGCGGCTTTCAGGAAGTCGAGCAGATGGCCATGTTCCGCGACTGCGTCTGCTATCAGGAGGAAGTGCGCGATCCCTCGCGCATCGCCGAGACGCTCAATCGCGTCATCCTCAAGGCGCATCGCCTGTCGGCGCCCGCGCAGATCAACGTTCCCCGCGATTTCTGGACGCAGGTGATCGACATCGCCCTGCCGGTCCCGATCGAGTTCGAGCGGCCGGCCGGCGGCGCCAGGGCGATTTCGGAAGCGGCGAAACTTCTGTCGGAGGCCGCGTTTCCGGTGATCCTCTCCGGCGCGGGCGTAGTGATCGGCGAAGCGATCCCCGATTGCGCGGCGCTCGCGGAGCGGCTGTCGGCGCCGGTGTGCTCGGGCTATCAGCACAACGATTCCTTTCCCGGCTCGCATCCGCTCGCCTGCGGCCCGCTCGGCTACAACGGCTCGAAGGCGGCGATGGAACTGATCGCGAAAGCCGACGTCGTGCTCGCGCTCGGCACGCGGCTCAATCCCTTCTCGACCTTGCCGGGCTACGGCATCGACTATTGGCCCAAGAACGCGAAGATCATCCAGGTCGACATCAATCCCGACCGTATCGGCCTGACCAAGCCAGTGAGCGTGGCGATCTGCGGCGACGCCAAGCAGGTCGCGCAGCAGATTCTCGCGCAACTCTCCGCCACGGCGGGCGACAAGGGTCGCGACGAGCGCAAGGCGCTGATCCACACGACCAAGTCCGCCTGGCTGCAGCAGCTTTCCGGCATGGATCACGAGGACGACGATCCCGGCACGACGTGGAACGACCGCGCGCGAAAACGCGACCCCGAGCGCATGTCGCCGCGCCAGGCGTGGCGCGCCATCCAGGCGGGACTGCCGCGCGAGGCGATCATTTCCTCCGACATCGGCAACAATTGCGCGATCGGCAACGCCTATCCGACCTTCGAAAAAGGCCGCAAATATCTGGCGCCCGGCCTGTTCGGCCCCTGCGGCTACGGCTTTCCCTCGATCATCGGCGCCAAGATCGGCAATCCCGACACGCCGGTCGTGGGTTTCGCCGGCGACGGCGCCTTCGGCATCTCCATGAGCGAAATGTCGTCGATCGGCCGCGAAGAATGGCCTGCCATCACGATGGTCGTGTTCCGCAACTACCAATGGGGCGCGGAGAAGCGCAATTCGACGCTGTGGTACGACGACAATTTCGTCGGCACGGAGCTCGATCCGCACCTCTCCTACGCACGCGTCGCGGAGGCCTGCGGACTGAAGGGCGTCGTCGCGAAAACGCAGGCGCAACTGACGGAGGCCATCGCCAAGTCCTGCGAGGAGCAGAAGAACGGCGTGACGACCTTCATCGAGGTCGTCCTCAACCAGGAGCTGGGCGAACCCTTCCGGCGCGACGCGATGAAGAAGCCGGTGGTGGTGGCGGGAATCGATCCGAAGGACATGCGCCCGCAGAAGCGGGCGGGTTAGAGGCCGGCCCTATTTTGCAATCCTCACCCTGAGGAGCGCCTGCAAGGCGCGTCTCGAAGGGTGGCGTCGGCAGGAATGCTGGTCTTGCCATCCTTCGAGTCGCCCGCTTTGCGGGCTCCTCAGGATGAGGAGTAGCGGCGGCTGGCCGCTCGCGGTTGCGCGAGCGCGCGCCGACGGGCAGCCATGAGCGCGGCAGCCTTCAAACCGCCGCCTGCGGCGCTATAATGTCAGTCGTTCCCCTCATTCGCGGGCCTTCGGCTCGCCGCCGCGAGATCGCCGATGAACGCGCCTTTCACCGACAGTCCCGAATTCTCCATCGGCAAGCCCGTGCGGCGCTCGGAAGACCCGGCGCTGGTGCAGGGCATGGGGCGCTATTCCGACGACGTGTCCGTCGAGGGCCAAGCCTACGGCGTGGTCGTGCGCAGCCGTCATGCGCATGGACTCATCCGATCAATCGACGCGGACGAGGCGCGCGCCATGCCGGGCGTGCTCGCCGTCTACACCGGCGCCGATCTCGGCCAGTACACGCCGGCCAGGAGCCCGTTTCCGCTGAAGAGCGACGATGGTTCGCCGATGCGCGGCAACGGCACGATGTTCTTCGCGACGACCAAGGTCCGCTATGTCGGAGACCCGATCGCGCTCGTCGTCGCCGAAAGCGAGGCCGAAGCGCGCGCGGCCGCCGAGGCCGTCGCCGTCGACGTCGAGCCCCTGCCGGCGACGGTCGAGGCGCGCGCGGCGGCCGCCCCCGGCGCGCCGCAGGTCTATGACGACACGCCCAACAATATCGCGCTCGACCATACGCTCGGGGATATGGCGAAGGCGAAGGAGATCATCGCTGGCGCCAAGCATGTCGCGCGCCTGCGCATTCTCGACAATCGCGTGATGGTCGCGGCGATGGAGCCGCGCGCGGCGCTGTTCGCCTACGATCCCGCGAGCGAGCGCTTCACCGCGCACATGCAGACGCAGGGCGTGTTCGGCATGCGCAACAATCTTGCCGCCGCCATGGGCGTGTCGCAGGACAGGATGCATGTGCTGACGAGCCAGGTCGGCGGCTCCTTCGGCATGAAGGGCTCGGTCTTTCCCGAATATATCGCGCTGCTGCATGCGGCGCGCGATCTGAAGCGCGCCATCAAGTTCACGGAAATGCGCTCGGAGAGCTTCGTTTCCGATCATCAGGGCCGTGACCACGACGTCGACGCCGAACTGGCGCTCGACGCCGACGGCAATATCCTGGCAATGCGCATGACCGGCTACGCCAATCTCGGCGCCTATATGACGCCGTTCGGCGTGCTGATCGGCGCGATCAACATTCATCGCAATGCGCAGAGCGTCTACCGCACGCCGGTCATGGCCACCAACATCAAGTGCGTGCTGACCAACACGCCGCCGATCGGCGCCTATCGCGGCGCGGGACGGCCGGAAGGCAATTACATCATGGAGCGGATGATCGAGGAGGCGGCGCGCGTCAGCGGCGTCGATCACATCGAATTGCGCAAGCGCAATCACATCCGGCCGGAGGAATTGCCGTTCACGACCGGCGTCGGCTCCATCTACGACAGCGGCGAGTTTTCCGCGCTGCTCGACGCCGCGCTGGAGGCGGCCGACTACAAGGGCTTCGCCGCGCGCAAGGCCGAAAGCCTTTCACGCGGAAAACTGCGTGGCGTCGGCGTTGGGCAATATCTGGAAATCACCGCGCCGCCGACTAATGAACTTGGCGAGATCGTTTTCGAGGAGGACGGCGGCGTCACGATGCGCACCGGCACGCTCGACTTCGGACAGGGCCATGCGACGACATTCGCGCAGGTGCTCGTCAGCAAGCTCGGCGTGCCGTTCGACCGCATCCGCCTCGTGCAGGGCGACAGCGACCAGATCAGGATCGGCGGCGGCACGGGCGGATCGAAATCGACGATGGCGTCGGGCTCGGCCTTCATCGAGGCGAGCGAGCAGGTGATCGAGATCGGCAAGCGCGCCGCGTCGCATCTGCTCGAAGCCGCCGTGTCCGACATCGAGTTCTCGCGCGGCGCGTTTTCGGTTGCCGGCACCGACCGCGCCATCGGCGTGATCGAACTTGCCGGGCGGCTGCGCACGGCGGCGAGCCTGCCGGAGGATTGTCCCAAGTCCCTCGACGTCAGCCATGTGCACAAGGCCTCGCCGTCGGCCTATCCGAACGGCTGCCATGTCGCGGAGGTCGAGGTCGATCCGCAGACCGGCATGGTCGCGGTCGTGCGCTACACGCTGATGAACGATTTCGGCACGGTGGTGAATCCGATGATCGTCGAGGGGCAGGGCCACGGCGGCGTGATGCAGGCGATCGGCCAGGCGCTGCTGGAGCGCGTGGTGTTCGACGAGGATGGCCAGCTCCTGACCGGTTCCTTCACCGACTACGCGATGCCGCGCGCGATGGAGGCGCCGCCCTTTGTCGTGCACAACCGGCCGACGATCACCAGGACCAACCCGCTGGGCGCCAAGGGCTGCGGCGAGGCCGGATGCGCCGGCGGCCTGCCGTCCGTCATGAACGCGCTGGTCGACGCGCTGAAGGAGCGCGGCGTCAGCCACGTGAACATGCCCGCGACGCCGGAAGTCGTGTGGCGGCTGGCGAACGGGATGTGACATGCGGACCGCGCGCCTCCGGGCGCGCCCAGACGGCTGAGAAGTCCGCCGCCCCTCGAATCCTTACCCTGAGGAGCGCCTGAAAGGCGCGTCTCGAAGGGTGGTCGAGACGCACAACTTTGGATCATGCTTCGAGACGCCTGCTGCGCAGGCTCCTCAGCATGAGGGATCCGGAAATACGAAGGTTATCTTGATGTCCCTGATGCAACAGCGCTCATGGCGAGGAGCGCCCTCCGCGCGAATAAGGCTGGCCTGAAGGCGCGCGATCCGAAATTCGCAACTTTGCCCGGTTCTGGTGTAATACCCCCGCCATGACCGCCCTTTCTGCCATCCCGGCGCCGGCCGAAGCGCCGGCCAAGCCCTCGCTTCTGGGCCTGACGCGCGCGCAGCTTGCAGATCAACTGCGGGCGCTCGACCTGCCCGAGCGCGAGATCCGCATGCGCGTCAACCAGTTGTGGAACTGGATCTATTTCCACGGCGTGCGCGATTTTGACGCCATGCTCAATGTCTCGAAGGTTCTTCGCGCCCGGCTGGCGGACCGTTTCACGCTGGCGCGGCCCGAGGTCGTCAGCGAGCAGGTCTCGACCGACGGCACGCGCAAATGGCTGATCCGGATGCCGCGCGTCGATGCGCAGGACAAGGGCGCGGAGATCGAGTGCGTCTACATCCCCGAGGCCGACCGCGGGACGCTGTGCGTGTCGAGCCAGGTCGGCTGCACGCTCACCTGCACCTTCTGTCATACCGGCACGCAAAAGCTCGTGCGCAACCTGACGACGCCGGAGGTCGTCGCTCAATTGGTGGTTGCGCGTGAGAAGCTCGGCGATTTTCCGGGGCTGACGCCGCCCGTCGACGGCATCGTGCCGACCGGCGAGGGCGTGCGCGCGATTTCCAACGTCGTGTTCATGGGCATGGGCGAGCCGCTCTACAATCTCGACAATGTCTGCGACGCGCTCGCCATCATGTCGGACGGCGACGGATTGTCGCTGTCGAAGCGGCGCATCACCGTGTCCACGTCCGGCGTCACGCCGCAGATCGGGCCATTGGGAGAGCGTTCCGGCGCGATGCTGGCGATCTCGCTGCACGCCGTGCGCGACGAATTGCGCGACAAGCTCGTGCCGCTCAACAAGAAGTACGACATCGCCGAGCTGCTGCAGGCCTGCCGCGACTATCCCGGCGCCTCGAATGCGCGGCGCATCACCTTCGAATATGTGATGCTGAAGGGCGTGAACGATTCGGACGCAGAGGCGCGCGAACTGGTGCGGCTGTTGAAGGGCATCCCCGCCAAGATCAATCTCATCCCGTTCAACCCGTGGCCGGGCGCGCCCTACGAATGCTCGGACTGGGGGCGGATCGAAAAATTTTCCGACATCGTGTTCAACGCGGGCTATGCGAGCCCGGTGCGCACGCCGCGCGGCCGCGACATTCTGGCCGCCTGTGGCCAGTTGAAGAGCGAGACGGAAAAGCTGCGCGCGCGGGCGCGGCTGGCGGCGGAATAGGCATTCCGGAATCTTCATCCTGAGGCGCGGTGCGCAGCATCGCGCCTCGACGGATGGCCGCAACGCCATGCTTCGAGACGCCGCTTCGCGGCTCCTCAGCATGAAGGTGGTTGTGTGGCCTCAGCCCCGCTTCGTCACGCGCCCCGCGGCCATCGACGCCAGCGCGGCGACCGCCGCCGAAATGAAGATGCTCGCGTTGGCAAGCGACAGCCCGAGGATGCGCAGGCTTACTTCGTCGCAGCGCACGACGCGGGTTTGCTCGAGCTGCTTCATGAAGTCGGAGACATTGCCCGCGCCCTGATAGGCGCCGGTGCAGTCGGCCGGACCCGGCCACCACTTGAACTCGACGCCGGAGTGATAGGCGGAAAGCGCCGCATTGGCGACGAAGGCGAGCGCGATCAGCGCGAACAGGAAGCGCGCGCCGCGCCGGTTGACGTCGGTGGAAAACCACGCGGCGAGCGCGAGCGGCAATCCCAGGTAATAGGCGTAGCGCTGCATCAGGCAGAGCTCGCAGGGCGCATAGCCCATGCCCTGCAGGATCCAGGCGCCGGCGAGCGTCGCCGCGGCGATGGCGAAGATCAGAAGCGCGATGGCGCGCGCATCGAGACGCGTCAGCATCAGCATGCTCCTCCGCTGCCGCCCATTTTCGATACGACCCAGAATCCGAAGACGATCATGAACAGGATCAAGGCCATGAAGGTGGCGAAATGACGGTCGAGCGCCTTCTTGATGGGATCGCCGAAGCGGTTGAGGATGCCGGCGAGAATGAAGAAGCGCGCGCCGCGCGTCAGCAGCGAAAGCGCAATGAACAAAAAGAGGTTGTAGCCCGCAAAGCCGCTGACGATGGTGACGAGCTTGTAGGGGATGGGGGTGAGCCCCTTCAGCAGGATGATGAGCCAGCCGTACTTGTCGTAGCAGGCGCGCAGCACCAGCGCCTTCTCGTCGTAGCCGTAAAGATGGATCAGCCACTTGCCGACGCTCTCGTAGAGCACGGAGCCGATGAGATAGCCAAGCACGCCGCCGGCGACGGAGGCGATGGTGCAGATAAATGCGTAATGCCAGGCGCGCCTGGGCTGCGCCAGCGACATCGGCACGAGGATGAGGTCCGGCGGCAGCGGGAAGAAGGAGCTTTCGGCAAATGCGATAATGCCGAGCGCCCATGTGGCGCGCGGCGAATCGGCGAGCGACAGCGTCCAGTCGTAGAGCTTCTTGAACATCGATCCTCGGGGTCGGGGTCCGAAGGGGCGCGACGGCGCCGGATGAGGGAAAAGACGCGAAAACGGCTGCGCCGCAAGGCCCGCGCGATGCTATTCCGGCCGGCTCGGGGGACGCGACTCGCCGGCCGGAATAGCATCGCGCGGGCCTTTAGGCCAGTTGCCGCGGCGCGGTTGACGGGCGCCTGCGCGCCGCTATGATCCGCCCGCTTTCCGGACCCCGGAAATGCCCCTGTGGCGGAATTGGTAGACGCGCTCGACTCAAAATCGAGTTCCGCAAGGAGTGCTGGTTCGATCCCGGCCAGGGGCACCAATGTCGGTCGCCGCGCCATCGCGCCTGGCCCGCGCGCCTGCGGCGGCGGCAACGTTTCCAGACATGATCCGGCTCTCTCCGGATGCGGGGGCGCGGCGTTTGCGGCCTGGGCCCGCACGCGGTCGCGACGGCGGCCGCGACGATCCGGCGCACATATTCAAAAATTGAGATAAATTCTGTAACAACAATGGCTTACGCCTGAAATTAATGCGCCTGCATAACATTCATCAAGGCGCCAATTGACCCCCGCGCCTAAAGGGGCGCCATCGACGCAGTCCGACTCTTCGAACGTCGAACGGGTAATTGGCGTCGATCGAAATTAGGAGCGCGAAATGAGATCGCTTTTGAAAGCATCCGTGGCGGCTGGCGTACTGGCCAGCTTCGCGGGTATCGCGGCGTCTTCGGCCGAGAGCCTGCAGGACGTGATGAAGCGGCGAAATCTCACCGACAAGGACATTCTCGCCGCGGCGAAGACCTATACGCCGACGGGCGGCCGCGACGAATTCATTACCTTCTCGTCGGGCGGCCAGTCCGGCCAGATCATCGTCTACGGCGTGCCGTCGATGCGCATTCTGAAATACATCGCCGTGTTTACGCCCGAGCCGTGGCAGGGCTTCGGCTATGACGACGAATCGAAGAAGGTGCTCGACCAGGGCAAGATCGACGGCCGTCAGCCGAACTGGGGCGACACGCACCATCCGGCGATCTCCGAGACGGCCGGCAAGCCGGACGGCGAATTCCTGTTCATCAACGACAAGGCCAATCCGCGCGTCGCCGTCATTTCGCTCAAGGACTTCGAGACGCGGCAGATCGTCGTCAATCCGATCATGCAGTCCGAACACGGCGGCACGTTCGTCACGCCGAATTCGGAATATGTGATCGAGGCGGCGCAATATCCCGGCGTGCTCGGGCGCGGCTATGCCTCGCTGTCCGAATTCAACGACAAGTTCCGCGGCGCGGTCACCTACTGGAAATTCGACCGCGCGAAGGGCCTGATCGACGAGGCCAAGTCCTTCTCCATCGAACTGCCGCCCTATACGCAGGACCTGTCGGACGCCGGCAAGGGGCCGTCGGACGGCTGGTCGTTCACGAACTCGTTCTGCGCCGAGCGTTATGTCGGCGGCATCGAATCCGGCAAGCCGCCGTTCGAGGCCGGCTGCTCGGCCAACGACGCGGACTACCTGCACATCATCAACTGGAAGAAGGCGGCGGAACTCGTCGCGGCCGGCAAGGCGACGAAGATCAACGGTCATGACGTCCTGCCGATGAAGACGGCGATCGAGGAAGGCATCCTGTTCCTCATCGCCGAGCCGAAGTCGCCGCACGGCGCCGACGTGACGCCCGACGGCAAGTTCATCATCGTCGGCGGCAAGCTCGACACCAACGTGTCGGTCTATTCGTGGGAGAAGATCAAGGCGGCGATCGACGCCAAGAAATTCGCGTCGAAGGACGCTTACGGCATCCCCGTGCTCGACATGAAGGAGACGCTGCACAAGCAGGTTCAGCTCGGTCTCGGACCGCTGCACACGCAGTTCGATTCCAAACCGTGCATCGCCTACACGTCGCTCTACGTCGACAGCCAGGTCGCCAAGTACGACTATTGCGAAGGCAAGGTGCTCGACAAGCTGTCGGTGCACTATAACATCGGCCACTTGATGTCGATGGAAGGCGAGAGCGCGGCGCCTGCCGGCAAGTATCTCGTCGCGCTCAACAAGCTGGCGATCGACCGCTTCAACCCGGTCGGGCCGCTGCATCCGCAGAACCACCAGCTCATCGACATTTCCGGCGACAAGATGGAGCTGCTCTACGACATGCCGCTGCCGCTGGGCGAGCCGCACTATGCGACCTCCATCGCCGCCAGCAAGCTGCAGCCGGTCGTGCGCTACAAGTACGGCACCGACAGCCGCACCGAGCAGCCGAGCCCCTACGCGGTGCGTCCGGGTTCGGAGAAGATCGTGCGCACGCCGGGCAAGGTCGAGGTGTTCGGCACCGCGATCCGCTCGCACTTCACGCCCGAGATCGTCGAGGTCAGCGAAGGCGACACGGTCACCTTCCACTGGACCAACGCCGAGCGCGCCGAGGACGAGACGCATGGTTTCGCGGTCTCGACCTACAGCGGCAACCTCAGCCTCGAGCCCGGCAAGACGGCGTCGGTGACCTTCAAGGCCGACCGCCCCGGCGCCTTCTCGTATTACTGCACCGAGTTCTGCTCGGCGCTGCATCTCGAGATGGAAGGCTACCTGATGGTCAAGCCCAAGGGGCTCGTCGAGCAGGCGGCCGTCAAGGGGGCCGAAGGCGCGGTCTACAGCAAGGCCGACTACGACAAGCAGTACAAGACCAACCTCGATACGCAGGGCGTCATCGACTCCGTGGTCAAGTACATCCTGTCGACGAACTACAAGGACTTCCCGACCGTCGTGGCGCTGGTGGACGACGCCACCGACCAGCTCAACTTCATGAAGGACGCGCGCGCCAAGGCCGAAGAAGCGGCCAAGAAGGAAGACTGGCAACAGGGCACCCTCTGGGCGAACCAGTGGTGGCAGTACCAGGTCAAGGCCGCCGACATCGGCCTGCGCGTGAAGACCTATCTCGAAGAGCACGGCGCCAAGACGGCGACGAAGTAACGACGCTGTGGGGACCGGCGCGCTCTGCGCCGGTTCCCGGCGGCGGGGCGAAGAATTCTCGCCCCGCCGGCCCACCCGCCCGGAGCAGCCTCCGGCGGACACAGGACACAGGAACCAGTTCGACATGATCACGATGCGCACCGCCGCTCTCGGCCTCGCTACGGCGCTTGCCTTCTCTGGCGGGGCGGCCGCGCAGGCGCTCGACGGCAAGTCGCTTTATCGCACCAAGAGCTGCATCGCCTGCCACGGCAAGGACGGCGGCAAGGCGATCCAGAACTATCCTGATCTGGCGGGTCAGGATTCCAAATACATGCTGGAGCAGATGAAGGCGATCGCCGATGGAACGCGTGTCGGCGGCCCGGACCCGCGCGGCTATCCCCGCACGCAGGGCATGAAGGACATCATGCATCTGGTCAATGCCGAGGAGCGCGCCGCCATCGCCGATTTCCTGGCGAGCCAGCCGACCCCCAAGCCGCGCGCGCTCGAGCCCGCGCCGGATGCGGCGCGGCTGGCCGAGGGCAAGGATGCTTATCTCAAGGGCGGATGCACGACGTGCCACGGCGCCGACGGCCTCAAGCCGTTGCCCGCCAACCCGCTGCTTGCCGCGCAGAAGCGCGACTACATCGTTCTGCAGATGACCGAGATCCGTGACGGCGGGCGAAAGGGAGGAAAGGTCGCCGCGATGATTCCGTTCGTGAAGAAACTCGACGACCAGAAGATCGGGGCGATTGCGGATTATCTCTCGCAGATCGAACGACCGGTCAAATGATAAGGCGCGGCGTGTTTCGGCGCGCTACGAACGACGGACGACAGACGGAGAATCGGAAATGAAACGGTATATTCCCTTGGCTGCGACAGCCCTGCTGATGGCGGCAGGAGTCGCGCTGGCTGCGGGCCCGGCCGTCGACCAGAAGAAGTTCGAAGAGAACAAGACCAAGAAAGAGTGGATGAGCCAGGGCGGCGAGCGCGAAGAGGCGCTGACCCTCAAGCCGAACAAGGAAAACGGCAAGGACGTCTACGAGGTCTGCTCGGCCTGCCACCAGCCCGAAGGCTGGGGCCTTCCGGACGGAACGTTCCCGCAGCTCGCCGGCCAGCACCGCACGGTCATCATCAAGCAGCTCGCCGACATTCGCGACGGCCACCGCGACAATCCGACGATGTATCCCTTCGCGCTGCCGTCCGAGATCGGCGGCACGCAGGCGATCGCGGACGTGTCCGAATATATCGCCGTGCTGAAAATGAATCCGGAGAACGGCGTCGGCAAGGGCGACGACCTGGAACTCGGCGCCAAGCTCTATGCCGACAATTGCGTCCGCTGCCACGGCAAGGAAGGCGAAGGCAATGCGGAGAAGTACTATCCGCGCATCCAAGCGCAGCACTACGAGTATCTCGTGAGGCAATATCGCTGGATCAAGGAAGGCAAGCGTCGCAATTCCAATCCCGAGATGGTCGATCAGATCAAGAACTTCTCGGATCGCGACACTCTGGCCGTGCTCGACTATGTGTCGCGCCTGAAGGCGCCGGCCGACCTCACCGCGCCGAAGGGCTGGAAAAACCCAGACTTCAAGTAAGGCGGGCGGCGGCCAGGCCAGACGATGACGTCGTTCTGCACGAGGATGCGAGGCCGCGGGCCTCGCGAAACGATGACGCGCGCGCGCGATGAGGAGCATGCCAATGACTGAACCGCAGCGCCCCAAGACCGCGGCGATCCGCGGGCCGTCGCGGGCGGCGATCGTGTTCCGCATCGCCGCCGTCGTCGCGGCCATTGCGCTCGGCGCGTCCTTCTTTCAGCCGGCATGGTGGGTGGCGCTCACCGCGCCGAACTATCCGGCGCAGACCTTCCCGGATGGCGTGCGCATCAATTTCCACGTCAATCGCATCTCCAACGGCTGCGAGATCCGCAAGTCGAAGGAGGTCGTCGAGAAGGAGGCGCTCGACTGCGTGCACGAGATGGACACGATCAACCATTTCGTCGGCATGTATCCGATCGCGTCCGGCGGCCCGGTCGAAAAACTGATGTCGCCGTTCCTGTTCGCGTTTCTGGGCGTGCTGATCGTGGGTTTCGCTCTGCCCGGGCGTCGCCTGCGGCTGGGTTTCATGGCTGCGGCCTTTGCCGCAATTGCGATATGGATGTCGATGGCGTTGTTCACGCCCAATGGCGTGCGTCTGCTCGACAAGGGCTGGATCGTCGGGCTTGTCGACAGTCTCGGCCGCTCCGACGACGAAGGCAAGAACGAGAATCTGCATCCGGTCGTCCGCCAGCTCAAGGAATCGCTGGCCAAGAGCCATATCGGCGATACGACGCCGCCCAAGCTCGGCGCCGCCGCGAGCAAGGATCAACTGATCGACCTCCTGAAAGTCGTCTACGACCAGAAGACGCCTCCAAGCCTGACGGATCCTGCGCCCGCGTGGACGGGACGCGGCATCGACGTCATGGCCTGGCATTACGAGGAGAGCCTCGGCCGCTGGTTCAACGAGCCGACCAAGAACGGCCGGCTTGTGGCGATCATGCGCACCGTGCTGTACATCGTCTACGCGGCCGTGCTCGTCGCCATGCTGGCGTTCCTGTGGGTTGCGCGAAACGCGCGCTCGCCGCTCTTCTACGCGCTGGGACTCGTGCCGCTCATTCTGCCTGTCGCCTTCGTCGCGGAATATGCCGGCTGGCTCTGGTGGTACGGGCACAGCCTCAACGCCATGGGCGCCTTCACGCTCAAGCCGTTCATGCCGACCGTGTTCGGCGATGGCAAGGTGGCGCAATTCACCACTCATTCCTATCCATCGACCGGCTTCGCGCTGATGTGCGTGGTCGGCGCCGCGATGGCGGTGTCCGTTCTCGCGCGTCGCGCCGCGCCGGACGCCCGGAGAGACTGAGCAAATGCGTGGGCCGGGCCGATTGCTGAACTGGGCGAGGGCGGGCGTTCTGCTTGTTTCCGGCGCGGCGGTGGCAGGGCTCGTCGCCTTCGCTTTCGGCAGGTTGGCGTCGACCTACGGCGTCTACGACCTGACGCGCGACGCGGGCTTTGCCGATCATCATCCGCCGCCGCCCGACCCGCGTTCGGAGGAGGAGATGGAAAGCCTCCGCAGATTTCCCGCGGGCGCCATCGCCTTGCAGCCATTGATCGACGCCACGCCTGATGGCGGCGTGCTGCATCTGGGGCCGGGGGTCTATGCCGCGCCAGGACTGATCAGCAGGCCCATGCGCATCGAGGGCGAGCGCGGCGTCATCGTCGACGGCGGCGGCATCGGCTCGATCCTGACGGTGACCGCCGACGACGCGCAGGTGATCGGCCTCACGTTGCGCAATTCGGGCGAACGGCACGAGTCGACGGATTCGGCCATTCGGCTGCGCGCCGCGCGCGGCGTCTATCGCGACAATACGATCGACAATTGCCTGTTCGGGTTCGACCTCAAGCAGGCGGACATGAACATCATCCGTCGCAACCGGATTTCCTCGAAATCTCTGCCCGAAGCGCTGCGTGGCGATTCCATCCGCATCTGGTATTCCAACGGCAACCGCATCGAGGACAACGATATCGATCGCGTGCGCGACACCGTCGTCTGGTACTCGAAGGAAAACGTCATCGCGGGAAATCGCGTGCGCGACAGCCGCTACGGCGCGCATCTCATGTACTCGCACCGCAACCGGCTCGCGAACAACCACTTCCAGTCGAACACCGTCGGCATGTTCCTCATGTACGCCAACGACAATACGATCGCCGACAACGTCGTGCGCAACAGCCAGGGGCCGTCCGGCATCGGCATCGGCTTCAAGGAATCCTCGCGCGTGCGCGTCGAACACAACGATATTTCCGCGAGCGCGCGCGGCGTGTATCTCGACGCCTCGCCGGACGATCCCGACGGACCGAATGTCTTCTCGGAAAACAGGCTCGCCTACAACGGCGTCGCCGTCGCCTTCCATTCGACCGGGGAAGGCAGCGCATTCGACGCCAATTCCTTCATCGGCAACCATACGATCGCGACCTTCGGCGGCGGCGGCTCCATCGAGCGCAATCGATGGAAGGGCAATTACTGGGGCGAGTACGACGGGTTCGATCGCGACGGGAACGGCGTGGGCGATACGCCCTATCGCGTATGGAGCTGGGCGGACCGGCTGTGGATGGACGTGGCCGACGCGCAATTCTTCCGCTCGGCCCCGTCGCTGGAATTGATCGACCTTGTCGAGCGTCTGGGCGCCCTTACGGAGCCACGACTCCTGCTGAGCGACGCCGCGCCGCGCATGGCGCCCGCTCCGGAGGCGGGCGCTCGCGTCAACGCGAAGGGGACGCCGCAATGAGCGAAGATCCGACCGAGGCCGGCAGCCCGCCTCCCTCGCGCCGCGTCGACGAGGAGCGCCGGCGGTTGCTGCGCTCGGTCGCTGTCGGTGGCGTCTTCGCCTGCGCGTCCCTGCTCGGGCTTGCGGGACACAAGCTCGCCGAGGCCGCCCCGCGGCTCCGTCCGCCGGGCGCGCTGGACGAGGAGGATTTTCTGGCCGCTTGCATCAAGTGCGGCCAGTGCGTGCAGGTGTGTCCGGTCAACGCGATCAAGCTCGGCGACATCGACCAGCTCCTCGGCAATGGCGTTCCCTACATCGTCGCGCGCGCGCAGGCCTGCGATTTTTCCTGCGACGCGACGCAATGCGTACTCGCTTGTCCAACAGGCGCGCTCAGCCACCTGCTCGACAAGAAAGAGCAGAGCCGCATGGGCGTGGCGAAACTCGTCGCACCCGACGCCTGCCTCGCGCGCAAGGGGGAAGGCTTCAGAGGACTGGCGCGCGGCGGCTCGTTCAAGGGCCGCCTGCGCTATGCGGAGCAGGATCGCTGGAAGCCGCAGCCGGTGGCCGAACATGAATACGACCTGTCGCTGTGCGATCTCTGCGTGCGCCAGTGTCCGATCGACAACGCCATCGCGCTCGCGCCCATGTCCGACGACCCGCGGGACAATCGCCGCACGCCCGTCGTCAAGGACGCCTGCGTCGGCTGCGGCGTCTGCGAAATGATGTGCCCGGTCGAACCCGTCGCGATCCGTGTCGAGGTCAAGGTCACAGGCCGCGAGATCAAGGAGCGCGGAGCATGATCGCGCGTCTTCTGCAACGCAAGCTGCGCGATCTCGCGCTGATGTTCGGAGCGTCGCCGCGTCGCCCCGCGCCCGTGGAGATGAGCGCCGAGGCGCGCGACCTTCTCGCCTTCAAGAAGACGCCCGACGAGCGCAAGAAGCGCAAGGCGGCGATCGCGGAGGAGCGCGCGGGCAAGCTCCCCTTCCCGAAATGGCGGGCGATGCGCTGGGCGTCGCTGTTCGCCGTCAACGGCTTCTTCGTCCTGTCCTACTGGCTCGACCTGCAGCTCGTCGAGGGCGCGCTGACGGCCTCGCGCATATTCGGCTTCCATTTCGCGGACCTGAACTCCGCGCTGCAACTGATGCTGGCGCACAAGCACGTGGTCCTCAACCTCGTCATCGGCGTCACCACCGTCCTCCTGCTCTACGCCATCATCGGCGGGCGCAATTTCTGCTCGTGGGCGTGTCCGTATCATTTCCTGTCGGAACTCGCGGAAATGCTGCATCTGAAGCTCGCCGAAAAGCGGTGGGTGAAGGATCACGAACTCGATCGCCGCCTGCGCATCGTCATGTTCGTGGTCTTCGCGATCCTCGCCTTCGTCACGAGCTACCCGCTGTTCGAATGGATTTCGCCGGTCGGCATCCTTTCGCGCGCCATCATCTACGGCACGTCGCTCAGCCTCGCCTGGATCGCCGCGCTGCTGCTCGTCGAAATCTTCTGGTCGCGGCGCTTCTGGTGCCGCTACGTCTGTCCGGTCGGGCTCGGCTATGGCCTTGCCGGCGTCTCGGCGCCGGTGCGGGTGATGTACGACGCCAACAAATGCCTGCACGAGGGCAAGTGCCGGCAGGTCTGCCTCGTGCCGCACGTGCTCGACATGACCAAGCTCGGCTATGCGCGCGACGTCACGACGCCGATCGGCGCCGATTGCACGCGCTGCGCCATGTGCCTCGACGTTTGCCCGACCGGGGCGCTAAAGTTCGATATTCTCGGGGTGACGCGCAAGCAGGTGGAAGAGGAAGCGGCGGAGGCGCCGGAATGATCGAGATCGAGGGCCTGACGAAGAGCTTTGGCGCGGCGAAAGTTCTCGACGGGCTGACGCTTGCCGCGCCGTCGGGCCAGCGCATCGCGCTCGTCGGTTCGAACGGCGCGGGCAAGACCAGTCTCTTTCGTTGCCTTCTCGGCGAATACACTTATGCGGGCCGGATCGGCGTCGGCGGCCTCGACCCGCGCCGCGACCGCGCCGAGCTGCTGCGCACGATCGGCTTCGTGCCGCAGATCGCGCCGCGGCTGGAAATGCCGGTCGGCGCCTTCGTGCGCTATGTCGCCGAAGTCTCCGGCACGACGGTCGCCGCGATCGAAAAGGTCGCCGAAGCCCTGGGGCTCGGGCTCGCGCCGATCCGCAATCGCGCCTTTGTGCGCCTCTCGGGCGGCATGAAGCAGAAGCTGATGATCGCGCTGGCGCTGGGGCGTCCAACGCGCCTGCTTATTCTGGACGAGCCCGCCGCCAATCTCGACCCGCCCGCGCGCGCCGCGTTCTTCGGCCTGCTCGCCGAGCGCGAGCGTTCGACTGCGATGATCGTGTCGAGCCATCGCATCGACGAGATCGCGCCGCTGGTCGATCGCGTCGTCGAACTGGAATCCGGGCGCATCGTGCTCGACGACACGGTCGCCGACGCCGGCGCGCTGGGCTCGAGCTTCGTGGCGCGGATCGAAACGACGCGGCGGGAAGAGAGTTTCGCGCGCGCCGCCCGCGAATGGGGGCTGGCGGAGGAACCGCAACGTGTCTGGACCGGCGTCATCGCCGGACCGGACCGCCTGCGTTTCCTCGGCTTTGTCGCCCGGCACGCGGGCCTGACGGCAGGTCTGGAATTGCGCGAGAAACAGGCCGAAGGAGCCAGTCATGACGCCGCGCGCGCGTGACATGAGCGCGCGTCCGAGCCGGCGCGCCCTGCTTCATATCGGCTTTGGCGCCTGTTCCGTCGCGCTCGCGGGATGCGGCGACAAAACGCCCGCCCCGCGCGCCGTGCGGCTTGGACGCGAGACGTGCCAGAATTGCGGCATGACCATTTCGGATGCGCGCTGGTGCGCCGAAATCTGGGATCGCGACTACGGCCGCGTGCGCGTCTACGACGATTTCGGTTGCGCCATTCTCGACGCCGTCGCGCGCAAGGAAATCGACCGCCCGGAATTGCTGATCTGGGCGGCCGACGAGACGGAGCCCGCGCGCTGGCTCGAGGCGCGCGCCGCGCGCTTTCGCGCCGGCGTCGCCACGCCCATGGGCTACGGCTTTGCTGCAGGCCCGCAAGCCCGCCATACGCTCGGCTATACGGAAGTCATCGCGGCGGTGCGCGCGCGCGCGCTCTGCGACACGCCGACGAAGGACACGTGATGCGCGCGCCGGATACGCAGATCGCCAACGAAGTCGGATCGGGGTTTGGCGCGACCTTTCGCCTGGAGATCGCGCAGGCGCTGCGCGCCAAATGGTTTGCGAGCTACGCGCTGGTGTTCTTCGGCCTCGTCGGCGTGCTCCTCGTCTTTGGCCTCACGGAAAGCCGCGTGCTCGGGTTCACAGGCCTGTCGCGCACGCTCGTCGCCTATATCCAGCTCACCATGGCGATCCTGCCGATCTTCGTGCTGATCACGACGGTCCGCGCCCTGACCGGCGACCGCGAGGCCGGCGTTTTCGAATATGTGCTGGCCCTGCCGGTGCAGGTCGGCGCCTGGTATGCGGGACGCTTCTGCGCGCGCTTCGTGCTCGCCGCCGCGCCGGTGATCGGCGCGCTCGGCGCGGCCGTCGTCTACGGGATGGCGCGGGGCGTCGCCGTGCCGTGGGAACAGCTCGGCTTCGACATCGGCATGTTGCTCGCCATGATCCTGGCGTTCGTCGGCCTCGGCTTCTTCATCGCATCGGTGTCGGCGTCCGTCGATATGGCGCAGACGGCGGCCTTCCTGCTGTGGCTCGTGCTCATCCTCGGGCTCGACCTGCTGCTGCTCGGCGTGCTGATCCGCGACCGCATGCCCATCGAAGGCGTGGTGGCGATTGCGCTGCTCAATCCCCTGCAGGTGTTCCGTATCGGTTCGATGGTGCTGTTCGATCCGCAGCTCATCCTTCTCGGCTCGACCGCCTACGCCGTCTTCGACGTGTTCGGGCGCACGGGCTTCATGATCTGGTCGCTGGCCTATCCGGCGATCCTGGGAATTGGGGCGGCTCTTGCCGGTTACCTCGTGTTCAGGCGGGGGGACCTTCTGTGAACGGGACGGCGGACGCGCAGCGCCGCGTTCCGGACAAGTTCGCCATCACGATCCGCGCGGCGCTCGTGGCGATGTTCGCGCTCGCGGCGGGAGCGGCGACCGCCGCCGAATTCACGCCGTCCACACCTGCGCCGATGAAATTCGCTGTTCGCGATCGCGAGGGCGGCCTGCATCAAGGCGAGGAATTTCGCGCGCGCGTCACGCTCGTCCATTTCTGGGCGACGTGGTGCCTGCCGTGCCGCGAGGAATTGCCGGCCCTCAAGTCGTTGCAGGACGACATGCGCGGCGACCGCGTTCGCGTGGTGGCAATTTCCATCGACCGGCTCGGGTGGCCGGCGATCGACCGCACCGTGGAATCGCTCGATGTGCGCGACCTGAACGTTTTTCACGATATCGATCGCCAGGCGGCGAAAGTCCTCGCGGTCGACGCCTTGCCGACGACGATCATCATGGATGCGGAAGGTCGCGAAGTCGCGCGCCTGCGCGGACAAGGCGACTGGCGCGAACCGGCGTTGCGCCGCGCCGTCCTCTCGCACGTGGCGCAGTAAGGTCAGGCTTCGGGCTTGCGCGCCCTGTGCGCCGCGGCGATGCCGAAGGAATAATTGCGCCAGTCGACCTCGACCAGGCCCGCCTGCCTGATCATCGCGGCGAACTCGCGCTGGTTCGGAAAGCGCCGGATGGATTCCACGAGATAGTGGTAGGCCTCGCGCCGCCCCGAGACGAGAGCGCCGAGGGCCGGGATCGCGGTGCGCGACCAAAGCCCGTAGAACGGCCGCAGCCATGCCGCAGGCGTGGAGAATTCCAGGCACAGGAACCGGCCGCCCGGCTTCAGCACGCGCACGATCTCGGCGAGCGCATCCTCGATCCGCGTGACATTGCGGATGCCGAAGGCGATGGTCAGGAGATCGACGGAATTGTCGGCGAACGGCAAGCGCTCGCCCTCCGCCGCGATCCATCGGACGTGCAGCGCGCCCGCGCGGCGCCGCCCGATCGCCATCATTTCGGCGGATGGATCGACGACCGCGACTTGCGCGCCGCGTTGCGCCAGGGCAATCGCGATGTCTCCCGTGCCGCCTCCCAGATCGATCGCGAATTGATCGGGCGCGGCGCCTGCGAGATCGACGAAGGCCGCTTTCCACAGACGATGCACGCCCATGCTCATGAGATCGTTCATGAGGTCGTAGCGCGGCGCCACTTCGCGGAAGGTCCGGCGGATCAGGTCACGCCGTTGGTCTGCGGTAACCTCGGCGGCGCCGAAGGTTCGCGACAGTCTTTCGCCTTTGCCCATGTCAGTGCGCGAGCATGCTCGCGCGAATGCGCTTGGCGAGCCCCGGCCCGTCGAGGTCGTGCGGATACTTGCCGACGATGGAGCCGGAGGGATCGACGAGGAAAATGCTCGCCGTATGGTCGATCAGGTAGGAGTCGCGGTCCTTGACCTCGACTCGCTTGTAGGTCACCCGCCATTCCTTCGCGAGGCGCTCGAGCTGCTCGGCGTTCGGCGTCAGGCCGATGAAGCGCGGACTGAAGAACGCGACGTAATCGGCAACCGCCTTCGACGTGTCGCGCTCGGGGTCGAGCGTGACGAACACCGGCGTAATGCGCTCGCCGACCGGTCCGAGTTCGCCGAGCGCCAGCGCCATGCTTTGCAGCGACATGGGACAGACGTCCGGGCAGCGCGTGTAGCCGAAATAGACGAGGCGCCAGCCGCCGATGTCGCCGGGCGCCGCCTCGCGACCGTCATGACGCATGCCGTAGAGGTCGGCGGCGCCGACGTCGCCGGCGATCGTCGCAGCGGCCGCCGCGCCAAGGAGGAAAGAAACGGCCTTGCGCCGGTCAAGCGCGAATTCCAGCGGCGGGCGCACGTCCAGACAATCCTCTGCCGGCATGAATAACGGCCGGGCCACCACACGGTCTTGTGCGGCTCATCGCCTTGACATTCGTCAATCGTGAGCGCGCCGGTCGGTCAATCGTCTTGCGGGGCGGCCGGCGCCGCCTCCTTGCTCCGTTGCCAGCCGATCAGCGGCGCCGCGAAAGCCAGCAGCATCGGATAAGGCGCGAGCGCCGGATTGACCGTGGCGATGCCGATGGCTGCGACGCCAAGAGCGACGGGAACGACCGCGGACAAGAACGGCCGCCCCAGGGACTCGCGTTCGAGCGCCACGAACCAGAGCGCCGCATTCAGCGCGGCGATCAGCGTGATGTGGCTGAAATAGACGACGGCGACGGGCGCGTTTTCGCGATGCGCGCCGTAGAGGCCGTTGGTCGCGGGCAGGACGACGATGCTCATGAGGAAGAGGAGATTGAGCATCACGACCGGCCGCGTTGCGTAGGGCGCGCGCGCAAGGCGGCGATGGTGGCTGAGCCAGAACACGCCGGCGATCATGAAGCTGAGCGCCAGCGCGATCAGCGGCCGCGCGTAGGCGTCGGCCAGCGTCGACCAGCCCGGCGCGGCGACAAAACTCGCGCCGCGCGGCAGGTCATAGGCAAGCAGCGTCATGGCGACGCCGAACACCGTGTTGCTGAGCTGTTCGAGACGCCGCATCTCAAACAGGCTGGTTTGTTCGGTCATGACGGCTCTCGGCTGATCTGCCCCCAGCCTAGCCCCGGGCGGCTTTCAGCTCCAGCCGTGCGCCAAGACGCATCATCATGCCGTCGGTGGAGATCGAGCAGAGACGGAAGCCCTTGGCGGCGACTTCCCTGGCGCGTTTGCCGGTCATGCAGAAGGCGCCGGCGACCTTGCCCTTGGCCTTGCAGCGCGCGGCGATGTGGTCGAGCGCCTTGTCGACCTCCGGATGCGCCGCATCGACGACAGCGCCCTTGGTCAGCGCGATCGAAAGGTCCGACGGTCCGACAAAGACGCCGTCGATGCCGGGGACGTCGAGGATCGAATCGAGCGCGTCGAGCGCCTCGCGCGTCTCGATCATGGCGATGGCGAGGTGCAGGTCGTTGGCCTGGCGGAAATAAGCCTCGCCCTCCAGGCCCGCGAGACCGAAGGCGCGATGCGGTCCCCAACTGCGCTCGCCGACGGGCGGAAACTTCACAAAGCCCGAGAAACGCTTCGCATCCGCCTCGCTGTTGATCATCGGCGCGACGATGGCGGCGGCGCCGGCGTCGAGCAGGCGGGAGGCGGTGGCGAAATCGCCGACCGGAATGCGCGCGATCGCCGGCTTGCCGGCAAGGCCGACCAGCGCGATCGCCTGCACCGTCGTGGTGAAATCGACGGAGCCGTGCTGCATGTCGATCAGCGCCGCATCGAAATCTTCGCGCGCGGTCGTCTCGGCGATGGCGGCGTCGTTGACGCCGCACCAGGACATGAAGATGGTCTCGCCAGCGCGCAGACGGCGAGACAAGTGCGCGAGGGGCGCGCTTGCGGTCATTCTTTCCTCCCCGGGATTCGTTATCCTGACATGCTAGATCAGCCTCTAGCCGAGCGGAACCGCCGGAAGCCGAAAAGCCGCCGCTGCATGTCAGGCCTGCGCGAGGGCGTTCAACTCGGAATAGTGGCGCACGAACACGCCGCTCTCCGGCCGTTCCAGCCCGGCCACGAGCGCGCGCGCGACGGTCGTTCCCGCAATCGGCCGATATCTGGCGAGGCCGCCGATGAGCAGCGGCGACAGCAGTTGCGAGATCGGGACCGCGAGCCCCTCTCCGGGCCGGCGCTCGACGCGCGCGCCGATCAGGAAGCTCGGGCGGGCGATCTCGACATGGTCGAAGCCGGCGCCGCGCACGGCCGCCTCCGCCTCGCCCTTGGTGCGCAGGTAGAAATTGCTCGATGCGGCGTCGGCGCCCACCGAACTGACGAGCGCAAACTTTCGCGCGCCTGCGGCAACGCCAAGTTGCGCAAAAGCCGCGACATAATCGCGGTCGACCTTCGCGAAGGCGGCTTGCGAGCCTGCGATGCGGATGGTCGTGCCGAGCGCGCTGAAAAAAGCCGCCGGCGCCGCCGCCTTCAGCCGATCGGCCAGCGGCGACAGATCGTCGAAGTCGGTCTTGACCGCTTCCAGTCCCTCACGCGTCGCGACCTTTGCGGGGTCGCGGACGAGCGCGACGACGCGCCAGCCGCGCGCGAGCGCCGCGTCGATGGCGGCGGCCCCGGTCAGGCCTGTCGCCCCTGCGATGACCATCAGGTCGCTCACGTCCCGCTCTCCCGCGGCATGACCCTGGCGCCGCCGGGGGCGAGCGCGGGTTCGGCCGGCAGCGGCAGGGGCCGGCGCGCCAGGCGGCGCAGGCCGACGGGGCGATACAATTGCTTGGTCGCCTCCACCATCAGCACGCCCGCGCCGGGCAGCGAGAGGCGAGCCCCGATGCGTTCGAGAATGGGCGCGAGGCGCAGCAGGAAGCGCCGCTGGAAGGGCGCCGCGTAGAGCGCTTCGCCCCAGTGGATCGGCGAAAACATCGTCTCACGCATGAGATCGCGCAATTGTCCGCGCGAGAATGGCTGGCCGTGGCCGAAGGGCGTGGTGTCGACGCGCGACCACAGGCCGCCGCGGTTGGGCGCGATCAGGATCATGCGGCCGCCGGGCGTGAGGATGCGCCAGACCTCGGCGAGCAGCTCGCGCGCCTGTTCGCTGACCTCGAGCGCATGGACGACGAGCACGCGGTCCATGCAGGAATCGGGAAGCGGCAGCGCGGTCGTCTCGACCAGCGCCGAAGCCGAGGGGCCGGAGGTCGGCCAGTTCACCACCCCCTGTTCGGCCGGCATGAAGGCGATGACGCGGACCGCCTCATCCTGGAATTGCGCGAGGTAGGGCAACGCATAGCCGATGCCCATGACCGCCATGCCGCCGCAATTGCTCCAGCGCGCGCGGATCGCGCCGTTCAGAAACCGGCGGGTAACCACGCCGAGAGGCGAGGCGTAGAAAGTTCTGAGATCGACGACGTCGAGGCGCATCGCCTTCTTTTCGCATGTTTTCCGCCCGTGCGGGAGTGTTCGGGCCCCCCTTGGCGCGAGGGACATGCGGCAAGGCGTTAAAGGAAAGATTACCCGCGCAGGCGAGCATGCCGATGGGGCCAATTCTTGCTCGGGTGCGCAGTTGGATATTCGGAAAATGGTTCAGCGTCCGCAGCGCGCGGAGACGCCAGGCGCGGCGCAGGCCGCGCCGTCCGGCCATGCCGCGCCGCCGCCAGCGACCGCCGTTCCGGGCGGCGCCGGGCCAGACCCGCGGACGATTCTCGATTCGATCGGGGAGGTCGTCTACGACTGGGACGTCGTCAGCGATCGTCTGACATGGGGACCGAACGCTCTTACCGTGCTGGGCGTCGGCGGTCTCGAGCAGATTTCGAGCGGCCGCGCCTACAGCGAACTCATCACATCCGACAGCCTCGCCTCGCGCTATGCGGCGATCGCCGGATCCACGGCGTCGGACAGCGGAGCCGGCGTGCCCTACCGCGCGCGCTATGGAATCGGCGTCGGCGGCGGGCGTGTGAAGCAGACGGTCTGGCTCGAGGACACCGGCCGCTGGTTCGGCGGGGCCGATGGCAAGGCGGCGCGCGCGCACGGGCTGATCCGCGTCATCACCAGCCATTACGAGGCCGAGCGCGAACTGGAATTCCGTTCACGGTTCGATGCGCTGACGGGTTGCTACAACCGCGCGCACATACTGGAAATCGTGACGCGCCACCTGTCGCGCACGCCGGGTCGCCAGACGCATTTCTGCATTCTGCTGGCGAGCCTGGAGAACCTGTTCGTCCTTAACCGCACCTACGGCTACGACGTCGCCGACGAGGTGGTCGCGGGCGTGGCCAAGCGGCTGCGCGGCACGATGCGCGGCCCGGATTCGCTCGGGCGCTACGCGGGCGCCAAATTCGCGCTGGTGCTGGACAATTGCGACCGGGACCAGATGATGATCGCCGCGCAACGCTTCCTCAACGAAACGAGCCGCGAGCCGATCGAGACGAGCGCGGGCCCCATTCCGGTTGCGCTGCGCATCGGCGGCGTGGCCGCGCCGCGCGACGGGCGCACCGCCAATCTCTTGTTTCAGCACGCCGAGGAAGCGCTCGATCTGGCGCGCGCTTCCGCTGCGACCCGCCTCATCGCCTTCGAGCCTTCGCTCGCGCGCAACGACACGCGCGTGCAGGCCGCCCGCATGGCCGACGAAATCGTCGGCGCGCTCAACGACGGGCGCGTGGCGCTGGCGCTGCAGCCGATCGTCGATTCCAGGACGCGCCGGCCCGCTTTCAGCGAAGCCCTCATCCGGCTGCGGCAGCCCGACGGTTCGATCGTCTCGCCGGGCGCGATCCTGCCCATCGCCGAGAAGGCGGGCCTCGTTCATCTCCTCGACCAGCGCGTGCTCGAACTGGCCCTGGCGCGGCTCAACGCCGATCCGACGCTGACGCTTTCCGTCAACGTCTCCGGCGCCACGGTTCATGATCCCGACTGGCCGGAACGCTTCAAGGCGATGATCGGGCAGAACCCCTCGGTCGCCGCGCGCCTGATCGTGGAAATCACCGAGACCTGCGCCATCGCCGACGTGGAAGCGACGCATGCCGCCATTTCCTGCGCACGCTCATCGATCTGGCCCACCACATGAACCTGCCGATCGTGGCGGAATGGGTCGAGGACGCCGAAACCGCCAAGCTGCTGACGGAATGGGGCGTCGAATATATGCAGGGCGTCCATTTCGCCGACGCCCGCATCGTCGAGAACGCCGCGCCTGCGGAAGCGGCGGCGGCGTAATGCCGCTGTTGCCGATGGGCGGCTCCTCACCCTGAGAAGCCGCGCAGCGGCGTCTCGAAGGGTGGCCGGGACACGTAACTCTGGATCATGCTTCGAGACGCCGCTGTGCAGGCTCCTCAGCATGAGGGACGGGGGTTCGCAGCGAATTTCGGGTCAGACGCCGAGGAGCGCTTCGCGGCTCCTCAGGGCGAGGAGTCTTGAATTACGGACCAGACATTCAGGACAAAGATTCAGGTTTCCGGCCAGACTTTCAGGTGCGGTCGCCCGAAAGCCCGTCGATGCGCTTCTGCAATTCGCCGACCTGCTTGCGCAGCTCGTCCAGCTCCTTGCCTTCGGTGGCCGCGCGCGTCGCCTCGCTCGCCGCGCCGGGCGCGAAGGGATTGAACATGGTGAGCGCCTGGCGGAAGATCGCCATGTTCTTGCGGGCCTGCTCGTCCATCGTCTGGAACATCTGCCGCGTCGGCTCGGCGAGCGGGCCGCCGCCGAGCGCGTTGGTGAACTGCTCGCGGAACTTCTGCTGCTCGCTGGTCAGGCGGTCGAGCGTGAATTCGAGATAGCTCGGCACGAGCGCCTGCATGCTGTCGCCGTAGAAGCGGATGAGCTGCCGCAGGAACGCCACCGGAAGCATGGCCTGGCCGACCTTGCCTTCCTGCTCGAAGATGATCTGGGTGAGGACGGAGCGCGTGATGTCTTCGCTGGTCTTGGCGTCGAATACTTCGAAATCTTCGCCTTTCTTGACCATTTCGGCCAGATCCTCGAGCGTCACATAAGCCGAGGTGCCGGTATTGTAGAGACGACGGTTGGCGTATTTCTTGATCGTCGTCGGCTGCTTTTCGTTGGCCATATCGCCCGCCTGTTCGACCCGCCCGCGCGGGCCTCTCCCCGTGCGCCCAATCTTTGTGCGGTGCGCGCGCCGACGATAGCCCGTTTGCGCAATCTCGCAAGTGCGAATTTAAGTAAGAATATCCGGAGATGCGCGCGCCGTAAGACGAATTGACTGGATTGTGACGAGTTTCCGGTCCTTGACCGGGCCGGCGGCAGGTAGTTGAAAGAAGGTCCGGGCGGAACGGGAGCCGGCGCGACTCGCGCAAGAATGGCCGACCCGGCCCGAAGGAGGTCTGTATGTCCAAAGACATTGTCATCGTATCCGCCGCGCGTACGCCGGTCGGCTCTTTCAACGGCGCGTTCGGCTCGATGCAGGCGCAGGAACTCGGCGCGATCGCCATCAAGGCGGCGCTTGAGCGCGCGAAAGTCTCTCCGGAAGACGTGGACGAAGTCATTCTCGGCCAGATTCTGGCTGGCGGCGGCGGTCAGAACCCCGCGCGCCAGGCTGCGATCAATTCCGGCATCCCGCAGGAAAAGACGGCGTGGGGCCTCAACCAGCTCTGCGGCTCGGGTCTGCGCACCGTCGCGATCGGCATGCAGCAGATCGCCAACGGCGACGCCAAGGTGATCGTCGCCGGCGGCATGGAATCCATGTCGATGTCGCCGCACCTCGCCTACATGCGCGCGGGCACGAAGATGGGCGACATCAAGTTCATGGACTCGATGCTCAGGGACGGCCTGTTCGACGCCTTCCACGGCTACCACATGGGCGTGACGGCGGAGAACGTCGCGGCGCAGTGGCAGATCAGCCGCGACGAGCAGGACAAGTTCGCTGTCGGTTCGCAGAACAAGGCCGAGGCCGCGCAGAAGGCCGGCAAGTTCAAGGACGAGATCATTCCGGTGACGGTGAAGACCCGCAAGGGCGACGTCGTCGTCGACCAGGACGAATATATCCGCCACGGCGCGACGCTCGACCAGATGGCCAAGCTGAAACCCGCCTTCAACAAGGAAGGCACGGTTACGGCCGGCAACGCCTCGGGCATCAACGACGGCGCCGCCGCCATCGTGCTGATGACGGCGGATGAAGCCGCCAAGCGCGGCCTCACCCCGCTCGCGCGCATCGCCTCCTGGGCGACGGCGGGCGTCGACCCGAAGATCATGGGCTCGGGCCCGATCCCGGCGTCGCGCAAGGCGCTGGAAAAGGCCGGCTGGAAGGTCAAGGACCTCGATCTCGTCGAGGCCAACGAGGCCTTCGCGGCGCAGGCGCTCGCGGTCAACAAGGACATGGGCTGGGATCCCTCGATCGTGAACGTCAACGGCGGCGCGATCGCCATCGGCCACCCGATCGGCGCGTCCGGCGCCCGCGTCCTGACGACGCTGCTGCACGAAATGCAGAAGCGCGGCTCGAAGAAGGGCCTCGCCACGCTGTGCATCGGCGGCGGCATGGGCGTCGCGCTCACGGTCGAGCGGTAAGAGAGCAAGGCGGTCGGCAATCGGGCTTCGGCAGTCGGAAACCATCGACTGCCGATTGCCTGACGCCGATCGCCGTTCGAAGAACAATTTCTTCTCGGGGAGTGGTTTGACATGGCCAGAGTTGCAGTAGTTACGGGCGGCACGCGCGGCATCGGCGAGGCGATCTCGAAGGCGCTGAAGGCGGCGGGCTACAAGGTTGCGGCGAGCTATGCCGGCAATGACGAGGCGGCGGCGAAATTCAAGGCGGAGACCGGCATCAACGTCTACAAGTGGGACGTTTCCGACTACGACGCCTGCGTCGAGGGGCTGAAGAAGGTCGAGGCCGATCTCGGCCCGGTCGACGTGCTCGTCAACAACGCCGGCATCACCAAGGACGGCATGTTCCACAAGATGACCAAGGACCAGTGGTACGGCGTCATCAACACCAACCTGAACTCGCTGTTCAACATGACGCGTCCGGTGTGGGAAGGCATGCGCGAGCGCAAGTTCGGGCGCGTGATCTGCATCTCCTCGATCAACGGCCAGAAGGGCCAGGCGGGCCAGGTGAACTATTCCGCCGCCAAGGCCGGCGACATCGGCTTCGTCAAGGCGCTGGCGCAGGAAGGCGCGAAGTTCGGCATCACCGCCAACGCCATCTGCCCGGGCTATATCGCGACCGAGATGGTCAAGGCGATCAATCCGGACGTGCTCGCCAAGGCGATCCTTCCCTATATTCCGGTCGGCCGTCTCGGCGAGCCCGAGGAGATCGCGCGCGCGGTCGTGTTCCTGGCCTCCGACGACGCCGGCTTCATCACTGGCTCGACGCTCTCGGCCAACGGCGGCCAGACGATGATCTGACGCGCAAAGCGCGCGCCTCGCGACTATCGACGCCGGCGTTCTCACGCCGGCGTTTTTTTTGCGCGCGTAACGCGCGTCTTTGCACCAGTCGTTTATGCGGCCAAACACATTTTGAATAATTCCTTCGGCGCCTTTTGACACTAAAAAGCGTTAGCGATGGCGGCCAGGCCGCGTCGGTCGTACATTGTCCAGACATGACGCCGTGTACTGGCCCTGCCCGCTATTGCGGGCCCGTCGCCGTATTTCTGGCGAGAGGGTTGGACGGCGATGGAAGCAAGGCGAATATGGTGCGTTCGCGCAGGCGCGGGCGGCGAAGCCGATTTTCTGTTTCTCAAGCGCAATCAGGTCGCCATGTCCTCGGGCGAGATCGACGACGACGTGGGCCTGCTGCCTGCCGCGCGCGACGCGTTCAAGGAGGCGTTCGCGCGCGCCGCGCCGACGGCGCGCCCGGGTTCGATTCCGATTTCCGCCGGCCAGCTCTATCGCTTCGTTCACGAAATGCGCATCGGCGACAACGTGATCTACCCGCGCAAGTCCGACAGGACGGTGCGTTGGGGCGAGATCGTCGCGCCCTATGTCTACGACGTCGAGGACTTGAACGAATTCGGCCACAGGCGCGGCGTGCGCTGGATCGGCAAGCTGTCGCGCGATTCCTTCTCGCAGGGCGCGCTCTACGAACTCGGCTCGGCGCTCACCTTCTTCGAGGTGAAATCCTTCGCCGAGGAATTCCGTGAAAAATTCGCCGATCCCGACAATGTCGCGGAGACGCAGACGTCGCCATCGCGGGACGAGACCGAAGACGGCGTGCTGCGCGACATCGAGGAGACGACGCGCGACTTCATCTCGAAGCGGATCAAGACCGACCTGAAAGGCAGCGCGCTCGAGCCGTTCGTCGCCGCGCTGTTTCGGGCGATGGGCTACAACGCCCGCGCCACGCGCGCGGTGCGCGACGACGGGATCGACGTGATCGCGCATCGCGACGAGCTCGGCATCGAGCCGCCGATCATCAAGATCCAGGTGAAATCGCACGACGCCAATATCTGCGCCGACCACGTCAAGGCGTTCTACGCGATGGTCGCAGATCGCGACGTCGGCATCTTCATCACGACGGGCGACTACACGGCGAGCGCGGCGAGCTTCGCGCGCTCGAAAGGCAATCTCAAACTGATCGACGGCTCGGGCTTCGTCGAGCTGATCCAGAAATATTACGACCGGCTCGACATGGCTTCGCGCGAGACGATCCGGCTGCGCCGCGTGCTCGTGCCGGACGCGGTCGGGGCCTGACGAGGAAACGCGGACGAACGAAAACAGCCGGCGGAGCCCGCCGGCTGCTGCAATCATGCCGGAATGGAAGCCTCAGGCCTCGGAAGACTTAGGCTTCGGAAGCCTTGGGCTTCAGGATCTGGCGGCCGCGATACATGCCGGTTTTCAGATCGACATGGTGCGGACGGCGCAGTTCGCCGGAATCCTTGTCCTCGACATAGGTCGGGGCGGCGAGCGCGTCGGCCGAACGGCGGAAGCCGCGCTTCATCGGGGAGGTTTTTCTCTTCGGAACAGCCATTTGAAACTCCATTGTCCCGGGGCGGGCAAGACGGGCTTGCCCGGTCTGCGTTCGATAACCGATCTGGAGATCGCTCCGGCGCGCAGGCGGGACGGTGGCGGGCTCATAGCCCAAAAAGTCCGGCAGCGCCACCCCGAACCGCAGATTTCGCGACCGATTGTCATTTCAGGCAGTCGAGCCACGGGCCGGCGTCGCCGATGCGGCCCTGGAGTCGGCGGGCAAGCCGCGCCTGGAGCGCGGTCGGACGGGACGGGCGCCTGACGGCCGGGTTCGGCAGCGCGGCCGCCATGAGCGCCGCCTGCGCCGGGGTAAGCGCGGCGGCGGGGCGCCCGAAATTCTCGCGCGCCGCCGCCTCGGCGCCGAACAGGCCGTCCGGACCCCATTCGGCGATGTTGAGATAGGCCTCCATGATCCGCGTCTTCGGCCAGACGAGGTCGAGGGTCAGCGCCAGCGGGATTTCCAGCGCCTTGCGGATCGCGCTGCGCGAGGGCCAGAGAAACAGGTTCTTGACCAGTTGCATCGTGATGGTCGAGGCCCCGCGCGAAGGGCCGTCCTCGTCGGCGTCGTCCAGAACGTCGCCCAGCGCCTGCCAATCGACGCCCCGGTGGCGGCAGAACCGGGCGTCTTCCGACATGACGACGGCGGCGACGAGCGCCGGCGCAATGCGCTCCAGAGGGACGTAGTCGCGCACGACCGGCCGGCCCGTGGCGTAGCGCGCCAGCATGAGGGTCGAAACCGGCGGCGCGAAGCGCCAAAGAACCGTGAGCGCGATCAGCGCGACCGTCGCGGCGACGCCAATGGCCAGCGCCAAGCGCCAGACGCGGGCGAGAAGTCGCGCCATCTCCACCTCCGCCCTCAGCCTTGACCGATGCGGAGCGATGGGGCAAGCCGAGTCCCGACCCCGGGGATCGAGGACGAAATGACCGAGCGCGCGACCGCAAATCTGTTCCGTTCGCGGCTCGACGAGGTCGCAAGCGCGACCGAGGCCATGCTGGACACGCTGCTGTCGCCGCTCGTGCGTCCCGGCGAGATCGAGCGGCCGGCCCGCCTGCTCGAAGCCATGCGCTATGCGAGCCTGGGCGGCGGCAAGCGGTTGCGGCCCTTTCTGGTCGTCGAAAGCGCCCGCCTGTTTGGCGTCGAGGGCGAAGGCGCGATGCGCGCCGCCGCCGCGCTCGAAATGGTCCATTGCTATTCGCTGGTCCACGATGATCTGCCGGCCATGGACGACGACGACCTGCGGCGCGGGCGGCCGACGGCGCACAAGGCCTTCGACGAGGCGACCGCCATCCTGGCGGGCGACGGGCTGCTGACCTACGCTTTCGACGTTCTGGCCGATCCGGCCACTCACAAGGACGCCGCCGTGCGTGCCGATCTCGTGCTGGGCCTTGCGCGCGCCGCCGGCCTCGGCGGCATGGTCGGCGGGCAGGCGCTCGATCTCGAAGCTGAGAAGGCGACGGCGCCGCACACGCGCGAAGCCATCATGACGCTGCAGGCGATGAAGACCGGCGCGCTGCTGCTCTACGCCGTGGAGGCCGGCGCGCGCATCGGCGGCGCGAACGCCGAGCAGCGCGCCGCGCTGGCGAAATACGGACGCGCGCTCGGCGCCTGCTTCCAGGTCGCCGACGACATTCTCGACGCCGAGGGCGACGAAGCCGCGCTCGGCAAGCGCGCGGGCAAGGACGCCGGCCGCAACAAGGCGACGCTCGTGTCCGCGCTCGGCATCGACGGCGCGCGCGAGCGTCGCGACGGCCTGGCCATCGACGCCATCGAGGCGCTGGAGGAAGGCGGCTTCGGCGAGAAAGCGGCGGTGCTGGCGGAAGCCGCCCGCTTTACCGCCGCCCGGCGAAGCTGAGGAGATCGCGCGTGGCTTCAGACCAAGAAATCGCTGGTCTTGAAGCCGAGCACCGCGTGCGGATGGCGCGCCATCGCAGGCGCATGTTGCCCTTCCGCGTGGTGGCGGCGCGGCCGCGCCTGTTCATGGCCTTCGCCGTCGGCGCGCTCGCGGGTTTCCTTGCGCCGGACACGCTCAGCATCGCGACCCGCTCGCTGATCGGGTGGAACGTCGCGATCATCGGCGATCTCGTCCTCGTGCTGCTGACGACGAGCGGCTTCGATCACCGGCGCATCCGGCTCCAGGCGCAGCTCCTCGACGACGGCCGCTACTTCGTCCTCGTCTTTTCAGCGATCGCCGCGATCGCCGCGATTTGCGCGATCGTCGTAGAAATGGGCGCCGCCAAGGAAATGCAGGGCCTGTCGCGCGCGCTGCATCTGGCGCTCGCCGGCTGCACGATCGTCATGTCGTGGCTGTTCATTCACATGGTGTTCGCGCTGCACTATGCGCATGAATATTATCTCGAGCGCCGGCTTTCCGGCGCGGATGCGGAAAGCGGCGAGCCCTTCGATTTCGATGGCGACGGCGATGTCGACGACGCCGATATTTCGATCGCAGCCGGCACCTGCTCCGATCCGCGCGGCGGGCTGATCTTCCCCGACACGACGCAGCCGAACTACTACGACTTCGCCTATTTCTCCTACACGATCGGCGTCGCCTCGCAGACGGCCGACGTTTCCATATCCTCGCGCGCGATGCGCACGATCGTGCTGGCGCATTCCATCCTGTCGTTCTTCTTCAACACGACAATTCTCGCGCTGACCATCAATCTGGCGGCGGGGCTTTTCTGACACAGGGAGCGCAGGACATGGCGCGCATCGTTCCGTTGACGCCGGCCGACTTCGACGAATGGCTGCCGCTGTGGCGCGGCTACCAGACTTTTTACAAGGTCGAGATTTCCGACGAGACGACCGCCAAGACCTTCGCGCGCCTGACCGGCGGCAAGGAGCCGATGGGCGCGTTTCTGGCGCGCGACGATTCCGGCCGCGCGATCGGCGTCGTCCACTGGATCATGCATCGCTCCTGCTGGACGACGGGAGACTATTGCTATCTGCAGGATCTGTTCGTCGCGCCCGACATTCGCGGCGGCGGCGTCGGGCGAAAGCTGATCGAAGCCGTCTACGATATTGCGCGGAAACACGAGTGCGCGCGCGTGTGGTGGCTGACGCACGAGACCAATGCGCAGGCGATGATCCTCTACGACAAGGTCGCGACGAAATCGGGCTTCGTGCAGTACGTGAAGCGGTTTTGATCGAACAGGTCGTCTGTCATGCCCGCGAAAGCGGGCATCCAGCGGGGAGGCGCGCGGCTTCTGGATTCCCGCTTTCGCGGGAATGACAATCCACGACTACTCCGCCGCCTTCGCGCCCGCGCCGAAGCGCCGTTCGACGTAGTCTTCGACGATCTGCTTGAACTCTTCCGCAATACCGCTCCCGCGAAGGGTCATCGCCTTCTTGCCGTCGATGAAGACGGGCGCGGCCGGCGCCTCGCCGGTGCCCGGCAGCGAGATGCCGATGTCGGCGTGCTTGCTCTCGCCCGGCCCGTTGACGATGCAGCCCATGACCGCGACGGCGAGCGTCTCGACGCCGGCGTATTTCTTCTTCCATTCCGGCATGGACACGCGGATGTGGTCCTGGATGTCGCGCGCGAGTTCCTGAAACACGGTGGAGGTCGTGCGCCCGCAGCCCGGGCACGCGGCGACCAGCGGCACGAAGGTGCGGAAGCCCATGGTCTGCAGGATTTCCTGCGCGACCTTCACTTCCAGCGTGCGGTCGCCGCCGGGCTCGGGGGTCAGCGAGACGCGGATCGTGTCGCCGATCCCTTCCTGCAGCAGCACGCCGAGCGCGGCGGCGGACGCGACGACGCCCTTGGAGCCCATCCCGGCTTCTGTCAGGCCGAGATGCAGGGCGTAATCCGAACGCTGCGCCAGCATCCGGTAGACCGAGATCAGGCCCTGCACGGCAGAGACTTTCGCCGAGAGGATGATGCGATCCTTCGGCAGGCCGATTTCCTGCGCCAAGTCTGCAGACATGAGGGCAGATTGGACAAGAGCCTCGCGCGTCACCGCCTGCGCGTCGATCGGGCGCGACGACCTGGCGTTGCGGTCCATCAGCGCGGTGAGCATTTCCTGGTCGAGCGAGCCCCAGTTGGCGCCGATGCGCACGGTCTTGCCATAGCGGATCGCCGTTTCGACGATCGCGGCGAATTGCCGGTCCTTCTTCTCCTTGAAGCCGACATTGCCGGGATTGATGCGGTACTTGTCGAGGGCTTCGGCGCAGGCCGGGTGATCGGCGAGCAGCTTGTGGCCGATATAGTGGAAGTCGCCGACGAGCGGGACCTCCACGCCCATCTGCAGCAGCCGGTCGCGGATATGCGGCACGGCCGCCGCCGCCTCGTCGCGGTCGACGGTGATGCGCACCAGTTCCGAGCCCGCCTGCGCGAGCGCCGCCACCTGTCGCGCCGTGCTCTCGATATCGGCGGTGTCGGTGTTGGTCATGGATTGCACGACGATGGGCGCGCCGCCGCCCACCTGAATGGCGCCTGCGCGCACGACGCCCTTGACGGCGCCGACGAGAACGCCGGTCGTGCGATGGCGGGCTGCGGGTTCGGCGGCGATGGGATCGGGCAGGCAGGCGTTTTCGATTTTGTCGGTCATGGGGTCGTTCTGTTGCAGCGGCTCAGGCCGCGTCCTCGGTCTGGCAGGCGGCGCAGCGCCCGGCTATTTCGATGATCTGGGCGCGCGGCGCAAATCCGCGCTTGCCGGCCACGGCCGCGACATCGGCGGCAAGCGCGGGCGAGGTCGCCTCGTCCACGTGGCCGCAGCCGTCGCAGATGAGGAACGCGACCGGCTCGCTGGCGTCATGGCCGTGGCAGCAGGCCAGAAAGGCGTTGCGCGAGGCAAGCCGGTGGACAAGCCCCTGTTCCACCAGAAAATCAAGGGCGCGATAGACCTGCGTCGGCGCGGGCCGCCGACCGGCCGAGGCCGCCAGGATGTCGATCATCTCATAGGCGCCGATCGGCCTTCCCGCGCCCTCCAGTATGTCGAGCACCGCCTTGCGGCCGGGCGTGAGGCGTCCCGCGGCCGGAGAAGCGCAGGACGCGCCATGGGCATGCCCGTGTCCCTGGCCGTGGCTATGGTCGTGATCTTGGGCGGCGGCGCGCGTCATCGGGCCATTATAGCGTGCAGCGTCAGCATTTCGAACCATCGCCTTCGGGCTGGGGGCGCGGTATATTGCGTCGCATCATTTTCAGGAGTTCAGCCCATGTCCCTCGCCAAGCGCAACGCCGTCGTCACAGGCTCCACCTCGGGCATCGGCCTGGCCTACGCCCGCGCGCTCGCCAAGGAGGGCGCCAACGTCATGATCAACGGCTTCGGCGACAAGGACGCGATCGAGAAGGAGCGCGCCGGCATCGAGAAGGATTTCGGGGTGAAATGCCTCTACGACGCCGCCGACATGTCGAAGCCGGCGGAAATCGCCGCGATGATCGGCAATGCGGAGAAGGCGCTGGGATCTGTCGATATCCTCATCAATAACGCCGGCATCCAGTTCGTCTCGCCGGTCGAGGATTTTCCCGTCGAGAAGTGGGACCAGATCATCGCCATCAACCTGTCCTCGGCCTTCCACACGATCCGCGCGGCGGTCCCCGGCATGAAGGCGCGCAAATGGGGCCGCATCATCAATACGGCCTCGGCCCATTCGCTGGTCGCCTCGCCGTTCAAGTCGGCCTATGTCTCGGCCAAGCACGGCGTCGCCGGGCTCACCAAGACGATCGCCCTCGAGGTCGCGACGGCGGGCGTGACGGTCAATTGCATCTCGCCCGGCTATGTCTGGACGCCGCTGGTCGAGAAGCAGATCCCCGACACGATGAAGGCGCGCAACATGACCAAGGAGCAGGTCATGAACGACGTGCTCCTCGCAGCCCAGCCGACGAAGCAGTTCGTCACCGTCGAGCAGGTCGCCGCGCTCGCCGTCTTCCTGTGCTCGGACGCCGCCTCGCAGATCACCGGCGCGAACATCTCCATGGACGGCGGCTGGACCGCCGCGTGAGCGCGCCGGCCGCGACGCAGAAGAAGCGCATCAATCTCGCGCTGCAGGGCGGCGGCGCGCACGGCGCCTTCACCTGGGGGGCGCTCGACGCGCTGCTGGCCGACGGACGCCTTGAGGTGGCCGGCATCAGTGGCGCCAGCGCGGGCGCGATGAACGCGGTGGTGCTCGCCGACGGGCTGCGCGAAGGCGGACCGGAGGCGGCGCGCCAGCAACTCAAGCATTTCTGGCGCAGCGTCAGTCTCGACGGCCGGCTGAACGCGGCGCAGCGCAGCCTGTTCGACGCCTATCTCTCCGCCTTCGACCCGCTGAAGTTCAGCGAGCGGCTGTGGCAGAGCGCGTCGAGCTTCTTGTCGCCCTACGACTTCAATCCGCTCGACATTAATCCGTTGCGCTCCGTGCTGACCAAGCTTGTCGATTTCGACGCCCTGCGCACGAGCGACGACGTGAAACTGTTCATCTCGGCGACGAATGTGCGCACGGGCAGGATCAAGGTCTTTCGCCGGCCGGAGCTGACCGCCGACATGGTGATGGCGTCCGCCTGCCTGCCGACCCTGTTCAGGGCCGTCGAGATCGACGGCGTTCCTTACTGGGATGGCGGCTATTCCGGCAATCCGCCGCTGTTTCCGTTCTTTTCGGAGACCGATTGCCTCGACGTGGTGCTGGTGCAGCTCGATCCGATCGAGCGTCCTGGCACGCCCGATACGGCCGCCGAAATCATGCAGCGCATGAACGAGATCACCTTCAACGCCCCGCTGATCGGCGAATTTCGCGCCATCGACTTCGTCGCCCGCCTGATCGACGACGGGCGGCTGAAGGAGACGCGCTACAAGAAGATCCGCATGCATCTGATCGAGGGCGGGGCGGCGCTCGCCGCCTATACCGCCGACACGAAGATGCAGGCCGACTACGATCTTTTCAAAAGATTGTTCGACCTCGGCCGCAGCGCGGGCGAGAAATTCATCGCCGACCATTACGAAGCAATCGGCGAGCAGGGCACGCTGGAGCTGCGGCGCTATCTGGCCTGACCGGGTCGGCGCCATTGCGCACTGACGCAACCTCCCGCTCTTGCTAGACTGCTTCGAATAGTCGCTCGAGGGCCGACATGCCGGACCAGCTGGTTGCGGGACTAACCGCATTCGCCATCTACTTTGCGGGCGCGCTCGCCTATGCGGCGATCTTCTGCGCGATCTACACGCGACTGACGCGACATGACGAGTTCGGCCTCATCGTGCGCGAGCACAACGCCTCCGCCGCCGTCGCCTTTGGGCTTGCGCTGGTCGGCTACGCCATCGCGCTCGCCGGCGCGATCCACAATACGCGCAGCATCGTCGAGTTCCTGATCTGGGGGTTCGTGGCGATGTTCGCGCAATTCGTCGCCTACGGGCTCGCCAATCTCGCCCATCCCAATCTGTCGCAGGCGATCGAGCAGAATGCGCTCGCCGCCGCGATCTGGTCGGGCTCGGTCGCCGTCGCCGCCGGGCTGGTGACGACCGCCTGCATGAGCCCGTGATCGTGGCCAGGCAGGGCAAGCCTTTCGGCAAGAAGAACGCGCCGCTCGTGCTGCATGCGCCCGGCGGCCTGCCCGACGGCGCGCCGCCGCCGCCCCGTCGCAAGATGTCGATGACCGTCGGGCTGGTTTCGCTGGGCGCGACGGCGCTTGCCGGCGGCGCATGGCTCGAGGCGCGGCATCTGCGCACCCAGGCGCAGGAATGCCGGGCGCAGGCGGCGCAGCGTGGATTGCCGCCCGATAATTGTCCGAGCGAACATGGCTCCGGCCGGTCGTACGGCGGCGGCGGCCACGGCTGGTTCTCATCAAGCGGCTCGACTTCGAGCCCCACGACCTCCGCGCAGCATGTCGGCGCGGCGCCGGCGGGCCACGGAACGTTCGGCGGATTCGGCCACGCCGGCGCCGCGCATAGCGCCGGCTCCTGAGACATGCGACGCAGCGTCAGCGCCCCGCGGCCGGATTTCGCGCAACGCGCCGCGGAAATCGGCTTCGCTTTCGCCGAAATCGACGGCGAGACCTATTGGGACGAAAGCGCGCGGTACGAATTCTCGCTGCGCGAGATCGAGGACGATCTGGAAGCGCCGACGGAGGAGCTCGGCGCGCTCTGCCTGGAAGTCGCGGCGAAGGTCGTGCGCGACGAAGCGACGCTGCGCAGGCTCGCCATTCCCGAACACGCCTGGGGGCTCATCGCGGAAAGCTGGACGCGCGGCGACAAGAGTCTCTACGGCCGGTTCGATTTCGCCTACGATGGAGAAAGCGCGGCGAAACTTCTCGAATATAACGCCGATACGCCGACGAGCCTGTTCGAGAGCGCCGTCGTGCAATGGCAATGGCTGCGCGATCTCGTGGAGCGTAAGGCGCTTCCCGCCGACGCCGATCAGTTCAACTCCCTGCATGAAAAGCTGATCGCGCGCTGGCGCGCAGTCGCGCCCATTCCCGACCAGTTCCTGCATCTTGCCTGCATGCAGTCGAGCGTCGAGGATTCCGGCACGATCGCCTATCTCGCGGATTGCGCGACGCAGGCCGGTCTGGAAACGATGCAGATCGACATGGGCGACATCGGCTTCCTGATGGACCGCTTCGCCGATCGCGAAGACCGCCATATCGAATGCCTGTTCAAGCTCTATCCCTGGGAGTGGATGTTCGCCGACGAATTCGGCAAGTCCCCGGCGATGAAGATGACGCGCTTCTTCGAGCCGCCGTGGAAGGCGATCCTGTCGAACAAGGGATTTCTCGCGCTGCTATGGGACGCCGCGCCGAACCACCCCAACCTTCTGCCGACCTATTTCGAGAACGATTATCGCGCAGACAGCCTGGGCGAGAATTATGCGCGCAAGCCGCTGCTGTCGCGCGAGGGCGCGAACGTCACGCTGTACCAAGGCGCGCATATCCTCGCCCGCACGTCGGGCGACTACGGCGCCGAAGGCTATGTGCGCCAGGCGCTGCGGCCGTTGCCGGATTTCGACGGCTTTCGGCCGGTGATCGGCTCGTGGCTCGTCGGCGATGAAGCGGCGGGCGTCGGCATTCGCGAAGACAGAAACGCGATCACCTCGAACCGATCGCGATTCGTGCCGCACGTCATTGTGGATTGATCCTGCCTACGCAAACGGCTCCTGCGCGCCGGGCGGCACAGGCACCTCGAAGGCGTTGATGGTCATGGAGATCAGCCCGTAATAGCCGAGCACGCCGACGAGATCGACGAGGCCGCGCGGCCCGAGAATCCCTTCGGCGAAAGCGTAGGTCGCATCGGACACGCGCCGGTTTGCGAGCAATTCGCGCGAGAAGGCGTAGACGGCCTTCTCGCCGTCGTCGCCCAGATCGGGTTCGGCGCCGACGCGGATCTTTTCGACCGCCCGCGGATCGAGCCCGGCGGCGACGCCGATCGGCGCGTGCACATGCCATTCGAACCCGGCCCGCCAGTAGGCGCCGGTGACGAGAATGGCGAGTTCGGACAAGCGTGGCGGCAGGCTCGTGCCATAGCGACAAAAAGCGCCGAGCGCCTGCGCCTTGTCGGCGAGGCCAGCGCTCGTCAACCAGACGCGCAGCGGTCCTTCGACCTTGCCGCGCGGACCGGAGACGATCTCGTCGTGAATGCGCTTCTGTTCGGCGTCGAGCGTCGCAGGATCGAGATCGGGCAGGCGGGGCATGACGAGCCTTTCGCAAGATGAGGCGCGCACCATATGATCGGGCGCGCGGGCGGCCAAGCGGCGCCGCGCCGTGGGGAGAGCGACGTGCCAAACGCATTGGAGAATCACGAGGCGCAGCGCGTCTACTGGGACGGCGCGGGCGGCGACAAATGGATCAGGCGCAGCGCCGATGTCGACATCAATGTCGCGCCGGCGCAGAAGGCAGCCATAGAGGCGGCCGACATCCGCGCGGGCGCGCGCGTGCTCGATATCGGTTGCGGCTGCGGCGCGTCGACGCTCGCCATCGCAGAGCGCGTCGGCGCCGGAGGCCGTGTGCTCGGCGTCGATATTTCGCAGGCGATGATCGCCGAGGCCAAGCGCGTTTCGCGCGGCCTGCGTCATGTGGAATTCAGGCTCGCCGATGCGTCGAAGGACGATTTCAGCGAGGCGCGCTTCGATCGCATGTTCTCGCGTTTCGGCGTGATGTTCTTCGGCGATCCCGTCGCCGCCTTCACGCACCTGCGCGGCGCGCTCGCGACCGACGGACGTCTGACGTTCGTCTGCTGGCGGCCGGTTGTCGAGAATCCGTGGATGCGCATTCCGTTCAACGCGGTCTGCAAGCATGCGCCGCGTCCGCCGCGGCCGGGTCCGGAGGATCCAGGCCCGTTTTCCTTCTCCGAGCCGGAGCGCGTGAGGCGCATTCTGACGCAGGCGGGCTTTGCGGAGCCGCGCTTCACGAAATTCGATTTCGACATGGATCTGGCGCTGGGGCAGGGGCTCGAAGCCGCCGTGGAATCGGCCGCCACCATCGGACCCGCGAGCGCGGCGCTCGCCGACCAGCCGGACGAAATTCGCACCGCTGCGTATGAGGAATTGCGGAAGGAACTCGCGCCTTACGAGAAAGACCGGCGCGTGCCGCTGGCGGCGGCGGTGTGGATCGTCAGCGCGACTCTCGGATAGGACGACGTTTGCGACGGGGCGCCTCCCCTCCCCTCAAGGGGAGGGGAACTCAACCCGTGCGTCTTCCGACGCTGCGACTTCACCCGGCAGCCGCCGCGCTCAGCGGCGTGTAATCCGTGTAGCCGCGCGCGTCGCCGCCGTAGAAGGTCGAGCGGTCGTAGGGGCGGAAGGCGGCGTTGCGGCGGATCAGCTCCGGCAGGTCGGGGTTGGCGATGAAATAGCGGCCGAAGGCGATGGCGTCGGCGTGGCCCTTGCCGACCGTGGCGGCGGCCGAATCGGCCTTGAAATTGCCCGCCGTTATCAGCGCGCCCGTCCAGAGCGGGCGCACGGTCTCGCAGCCCGAGGGCACATCCTGATGGTCCACCTCGCGCTGGCCGGCGCCGCTGGCGCGCGGCTCGATGAGATGGAGATAGGCGAGGCCGAGCTTGTTCAATGCGCCGATGACGTACGAATAGAGCGGCATCGGATCGTCCTCGCCGCTGTCGTTGGCCCGGCCGTAAGGCGAGAGACGGATGCCGACGCGATCGGCGCCGATGGCGTCGACGGCGGCGCGCGTCGCTTCCAGCATCAGGCGGGCGCGGTTTTCGATCGAGCCGCCATAGGCGTCGGTCCGCTTGTTGGTGCGCGACTGCAGGAATTGCTCGAGCAGATAGCCGTTGGCGCCGTGAATCTCGACGCCGTCGAACCCGGCGGCGACGGCGTTGCGCGCCGCCTGTCCATAGGCGGCGACAAGGGCCGGCAGTTCGGCGGTTTCGAGCGGGCGCGGCGTCTCGAACGGGTGGGGCTTGAAGTCTGCGCCCAGCACCATGCCGGACGAGGGCGGGATCGCGGAGGCCGATTGCGGCAGGCCGCCGTCGGGCTGCAACGAGGAATGCGAAATGCGCCCGCCGTGCCAGAGCTGCAGGAAGGCGACGCCGCCACGGGCGTGGATCGCGTCGGTGACGAGCTTCCATCCGGCGATCTGGGCGTCCGTGTAGATGCCCGGCACGTTGGGGCCCGCCGTGCCGCTGGCGACGACCGGCGTCGCTTCGCAGATGATGAGGCCGCCCTTGCTTGCGCGCTGGCCGTAATATTCGGCGTTGAGCGCGTTCGGCGCATTCGTTCCGGGCGTTGCGCGCATGCGCGTGAGCGGCGCCATGACGACGCGGTGCGCGAGCGTATACCGGCCGAGCTTGAGCGGCGCGAACAGGGCTTCTGTGGACATGAACGGACGTTCCTCGATCTCGGTCTTGATCGAGCGATTAAACCTGAAGCCGGGCGTCGGAGAAAGCGCGCGAATGCATGCCTGTCAGATGGGAAATTGTCAGTTTCCCCGGCGGCCCCGGCGGTCGCCGCGCCGGTCGCGGTAATCGTCCCAGGACGCCTTCTGCTGGTCGCTGAGCCCGGCGTAGAAGGCCTCGAGCGGCGCGCGGGTCGCCTTGAAGGTCGCAAGCTGCGCCTCCAGGCGCTTCTGACGGTAGTCGAGCCGGCCCTGGAAGGTGGAAAGATTGGGCTTGGGCGAGCATTGGGCGGCGCGGGACTCCTCGCGCGCCTTGATGCGGGCTTCCTGCCAGGCGCGCAGCAGATCCTTCTGCTTCTGGTCGAGATTGAGGCGGTCGGTCAGGCGCTCGGCGTAGCGGCCCCAGGCCTGCGCCGGCTTCATCGCGCCGCAGAGCCGCTCGACCATGCGCGCGCCGCGCGCTCCGCCCGGCCCCGGCTGGGCGTTCTGCGCCTGAGCGCCGGCGCCGACGAGGCAGGCGAGGGAGAAGGCGGCTGCGGCGGAAAAAAGACGGTTCATCTGCGGGCTCCGGTCGCGTCGCGCGGGCCGAATCCGCCGCGCGCATGCAGACAAGCATTCGGCGGCGACAAAACTCAAGCCCGCAAAACAAAAAGGCCGCTTGCGCGGCCTCTTTCAGATACGATCGGAGCGGAAGCTCAGGCGCTGGCGGCCTGCTTCTTGACGATCTCGCGCTTGAGCGCGCGGGCGCCGTCGGACAGTTCCGTGTCGCGGGCCTTGAGCAGGAAGGCGTCGATGCCGCCGCGGTGCTCGACCGAGCGCAGGGCCGCCGCGGCGATGCGCAGGCGCACCGGGCGCTGGAGGGCTTCGGACATCAGCGTCACGTTGCACAGGTTCGGCAGGAAGCGCGTGCGCGTCTTGCGGTTCGAGTGGCTGACGAGGTTGCCGGTCTGGACGGCCTTGCCGGTCAGTTCGCAGCGGCGGGACATTGGTCTCTCCGTAATCTCGGGTCGTCCCGGCCGGGCCGGGGTGAAAACTCGGTCCTCGCGCGCTCGTGCCAGCGCGGGCTGTATCCATGGCTGCATGGAAAAGCCTTCGGCGGCCGGAGCCGCCAAAAAGGATGCGTCGCTATAAGGGAGCCAGCCGGCCGCGTCAAGGCGAAGGGCGCTGCAATCGCCTCGTGCGAGCCGGCACATCCGCCGGAAAAGACCGCCGCTACTCTCCAATCATCGCCGGACGCCAAGGCGACACAGACAGGAGAGAGCCATGACCGCCAAGATCATCACCACATCCATCGCCGCCCTGACGCTCGCCGGCGCCGTCGCCGCCACGTCTACGCCCGCCGCCGCCTGGCATTATCATCACGGCGGATGGGGCTGGGGCGGACCCGCGATTGCGGCCGGCGTGGTCGGCGGATTGGCTCTGGGCGCGATGGCCGCCTCGTCGCAGCCCTATTACGCCACCTGCGTCACCCGCGAAGCCGTTTACGACAGCTGGGGCAATTTCCGGGGCTATCGCCGGGTGCGCGTCGCCTGCTGAGGCGCAGAGAATTCAATCTCCTGAAGGGCCCTCGCCGGAAACGGCGGGGGTTTTTCAGTTTTGGGAACGGGTCGCCCACAAGGGGGGAGGGGACATGCCCGTCACTCCGACTGCGCCGCCATCAGCTTTGCCTGATGGTCGGTAATCAGCGCATCGACGATCTCGTCGAGGTCGCCCTCCATCACCTTGTCCAGCTTGTAGAGGGTGAGGTTGATGCGGTGGTCGGTCACGCGCCCCTGCGGAAAGTTATACGTGCGGATGCGCTCGGAGCGGTCGCCTGAGCCGACCATGGCCTTGCGGTCGGCGGCGCGCTCGGAGTCGCGGGACTGAAGCTGCTGGTCGTAGAGCCGGGCGCGCAGGATGCCGAGCGCCTTGGCTCGATTGCGGTGCTGCGAGCGTTCCTCCTGCATCATCACGACGATGCCGGTCGGGATATGGGTGATGCGGATCGCCGATTCCGTCTTGTTGACGTGCTGGCCGCCGGCGCCGCCGGAGCGCAGCGTGTCGATGCGCAGGTCCGCCTCGTTGATGGCGACGTCGACCTCCTCGACCTCGGGCAGCACGGCGACGGTTGCAGCCGACGTATGGATGCGGCCCTGCGTCTCGGTCGCAGGCACGCGCTGCACGCGGTGGACGCCGGATTCGAATTTCAGGCGCGCGAAAACGCCCTTGCCGGAAATCTCCGCGATGATTTCCTTGTAGCCGCCCATCGTCCCTTCGCTGGCCGACACGATCTCCGCCTTCCAGCCGCGCGTCTCGGCGTAGCGCGCATACATGCGGAAGAGATCGCCGGCGAAGAGCGCGGCCTCGTCGCCGCCCGTCCCGGCGCGGATCTCGACGATGGCGCTCTTTTCGTCGTCGGCGTCCTTGGGCAGGAGCGCGATCTGCAATTCCTTCTCGGCCTTTTCCAGCCGCTCGCCCGCGTCTGCGCGCTCGGCCTCCGCGAGTTCGCGCATTTCCCTGTCGAGACCGGCGTCGGCGAGCATGGCGTCGAGGTCGGCCGCCTCCCTCGCGACGCCGCGATAGCCGCGAATGGCGGCGACGACGTCCTCGAGCGCGGAAAGTTCGCGCGAGAGCGCGACATAGGTCGCGCCATCGGCGCCTTCCGCCAGCCGTGCGCCGATCTCGTCGTGACGCCGCAGGATGATGTCGAGCCGTTCGTTGGGGATCATTGCTGGCGCCTCGTCGCGCCGGATCGGACCGGATTTGATCGCCGGTATTGACCGGGGACCGGGCCGACTGCAAGGGGTAGAGGCGACAAATCCGGGGGGAATGATCGATGAAATCCTTGCGCCTGCCGTTCGCGGCGCTCTTTCTGGCCGTGTGCGCGACGCCCTGCGTTGCGGCGGAAAAAACGATCTCCGTCTCCGGGCCGGGTTGCGACTACAAGGTGCGGTTCGATCCGACCAAGGTCGACGAACGAAAGCTGCGGGACACCGCGAACGCGCTGCTCGGCGAGGGGTTCGCCAACCCGGATTTTCCGGTGCATCCGGCGACGCAGGTCTATTCGGAAGCGCTGATCAACGCCGATTACGACGCCTGCATGAGGCCGTCCGAAGCTTCGCGCGCGCTGTCCCTTCTCGATATGCCCGGCCTCGAGGACCTTCGCGCGCGCCGGCTCGAACAGATCGCGGACACCTGCGCCTATGAGCGCATCAAGGCCCGCGCGCTGACGCCCGGCGGTTCGGCAAGGATTCTCGCCGAATACCAGCCTGCGGCGCAGGCTTGCGCGAAAATCGTCGAAAAGGCCGACGATCCGGCGGCGCTGCGGCCGATCTGGCGCGCGCTCGTGCAGAAGCGCTGCGTCGACAATTCCAACCCCGCCCAATGCCGCAAGAGCGGTCTGGCGCTCGAGAACGAGAAGGACGCCGATCGCCTGATCCGCGCCGATGTCATCGGCTACGACTGGACGAATTGCGCCGTGCCCTTCCTGAAACTCAATCAGGAACAGGAAAAGGACGACGCCGTTCGGCAAACGCTGGCGAAGGAGTTCCGCAAGAAGTTCAAGACGAAGGAAATCTGCGAGGACGGCTGAGCGCGCCTAGAGCTGCACGCCGCGCGCTTCGGCGAAGGCGCGCAATTGCTCCCGCAGCGGCTGGCGATCGTCGCCCTGGTCGATCATCGGCGCCAGAAATTCCGCGGTTTCCCTGAGATCGGCGCTCATCAGCATGGCCTTCACCGGGCCGATCGAAGCCGCCGACATCGACAGCGAACGATAGCCGATGGCGGCAAGCGCCAGCGCATCGAGCGGTTTGCCGCCCATCTCGCCGCAGAGCGTGACCGGCGTGCCGGTAATCGAGCCCGCTTCCGCGATTGCCCGCAGGGCGCGCAAGGCAGGCGGCGACAGCGCATCGAAGCGCGAGGCGACGCGCTTGTTGTCGCGGTCGGCGGCAAACAGGTACTGGATCAGATCGTTCGAGCCGACCGAAAGAAAATCCGCGCGCGCGCAGATCGCGCCGAGCTCCCACAGCAGAGAGGGCACTTCCACCATCACGCCGAGCTTCAAGGGCTCTGGCGTCGCATATCCATGCTTCTTCAGCCAGAAGACCTCGTGCATGGCGACTTCGCGCGCCGCCTCGAATTCCTTGATGGTCGCCACCATCGGAAACATGATCCGCAATTCGCGGCCGCCGCCAGCCTTCAGCATGGCGCGCAACTGCTGGCGCAGCAGGCCCGGGCGATCGAGGCCGATGCGGATCGCGCGCCAGCCGAGCGCGGGATTTTCCTCGTCCACCTTCGCCATGTAGGGAAGGACCTTGTCCGAGCCGATGTCCAGCGTGCGAAAGGTGACGGGACGGTCGGGCACGGCTTCGAGCACGGTGCGATAGAGCGCTTCCTGCTCGCTGGCGCGGGGAAAGCGCGCGGCCAGCATGAACTGCAACTCGGTGCGGAACAGGCCGATCGATTCGGCGCCGGTTTCGACCACATGCTGCACGTCGATAATCAGGCCGGCGTTCATGTGCAGCCTGATCTGCACGCCGTCCTTGGTGATGGCGGGAACGTCGCGCAGCTTGACGTACTGCTCCTGCCGCCGCGCGCGCAGCCTCGCCTTCTCGGCATAAGCCGCCTCGACGTCCGGTCCCGGCCGCACCTGGACGTCGCCGGTCGAGCCGTCGACGATGATGGCGTCGCCCGTCTCGACGAAATCGGTGACGTTGGCGGCGTCGCCGACCGCCGGAATGCCGATGGCGCGCGCGACGATGGCGACATGGCTCGACGCGCCGCCCTGTTCGAGCACGAGGCCCCGCAGCTTCGAGCGCGGATAGTCGAGCAGCGCGGCCGGACCCATCGAGCGGGCGACGAGAATGGCGTTATCCGGTAGGATTTCGCGCGCGACGACATAGTCCGCGCCGGTGAGGCGATGCAGCAGGCGATTGGCGAGATCGTCGAGATCGTGCAGGCGCTCGCGCAGGTAGGGATCGGTCTGGCGCTGCAGCTTCGCGCGCGCGTCGTTCTGCACGCGCTCGACGGCCGCTTCGGCGGTGAGGCCCGTCTGGATCGCCTCGGTGAGGCGACGCATCCAGCCGCGGTCGTTGGCGAACACGCGCACGGTTTCCAGCACGTCGCGATGTTCGCCGGCGCCGAGGCGGTCGCCGCGCGCGATCAGCGCGTCGATCTCATCGCGCAGGCCCTGAATCGCATCCTCGAGGCGGCGGCTCTCGGACTTGGTGTCCTCGGCGACGATCTGCTTGATGACGACGCGCGGCTCGTGCAGCACGACATGGCCGAGGCCGATGCCGTCGGCGACGCCGGAGCCCTTGATCGTCAGCGGCCGCCGCAGCGCCGTTTCGTCGCCGGGCAGCGCGATGGCCTGCAAGTCGCCGGACGCGATCATCTCGGCGAGCAGCATGGCCGTGGTCTGGAGCGCCTCGACCTCTTCGTCGGTGTAGATGCGCCGCGCGCGGTTCTGGACGACGAGAACGCCGAGCGTGTTGCCGCCGCGCAGGATCGGCACGCCCAGGAAGGAATGGTAGATCTCCTCGCCCGTCTCCGGCTTGTAGGAGAAGGCGGGATGCGATTGCGCGTCGGCCAGCGCCAGCGGCTCGGCGGAGGAGGCGATGAGGCCGACGAGGCCCTCGCCCGCGCGCATGGTGGTCAGATGGACCGCCTCGCGGTTGAGGCCCTCGGTTGCGTAGAGTTCGAGCCTGCCATCGCCGCGCGTCACGTAGACCGAGCAGACCTCGGCGACCATGTTGGCGGCGATGTGGATCACGATCTTGTCGAGCCGCGCCTGCGGGCTCACCGGCTCCGCCATGACTTCGCGGAGCCGGCGCAGCAGAAGGCGAGGTCCGCCGAGTGCGCTGCGCATCGTGTCGTGTCCCGTTCGGGCGGCCGCCCGGCAGAATTCCGGCGAGTCTCGAGCCCGGCCGCTTGCCGGACGCCGTTGCAGGAAACGGGCCGCGAGCGGCGGTCAGGGCGACTCGACCGACCCTTTGTTTACGCGATATCGGCGGGCCAAGCGAGGCGGCTGAAGAGGCGCCGGATCAGGCCTTGTCGAGGCCGTAGAGCGAGTGGAGCGTGCGCACCGCAAGCTCGGTATAGGCGGCGTCGATCAGCACCGAGAACTTGATCTCGGACGTGGTGATCGCCCTGATATTGATGCCTTTTTCGGACAGGGCCCGGAAGGCGCGGGCGGCGACGCCCGCATGGCTGCGCATGCCGATGCCGATGGCCGACACTTTCACGACGTCGGTCGCCCCGGCGATGGAGGCGAAGCCGACGGCGTCCTTCGACTTCTCCAGCACGGCGCGGGCGCGCTCGTAGTCGGCGGCCGGCACGGTGAAGGTGATGTCGGTGGTCGCCTGGTCGTCCGAGACGACCTGGATGATCATGTCGACATTGATGTTGGCGTCGGCCAGCGGCACGAAGATCGCCGCCGCCACGCCCGGCTTGTCGGCCACGCGCCGCAGGGTGATCTGCGCCTCGTCGCGGGAAAAGGCGATGCCGGTGACAACCTGGGCTTCCATAATGTCCTCCTCGGCGCAGATCAGCGTGCCGGACTGGGGATTGGCGGGATCGTCGAAGGAGGAGCGCACATAGGTCGGCACCTTGTGCACCATCGCGACCTCGACGGATCGAACTTGCAGGACCTTCGCGCCGAGCGAGGCCATTTCCAGCATTTCCTCGAAGGCGACCTTGTCGAGCCGCTTCGCCTTGGGAACGATGCGCGGGTCGGTCGTGTAGACGCCGTCGACATCGGTGTAGATGTCGCAGCGCGCCGCCCCGATGGCGGCGGCCAGCGCCACGGCGCTGGTGTCGGAGCCGCCGCGGCCGAGGGTGGCGATGCGGCCGGTGGGCTTGTGCATGCCCTGGAAGCCGGCGACCACGGCGACTTCCTGACGTTGCGTGAAATGCTCGATGATCTTCGAGCCGTCTATGCCCTCGATGCGCGCCGAGCCGTGGGCGCCGTCGGTCAGGATCGGGATCTGCCAGCCCTGCCAGGAGCGGGCCTGGATGCCCATGTCCTGCAGGACGATGGCGAGAAGCCCGGAGGTCACCTGTTCGCCGGACGCGACGACGGCGTCGTATTCGCGCGCGTCGTGGAGAGCCGCGGCCTCCCTGCACCAGGCGACGAGTTCGTTGGTCTTGCCCGACATGGCCGAGACGACGACGGCGACGTCGAAGCCGGCGTCGACCTCGCGCTTGACGTGGCGGGCGACGTTGCGGATGCGCTCGACATTGGCGACGGAGGTGCCGCCGAACTTCATGACGAGACGGGGTTTGGCCTGACCGGACATGATGCTCCGAGGGTTGTTCCAACCTTGCGAAGCGTCGGCGCGGCGCATCGCCGCTCGCGCCCTGTCCGAAGGCGGCGTATACATACGGGCTCTCCGGCGCCTGTCAATCGCGCAGACCGCCTCAGGAATGCTCGAGGTAAACCCGTGACGAAAGCCGCCAGAACGTCCGACGCGCGCGAGAAGGCGGCGCGCAGCGCCAGCGTCGATCCGGAGGATGTCGCGCGCTTCGACGCGCTCGGCGAGGAATGGTGGGATCTCTGGGGGCCGATGCGCGCCCTGCACAAGCTCAACCCGACGCGGGTGGACTATGTGCGCGACATTCTCCTCGCGGAGATGAAGCCCACGAGCCCTCATCCTGAGGAGCCGCGCAGCGGCGTCTCGAAGGATGGCCGGGTCTCGGGTCTTCGGCCATCCTTCGAGACGCGGGCTGCGCCCGCTCCTCAGGATGAGGATTCGGGCAAGCATGGCGGGCCGTTGGCGGGCCTCGCCATCCTCGACATCGGCTGCGGCGGCGGCATCCTGTCGGAGCCGCTGGCCCGGCTCGGCGCGCGCATGACGTCGATCGATCCCGCGCCGACCAATATCGAGGTCGCGCGCGCCCATGCGGCAAAATCGGGGCTCGACATCGACTATCGCGAGACGACGGCCGAGGAACTGGCCGCGACGGGGGCGCAATTCGACGCCGTGCTGATCATGGAAGTGGTCGAGCACGTCAACGACCGCGCCGGCTTCATCGCCACCGCCGCCAGCCTCGTGCGGCCGGGCGGCTTCCTGTTCGCCGCCACCCTCAACCGGACGATGAAATCCTACGCGCTCGCCATCGTCGGCGCCGAATACATCCTGCGCTGGGTCAAACCCGGCACGCACAACTGGGATCAGTTCGTCACGCCGCAGGAGCTGGCGGCCGATCTTCGCGCGGCGGGGCTGGAAATCTTCGACCGCACGGGCGTTGTCTACAATCCGATCTTCGGCGAGTGGCGGACGTCGGAGGATTGCGGCGTCAACTACATGATGGCGGCGCAGAAGCCGGCGGGGTGAGACGGCTCACTCCGCCGCCGCGCCCGTATGCGCCCTGACGAAGCTGTCCTTTCGGGCGGTCGTCCGCGCCACGATCAGTTCCGCGATTTCCGCGCCCGCGCGCTCCGGCGTTCCCGCATCGAAGGGCGGCGCGGGAGCGTATTCGACCGAGAGCTGGATCGCCTTCGCGATCCGTTCCCCGGCTATGTCGGCCATGACCGTCAACGCGAAGTCGATGCCGGCCGTCACGCCGCCGCCGGTGACGACATTGCCGTCGCGCACGACACGTTCGGCGACGGGGATCGCGCCGAACGTCGGCAGAAGGTCGCGCCATGCCCAGTGGCAGGCGGCGCGCTTGCCCCTCAGCAGGCCGGCGGCGCCGAGGATGAGCGAACCGTTGCAGACGGACGTGATGTAGCGCGCGCCTGCCGCCAGGCGTCTCACCTCCGCCAGAAAGGCGGCGTCGAGCGAAGCCGCCTCGACGCCGGGGCCGCCAGGCACGCAGATCAGATCGCAGGCTTCGACCTCCGCCAGCCGGCGGGTCGCGCCGAATTCGAGGCCGGTATCGCTGACGACCGTCCCGCCGTCGCGGGAGGCGACAATCGCCTCGGCGCCCGGCAGCCGGGTCAGGACCTCGAAAGGCCCGGTGAAATCGAGCTGCGTCAGGCGCGGGTAGATGGCGAAAACGCTTCGGAACGGCTGGGTCATGGCGGGCTCCGTTTGACGGGGGCAATGTGGACCGGCTACCGTCTGTCTTGAATGACCATTTTCCCTCGTTTCATGCCATGCTGATGCGCGAGATCGCCTTTCTCGTTTTCGAGGATTTTCAAATCCTCGACGCGAGCGGCCCGTTGGCGGCCTTCGAGATCGCGGCGCGATACAGGCCGGGCGCCTACCGGTTGCGGGTCGTCGCGGCGGAGGGCGGCGCCGTGCGCGCCTCCTGCGGGCTTTGCGTCGTCGCCGAGCCCTTCGCCGCCGCGGAACGCTGCGACACGCTGATTATCGCCGGCGGCGAGGGCACGCGCCGGCCCGCGACCGACGCCGCGACGCTCGATTTCATCCGCGCGACCGCAGCGCGGGCGCGGCGGACGACGAGCGTCTGCTCCGGCGCCTATCTGCTGGCGCTCGCCGGCGTGCTCGACGGGCGGCGCGCGACGACGCACTGGAACCGCTCCGGCGATTTCCGGCGGCGATTTCCGAACGTGCGGCTCGAGCCCGATCGCATCTATGTGCGCGACGGCAATGTCTGGACGTCGGCCGGGATTACGGCGGGCATCGATCTCGCGCTGGCGCTGATCGCCGACGACCTCGGCGAAGAACTTGCGCATGATGTGGCTCGGCAGCTCGTCGTCTATGTCCGGCGCACGGGCGGCCAGTCGCAATTCTCGGCATTGCTCGACATGGAACACGCCTCGGACAAGTTCGCGCCTCTGCTGCTCTGGGCGGCGGAGCGGCTGGACCAAAGGCTGTCGGTGGAAGACCTTGCCGAGCGGGCGGCCATGAGCCCACGCAATTTTTCGCGCGCCTTCCAGCGCGAAACGGGGGTCACGCCCGCCAAGGCGATCGAGCGCTTGCGGCTCGATCGCGCGCGGGCCGATCTCGAAGACGGCGGACTGTCGGTGGAGCGGATCGCGCTGGCGAGCGGCTTCGGCGATCCCGAGCGGATGCGCCGCGCCTTCCTGCGCGTCTACGGACGACCGCCGCAGGATTTCCGCAGAAAGGCCCTCAGTTCCGCTCGTCCGGCGATGGCGGGATCGGCATGATCTCGACGCCGTCGTCGATCAGCGCGCGCGCTTCGTCCCAGCTCGCCTGACCGCGGATCGGCCGGGCCTCGGCCTCGCCGTCGTGAATTTTTCGCGCCTCTTCCGGGAACGCGGAGCCGACGTCGGTCGTCGCCTCCATGATCTTTTCGCGCAGGGCGCGGACCATGGCGCGCACTTCCGCCATTTTGGAATCGACCAGCGCCATCTCCTGCGCCGGTTGCGCGGTCGGCGCCGGGGCGGGCGACGACGCCTCGTCGCGGTCGCGGCGCGCGACGTTGGGCGCCATGATCGCCTTCTCCACGCGCGGCGAATTGCAGTACGGGCAGGTCACGAAACCGCGGCGCGCCTGTTCGTCATAGGCGCCGGCGCTGGCGAACCAGCTTTCGAATTCGTGGGCCTCGTCGCAGACGAGCGCGTAGCGGATCATCGGTCAGCCCGCCAAAAGGCCGTCAAGCCTGCCGTCGGATTCCAGGTCGTAGAGATCGTCGCAGCCGCCGACATGGGTCGCGCCGATGAAGATTTGCGGCACGGTGGTGCGGCCGCCCGCGCGCTCGGACATGGCGGCGCGGCCCGCCCGGTCGCCGTCGACCGAAATTTCCTCGAATTCCGCGCCTTTCTGGCGCAGCAGATCCTTGGCGGCGGCGCAGTAGGGGCAGGTCGAGGTGGTGTAGATCGTGACTGGCTGCATGGGGCGTCCCTTGATGGGGCCGCTTATATGGGAAATCAGCCCCCTGTCACAACCCGGGCGAAGGTCAGCGCGTCCACGCGCTTTGCGCCTGCGCGCAAGAGGACGCGGGCCGCCGCATTGGCGGTCGCGCCCGAGGTCATGACGTCGTCGACGAGGACGATTTTCCTGTCGAGCACGGCGAGCTTGCCGGCCTCGCCGACCCGGAAGGCGCCCTGCAGGTTGGTCGCGCGCTGCGCCCGCGACAGCCCGACCTGCGGCGGCGTCGCCTTGACGCGCTCGAGCGCGCGCATGGCCGCCGGCACGCCTGTCTGGCGAGAAATGGCCTCGCACAGAAGCGCGGCCTGGTTGTGCTTGCGGCCAAGCAGGCGCAGCCGGTGCATGGGCACGGGCGCGAGCAGGTCGGCGTCGTCGAGGAGTTCGGCGCCGGCGCGCGCCATCCAGCGGCCGACGGGCCGCGCGATCTCCAGCCGGTCGTAATATTTCAGGCGGTGCACGATGAGGCGGGCCGGCCCGTCGTCGAACCGCACCACGGAACGGGCGCGCGCGAAAACCGGGGGATTGGCGATCGCCTCGGGCGAAAGCAGGCCGGGCTGGCCGAGATCGACGTCGAAAGGGGTTCCCAGGCGCTCGCAGAAGGGCTTCTCGATGAAGCGCATTTTCGTCCAGCAGTCCGGGCAGAGGCCGAAATGGCTTTCGGTCGCGCGCCGACAGGCGATGCAGACCGGAGGATAGATCGTGTCGAGCGCGCGGCTCCCGACGCGGCGAGCGATGGCCGCAATCGGCGCGAGGGTCGGGCGAAGCCGGTCGGCGAACATCGGGCAAGCCTATGCGCTCGCTGAATGCGGCGGCAAGCCTTCGACATCGTTAATGACGCGTTAATGGGGTCGCGCTAGGTTTCGCGCCCATGAGAGCTGCGCCCGTCCTCCTCGCCCTCGCTGCGCTGGCCGCCGCCACGCCGGCCGCCGCCGATTTCTCCTCCTGCGTCGCGGGATTGCGCGCCCAGGCGGCGTCCCAGGGCATTTCCGGCGAGACCTTCGACGCCGCCTTCAAGGGCGTGACGGCAGAGCCGAAGGTCATCGAGCTGATGAACAACCAGCCGGAGTTCAAGACTCCGATCTGGGACTATCTCGCCGCGCTGACCGACGACGAGAAGGTGGCCGACGGCAAGGCCGCGATGCGCCAGTACGCAAATGCGCTCGCCTCGGCCGAGAGCCGCTACGGCGTGGACCGCTACGCCATCGCGGCGGTGTGGGGGGTGGAATCGGATTTCGGCAAGGCGGGCAAGAAATTCTACCTGCCGCAGGCGCTCTCCACGCTGGTGTGCATGGCCGACCGGCGGCAGGCCTATTTTCGCGGCGAGCTGATGTCGACGCTGAAGATTTTGCAGCGCGGGGACCTGGAGGCGGCCGATCTCTGGGGCTCGTGGGCCGGCGCCTTCGGCCATACGCAATTCATGCCCTCGACCTATCTGCGGCTCGGCGTCGACGGCGACGGCGACGGGCGCAGCGATCTCGTCAATTCCGTGCCGGACGCGCTGCACTCGACAGCGAACTACCTGCGCAAGTCGGGTTGGGCGACGGGCGCGGGCTGGGGCTACGAGGTGGAAGTCCCCTCGGGCTATTCCGGGCCTTCGGGCCGCACGAGCAAACATCCCGTGTCGTTCTGGGAAGGACACGGCGTCCGCAAGGTCGGCGGCGGGGGGCTGTCGGGCGCGGGCGCGGCGGGGCTGCTCCTGCCCGCCGGCAAGGGCGGGCCGGGCTTCCTGGTGTTCAAGAATTACGACGCCGCCTATTCCTACAACGGCTCCGACGCCTATGCGCTGGCGATCTCGATCCTGACCGACAAGCTGAAGGGGAAGCCGGGCGTACAGGGCCAATGGCCGACCGACGATCTCGGCCTGTCGCGCAACGAGCGGCGCGAATTGCAGCGCCTGCTCACGGCGCGCGGCTACGACGTCGGCGAGCCGGACGGCGCGGTCGGCGCCAAGACCCGGTCCGCGATCATGCAGATCGAGGCGCAGCTCGGCATGCCGCAGCGCGGACGGCCGGGCATGAAAGTGCTCAACGCCCTGCGCGCGCGCTAGATCGGCGCGGATTCAAAGGCCGGCGCCCGCGCTCCGCGGGCCGCGATCTGGAGCTTCGCCCTGCGCCGGGGGCGCGGATTCACCGTTTTGTGAATGGTTCGTGCGCGGCGAGGGGCGTAACCCTGTCGCCGACACGGGAAAATTGATGCGCTCCCCCAAGATCGCCTTCCTCGCCGCCTTGCTGTCCGCCTCCGCTGCGTCCGCGATGGACCGGCCGCGTGGCGTCGTGGAACTGTTCACGAGCCAGGGCTGCTCGTCCTGCCCGCCCGCGGACCGGATCATCGGGGAACTTGCGCGCGACCCCTCGCTCGTCGTGCTGTCGCTGCCGGTAGATTATTGGGACTACATCGGCTGGAAGGACACGCTGGCCTCGCCGCAGTGCACCGCGCGGCAGAAAGGCTATGCGACGGCGCGCGGCGACAGCCAGGTCTATACGCCGCAGGCGGTGATCGACGGGCTGACCCATGTCGTCGCCGCCGACCGCGACGCGCTCCTCAGGAACATCGCCGAGGACCGATCGGTGAAAGGCGCGCTGACCGTCGATGTCGCGGCGAAGGTGGCCGACGGCAAGGCGACGGTCGATGTCGGCGCCGGCGCAGGAAATGCCGCGACCGTCTGGCTGATGGAGGTCGAGCCTGCCGCGACCGTCGCGATCGGACGCGGCGAAAACGCCGGACGCACGCTCACCTACACGAATGTCGTGCGCAAGATAACGGCGCTCGGGTCCTATTCCGGCGCGCCCGCGCGTTTCGAGACGCAGGCGCAAGCCAGGCCCGATGCGCGCTATGTGGCGCTGGTGCAGGCCGGCGCGGCGGAGCGGCCGGGCGCCATCCTCGGCGCCGCCATGACGCGCTGAGCGCGCGTCTTCACAGCACGTAAATCCGGTCCGGCAGCGCGTGGCCCGCCCCGTCGGCAGGCGCGATCTCGGCCATGACCGCGCCGCAGCGTTCGATCGCCGCGACGAAGCCGTCCGCCACGCGGCCCAGCGCGATATGCGCAGTCAGCGCAGTCACCGTCTCGCGCCAGACGGCATGGTCGACCCGCGCGGCTATGCCGTCGTCGGCGACGACATGGGCGTAATGTTCGGCGAGCGAGACGAAGATCATCACGCCCATGCGGTTGCCGGTCTGGGCGATCCCGCGTGCGAAAAACTGCTCCATGCCGGCGCGGTGCGCGCGCGTGCGCTTGATGGCGCGCGGCACGAGCGCCAGGCGCAGAGGCCCCCACATGAGCAGGAGGCCGACTGCGACGAAGATCGCGACCTGCACGGCGAGAATGCGGACGACGCTGAGCTGCGTGGCGGCGACCAGCGCCCAGGGCGACAGAAGCGCGACGAAGGAAGCCCAGAGCAGCGGCGCGTAGGAATAGGACGAGGAGGCGCGCATCAGCACGCAGACGATGTCGCCCGCCGTCTTCTGCTCCGCCGCGTGGATGGCGGCGGCGATGCGGGCGCGGTCTGCTTCTGAAATGGGCGTCTGGTCCGCGATCATGTCACCAGCTCCCCGAGGCGCCGCCGCCGCCAAACGATCCGCCGCCGCCGGAAAATCCGCCGCCCCAATCCGAACCGCCGCTCGACGATCCGCTGCTCCAGCCGCCGCCCCAGTTGCTCGGGCCCGAAGGGATGAAGATCGTCTGGTTGCCGCGCCGCACCCAGCGCCCCGTCTGACCCCGCGCGTTGCGGATCATCGACCACAGAATGAAGCAGAACAAGGCGAAGATGATGAAGGGCAGGAGCTGGTCGATGAGGTCGGGCTGCCGCTCGACGCGCACTTTCGCCTTTTTCTGCCATTCCGAGGAATCGACGGTCAGCGCGTCGATGATGGCGTCGACGCCCGCGACGATGCCGCCGGCATAATCGCCGGAGCGAAACTTCGGCACGATGGCGCTCTGGATGATGACGCTCGACAACGCGTCGGTCATCGTGCCCTCGAGGCCGTAGCCGACCTCGATGCGCACCTTGCGCTCGTTGGGCGCCACCAGCAGCAGAAGCCCGTTGTTCTTCTTCGCCTCGCCGAGCTTCCAGGCGCGCGCGAGATCGACGGAGAAGGTCTCGATGTCCGACCCCTGCAGAGACGGCACTGTCGCCACGACGAGCTGGATGCCGGACTTGTCTTCCAGGGCCGTGAGCTTCGTCTCGATCTGCGTGCGCGTCGCGAAGGGGATGATGTTGGCCTGGTCGACGACGCGGCCGGTGAGCGCGGGGAGGTCGAAGGCGAGGGCGAGGGTGGCGAAAAGGGCGAGGAGGGGGAGCGCCATCCCCGCGAAAGCGGGGATCCGGAAGACTGAGCGAAAATTTGCCGGATGGCCGCAGGCCGTCTGGATCCCCGATCGAGCCTCGCTCGTCGGGGATGACAGTTCGGGACTGGCGATGATCGCGCGGTTCATGGCGTGCGCGCCGTGCGAGCCTGAAGGCTCGCGGTCCATCTCAGAACTTTACCTGCGGCGGCCTGTCCGAGCCTTCCGACGCCGTGAAGGTCGCCATCGGCTTGTTGCCGGAGAACAGCGTCTTCGCCCAGATGATCGAAGGGAACGTGGAGAGCGTCAGGTTGTAATCGCGGACAGCGGCCACATAATCCCGGCGCGCCACGGCGATGCGGTTTTCCGTGCCTTCGAGTTGCGACTGCAGGGCAAGGAAGTTCTGGTTGGATTTCAGGTCCGGGTAGGCCTCGGAGACCGCGATCAGGCGGCCGAGCGCGCCGGAGAGCTGGTTCTGCGCATCCTGGAACTGCTTGATCTTCTCGGGATCGGTGAGCTGCGAGGCGTCGACCTTGACGGAGGTGGCCTTGGAGCGCGCCTCGATGACCGAGGTCAGCACGTCCTTCTCCTGCTTGGCGTAGCCCTGCACGGTCGCCACCAGATTGGGGATGAGGTCGGCGCGGCGCTGGTACTGGTTCTGCACGTCGGCCCATTTGGCCTTGGCGTTTTCTTCGGCTGTCGGAATGGTGTTGTACCCGCAGCCGGCGACGCTGAGGCCGAGCGCCAGAGCGGCAAGGGCGGCCCGCAAACGGGAAAAAACAATGGCCATGGTCTGCTCCATAGAATGGCGGCGACCTTAGCCGCTGGCTACGGCCTGTAAAGTGCGGTGCGCCACAGCGCGACGCGGCCTTGCCCCCATGGTCCGAATTTCGCCGCGATCGAACCTTCCGATATCGTCCCGCCGCGTCGCAGTTCTGCGGCAAATTGGGTAAGATCGCGCACATGATTCGATTGCCGCAGCGCGCCGTTCCGGCGCTGGTCGTCCTCGCCTTCGCTTTCGGCCTTTCGGCGTCCGCGCCGACGCCCGGCCCCTCGCTCGCTCTCACCGGCGCGCAGGCCAAGGAGAAGGAGGATCCGAAGAAATCCGCCAAGGGCAAGGCCGCCGCCAAGGACGACAAATCGAAGAAGCCCGACAGCAAGGCCGCCGGCGGCGGCAAGGCGACGCCTGTCGGCCGCTTCGGCGAGTGGGACGTGTTCACCACCGGCGGCAAGACGAAGACCTGCTACACGCTGGCGCGGCCGAAGGAGCGCGCGCCCGCGAGCCTGAAACGCGACGACGCCTATGTGTTCATTTCGAACCGGCCGGGCGAGAACGTGCAAAACGAAGTTTCCGTCATCATGGGCTTCGCCATGAAGGACGGGTCGGAGCCGAGCGCCGACATCGGCGGGACGGCCTTCCAGTTCGTCGCCAAGGGCGCGAACGCCTGGCTGAAGAACCCGGCCGAGGAAGGCAAGTTCGTCGAAGCGATGAAGCGCGGCTCCAAGCTCGTGGTGAAGGCGTCCTCCAGCAAAGGCAACGCCACCACCGACAGCTATTCGCTGGCCGGGATCAGCGACGCGCTCGCCCGCATCCGCAAGGAATGCCAATAGGCCCCATGGCCTTAGCCGAAGGTGGCGCCACCAAAGTTCGACCCTGCTCGCCTTGTGAGCAGGCCCCGCGCTGACGCATAATCCCGCCGACTTTTTAGAGCGCCGCGAACGCTCGGGTACGCGCGCGCCGTGGGAGGACGGGAATGTCTGAGAAAGTTTACGCCGTCAGCGACGAGTGGAAAAAACGCGCCTTTGTCGATCAGGCGAAGTACGAGGAAATGTATGCGCGCTCGGTGAGCGATCCGGAAGGCTTCTGGGCCGAGCACGGCAAGCGCATCGACTGGATCAAGCCCTTCACCAAGGTGAAGAACACGAGCTACGATCCCAAGAACGTATCGATCAAGTGGTTCGAGGACGGCACGACCAACGTGTCGATGAACTGCATCGACCGTCATCTCGCCAAGCGCGGCGACCAGACGGCGATCATCTGGGAAGGCGACAACCCGGACGAATCCGAGCACATCACCTACAAGCAATTGCACGAGCGCGTCTCGAAGCTCGCCAACGTCTTCAAGGCGCATGGCGTCGGCAAGGGCGACACGGTCACCATCTACCTGCCGATGATCCCGGAAGCCGCCTACGCCATGCTCGCCTGCGCGCGCATCGGCGCCGTGCATTCGATCGTGTTCGGCGGCTTCTCGCCTGACTCGCTCGCCGCCCGCATCGAGGGCTGCAAGTCGAAGGTCGTGATCACTGCGGACGAAGGCCTGCGCGGCGGCCGCAAGGTGCCGCTGAAGATCAACGCCGACGAGGCAATCAAGCGCGCCGGCGTCGTCGAGACGATGATCGTCGTCAAGCGCACCGGCGGCAAGGTCGACTGGGTCGAGGGCCGCGACGTGTGGTACGGCGACGAGATCGCCAAGGTTTCGGCGGACTGCCCACCGGTCGAGATGAACGCCGAAGACCCGCTGTTCATGCTCTACACCTCCGGCTCGACCGGCGCGCCGAAGGGCGTGGTGCACACGACCGGCGGCTATCTCGTCTACGCCTCGATGACGCATCAATACGTCTTCGATTATCACGAGGGCGACATCTACTGGTGCACCGCTGACGTGGGCTGGGTGACCGGCCACAGCTACATCGTCTACGGCCCGCTCGCCAACGGCGCGACGACGCTGATGTTCGAGGGCATCCCGAACTATCCGTCGATCTCGCGCTTCTGGGACGTGGTGGACAAGCACAAGGTCAACATCTTCTACACCGCCCCGACCGCCATCCGTTCGCTGATGGGCGCGGGCGAGGAGCCGGTGAAGAAGACGAGCCGCAAGACGCTGCGCCTGCTCGGCTCGGTCGGCGAGCCGATCAATCCGGAAGCCTGGGAATGGTATCACCGCGTCGTCGGCGACAGCCGTTGCCCGATTGTCGACACCTGGTGGCAGACCGAGACCGGCGGCATTCTCATCACGCCGCTGCCGGGCGCAATCGCCCAGAAGCCGGGCTCGGCGACGAAGCCGTTCTTCGGCGTGATGCCGGAAGTCGTCGACGCCAGCGGCGTGGTGCTGGAAGGCGCCTGCGAGGGCAATCTGGTGATCGCCGATTCCTGGCCCGGCCAGATGCGCACGGTCTATGGCGACCATGAGCGCTTCGTGCAGACGTACTTCTCGACCTATCCGGGCAAGTATTTCACCGGCGACGGCTGCCGCCGCGACGCCGACGGCTACTACTGGATCACCGGCCGCGTCGACGACGTCATCAACGTCTCCGGCCACCGCATGGGCACGGCGGAAGTCGAGAGCGCGCTCGTCTCGCACGACGCGGTTTCGGAAGCGGCCGTCGTCGGCTTCCCGCACGACATCAAGGGCCAGGGCATCTACGCCTATGTGACGCTGATGACGGGCGTGGAGGCGACGGAAGACCTGCGCAAGCAGCTTGTCGCGCACGTGCGCAAGGAGATCGGCCCGATCGCCACGCCCGACGTCATCCAGTTCGCGCCGGGCCTGCCGAAGACGCGCTCCGGCAAGATCATGCGCCGCATCCTGCGCAAGATCGCCGAGAACGAGTTCGGCGCGCTGGGCGACACTTCGACGCTGGCCGATCCGACTGTCGTGGACGATCTGATCGCCAATCGCGGGTGACGCGACGCTCTCGCGAAAAGGCCGCGCATCGAAGGATGCGCGGCCTTTTTGTTTGCCGGTTTCCATCCGTCACGGCCGGAACAAGTCGGGCGTGACGGCTCAGGCGTGAAAGCGCCCTAGGCCCACGGCCTTTCGGCGGCGTGCTTCTTCTCGAAGGACGAAATCTTGTCGGCCTTGACCATGGTGAGGCCGATATCGTCGAGGCCCTCGATCAGGCAGTGCTTGCGGAAGGCGTCGATGTCGAACTTGACGACGCCGCCGTCGGGGCCGCGGATTTCCTGCGCTTCGAGATCGACGGTCAGCGTCGCGTTGGCGCCGCGCTCGGCGTCGTCCATCAGCTTGGCGAGGTCGTCTTTCGAGACCTTGATCGGCAGGATGCCGTTCTTGAAGCAATTATTGTAGAAAATGTCGGCGAAGCTCGTCGAGATCACGCAACGGATGCCGTAGTCGAGCAGCGCCCAGGGCGCGTGCTCGCGCGAGGAGCCGCAGCCGAAATTGTCTTCCGCCACCAGGATCTGCGCCTTGCGGTAGGCGGGCTGGTTCAGCACGAAATCCGGGTTCTCGGAACCGTCCTCGTTGTAGCGCATCTCCGAGAACAGGCCCTTGCCGAGGCCCGTGCGGGCGATCGTCTTCAGGTACTGCTTGGGGATGATCATGTCCGTATCGATGTTGACGATCGGCAGGGGCGCGGCGACGCCCGTCAATTTCGTGAACTTTTCCATGGCGAGGGCCTTTTCTGGCGCAATTGGCAGGGTGTTAGCAAAAGGGGGCGGGAGGCGCAAACGGGCCGGGGGCGGGACGCGCGCCAACGGCCTGGATTGCTTCGTCGCTTCGCTCCTCGCAATGACGGGTCGAGCGGGCGGCATTTGACCCCGTCTTCCGCTCTGCTCACCATGCCGGCAATAGCGGAGCCAGGGAGGCCAACGGCAAATGGGCAATATCGACGAGTCCTTCGATCCGGCGACACATCTGTGCGCCGAGCAGCGCTGGTTCGAGGATTTTCGCGTCGGCGAGCGCTACATCCTGCCGAGCCGCACGGTCAACGCCGCCAATTTCGCGGCTTTCCAGCTTGTCTCCGGCGACAATCACCCGATCCACTACGACGTCGAATATTGCCGCAAGCGCGGCTATGCGGGCCTGCTGGCGCATGGCCTTCAGGTCGTCTGCTTCACCGCCGCCGGCGCGGGGCGCTTTCCGCACGAAGTCTCGGACTCTCTCGTCGCCTTTCTCGAACAATCCAGCCGGTTCCTCGCCGGCGTCATCGACGGCGACACGCTCTATCCCGCGCTCGAGATCACGGACCTGACGGCGCAGCGCTCGACGGGCGTCATCACCATGCGCGCGACCGTGCACAACCAGAAGCGGGAGCTCGTGCTCGACGGCTGGCACAAATATCTGGTGAAGAAGCGCGGTTGACGCCTACGGCGGGTCCGTCGAAAGCCACCAGCCGTCGCCGGCGAGCCAGCAGGCCTCGTCGCGCGCGTCGAAACGCAGCGAACGCACCTTGCGCCAGCTCTCGTCGGCGAAACGTTCCGCCAGCCGCCGTTCCGCGGCGGCGTCGCGCGCCGCCTCGCAGGCGATGAAGGCGACCGGGAAGAGGAACCGTGCGGGCCAGCGCGCCGCGCTTGCGCCTTTTTGAACGAGCAGCATGGCGCCGACGGCGCCGGGCGCCTCGAGCGGAAAAAGGAGCCGGCCGCCCGGCCGCAGCGCGGCGCGCCAGCAGGCGTAGGGTTCGATTGCCCCGGCGTTCACGTAGATGACGTCGGCTTCCGGCAGGTCGGGCGCAATGCCCGAGCGCGCCTCGATGCGCACATTGGCGCAGTCGCGCAAATTGGTCCTCGCGCGCGCCGCAATGCCGGGATCGATCTCGTAGCCGACGACCTTGCCCGTGGCGCCGACGAGGCGCGCGAGCATTGCGGTGTAGTAACCGACGCCTGCGCCGATATGCAGGACCGTCTCGCCTTCCCTTGGCGCAAGTTCTTGCATGCAGCGCGCGTGCAGCGCCGGCTCGCCGATGTTGACGCCGCGTGCGGGGTCGATGGCGACGAGGCAATCGCGATAGAGATCGACGACATCGCGCGTCTCGACATACGAGCCGAAGCTCGCCACGAACCAAGGCGGCGGTCCCGCGAATTCTTCACGCGGCGTTTCCGCGAAGGCCTGTTCGATGCGCGCGTCGCGCACGCCCGCCTGCGCGCAGATCTCGCGCGCAAATTTCTGGCGCAACGTTGCGTTGGACGCGTTCGACATCATTCCGTTTCGCGTTCGATGCGCTCCATGTCGTCGTCGCTGAGGCCGAAATGATGGCCGATCTCATGCACCAGCACATGACGCACGATGGCCCCGAGCGCGTCCTCGTTCTCGGCCCAGTAGTCGAGAATGGGGCGGCGGTAGAGCCAGACCATGTTGGGCGGCTGCCCGGTGTGCGCGAGCGCTTCGCCCTGCGCGAGACCGCGCCCGCGAAAGAGGCCGAGCAGATCGTAATCGCTCTCGCAATTCATCTCGTCGAGCGTCTGGTCGTCGGGCCAATCGTCGACGCGGATGACGATGCCCGCGCACAGATTGCGGAAGTTCGCAGGCAGCGCGTCGAAGGCCGTCTGCGCCATGTCCTCGAACTCGCCGAGATCAGGCGCGCGGCGTTCGCTCCAGTCGAGGTTGGTCGCAGTCATGCTTCAGCATTGCATGCAGCGCGTCCGCGTGAAAGCGGAACCCGCGCAGGGCGACGGCGTTGCGTGAAGACGCGCGCGATGTGCCGCGCGAGGAGGATGACATGAGGAAGATATTGTTTGCGGCGGTCGTCGCCGCGGGAGCGGTATTTGCGGGTTCAGCCAGCGCGGCGCCCACGCCGGCGCAGACGCCGGCAGGGTTTGACCAAGCGCAGGGCCAGGTCGAGCAGATCCGTCATGGCGGACGCGGCATGCATCGCGGCTGGGGCCATCGCCATTACGGCTGGCGGCGCGGCCATCATTATGGATGGCGTCATCATCGCCGCTGGCGCCACCGTCACTGGTGATCTCGAAGAAAGGCCGGGCGACCCGGCCTTTCTTTTCTTTTCACGACATCACGCGAGGAGCACGGATGGACAACTCCCTCGAAGCCCAGGGCAAAGTCTGGGACCTCATCAAGGACATACGCATTGCGATGTTCGTCACGCAGGATTCCGCCGGCAAACTGTCGGCGCGGCCGATGTCTGCGGTCAACGACGAGTTCAGCGGCTCGCTCTGGTTCATGACCGCCGGCGACTCGCCCAAACTCGAGGATGTGCGCGCATCGCCCGACGTGCTCGTCGCCTATTCGGAACCGAAAAACCAGAACTACGTTTCGGCGCGCGGCAAGGCGGAAATCGTCAAGGACAAGACGAAGGTGAAAGAGCTCTGGAGCGAGATGGACCGCGTCTGGTTTCCGCGCGGTCCCGACGAGAGCGACATCGCGCTTATCCGCGTGGAGGTCGAAAGCGCCGAATATTGGGACGCGCCGAGCGCGACCATGGTCTATGTCTACGGCTACGCCAAGGCGCGTCTCACGGGCAGGCCGCCGGACATCGGCGAGAACAAGACGGTCGCCTTCTAGATCGGCGCGAGAGGGCGCAGAGCGCCCGCCCGTTTTTGCCAGATCAAGCGAACTTGCGCACGTCGACGAAATGACCGGCGATCGCGGCGGCCGCCGCCATGGCCGGCGACACGAGATGCGTACGGCCGCGGAAGCCCTGACGGCCCTCGAAATTGCGGTTCGACGTCGAGGCGCAGCGCTCGCCCGGCGCGAGCTTGTCCGGGTTCATCGCCAGGCACATCGAGCAGCCGGGCTCGCGCCATTCGAAGCCGGCCTCGATGAAGACCTTGTCGAGGCCTTCCGCCTCCGCCTGCTCCTTCACGAGGCCCGAGCCCGGCACGACCATGGCGCTGACGTGCGACGCGACCTTCTTGCCCTTGGCCACGGCGGCGGCGGCGCGCAGATCCTCGATGCGGCCGTTGGTGCAGGAGCCGATGAAGGCGCGGTCGATCTTCACATCGGCGATGCGTTCGCCGCCCTTGAGGCCCATGTAGTCCAGCGCGCGCGCGACGGCCGCCTTCTTCGCTTCGTTCGGCGCGTCGGCCGGCGTCGGCACGGTCCCGTCGATGGCGATGACGTCCTCCGGGCTCGTGCCCCAGGTGACGAGCGGCGGCAGGTCGGCGGCGTTCAGCGTGACGACCGTGTCGAAATGCGCGCCTTCGTCCGACTTCAGCTTCGACCAATAGGCGACCGCCTGGTCCCAGGCGGCCCCCTTCGGGGATTTCGGGCGACCTTCGAGATAGGCGAAAGTCTTTTCGTCCGGCGCGATCAGGCCGGCGCGCGCGCCGCCTTCGATCGACATGTTGCACAGCGTCATGCGGCCTTCCATCGACAGGCCGCGGATCGCCTCGCCGGCATATTCGATGACGTGGCCGGTGCCGCCGGCCGTGCCGATCTTGCCGATGATGGCGAGCGCAATGTCCTTGGCTGTCACGCCGAACGGCAATTCGCCGTCGACGCGCACCAGCATGTTCTTCGCCTTCTTCTGGATCAGCGTCTGGGTGGCGAGCACGTGCTCGACCTCGGACGTGCCGATGCCGTGCGCCAGCGCGCCGAAGGCGCCGTGCGTCGACGTATGGCTGTCGCCGCAGACGATGGTCGCGCCCGGCAGCGTGAAGCCCTGCTCCGGCCCGATGATGTGGACGACGCCCTGGCGCTTGTCGTGTTCGTCGTAATATTCGACGCCGAATTCGGCGGCGTTGATCGCGAGCTGCTCGACCTGCGCCTTGGATTCGGGATCCTCGATCGGCTTGGAACGATCGGTCGTCGGCACGTTGTGGTCGACGACGGCGAGCGTCTTCTCCGGCGCGCGCACCTTGCGGCTGGACATGCGCAGGCCTTCGAAGGCCTGCGGGCTTGTCACTTCGTGCACGAGATGGCGGTCGATGTAGATCAGGCAGGTGCCGTCGGGCTGGACGTCGACGACGTGGTCGTCCCAGATCTTGTCGTAGAGCGTGCGCGGTCCTGCGGTCATGGCGGCCATCCTCGTTGCGGCGCGGCTGTTCTTTCGCGCCCGGCGCCGGTCGGTTTCGACCCGTGCGGGGCGTCTCATCGGCCGTCTTCTAGAGCAACGCGCCAAAAAGGGGAAATCAGATTTTCGGGAGCTTTGAGGGCGAGGCGGACGCCACGACAGGGGTTCCCTCCCCACAAGGGGGAGGGGGGAAGGGCGCCTCACAGCCGCGAAACGGCCCATTGCACCTCGACCGTGGCCTCGGCCTTTCCTGTCACCACGATCTGCTGGCAGGCGCGCACGCCGTCGGGGCTGGCGAAGAACACGCTTTCCTCGAGGTTCACCGGCAGGCCGCCGGCGTCGAACATCCAGCGCTGGCCGTCGGCGAGGTCGAGCACGACGGCCGTGTCGTCGCCGGCGCGCATGGCTACGACGGAAGGGTGAAGATGGAAGCGCAGCGCGAAGGTTTCGGGCTGCGTTTGCGCCGGCTGGGACGCGGCGACCAGCCGGTCCTCGCCGACGAGTTGCGCGCCGTCCGATTTCAGCGCGATGCGACGCTCATGCACGAGGCCGAAGCGCTGCGCGTAGCCGTCGTGAGAAAGATCGAGCAGCGCGCCCTCGGCCAGCGTCTCGCGCTTCACGCCGACTTGCGCGGGGCCGGCGACGATCTGGCCGGCGATGACGCGCTCGATGCCCGTATCGGGCGCGATGCGGCAGGACGAAACGTCGTCGATGACCAGCGTCGAATGCGCGGCGGTCTGACGGGATGCGTCGCGCGCGGACGCGCCCCCGACGGCCGGCGTCCCGCAATTGACGATGATGCGCTGCAGGCCGCTCGAGAGTTCGAACGACAGGCAGCCTGCATGGGCGTCGAGCGAATAGGGGCGCGGCGGCGGCGGCCCGGCGTCGACGATGACGGTCGTGTCGGCGGCTTCCAGCCGCTGATAGCCGGAATAGGGCGCGCTGACCGGCGCAGCGCCCCGGGCGTCGTCGTAATGCAGGACGATGGCGAGACGGTCGGGCGCGGTCACGCCCATGCCGTTGAACAGCGCCAGCGACGAATCGCCATGACGCAGCAGGCGCAGCGCGGGAATGATGCGGTCGATGGCGTTGAGCAGCGTCGGCGGCGGGGCTGCGCCGCGCGCCACGTAGGCCTGGCGCAGCGGCAGGAAGTCGAGCAGCAGGTCGACGAGAACCTGCGGATTGCGGCTGACATGGCCGCCGTCGGGCAGGATCTGCGCGCCGATGGCGTCGGCGAGCTGCGCGCTGGCGCGGGACTGGAACCGCGTCGGGGTTTCCGCGCACATGGCGTAGGCGGCCAGCGCGACCGTCGAGAGGAGATGCGGCAGTCCGGCGGTGGCGCCGAGGGCCTCCTGCAATTGCCCGGCGTCGCGGGCGAGCGCGCGCAAGAAGCGATGATAGAACTCCGCTTCCGCGCCTTCGAGCACGAGCGTCGACTGGCTGAGCCAGGACAGGATGCGGCGCGCGGCGGTGGCGGCGTCGAAGGGCTCGGCAGGGCGGCGGCTGCGGGCGGCCAGATAATCGTCGACCAGCGCACGGGCGTTGACGCGGGCGAGGCTCGTTTCGGCGGCGCGCAGATGGCGCAGCCAGCCGAAACCGTTGAGCGCGCGCGCCCATTCCGCCGACGGCGGGTGGAGATCGAAGGGCGAGCGCCCTTGCGTGTTCACGATGCGGCCGCCGAAGGCGAAATAGCCGGCGTAGATGTCCTCGGCGCGGGTGGCGTCGGCGGTGCGGATATCCTGCGGCGCGATGAGGAGACGTTCGGGCGCGCGCATCCGCATGCGGCCGAAAGCGCGCATGGGCGCGGTCGCCGCGCGCACGCCCTTCGACGCGTAACGCTGCGCCACGATCGCGGCGAGCCTCGCGCGTTCCCCCAGTCCTCCGCCGCTCAGTTGCCCCTCCTGCCGGGCGCAAACCGTCGCCCGCCGCCGCTCATGCAGACGTACATAATGTCCGTTCAATTGTTTAGGGTCTATTAACCTTGCCGCCGCAATCGCGCGGCGAAGAAGCCGTCGAGGCCGGCCATGCGCGAATCCTCGTTCGGCCAATGGCAAGGCAGGGTGCGCAAGTCGCCGTCGGCGGTCACGAGGTCCGCCGTGATCCCGCATTCGCCCGGCTCGATCGGCACGCGCCTGAAATCAGGGTTCTTGCGCAACAGCGCGGATATCTGGGCTTCGCCCTCTTCCGGCTCGATCGAACAGACGCAATAGACGAGATGGCCGCCGGGCTTCACGAGCGTCGCGGCGCGGGCGAGGATTTTCGCCTGGAGCGCGGCAAGCTGGTCGATGTCGCCGGGCTTTTTCGTCCATTGCACGTCGGGGTGCCTGCGAATCGTCCCGGTCGCCGAACAGGGCGGATCGACGAGAACGGCGTCGAACGGTTCGGCCGACCAGGTCGCGGCGTCGGCGACGACGATGTCGGCGTGGAGCCCCAGACGCTCGAGATTGGCGGAAAGCTGCTTCAGCCGCTCGGCCGAGCGGTCGAGGGCGACGACATGGGCGCCGGCGGCGGCCAGCTCCGCCGTCTTGCCGCCGGGCGCGGCGCAGAGGTCGAGCACGCGCGCGCCGGGCGGGAAGGGCAGCAGACGCGCCGGCAGGGCCGCGGCGGCGTCCTGCACCCACCATTGGCCTTCGTCATACCCCGGCAGGTCCGGCACGGGCGTATGGGCGGCGACGCGGACGGAGCCCGTCGGCAAGAGCTTGCCGCCGAGCCTTTCGGCCCAGAGGCCGGCGTTCTCGCGCACGCTGACGTCGAGCGTGGGCTCGCGCAGATGGGCGGCGGCGATGGCGCGGGCGCGCTCGTCGCCCCAGGCGCGCCGCCAGCGCTGGCCGAGCCAGCCCGGCGTCTCGTCGGCGAGCGGGTCGATGTCGACGAGCAATGTTTCGCGCTCGCGGATCGCCGAACGCAGGATGGCGTTGAGCAGGCCGGAAAAGCCCGCGGTCTTGGTGTCGGCCTTGGCGGCGCGCACGGCCAGATCGACGGCGGCGTGGTCGGGCGTGTCCATGAACAGGATCTGCGCCAGACCGCCGATCGCGATCCACTCGAACTGGCCGGCGTTGCGCGGCATGCCCTTGTCGAGGAGCTGATTGAGGATGCGCCGGATGGCGCCGAGACGCCGCACGGCGACGGTCGCGATGGAGCGCACCAGCGCCTTGTCGCGGGCCTCGAGGCCGGCCGTGCGGTTGGGAACGGCCGTCGGCGCGAAGCGCTCGTCCAGCGCATGGCCGCCGCCGACGACGTCGGAAATCACCTGATGGGCGGCAATGCGCGCGCGCAGGCCGGGCACGGCCGAGATCGCCGCCTCGCGCTCCGCTTCGGACGGGCGGGCGGCGCCGGGGCGGCCTGCCATCTGTCTGCCCGGAACGCGCTTCACCGGCTCACCGCCTGAAATCGAATCGACGCCAAGATCACGGCCCCATGTTTACGCCAAAGCGGCTGAAGATTCAGCCTCGACCCCACGGGTTGGGGCGATTTGTTTCCGATGGCCGGTTTCCCCAGGGGCCGCCGCGCGCAATTCCGCCGCCGCCGAGAAACGACCCGGCTCCAGCAGCCGCGTCGCCGCCGCGGAAGGGCGACCAGCCGCCCGACGGCGCGGCGGCCGCGGGGGCGGGTTCCGGCGCAGCCGCGCCGATCCCCATCTCGTGCGCCAGCGCGACCAGCGCGTCGATGCGGTTCTGCGTATCCGGATGGGTCGAGAACAGATTGTCGCGCGGGCCGCCGGCCAGCGGGTTGACGATGAACAGATGGGCCATGGCGGGCTTGTTCTCGACGACTTCATCCGGGATCGCCGCCGCGCCCTCGGAAATCTTGGAGAGCGCGGAGGCGAGCCAGATCGGATTGCCGCAGAGCTCGCCGCCGGCGCGGTCTGCGACATATTCGCGCGAGCGGCTCACCGCCATCTGCACGATCATCGCGGCGATGGGCGCGAGAATGGCGAGGGCGATCGAGGCGAGGGGGCCCGGGCCGTTCTCGCGACGGCCGCCGCCCAGGAACATGCCCCAGCTCGTGATCGAGGAGATCGCGCCGGCGAGCGTGGCGGCGATGGTCATGGTCAGCGTGTCGCGGTGCTTGATATGCGCCATTTCGTGCGCGAGCACGCCGAGCCGTTCTTCGCGCGTCAGCATCTGCGAGAGACCGGCGTTGACGGCGATGGCGGCGTGCCCGGGATCGCGGCCCGTGGCGAAAGCGTTGGGCTGGTCGGAATTGACGACATAGACGCGCGGCATGGGCACGCCCGCGCGTTGCGCGAGCCAGGCGACGTCATCGACGAGATCGGGCGCGCTCGCGCGGTCGACCTCGTGCGCATCGACGGAGGCGAGCGCCATACGGTCCGAGTTCCAGTAGGCGAACATGTTCGCGCCAATGGCGAAAACGAGCGCGATCCCCATGCCTGCGCGGCCGCCGAGCGCGAGGCCGACGATCAGGAACAAGGCCGTCATGCCCGAGAGCAGGACCGCCGTGCGCATGAAATTCATGTATCAGCCCCCTTGGCGCGCTTTTGGCGAAACAGCCGTATCCTTTTGCGCCGCGCGCTGTATGTGGGAATGAGGCGCCCGGAAGCGCAAGATCATCAGAGGTCGATGGGGCGAGAGAATGGCGGACGAAAAGCCTGTGGATGCGCCAGCGGAAGCTCCGCGCAAGCTGACGCCGGAAGCGCAGCGCGCGCTGGCCGAGGCCGAAGAACGCCGCAAGGCGGCGCAGGAGGCGCAAAGGCCGAAGGAACTCGGCGGCCGAGACGGGCCGGAGCCGGTGCGCTACGGCGACTGGGAGAACAAGGGAATCGCGGTGGATTTCTGAGTGGTTCCGTCGCCGCCAGCCGTAGTTCGAGATCGGGGTTGGACTTCAAAAGGATCAAGAACGTCGACCGCTCCCGCGTCGTCCAGCTTCCGTCAGGCGTGCGAGACGTTCTCGCCGATACGCCACAGGACGCCCGAGGGGTCTGGGAAGAAGAAATCCCTGATGCCCCACGGCCGCAGTTCCAGCGGCGAGACCTCGATCCCGTATTTCGCCGCGACGGCCGCCTGCGCATGGTCGCGCCACGAAGCGGCGTCCTTGACCAGAAGGTGGATCATCAGATTGCCAGCGAGCTCGGCTACATAGAAATTTTGCAGCAGGAACGCGGCTTCGGACACGCGGAAACAGGCGAGATCGGAATCCGACCAGGCGAGGGTGAAGCCAAGGTCGGAGTAGAAGCGCTTCGACAGGTCGAAATCCCGCGCCGGAATAAAGGGCTTCAGCTCTATCGCTTCGAGATTCGCCATGTGCGTCTCCGCTTTGCCCCAAAGACAAAGCGAGGACGAAGGGCGAAGGTTCCAGCCTGAGCCTCGTGTGAGTTCCGGGACGCGTCAGCCCCGGTTTTTCCGCTCGCGCAATTCCGTGAACACTTCGGCCGCCGGCTTGCCGCTCATGCCGACGGCGGCCTGCACGCCCGGGTCGGTCGCGCGCAGGAACGGGTTGGTGGCGAGCTCCACGCCGATCGTCGTCGGCAGCGTGTACTGGCCGGCGGCGCGCATCGCCGAAATGTCGGCGGCGCGGCGGGCGAGCTCGACATTGCCGGGATCGACGGTCAGGGCGAACTTGGCGTTGCCGAGCGTGTATTCGTGGCCGCAATAGACCCGCGTCTCCTCGGGCAGCGCGGCAAGCTTTTCGAGCGAGCCGTAGAGGACCGGCGCAGGGCATTCGAAGGCGCGACCGCAGCCGAGCGCAAACAGCGTGTCGCCGGCGAACAGCAGCGCGTCGTCGCCGAAATGATAGGCGATATGGCCGGTCGTGTGGCCGGGCGTCTCGATGACGCGCGCCCTGGCGGAGCCGACCGCCGCCTCGTCGCCTTCGACAACCTGGGCGTCGAGGCCGGGAATGCGATGCGCGTCCGCCTTGGCGCCGGTGACGCGGGCGCCGGGAAATTTCGCCTTCAGTTCAGGAATGCCCTGAATGTGGTCGGGGTGATGGTGCGTGACGAGAACGTCGGTCAGCGTCCAGCCCTTCGCCGCCAGCGCGTCCAATATCGGACCCGCCTCGGGCGCGTCGATCGTCGCGGTCGCGCCGGTCGCGGGGTCGTGAATCAGCACGCCGAAATTGTCCGAGAGGCAAATGAACTGGTGAACCTGCAGCGCCATGCGCGATCTCCGGATATGACGATCCGACATATAGCGCAGAATGGCGGGCGCGCATGAAAAAAGGCCCGGACAGGCCGGGCCTTCGAACAAGGAAAGACGCGAGCCGCCTACTGCACCATCACCACCTGTGTGCCGACGCTGACGCGATTGTAGAGATCGGCCACGTCCTCGTTGTACATGCGGATGCAGCCGTAGGAGGCGGCGCTGCCGATGGACCGGCGCATCGACTGCGTCGTGCCGTGGATGGCGATCTGGTCGCGATTGAGCGTGAGCGCGGCGACGCCCATGGGATTGCGCGGCGAGCCGCCGGGAATGAGGCTCGGCAGCTCCGGATGGTCGCGCCTGACGACAGCCGGCGGCGACCAGTCGGGCCGCAGGTGCTTGCCGTCCACGTAAGCCACGCCCGACCATTCCTTGCCGCGCTTGGGCACGGCGATGGGATAGCGGATCGCGCGGGCGTTATCGAGCACGTAGTAGAGCGCGCGCTGACGGGCGCTGATGACCAGCGTGCCGGGCCGCAAATCGCCGGCCTGCGGGAACGGCACGACGCGTTCGGCGGCGGAAGCGGATTTCGGCGCTGCGGCCACCGCGCCGAACAGCGCCGCGGCAAGGCCGAGGGCCACGAGGCCGGAGCGCGACGGCAGCGGGCGGGCGACGGCGCGGACGGATAGATCGCTCATGCGCAATTTCCCCCAAGAACTCACACGATCGGACGATGCGACGAGATGATCTTTATCGAGAGCCGACCTCTTGTCGAAGCGTTCTTGGCCTTGCAGTTAAGCGGTAGGCTTAAGATTTTGTGCAGTGTCGCCCGAGCGCCACATGTCGCGCGTCGTCCTCGCGCCAGCCCTTTGACCCATGCCGCCCGCCGCGTGATAAGCAGCCGCATGACCGAGGCTCCCGTCATTTTCGATCGCGCGCTGACGCAGCGCCGCCAATTGCGCGCGCTGGCGCAAGGGCCCGCGGATTTCCTGCTTCGGGCGGCGATCGAGGAGCTCGCCGGGCGCCTGTCGGCCGTGCAACGCGAGTTCGCCTGCGCGCTCGATCTCGGCGGTCCCGCGCCGCTGCTGGCGGAGGCGCTCGCGCGGCCGGGTCGCGAGGTGTTTCGCGTCGCCGCGCATCCTGCCTTTGGCGTCGCCGGCCATTTCATCGTTGCGGACGAGGAGGCGCTGCCGATCGCGCCGGCCTCCGTCGATCTCGTCGTCTCGGCGCTGGCCCTGCAATGGGTCAACGATCTGCCGGGATGCCTCGCGCAGGTTCGCCGCGCGCTGAAGCCCGACGGGCTGCTGCTCGCCTGTCTCGTCGGCGGAGGCAGCCTCGCCGAGTTGCGCGCGAGCTTCACCGCGGCCGAGGCGGAGCTCGAGGGTGGCGCGAGCCCGCGCGTCGCGCCCTTCGGCGACGTGCGCGAACTGGGCGCGCTGATGCAGCGCGCCGGCTTCGCCCTGCCGGTGGTCGATTTCGAAACGCTGACCGTGCGCTACGATTCGATGTTCGGCCTGATGGCGGACCTGCGCGCCATGGGCGCGACCAATGCGCTTGCCGCACGATCGCGCAAGCCGCTGCGACGCGCGACGCTGATGCGCGCGGCGGAAATCTACGCCGAACGCTTCAGCGATCCTGACGGCCGCGTGCGCGCGAGTTTCGATATCGTCTGGTTGTCGGGGTGGGCGGCGCACGAGTCGCAGCAGCAACCCGCCCGGCGAGGTTCGGCACAGATGAGTCTTGCAGAGGCGCTCAAGGCGCAACGCAAGGAAACGTGAGGGCGCTCTTCGCGCCCTGCGTTCGTTCCTGCGACGCAGCGATCAAGCGTTTGCGCCGGGCGCCTTCGCGATCTCGGGACGCCAGCCGCTTCACGCAGACGTGAATTGCGAGCCTGAAGCCGCGCGGTCCATTCAGGCTCCATGCCTCGCAATCCCTACTATGCTGGCCCGCCGTCGGGTCATTTCGACGGCGTGCGCTTCTTTCTCCCCGGCGGACGCTCGACCGACAAGAGCCGGCGCGATCTGCTGCGCTGGCGATTTCGTTCGCGCAATCTTCCCGCATGGCCGGCCGAATATCCGGGCCTGCCGCCCGACAAGCCGCCGCCGCGCGTCGAAGGCGCGGCGTTGCGCGCGACGTTCGTCGGCCATGCGACATTTCTCATCCAGACGCAGGGCGTGAACCTGCTCGTCGATCCCGTCTGGTCGGAACGCGCGAGCCCGGTCGGCTTCGCCGGGCCGAAGCGTGTGAACGCGCCCGGCGTCGCCTTCGAGGACCTGCCCGCGCTCGACGCCATCCTGCTGACGCACAATCACTACGACCATATGGACATGGCGACGCTGACGCGCCTCGCGCGCGAGAATCCCTGTCCGATCATCACGCCGCTCGGCAACGATTCTATCCTGCGGAAGGCGATCAGGACGGTCGAGGCGCGCGCGTATGATTGGGGCGACGTCGTCGATGTCGCCGGGGTCGCCGTGCATCTGACGCCGGCGCAGCACTGGTCGGCGCGCGGGCTGTACGACCGGCGCATGGCGCTGTGGTGCGGGTTCGTGCTGGAGACGGCGGCGGGCGCGGTCTATATCGCCGGCGACACCGGCTATGGCGACGGCGCGATCTTTCGCGACATTTTTCGCAAGTACGGCGCGGCGCGGCTGGCGCTCCTGCCGATCGGCGCCTACGCGCCGCGCTGGTTCATGCGCGAGCAGCATGTCGATCCCGAAGAGGCGGTGCGAATCTTCGAGGACGTCGGCGCGCGCGAGGCGCTCGGCTGCCACTGGGGCACGTTCCGCCTGACCGACGAGGCGATCGACGAGCCGGCGCAGCGTCTCGCGGCCGCGCTGGAGCAGGCCGGAATTGCGCCAGAGCGATTTCGTGCGGCGCGGCCGGGCGAGGTCCTCTCAATTTCCTGAGGCGTCCATCGACTCAGCGCGCGAGCGCGGCCAGCGCGTCGACGACATCCGAAGGCTGCGCGACGATCGCCGCAGCGCCGGCTTCCTGAAGTTCGGCGCGCGAGCCGTAGCCCCAGGCGACGCCAATGGTCTGGAGGCCATTCGCGCTCGCGCCGAGCACGTCGAACTTGCGGTCGCCGATCATCATCGCTGCGCCGGGAGGGACGCCGCTATCGGCCAGCGCGTGGGCGAGGAGCGCGTCCTTGTGCTGCAGCGACCCGTCGAGCCCGGACCCGTAGACGCGCGCAAAGAAGGGCGCGAGGCCGAAATGCTCGACGATGCGGATCGCGTAGGGCGCAGCTTTCGATGTCGCGACATAGAGGCGCCATCCGCCGCCGGTCAGGCGCGCCAGCAGATCGGGAATTCCGTCGTACACGCGGTTCTCATAAAGCCCGATGTCGCCGTAACGCGCGCGATAGAGTTTGAGCGCAACGTCCGCGCGCGCGGCGCCGACGAGCTTGCGCAGGCTTTCGATCATCGGCGGCCCGATCACCCATTCGAGATCGTCCTGCGTGGGCGCGGCGAGGCCGAGTTCGCTCAGCGCATATTGCACGGAGCCGCAAATGCCGGGCTTGGGATCCGTCAGCGTGCCGTCGAGATCGAAGAAGGCGACGCGATCCGATCTCACTTGATGAAGACGTAGATCGCGAGTTCGAGCGCGCTGTCGTCGGCGCCCTTTGGATCGTTGAGATATTCCTCGACGAAAACGTTCTGCGCCTCGTAGCCCTTCTCGTCGAGAAAGGCGGTGATCGCCTCGTAGGTCGAATCGACGTCGTCATAGGCGCCGCGATGCTGGAATTTGATCGCGCGACCCGCGGGCGTCTCGCCGGCCTTCACATCGGCGCCGAGATCGACGCCGGCGGGAACAGGCGCGTCGAGCGGGATCATGGCCTGAAACTTGAAGTTGTCGTCGTCGGTGTCGACGAAGGCGGCGATCGGGCGGCCGCCCTCCTTGAGATTGGCCTTCAGCATCGCCGCGCGCGCCTTGGCGAGGGCCGACGTGATCGCCTTGTAGCCGTCTTCCCATTTGGCTGCGCCCGAAACGACGATCGCGGGCCGCGACTTCACCTCGAAAGGCTGGGCGGCGGCGTCGGCGTCGACGGGTTGCTGCGCGGCTGCGCCGGGCGCGGGCGGCGGCGTGGACGGAGCCGGCGCTGCGGGCGCGGCAGGCGCGGGCGTCGCCGGCGCGGCGGATTGCGCCATGGCCTGCGCGGCGAAGGCCAGCGTCGCCCCGAACGCAACAGCCGCCCAGATCCGTCCAGCCTGTCCCAACATGCGATTCGCTCCGCCCCTCACCCGTCTATATATAGCATCCGCGGCCTTCGTGGCGGAGCTGAGGCCGGTCGCGTTTTGGCTATTCGGGCGTCGGCACGGCATGAATAACGGGCAGAACCATCCTCTGGCGGGCCGCCGCGTGGCGAAAATGAACGGCGCGGGCAATGAAATCGTCGTGCTCGATCTGCGCGGAACGCAAGCGCATGTGACCGCCGCCGACGCGCGGGCGATCGGCGCGGCGCCGGGCCTGAAATACGATCAGTTGATGGCGCTGCACGACGCCGCCCGCACGGATGCGGCGGCGTCCATGAAGATTTTCAACATCGACGGCTCGCTGTCGGGCGCCTGCGGCAACGGCACGCGCTGCGTGGCCTGGGCGCTTCTGCGCGACAGCGCGGCGCGCGAGCTCGAACTGGAATCCGACGGCGGGCGCCTGCATGTGACCCGTGACAACGAGTGGTCCTTCACGGTCGACATGGGGACGCCGAAACTCGGCTGGCGCGACATTCCGCTTGCCGGCGAGGGCGGGGATACGACGCATGTCGCGCTGACGCCCGCGGTCGCCGGCGCGCCTGCGGAATTTTCGGCCGTCAGCATGGGAAACCCGCACGCGATCTTCTTCACGCCCGACGCGATGGCGATCGACCTTGCGACGCTGGGCGCGCAGATCGAGACGCATCCGCTGTTTCCCGCGCGCGTGAACGTGTCTTTCGCCCAGGCGCGCGCGCGCGACTCCATCCTGCTGCGGGTGTGGGAACGCGGCGCGGGCGCGACGCGGGCCTGCGGCACGGCGGCCTGCGCGACGGCGGTCGCGGGCGCGCGGCTCGGGCTGACGGATCGCGCCGCGACCGTGTCGCTGCCCGGCGGCGACCTGCGCATACGCTGGCGCGAGAGCGACGATCACGTGCTGATGAGCGGGCCGGTCGAGCTCGAATTCGAGACGACGCTCGATCCGTCGATTTTCGCCCGTGGGCTCGAATGAACGCGCCCGTCCGCGACAAGGTCGAGGTCGTCTCTTTCGGGTGTCGCCTGAACCTCGTCGAATCCGAGGCGATGCGCCGCGCCGCCGAAGAGGCCGGACATGGCGAGGCCGTTCTCGTCAACACCTGCGCGGTGACGGCGGAATCGGTGCGCCAGGCGCGTCAGGCGATTCGCCGCATTGCGCGCGACAATCCGGATGCGAAGATCATCGTGTCGGGCTGCGCGGCCGAGACGGAGCGCGCGCGATTTGCCGCCATGCCGGAAGTCTCCGCTATCGTCGGCAACGCCGCGAAGACCGACGTCGAAACGTGGCGCGATCTGTTGCGCGGCAAGACGCATACGCTCGACATCATGCGCGCGAAAGTTGCGCGGCCGATCGCCGTCGACGCCATTGAGGGCCACACGCGCGCCTTTCTGGCGATCCAGAACGGTTGCGACCATCGCTGCACGTTTTGCGTCATCCCTTACGGGCGCGGGCCGTCGCGCTCGGTTCCCGCCGAGATCGTCGTCGCGCAGGCGCAACGGCTCGTCGCGCTCGGTCACAAGGAAATCGTGCTGACGGGCGTCGATCTCACGTCATGGGGCGGCGACCTGCCCGGCGCGCCGAAGCTCGGATATCTCGTGCGCGCGCTGCTGAAGGCGGCGCCGGGCCTGAAGCGCCTGCGGCTGTCGTCGCTCGATTGCATCGAGGCGGACGAGGATCTGTTCGTCGCGCTCGCGCAAGAAGAACGCCTGACGCCGCATCTGCATCTGTCGCTGCAATCGGGCGACGACATGATTCTGAAGCGCATGATGCGTCGGCACTCGCGACGCGACGCCGTGGATTTTTGCGCGCGCGTGCGGAAGCTGCGACCCGATATCGTCTTCGGCGCCGACCTGATCGCGGGGTTTCCGACCGAGACCGACGACATGGCGGACAATACGCTGCGCCTGATCGAAGACTGCGGGCTGACGCACCTCCACGTCTTTCCTTACTCGCCGCGTGAAAAGACGCCCGCCGCGCGTATGCCGCAGGTGGCGGCTGATGTGCGCAGCGCGCGGGCGAAGCGCTTGCGTGAAGCAGGCGAGCGCGCGCTCGAGCGGCATCTGGAGGCGCAGATCGGGAGGCGGGTCGAGGTGCTGGCCGAGCGCGGCGGCGTCGGGCGGGCGCATGACTTTTCGCTCGTGGCGACGCCCGGCGTCGCGCCAGGCGCGATGATCGAGGGCATGGTGACGGCGCGCGACGGGATGAAGCTGCGGCTAGGGTAAGTCCTCCCTCGCCGCTGGCGGGGAGGGAGGGCTTCATGCTGACGAATCGCTAAGCGACGTCTTGAAGCATGGGGCCGCGGCCATGCTTAGAGACGGGCGCTACGCGCCCTCCTCAGCATGAGGTTGGTGGAGTGGATCCCCGCTTGCGCGGGGATGACAGTTTTCGTTCAGTGCCGGAAATGCCGGTGTCCCGTGAACACCATCGCCAGCCCCTTTTCGTCGGCCGCCGCGATCACTTCGGCGTCGCGCATCGAGCCGCCAGGCTGAATGACGGCGGTGGCGCCGGCTTCGGCCGCCGCCAGCAGGCCGTCGGCGAAGGGGAAGAAGGCGTCGGAGGCCACGACCGAGCCGATGGCGAGGCTTTCGGGCAGGTCGGCGGCCTTGGCTGCTTCCGCCGCTTTCCAGGCGGCGATGCGCGAGGAATCCACGCGGCTCATCTGGCCGGCGCCGACGCCGACGGTGGCGAGGTCCTTCACATAGACGATGGCGTTCGACTTCACGTGCTTGGCGACGCGGAAGGCGAATTTGAGATTGGCGAGTTCATCGCGCGTGGGCTGGCGCTTGGTGACGACGCGCAGCTCCATGTCGTCGACGACGGCATTGTCGCGGCCCTGCACCAGCAGGCCGCCGGCGACCGTGCGAACGGAGAGGCCAGGCGAACGGGGATCGGGCAGGCCGCCGGTGACGAGCAGGCGCAGGTTCCTCCTCGCGGCGACAATGGCGATCGCCTCTTCGTCCGCCTCGGGCGCGATGATGACTTCGGTGAAGATCTTGGTCATCTCGGTCGCGGTCGCCGCGTCGAGCCTGCGGTTGAGCGCGATGATGCCGCCGTAGGCGGACACGGGATCGCAGCGCAAAGCCTTTTCGAAGGCCTCCTTCAGCGAGGCGCCTTCGGCGACGCCGCAGGGGTTGGCGTGCTTGATGATGGCGACGGCCGCGCTGTGCGCGGGATCGAATTCGGCGACGAGTTCGAAGGCGGCGTCGGTGTCGTTGACGTTGTTGTAGGAGAGCTGCTTGCCCTGCACCTGCCGCGCCGTGGCCACGCCGAAACGCGTCTCGCCGGTGACGTAGAAACCTGCGCTCTGGTGCGGGTTCTCGCCGTAGCGCATGGCCTCCGCCAGCTTGCCGCCGACGGCGCGATAGGCGGGCGTCGTCTCGCCGAGCGCATTGGCGAACCAGTTGGAAATCGCTGCGTCATAGGCGGCTGTGCGCGCATAGGCCTTCTGCGCCAGCCTGCGGCGCGTGGCGAGCCGCGTCGCGCCATTGTTGGCGGCGAGCTCGCCGAGCACCAGATCGTAATCCTCGACATCGACGATGACGGCGACGTCGTCGTGGTTCTTGGCGGCGGCGCGGATCATCGCGGGGCCGCCGATGTCGATGTTCTCGATGCACTCCTCGTAAGCCGCGCCCTTCGCGACGGTCGCCTCGAAGGGATAGAGGTTGACGACGAGCAGATCGATCTGCGGAATGTTGTGCGCAAGCATGGCGGCTTCGTGCTCGGGGTTCTCGCGGATGGCGAGCAGGCCGCCGTGCACCTTCGGGTGCAGCGTCTTGACGCGGCCGTCCATCATTTCCGGAAAGCCGGTGAGGTCGGAAACGTCGATCACCTTGAGGCCGGCGTCAGCCAACGCCTTGCGCGTGCCGCCGGTGGAAACCAGTTCGACGCCGCGCGCGCTCAACGCCTTCGCGAAATCGACGAGGCCGGTCTTGTCGGAAACGGAAATCAGCGCGCGGGCGGCGCGCCTGAGGTCGGAGGCCATGGGAGGCTCAGCTCTCGCGCCGGATCGGACCAATGCGCGGCCCGCCCGCACGGCGCATGTCGCGAAGGGGCGCGCAAACGAAAAGCGCGGGGTTTTGCCCCGCGCTTCCGAATTTCGGTTACTTCTTGGCCGCGGCCTTGTCCGTGCGGTCGGTGCGTTCGGCGATACGCGCCGACTTGCCGCGACGATCGCGCAGGTAATAGAGCTTGGCGCGGCGCACCTTGCCGCGACGCACGACCTTGATCGAGTCGATCATCGGCGAATAGACCGGGAACACGCGCTCCACGCCCTCGCCGTAGGAAATCTTGCGGACGGTGAAGCTCTCGTTGAGGCCGCCGCCGTTGCGGGCGATGCACACGCCTTCGTAGGCCTGGACGCGCGAGCGCTCGCCTTCCTTGACCTTCACGTTGACGATCACGGTGTCGCCGGGCTGGAAATCGGGAATGTTCGCGCCGAGTTTTTCGGCCTGCTCGGCTTCGAGCTGGGCGATGAGGTCCATCGTTGTAATCCTTCCGTTTCGTCCTGTTGCGGACGAGCGTTTCGGGAACGCTGTTTTGAGTTGCGCGGGGGCTATAGCGGATCGGGGGGGATATGTCGAGCCATCCGGGACCGCCGGCCGGAGGGTGCGGCGCGCGCCGGCCGGAGGCCGGCGGCCCCGGCGGGGCTCAGTCTTTCCGGCGAAGGTCCGGCCGCCTTTCCCGCGTGATCCGCTCCGCTTCGGCGCGCCGCCAGTCGGCAATCTTCCCATGATCGCCCGACAACAGGATTTCCGGGATTTCGCGCCCCTCCCACTCCCGCGGCCGCGTGTAGTGGGGATATTCGAGCAGGCCGTTCTCGAAACTTTCTTCCGAGCCCGACTCCGCCGCCCCCATCACGCCCGGCAGCAGGCGCACGCAGGCGTCCAGCAGGGCGAGCGCGGCGATCTCGCCGCCTGACAGCACGTAATCTCCGATCGAGATTTCCTCCAGCGCGCGCCCCGCGATCACGCGCTCGTCCACGCCCTCGAAGCGGCCGCAGACGATCGTCGCGCCGGGGCCCGCCGCCAGTTCCCGCACGCGTCCTTGAGTCAGCGGTTTTCCGCGCGGGCTCATGAGCAGGCGGGGGCGCGGGTCGCCGGCGGGCGCCGCGGCGTCGATGGCGGCAGCCAGAACGTCGGCGCGCAGCACCATGCCCGCGCCGCCGCCGGCCGGCGTGTCGTCAACGGCGCGATGCCTGCCGAGGCCGTGCTCGCGGATGTTGCGCGCTTCGAGCGACCAAAGGCCCTTGGCCAGCGCATCGCCGGCGAGCGACAGGCCGAGCGGGCCGGGGAACATTTCCGGGAAGAGGGTAAGGATCGAGGCGCGGAAGGTCATTCCGTTTCCGCCGGCCGCGCCACGACGATCTTTCCGCCCGCGAAATCGATCGACGGCGCGACCTCTTTCGTGAACGGCAGCATGAGCGTCTCGCCCGCAGCCGGCGCGATCTCCAGAATGTCGCCGGCGCCGAAGTTCAGCACGTTCTTCACCACGCCGATCGCCTCGCCTGCCGGCGAGACGGCGGCGAGGCCGACGAGATCGGCGATGTAGAACTCGTCCTCGTCCGGCGGCGGCAATTTTTCGCGTGAAACGTAGAGCGAGACGCCAGTGAGCGCGCCCGCCGCATCGCGGTCGGCAAGACCCTTGATCTTGGCGACCACCATGTCGTCCTTCAGCGGACGCAGGCGCTCGATCTCGAATGCGCGCGCGCCCGTTTCATCCGACAGCGGGCCGTAATCGCCGACGCCCAAGGGATCGGCGGTGTAGCTCTTGATGCGGATTTCGCCGCGCACGCCCTGCGGCGCGCCGAAGCGGCCGACCAGGACGAGAGCTTTCTTCTGCTGCATTAGAGCCGATCTCGAATGTCATTCCCGCGAAAGCGGGAATCCAGAACGGCAGGCCTTTGGCCTGCGGCCCCTGGATTCCCGATCGGCTGCTTCGCAGCCGTCGGGAATGACCGATCCGTCTTACTCAGCCGCTGCGGCGGCCTTCTCGGCGGCGGCGGCCGCAGCGGCGGCGCGCTCCTGCGCCTTCTTCTTCGGCTGCGCCTTCTTCGGGTTGCTGCGCGCCTCGCGCTTGCCGACGCCGACGCTCTCGAGCAGGCGGGCGACGCGATCGGTCGGGGTCGCGCCCTTGGCGATCCAGGCCTGCGCCTTCTCGGCGTCGACGACGAGACGGTCGGCCGCGTCCTTGGCCTTCAGCGGGTCGAACGTGCCGAGACGCTCGATGAAGCGGCCGTCGCGGGGCGAGCGCGAGTCGGCGATGACGATGCGATAGAACGGACGCTTCTTGGCGCCGCCGCGGGACAGACGAATCTTCAGGGACATGTTTCTACCTTTCGTTTGATCGCTTCTCGTCTCGCGACGAGCCAGCGTGGTCTCACTTCTTCTTTCCAAACTGGAACGGGTTGAAGCCGCCGCCGAGGCCCGGAAGCTTCGGCATGGCGCCGGGCAGGCCCGGCATTGTCGGCTTGGCTCCAAACGCGCCGGCGGGCGGCGCATCCGGGAGTTTCGGCATGTTCGGCGGCAATTGGCCGCCGAGCTGCTTCTGCATGGCCTCGATCTGCTCCGGCGTCGGCTGCGGCATGCCGCCGCCGAGCCCGAACATCTGCGCCATCTTGCCCATCGGGCCGCGCTTGCCGCCGCCCATGGCCTTCATCATGTCGGCCATGCCGCGATGCTGCTTGAGCAGCTTGTTGACCTGCTCGACGTTGACGCCCGCGCCCGCGGCGATGCGCTTCTTGCGCGAGGCTTTCAGAATATCGGGATTGCGGCGCTCGGCCGGGGTCATGGAAAGAATGATCGCGCGCTGGCGCTTGAGGATGCGGTCGTCGATATTGGCCGCCGCCATCTGCTCCTTCAGCTTGCCGACGCCCGGCAGCATTCCCATGATGCCGGAGAGGCCGCCGATCTTCTCGGCCTGCGCAAGCTGTTCGGCGAGGTCCTCGAGATCGAACTTGCCCTTGCGCATCTTCTCGGCGATGCGCTGCGCCTTTTCGGCGTCGATGGTCTGGGCGGCCTTCTCGACCAGCGCGACGATGTCGCCCATGCCGAGAATGCGATTGGCGATGCGCTTGGGATCGAAATCGTCCAGCGCGTCCATTTTTTCGCCGACGCCGATCAGCTTGATCGGCTTGCCGGTGACGGCGCGCATCGACAGCGCCGCGCCGCCGCGGCCGTCGCCATCGACGCGGGTGAGCACGATGCCGGTGACGCCGACGCGCTCGTTGAAGCTCTTGGCGAGATTGACCGCGTCCTGCCCGGTCAGGGCGTCCGCAACCAGCAGGATTTCGTGCGGGCGCGCGGCCTGCTTGATCTCTGCCATCTCGACCATCAGCGGCTCGTCGATATGCGTGCGGCCGGCGGTGTCGAACATGACGACGTCGTAGCCCTGCAGGCGTCCGACCTCCTCGGCGCGGATGGCGATCTGCACGGGCGTCTGGCCCGGCACGATGGGCAGCGTGTCGACGCCGACCTGCCGCCCGAGCACCGCGAGCTGTTCCTGCGCGGCGGGACGCTTCACGTCCAGCGACGCCATCAGAACCTTCTTCTTCTGGCGCTCGGTCAGCCGCTTGGCGATCTTGGCGGTGGTGGTCGTCTTGCCCGCGCCTTGCAGGCCCACCATCATGATGGCGACGGGGGCGGGCGCGTTGAGGTCGATGGGCTCGGATTCGGAGCCCAGCGTCTCGGTCAGGACGTCCGAGACGATCTTGACGACCATCTGGCCGGGCGAGACCGACTTGACGACATTGGCGCCGACGGCTCGCTCGCGCGCCTTGTCGGTGAAGCCGCGCACCACGTCCAGCGCGACGTCGGCCTCCAGCAGCGCGCGCCGAACCTCGCGCAATGCGGCCTCGACATCGGCCTCGCTCAGCGCGCCGCGGCGCGTGAGCTGGTCGAATATGCCGGAGAGCTTTTCGCTGAGGCCTTCGAACATCCATCCACTCCAGGCTCGCTCAGGGGCCAACGCAAATCGCGCCCGGGGGCGCTTCAGCGCTGCCGGGCGTTGGCCTCCTGCCTCACGGGCGGGTCGGCTGATCGCAATGGACACTCTGACGAGAGTTGCGGGGCTTTTAAGGCGAAGGGAGCGGGGAAGTCAATGTTTGGGCTGGGATGCGGCCCGACCCCCCTCCCTTTCCCTCCCCGCTTTGCGGGAGAGGGGACGGCCTTCATTCGTGATCAGCAAGGGGTCGAACGCTGCGGGTCTGCTCACTCTCCCGCGGAGCCGGGGATGGTCGGGTAGGGGGTCATCCCCGCTCGTTCCACCGCAAAATCTCCTTCAGCGCCGCCACCAGCCGGTCGCATTCGGCGTCCGTGCCGATGGAAATGCGCAAGCGCTCGGAAATGCGCGGCTTGTCGAACCAGCGCACGATGATCGCGCGTTCGCGCAACGCCTTGAAGATGTCGGCGGCCTTGTGGGCGGGGTGACTGGCGAAGATGAAATTGGCCTTGGAGGGCAGAACGTCGAAGCCGAGCTGCGTCAGCTCCGCCGTCAGGCGTTCGCGGCTGGCGATCACCCTGGCGCAGCTTTGCCGGAACCAGTCTTCATCCTCATAGGCCGCGGTCGCGCCGGCCTGTGCGAGGCGGTCGAGCGGATAGGAGTTGAAACTGTCTTTCACGCGCTCCAGCGCGTCGATGAGATCGCGCTGGCCGAAGGCGACGCCGACGCGCAGGCCCGCCAGCGCGCGCGACTTCGACAGCGTGTGCGTGACCAGCAGGTTCGGGTAGCGCGCGATCAGCGGGATCGCGCTTTCGGCGCCGAAATCGACATAGGCTTCGTCGATCACGATCGGCTTGTCGGGATGGGCTTGCAGCAGCCGCTCTATCTCGGCGCGCGACAGCGCGATGCCGGTCGGCGCGTTCGGATTGGCGAAGATGATCGCGCCGCAATCGTCGCCATAGGCCGAGACGTCGATGCGCATGTCCGCGTCGAGCGGCACGACCTTCGTGGCGACGCCGAAGAGCTGCGACCAGACGGGATAGAAGGAATAGGTGACGTCGGGAAAGGCGAGCGGCTTCCCGTGCTTGAGCAGCGCCTGAAAGACCAGCGCCAGCACCTCGTCCGAGGAATTGCCGACGAAGACCTGATCCGCCCGCACGCCCTCGCGCCGTGCAATCGTTTCGCGCAGTTTCAACGAGGTCGGCTCGGGATAAAGCCTGAGCGTGTCGGCAGCCTCCGCGCGGATCGCGGCAAGCGCGCGCGGGCTCGGCCCGTAGGGGTTTTCGTTGGTGTTGAGCTTGACGATGTCGGCCATGACCGGCTGTTCGCCCGCCACATAGGGCTTGAGGTCGTGGACGAGCGGGCTCCAGAAACGGCTCATGTCATCTCGCAGTCGGCGCTTCCCAGATCAGCCGGCATTCGAGCGGAATCGCTCAAATGCAGAGAAGCTGATCGATTCCATAGTGCGGCGCGCGGCTCTTGTAGCCCCGGAACGCGCGGCGAAAAAGTGCTGAGGGGCTTGCTTCGCCTATATGCGCCTGCGAAACACGTCAGGTCATTTTTCGGACCGATTCGCGCGGGATCAATGCCGACGCAGCGCGCTCGCGAAGCGCGGCCGGCATCGACGGTGAGCTGATGGAATTGGACAGATTGGGGCGCATGGGCGCCCGGTCGCTCGGGCTTCTGGCCGGCGCCGCCTTCGGCGGCCTTCTGGCCGCCGCCCCCGCGCAGGCCGAAAGCCTGCGGGCCACCTACGCTCTCTCGATCATCGGCGTGCCAATCGGCAATGCCGACGCTTCCGCCTCGATCGAGCCCGGCGCCTACAAGATCGACATCGGCCTGCGACTGTCGGGCCTCGCCGCCCTCGTCACCAAGGCCAAGGGGGCGGCGACCGCCAATGGCGCGATTTCCAACGCCAGCGTCCTGCCGAACGCCTATGCGAACACCACTGCGAACGCCACCGAAACCCGCACGGTGCGCATGGGGCTGAACGCCGGCGCGGTGCGGGCGGTCGAGATTTCGCCGCCCTTCCTGGACATGGACGAGCGCGTGCCGGTCACGCAGGCGCACAAGACCGGCATTCTCGATCCCGTGAGCGCGCTGGTGATGGGCGTGCCGACTGGCCAGCCTCTGGTCGGGCAGGCGGCCTGCGACCGCACCATTCCCGTCTACGACGGGCTCGTGCGCTTCAATGTCTCGCTGTTCTTCAAAGGCGTGCGCAACGTGCAGGCCCGCGGGTATTCAGGCCCGGTTTCGGTCTGCTCGGCGCGTTATACGCCGATCTCCGGCTTCAAGATGGACAGCCAGTCGACCCGGTACATGGCGGAAAACCGCGACCTGGAGGTGTGGCTCGCGCCCGTCGCGCAGGCGCATGTCGTCGTGCCCTACTACATCAAGGTCGGCACGAAATCCGGCACGCTGGTCATACAGGCGGTGGACTTCCATCTCGCCCAGCAGCGCGCGCAGAGCAACTGACCCAAAGCGGGCTGACTGGCGGCCAGATCCTTAACGGGCGGCGTCGCGCCGGCGTTTCCGCAAGCCCTTTATCCACAGAGCCTTGTGGCGTTGTTCCGATATCGCCCCATATATTGCGTGAACACAGCGCGAATTGCGCGGTTTCAGCGATTCGTGCCCGCTCCGTTCGCGGTTCGGCCTGAAAGTTAACGCCGTGGCCCTTTTGAGTTCTTTTCGGCGCGCGCTTGACAAAAAGGGCCGGCGGAGTCCGTCGGCGAGTCGAGTTTTCGGCCCCCGATTCCTGTTCGGAGTCGTTTCGATTCACAATACTTGGCGCCGCGACTGTCCGTTTCCGCGATATCTTGCGGAGAACGAAAGACGACTCTGCGGGAGTCAGCGATTCGGGCGCGATTCGTTCGCGGCCCGTTCGAAAGCTGAATTTCCGGAGCCCGGGCCGGTTCATAACGACACAGCCGGCCGGCCGCCGCTACGGGGCGCTGCGCGATGAACTACGCCGACGCCCTCCCTGCCCGCGAGCGGCCGCACTGGAAAACAGCAGGCGTCACCGCGGTTTTGGGGCCGACCAACACCGGCAAGACGCATTTTGCGATCGAGCGGATGCTTGCCCATCCCAACGGCATGATCGGCCTGCCGCTGCGGCTGCTGGCCCGCGAAGTTTACCAGAAGCTCGCGAATCGGGCCGGGACGAACGCGGTGGCGCTGATCACCGGCGAAGAGAAGATCAAGCCGCCCAACGCTCGCTACTGGGTGTCGACCGTCGAGGCCATGCCGCGCGACCTGCCGGTCTCGTTCATGGCGGTGGACGAAATCCAGCTCGCCGCCGACTTCGACCGCGGCCACGTCTTCACCGATCGCATCCTCAACCGGCGTGGAATCGACGAGACCCTGCTGATCGGCTCCGGCACCATGGCGCCGGTCGTCCGCGCGCTGCTGCCGGGCGTGCCCATCGTCGAGCGGCCACGCCTGTCGAAGCTGACGTTCGCCGGCGAGCGCAAGATTTCCCGGCTGCCGCGACGGAGCGCCGTCGTCGCCTTCTCGGCGGAGGACGTCTACTCCATCGCGGAGTTCTTGCGCCGCCAGCGCGGCGGGGCGGCGGTGGTCCTCGGGGCGCTCTCGCCGCGCACGAGAAACGCGCAGATCGACATGTTCCAGAACGGCGACGTCGACTATGTCGTCGCCACCGACGCCATCGGCATGGGGCTCAACCTCGACGTCGACCACATCGCCTTCGCCTCGGACCGCAAGTTCGACGGCCGCCAGTTCCGCCGCCTCAACCCTGCGGAATTCGGCCAGATCGCCGGCCGCGCGGGGCGGCATATGCGCGACGGCGCGTTCGGGACTTCGGGCCGCTGCGCGCCCTTCGACGAAGATCTCGTCGAGGCGATCGAAGAGCACCGCTTCGACCCCGTGAAATTGTTGCAGTGGCGCAACGCCGCGCTCGATTTCAGCTCGATCCCGGCGCTGACGGCTTCTCTGGATCGGACGCCGGGCGATCCGGCGCTGACGCGCGCGCCGATCGCGGAAGACCAGATGGTGCTGGACGTGCTCTCGCACGACGAGGACGTGCGCCGCCAGGCGGCGACGCCGGCCGATGTCGCCCGGCTCTGGGACGCCTGCCAGATCCCCGACTACCGCAAGGTTTCTCCGGCCGCCCACGCGGAACTCGCCCGCACCGTGTTCTTCTTCATCGTGCGGCGCGGACGCATTCCCGACGACTGGTTTTCGCGCCGCCTGGCCGAGGTCGACAGAACCGACGGCGATATCGACACGCTGTCGCAGCGCATTGCGCAGGTGCGCGCCTGGAGCTTCATCGCCAATCGCGGCGACTGGCTGGCTGATCCCGAGCATTGGCAGGGCGAGGCGCGTCGGGTAGAGGACAGTCTGTCGGACGCCCTGCACGAAAGGCTCGCGCAGCGCTTCGTCGACCGCCGCACGAGCCTCCTCATGCGGCGCCTCAGAGAGAACCGAATGCTGGACGCCGAAATCACTTCCGATGGCGACGTGCTGGTCGAGGGCCAGCATGTCGGGCAATTGCGCGGATTCCGTTTCACGGCCGATCCACAGGCGGAGGGCGAGGCGGCGAAGGCGTTGAACGCGGCGGCGCAGAAGGCGCTGGCCGCCGAGATCGAGAGCCGCGCGACGCGCGTGAGCGACGCCGTCGATACCGCGTTTGCGCTCTCCAACGACGGCGCGATCCGCTGGCTCGGCGAACCCATCGCCAGGATCGTCGCCGGCGACAAGATTCTGACGCCGCGCGCGGTGCTGACCGCCGACGAGATCCTGTCGGGCGAGGCGCAGGAGAAGGTGCAGCGGCGCGTCGATCTCTGGCTCGCGCAACATGTGACGAAGCTCCTCGGTCCACTGGCGCAACTCGAAGCGGGCGAGGGCCTCGAGGGCCTTGCGCGGGGCATCGCCTTTCGCGTGGCCGAAGACCTCGGCGTCGTCGACCGCGCGAAGATCGCGGGCGATGTGAAAGGCCTCTCGCAGGAGGCGCGCGGCGCCCTGCGCAAGGCCGGCATCCGCTTCGGCGCCTATCATCTCTATGCGCCCGCGTTGCTGAAGCCGGCGCCGCGTGCGCTCGCCGCGCAATTGTGGTCGCTGACGCACGGCGGTCTGGACGGGGCGGTCGGCCTGGAAGAAGTGGCGCATCTGGCGTCTTCCGGCCGCACGTCGTTTGCGGCCAATCCGGAAATTTCCAAGGACCTCTACCGCGTCGCGGGCTTCCGCGTGTCGGGCGAGCGCGCGGTGCGCGTCGACATTCTGGAGCGGCTCGCCGACCTGATCCGGCCCGCCGTCGCCTATCGTCCGGGCGTGACCCCCGGCGATCCGCCGCCCGGCGCCGCCGACGGCAATTCCTTCGTCGTCACGGTCGGCATGACGTCGCTGGCCGGCTGCTCGGGCGAGGCCTTCGCCTCGATCCTCAAGTCGCTCGGCTTCCACATGGAGACGCGGCCGGGGCCGGCGATCACGGTGCCGCTGGTTCCCAAGGCGCCGATGGCGCCGGCGCAGGCCGTGATTGCCGACGAGACGGAGCCGGGACCGCCGGCGTCCGGCCAGCAGGAGGATGCAGTCGAGGACGAGGCCGGCCAGAGGCCGGCGGTCCCGGATGAGGCCGACGACACGGGATTGCTGCTCGAGGCCGAAGGCCAATCGTCCGAAGAGGCGGTCCTGACCGCCGAGCAGGCGGGCGAGGACGCGCCTGCCGAGCCCGAGGCGGTCGAGATCGAGGCCGCCGCCGCCGAGACGAAGCCTGAGCCGGTCGAAGAAGAGCCGGTCGAGGCGGCTGCGCCTGTCGAGCCGCCGAGCGACGAGGCGATCCTCGCCGAATCCGCCCTGCAATCGGCGGTCGAGGAAGCGGTCGAGACGGTGATCGCGGAAGCGCCGGCAGGCGTGGAAGCCGAGGCCTCGGCCGAAGCGCAGCCCGAGCCGGCCGAACCGGTCATGATCGAAGTGTGGACCCCCGGCCGTCCGCATCAGCGGCGCGAGGGCGGCCGTCCGCAGGGTCGCCGGCCGGAAAAACGCGCGCCGCGCGAATGGATCATCCCCCAGCGTCCCGAGCGGCCGAAGCCTGCGGAGGGCGAGGGTGAAAAGCGCGAGGGACGGCCGAAGTTCGAGGGCAAGCCCCGGGAAGGCGGCAAGCGCTTCGAGGGACGGCCGCGCTTCGACAAGCCGCGCGGCGACCGGCCTCGGGACAACCGCAACGAGCGGCCCTTCGCCTCGTCGGAGAAACGCGAGCGCGACAAGCAGCCCGATCCGAACTCGCCCTTCGCCAAGCTGCTGGCGCTCAAGGCGGAGCTGGAAAAGAAGAAGTAAGTCGCGGCGCCCCTCCCTTTCCCTCCCCCGTATCTAGCGAAGTCGGCAACAGCCGACTTCGCGCCAGCGGGAGAGGGGACGGTTAGCATCCGGAATAACGACTCTTGCCGATCCCCGGGTCTCCTCCCTCTCCCGCGGAGCGGGGGAGGGTTGGGGTGTGGGCTTCGCCGCTCCAACCGCATTGCGCCAGCATCTCCCTCATATGCGCCGGGACCGGCGCCGTCGCCTTTGTCGGCGGGCCGTTCTTCGCCATCGGCACCACGATTTCGCGGGCGTGGAGCTGGAGGGGCGTCGCGCCGCCCGTTCCGTAGACGGTGTCGCCGAGGATCGGGACGCCCGACGTCGCGCAATGCACGCGCAACTGGTGGGTGCGGCCCGTCAGCGGCTCCAGCGCCAGCCAGGCGAGCGGCTTGCCCGCCGCGTCCGCGCCGCGGCCGAGCACGCGCCATTTCGTCTGCGACGGCAGGCCGGCGGGATCGTGCTTCATCCACCAGCCGCGCGTCGGATCGAGCCGGCCGAGCGGGAGGTCGATCAGGCCCTCGTCCGTCTCCGGCCCGCCTTCGACCACGGCCCAGTAGGTCTTGTCGATGGCGCCCGCCTTGAACAGTTTCATCAGCCGTTCCAGCGCCTTGCGATGACGGCCGAGCACGAGGCAGCCGGAGGTGTCGCGGTCGAGCCGATGGGCGAGCGCGGGCCGGCGCGGCAGGCCGAATTTCAGCGCCTCGAAGCTCTCTTCCAGATTTTCGCCGCCTTTGGGGCCACGATGCACGGGGACGCCCGCAGGCTTGTCGATGATCAGCATCATCCCGTCGCGGTGGATGAGGCGGGAAATGATCTCTTCCGGGTTCATGCGTTAGAGGCTATCTGAAGCGCGCCGCGCGACGTCAAGTTTTCGCGCGAGGTTGAAGGATCGGCGGACGAATGGCGGACAGGGACGGCGAAACGAAAAAGCCCGGCTTGTTCGGCCGCATGTTCGGGCGCGGGAAAGAACCGGATCGCGAGCCTTCAGGCGCGCTGGAAGGGCAGTCGGCGGCCGGCATCGGGCAATCGACGGCCGACAGCCGAATGCCGAATGCCGAAAGCGAGCCTGAAGGCCCGCGGTCCGGCGACGCCCCGAAACTCTCCTGGTGGAAGCGCCTCAAGTCGGGCCTCGCGCGCTCGTCCTCCTCCATCGGGCAGGGCATTTCCGACGTCTTCACCAAGCGCAAGCTCGATTCCGCCGCGCTCGACGATCTCGAGGACATTCTGGTGCGCGCCGACCTCGGCGTCGCCGCCTCGACGCGCATTGTGGAAGCGGTCGGAAAGGGCCGCTACGACAAGGAAGTTTCCGCCGACGAGGTCCGCAACATCCTCGCCGCGGAAGTTGAGAAGTCGCTCGCGCCCGTCGCGAGGCCCCTGACCATCGACGTTGCGCGAAAACCGTTCGTCGTGCTGGTCGTCGGCGTCAACGGGTCGGGCAAGACGACGACGATCGCGAAACTCACGCAGCGCCTGCGCGCCGAGGGCAGGTCGGTGACGCTGGCGGCCGGCGACACGTTCCGCGCCGCCGCGATCGAGCAGTTGAAAGTCTGGGGCGACCGCCTTGGCGCGCCGGTCATCGCGGGCGCGCCGGGCGCGGACGCTGCGGGCCTTGCCTTCGACGCCTTGACGCAGGCGCGCGAAAACGGCGCCGACGTCGTGCTGATGGACACCGCCGGCCGGCTGCAGAATCGCGCGGAACTGATGGCGGAACTCGAAAAGATCGTGCGCGTGATGAAGAAGGTCGACGACAGCGCGCCGCACGCCGTCATTCTCGTGCTCGACGCCACCGTCGGCCAGAACGCGCTGAGCCAGGTCGAGATATTCGGCCGCGTCGCCGGCGTCACCGGCCTGGTGATGACCAAGCTCGACGGCACGGCGCGCGGCGGCATACTCGTGGCCATAGCCGACCGATTCGGCTTGCCCGTGCATTTTATCGGCGTCGGCGAAACCGCCGACGATCTCGAACCATTCGAGGCGCGCGACTTCGCGCGCGCCATCGCTGGCCTTGATGAGGAGATCACCGCGTGAACGACGCGCCCGCGCCCCAGCGCAAGAAACTGAAGCCGGGGTTGAAGCTGCTTCTGGAGATGGGGCCGCTCGTCCTCTTCTTTCTCGTCTACAGCAAGTTCGGAATTTTCGCAGGCACGGGCGCGCTGATGGCCGCAACCGTCGTCGCGCTCGCCGTCACCTATTCGTTGACCAAACACCTGCCGGTAATGCCGATGGTGACGGCCGCGATGGTCATCGTGTTCGGCGGCGCGACGCTGCTGCTGCACGACGCGACTTTCGTGAAGATGAAGGCGACCATCGTCTATCTGCTGTTCGCCGCCGCGTTGCTCGGCGGACTCGTCTTCGGCAAGGCGCTGCTGTCGGTCGCCTTCGACAGCGTGATGAATCTGACCGAAGAGGGCTGGCGCAAGCTGACGCTGCGCTGGGGCCTGTTCTTCGTCGCGATGGCGGCGGTCAACGAATTCGTATGGCGCACGCAACCGGAAGATTTCTGGGTGAAATTCAAGGTGTTCGGCTTCGTGCCGCTGACCATCCTGTTCGCCATCTCGCAGACGCCGCTGATGCTGAAGCACGAGTTGAAGGGCGACGAGGCCGAGAAGGCGCCGGAGCATCTTTGATCCGGATCGTCGCCGCGTGATCGGCAAGCGCATATGCCTCCAATTTTCGGATGCGAGGCATCATCATGAAACGTCATTCGGCCGCGATTGTCGCACTCGCAATCGCGCTTCTTGCTGGCCCCGGCTGGCTTGGCAATGCGGCTGCGCAAGCGCCTGCGGTCCAGCGGACCGACGCCGGCATTCAAGCGAAGCCGCTCGCGCCCGGGATTTATGTGACAGGGCGCCTCGCGGCCGATGACCTGGCGAAACTGAAAGCCGAAGGAGTCGCGGCGGTCGTCGACCTGCTGCCCGACGCCGAGGCGATGTCGGGCGCGACCTCGGCTCAGATGAAGGCGCGCGCCGCAGCGGCTGGCCTGTTCTTCGCCTTCATTCCGACCGAACCGGGCGCCATTCCCGCGGCCAATGTCGACGCTTTGTCGCGCGCGTTGGCGGAGAGCGGCCGACCCGTGGTGCTCTATTGCCGTAGTGGAAACCGGGCCACGCACGTCTGGGCGCTGAGCGAGGCGTCTCGTCCGGACGGGGCCGACGCGCCCGCGATCGCGCGCGCCGCCGCAGCAGCCGGATTTTCGGTCGCCGACATTGCGCAGGATATCGCTCGTCGCGCGGCGGCGCGCTGAAACCTTACCCCCACTTCGCCCAGCGGCCGTGCCAGTCAACTTCGGCCAGCACGCGCCGCTCGCCGCCCGGCCAGATGGTCAGCCGCAATTCGCAGGACATCTGCTTCGGGCCGGCCTCCATCGACAGCCAGGCGAAGGGCGACACAGGCGTCGCCTGCCGCCCGAGCGCGACAATGGTTTCGCGCAACTGGTCGCGCAAGGCTGCGGGCAAGTACTGGAAAAACACGCTGTGATAGACGACGCGGCACACGTCTGTCCGGGGAGGCCCCGACATGACGTTGTTCAGCCAGGCGAGCGCGTCGCCCTGCGTGATCGCCAGATCGCTCGCCGCGACAATCTCGAGCGCGGGCTCGATGCGACGCAGACGTTCGCTCTGCTCCGGCCAGATATAGGCGAGCATCCGTTCGCGATCGTCGCGCGCGCGCGCGTCCACCGGGCGCAGGTCGACGGCGGCGCGCGAGGCGATTTGCAGGGGCGTGTCGAGCGCGGGCGCGGCGCCCGTCCAATCGCTGCCGATGCGCACGGGCGATGTCGGGTCGCCCCAGCGCCTGTTCTCGCCGAAGTCGTAGGCGTAGCGATCGAACAGCAGATTGAGGCCCGCGCTCGCGCCGAGTTCGTAGAGCGCGAGCGGCATAGGGGTCGCCGCCGCGATCTGCAGAAATCCGCCGAGAAGCACGGCCGAGCGCACCACTTCGTTCGTCTGTGGGGCTGAATCGAGAAAAGCGGTCATCTCCGAGTCATGTTCGCAGATGGTCGCCGCGATCGCGCTCCAGAACGCATCGTCGTCGCCTGGCGCCTGCGGCGGGTAAAAGGCCGCGAGCGTCGGCGCGCGCCCGGTTCGCACGAGCAGGTTCAGCGCCGCGCAGCAGCGCAGCGGCATGAGGTCGGGAGCCAGCGAATCCGCTGGCCAGGCCGCGACGCGGCGGCCGAAGGCGGAGCTGTCGTCGAGATTGGCGCCGAGCACGCGGCACACGCCGGCGGTGAATGGGCCGCCGAGTTCGGCGCAGGCTTTTGCCTGCCGCTCGAAGGCTTCGGCGATATCTGCTCTGTCGGCGATCTTCACGGCGCGCTCCGAATTGCAGCGCCTAATGTCGGTCAGCCGTCCGGCGCCGGCAATCCCGTCAGTCGAGATCGGCTCTTTCGTCGCGCGCCGCGACGGTCACGCCCATCGCCTGCAGCGACTTCTTCAGGCGACGGTAGTCGAGCGCGATGGCCGCGATCATGCCGAGCACGGCGACGCCGGTTATGCCGTAGGACAGGGCGATGAAGAAGAAATGGTCGGCGTTCATTGCGCAGGCTCGAAACGCGCGGCGCGCGGCATGTCGCTGGCGCTCGCCGCAAGACGGGTCAGGCGATCCAGACGGCGGCGCAGGATCTCGTTGCGGATCGACATGAGATGCAGCGCGAGAAACAGGAAGGTCGCGCCCACCGCCATGATGAGCAGCGGCCAGAGCATGGAGCCGTAGATCGCCGGCCCGCTGGTCTTGAACACGGAGGCCGGCTGATGGAGCGTGTTCCACCAGTCGACCGAGAATTTGATGATGGGAATGTTGACGAGGCCGACGAGCGTCATCACGGCGGCGGCCTTGGCGGCGCGCTGCGGCTCCTCGATCGTGTTCCACAGCGCGATCAGGGCGAGATAGATGAGCAGCAGCACCAGCATCGAGGTGAGGCGGGCGTCCCACACCCAGTATGTGCCCCACATCGGCTTGCCCCAGAGCGAGCCGGTGACGAGGCAGACGAAGGTGAACATGGCGCCGAGCGGGGCGGCCGACTTCTGCGCGGCGTCGGCGACGGGATGGCGCCAGACGAGCGTGCCGAGCGCGGCCGACGCCATGACCATGTAGGCGAACAGGCCGAGCCAGGCGGCCGGCACATGGATGTACATGATGCGCACGGTCTCGCCCTGCTGGTAATCGGCCGGCGCGACGAAGAAGACGAGATAGAGGCCGACGGCGATCAGGATCGCGGCCAGCGCGCCGAAGATCGGCACGGCGCGGGCGGCGAAGCGCAGCACGAAGGACGGGTTGGCGAAACGAAGCATGGGCTCCCGGTCACACGATCCTCATCCCGAGATGCGATGCGCCGCATCGCGTCTCGAAGGATGGCCGCGATCCCCACGCTTCGAGACGCCCGCTTCGCGGGCTCCTCAGCATGAGGGCGGTCGTTATTGCTTCTTATGCCCGCATAAATGCGATGGCAATTTGACCTAGATCATTCGCCGAGCCGGCGCAGCAGGGCGGCCGCCGCGAAGGGGCAAAGCGCGCCGGCGACCAGCGTCAGCGCGGCGAGGATGGCGAGCGGCGTGGCGAAAGGAATGGTCCCGCCCGAGGCGGCGTTGGCGGCGGACACGCCGAAGATCAGGGCCGGGATGCACAGCGGCAGCACCAGCAGCGCCATCAGCAGGCCGCCGCGCCGCAGGGAGACCGTGGCCGCCGCGCCGACCGCGCCGATGAAGGTGAGGGCGGGCGTGCCGACCAGCAGGGAGACGCCGATGCCGAGCATGGCGCCCGGCTCCTGCGCCATCAGGACGCCGAACAGCGGCGCCGCGATCACCAGCGGCAGGGCGGTCGTCATCCAATGGGCGAGGCACTTGACCAGAACGACGAATTCGAGCGGCGTCGCGCCGAGTTGAAGCTGGTCGAGCGAGCCGTCCTCGAAATCCGCCTGAAAAAGCCGGTCGAGACCGAGCAGCATGGCGAGCAGGGCGGCGATCCAGAGGATGGCGGGGCCGATGCGGCGCAGGAGGTTGAGGTCCGGGCCGATGGCGAAGGGCAGGATCGTCACCAGCATCAGCATGAAGACGACGCCCATCGAGCCGGAGCCGCCGATGCGGCGGGCAATGGCGAATTCGCGCCGGAAAAGAGCGGCGAGCGGGCTTTTCACGCGACCACTCCCAGCCTGAGTTCGGCGGCGTTCTCGAGACCCACAGGCGAGTGCGTCGCCGCCAGCACGATGCCGCCGCCGGCGCGATGGCGCGCCATGACGGCGGCAAGCGCGCCTTGCGCGCGCACGTCGAGCGCCGTCGTCGGCTCGTCGAGCAGCCAGATCGGGCGCGGCGCGACGAGCAGGCGCGCGAGCGCAACGCGGCGCTTCTGGCCAGCAGAGAGATAGCCGGCCGGAATGTCGATGACATGGGCGAGGCCGAACGCGTCGAGCGCATCGACAGGCGCGAGCGCCGCGCCCGCCCGTTCGCGCGCGAGAAACGAGGACCAGAAGGCGAGGTTTTCGCGCACGGTGAGGGCTGGCTTCATGCCCTCGGCATGGCCGACGTAGTGAAGCGACGCGGCGATTTCTTCCGCTTCGCCGTCGAGCGTCAGCGCGCCGGAAGCCAGCGGCAGAAGGCCCGCGATGGCGCGCAGCAGGGTCGATTTGCCCGCGCCATTGGGCCCCGACAGGATCAGCCCCTCGCCGTCCGACAGAACGAAATCGACGCTGTCGACAATGCGCCGCCCGCCGCGGTCCACGGAGACATTTTCGGCAAGAAGACGCATGTTGACTTGCGCTGAACCTCTTCTGCGGCCGGCGCCTGCAAAATCAGCGCGCCCCGCCTTGTCGTGTAGCGGGCTTCGCGCAAATTATCTATAAGCGCGTCACCCCATCCACGATGCGCAGGAAGATCGCCATGGCATCGCTCGACAGCTTCAAGTCCCGCAAGAAGCTCACGGTTGGAAACAAGACTTACCATTACTTTTCATTGAAGGCGGCCGAGAAGAACGGCCTGAAGGGCATTTCGGCCCTGCCCTATTCGATGAAGGTGCTGCTGGAAAACCTGTTGCGCAACGAGGACGGGCGTTCCGTCACCCGGCAGGACATCCAGGGCGTCGCCGAATGGCTCGGCAACAAGGGCAGGCAGGAGAAGGAGATCTCCTTCCGCCCGGCGCGCGTGCTGATGCAGGATTTCACCGGCGTGCCGGCGGTCGTCGATCTCGCCGCCATGCGCGACGCCATGACCGCGCTGAAGGGCGATCCGCAGAAGATCAACCCGCTGGTTCCGGTCGATCTCGTCATCGACCATTCCGTCATCGTCGACGCTTTCGGCTCGCCCAAGGCGTTCAAGAAGAACGTCGACCTCGAATACAGCCGCAACGGCGAGCGCTATCGCTTCCTGAAATGGGGGCAGGGCTCGTTCGACAATTTCCGCGTCGTGCCGCCGGGCACCGGCATCTGCCATCAGGTGAACCTGGAATATCTCGCCCAGACCGTCTGGACGCGGAAGGAGAAATACAAGCCCGCGCGCGGCAGGGCCGAGACCATCGAAGTCGCCTATCCCGACACGCTGGTCGGCACGGATTCGCATACGACGATGGTGAACGGACTGGCCGTGCTCGGCTGGGGCGTCGGCGGCATCGAGGCGGAGGCGGCGATGCTCGGCCAGCCGCAATCCATGCTGCTGCCGGAAGTGATCGGCTTCAAGCTGCACGGCAGGCTGAAGGAGGGCGTCACCGCGACCGACCTCGTGCTGACCGTGACGCAGATGTTGCGCAAGAAGGGCGTGGTCGGGAAGTTCGTCGAATTCTACGGCGACGGGCTCGATTTCCTGACGCTCGCCGACCGCGCGACGATCGCCAACATGGCGCCCGAATATGGCGCGACCTGCGGCTTCTTTCCCGTGGACGACGAGGCGCTGTCCTACCTCAAGACGTCGAGCCGCAAGGCGCCGCGCATCGCGCTCGTCGAGAAATATTCCAAGACGCAGGGTCTGTTCCGCAAGAAAGGCTCGCCCGATCCGGTCTTTACCGACACGCTCGAACTCAACCTCGCCGACGTCGTGCCTTCGCTCGCCGGCCCCAAGCGCCCGGAAGGCCGCGTGGCGCTGAGCGACGCCGCCAAGGGGTTCGCGGCGGCCATGGACGCCGAATACCGGAAGGCCGCCGACATCGCCTCGCGCTACAAGGTCGAGGGCGCGAATTTCGATATCGGCCACGGCGACGTGGTGATCGCCGCGATCACGTCCTGCACGAATACGTCGAACCCCGGCGTGCTGATCGGCGCGGGCCTGCTGGCGCGCAACGCGGTCGAGCGCGGCCTCGCGTCGAAGCCGTGGGTGAAGACGTCGCTCGCGCCGGGCAGCCAGGTCGTCGGCGAATATCTCGCCAAGGCCGGCCTGCAGAAATATCTCGACAAGATCGGCTTCAACCTCGTCGGCTACGGCTGCACGACCTGCATCGGCAATTCCGGCCCGCTGCCGCCGGCGATTTCCAAGGCGATCAACGACAATGGCGTCGTGGCGGCCGCGGTGCTCTCGGGCAACCGCAATTTCGAGGGCCGCGTGTCGCCCGACGTGCAGGCCAATTATCTCGCCTCGCCGCCGCTGGTCGTGGCTTACGCGCTCGCCGGCTCCGTGCAGAAGGATCTCACGCGAGAGCCGTTGGGCCATGACAAGAAGGGCAACCCCGTCTTCCTGCGCGACATCTGGCCGACATCCGCGGAAATCCAGGCCTTCATCCGCAAGAACGTGACGCGCGCCATCTACAGCACGAAATACGCCTCCGTATTCGACGGCGACGCCAACTGGAAAAAGGTGAAGGCGCCGGCGGGCGAGACCTACAAGTGGGACATGGCGTCCACCTATGTGCAGAACCCGCCTTACTTTCGCGGCATGACCATGACGCCCGCGCCGGTGACGAACATCGAGGGCGCGCGCATTCTGGCTCTGTTCGGCGACAAGATCACGACCGACCACATTTCGCCGGCCGGCTCGATCAAGCTGTCGTCCCCGGCCGGCAAGTGGCTGCTCGAGCGCCAGGTGCGGCCGGAGGATTTCAACCAGTACGGCACGCGGCGCGGCAATCACGAAGTGATGATGCGGGGAACCTTCGCCAACATCCGCATCAAGAACTTTATTCTCGCCGGCGCCGACGGCTCCGTGCCGGAAGGCGGCAATACGAAGCATTTCCCCGATGGCGAGGCCATGTCGATCTACGACGCGGCGATGAAATACGAGGCGGAGGGCCGGCCGCTGGTGATTTTCGCCGGCGCCGAATACGGCAACGGCTCGTCGCGCGACTGGGCGGCGAAAGGCACGAAGCTGCTCGGCGTGCGCGCGGTGATCGCGCAGAGCTTCGAGCGCATCCATCGCTCCAACCTCGTCGGCATGGGCGTGCTGCCGCTGGTGTTCCGCGACGGCATGACCTGGCAGGCGCTGGGTCTGAAGGGCGACGAGACGGTGACGATCCGCGGCCTCGAAGGCGGCGCGCTGAAGCCGCGCGCGACGCTCACGGCGGAGATCGTCTACGCCGACGGCAAGACGAAGAACGTGGCCCTGCTGTGCCGCATCGATACGCTCGACGAGCTGGAATATTACAGGAACGGCGGCATTCTGCAGTTCGTGCTGCGGCAGTTGGCTGCCTGAGAAAACCCGCTAGCCAAAGTCCGGACGTGCGAACGTCCGGACTTCGGCTTTCTTTCCCTGACGATCAGCTCTTGGCGTAGCCGCATTTGTTTTCCTGCGGCGTGACCCAGCATCCCGACTGCTGGCATTGTGGAAGCGCATTGCCGCAGTTTACCGTACAGCCTTGCTGGTTCGGGTAGTTCTTCGCGCAATAATTCAGGCACACTTTATGCCGCGCGCTGCATGACATTGCGGCATATGCGGAAGTCGACATCGCCGAGATCGCAAGCGACAAGGCGGCGAGATGCGCCAGCGTTCGTTTCATCCGAAGCCCCCATCCGTTCGAAACGGGCGGCAGTCTAGCTGAAACGGCGCGGCTACATTGTGTCGCGCCTCACGGCTTGATGTACTGGAATCCCCGCTGCTCCAGTTGCGCGATCTCGCCGACTGCGGTGCGGATCACGTCTTCGCGGGCGACATCGTAGAGCTCGCGATCCGGATTGATGCCGCGCGCGAGAAGCGTGTTGCGGCAGACGAGAAATTTCACGCCTTGCAGCTTCAACTCGTCGATCCGGGCGCGCGCGTCGAAATTGTCGCGCGCCCATGAGAGGAAATCGACGCCCTCGCCCTGCAGGACGATGCGCAGGTCGAGCTTGTCGGCGCCGACCGCGTCCATATGATTCTTCGCAACCTGCAGGACGTGGCGGAAATGGCCGCTCAGGACGCCGGCGCGCTGGTCGATGTGGTAGATCACCTGCTGGCGCCCGTAGTCCTCGACCTTCATCCGCTTCACCCACTCGGCCGTCTGGCCGGGCTGGTGGGGGACGATGGAATGGACGTTGACGGCCGCCGCCGTTGCGGCGCCGCCCAGGAACAGGCCAAGCGCGAGATAAAGGCCGCGGAATCTCATCTGGCGTCGCCTCCGGGGGGACCGCCCGTCCCGGAATGGAACGGCGACGGTCGAGGTGGACGGACAAGTCCAATTCCCGAACCAATCTTGCCGTCCGGGCCGGCCTTCTGTAGCAAAACGCCCGGCAACCTTAATCGAGACGGATAATGGCGACCTACAAGCTCCTCCTCCTGCCCGGCGACGGCATCGGCCCCGAAGTGATGAGCGAGGTGGAGAAGGTTCTCGCCCGCCTGAGCAGCATGGGCGTGGCGAAATTCGAGATCGAGCGCGGTCTTGTCGGCGGCTCGGCCTACGACGCGCATGGCGCCTCGATCTCCGAGAGCGACATGAAGCTGGCGATGGCCGCCGACGCCGTGCTGTTCGGGGCGGTCGGCGGCCCGAAATGGGACGGCGTGCCCTACGAGGTGCGTCCCGAGGCGGGGCTGCTGCGCCTGCGCAAGGATCTGGCGCTGTTCGCCAACCTGCGCCCGGCGATCTGCTACCCGGCGCTGGCGGAAGCCTCCTCGCTGAAGCGCGAGATCGTCGAGGGCCTCGACATCATGATCGTGCGCGAGTTGACCGGCGGCGTCTATTTCGGCGAGCCAAAGCAGATCATCGACCTCGGCAACGGCCAGAAGCGCGGTATCGACACGCAGGTCTACGACACCTACGAGATCGAGCGCATCGGCCGCGTCGCCTTCGAGCTCGCGCGCAAGCGCCGCAACAAGGTGACGTCGTCCGAAAAACGCAACGTCATGAAGTCCGGCGTGCTGTGGAACGAAGTGATCACGGCGCTGCACAAGCGCGACTACGCCGATGTCGAGCTCGAGCACCAGCTCGCCGATTCGCTGGCGATGCAGCTCGTGCGCTGGCCCAAGCAGTTCGACGTGATCGTCACCGACAATCTGTTCGGCGACATGCTGTCGGATATCGCCGCCATGCTGACGGGCTCGCTCGGCATGTTGCCCTCCGCCTCGCTCGGCGAGGTGGACAAGGTCACCGACAAGCGCCGCGCGCTCTACGAGCCCGTGCACGGCTCGGCGCCGGATATCGCCGGCAAGGGGCTCGCCAACCCGATCGCCATGATCGGCTCGCTGGCCATGTGCCTGCGCTATTCGTTCGGGATGGGCGAGATCGCCGACAAGGTCGAGGCCGCCATCGCCGATGTTCTGGCTGCAGGCCTGCGGACCGCCGACATCAAGGGGGACGCCAAGGACGTGATCTCGACGTCCGCGATGGGCGACGCGATTCTAGAACGACTGAAATAACTGGATTGCGAGTGGCAAGTCCGGCGCTGTCATCCCGGACGGCCGTGGGCCGATCCGGGATCTGGATGAACTGATCGGCCTCTGTATCCCGGCTCTCCGCTTCGCTTCAGTCGGGATGACGGAAGCCGTCGCCTCAGCGCATGCCCGGATCGGGGCGCCACAGCATGCCCGGCGAATAACGCTCGTAGGGCTGCATGTTGTAGTACGTCGATTGCAGCACATAGAGGTTGCGGCTGCCGACCGGCACCACCGTGCCGGAATCGGTGAAGGCGCGCGGGCGCACGACGATCACGTCCGCGCCATAGGCCTGGCGCTTGCGGGGGCGGGCGTCGGCGGCCGCCGTGACGGCGGAGACGGCGGCGAGCGCGAGAAGGGCGGTCTTGACGATGGTCTTCATGGCGGCCTCAAACTGAGCTGGCCCGGAGCATAGACTGATTTCGGTCCGGCGGGCGATCCGTTTTTCAAACTTATTTAACGCTGAGTCCGTTCCGCAACATTCTGGGCGAGCCTGTGGCGCGGGGCGGGCTTGCCTTTCGCAGGGGCCGCCGGACCCGGATTCTTGGCGCGCGAGGGCGGGCAGGCCGCATCGCGCGCCAACTCGCTGCGGGCGAAGAACTTCTGCAATTCGTCGTCGCCGCCGGCCGCCGACAGATCGAGCCGGCCGACCAGGCAGGACATCTGGCTGCGGTTGTAGGGCTGGCCGCCCGGGCCGCAGGCGAGGCCCGTGACGCGCAGCGAAGCCTTCGGCTCGGCAAAGCGGAAGGCCGCGCAATTTTCCCGGCGCGCGCCGTCGGCGGGCGCAGCGAGACGGGCGTCAGCCCATTCGGCGACCCCGAAGCGGGTGGGAAGCGCGGCCGTGTTGTTCAGATGGTCGAGCGCCAGTCCGGCCTCGCCGGCCCGGCGCGCGGTCTCGACGAACAGCGACTGGTCCGGGGCGCCCTCCTCGCCGACCTGATGGATGGTCACGCGCAGCCACGCGCCCTCGCCCGCGAAAGCTCCAAACGTGAGAACATCCTCACGGCCGCCGCCGGTCGTGTGGCGGCGCATGGCGTAGCTCGCCGGCGCCGGCGCATAATCTTGCGAGGCGTAAGCGAACATGGCGAGCGGCTTCGAGACGTCCATCCATACGCCTGACGGCGCGGGCTTCACGGGTTCGGGAGCGGGCGCCTCTTCCAGCGCGAAAACGAGGGTTGCGGCGACCAGAATGCCGACGAGGCCTCCGATCAATGCGATTTCAAGGCGACGACGGCGCGCCAGGCGTTGCGCGCGATAGCCCATCGCAAAAACCGCCGTCAGGACGCGATCGCGCGCGGAGCCGATATCCGGCAGGCGCGGCTCGAAGGCGATGAGACTCATGACGCAACTCCCGCGGGCGTCGAGGCCCTGTCGTTGCAGCCAATCTGTCGGTTTTGACTGAGCGAAAAGTTAAGCGCCGTTCATGTTGCGCCAACAGCGTAAAGGAGGCGTTGGCGCATAGGGTTAAGGATCTCGCTCGCTCGCCCGCCCGCCGCGGCGGGCGTCGCGGGACATTGCGGCAAGCGCCGCGCCGTTGGCGCGTCTATTGACGCGGGCAGACCGATTGTTTCTGCTGGCGCTTTCCGCAAATCAGCTTTGGGACGATCCATGAAAACGCGCGCCGCCGTCGCCTTCGAAGCCAAGAAGCCGCTCGAGATCGTCGAGCTCGATCTGGAGGGGCCGCGCGCAGGCGAAGTGCTGGTCGAGATCAAGGCGACCGGCATCTGCCATACCGACGCCTATACGCTCGACGGCTTCGACAGCGAGGGCATCTTTCCCTCGATCCTCGGCCACGAGGGGGCGGGCGTCGTGCGCGAAGTCGGCGCGGGCGTGACCAGCGTCGCCGTCGGCGATCATGTCATTCCGCTCTACACGCCGGAATGCCGGCAATGCAAAAGCTGCCTGTCGCGCAAGACAAACCTGTGCACCTCCATCCGCGCGACGCAGGGCAAGGGCCTGATGCCCGACGGCACGAGCCGCTTCAGCTACAAGGGCAAGACGATCTTTCACTACATGGGCTGCTCGACCTTCTCGAACTACACCGTGCTGCCGGAGATCGCGGTGGCGAAAATCCGCGCCGACGCGCCGTTCGACAAGGCCTGCTACATCGGCTGCGGCGTGACGACCGGCGTCGGCGCGGTCGTGAACACGGCGAAGGTGGAGCCGGGCGCCAATGTCGTGGTGTTCGGCCTCGGCGGCATCGGCCTCAACGTCATCCAGGGCGCGAAAATGGTCGGCGCGGACAAGATCGTCGGCGTCGACATCAACGATTCCAAGGAAGCCTGGGGCAAGCAGTTCGGCATGACGCATTTCGTCAATCCGAAGAAGGTCGGTGACATCGTCGCGCATCTCGTCGAGCTGACGGGCGGCGGCGCCGACTACACGTTCGACTGCACCGGCAATACGGACGTGATGCGCGCGGCGCTGGAGGCCTGTCATCGCGGCTGGGGCGTGTCGGTAGTGATCGGCGTGGCGGAGGCCGGCAAGGAGATTTCGACGCGGCCGTTCCAGCTTGTCACCGGGCGCGTGTGGAAGGGCTCGGCCTTCGGCGGCGCGCGCGGGCGCACGGACGTGCCGAAGATCGTCGACTGGTACATGGACGGCAAGATCGCCATCGACCCGATGATCACGCATGTTCTGACGCTGGACGAGATCAACAAGGGCTTCGACCTCATGCACGAGGGCAAGTCGATAAGATCGGTGGTGGTGTTTTGAGGCGCGCCGCCTCGCTCCCTCATGCTGAGGAGCCCGCGCAGCGGGCGTCTCGAAGCATGGGCCGGGGCGTTGTGTCTTGGCCATCCTTCGAGACGCGGGCTTCGCCCGCTCCTCACGATGAGGATGTGAGGGCTTGAAAGAGACGCTCGCCTTCTCCGCCATTGAAGACGCCGCGCGCCGCATCGCCAATCGCGTCGCGCGCACGCCTTTCGTGCAGTCGCGGACGCTGTCCGAGATCGTCGGCGCGGATGTCTGGATCAAGCTCGAGAATTTGCAGTTCACCGCGTCCTTCAAGGAGCGCGGCGCCGCCAACCGGCTGCTGACGCTAGCCCCCGACGAAGCGAAGCGCGGCGTCATCGCCATGTCGGCCGGCAACCACGCGCAGGCCGTCGCTTTTCACGCGCAAATGCTCGGCATGGCGGCGACCATCGTGATGCCGAGGGCGACGCCGTTCACCAAGGTCTCGCGCACGCGCCATCACAAGGCGCGCGTGCTGCTCGAAGGCGACACCCTGGCCGAGGCCGCCGATTTCGCGCGAAACCTGGCGCGCGCCGAGAATCTCACGTTCGTGCATCCCTATGACGACACGGACGTGGTCGCCGGGCAGGGGACGGTTGCGTTGGAAATGCTGGCCGAGGTCCCCGACCTCGATTTTCTGGTCGCGCCGGTCGGCGGCGGCGGACTGGCGGCGGGTTGCGCCATAGCGGCGGCCGGCCGCGGCGCCCGCGCGACAGTCGTCGGCGTCGAGGTCGAGAGCTATGCCGCCATGGCGCAGAAGCTGGCGGGCCGTCCGGTGGCCGTCGGCGGCCCGACCATCGCCGAGGGGATCGCCGTGCGCGATGTCGGGGCGCTGCCGGAAGCGATCCTGCGGGCCCATGGCGTCGAGGTGCTGACGGCGCCGGAAGACCTGATCGAGCGCGCCGTCATCCTTTTCAACGAGATCGAGAAGACAGTGGCCGAAGGCGCGGGCGCGGCGGGGCTTGCGGCGCTGCTCGCCCATCCCGACATGTTTCGTGGCAAAAAGGTCGGGCTCGTGCTGTCGGGCGGCAATATCGACACGCGCACCCTCGCCAACGTCCTGATGCGCGGCCTGGTGCGCGACGGGCGGTTGATCCATCTGACGGCGGAAATCCCCGACAAACCGGGCGCGCTGGCGGAGCTGACGCAGGCGATCGGCGCGCTCGGCGGCAATATCGTCGAGGTCCAGCACCAGCGCTTCTTTACCGCTTTGCCCGCCAATGTGGCGGCGGTCGAGCTGATCGTGGAGGCGCAGGACGAGGCGCACGGCGCGCGGATCGTGGCGGGCCTCACGGAGCGCGGGATGCGGGTCGCGCGGCGTGGGGCGCCGCTTGCCCCGGAGCCGCGCGAGGTGTAGGGAACCGCCATCGGAGCACACAGCCCGAGGATCGACGAGCCATGTCCGCAGTTTCGACCCTGAAAACGGCGACGACGAAAACGACCGCGAAAGCGGCCGTCAAAGGCTAGACACGTCCTCGCTCTCGGGTTGTCTCCCTCGGGTCGTGGGGGAGGAGGCGCCGGACCGGCGCCCAGGAATCCGGGGGAGCCACCAGCAAGACAGGATTTGAGAAAATGGGCTACCAGGCCGGCGGCTATAAGGTCGCGATTGTCGGCGCCACGGGCAATGTGGGCCGCGAAATGCTCGAGATTCTCGCAGAGCGCCAGTTCCCGGTGTCGGAGGTCGTGCCGCTCGCCTCCTCGCGCTCGATCGGCACGGAGGTTTCGTTCGGGGACAAGGTGCTGAAGTGCAAGCATCTCGACACCTACGACTTCTCCGACACCGACATCTGCCTGATGTCGGCCGGCGGCGCGATCTCCAAGGAATGGTCGCCGAAGATCGGCGCGCAGGGCTGCGTCGTCATCGATAATTCGAGCGCCTGGCGCTACGATTCCGACGTGCCTCTGATCGTGCCGGAAGTGAACGCCGATGCGACAGCCGGCTTCACGAAGAAGAACATCATCGCCAATCCGAACTGCTCGACCGCGCAGCTCGTCGTCGCGCTGAAGCCGCTGCACGACGCCGCCACGATCAAGCGCGTCGTCGTCTCGACCTATCAGTCGGTGTCGGGCGCCGGCAAGGAAGGCATGGACGAACTCGACCGCCAGACCAAGGCGCTCTATTCGCTCGGCGAGGTCGAGACGAAGAAGTTCCCGAAGCGCATCGCCTTCAACCTCATTCCGCACATCGACGTCTTCATGGAGGACGGCTTCACCAAGGAAGAGTGGAAGATGATGGCGGAGACGAAGAAGATCCTCGATCCGAAGATCAAGCTCACCGCCACCTGCGTGCGCGTGCCGGTGTTCGTCTCGCATTCGGAATCGGTCAACGTCGAATTCGAAAAGCCGATCACGGCCGAGGAGGCGACCGCCATCTTGCGCCAGGCGCCGGGCGTGCTGGTGATCGACAAGCGCGAGCCGGGCGGCTACATGACGCCGCACGAAGCGGCCGGCGAAGACGCCACCTACATCTCGCGCATCCGCGAGGACGCCACGGTGGAGAACGGCCTCGCCTTCTGGTGCGTCAGCGACAACCTGCGCAAGGGCGCGGCGCTCAACGCGGTGCAGATCGCGGAAGTGCTGATGAACCGCAAGCTGCTGCAGCCCAGGAAGAAGGCGGCGTAAGGCTTCCGGGCGGCGCCGTCCTTCGGGGCGGCGTCAGGCGGGCGGCAGGGCCTTCAGCGGGCTCGAATAGGGCTCGATGCGCAGCGTGTCCGAGAAGATCAGCATCACGCGCGTCGAGGGCGCCTGTTCGAGGTCGCCGTTGGCCGCCTTGCGCACGGCGTAGCGCCACACTTCGAGCTGACCGGCTGCGCGCATCCTGGCGGTCAGCCGCGCAAGATCGCTGCCTTCGCCGGCGAGGTCCTTGTCCGTCACGCCGACGACGATTTCGTCGCGCGCCGTCACGATCTTGAAGAGCTTCACGCCCTCCGCCGCCTTCGCGCCCGTCGCCTTCGCGCCGGCTGCCGCGGCGAGGGCCGCGAGGCTGAACATCCGCAGCGCCTGAGCGCGGGTAAAGGCGATCGTCACGTCAAGTCTCCGTTGCTGAAGCATTCAGCGGCGGAGATTTGATAAGCGCGATCGTCGCGGGCGAAGGTGCGCGCGCGCACGCCTCAGATGGGCGGCCCCGCCATCGGCGCCGCCGCCTTCGCGTGCGCCTCGACAAAGGCCACGTACTTGTCCATCCAGCCCTGCACGAACTTGCGGCTCTGTTCGCCGATGTCGCCGTTCGCGTCGAACAGCCCGTCCTTCATCTGGATGAACGCTTCCGGCTGGCCGAGCGTCGGCATGTCGAGATAGGCGAGCACATTGCGCAGGTGTTGCTGCGCCATGCACGTCCCGGCGGCGCCGATGGAAACGCCGATGATTCCCGCGGGCTTGCCCGCCCAGGCGCTCTGGCCGTAGGGCCGCGAAGCATGATCGACGGCGTTCTTCAGAACGCCGGGAATCGAGCGATTGTATTCGGGCGTGACGAAGATGACCCCCTGCGATTCCGCGATCTGCGCCTTGAGCCGGCGCACGGCGTGCGATTGATGCGCGTCCTCGTCCTGGTCGTAGAGCGGCAGATCGCCGATTTCGACATGCTGCAGATCGAAGCTTTCGGGCGCGAGACGGGTCAGCGCATGCGCGAGCCTGCGATTGAACGATTCCTTGCGCAGGCTTCCGACGACGACGGCGATGCGGTGCTGGCTCATGACGCCTCCTTGCGTATCCACGGTCAACAAAGTCGCGGCCGCCGCGTTCCCGCTACATTTCGGGCGGCGGCACGAAACACATCACGCCGGCGGCCGGGGCGAAACAAGCGACCGCCTCGCCCGTCGGGTTCGGAATCCTCAGGATCTTGGACGGAGGCACAGGCTCCCAGAAGGGCGGGCTGAAGCCGAAGCGCGCGTCGACCCAGATCTCCCATCCCTTTTCGCCCTCGCGGGCTTCGACCCGCCGGCAATCGGAAATCGAACAGCAGGGCGCGCCGGTGCCAGGCTGGCGCAACCCCTCGAACCACCGGCGCAGAGCGGGGTCGGGATTCTCCGGCGGCGCGGCGAGGGCCGGCGCGACGGAAATCAGGATCAGGCCCGTACGCGCTGCAATGCTCATGGCGTCCCGCCCGGCCAAGACGCGATCGCATATAGCGCGGTCCCCGCCCGCGAGAAGCTTCCCGTCGAGCCGGCGAACGTGAACCGGGCCTTACCGCAAACCCGCGTGTTTCAGCCAAATTGCGAGGTAAATAACGCCGGTTCGTTTGCCGCGTATCTTTACGCCCCCTTTGGGCGCTGGCCGTATCGTCGGCTCCATTGCGAAAAGTTGATACGAACAGCGACTGATTTCGACATGGCCGGGCGCTATGCTGCGCTGCGGCATTGCGGTTCGCCGGCGCTGCGCCGTTGCGTTCTCCATGTCGAATTGTCCCTGCTCGGATCGACCGACCGGGCGAAGGCGACATGCTTATTGTTCAGACGATCTCGACCATGGCCGGATTCGACGCGCTGGCGCCCGAATGGGAGAGGCTCGAGTCTCGCGTTTCGCCGCGCGTTCCGTTCTCGTCGCCCGTCTGGTGCAAGTTGTGGTGGACGCATTTCCATCGCTCGGGCCTCGCCTGCCGCGATCAATTGCGCGTCTACGCCGTGCGTCGCCCCAATGGCGCGCTCGTCGGCGTCGCGCCGATGTTTCTCACGAGCCGTCCGGGGTGGGGAATCGTGCGCACACGCGAATTGCAGTTCTTCGGCGCCGATCCCTATGTCACCGAGTTGCGCGGGCCGGTCTGCCGCGCGGAAGACACGGTCGCGGTCGTCGAGGCGCTGAGCGGCCATGTCAGGCGCATGCGCGAGTGCGACTGGGTGCAGTGGCGCGGCATGCGCTATGCCGACGACGTTGCGCATCCGGAATTGCGCCTGCGCGAGGACGACAGGCTCGGAGTCGTCGATCACTTCCTCGCCGTTCCCGAAAGCTGGGAAGCGTTCAAGGCGGGCCTTCCGCGCAACATCAAGGAATCCCTGCGCAAGTGCTACAATTCGCTGAAGCGCGAAAAGCTCGACTTCGAATTCCGCATCGTCAGCGCGCCGGAGGATGTTCCCGCGGCGATCGATCGCTTCCTCGAACTGCACAAGGCGCGCGCGGATCAGGCGGACACGGTGCAGCACGCGGACGTCTTCGACGGGGCGCCGGCGCGCGCCCTGTTGCGCGATTATTGCCTGACGCTGGCGCGGCGCGACGCGCTCCGCATCTTCCAGCTCGCGGTCGGCGGCAAGGTGGTGGCGACGCGCATCGGCTTCGTGCTCGGAGACGAAATCTATCTGTACTTTTCCGGCTACGACTTCGCCTATGGCCGCTTCAGCGTGATGACCACGACCGTCGCCGAAGCGATCAAATGGTCGATCGAGAACGGCTTCCGCATCGTCAACCTGTCGACCGGCACGGACGTGTCGAAGACCCGCTGGCGGCCGCAGCAGCTTTTCTACCACGGCGGCTATGAGGTCTTCGCGGCGGTGAAGAGCCGTGCGGCCTTCCGCTTCGTCGAAGCGGTGCGTGAGCGGGGCAAGCCGCAATACGTGGCGCGCACGGCGTAGACCGCCGGCGGAAGCGGCGCCGGCGGCCGCTGACTATCCTCGAGCCTTCACCGCGATTTCCGCGACGCGCTTGCCGAACAGCCGCGCGGTCTCCAGATCGCCCTTGCGTGGCGCTTCGTCCGCCGAAGCGTCGGAGGGCGAAACCGCGAGCAGGCCGGTCTGGCCGGCGGTCCAGTTCACGTCGTCGGGGCCGTGTTCCTTCCGGTTGGACGGCATCAGCCCCGTGCCGACCCAGATCTGGCCGTGCTGCATGGCGAGCGTGACGAAATAGGAAATGGTCGAGGCCTTGTCGCCATTGAGCGAGGCCGAATTGGTGAAGCCCGCGGCGATCTTGTCCTTCCACGCCTGGGCGAACCAGGCCTTGGACGAGGCGTCGGCGAATTTTTTGAATTGCCAGGCCGGGCCGCCCATGTAGGTCGGACTGCCGTAAACGATGGCGTCGGCATGGCTAAGATTTTCCAGCGCCCCATCGGGCAGATCGCCGTTGGCGTCGATGCGGATGGCTTCGACATTTGCGCCGGCGGCGGAGGCCGCGCCCTGTTCGACCGCGGCGGCGAGCCTCGCCGTGTGGCCGAAGCCGGAAAAAAAGACAATCGCAATCTTCGCCATCTGATCTGTTCCCTGTGCTCTGCGGCGCTGCGCCGCTTGTGCCCGGGACCTAGGCCTGTTGATTTCTTTTTGTAAGTAGTTACCTTATGGATACTTGCTTTCCGAATACGCAGGGTGGCGGCATGGCGCGCACTGAACCCGATCCGAACGGTTGCCCCGTCGATGTCGTGCTGAAGCAGATTTCGGGGCCGTGGACGACGCACATCCTTTGGCTGTTGCGGACGCACGGCATCCTGCGCTTCGGAGAGTTGCGGCGGCTACTGCCGGACATTTCGCCGAAGATGCTGACCGACCGCCTGAAGCGTCTGGAGGCCGACGGCCTGGTGGCGCGCGACTATCAGCCGACGATCCCGCCGACCGTGACGTACTGCCTGACCAAGCGCGGCGTTCAGCTCAAGGCCATGCTTGACGCGCTGGGCGACGTCGCGCTGCGCTGGCGCGCGGAGGACGGGAAGGCCGTCGCTCAGAACCGCGGTTCGGCGAAGGCCGCGCGCCAAGCGTCCTCGGCGATCGGCTCGAAGACGCCGCGCGCCTCGTCGAGCGCCATCAGCTTGCCGTCCGCCACGCCGAAATAGGCGCCGTGGATGGAGAGCCGGCCCTTCTCGATCAGATTGGCGATGCAGGGGAAGGTGCGCAGGTTGGCGAGGCTTTGCCGCACGGATTCGTGGCCGAGCTTTTCGATATAAGTCGTGTCGGGCGTGGCGGGCGCGGGGCCGAGCGCCTGGGCGGCCGGCGCGATCAGCTTGATCCATTGGCCGATGAAGTCGCCCGGCGACAGCGGCCGCATATAGGGATCGGCCTCGTTTTCCGCATAGGCCTTCATGCCGCCGCAGGCCTCGTGGCCCATGACGACGATGTGCTCGACGCGCAGGCCCATGACGCCGAATTCGAGCGCGGCCGACGTCGCATGATAGTCGTCATTGGGCCGGTAGGGCGGCACCAGCGCCGCCACGTTGCGCAGAACGAAGATCTCGCCGGGGCTGGCGTCGAAGATCGTTTCCGGCGCGACGCGGGAGTCGCAACAGCCGATCAGCATGATGCGCGGTTTCTGCCCGGTTTCCGCGAGCGCGCGAAAACGCTGGCGTTCGGTCGGGAAACGTCCCTCGAGAAAGGCGCGGTAGCCTTTTTCGAGGCGGCTGGGGAGGAGTTCGGCTTCGGGGGCTTGATCGCTCATGGCGCGGAATGTGGCGCAGCCGACGCGCTAAGCCAAGAGGTTTCATGCTGCGGCGCAAAAAAGAAGCCCGGCCGAGGCCGGGCTTCCATTGTCGCTCTGGCGGTCGCGATCAGTACTTGGCGACCACCGGGCCGCCGACGCCGCCGAAGTGGTACGACACGCCGAGCCGCACGGCGCTCTCGCGGCGCGAGATGTTCGCCGGGGCGATGAAGTCGGCGACGTTGACCTTGCCGAAATCGCTGTAGCGATATTCGACGCGGGCCGACCAGTTCGGCGCGAAGGCGTATTCGACGCCGCCGCCGACCGTCCAGCCGAGCTTGGTGGCCGAAGCGTTGGTGTTGAAGCCCGTGAACGGCGAGAACAGGGTGTAGTTCTGGTTGGCGAGCGCGCCGCCGCCGGTCACGTAGAACAGGGCGCGGTCGGCGGCGAGGCCGAGACGGCCGCGCAGCGAGGCGCGCAGGCCGGAGTTCTTGATCGTCGTGCCTTCGACGTCGCCTTCGAGACCGAACACGGCCGGGCCGGTCTGGTAGAGGTAGCCGATATGGGCGCCGCCGACGAAGCCATTGCGCGAGAAGTTCACGGGGACGACCGCGAAAGTATTGTCCACCGAGACGTTGTCCCAGGCGTAGCCGGCCTGCAGACCGGCATAGAGGCCCGTCCAGGTGAAGATCGGGGCCTGGATCACAACCGGCGCGGGGGCGCCGCGGCTGCGCGAGGGAAGGTCGGCCGCCAGAGCGGCGGTCGAGGAGACGCCGACGAGAAGGGCGGCAGCGAGGGTCTTCAGGTTCATTACCTACTCCAATTTGTCGCCGCTGGTTGCAGCTATGCAAGCAGCGGGTGAGAGCGAACGTCGCTCTTGCCCGCGACTTGTCGGTTTGCAATGCAGCGAAAAAAGGGCGACGCGCCACATTCCGGTCACGAACCCTGAATTGAATCAGGTGTGTGGCTCATTGGTCACAATACGGCCGGCCGGCAGCGGTTTCAGGCTCCCGCGCGGCGACAAATATCCGGAAATCGTCGCAGTTACGCCACACCCGCATAGCTTGGCCGTTAGCCGTCCGTCAAAATGACCATAGCGTGACACTGGACGAGCCATTATGTTGCGCCGCGACAGTTACCGAGGCCTTCCATGTCCCTTCGTCCGCGACGCTCCTGTCTCTATATGCCGGGCTCGAACGCCCGCGCGCTGGAAAAGTCCCGCAGCCTGTCGGCGGACGCGCTGATCCTCGACCTCGAGGACGCCGTGGCGCCGGACGCCAAGGCGATGGCGCGCAACCAGGTGGTGGAGACGGTCAAGGCCGGCGGCTTCGGCCGGCGGGAGGTGGTGATCCGCGTCAACGGCCTGACGACGCCCTGGGGCGCCGAGGACATGGTCGCCGCCGCGCAGGCCGCCCCCGACGCCATTCTTGTTCCGAAGGTTTCCACGCCCGGCGACGTGATGATGGCCGCCAAGGCGATGCGCGAGGCCGGCGCGCCCGAGACGACCCGTCTGTGGGCGATGATGGAGACGCCGCTCGCCATGCTGAACGCCGATTCGATCGCGCGCACGGCCGCCGATCCGGCGTCGCGCCTCTCCGTCTTCATCATGGGCACCAACGATCTGGCGAAGGAGACGCGCGCGCGGCTCACGCCCGGCCGTCCCTCCATGCTGGCGTGGCTGTCGATCTGCGTGGCGGCGGCGCGCGCGCACAGGATCGAGATCATCGACGGCGTCTACAACGACTTCTCCAACGAGGCCGGCCTGCGCGCCGAATGCGAGCAGGGGCGCGACCTCGGCATGGACGGCAAGACGCTGATCCATCCGAGCCAGATCGGTCCGTGCAACGAGATATTCGCGCCGTCGTCCGACGAAGTGGCCTTTGCCCGCAAGATCATCGACGTCTTCGGCGCGCCGGCCAATTCCGGCAAGGGCGCGATCCAGATCGACGGCAAGATGGTCGAATTGCTGCACGCCGAGATCGCCAAGCGCACGGTCGCCATCGCCGACGCCATCGCCGCGCACGTTTGACGCCCGCGCGTTTCAAAGCCCGCGCAACTGCTCTATAAGCGTTTGAGCACAAGGCGGGTTCAAGGCGATGCAAGGCGACGGACAGACTGACGATCGGACGAAAAGCGGCGCATCCGGCCGCACGCCGCCGGTCATCGACGCGCAGGCGGTCGAGGTCGCCGCGTCTGCCGGCGAGAAGCCCACGGCTTCTGAAAATCTCGAAGGCGACGACGCCGTTCCCCAACACATCGGCTCGCCGCAGGAGGCTGCGGAGGTCAACGGCGCGGAACTCGCCAATGGCGAAGTTGCGAACGGCGAGCAGGGCGCGCCCGCCGACGCGATTGCCGCGCCGCCGCCGCGCAAGACGCGCCGCGGAACGATGGCCGCCATTTTCGGACTGATCGTCGTCGGCGCCGCCGGCGCGGTCGCTTGGATCGCTACGCCCGGTCATCGCGAAGGCGACATGAAGTCGCGCATCATCGCGCTGCTGCCGCAATCCGCGCAGCGCGCGCTGCATCGCGCGCCGGCGCAACAGCCCGCGGAAACGACAGCGCAGCCGTCTTCGCCCGCAGACGTCAGGCCGAGCGCGCAGGCGGACAAGCCGGCGCCCGCGGATACGCCGAAGACCGAGCCTGCGAAGCCCGAAGCGAGCAACGCCGAACCAACGAAGACCGGGCCGGAGAAGCAGGCGGCGACAGAGCCCAAGCCGGCCGGGACGTCCGACCAGGCCGCGAGCGGCGCCGCGCAAGCGCCTTCGCCTCCGGCTCCGGCAGGCGGCGCGCAAACCGGCAATATGACCGTCGTCGGCAATCCGCCGGTCGCCATCGGCGTCGATCCCGCACGCATCGAGGACATGTCGGTGAAGATCGACTCGCTGCAGGCGAAGGTCGACGGCTTGCAATCGAAGCTCGACGCAACGCTCGGCCGGCTGGATTCGCTTCAGTCGAAGCTCGATCTCGCGCAGGGCAAGCTGGACGTCGTTCCCAGCGCCGACGCCGTGACGCAGGCGGCGCAGCGAATCGAGACGCTGACGCAGCGCCTCGCCGCGATGGAGCAGAAGCTCGAACAGCCCAAGACCGACACGCGCGCGCCGCAAGCGCGCGAGAATACGACGCCCTCGGGTCGTGAATTCGCGGCGTCCCGCGCCGTGGTCGCGCAGGCGACGTCGGAGGCTTTGCGCGCCGGCGCGCCGCTCGCCGACAATCTCGCGGCCCTGAAGGGGCTCGGCGTCGCCGACGACAGGATCGGCGACCTCGCGCCCTACGCCAAGGCCGGCGCGCCGACGGCGACGCAACTGACCGCGCAATGGCGCGGCCTGCGCGACAAGGTTCTGGCGCTGGACGCGCCGCCGCCCGGCGCGAGCTTCGGCGACAAGTTGATGGCCAAAGCCAAGAGCGTGTTCCGCGTGACCTGGGCGGGGCAGGGCGCGCAGAATTCGATCGGCTCGACGGCGGCGCGCGTCGACGCCGCGCTCCAGCGCAACGATCTCGCGGGCGCGGTCGCCGCCTGCAACGATTTTCCGGCCGTCGCCAAGAATGTGGTCGCCGACTGGCAAACAGCCGCCGCAGCGCGGCTGAAGGCGGACGCCGCCGCGCGCGCATTGGTGTCCGAGTCCATTTCCGCCATCGGGCGGTCGTCGTCCCAGTAAGCCGAAGGGCCGCGTTTCATGTGGCGTCTCATCATTTTCCTCGCTCTGCTGGCCGCGCTCGCATTCGGCGTGGCGTGGCTTGCCGACCAGCCCGGCGAGATCACGCTCGCCATTCCCAATTACGTTACGGTCCACACGTCGCTGTTCGGCGCGGTCGGCGCGGTGCTTGCGGCGGCGGTCGTTCTTTCGCTGGCGTGGACCCTGCTGCGGCTCGTCTTCCGCATGCCGTCCATCTTCAATTACGCGCGCAACGCGCGTCGGCGCCGCAAGGGTTACGACGCGCTGACGCGCGGCATGGTGGCGGCGGGCGCCGGCGACGTGCGCGCGGCGCGCAAGGCCGCGCACGAGGCCTCGCGCCATCTCCCCCGGGAGCCGCTGGCGCTTCTGCTCAACGCGCAGGTCGCCCAGCTCAACGGCGATCGCGCCGGCGCGGAATCCGCCTTCGCCGCCATGGCCAAACGCGACGAGACCCGACTGCTCGGGCTGCGCGGCCTGCATATCGAGGCGCAGCGGCGCGGCGACGAAGAAGCCGCCGATCATTTCGCGCGCGAGGCGCATCGCATCGCGGCGCTGCCGTGGGCGGGCGAGGCCGTCGTGTCGCAGCAAGCCGCGCAGGCCGATTGGGAAGGCGCGCTGGCCACTGTCGAAGCGAACGCGCGCGCGAAGTCGATCGACGTCGCGACCGCGCAACGCCATCGCGCCGTGCTCGAAACCGCCATCGCCCAGCAGCGCGAACTCGTCGATCCCGATGGCGCGCTGCGGCTCGCCACTTCCGCCGTCAAGCGCGCGCCCGATCTCGTGCCGGCGGTCGCGCTGGCCGCGCGGCTGCTGACGCGGCGCGGCTCGCTGCGGGCCGCAGCGAAGATGATCGAGCGCGCCTATGCGCGCGAGCCGCATCCCGATCTGGCCGAGGCCTATCTCGACATGCGGCCGGGCGATTCCAACGCCGACCGTTACGCGCGCGCGAAGTCGCTGGCGCGGCTCGCGCCCGAAAACGTCGAATCCCGTCTGACTCTCGCCCGCGCCGCCATGGCCGCGCGCGAATTCGACGCCGCGCGCAAGGCGATCGCGCCGCTCGTCGGCGAGGACGCGCGCCCCTCGGCGCGCGTGTGCCTGCTGATGGCCGAGATCGAGGAAGCGCAATTCGGCGAAACCGGCGCCGTGCGCGAATGGCTCGCGCGTGGATCGCGCGCGCCGCGCGACCCGGCCTGGATCGCCGACGGCGTCGTCTCGAGCCGCTGGGCGCCCGTCTCGCCGGTCACCGGCAGGCTCGACGCCTTCCGCTGGACGGCGCCGGTCGAGCAGATGGGGCTGGCGCCGCCGGCGCCGACGCTCGCGCCGGTCGCAGCGTCTGCGCCGCCGGCCATCGAACCCGTCGTGATCGAGGCGCTGCCGGAGCCGACCGTGGTCGTCGAAAAGCCCGCGTCCGCGGCGGTCGCGCCGGCCGCGCGGCCGGTCGTCTTTCCGCTGCCGACGCCGCCCGACGATCCCGGGGCCGAACCCGACAGCGAAACGCGCCGCCGCGCCTACTGAAGCCCGCATCCAAGATTTGGCTTGCCGCGCGCCATGCGGCGGGCGAAACTTCCCGTCAACGCGCGACACAGATCGCGGGGCGAAGACGACGGGGAAACGGATGAAGATCGGCGCCGCCGCATGCGCCTTGAGCCTCGCCTGTGGCGTTGCGATTGTTGCGGACGCTGCGCGCGGCGAGGACCTCAAGCCTGAACAGATCGCCGTCGAGCGCGTGCCCGCCGACATGCGCCGCCTCTACGTGATGGATCCCGTGCTGCCGCATATGGTGGACGGGCGCGTCTATGTTCTCGACGCCAAGGACCTGTCGCTGAAGGGCCTGATGAGTTCCGGCTTCGCCGGCATGATGGCGGCCGCGCCGGACAGGAAGCGCGTCTATGTCGCGGCGACGTTCTTCGAACGGCTGACACGCGGCGCGCGCACCGATGTGATTCAGGTGTTCGACGACCAGACGCTCGAGGTGGTCGACGAGATTCCCGTGCCGACGCTGCGCGCGCAGGCCCTGCCATATCGGAACCTGTTCCGGCTCAATTCCGACGGTTCGCTGATCTTCGTGCAGAACGCGACGCCCGCGACCTCCGTGACGGTCGTCGACATCGCCTCGAAAAGGAATTTCGAGACGCAGGGGCCGGGCTGCTACGGCCTCTATCCGGCGCTCGCCAACCCCATGCGTTTTGCCACGCTCTGCGGCGACGGCACGGCGACGACCTATACGATCGGCGCCGACCGCGCTTCCGCGCAGTTGAAGAGCAACGCGAAATTCTTCGATCCGCAGAACGATCCGCTCTACACCCATGCCGAGCGCGACCGCGACGGCTATGTGTTCATCACCTATTCCGGCAAATTCATGCGGCTTGCGGTCGATGGCGATACGGTCGTCGCGCAGCCTGCAGGGGATGTGGCGGAAGGGCAGAAGGGCTGGGCGCCCGGCGGCTACCAGCCCTTCGCCTATGACGCGCAATCGGGCCTCGCCTATGTGCTGATGCACGACAAGGCGGCGGAAGGCAGCCACAAGGCGCCGAGCGTGGAAATCTGGGCGTACGATCTGCGCGCCAGGAAGGTCGTCGCCCGCTCGCCGGTTGCGGGTCTGATCGGCATTACGCTGGCCGCGTCCAGTCCATCCGTGCTTTTCGCCATCGACGGCGTCGCCAACAAGATCGTGCGCCTTGCGGTCGACGCCCAGAGCCGCGCGGTCAGCCCGGCCGGCGAGATCAAGCTCGGCGAAACCGCGGCGCTGATCGAGGCGCCGCAATGAACATCGCCGTCGATCCCTTCGTGCAACTCGTGGCCGCCGGCGCGATCGGGATCGTCTTTGCGCGCGCGATTGTCGAGAAGGCGTCGAATTTCGGCGTCTATGCCGCGACGCTGCGCGACTATCGCATCATTCCCGCAGCGTTCGCGCCCTTCGTCGCGGTCTCGCTGTTCGTTGCGGAGATCGCCACGCTGTTCATGCTTGTCCTGCCGGAGACCCGCGCCGCCGGAGCGATGTGCGCGATGGGGCTGCTGGCGGTCTACGCGCTCGCCATGTCGCTCGCGCTTGCCGCGGGACGCGAGGAGATCGAATGCGGCTGCGGCGGCGAGGGCCAGATCGTCTCGTGGGGGCTGGTCGCGCGCAACGTCGCGCTGATCGGGCTGTGCGCGCTGATCGCCGCGCCCGAGGCGCCGCGAAACCTGTCGTGGCTCGATCATGCGCAGATCGTCTGCGCGATCCTCGTGTCCTGGCTCGTGCTTGCGGTTGTCGAAAAGACAATCGAATCACAGGCCGCCGTGCGCCGCCTGCGCGCGCAATCCTTTCTGTGAGGGCCGATGGACGGTCTGATCATCGCGGTTTCGGTTCTCTGGGTTCTCGTGCTCGTGCTGGGCGTCGCCGTGTTCGCGCTCGCGCGTCAGGTGGGCGTGCTGTTCGAGCGCGTGGCGCCGATGGGCGCGCTGGTCACCGATTCCGGCCCGCGCGTCGGCGAAGCCTCGCCGCGCTTCGATCTCGCCGCGTTCGACGGACGCGCGGTCGCCGTTGGCGCGAAACAGTCGCGCGCGCTGCTGCTGTTCTTCGTGTCGCCGACCTGTCCGGTCTGCAAGAAGCTGCTGCCGATCCTGAAATCTGTGGCCGCCAGCGAGAAGGCCTGGCTCGACGTCGCGCTGGCGAGCGACGGCGAGGAGGCGGCGCATCGCGCTTTCGTGCGCGATCGCAAGCTCGAGCAGTTTCCCTATCTGCTGTCGCGCGACCTTGGCGTTTCCTATCGCGTCAGCCGTCTGCCCTACGGCGTGCTGATCGATAACGAGGGAATCGTGCGCGCCAAGGGGCTCGTCAACAATCGCGAGCAACTCGAAAGCCTGTTCAACGCGCGCGAACTCGGCCACGATTCGGTGCAGGCCTATGTCGACGCCGTCAGCGGCGCCCGGTGAGGATTGAGAGAATGTCCGATCCCTTTTCGAAGCTGATGGGCGCATTCGACCGGGCGGCGGAGGGGGCGGCGCGCAAATCGGCGCAAATGATCGGGCGCCGTTCGCTCTTGTCCTCGCTGGGCAAGATGCTTGTCGGCGGCGTGGCGCTGCCCATGCTGCCGTTCGACCGCTCCGCGCATGCCCAAGGCGCCGCGCCCGCGGCCGCGACGGAAAAGACGGACACGGATTGCGACTACTGGCGCTATTGCGCGCTCGACGGCTTTCTCTGCTCGTGCTGCGGCGGCAGCCTGACCTCCTGCCCGCCGGGCACGGAAGCCTCCGCCGTCACCTGGGTCGGCACATGCCAGAACCCGAGGGACGGCAAGGACTACATGGTTTCCTACAACGACTGCTGCGGCAAGACGACCTGCGGACGCTGCCTGTGCAACGCCAATGTGCGCGAACGGCCGGGCTATCTGCTCGGCGTGCACAACGACATCAACTGGTGCATGGCCAACACGCCGAGCATGTACCATTGCACGGTGTCGGTGATCGTCGGCGTCGCGGGCTGAGGCCGTGCGCCAGGTATTCGCGATCGCGGCTTGCGCGGCGCTGGCGACGCCCGCCCTCGCGGAAACCAGCGCGCACGGGCTCTACATGCTGCATTGCTCGGGCTGCCACGGCCGCGACGGCGCGGGATCGAAGACCGGGCGCGTGCCGCCGTTCGCCGGGATCGTCGGGCATTTCGCCGGCGAGGCGGAGGGCCGCCGCTATCTCGTGCTCGTGCCCGGCGTCGCCAGTTCCGGCCTCTCGGACGCCGATACGGCGCGCGTTCTCAACTACGTCGTGGAGGAATGGGGCGAGGGCGCCCGGCGCCGCGCCTATACGCCGGCGGAGGTCGGCGCGATCCGCACGTCGCGCGTCGACGATATCGTGGCGCTGCGGGCGCAGATCGTCGGCGCTCTCGCGCGGCGCGGCGTGCGCGTCGCCTATTGAGGGTCCGACTCGAAACTCGTCATGAATGGCCCTGGCGATGATTTTTCCGGTTTGCGCGATAAAAGGGGCGAGCATGTCGGCTCGCATGCGCTGATCTGAGGGATTTCATTCGTGGCGACCGGACTGCTGGCTCTGCTCGACGACGTGGCGGCGATCGCCAAGGCGGCGGCGGCCTCGATCGACGATGCGCTCGGTCAGAGCGCTGCGGCCGGGGCGAAGGCCGCCGGCGTGGTGATCGACGACGCCGCGGTGACGCCGCGTTATGTCGCAGGGCTCGATCCCAGGCGCGAACTGCCGATCGTCGGACGCATCGCGCTGGGTTCGCTGCGCAACAAGCTCGTCTTCCTGCTGCCGGCAGCGCTCGCGCTCGACGCCTTCGCGCCATGGGCGATCGAGCCCCTGCTCATGTTCGGCGGCGTCTATCTCTGCTACGAAGGCGCGGAAAAGACGATCGAAGCGCTTGTCGGCCACGGCGAGCGCGAGGCGGAAATCGAAGCCGCGCCGGCGGCCGATTTCGAGGCGCAACGCATCAGCGGCGCGATCCGGACCGATTTCATCCTCTCGGCGGAAATCATGACCATCGCCATGGCCACCATCGAGGATGGCAGCCTGTGGACGCGCGGTCTCGCGCTGGCGCTGGTCGGCGTGCTCATGACCATCGGGGTCTACGGCGTGGTCGCGCTGCTGGTGAAGGCCGACGATATCGGTCTCGCCCTGGCCCGCCGCGCGCGGACGGGGGCCGTACGGGCGATCGGGCGCGGGATCGTCCGGGCCATGCCCGTGCTGATGTCGTTCCTGGGCGTCGTCGGCGTCGCCGCCATGATCTGGGTCGGCGGGGCCATCCTGACGCACGGACTTGCCCATTTCGGGATTCCCCAGCCGCTGGCGCTGGTCGATGGCGCCGCGAATTTCGCAGCGCGGTCGCCCCTGGCCGCCGGAGCGGCGCATTGGCTGGGAGCGGCAGCGGCCTCGGGAATCTTCGGGCTTGCGGTCGGCGCGCTCGCAGTGGCCGTCGTTCATTTTGCGGTCGCCCCGGCGGCGACGGCCGCCATGCGACTTTTTCGACGCGACGCCGGCTGATCCCGCAGCCCGTGTTGCACCGCAACCGGGACGGTGGCAATAAGGCCGATCCATTCGCCTCCCCGGGAGAGTTCGATGACTGCGGCCGCCCTCGAGAAGAACGCGCCCTCGCACGACAAATGGCTCGACGACGCGGAAGCCGCGCTCAAATCCGTCGAGGCCTTCTATTTCGACGCGACCGAAGGCGTGCGCGCGCTGGTGTCGAAGGACGGCAAGATTTCGTCCGCCCTGCTCGAGCGCGAGCAGCATGCGGCGCACGGCCTGTCCTGGCTCGCGACCTACGTGCAGGCGGTGCGCGAGATGATCGCCTATGCGCGCCGGATGGAGCAGGAAGGCAAGCTCGGCGAGACCGAAGTCCTGCTCACCCGCATCGGCCTCAGCGAGTATGTCGCGCAGATCTTCGGCGGCATTCCGATGAGCCAGGGCGAGATGGTGCGCCCCTCCGACTTCGGCCTTTCGCCCGAGCAGGTCGCGAAGCGCCGCACGGCGGCGGTCGAAGGCGTGATCGCTTCCGGCAATACGGCGAAGAACCGCGCGCGGCTCGCCGATCTGATCGACCATGCCGAGGCGCATGCGACGGTCGGCGAACCCGGCCTCGACGAGACGCTGGAAGCGATCCGCACCGAGATGCGCAAGTTCGCCGAGGCGGAAGTCATTCCGCACGCCCACAAGTGGCACCTGAAGAACGAGTACATTCCGCTCGAGGTCATCAAGGGCCTCGCCGATCTCGGCGTCTTCGGCCTGACGATCCCCGAGGAATTCGGCGGCATGGGCCTGTCCAAGACCTCGATGTGCGTCGTGACGGAAGAATTGTCGCGCGCCTATATCGGCGTCGGCTCGCTCGGCACGCGGCCGGAAATCGCCGCCGAACTGATCCTGGCCGGGGGCACGCCGGAGCAGAAGGCGCATTACCTGCCCAAGATCGCCAGCGGCGAAATCCTGCCGACGGCGGTGTTCACCGAGCCGAACACGGGCTCAGACCTCGCCTCGCTGCGCACGCGCGCGGTGAAGGAAGGCGACGTCTACAAGGTCTACGGCAACAAGACCTGGATCACCCATCCCGTGCGCGCCGACCTGATGACGCTGCTGGTGCGCACCAATCCGAACGAGCCGGGCTACAAGGGCCTCTCCATGCTGCTCGCCGAAAAGCCGCGCGGCGACGATTCCAATCCCTTCCCCGCAGAAGGCATGACCGGCGGCGAGATCGAGGTGCTCGGCTACCGCGGCATGAAGGAATTCGAAATCGGCTTCGACGGGTTCGAGGTGAAGGCGGAAAACCTGCTCGGCGGCGAGGAAGGCCAGGGCTTCAAGCAGCTCATGCAGACCTTCGAATCCGCGCGCATCCAGACGGCGGCGCGCGCCGTCGGCGTGGCGCAATCGGCGATGGAGCTCGGCCTGCGCTACGCCAAGGAGCGCATCCAGTTCTCCAAGCCGCTGATCTCCTTCCCGCGCGTGTCGGACAAGATCGTGATGATGGCGGTGGAAACGCACATCGCGCGTCAGCTCACCTATTTTTCCGCGCGCGCCAAGGACGAGGGACGGCGCTGCGATCTCGAAGCCGGCATGGCGAAGCTGCTCGGCGCGCGCGTCGCTTGGGCGGCCGCCGACAATGCGCTGCAGATTCACGGCGGCAACGGCTTCGCGCTGGAATACGCGATCTCGCGCGTGCTGTGCGATGCGCGCATCCTCAACATTTTCGAGGGCGCGGCGGAAGTGCAGGCCATGGTGATCGCGCGCCGCCTGCTCGAAGGCGGCAATTGACGCCGCATGGCCGGCGCCGTCGAAATACGGCGCTGGCCTCCAGAAATTTACCTTCGACCGGGCAGGCTCAATCGAAGTTGAAGGTGGCGTGGACGCGATAGTCGCATGCCTGGATCGTATCGACATTGCGATCCAGGAGCTGGAATTTGAGCTTTAGCTTGCCGCCCTTGTCGCGGCTGACGCCCATGCTGTACGTGCTGATATCATGGGCGCCCGCCCCGTTCCGGTAGACGCCGAACTCATACGAGCGGAGCTCGTCCCAGAACGGAATTTCCTTCTCGACGACAAGAAGAAATCGTCCATCCGGATTCGATGGATCATTGAGAGGGGCGCCCTTGGGGACCGTGACGTCGTAGTCGAATTTTCTGCTCATCGCGCGTCCTCCCGGCGCATGCGTGACCTTGACAATATGGTCCTGACCGCAACGCCATACGATGAGCAACCTCACGGTCGCCCGGGCGCTTGCGACATTTTTTCAGGGTTGAGGATCGCGCTGCGTTGTGGCGGCGCCGTCGACGCGCGGCGCGGCGCGGGCCAGCGCGCTTGCGCCCGACAGCGTCGCGCTCGCGCCCGCCGCGGCGACGCCGCCGGCCGTCGAAACGGCGGTTACGCCGGCCGAGCCTGCGGCCCCGATGGCGCCGAGGATGGCGCATCCGGCGGATGCGTGCGCGCTTGCGAGCGCAATGAGGGCCAGCGTCAGTCTCATCCACTCATCTTGGAGGCGTCGCGTTAGCAATTCGCGAATGCTGCAGCTTGCGTCGTCGCCCAAGTCCTTGCGCGGCGTCATCGCGTTTGCGCGCAGTCAGGCGTTGAATTGACGATGAGCATTTGTTTCGATGCGCGTTCGGGCGGAAAGCGGCTCACACTTTTCCTGAACGCGCTCCAACGACGAGGAGAAACCGATGAATCTGGTCCGCATCCACAACAAGGCCTGGGTTCTGGTCGGCGACGGCCGCAAGGCGCTGTTCCTGCGCAATGAAGGCGACGCCGACCTGCTCGATCTCCGGCGCGCGTCTGTGCGGCTGGACGACAATCCGCCGACGCGCGACCAGGGGACCGATGCGCCGGGACGCGCGCAGGGAAGCGCCGGTCCGCGCAGCGCCGTCGAGACGACAGACTGGCACGACCTCGCCGAACACCGATTCGCCGAGAGCCTCGCTGCCGAGATCGACGAGGCGGTGCGGTCCGGCGCCTGCAAGGAGATCACGCTCGTCGCGCCGCCGAAGGTGCTGGGCGACCTGCGCAAGAGCCTGCACAGCGAGACGCTGAAGCACGTGAAGGGCGAAGTGCCCAAGGATCTGACGCATCACCGCATCGGCGACATCGAGCAGATTCTCGGCAAGCTCGGCAAGGTCTGAGATCGGGCCGCCGTCAAAGCAGAACGCCCGGCGTATGGCCGGGCGTTCGCGTGTCGATAACGGGTTCGCTCAGTACTTCGCGTAGACCGGCGCGCCGGCGAAGTTGAAGCGATAGTTGACGCCGACGCGGGCGATATGGTCGGCCGTCTTCAGATTGACCGTGGCCGGCAGCAGCGTGGCGGCGTCGGTGTAGGTCACGCCCTTCGAGCCGAGATCGGCGTAGAGATATTCGCCCTTGATCGACCAGTTGTCGGTCACGGCGAATTCCGCGCCGGCGCCGAGCGTCCATCCCGCCTGCAAGCCCGGGGTTCCGTTGCGCGCGCCGAACACGGCGAGCGGCATGGAGACGATCGCGTTGGGGGCGGCCGCATTGCCGTAGGCGAGGCCGCCCGTGACATAGATGAGCGCGCGATCGAAGCCGTAGCCGAGGCGGCCGCGCAGCGTGCCGAGATAACCGTCGTTGGTCGAGCTGGAGGCGCTCATCGGCGGCGTCACCGTAGCCTTGGAGCGATAGGCGAGGTCCGTCTCGACGCCGACGACGACGCGGCTCGCGGTCTGCCAGTTGTAGCCGGCCGTGCCGCCGATGAGCGCGCCGCCGCCGCCAAGCCTGCCGTCGATGCCGGTGAACGGCGCGATGCGCGAATTGTTGAACCAGCCGCCGCCGTTCACGCCGACATAGAGGCCGGACCACGTGAAGATCGGCGCGGGCGCCGCGACATAGGCCGGCGGCGGCGCCTTGCGGGAGGGAAGGTCGGCGGCCATGGCGCCGCCAGCGAGCGTGGGGGCTGCAAGGGCTACCGCCAGAAGTCGAACCATACGCATATCACTGTCCTCTACTTGCGGCGGCGCGTCCCGGCGCCGCGATCACACTTTGCAGACGGGTCGCAGCCTGGCCCGGCGCTGGCTCCGTCAATGAACTGGGCCTTGCGGCCCGATGGCCGCCGTCAGTCGAAGCTCGTTCGAAATCAAGCAATTAACCACCAAGAGGCGGCGACAATACGAGCGAATTCGCTAACGCGGTTTTAACGTAAAGAGATTTCCGCGCGCATTGTTGCGGCGCCGCGGCAAAGGGTTCGGCCATGGTTAAGCGGCGGTGAACGCGCCACGCTAACCTTAACCGCGGATTCGTATGAAATGTCACAGCGCGCCGGCGAAATTGCGCGTAATCTTAAAGCGTGCTGAGCGGGGCAATCGTTGCGGGCGCAAACACGCATCGCCGACGAGAGCGACGCGACGCCTCCTCTTGTTGCGTTCCAGCGCCATGTTCCACAGCGTCGAAATCGGGCAGGCGTCAGGCCTCGCGCCACGCGGCGACCGTAGCCGCGACCAGGCCTTCTCGGCCTTCGTCTCCAGCGATAGCGATCTCGTAGGCCTCGTCGCCTTCGCGCTGCACGAGCGGCAGTTCGAGGAATGGCGCGCGGAAATGGCCCGCGCCTGCGGACGCCCGCCGACGCAGGACGAGATTCATGCGCACAGGCTCGGCGAGACGACGCCGCGCCGGATCGCCGCCTATCGCTTTCTCGCGCAGGAAAGCCTGCAGGGCCGCGGCTCGCACAAATCGGCGCGCGCGGCCTATTGCGACGCGCCCGAGTTCGAACTGTTCTGCGCGTCGGAATATGATTTCGTCGGCATGGTCGCCTACGCGATCCACGAACAGCAGGCGCGCGAATGGCGCGAGGCGGTCCGCGGCGCCTACGGCCGCGCGCCCACATCCGACGAGGAGCGCGCGCATCGCGTCAGCGAGACCAGTCCGCGCCGCATCCTCGCCTACCGCTTTCTCGCCGGCGAGCGGCTTGCCGGCCGCGGGCCGGACCTGACCCCCGGCGTCTCGAAAGTGTCGTTCATCGTGCGGGCGCTCGGCCGCGAAGCGCGAAGCCGGGAAGGAAAGTCGCGCCTGTGGCGCAATTGGGGTTTTCGCTTCGGACGCGCCTGAGCGCCCGCCCGCCTATCCCAGCTTCGGTTCGCGATCGTAGAGCGACAGGTTCGGGTTGAAGTAGGGGTCGTTGCGGATCGCCTCGCCCCAGTTGGTCAGGAAATATTCGCGCTCTTTCCGATAGACGCGCTGCAGCCGCATGGCGCCGCCGCCGCGGCTTGCCGACTGATGATGGGCGAGCATGACGCGGCAGTCGCAGATCGTGCGCCAGCCGCGCGCATTCAGCCGCAGGCAGAGGTCGATGTCGTTGAGATCGACAGGCAGGTTTTCGGCGTCGAAACCGCCGACGGCGTCGAATTTCGCGCGCTCGATCATCATGCACGCGGCCGTCACGGCCGAGGCTTCGTGCGGGACCAGCGATCCGCCGAGCCAGCCCCGCGCGCGGCGGCCGAGACCATCGCCGAAATGGCCGGCGACGCCGCCCATGCCGAGCACGACGCCTGCGTGCTGCACGCGGCCGGTCGGATAGAGCAGCTTGCAGCCGACCGCGCCCACGTCGGGCTGCGCGGCGAATTCCAGCATCCGCTCCAGCCAGGACGATTGCAGGACGACCGTGTCGTTGTTGAGAAAGACGAGCATGTCGCCGCGCGCGCGCGCCGCGCCGAAATTGCAGAGCGCCGAAAAATTGAAGGGCATTGGGTTCGGCGCGACGGTCAGGCGCGGTTCGTCGCGCCTGAATTTTTCGAGCGCGGCGAGCGTCGCCGGTTCGACGCTGCCATTGTCGATGACGAGCACGTCGTAGTCGCGATATCCGGTCTTGGCGAAGATCGAGTTGAGGCAGCGCGCGAGCAGTCGAATCTTGTCGCGCGAGGGAATGACGATCGTGACCTTGCGACCGGCCGCGTGCGGCGGGGATCTGCGGTTCATTCGCGCCGGGACCGGCGCCTGATCGACGGTCTCGACCAGCGCGCGCGCGATATGGCCCACCTGGTCGAGCGCCGCCCGCGCCAACGCCGCGTCGACGATCGCCTGCGGCTCGGCGCCCGCGCCGATGGAGGGCCGCGCGATTTCGCCGCGCAGCAGGGCGGCGCGCCCGACATAGGGACCGAAGGCCTGCCGCGTCGGGCTCCAGTCCGGCTTGAAGTGCGGGTCCATGGCGCCGCGCGAGACGCGCACGTCGTCGCTGTAGACGATGTCATAGGCGGGATTGCGCGCGAACTTGGCGAGGAAGGCGGCGAGCGCGTGCGGGGCGAGCCGGTCGCCCGCGCGCAGGAACATCGCGAAGTCGCCCGGGTCGGGCCTCGTAGCGTCCGCGATGCGGGCATCCTTGTGCGCGCGCGCCCAGGCGGCGGTTTGGTCGTCGGCGCCGGACAGGACAAGCCGCCAGTTCGCGTGGGTCTGCGTGAAGAGCGATTCGCAGGTGCGCGCCAGCGCATGGCGTTCGAAGGGCGCGGCGATCACGATGGCGATCCCGGCTGCGGCTTTCGGCGTTGTCGGGCCGGCGCGACGGCGCCGCGCGCGCCAATTGTCGAAATTCTGCGTCTCGGCGCGTTCGAGCACCCATCGCAAATTGAGATCGGCTTCGTCGCGCAGCCGCACCATGCGGGCGCTGGTCGCAAACAGGCCGCGGCGCGGCGACGCGATGCGCAGGCGCAACATTTCGCGGGCGGACAGCGCGCGGACGGATTCCACCGCGAAATGGAAGGGGCCCGGCATGTCGGTCGGGCAGATGCGGATTTCGGCGGTCTCGGGGGGAACCCGGCCGCGCCAGAATCCCGCGCCTTCGGAGGGCGCCGGCATGAGGCCGCTCCAGACGCGGCCGTCGCCGGCGCGAAACTGCAGGACGGGCCGGGCGACGCGGTCGGTCAGCCCGGCGGAATAGCAGATTTCGACGGCCGCGCCCCGCCGGAAGGGGGCCAGAGGCTGCAGGTCGAGCCAAGGCGACCCGCTCAGGGCGACGAAGCCGCCGGAATCGGCGGCGACGTCCTTGATCGGACGGAGCCTGAAGGGCGTGGACATGCGGGCCGACATCGGTCCAAGGCGTAACAATCCGGCGGGGCGGGGTAAACCGCCTTTGCCGCCGCAGCCGGACCGGGCATTGTCAAACGCGCCCGGCGCCGATATGAGAAGCCCGCCCGCGCCGGCTACGGCGCCCGCAGCCGCAATAGCTCAGCTGGTAGAGCACCTCATTCGTAATGAGGGGGTCGGGGGTTCGAATCCCTCTTGCGGCACCAGCACTTTCTCCACGACAGTCCGGAACCGGACGCGACGCCGGCCCTCTGGGGGCCGGGATTCGGCGCGGCCGGTCGTCAGGAGAGCGGCTCGATATGAATGGCGCGCAGGCTTTGATGCAGACCCTCGTCGACGCCGGCGTCGAGGTTTGCTTCACCAATCCCGGCACTTCGGAAATGCACTTCGTGGCGGCGCTGGATTCCGCGCCGCGGATGCGCGCGGTCCTGTGCCTGTTCGAGGGCGTGGCGACGGGGGCGGCCGACGGCTATGCGCGCATGGCCGGCAAGCCCGCCGCGACCTTGCTGCATCTGGGATGCGGGCTCGGCAACGGCCTCGCCAACCTGCACAACGCGCGCAAGGGCAAGGTCCCGGTGGTCAATATCGTCGGCGATCACGCGACCTATCATGTGCCCCTCGACGCGCAATTGCAGTCGGATATCGAAACCGTGGCGCGCAACGTGTCGCCGGGGTTCGTGCGCACGTCGCGCAGCACGGCGGAGCTGTGCCGCGACGCCGTCGAGGCGGTGCAGGCGGCCAAGGGGCCGCCCGGCCAGGTCGCGACGCTGATCCTGCCGGCCGACGTCTCCTGGGGCGAGGGCGGCGCGCCGGAGCCGGCGCCGGCCATCGCCAAGCCTGTCGCCGCCGCCGACGCGGACGTGCAGGCGATTGCCGACGCCATTCGTTCGGGCGGCCGCACGGCGATCCTGCTCGGCGGCGGCGCGCTGCGCGACAGCGCGTTGCAGACGGCGGCGCGCATCGCGGCGCATAGCGGCGTCAAGCTGTTGACGGAGACGTTTCCCGCGCGCCTCGAGCGCGGCGCCGGCGCGCCGGCCGTCGAGCGCCTCGCCTATCTCGCCGAAATGGCTTCGCTGCAATTGCGCAACTTCGACCGTCTGGTGCTGGTCGACGCCAAGGCGCCCGTGTCGTTCTTCGCCTATCCCGGCAAGAAGAGCTATCTCGTACCGGAAACCTGCGCGGTGCACGAATTGTCGTCGCCGGAGCAGGACGCCGCCGCCAGCCTGAGGAAGCTCGCCATGGCGCTTGGCGCCGACAATGCGCCGCCCGCGCCCGCGCCCGCGAGCCGGCCGCCGGCGCCGCGCGGCAAGAAGCTCACCGCGGAGAAAGTGTGCAAGGCCATCGGCCATCTGCTGCCGGAGGAGGCGATCGTCGTCGACGAGGCGATCACGTCCGGGCTGATGCTGTCGAAATACACGGCTGGCGCGCCGCGTCACGACCTGCTGACGCTCACCGGCGGCGCGATCGGGCAGGGCCTGCCGAACGCGGTCGGCGCGGCCATCGCCTGCCCGGATCGTCCCGTGCTGGCGCTGATCGGCGACGGCAGCTCGATGTATACGATCCAGGCCCTGTGGACGATGGCGCGCGAGAAGCTGAACGTCACGACGATCATCTTCAACAACGCGTCCTATTCCGTGCTCAACGTCGAGCTGGAGCGCGTCGGCGCCGACAAGATCGGTCCGAAAGCGCGCGCGCAGCTCGACCTGAAAGGGCCGACGCTGAATTTCTCGCAGCTTGCGGAAGGCATGGGCGTGCCGGCGGCGCGCGCGAGCGACCCGCAAGGTTTCACGTCGGCGCTGGAACGCGCGCTGCGCACGCCCGGCCCGCATCTCATCGAGGCGATGACGCCGCCGACGCTGTCGGGACTGCGGCTGCGGCTGTTGCCGCACATCCTCGGCTCCCTCGACAAGATGCCGCAGCCCTTGGCGCAGATGCTCAAGCGTAAGATCGCGCCTTAGCAAACAACGAGACGATGAGGGGCGCCATGGCCGCCACAATCCAGTCCGACGTCGTGATTGCGGGCGGAGGCCTGGCGGGAATCGTCGCCGCGCTCGAAGCCTTGCGCGCCGGCAAGTCGGTCGCGCTGGTCGACAGGGACACGCCGGAGCGATTCGGCGGCCTCGCGCTCTGGGCCTTCGGCGGCATGGCGCTTGTTGGCACGCCGTTGCAGGCGCGCATGAAGATCCCCGACACGCCGGAGCGCGCGCTCGCCGACTGGCTGCGGTTCGGCGAGCTCGGCGAAGACGAGCGCTGGCCGCTGGCCTGGGCGCGCTATTACGTCGAGCATTCGCGCAGCGAGGTCTACGACTGGCTGATAGCGCAGGGCGTGACCTTCATGCCGGCGGTCAACTGGGTCGAGCGCGGGATGAACGGCGACGGCAATTCGCTGCCGCGCTATCACATCGTCTGGGGCACGTCGCAATTCCTCACGCGCACGCTCATCGCGGCGATGCGCGCCGCCGACAGCGGCGGGAAGCTGACGCTATTGCACCGTCATCGCATCGCCGCCCTCGATCACGATGCGGGCGCGGTTTCCGGCGCGCTGGCGATCGACGAGGAGACGGGCGCGGAAACGCGCATCGCGGCGCCCATCGTCGTGCTGGCCATGGGCGGCATCAACGGTTCGCACGAACAGGTTCGCGCCAATTGGGTCAAGGGGCGGCCGATGCCGGGCGCGATGCTGAACGGCGCGCATCCCTATGCCGACGGCAAGCTGCATCATCTGGCCGCCGATTCGCTCGGCGCGCAGATCACGCACGCCGGCGAGATGTGGAATTACGCCGCCGGCTTCCCGCATCCGTTTCCGCACTTTCCCGGCCACGGCCTTTCGGCCGTCCCCTGCAAGTCGGCGCTGTGGCTCAACCACAGGGGCGAGCGCATCGGGCCGGAGCCGCTGGTGACGGGCTTCGATACGCACATCCTGTGTCAGCGCGTCGCCGCGCAGGAAAAGCCCTACACCTGGCACCTGCTGAACTGGCGAATCGCGGCGAAGGAATTCGCGATTTCCGGCGCCGAGCACAATCCGCGCGTGCGCGACCGGCAGATGCCGATGTTCCTGAAAGAGACGCTGTTCGGCAATCACCGGCTCGTCCGGCAGATGCAGAACGAGAGCAGGCACTTTCTGGTCGACGACACGCTGGCGGGACTTGCCGCCAGGATGAACGCGCTGACCGGTTCGGACGACGTGAAGCCCGAGACCTTGCAGGCGACCGCCGACGCCTTCGACGCCAATTTCGCCAACGGGTCGAAGCTGCACAACGACGACCAGATCCGCCGCATCCTGCACGCGCGGCAGTGGGGTCCCGACAAGCTGCGCACCTGCAAGCCGGCGCCGCTGCAGAAGCCGGGCGCAGGCCCCTACATCGCCATCCAGATGCAGCTCGTCACGCGCAAGAGCCTCGGCGGCCTGCAGACGGACCTGCAGAGCCGCGTGCTGGACGCGCGGGGCGAGCCGATTTCCGGACTGTTCTGCGTCGGCGAGGCGGCGGGTTTCGGCGGCGGCGGCGCATCGGGCAAGCGCTCGCTCGAAGGCACGTTCTTGCCGGGGTGCATTCTGACCGCACGCGCGGCCGTCCGCGCCATGTGATCGCGCGAGGCGCTCAGCGCCGGCCTGCCGGCGCGGGCGGCGGAACGGCGGCGTCGACGCGCAGGCCGAAGTTGCGGGCGACGAACAGGCCGCCGTGCATCAGGCCGCCCTCGTCGATGCCGTGGCCGACGCCGAAGGAGATGTGCCACTGGCAGGGAATATCCGCCTTGGCGAGCGCGTCGGCCGAATCGAATAGGGCGTCGAGCGGAATGACGTCGTCGGAATCGCCATGCACGAGCAGGATCGGCGGCGGGCCGCCGTCACGGCCGCGCGCCGTCGCCTCGGCAAGGTGCTCGGGGCCGACGAGCGCGCCGGAATAGCCGAGAATGCAGGCCGGCGCCCGCCTGCGGCGCAGGCCTGTGTGCAGGGCCATCATCGTGCCCTGGCTGAAGCCGACGAGCGCGAGCGCGGTTTCGTCGAGGCCGAGCTTGTCGAGCTCCGAATCGAGAAAGGCGTCGAGCGTCGGACGCGCCTTGACGACGCCGGTCCAGCGTTCGGCGGGATCGCGCATGGTCAGCGAGAACCATTGCCGGCCGGACGGCGCCATGGCGCAGAGTTCGGGCGCGTGCGGCGCGACGAACAGGGCGTCCGGCAGAAAGGAGCGCCACTGGCGGCCGAGTTCGATCAGGTCGTTTCCGTCCGCGCCGTAACCGTGCAGGAAGACGACGAGCTGGCGCGGCGCGCCCGATTTCGGCGCAAGGCGAGGTCCGTCGATGGGGGCGGCCATGATTTCTCCTGACTCAGGCGAGCGCCATGCCGGCGCGGCCCTCTTTTACGACGCGATAATAGGCCCACAGAAGCCGCGCCGCGACGCCGCGATGCGGCCGCCAGCGCTCGCCGATCTTCTCGAGCTTCTTCGTATCGGGGCGCGCGCGCAGGTTGAGCGCGATGCGCGCGGCTTCCTGCAGGGCGAGGTCGCCGGCCGGCCAGGCGTCGGGATGGCCGAGGCAGAACAGCAGAAAGATGTCCGCGGTCCACGGGCCGATCCCATGCACGGCGCAGAGCGCGGCATGGGCGTCCTCGGCGCTCATGGCGGCGAGCGCGTCGAGATCGAGCGCCTTCGATTCGAGCGCATGCGCGATGGCGCGCAGCGTCTTCATCTTCGGCGAGGAAAGGCCGCAGCCGCGCAGGATTTCGTCGGTCGCCAGCGTCAGCGCGCGCGCTTCGAGCTGCGGAAAGGCGTTATTGAGACGTGCGTAAATGGCGTTGGCGCTGGCGGTCGAAACCTGCTGGCCGACGACGATCCAGGCGAGGCCGGCAAAGCCGGGCTCCCGGCGGCGCAGCGGCGGATGGCCGGCCGTTTCCAGCATGTGGCCGACGCCCTCGGGGTCGATGTCGCGCAGCGCGGCGACGGCGAGCGCCAGCGTGGCCTCGTCGAGCACGAGCGGGCCCGGCGCATAGACGCGGGGTTTGGCGACGACGCGGCGCCGGCGCGCAGGCCCTTTTCGCGCCGCCGCCTTTCCGGGCGCCGCTGGCTTCGTCGTAGGCTTGATCGGCGAGGCCTTCTTGGCCGCAACCTTCTTCTTCGGCGCAGACGCGGGCTTGCGCGCGCCGGCTGACGAACTTTTCCGCTTGGCTATAGTTGTGTCTCCCGAGGTCGGGTCCGCCTCAATGTGACGAGTGGGGAATGAGCGAGCCGCAAAGTCAATCCGTCTGGCGGTTCGCTCCGTCGCCCAACGGCCTGCTGCATCTCGGCCACGCCTATTCGGCGCTGCGCAATTTCGACGGCGCGCGGCGCGCGGGCGGCCGGTTCCTGCTGCGCATCGAGGATATCGACGCCGGCCGCAGCCGGCCGGAATTCGAGGCGGCGATCTACGAAGATCTCGCCTGGCTCGGCCTGAGCTGGGAGACGCCGGTGCGCCGGCAGTCCGAGCATCTCGGCGAATATGCGCTCGCCGTCGATCGCCTGAAGAACAGCGGCGTGGTCTATCCCTGCTTCTGCACGCGCGGCGAAATTGCGCGCGTAGTCGCCGACGTCGCGGACTGGCCGCGCGATCCCGACGGCGCGCCGCTCTATCCCGGCACGTGCAAGCGCATGGGCCGCGACCAGCGCGAAGCCTTCCTTATGGCGGGGCGCCATGCAGCGATGCGGCTCGACATGCCCGACGCCTGCGCGCGGCTCGAACAGACGCTGGGCTGGCGTGAATTCGGGGAGGGCGAGGAATGTCGCGACGTGCGCGCCGAACCGCAGCTCTGGGGCGATACGATCGTCGCGCGGCGCGACGTTCCGACGAGCTACCATCTCTCCGTCGTCGTCGACGACGCCCTGCAGGGCGTGACCGACGTGGCGCGCGGCATGGACCTTTTTCACGCGACGAGCGTCCATCGCCTCCTGCAGGCGCTGCTCGACCTGCCGGCGCCGAACTACCGGCATCACCGGCTCATTCTCGACGGCGCGGGCGACAAATTGTCGAAAAGCCGGGGGTCCACGACCTTGCGCGATCTGCGCGCCGAAGGGGCCACGCCCGCCGATGTCAGGCGGATGGTCGGGCTGGGCTGAAGGCTCAGCGCGCGAAGACCGCGCCCGCCGCCTGGCGCAGCGGATTGGCGGGGTCGGCCAGCAATTTGAACGCCATGGCGCAGCAGACGGCGACGAGCAGCGGACGAATGAGCCGCGCCCCGAGCCGCATCGCCAGCCGCGCGCCGACCTGCGCGCCGAGAAAGGCGAAGACGGCCATGGCGATCCCGACCGGCCAGACGACGGCGCCGGTCGCCGCATAGAGGCCGAGAGAGCCGAGATTGCTCGCGGCGTTGGCGATCTTGGTGTGCGCGGTCGCCCGCACGATTCCGTAGCCGAGCAGGCCGACGAAGCCGATCATGTAGAAGGAGCCCGCGCCGGGGCCGAAGACGCCGTCGTAGAAGCCGACGAGCGGCGCGACGCTCGCCGCGAAGAGCGCCGGCCCGATGCGCGCGTGGGCGGCGTCGTCCGACAGGCGCGGCGCGAGCAGGAAGTAGAGGGCGATGGCGACGAGCAAGGCCGGAGCGAGCGCTTCCAGCGCGCGCCGCTCGACGAGCGTCACGGACAGCGCGCCGAAGACGGAGGCTGCGCCGGCGACGAGGGCGACCGGCGCGGCCGCGCGCCAGTCGATCAGCCGGGCGCGGGCGAAGGCGATGGCGGACGATATCGCGCCGGCCGCGCCCTGCGCCTTGTTGGTGGCGATGGCCGTGACCGGATCCATGCCGGACAGCATCAGCGCGGGCACGGTCAGAAGGCCGCCGCCGCCGCCGATGGCGTCGACGCAGCCGGCGAGCCCGGCGACGGCGCAGAGAAGCGCGAGCGTCTGCGGATCGGCGCCGATCATCGGCGCGAGGCGGCCGGGCCGGGACTGCGGATCAATTCGCGGCGCTGCGCGCGGCGACGCGCGTGGCGTTGGGCGCCTTGGCCATGATCGAATCGATGCGGTCGC
>JAXMDA010000005.1:300000-436220 GCA_046349085.1 Rhodoblastus sp.
GGGGCTCGGCGCGCAGATGATCCTGTGGGACGACGCCTTCTGCGCGAAGATCGCGGCGCGCGGCTTTCATGTCGTGCGCTTCGACAATCGCGACATCGGTCGCTCCTCCCGCGTCGACGCTCCCGTAAAGATCGACTTTGCGGAACTCATCCAGAAGCAGATGAAGGGCGAGAAGATCGACGCGCCCTATCTGCTGCGCGACATGGCCGCCGACGCCGTCGGGCTTCTCGATCACCTGGGAATCAGACAGGCGCATGTCGTCGGCGCCTCTATGGGCGGCATGATCTCGCAGGAAATCGCGATCAACTTTCCCGACCGACTCCTGACGCTGACGTCGATCATGTCGTCGACCGGCAATCCGGGGCTGCCGCCGCCGACGCCCGAGGCGACCGCCGTGCTGCTCACGCCGCCGCCTGCGACGCTCGAAGATTATGTCGTCGCTTTCCAGAAGACATGGCGCGTTCTGCGAGTCGGCTCCTTTCCGGAAGACGACGGCAGGGACATCGAGGTCGCGCGTCTCGCGTTTTCGCGCGGGCTCAATCCAATGGGCGTCGCGCGGCAGATGCTCGCGATCTTCGCCTCGGGCGACCGACGTCCGCGGCTGGCCAACGTGCGCACGCCGACGCTGGTCATTCACGGCGACGTCGATCCGCTCGTGCGCGTGGAAGGCGGCATGGATACGGCGAAGTCGATTCCGGGAGCGAAGCTGCACATCGTCAAGCGCATGGGCCACGCCTTTCCGAAGGAGCTTTGGCCGGAGATCGTCGACGCCATCGTCGATCACGCCAAGGCGCACAACGCCTGAGAGCTTGGCTCGAAATGCGTCGCAATCCCGAACTCCTCATGCCGAGGCGCCCGCGCAGCAGGCGTCTCGAAGCATGGTCCAGAGTACCGGGTCTCGGCCGCCCTTCGAGACGCGGCTTTCGGGCGTTCCTCGGGGCGCGGGTTTGAGTTATCGGCCAAGCTCTCGGGCGGGTTCTTAGCCGCGTTCGCCCGTGGTCGCGACTTTTTGCGCGACCCAGAAGGCGAGCGCGGGCAAGGTCAATGCGGCGATGAAGAACACGGCCGGCGCGCCGTAGCGGTCGACGATCGGCGCGGCGGCGGCGACGCCAGCGGCCTGGCCGAGAAAGAAGCTCGTCGCAAACAGGCTCATGCCGGCGCCGCGCGCGTGCGGCGTCGCCTGCGTCGCGTTCACCTGCAGTACGCTGTGAAGCAGATAATAGGCGGCGCCCGCTGCAAGACACGCCGGCGCGGCGAACAGCGGTGCCGGCGCGACGGCCAGGCCGAGAAAGGCGATGAAGAAAAGCGCGCCGGAGATGCGCGCCACGCCCGTTTCGCCGAAGCGCGGCACGATGCGCCGCGCGAGCGTCGCATAGAGAATGCCGCCGAGACCGAAGGCGATCAGCAGCAGCCCCGCCTGCCCGAAGCTGAGGCCGAAGCTGAAATGCAGCATGGTCGTGATGTAGGCGACCGCGCCGAAGCAGAGAAAGCCTTCGAGGAAGACCGCCAGCATGAGCGCGCGCACGGATCCGCGACGCAGCGCGCCAAGGAGCGTCGCTATGGCGGCCGACAGCGGCGCTTTGGAGGGCGCGCCATTGGCCAGCGGATTGCGCCGCAGTTCGAAGGCGAGCCCCGCCGTCGCGACGGCGTAGAGCACGAGAATAACCACGAAGGCCGCGCGCCAGCCTGCAATGTCCCCGAACCAGCCGCCAAACGCCTGGCCGACGATCAGGCCGGAGATCTGGCCCATCATGAAGCGCGCGATCGTCGTCTGCCTGATGTCGTAAGGCACGGCGTCGCCGATCCAGGCGAGCGCCAGCGGCACGATGCCGGCCGCTGCAAAGCCGGCCGCCAGCCGCGCGAGGGCAAGGGCGTTCAGCGATGGCGCGAGCGCGCAACCCGCGGTGGTGACGAGCGAGAGGACGCAGCAGACGAGGATCAGCCGGTACTTGCCGTAACGGTCGCCGGCGATGCCGAAGGCCGGCTGCAGCAGGCCGTAGGTCAGCGAATAGGCGGTCGCGACGATCGCCGCCTCGCCCGGCGTGACGCTGAATTCGGTCGCGAGCTGCGGCAGCAGGCCGTCGCAGATGCGCGTCGTCGCCGCGCTGGCGAAGGCGGCGACGGCGAGCAGGGCGATGGCGCGGCCGGCGGTGGGCGAACTGGATTGAGTCACGAGCCCCTCAACCCTATCCCTCCCCCGCTCCGCGGGAGAGGGGGCGGCAAGCGTCCGCGATCCGCGACGCCTGCATATGAAAGCGGGAGACTAGCCCCTCTCCCGCGAAGCGGGGGAGGGGCGGGGAGGGGACGGTCCGACACCGCGTTACGCCGGCTTCCGGCTCGACAGAAATTCGCCCATGCGCGCGAGCGCCTTGCGGATATTGTCCGCGGAATTGGCGTAGGACAGCCGGATATAGCCTTCGCCATGCACGCCGAAATCCGGCCCGCCGATCGTGGCGACGCCGGCTTCCTCGAGCAGCGCGGAGGCGAGTTTCTTGGCCTTCCATCCGGTCTTTGAAATGTTCGGAAAGGCGTAGAAGGCGCCCTTGGGCGTCGCGGCGGACACGTTCGGCAGGCGGTTCAATCCTTCGACGACGATCCTGCGGCGCGCGTCGAATTCGGCGAGCATGGAACGCACGGCGTCCTGCGGACCTTCGAGCGCGGCGATGCCGGCGAATTGCGTCGCGGCGTTGGTGCAGGAAAACGAATTGACGGCCAGCTTGCGCGCGTTCTCGTAAAGCGATTGCGGCCACACCGACCAGCCGAGCCGCCAGCCGGTCATGGCGTAGGTCTTGGACGCGCCGTCGAGCAGGATGAGGCGGTCGCGGATTTGCGGATAGGCGAGCAGCGTCTGGTGCGCGAGGCCGTCATAGGTCATCTGGCCGTAGATTTCGTCCGACATGATGGCGACGTCGGGGAAACGTTCGAGACCCTTCACCAGCGCGTCGATCTCGACCTTCGGCGTCACGCCGCCGGTCGGATTGGCGGGCGAGTTCACGATCAGCAGGCGCGTCTTCGGCGTGATCAGCGCCAGCGTCTCCTCTGCCGAGAAGGCGAAGCCGTTCTCCTCGCGGATCGGCACGGGCACGGGCGTTGCGCCGGTATATTCGATCATCGAGCGATAGATGGGGAAGCCCGGATCGGGATAGAGGATTTCGGCGCCCGGCTCGCCGAACATCAGGATCGCCATGTACATGGTGACCTTGCCGCCGGGCACGACCATCACGAGGTCGGGCGAGACATCGACGTTCAGGCGGCGATGCAGGTCGGCGGCGATGGCTTCGCGCAGCGGAAGGATGCCGGTGGCCGGCGTATAGCCGTGGTGGCCGTCGCGCAGCGCCTTGATGGCGGCCTCCACGATATGCGCGGGCGTCGAGAAATCCGGCTGGCCGATGCCGAGGTTGATGATGTCCTTGCCCTGGCGCGCGAGATCGGTGGCGCGGGCGAGAACGGTGAAGGCGTTTTCCTCGCCGATGCGCGCGAAGGCGGGAACGACATGCAGCATGGGCTTCCTCGGTCGGACGTTGTTTCGTCCTTGATCCGGGAAATGCGCCGACGGGTCAACAACTGAAATGTCAGTGGGACGGCGTCTTAACTTGTCATCCCGGCCGAAGCGTAGCGGAGAGCCGGGATCCAGCGGCCGGGCCGGGGACGCTGGCTCCCGGATCGGCCTTTGGCCGTCCGGGATGACGGCGCTTGGGTTGAACGTCCGACGTGGGGAGCATTCTGGGGAGTGTTCCCTGTGGTCCGAGGTTCACCCCCCGCTGAACTTCTTCACCGCCTCTTCTACGGTCGCGCGCTGGCTGGCGGAGAGCTGGCTCAGCCGGCCGTCGAGCCATTCGTCCTGGATGCCGGCGTTGCGCGCCAGCAGGTGCCATTTCATGGCTTCCACCAGATTGGCCTGCACGCCGCGGCCGGCGGCAAGCAATCGGGCTGCGCGGTTCTGGGCGACGGGATTGTTGCGCTGGGCGGCCTTGAGGAACCAGCGCGCGGCGGCGGCCTCGTCCTTCAGCACGCCCTCGCCGTTGAAGAGCATGATGGCGTATTCGACCATGCCGGGCACATTGTCGGCCTCGGCCGCCTGCTTGAACCAGGTCGAGGCCTCGACGTCGTTGTGATCGACCCCGCGCCCGTTGTGGTAGAGCACGCCGAGCGAATAGGCGCAGTCGGCGCTGCCGGCGGCCGCGCCGCGCAGGAAATAGTCGGTCGCCTTCCTGAAGTCCGGGGCGCCCGGCGTATCCTCGATCGCCATGACGCCGAGATTGTAGAGCGCCTCGGCCTGCCCCTTTTCGGCGGCGCGCTGGAATTCCCTCTGCGCCGCCGCGCGGTCGACGGGCGCGCCCTCGCCCTTGAGCAGCGACACGCCGTAGGCGAAGGCTGCATTGGCGTCGCCGAGATCGGCGGCCAAGCGGAACCAGCGCGCGGCCTCACGCGGGTCGCGCGGCGCGCCGGCGCCTTCGCGATAGAGCTGGCCGAGCAGCGTCATGGCTGCGGCGTCGGTCTTGTTCGCCTCGACGCGCTTCAGCGCGAGCTGAAAGGCGGTGGCGTAAAAGCCGCGCTGATAGGCTGCAAACGGATCGTTGGCCTCCGCGAAGCCAGGAATGGCCGGCGCCTGGGCCGTCTCGGGCGCCTGACTCGGACGCAGTGCGGGCTTGCCCTGCTGCGCGAGCGCGGCGGAGGCGAGCAGCATGACAGCGCCCGGGAAAACTGCCCAGCGTCTCACGCGAAGGCTCCAACCGAACGCGCCGCCGCTTCGGCGACGGCCGCGGCGGGTCCGCGCGCGTCGTCCCAGACGGCGGCTTCGAGCGCGATGAATTCCGCGCCGGCGTCCGCCAGCGCCTCCACCTCGTCCAGCGCGCGGGCAAACGCCACGCACGGCACGTTGAAGATTTCCGCCCACCAGCGCGTTCGCTCGAAGATGTCGCCCGGCGGCGTCGGATCGTCGGGGGCGCCGAACATCAGATAGTCGACATCCTGTTCGCCGGCGCTCATGCACTCGTCGCGGCTGGCAAGCCCGCCGACGCCGACGATGCGCTCGGGCTTGAGGCTTTCGATGGCGTCGTCGAGCGCGCGCCCGGCGCCGGAAATATGTACGCCGTCGGCGCCCGCGCGGGCGGCGAGCTGCGCATCGCCCTCCACCAGCAAGGCGGCGCCGTGATCCTGCGCGAGCGGGGTCAGCGCGCGCAGAATCGCCTTGCGCTGGCCGGGATCGGTCGTGGCGAAGCGCGCGAGCACGCAGGCGACGTCGCCGGCGCCGAGCGCGGCCGCCAGCGCCCTGTCGAAGGGAGCGGCGCCGTCCAGCGCCGGGGTGATCAGATAGAGGCGGGCCGGCGGGGCCTCGGGGTCGCGCGCCATCGCAGCTTCCTTGTGAGTCGGCTGCTCTATTCATACGCAAATTCGGCGAAAGCGCGGAAATATTGTTTTCTCACGTGGGCGCGACAGATCATTTCGCACAGGAGGAGCCCATGAAAGCCCGTCTCGACTATGCCGCCGCCGCGCCGGAAGTGCGCGCGATCATGCTCGACTTCTGGAAGAAGGTGGAAGGGCTGGGGCTCGAGCACAGCCTGCTTCACCTCGTCTATCTCCGGGCGTCGCAGATCAACGGCTGCGGCTTCTGCGTCGACATGCATTCCAAGGACATGCGCGCGATCGGCGAAAGCGAGGAACGTGTGTACATGACCGGCGTGTGGCGCGAGAGCGGGCTTTATTCGCCGCGCGAACGCGCCGCGCTGGCCTGGACCGAGGCCGTGACGATTCTGGAAAATCGCGACGTGCCGGACGCCGCGTTCGACGAAGCGCGCGCGCAATTCTCCGAGAACGAGCTCGCGAAACTGACGCTGGCCATCGTCGAGATTAATTGCTGGAACCGCCTGAATGTCGCTTTCCGCACGCCGGCGGGAAGCTACAGGCCGCGCGTTACGGTCAGGGCCGGCCAATAAAAAAGGCGGCGCAAGCGCCGCCTTTTCTTTCAACCGGGCCGGCCGGTCAGGCGAACTTCGGATCGAGCGAACCCTTGGCGTAGCTTGCCGCCATTTCCGCCAGCGTGGCGATGCGCTTGATCTTCGAGGCGTTGCCGGCCGTGCCGAATTCCTCGAGGCGCTGCTTGCAGATCTTGGTCATCGCTTCCTGCGCGGGCTTCAGATATTTGCGCGGGTCGAATTCGCCGGGATGTTCGGCGAAGACCTTGCGGATCTGGCCGGTGATCGCCATGCGGTTGTCGGTGTCGATGTTGATCTTGCGCACGCCGTTCTTGATGCCGCGCTGAATCTCTTCGACCGGCACGCCCCAGGTCTGCGGCATCTTGCCGCCGAACTTGTTGATGATGTCCTGCAGGTCCTGCGGCACCGAGGACGAGCCGTGCATCACGAGATGCATGTTCGGCATCTTGCGGTGGATTTCCTCGATGACGTTCATCGCCAGCACCTTGCCGTCGGGCTTGCGCGTGAACTTGTAGGCGCCGTGCGACGTGCCCATGGCGATCGCCAGCGCGTCGACCTTGGTCTCCTTCACGAACTTCACGGCTTCGTCGGGGTTGGTGAGAAGCTGGTCGTGGCTGAGCTTGCCCTCGGCGCCGTGGCCGTCTTCCTTCTCGCCTTCGCCGGTCTCGAGCGAGCCGAGCACGCCGAGTTCGCCCTCGACGGAAATGCCGCCGAGATGGGCCATGTCGGTAACCTTCTTCGTCACGCCGACATTGTAGGCCCAGTCGGCCGGGGTCTTGCCGTCTTCCTTGAGCGAGCCGTCCATCATGACGGAACTGAAGCCCGCCTGCATTGCGGTCATGCCGGTGGCCGGACCGTTGCCGTGGTCGAGATGCACGCAGACGGGAATGTGCGGATAGATTTCGACGACCGCGTCCATCATGTGCTTGAGCATGATGTCGTTGGCGTACTGGCGGGCGCCGCGCGAGGCCTGGATGATGACGGGCGCGTCGACGGCGTCGGCGGCGACCATGATCGCCAGCGCCTGCTCCATGTTGTTGATGTTGAAGGCCGGCACGCCGTAGCCGTGCTCGGCGGCGTGATCCAGCAATTGTCTCATCGTGATGCGGGCCATGTCTCTCTCCGTCCTTGATCGATTCGAAATTACGCGCGCAGCGCCTCGACGCCCGGCAGCGCCTTGCCTTCCATCCATTCCAGGAAGGCGCCGCCCGCCGTCGAAATATAGGTGAAGTCGTCCGCCGAGCCCGCGTGATTGAGCGCGGCGACCGTATCGCCGCCGCCGGCGATCGACACGAGCGAGCCGGCCTTGGTCAGCGCCGCCGCCTTGTGCGCCACCGCGACCGTGCCGGTGTCGAAGGGAGCAAGCTCGAACGCGCCGAACGGGCCGTTCCACACCAGCGTCCTGGCGCCGGCGAGCTTGGCCTCGACATAAGCGACGGTCTTGGGGCCGACGTCGAGCATCATCTCGTCGTCGTGGATGTGGGCGACGTCGTCGATGCGGTGCGCGGCGTGGGCCTTGAACTCCTTGGCGAAGAGGCCGTCGACCGGCAGCACGATCTCGCAGCCCGCGGCCTTCGCCTTTTCCTCGATCTCGCGGGCGGTGGCGGCGAGGTCGTGCTCGCACAGCGACTTGCCGACCTTCACGCCGCGCGCGGCGAGAAAGGTGTTCGCCATGCCGCCGCCGATGATGAGGATATCGACCTTCTTCACGAGATTGCCGAGCAGGTCGAGCTTGGTCGAAACCTTGGCGCCGCCGACAATCGCCGCGACGGGCTTCTTCGGGTTGCCGAGCGCGGCGTCGAGCGCCTCGAGCTCGGCCTGCATGGTGCGGCCGGCATAGGCCGGCAGCTTGTGCGCGAGGCCTTCGGTCGAGGCGTGCGCGCGATGCGCGGCGGAGAAGGCGTCGTTGACATAGGCGTCGCCGAGCTTCGCCAGCCCATCCACCACGGCCGGATCATTCTTCTCCTCGCCCTTGTGGAAGCGGGTGTTCTCGAGCAGCAGAACGTCGCCGTCCTTCATCGCGGCGACGGCCTTTTCGGCGACATCGCCGATGCAGTCGGCGGCAAAGCCGACGGGGCGGCCGAGATGCTGTTCGAGCGCCTTGCCCACGGGCTTCAGCGAATTGGCCTCGTCCGGCCCGCCCTTCGGGCGGCCGAAATGGGCGAGCAGGATCACCTTGCCGCCCTTGTCGGCGATCTCGCGGATGGTCGGCAGGATGCGGTCGATGCGCGTGGCGTCGGTCACCTTGCCGTTTTCCATGGGCACGTTGAGATCGACGCGCACGAGCACGCGCTTGCCCTTGGGCTGAAGAGAATCGAGGGTGCGGAAGGCGGCCATGTTGATCCCCTTAGATGGCTTTCTGCTCGGACTTCGGCATCAGCGCCATGAGGACGCCGATGGCGGGCAGGATCGAGCAGACGCGGTAGACGAAATCGAGAGAGGTGTGGTCGGCGAGCACGCCGAGCAAAGCGGCGCCGAGGCCGCCCGTGCCGAAGGCGAAGCCGAAGAACAGGCCGGCGATCATGCCGACGCGGCCGGGCGCGAGCTCCTGCGCATAGACGAGGATCGCCGGGAAGGACGAGGCCATGACGAAGCCGATGATCGCCGTCAGCGCCACCGTCCAGCCGAATCCGACGAAAGGCAGCGCGAGCGAGAAGGGCAGCACGCCGACGATGGAAATCCAGATGACGATGACGCGGCCGAAGCGGTCGCCGAGCGGGCCGCCGAAGAAGGTGCCGGCCGCGACCGCGAACATGAAGACGAAGAGATAGATCTGCGAGGACTGGATGGTCAGGCCGAAGCGCTCGATCAGGTAGAAAGTGTAGAAGCTCTGCAGGCTCGCCATGTAGAAATTCTTGGAGAACACCAGCACGAGCAGGATGGCGATGGCGATCCACTGATTGCGCGTCAGCGGCGCGGGCGCGGCGGCGGCCTTGCGGCGCTCGCCGAGGTGATCGGCGTACCAGCGGCCGACCCAGATCAGCAGCGCGATGCCGACGAGCGGCACGATCACGAACCAGGCCACGGCGCCCTGGCCGTTCGGCGCGATGATGAGCGCGGCGAGCAGCGGGCCGATGGCCTGGCCGGTATTGCCGCCGACCTGGAAGAAGCTCTGCGCGAAGCCGAAGCGGCCGCCGGACGCGGCGCGCGCGACGCGCGAGGATTCGGGATGGAAGATCGACGAGCCGAGGCCGATGATGGCGGCGGCGATCAGCACGATGCCGTAGGCGTGCGCGCGCGACAGCAGCAGCAGCCCGACCAGCGAGCAGGCCATGCCGACGGCGAGCGAGAACGGCTGCGGCCTCTTGTCGGTGAAGGCGCCGACGGCCGGCTGCAGCAGGCTGGCGGTGACCTGGAAAACGAGGGTGATGAGGCCGATCTCGGCGAAGGACAGCGACAGGTCCTGCTTGAGATTGGGATAGATCGCCGGCAGCAGCGATTGCAGGAGGTCGTTGAGGCAGTGCGAGACGCTGAGCGCCGTCAGGATCGGCAGCGCCGTGCGGGCGGCGGTCTGGGCCGGAGCCGGGCTTGTCGCTTGCAGGGTCAAGGGCGTCCTCGCCCGTCATCGCGAGGAGCGTAGCGACGAAGCAATCCATCCCTGCGGGTTGGCCGGCGGATGGATTGCTTCGCTACGCTCGCGATGACGGCGTCGTTTGCGTCGTCAGATCAGCTTGCCCATCGCCACGGCCGTGTCGGCCATGCGGTTGGAGAAGCCCCATTCGTTGTCGTACCAGGACAGGACCGAGCACAGCGTTCCGTCCATCACCTTGGTCTGGTCCATGTGGAAGATCGAGGAATGCGGATCGTGGTTGAAGTCGATCGAGACGTTCGGCGCGTTGGTGTAGCCGAGCACGCCCTTGAGCGGGCCGTCCGCCGCCTTCTTGATCGCGGCGTTGATCTCGTCCTTCGAGGTCGCGCGCTTGGCGATGAACTTGAGGTCGACGACCGAGACGTTGGGCGTCGGCACGCGCATGGCGAAGCCGTCGAGCTTGCCGTTGAGCTCCGGCAGCACCAGGCCGACGGCCTTGGCGGCGCCGGTGGAGGTCGGGATCATCGACAGGGCCGCGGCGCGGGCGCGGTAGAGATCCTTGTGCATCGTGTCCAGCGTCGGCTGGTCGCCGGTGTAGGAATGGATCGTCGTCATCATGCCCTTCTCGATGCCGATGGCTTCATGCAGCACCTTGGCGAAGGGCGAGAGGCAGTTGGTGGTGCACGACGCGTTGGAGACGACGAGGTGGTCCTTGGTCAGCTTGTCGTGGTTGACGCCGTAGACGACGGTGAGGTCCGCGCCGTCGGCGGGCGCCGAGACGAGCACGCGCCTGGCGCCGGCGGTCAGGTGGGCGGCCGCCTTGTCGCGGGCGGTGAAGATGCCCGTGCATTCCAGCGCGATGTCGACGCCGAGGTCCTTGTGCGGCAGCTTGGCCGGATCGCGTTCGGCGGTCACCTTGATCGGGCCGCGGCCGACGTCGATCGTGTCGCCCGAGACCTTCACGTCATGCGGGAACTTGCCGTGCACCGAATCGTAGCGCAGCAGATGGGCGTTGGTCTCGACCGGGCCAAGATCGTTGATCGCGACGACCTGGATGTCCGTGCGGCCGGACTCGATGATGGCGCGCAGCACGTTGCGCCCGATGCGTCCGAAACCGTTGATCGCGACCTTGACAGCCATTTTCCCGTTCCTTTTCCCGAGGTGCTCGAATGGCGCGCTCCTTAACACAGGGACGCCCATTCGTCATGCAGCGGCGCCAATCCATTCGGCTAAACGCCGGCCGAACGCAATTTGCCCTCAATAAAGGTTTTACGCGGCGGCCAGAGCCTTGCGGATCGCGTCGGCGGCCGCTTGCGCCGTAATGCCGCAAGCCGCGAAGACGTCCTTGTAGGGGCCGCTCATGCCGAAGCCGTGCATCCCCACGAACAGCCCGTCCTCGCCGATGAAGGCGTCCCACCCCTGCCGCACGCCGGCCTCGATGGCGAGACGCACGGGGGCGTCGCCGATCACGGCCTTGCGCTCGGCGGCGGGGCGGGCGGCGAACAGTTCCGTCGAGGGCACGGAGACGACGCGGGCGGCGATGCCGTCCTTGGCCAAGAGGTCGCGCGCGGCGAGCGCGAGCTCGACCTCCGAGCCCGAGGCGAAGATGGTCGCCCTGGCGCCGGCCGCGCCGGCCAGCTCGTAGGCGCCTTCGGCCGTGCGGTTGGCCGCGCCCGCGCCGCGCACGGTCGGCAGGTTCTGGCGGCTCAGCGCCAGCAGCGTCGGGCCGGTCTTGTGCTCCAGCGCGATCTGCCAGGCTTCCGCCGTCTCGATGGCGTCGGCGGGGCGGATGACCAGCAGGTTCGGCATGGCGCGCAGCGCCGCCAGATGCTCGACCGGCTGATGGGTCGGGCCGTCTTCGCCCAGACCGATGGAATCGTGGGTGAAGACGTAGATCGCCTGCACGCCCATCAGCGCGGCGAGGCGGATCGAGGGACGGCAATAGTCGGAGAAGACCAGGAAGGTGGCGCCGCCGGGAATGATCCCGCCGTGCAGGGTCAGGCCGTTCATGGCGGCGACCATGCCGTGCTCGCGGATGCCGTAGTGGATGTAGCGGCCGCCGTAGGAGCCCGGCGCGATGGAAGCGGCGGACTTGGCCTTCACATTGTTGGAGGGCGTCAGATCCGCCGAGCCGAGCAGCAATTCGGGAATGTGCGGCGTGATCGCCTCGATCGCCGCCTCGCTCGCCTTGCGGGTGGCGAGCGACGGCTTGTCGGCGGCGTGCTTGTCCTTCAGCGCGGCGAGCGCAGCTTCGACCTCCGGCTTCAGCTTGCGGGCGAGCCGGCGCTCGAACTCGGCCTTGCGGTCGCCCGCGGCATCGAAGCGGTTTTGCCATGCCTTGCGGGCCTCGGCGCCGCGGCTGCCCGCGGCGCGCCAGGCCGCGAGCAGGTCGGCCGGAACCTCGAAGGGCGCCGCCGTCCAGCCGAGCTGCGCCTTGGCGGCCTTGGCCTCGTCGGGGCCGAGCGGCTCGCCATGCGCCTTGGCCGTGCCCGCGCGATTGGGCGAGCCGAAGCCGATGGTGGTGCGGCAGAGGATGAGGGAGGGCTTGTCGGACTTCTTCGCCGTCTCGAGCGCGGCGACGATGGCGTCCTGGTCGTGGCCGTCGACGCGGGTCGCCGCCCAGCCGGCGGACTGGAAGCGGGCGACCTGATCGACCGAATCGGAGAGGCTGATCGGGCCGTCGATGGAGATCTCGTTGTCGTCGTAGAGCACGATCAGGCGCGAGAGCTTCAGGTGGCCGGCAAAGGCGATGGCTTCCTGCGACACGCCCTCCATGAGATCGCCGTCGCCGCAGATGACATAGGTGTGGTGGTCGACGATGTCGCCGCCGAATTCGGCCGCCAGATGGCGCTCCGCCAGCGCCATGCCGACGGCGGTGGCGAGGCCCTGGCCGAGCGGGCCGGTCGTGGTCTCGACGCCGACCGTGTGGCCGTATTCGGGATGGCCGGGCGTCTTCCAGCCGACCTGGCGGAAATGCTTGAGCTGGTCAATGGTCATGCCCTCGTAGCCCGTCAGGTGCAGCAGGGCGTAGAGCAGCATGGAGCCGTGGCCGGCGGAGAGGACGAAGCGGTCGCGGTCGGGCCAGTGCGGGTCGGCGGCGTCGAATTTCAGCACGCGCGTCCACAGTGCGGCGGCGATGTCGGCTGCGCCCATGGGCATGCCGGGATGGCCGGACTTGGCCGCTTCCACGCCGTCGATCGCGAGGGCGCGGATCGCATTGGCCATCATGTCCTGCGTCACGCTGTTGGTCATCGCGCGGCTGCTCCCGGATTTTCGCTGAAGACGCGCGTTCCTTAACAGGCGAGCCACCTGAGTCAACGCAGGGCTTCCGTCAGCAGAACGCGAGGATAAGTCCGCAAGTGGCGCGCAATTCACGCAAATCCACCCGTTTCGCGTTGACGCGAATCGCGGGCGCGCGCTCTATGCCTGAAGTGGAGGTCGTTTCGCCGTCATGACCGAGCCCGTCGGATCGTCCGGCCCGGCCGCGCCGAGGGTCGCAGACCCGCTCGACGCCGCGCTGGCGCGCCTCCTGTCCGCCCTGGCCACGCTCGAGGCGGCGGCGGGGCGCAAGCGCGAAGCCGATCTTGTCCGAAGCGACCTCGACGAAGCCTTCGCCGCCATGCAGGACGACCGCGCGCGGCTGGCGCTGGACCTCGACGCGGCGCTGGCGCGCGGGCAAAGGCTGGAAGCCGCCAACGACGAGGTCGCCCGGCGTCTGGAAGCCGCCGCCGCGGCGATCGCGACGCTGGCGCAGGGCGCCGAGGGAGGCGAGTGAGATGGCGCAGGTCGTCGTCACCATCGCCGGGCGCACCTACCGCATGAATTGCGAGGATGGGCAGGAGCCGCATATCGAGGCGCTGGCGCTGCACGTCGATTCGAAGATGGCGGGCCTGCGCACGAGCTTCGGCGAGATCGGCGAGCAGCGGCTTGTCGTGATGGCGGCGATCACCATCGCCGACGAACTGGCGGAAGCGAAGGGCCGGATCGAGAGCCTGGAAGAGCAGATCGCGGCGCTGGCCGAAGTCGGCCAGGACGCGCGCCAGACGCGGGCGGCGCGCGAGACGCATCTGGCCGAAGCGCTGGGCGGCGTCGCCGAGCGGCTGGAAAAGCTCGCGCGGGAAATGTCCGGCAAGGAATAGGCGCCCGGCCTGCGGTCATGCTGTAATCTGCGAAGCGTCCGATCTGAACCCCGATTCCTCATCCTGAGGAGCCTGCGCCGCTGTGCGGCTCCTCGGCACGAAGGCGTGGCGGGCGGAGAGTTTCAGGCGGGCGCAAGGAAACGCGAACCAAGCAGCAACGATGAGCACGGCCCCTCACGTATCCATCGACCTCGGCGAATTCTGGCGCGATCCCTATCCGACGCTGAAGACGTTGCGCGACAAGGCGCCCATCGCCTTCGTGCCCGAACTCGGCGCGACGCTGTTCACGCGGCGCGACGACATCTACGTCTACGAGAAGATGGTCGACGTCTTTTCGTCGCATCAGCCGCAGGGCCTGATGAACCGGCTGATGGGCCACAACATGATGCGCAAGGACGGCGCCGAGCATCAGGCGGAACGCGCGATCATCTTTCCCGCCGTCTCGCCCAAGACCGTGCGCACGCACTGGACGCAGGTCTTTCAGGGCCACGCGGACCGCGTTCTCGACGAGGTCGCGCCGAAGGGATCGGCGGACCTGTTCAAGGAGGTCGCGCTGCCGATCTCCGGCGAATGCCTGAAGAGCCTGACGGGGCTCGCCAACATTTCCTATCGCGACATGGACGCCTGGTCGCAGGGCATGATCGACGGCATCGCCAATTACATCGGCGATCCGCAGGTGGAAGCGCGATGCACCGCGGCGACCGCGGGCATAGACGCCGCCATCGACGGCATGATCCCGATCCTGCGCGAAACGCCCGATCACAGCCTCCTCTCCGTCATGCTGCAGACGGACCTGCCGATGGACAGCGTGCGCGCCAACGTGAAGCTGGCCATTTCCGGCGGGCAGAACGAGCCGCGCGACATGATCGCCGGCGCGGTCTGGGCGTTGCTCACCCATCCCGAGCAGAAGCGCCGCGTGCTCGACGGCGAGGTCACGTGGCTGCAGGCGTTCGAGGAATATGCGCGCTGGATGGCGCCGATCGGCATGTCGCCGCGGCGCATCGCCAGACGCTATGCGATCGGCGACATCGTGCTGGAGCCGGAGGATCGCGTCTTCCTGATGTTCGGCGCGGCCAATCGCGACGAGGCGCATTTCGCCGATCCCGATACGTTCGATATCGGCCGCGACACGCAGAAGAGCATCGCCTTCGGGGCAGGGCCGCATTATTGCGCCGGCGCCTTCGCCTCGCGCGCCATTGTCGCCAGCGTCGCCCTGCCGACGATCTTCGCGCGCCTGCGCGACCTGCGGCTGGACGAGACGGCCGAGCCCGTGCGCTTCGGCGGCTGGGCGTTCCGGGGCCCGCTCAACCTGCCCGCGCGCTGGAGCGCGTGATCGCCCGGACACTGGCGCAAAGGCGCGCGAGGCCCTACATTGCCGGGGCGGCGCTGCGGGATGCGTGTGGATAGTATTCCCGGGGCCTTATCGACTCTCAGGGAGCTGTCCCTGTCCTTGCCCGTGGGCTTGGGCAACACGGCGCCCACCTACTCTGTAGGTTCCCGGGGTCGATGTCCCACGGTCATCGTGGCCCGCAACCCTTCCCCTTGTCATTCGTCACTTCCCGTCGTGCGCGCGCCTCGGCTAGTCTGTTCCGATGATTGCCGATCCCGCGTCCAAAATCGTCCTGCGCCGCCATGCGCTTGCCCGACGCGACCTGATCGAGCCGGCCGAGGCCCATGCGGCGGCGGAGAAGGCGTGCGCGCAAGCCGCCAAACTGGTCGCGCGGCTGGCGTCGCCGGGCGCGGCGATCGCCGCCTACTGGCCGATCCGTTCCGAAATCTCGACGCGCCCGCTGCTGGAACGCCTGGCGCGCGACGGATTCCGCACGGCGCTGCCCGTGATGACGGCCGCCGCGCGGCCGCTGCATTTCCGGCTATGGGCGCCCGGCGACGAGCTTGCCAAGGGGCCGCTCGGCCTGTTCGAGCCTCTGGCGACCGCCGCCGAGGTCGAGCCCGACCTGATGATCCTGCCGCTCGCCTGTTTCGATGCGCGGGGGCACCGGATCGGCTATGGCGGCGGCAATTTCGACGCGACGCTTGCCGCCGTGCGGACACGGCGCAGGATCGTCGCCATCGGGCTCGCCTACGCCGATCAGGAAGTCGATGAAATTCCGCACGAGACGCACGACCAGCGGCTCGATTTCGTGATAACCGAACAAAAAATCTTCGAATGTGGAGCTTCGGGCTGAATGCGCCTTCTGTTCATCGGCGATGTCGTGGGCCGCGCCGGCCGGGCCGTGCTGCTGGAGCGCCTGCCTGAGCTCAGACGCCGCTGGAAGCTCGATTTCGTCGTGGTCAACGCCGAGAACGCCGCGGGCGGCTTCGGCGTCACCGAGGCGATCGCCGACGAGTTTCTGGCGGCCGGCGCCGATTGCCTGACGCTCGGCAACCATTCCTTCGACCAGCGCGAGGCGCTCGTCTTCATCGAGCGGCAGGAACGTCTCATCCGCCCGGTCAACTATCCGCCGGGGACGCCGGGGCGCGGCGCCTATCTGTACGAAGGCGCGAACGGCCATCGTGTGCTCGTCTGCAACGTCATGGGCCGCATATTCATGGACCCGCTCGACGATCCCTTCGCGGCGATCGAGCGCGAGATCGCCGCCTGCCCGCTCGGACTCGGCTGCGACGCGGCGATCTTCGACGTCCATGCGGAAGCATCGAGCGAGAAGCAGGCGATCGGCCATTTTCTCGACGGCCGCGTGTCGCTTGTCGTCGGCACGCATACGCATGTGCCGACGGCGGATGCGCAGATTCTCGCCCACGGCACGGCCTACCAGACAGACGCCGGCATGACCGGCGATTATGATTCCGTCATCGGCATGGACAAGGAGGAGCCGCTGCGCCGCTTCACCCGCAAGACGCCCGGCGCGCGCTTCGAACCGGCCGACGGGGCGGCGACGCTGTGCGGCGTGGCGGTGGAGACGGGCCCCAATGGGCTGGCGACGAAGATCGCGCCGGTGCGACTCGGCGGGCGGCTGGCGGAAGCGGTTCCGGGGTTCTGGAACTAGCGCGGCTTTATTCGTCGGCGCAGGGCGCGTATATAGCGCGCGATTTTCCTAATTCGCTCGGAGCAAGACGCCGATGGCCGGCCATAGCCAGTTCAAGAACATCATGCACAAGAAGGGGAAGCAGGACGCGATCCGCTCCAAGGTCTTCTCCAAGCTCGCGCGCGAAATCACCGTCGCGGCCAAGATGGGCATGCCCGATCCCGCCATGAACCCCCGGCTGCGCCTCGCCGTTCTGGCGGCGCGCGCGGAAAACATGCCGAAGGACAATATCGAGCGCGCGATCAAGAAGGCGGCCGGCGGCGACAGCGAAAACTACGACGAGGTCCGCTACGAGGGCCGCGCGCCCGGCGGCATCGCCATCATCGTCGAGGCGCTGACCGACAACCGCAACCGCACCGCCGGCGAAGTGCGTTCCTATTTCTCGAAAGCCGGCGGCGAACTGACCGCCAACGGCGCAGTGTCCTTCATGTTCGATCACGTCGGTTCGATCGAATACGACACGAAGGCCGCCAGCGAAGACGAGATGATGGAAGCGGCGCTGGAGGCCGGCGCCGACGATGTCGCGACCACCGAGGACGGCCATGAGGTGACGACCGCCATGGAGAGCTTCGCGGAAGTCGCCAAGGCGCTGGAAGCGAAATTCGGCGAGGCGCGCAAGGCGAAGATCATCTGGAAGCCGCAGTCGACGACCATGCTCGACGACGAGACGGGCGAGAAGATTCTCAAGCTCGTCGGCGCGCTCGAGGAAAACGACGACGTGCAGAACGTCTACGCCAATTTCGAGATTTCGGACGCGCTCGTGGCGAAGATGGGCGGCTGACGCGGGCTGGCCAGCGGTCCCGGCTGACCGGCGCGCCGGGACCGCCGGCTTCCAGCCGGCATATGGGGCGAACGATGAGCGAAGCGCGAGGTTGGTATTCGCGCGGATACCTGCCTCATTTCGATTCGCCTGAAACCGTCCAGCATATTGTTTTCCGGACTGCCGATAGCCTGCCGGCTTACGTCGAGGCGGCGCGCGGCGAGGATTCCAGACGACGCGCCTGGATAGCGGACGAAGCCCTCGATCGTGGTCTGGGCGCGTGCCTTCTGGCAGAGCCGCGCGCAGCCATGATTGTCGAAAACGCGCTTCTGCATTTCGACGGCGCAAGATATCGCGCTCTTGCATGGTGCGTGATGCCGAACCATGTGCACGCGCTGATCGAGCAGGTGGAAGGCTTTGCGCTTCCCGACGTCGTGCGAAGCTGGAAGACCTTCACGGCGGCGCGCGTCAATGCGCTGAATGACACGCGCGGCGCCTTCTGGGCGCGCGATTATTTCGATCGCTTCATGCGCGACGAGACGCAGCTTGGGCAAGCGATCTCCTACATCGAAAATAATCCGGTCAAGGCCGGATTGTGCGCGACGCCGCCGGAATGGCGGTTTTCGTCCGCTCGGCGGCGCTTGTGAGATGCCGGCCGGAGGCCGGCGGTCCCGGCTCTGACTGTCGCGCCGGGACCGCCGGTTTCCTGCCGGCCGCAGATCAGCGCGTGACGTAGCGCAGGCCGTAAGCCAGCGCGCCGAGGGCGGCCACGCCGCCGAGATAGAGCAGGGCAAACCACAGCAGGCGTCGCGCGAGCGGCGCCTGTTTCGCTTGCGGGTCGTCGTTGCGCATCAATAGCCGTGATGGTCGGCGGGCGTCTTGCCGCGAAACACCCAATAGGCGTAGCTCGTGTAGGCGAGGATGACGAGCAGGAGCGGCGCGGCGCCGACGATGAGGAAGGCGAGACTCTTGTCGGGCGCGGCCGCCTGCCAGATCGTGACGCTGTTCGGCACGATGTAGGGGTAGAAGCTGACGCCAAGGCCCGCAAAGCCCAGAACGAACAGCGCCTGCGTCGCAATATAGGGCGAGCGCTCTTTCTCCTGGGCAATTCCGGAGATCAGGACGAAGCCCGCCGCCGCGACCAGCAGCGGCACCGGCGCGACAAGCAGGATGCGCGGCCACGAAAACCAGTTGGCGGCGTATCTGGCGTCGAGAAAGACCGACCACAGGCTGACGGCGGCGATCGCGCCGAGGAACGCCGGCGCGAGCCAGCGCGCAATGTCGTAGGCCTGTCTTTGCAGCCGCCCGTCTGTCTTCATGATGAGCCAGCAGGCGCCCTGCAGCGCGTATCCTAGCGTGAGGCCCAAGGCCGTCAGCAGGCTGAATGGCGTCAGCCAGTCCCACCAGCCGCCGCCATAGGCGCGCCCGTCGACCGGGATGCCCTGCGCCAGCGCGCCGAGCGCCAATCCCTGCGCGACCGCCGCGCCGATCGAGCCCAGCGCGAAAGCCCGGTCCCATATTTTTTGCGCGCGAGGGGTTTGCCACCGGAATTCGAACGCCACGCCGCGGAAGACGAGCGACAGCAGCATCAGGACGATCGGCGCGTAGAGCGCGGAGAAGATGATCGAATAGGCGAGCGGAAAGACGGCGAGCAGGCCGCCGCCGCCGAGCACCAGCCAGGTCTCGTTGCCGTCCCACACCGGCGCGATGGTCGAGAGCATGCGGCCGCGCTGATCGCCGTCGCGCATGAAGGGAAAGAGAATGCCGACGCCGAGATCGAAACCGTCGAGCAGCGTGTAGAGGAGGACCGCGAAAGCGATGATTCCGGCCCAGACGAGGGGAAGGTCCAGCGCCTCGATCATCGAACGCCTCCCTCGTCCGGCGCGACAATGCGGGCGGCCACGCCCGGCGCCACGCCCGCCGCGCGCAGCGGCGCGTCTTCCGCCATCTCGGTCGGCGCGTCGGGCGGCCGGTTCATCAGGATGGCGATATAGACGAAACCGAAGGCCATGACGGTCGCATAGACGACAATAAAGCCAAGCAGCGATGCGGCCACGGCGGGGGCCGCGATCGGCGATGCGGCGTCGGCGGTGCGCAGCAGGCCGTAGACGACGAAAGGCTGGCGGCCGACCTCGGTCGTCGTCCAGCCCGCAAGCACGGCGACGAAGCCCGCCGGCCCCATGACGAGCGCGGCGCGATGCAGCCATCGATCATCGTAGAACGCGCCGCGCCAGCGCGCGTGCAGCCCCCAGAAGCCCAGCGCCGCCATCGCGAAACCGAGACCGACCATGACCCGGAAACTCCAGAAGACGATCGGCGCAGGCGGCCAGTTTTCGCGCGGGAAATCTTTCAGCCCCGGCACATAGCCGTCGAACGAATGCGTGAGGATGAGCGAGCCGGCGTAAGGAATTTCGATCTTGTAGTTCGTGCGTGCGTTCTGCATGTCGGGCATGCCGAACAGGATGAGCGGCGCGCTCTTTTCGCCGTCGAAATGGCCTTCGATCGCGGCGATCTTGGCGGGCTGATGCGCCAGCGTGTTCAACCCGTGCTGGTCGCCCGCGAAAATCTGCACGGGCGCCACGAGCGCGGCCATCCACATGGCCATGGAGAACATCGTGCGCACCGAAGCCGAGCGATCGCCGCGCAAGAGATGCAGCGCGCCGACGGCGCCCACCGCAAGCGAGGTCGTGAGATAGGCGGCCAGCACCATGTGGACGAGGCGATAGGGGAAGGACGGATTGAAGATCGCCGCGAACCAGTCGGCGGGCGTGAACTGGCCCTGCGCGTTGATGGCGTATCCGGCCGGCGTCTGCATCCAGCTATTGGCCGAGAGAATCCAGAAGGCGGAGATGAAGGTGCCGAGCGCGACCATCAGCGTGGCGAACAAATGCAGGCCCGGCCCGACGCGCTTGCGGCCGAACAGCATGACCCCGAGGAAGCCCGCCTCGAGGAAGAAGGCCGAGAGGACCTCGTAGCCCATCAGGGGGCCGAGGATCGGGCCCGTCCTGTCGGCGAAGACGCTCCAGTTCGTGCCGAACTGGTAGCTCATGACCACGCCGCTGACGACGCCCATGCCGAAGGCGATGGCGAAGATGCGCTTCCAATAGTCGAAGAGCTGGAGATAGACGCGCTCGCCGGTCCACAGCGACAGGAAATTGAGCGTCGCCAGATAGCTCGCCAGACCGATCGAGAAGACGGGGTAGACGATGTGAAAGCCGACGGTGAAGGCGAACTGGAAGCGGGCGAGATCGATCGCGCTGAGATCGTGCATCCGTGGCTTCCTTCGCGGGCGTCCCTCTCAAACTGGCGCGGCGCGCGATGGCGGCAAGGTGCGGCGAGACGTCGCGTACAAGCCTACCGGATCGGCCGACGCCAGCGTAAATTGGCGCATGTCGCCAAAACCGATTCGCATCATCGGGATCGATCCGGGCCTCCGCAATACCGGCTGGGGCGTGATCGAGGCCGAGGGATCGCGGCTGTCCTTCGTCGCCTGCGGGACGCTGCATTCGGACGCCGCGCTGTCGCTTGCCCAACGGTTGCGGCAATTGCACGAAGGGCTGGCGTCGGTAATCGCCGCGCACGCCCCGCACGAGGCGGCGGTCGAGGAGACCTTCGTCAACCGCGATCCGCAATCGGCGCTGAAGCTCGGGCAGGCGCGCGGCGTCGCGCTGCTCGCGCCGACCCTCGCCGGCGTCGGCGTCGCCGAATACGCCGCCAATCTCGTGAAGAAGACCGTGGTCGGCGCGGGCCACGCGGAGAAGGCGCAGGTGGCGATGATGGTGCGCGCGCTGCTGCCGAAATGCGACGCCAAGAGCGCCGACGCCGCCGACGCGCTGGCGGTGGCGATCTGCCATGCGCAGCATCGCGGCGCGCGGGCGCTGGCCGCGAGAGTGGCGGCAGGGGGCGCGGGATGATCGGCAAGCTCAAGGGCCTCATCGATTCCTACGGCGAGGATTTCGTCATCCTCGACGTCAACGGCGTCGGCTATGTCGTGCAATGTTCGGCGCGCACGCTGCAGAAATTGCCGAAGGCCGGCGAGGCCGCCGCGCTCGCCATCGAGACGCAGGTGCGCGAGGACGCGATCCGGCTGTTCGGCTTCACGAGCGATGCGGAGCGCGACTGGTTCCGGCTGTTGCAGAACGTGCAGGGCGTGGGCGCGAAGGTCGCGCTCGCCATTCTCGGCGTGCTCGGCCCGGCGGAACTCGCCACCGCCATCGGCGTGCAGGACAAGGCGGCGGTCGCGCGCGCGCCCGGCGTCGGCCCGAAGCTCGCCGCGCGCATCGTGGCGGAAATGAAGGACAAGGCGCCGGCGCTCGCCGCCGTCGACCCGGTCGTGGCGCGGCTTGCCGGCGCGGACGACGCGAAAGCCGCGCCCAAGCCGGTGCAGGACGCGATTTCGGCGCTGGTCAATCTCGGCTACGGGCGCCCGCAGGCCGCCGCCGCCGTGGCGGCGAGCGTCAGGGCGCTGGGGGAGACGGCCGAGACGAGCGCGCTCATAAGGCGCGGGCTGAAGGAACTCGCGCAGTAGCTGGTGTTTTCGTTTCGTTCCTGATATTCTTACTGAAAGCTGATCGATAAGGAGGCGAGGATGGGCGTGAGCGCGAAAATCTCGTCGAAATTCCAGATTTCGATCCCGAAGGAAGTGCGGGAGCAGATGGGTTGGAAGGCCGGCCAGAAAGTGGTGTTCGTGCCGCGCGGGAACACGCTCGTCCTGGCGCCAGCGCGCGATTTCGAATCCCTGCGCGGGATCGCCAAGGGGGCGAACCCCGAGGGCTATCGCGACCGCAATGACCGCTACTGATGCGGGTCGTCGACACGTCCGCCTGGATCGAGTGGCTCGTCGACACGCCGACGGGGCCGAGTTTGCGCGCCGAAATTCCGGCGCGCGAAGATTTCGTCGTGCCCACCATCGTCCAGCTCGAACTCGCCAAATGGATGCAACGCGAGGCGCCTGAGCGCATGGACGATGTTCTCGCCGTGACACGGGACTGTCTCGTCGTTCCTCTCGATACAGACATCGCGCTTCGCGCCGCCGAACTCGGCCGCGCGTATGGTTTGCCGACGGCCGATTCGATCATTTATGCGACGGCGCGCGCCGCGGATTGCGAAGTCGTGACCTGCGACGCGCATTTCGAGGGCTTGCCGAACGTCGTCTACATTCCGAAGAAGGGGCCATGACCGACGCCAAGCCCCGCCTCGTCTCCTCCGAAAAGCGCGACGACGATTCCGACGCCTCGCTGCGGCCGCTGACGCTCGCCGATTTCACGGGGCAGGAGGCGGCGCGCAAGAACCTGCGGGTGTTCATCGAGGCGGCGCGCGCGCGCGGGGATGCGCTGGATCATGTGCTGTTCGTAGGTCCCCCCGGCCTCGGCAAGACGACGCTGGCGCAGATTCTCGCGCGCGAGATGGGGGTGAATTTCCGCTCGACCTCGGGGCCGGTGATCGCCAAGGCCGGCGACCTTGCGGCGCAACTCACCAATCTCGAAGAGCGCGACGTGCTGTTCATCGACGAGATCCATCGCCTCAACCCGGCGGTGGAGGAAATCCTCTATCCGGCGATGGAGGATTTCCAGCTCGATCTCATCATCGGCGAGGGGCCGGCGGCGCGCTCGGTGAAGATCGATCTGGCGAAATTCACGCTGGTCGGCGCCACCACGCGCGCCGGCCTGCTGACGACGCCGCTGCGCGACCGTTTCGGCATTCCCGTGCGGCTCAATTTCTACACGGTCGAGGAATTGCAGAGCATCGTTTCGCGCGGCGCCCGTGTTCTGGGCGTGAACATGTCGGCGGACGGCGCCAACGAGATCGCGCGGCGCGCGCGCGGCACGCCGCGCATCGCGGGACGGCTGCTGCGCCGCGTGCGCGACTTCGCCATTGTCGATGGCGATCCGGTCGTCAATCGCGCGGTGGCGGACAAGGCGCTGCGGCTGCTGGATGTCGATGCGATCGGCCTCGACCAGATGGACCGGCGCTATCTCGATATGATCGCCCTGAATTTCGGCGGCGGGCCGGTCGGCATCGAGACGATCGCCGCCGCCCTGTCGGAGCCGCGCGACGCGATCGAGGACATCATCGAGCCCTATCTCCTGCAGCAGGGGTTCCTGCAACGCACGCCGCGCGGCCGCCTGCTGACACCGCAGGCGTTCCGGCATATGGGACTGGCGGAGCCGGCGCGCACGGGGGCGCAGTTCGGCCTGTTTGGCGAGGACGAATGACCGCGCCGCATCGCCTCTTGATCCGCGTCTATTACGAGGACACGGATTTTTCCGGCGTCGTCTATCACGCCTCGTACCTGCGCTTCATGGAGCGTGGGCGCACGGAGCTGTTGCGCGATCTCGGCATTCACCAGCAGGCGATCCATGCGGGCGAGAGCGATCATGCGCCCTTCGCCTTCGTCGTGCGCGCGATGAACATCGAGTTCCTGAAGGCGGCAAAGATGGACGACATGCTGACCATCGAGACTTTTGCACGCGAGGTGAAAGGCGCATCGGCGATCCTCGCGCAACGCGTGTTGCGCGGCGCGGAGGTGCTGGTCACTGCGGATGTTCGCGTCGCGGCGGTCGCCGACGGCAAGCCGGCGCGGCTGCCGGCAGAGGTGCGGGAGAAGCTCTCGGGCTGATCAGCCGCGGATCGGCTCGTGGCGGATCGCGGTGCGCATGAAGAAATAGAGGCCGACGAAGCCGATCAGCGCGAAGGCGACCTCGATGACGCGGCTCACCGTGGCGTCGAGCTGGAACAGGCCGCCGAGAGCCCAGCCGGCCGCCCAGGAGGCGCCGACGAGCTCGGTGCCGACAAGAATCAGCACGGCGACGATCGTCGAAAGGTTCTGGAGATTGATCGGTTTCTGCTGGGCCATGGCTCTTTTCCGCCCCTGAGCTAGCCCAAGCGCCCGCGGCTGGCAAGTTCCGGGGTCTTTCCCGCCATTTCACGGCCCTCCTGGCCCGTTGTGCGCCGCGCCTTGACGCTTGGGCCCGCCAAGCCGTCAAATCGGGCGAGCGCGCAGCCATAAGCGCGCGGGAGGGTTCGCATGAGAAAATCGGCATTCTTTGCCGCGGTCGGATTGATCGCGGCCGCGCCTGCGTTTGCGGAAACGGGCATCACCGACAAGGAGATCAAGATCGGCCAGACCATGCCCTATAGCGGGCCGGCATCCGCCTATGGCGCGGCGGGCCGCACCGAGACCGCCTACTACAACCGGCTCAATGCGCGCGGCGGCATCCACGGGCGCAAGGTCAATTTTCTGACCTACGACGACGCCTACAGCCCGCCCAAGACCGTCGAGCAGACGCGCAAGCTGGTCGAGCAGGACGAGATATTCGCCAATTTCGGCTCGCTGGGGACGGCGACCAACACGGCGATCCACAAATACATGAACGGCAAGAAGGTGCCGCACCTCTTCCTGTCGACCGGCGCCGACAAATGGAACGACCCGAAGAACTTCCCCTATACGATGGCGCTCTATCCCGCCTACACGATGGAAGGCCGCGTCGCAGCCAAGTACATCCTCAAGGAAAAGCCGAACGCCAAGATCGCCGTGCTCTCGCAGAACGACGACGCTGGCCGCGACTATGTGCGCGGCTTCAAGGAGGGCCTCGGCGACAAGATCTCGCTGATCGTGAAAGAGGTGACCTACGAAGTCTCCGATCCCACGATCGATTCGCAGATCGTGGCGCTGCGCGCATCCGGCGCCGACACTTTGTTCAACATGACGACGCCGAAGTTTTCGGCGCAGTCGATCCGCAAGGCGGCCGAACTCGGCTGGAAGCCGCTGCACTACATCGTCGCGGTCGGCAGCTCGATCAAGACGGTGCTCGAACCGGCGGGGCTGGAGAATTCCAAGGGCCTGGTCACGGCGATCGCGACCAAGATTCCGGCCGATCCACGCTGGGCCAACGACAAGGAGACGCAGGACTATCTGGCGTTCATGAAGGAGTGGAACAACAACGCCGATCCCAACGACGGCTCCAACACGACCGGTTACAATTCGGCCTGGTTGACCGAGAAGGCGCTGACGGAGTGCGGCAAGGACTGCACGCGCGAGAAGCTGATGAAGGTGGTCTCGAGTTTCAAGGACGTGCAATTGCCGCTCGGCCTGCCCGGCGTCACCCTGTCCTCCTCGCCCGACAATTATTCGCTCTACGACAAGCTCCAGATGTCGCGCTTCGACGGCAAGACATGGGAGCCGATCGGACCGGTCATCGCGGCGGGCGCGCCGAGGACGAACTAGAGCGGTCTGCACTTGACCGGAATCGTCAGCGCGAGAAGCGCAGGCGATTTCTGCCGAAGCGACGTGGCGATCCAGGGCCGGGCTGCGACTCCTGGATTGCTTCGCGGAGCCTGCCATCGGGCGCGCTGCGCGACCATTGGCTCGCCATGACGATTGCGCCCGAGGCGTCTGGCTGCGAGATCGGCGCGCCGCTTGGCTGGGCGCCCTGCATCATGATGCGCGCCACTGCCTTTTTTGTGCGCTGCACAAGAAGCGGGCATGCGCCTGAAGCGCCGGTTCTGCGAGCGCCCGCGTTCCAAACCAAGGAAGCATCCCGCGCGCAGATAACATTTATCAAACAAGAAATTGTCTTTCATTAAATTCAACGAGTTGGCACGGCGTCTGCAAGACCGGGGCGAATTCGCCGTTGCGACCAGCAAGGGCGTCCGAAGGAGCCGCCCATGATCAAGCCAGCCGCCGCCCTCGCCACTCCCGACCGCCGCAGCCTGCTCGCCGGCGCCGCCTCCGCGGCTTTCGCCGGCTTCGTCCCGCGCGGCGTGCACGCGCAGGGCGCCGGTCCCGAGGTCAGCAAGGCCGTGCTCGGCTATATCGCGCTCACCGACGCCGCGCCGCTCATCATCGCCAAGGAAAAGGGGCTGTTCGAGAAGCACGGCATGAAGGACGTCGAGGTCGCCAAGCAGGCCTCCTGGGGCGCGACGCGCGACAATCTGGTGCTGGGCTCCGAGGCCAACGGCATCGACGGCGCGCACATTCTGACGCCGATGCCGTACCTCATCACCGCCGGCAAGGTGACGCAGAACAATGTCGGCACGCCTATGTACATTCTGGCGCGCCTCAATCTCGACAGCCAGGGCATTTCGGTCGCCAACGAATACAAGGACCTGAAGGTCGGGCTCGACGCCTCCCCTCTGAAGGACGCCTTCGCCAAGAAGAAGGCCGAGGGCAAGGAAGTGAAGGTCGCCATGACCTTTCCCGGCGGCACGCACGACGTGTGGCTGCGCTATTGGCTGGCGGCCGCGGGCATCGACCCGGACAAGGACGTCTCGACCATCGTCGTGCCGCCGCCGCAGATGGTGGCGAACATGAAGGTCGGCAATATGGACGCCTTCTGCGTCGGCGAGCCGTGGAACGAGCAACTCGTCAACCAGGGGATCGGCTTCACCGCCTGCACGACGGGCGAGCTCTGGAAAAAGCATCCCGAAAAGTCGCTCGGCCTGCGCGCGGCCTTCGTCGACAAATATCCGAAGGCGACGCAGGCGCTGCTGATGGCCGTGCTGGAAGCGCAGCAATGGTGCGACAAGATGGAGAACAAGGAGGAGATGGCCGCCATTCTCGGCCGCCGCCAGTGGTTCAACGTCCCGCCCGCCGACGTCGCCGGCCGCTTGAAGGGCGACATCAACTACGGCAACGGCCGCATGGCCAAGGGCACGGATCTCTACATGAAGTTCTGGCAGGACCACGCGTCCTATCCGTTCCAGAGCCACGACGCGTGGTTCCTCACCGAAGACATTCGCTGGGGCAAGTTCGAACCGGCGACCGACGTCGCCGCGCTGGTGAAGAAGGTCAACCGCGAGGACATCTGGCGGGACGCCGCCAAGACGCTGGGCGTGGCTGCGTCCGACATTCCGACTTCGACCTCGCGCGGCAAGGAGACCTTCTTCGACGGCAAGGTCTTCGATCCCGCCAATCCCACCGCCTATCTCGCGAGCCTCGCGATCAAGCGCGTCGCGTGACGCGACAGAGGAGATTTCGATGGCTTACGTCATGAAGAGCGAGGGGACCGACAAGACCTCCGTCGCGCCGGCGATGGCCGCGCGGCTGACGGCGGGGGCGCGCAGCGCCAGAGCCTTCGCGGCCTGGTTCGGCGGCAAGGTTCTGCCGCCGCTCGTCACCGTCGCGCTGTTGCTGCTTCTATGGCAGCTTCTGTGCGCCAAGCCCGGCGCGACGCTGCCGCCGCCCTCCGTCATCTGGCGCGACGCGCGCGACCTCATCGCGCAACCCTTCTTCGACTTCGGCAGCCAGGACATCGGGCTCGGCTGGCGCGTGCTCGTGTCGCTGCAGCGCGTCGCCGTCGGCTTCGGCTTCGCCGCGCTCGCCGGCATTCTCGTCGGCGCGCTCATCGGCCAGTCGGAATGGGCGATGCGCGGACTCGATCCGATCTTCCAGGTGCTGCGCACCGTGCCGCCGCTCGCCTGGCTGCCGATCGCGCTTGCCGCCTTTCGCGACAGCCGCCCCTCGGCGATCTTCGTGATCTTCATCACCTCGATCTGGCCGATCATCATCAACACCGCGGTCGGCATCCGCAACATTCCGCAGGACTATCGCAACGTGGCGGCGGTGCTGCGGCTCAACCCGCTCGAGTTCTTCGTCAAGATCATGCTGCCTTCGGCCGCGCCCTACATTTTCACCGGCCTGCGCATCGGCATCGGTCTCGCCTGGCTCGCCATCGTCGCGGCGGAAATGCTGACCGGCGGCGTCGGCATCGGCTTCTTCATCTGGGACGCCTGGAACTCGTCGCGCCTGCCCGACATCATCGTGGCGCTCGCTTACATCGGCCTGGTCGGCTTCGCGCTCGACCGTCTCGTCGGCGCCATCGGCGCGCTCGTCGCGCGCGGCGCATAAAGGAGGAATGCATGGCTCCGATCCGACGTCCCTATCTGAAGCTGGATCGCATCGGCAAGAGTTTCGAGCGGCGCGGCGTGCGCAGCGAAGTGTTGCGCGACATCGACGTCGCCATCGACAAGGGCGAGTTCGTCTCGATCATCGGCCATTCCGGCTGCGGCAAGTCGACCATGCTCAATCTGGTCGCCGGCCTGACGCAGGCGACCACCGGCTGCGTGCTGCTGGAAGACAGGGAGGTGAACGCGCCGGGGCCCGAACGCGCCGTGGTGTTCCAGAACCATTCGCTGCTGCCGTGGCTGTCGGTCTACGACAATGTCCGGCTGGCCGTGGACAAGGTGTTCTCGGGATCGAAGTCCCGCGCGGAGCGGCACGCCTGGACGCTGCACAATCTCGATCTCGTGCAGATGACGCACGCGGTCGACAAGCGCCCGTCGGAAATCTCCGGCGGCATGAAGCAGCGCGTCGGCATCGCGCGCGCGCTCGCCATGGAGCCGAAAGTGCTGCTGCTCGACGAGCCCTTCGGCGCGCTCGACGCGCTGACGCGCGCGCATCTGCAGGATTCGCTGATGGAGATCCATCGTGCGCTCGGCAACACGGTCATCATGATCACGCACGACGTCGACGAGGCCGTGCTGCTGTCCGACCGCATCGTGATGATGACCAACGGCCCGGCGGCGACGATCGGCGAGGTTCTCGACGTCAAGCTGGCGCGGCCGCGCAAGCGTCTCGAACTCGTCAGCGATCCGACCTATGTCGCGGCGCGCGAGGCGGTGTTGAAATTCCTCTACGAGCGTCACGCCTACGTGGAGGCGGCGTGAGGGTTCGATCGCAGACTCTTGCCGTCGATCGCCTGTCTTGAAATTCGAGTGTCCTCACCCTGAGGAGCCCGCAAAGCGGGCGTCTTGAAGGGTGGCGCGTTTACGAATGCAGGTCCTGCCATCCTTCGAGACGCGGGCTTCGCCCGCTCCTCAGGATGCGTAGGCATGAAGACGCTTACGGCGCAAAGCCCGACGTCGGGCGGAAGCGGCGGACGAAGAGATTGGCGATGACCGCTTGCGCGACGTGCTCGGCCATGCAGCGATAGCCGAGATCGTTGAGGTGAAACTCGTCCTGCGAGAGCACGGGCGCGGCGCGCGCCTGCGCAATGAACCGCATCGCGTCGTAGCGGCGGATGTAGAGCACGCCTTCCTCCGAGGCGATCTTGAACAGGGCGTCGCGGATTTCCTCGTAATTCTTGTCGCGGGCGAGCTTGGGCGTGTACTGCAGGCCGACGAGCACGACGTCGATCTTGTCGGCCTTCAGCCACTGGATGGTCGAGCGGACGGTGGCCTCGAACTGGTCGGCCGGAACGCGCGACAGGGCGTCATTGGTGCCGAGCTGCCAGAGCACGAGATCGGGGCGCGATACGGCGACCTCCGTCTTCAGGCGTTCGGCGGTGGTGGCGGCGACCTCGCCCGACACGCCGCGATTGACGATCTCCACATCGACGCCGTTGAGCGCCTTGGCGAGGATTTCGTGCAGCTGCGAGGGGTAGTTGCGGGACCGCGACGTGGCGCCGACGCCGTAGGTCGAGGACGAGCCGATGGCGAGAATGCGCGCCTTCTTCTTCGCGGCGAGGACCGCCGCGAAATTGGGCAGGGGCGCAGGCGCGGCGATGTCGCTCGCCGGCGCCTGGCACTGGGCGCTCAGGGCAGGCGGCTCGTCAGGCTTGGGCGCGGCGCTTTCCTGCGCCCGAGCGACAGGCGCGCCCAAGCTCGCGAAGCTCAAACCTGCGAGGAAGAGGCCCGCGATCTTGCGCGCCATTCGGTCAGCCACGCGCTAAACCCCATGACAAGTATGCCGACTGATAACACGAGGGTATCCTTGGCGATACCGCCGCCGTACATGTACGCCGCAATCTGTCCGCAAAGGCTTAACACGGAGCAGACGCAGAACACTTCGAGCGAATTCCGGCCGAGCCTCGAGAAATATTCGCTGACCGGATCGAACCAGCGCGGCAGCCGCGCCCACAGCCCGTAGAGCGCGGCCGCGACGCACAGGAACTGAAGGGGTCGCGCCGGCGAGTCGTAGGTCTTGTCGAACAGGAAGACGAGCTTGGGATCGGGCACGTCGCCGGGCGAGGGCGAATAGCCGTTCCACGCGGAAAACACGCCCAGAATGACAAGGGGCATGACAGCGATCCGGATCCACGGCAGGTGACGACGCGCGAGCTCGCCTGGGCCGTCCTTGCGCGCCAGAACGAAGCCGCACACGAAGATGAATTGCCAGCCGAGCGGATTGAAGAACCACGCGCCTTCGATCGGCCAGGTCGGCAGGTTGTAGCCGGTGACGAGCACGCTCATCCAGACCGCGACGGAGACGGCGAGAAGGAGCCACGGCGAGATGCGATCGAGAAAGGCGAAGATCGGCGCCGCCATCATCAGCACGACGTAGAGCGGCAGTATGTTGAAATAACCGAGCTGGTGGGTGAGCAGGACAAGGCCGATGTGCGTCTCCACCGGCTCGTGAAAGACGGGGCCGGCGTTGTGCCAGTCCAGGAGTGCGGGCTGCGCGAGGAAATAGCCGGCAGCGCCGAGGATCGCGAGCGCGAACATGGTGATGAGGATTTGCGCGGCGTAGATCTGCAGGGCGCGGCCGAGCAGGCGGAAGGTGATATCGTGCATCGAGGCGCGACGATCGTCGGACCCCACGACAAAGCGCAGCGAACAACCCGCCAGAAACACGAACATTTCCGCGCTGTCGGCGAGCATGAAATTGCGCGACGTGAACCGCTCGAACGCGATGCCCGGCACATGGTTGACGAAGATCGTCAGCAGGGCGAAGCCGCGCCAGAAATCGATCTCGTTGGGCGCCCGCATGTCGGCTGCCGCCTCGATTCCGTCAGGCTTTCGCCGGCATGGCGATCTGATAGGCCGTCGTCGACTTGATGCGCTCCATGGCGAACCGCGACGTCACGTTCTTGAGCGGGATCGTGCCGATCAGCCGCTTGTAGAAGGCGTCGTAGGCGGCCATGTCGGCCACGACCACGCGCAGCATGTAATCGACGTCGCCGGCCATGCGGTAGAATTCCATGACCTCGGGCATGGCGGAAACGGCGGCGGCGAATTTCGAGAGCCAACTGTCCGAATGGTCGGGCGCTTCGATCGACACGAAGACCGTCAATCCGAGGCCAAGCTTTTCGGGCGCGAGCAGCGCCACCCGGCCGAGGATGACGCCGGCCGCCTCGAGCTTCTGGACACGCTTCCAGCAGGGCGTCTGCGAGAGGCCGACACGATCGGAAAGTTCGGCGATGGAGATCGAGGCGTCCGCCTGCAGCTCGCGCAGGATTTTGCGATCGATGGCGTCCATGGCGAAGCTCCGGGCGAATCCACGCCTTAGGGAAACAATTTTGGCCTGCTTGGCAAGTGCGCCGACAAGCGCGCCGCGGCAAAGGCTGCGAAAGCGCAGCGGCATGGCCGCACAGCATGGGCGGGGCGCTGCGAACGCATTGCGAAATGGGGTGCGCGGCCGCAGGCGAGAGGCTAGTCTCGACCGCAACAGCGACGGCGCAATCGCCGCGACCGGGAAGGAAACGCAATGTCCGAGGCAGCCGCCCCTGAGGCGCCACGTCTGGCCGACGTCTCGATCGACGACAAGTACACGTTGCCGTCGGGCCGCATCTATCTTTCCGGCATCCAGGCGCTGGTTCGTTTGCCGATCCTGCAATACGAGCGCGACAAGGCGGCCGGCATCCGCACCGGCGGCTTCATCTCCGGCTATCGCGGCTCGCCGCTCGGCATGTACGACCATGCGCTGTGGCGCGCGAAGTCGCACCTGAAGGCGCATAACATCCATTTCCAGCCGGGCCTGAACGAGGATCTCGCGGCGACGTCCGTCTGGGGCAGCCAGCAGGTCGGCATGTTCCCCGGCGCCAAGGTCGATGGCGTGTTCGGCATCTGGTACGGCAAGGGGCCGGGCGTCGACCGTTCCGTCGACGTGCTGAAGCACGCCAATAGCGCAGGCACGTCCAGGCACGGCGGCGTGCTGGCCTTCGCCGGCGACGATCACGGCTGCCAGTCCTCGACGCTGGCGCACCAGAGCGAGCAGATCTACGCCGCCGCGCTCATGCCGATCATCAATCCGGCGAACGTGCAGGATTATCTCGACCTCGGCCTGATGGGCTTCGCGCTGTCGCGCTATTCGGGCTGCTGGGTCGGCTTCAAGACGATCGCCGAGACGGTGGAGAGCGGCGCCTCGATTCACACCGATCCCTCGCGCATCGACATCGTCATCCCCACCGATTTCGAAATGCCGCCGGACGGGCTCAACATCCGCTGGCCGGACGCGCCGCTGGTGCAGGAGGCGCGTCTGCACGGGCCGAAGATGCAGGCGGTCGCCGCCTTCGCGCGCGCCAATGCGCTCGACCGCATCGTGATCGACGGCAGGCCGGCGCGGCTTGGCGTCGTCACCACCGGCAAGGCCTATCTCGACGTCATGCAGGCGCTGGCCGATCTCGGTCTTTCCAACGCGCGCGCGGCGGAGCTCGGCCTGCGCGTCTACAAGGTGGCGCTCACCTGGCCGCTGGAGGAGCAGGGCGCGCGCCGGTTCGCCGACGGGTTGCAGGACGTGCTGGTCGTCGAGGAGAAGCGCGGCTTCATCGAAGACCAGCTCGTGCGCATTCTCTACAACATGGCGGCCGACCGGCGTCCGAGCATCGTCGGCAAGCGCGACGAATCGGGCGCGATCCTGCTGCCGTCGACCAACGAGCTTTCGCCGACCATGGTGGCGCGCGCCATCGTGCAGCGCCTGAAGCGTCTCGGCCATGTGGATGCTGCGCTCGACCAGCGGCTGGCGCGTCTCGAGAGCTTCGAGGCGCTGGAGCGCGCGCCCTCGGCGACGCAGACGCCGCGCACGCCGTATTTCTGTTCGGGCTGCCCGCACAACACGTCGACCAAGGTGCCCGAAGGCAGCCGCGCCATGGCGGGCATCGGCTGCCACGGCATGGCGCTCTACAATCCGCTGCGCCGCACGGCGACCATCACCCACATGGGCGGCGAGGGCGCGAACTGGATCGGGCAGGCGCCTTTCACCGAGGAGCCGCACGTCTTCCAGAATCTCGGCGACGGCACCTACACGCATTCCGGCCTGCTGGCGCTGCGCGCTTCGGCGGCCGCCGGCGTGAACATCACCTACAAGATTCTCTACAACGACGCCGTGGCGATGACCGGCGGCCAGCCGGCCGAAGCCGGCTTCACCGTCTCGCAGATCGCCCATCAGGTGATGGCGGAAGGCGCGAAGAAGCTCGCCGTCGTCACCGACGAGCCCGAGAAATATCCGCCGCACGGCTATTTCCCCGCGGGCGCGACAGTGCATCACCGCAGCGAGCTCGACGCCGTGCAGAAAGAGCTGCGCGCGACGAAGGGGCTGACGGTTCTCATCTACGACCAGACCTGCGCGGCCGAGAAACGGCGCCGCCGCAAGCGCGGGCTGTTTCCCGATCCGGCCAAGCGCGCCTTCATCAACGACCTCGTGTGCGAGAGCTGCGGCGATTGCACGGAGCAGTCGAACTGCGTCTCCGTGAAGCCGCTCGAAACCGTCTTCGGCCGCAAGCGGCAGATCGACCAGTCGAACTGCAACAAGGATTTCTCCTGCGTCACCGGCTTCTGCCCGAGCTTCGTCACCGTCAACGGCGGCAAGCTTCGCAAGGTGGAGAAGGCGAAGGCGGATTCCTCGGGCATGTTCGGCGGGCTTCCCGATCCGCAGGTCAAGACGCTGGCCGAGCCCTACGGCATTCTCGTCACCGGCATCGGCGGCACGGGCGTCATCACCATCGGCGCGCTGATCGGCATGGCCGCGCATGTCGAGGGCAAGGGCTGCACCACGCTCGATTTCACGGGGCTCAGCCAGAAGAACGGCGCTGTCATGAGCCACGTGCGGCTCGCGCCGCAGCCGGAGGATCTCGCGGCCGTGCGCATTGCGCCGGGCGGCGCCGACCTGCTGATCGGCTGCGACATGATCGTGTCGGCGCAATCGAACGCCTTGTCGCGGCTCGAGCGCGGCGTCACGCGCGCGGTCATCAACGGCGACCTCCAGCCCACCGCCGCCTTCGTCGTCAATCCCGACCTCGACTTCGCCACGGCGCAGATGAAGAAGGGTCTCGTGGATGCGCTCGGCGCGGACCGTCTCGACATCATCGACGCGACCGGCCTCGCCACCGCGCTGATGGGCGACGCCATCTTCACCAATCCCTTCATGATGGGCTTTGCCTGGCAGAAGGGCCTGCTGCCGCTGTCGCTCGCCGCGCTTGACCGCGCGATCGAACTCAACGGCGTCGCGATCGAGGCGAACAAGGAAGCGTTCAAATGGGGCCGCCTGGCCGCGCACGATCCGAGGCGCGTGCACGAAGCCATCCGTTCGCTCGAAATTCCCGAAGCGGAAGAAGAGACGCCGGAGCAGAAGCAAGCGCGCCGCATCGCCTTCCTCGGCGACTATCAGGACGCCGCCTGGGCGCAGCGCTACACGCGGCTGGTCGAGGCCGTCGCGAAAGCCGAGCAGGCGAAGCTGCGCGGAACGAATGCGCTTGCGGACGCCGTGCGGGAAGGCTTCTTCAAGCTGATGAGCTACAAGGACGAGTACGAGGTCGCGCGTCTCTACACCAACGGCGAGTTCCAGCAGAAGCTGGCGCGCCAGTTCGACGGCGATTACACGCTGACCTTCCACATGGCGCCGCCGATCGCTGCGCGCCGCGATCCGACGACGGGCAAGTTGCAGAAGACGATGTTCGGGCCTTGGATGCTGACGGCGTTGCGCGTGCTGGCGAAGTTCAAGGGCTTGCGCGGCGGCGCGTTCGACATTTTCGGACGCACCGAGGAGCGGCGCATGGAGCGCGCGCTGATCGAGGAATACGAGCAAACGATGCTCGGCCTGCTCGACGCGCTGTCGCCTGAAAACCACGCGACCGCGGTCGCGCTCGCGCGTCTGCCGCTGACGATCCGCGGCTTCGGGCACATCAAGGAAGCGAATGCGAAGAAAGCCGCGGTCGAGCGGCAGCGGCTGCTTCAGGCATTCAAGTCGCCGCAGGCGATGAAGACGGCGGCGGAGTAATATCCGCCGCACACGCGAATCTTCATGCTGAAAGTCTGGCCGAAAATTCAAGCATCCTCATCCTGAGGAGCCGCGCAGCGGCGTCTCAGGATGAGGGCTGTTGTACAGGCCCCGTGGCTGGGTTGCTTCGCGGAGCCTGTCATCGGGCGCGCGCTCCACGCAACCAGTTGGCTCGCGATGACGATCGCTTGATTCCAGCAAATTCAATCGCGTTCTACAGGATCAACCCGCCATCCACGATGATCGTCTGTCCGACGATGTAGGACGCCAGCGGCGAGGCGAGGAACAGCGCCGCGCCCGCCATGTCCTGCGGCGTGCCGAGGCGGTGCAGGGGAATGCGCTGCAAGGCGCCTTCGAGCCGCTTGGGGTGATCCGTCGTCACCTTGGTGAGCTTGGAATCGACGAGGCCCGGCGCGATGCCGTTGACGCGGACGCCGTCCTCCGCCCAGGCCTGTCCCAGCGTGCGCGTGAGGCCGACGGCGCCGGTCTTCGACGCATTGTAGGATGGGTTGCCCTTGGTGGCGTGAAAGCCCGCCGTCGAGGACACGATGATGAGCGAGCCTTGCGCCGCAGCGAGCATGTCGTGAAATTTCGCGGCGCAGGCCATGAGGCTCATCAGATTGACCTCCATCACCTTGCGGAAGCCCGCCATCTCGAATTCGCCGCGCCGGTAAAGCACGGTGCCTTGCGAGAGCACGAGCGCGTCGAGCCGGTCGAAGGCGGGCCTGAAGGCCTCGACCGCGCCGGCCTCCGAAACGTCGAGCTTCTGGTAGGCAAGGTCGGAAAGATCGGAGCCGTCTTCCTTCCTGTAGTCGCTCGCCGCGTCGCGCGTGCCCGTCACATGCACGGTTGCGCCCTTCGCGCGAAAACCCTGCGCAATGCCGTTGCCGATGCCGCTGGAGCCGCCGACGACGCAGACAATCTTCCCGCTGAAATCCAGTTCGTTCACGCGCGCTTCCCCGTCTCGTCCAGTTGCGTTGCCGGCCGCGATCATCGCGCCGGCCGCGATGGTGTCAAATGCGCCATGCGCCATGCGCAGATTGGCTAGGAGCGCGGCACGGGCCATACTCCTCCGTAAAGACGCGCAAGTGCAGCGAAGAAGCGCGACATGGGAGGACACGATGCCCGAATTGCGATCGAAGAAAGTGACGATGGGCCGCGCCGCCGCGATCTCGCGCTCGCTGTGGCGCGCAACCGGCATGAAGGACGGCGATTTCGGCAAACCGATCGTCGCCATCGCCAATTCGTTCACGCAATTCGTGCCCGGCCATGTGCATCTCAAGGACCTCGGCCAGATGGTCGCCGCCGAAATCGCCAAGGCCGGCGGCGTCGGCCGCGAGTTCGACACGATCGCCGTCGACGACGGCATCGCCATGGGCCACGACGGGATGCTCTATTCGCTGCCCTCGCGCGATCTCATCGCCGATTCCATCGAATACATGGTCAATGCGCATCGCGCCGACGCGCTGATCTGCATTTCCAATTGCGACAAGATCACGCCCGGCATGTTGATGGCGGCGCTGCGGCTCAATATTCCGACCGTGTTCGTGTCGGGCGGGCCGATGGAAGCCGGCCGCATGAACTGGGACGGCAAGGACGAGCGCTTCTCGGGCGTGGAAGCCTATGTCGCAACGATGAACCCGGACATCTCCGACGCGAAGATTTCGGCTTACGAACATCACGCCTGCCCGACCTGCGGTTCGTGCTCGGGCATGTTCACCGCCAATTCCATGAATTGCCTCGTCGAGGCGCTGGGCCTGGCGCTGCCGGGCAACGGCTCGATGCTGGCGACGCATGTCGACCGCAAGGATCTCTTCACGCGCGCCGCCACGCTGGTCGTGGAGCTTGCGCATCGCTACTACCAGCAGAACGACGCAAGCGTGCTGCCGCGCTCCATCGCGACCTTCGAGGCTTTCGAGAACGCCATCCGCCTCGACATGGCGATGGGCGGCTCGACCAATACGGTGCTGCACCTGCTCGCTGCCGCGCACGAGGCCGGCGTCGATTTCACCATGAGCGACATCGACCGCGTGTCGCGCAATACGCCGCATCTCTGCAAGGTCTCGCCGTCGACGCCCGATTATTTCATGGAGGACGTGCATCGCGCCGGCGGCATCATGCGCCTCATCGGCGAACTCGACCGCATCGGCGCCGTGCATCGCAACGTGCACACCGTGCACAGCGCGTCGCTTGGCGAGGCCCTCGACCGCTGGGACATTCTGCGCACGCAGGATCAGGACGTGGAGACCTTCTATCGCGCCGCGCCCGGCGGCCGCATCACCGTCGAAGGCATGTCGCAGTCCATGCGCTATTCGGCGCTCGATCGCGACCGCGAGAAGGGCTGCATCCGCGACGCCGCGCACGCCTATTCCGCCGACGGCGGCCTCGCCACGCTCTACGGCAATCTGGCGACCGACGGCGCCATCGTGAAGACGGCGGGCGTCGACGCGTCTCTGCACAGCTTCTCAGGCGCGGCGCTCGTCGTCGATAGCGAGGACGAGGGCGCGCAGGCCATTCGCTCCGGCAAGGTCACGCCCGGCACGGTTCTGGTCGTGCGCTACGAAGGGCCGCGCGGCGGCCCGGGAATGCAGGAAATGCTGGCGCTGACCACAGCGCTGAAAGGGCGCGGCCTCGACAAGAAATGCGCGCTCGTCACCGACGGGCGGTTTTCCGGCGCGACCTCGGGCTTGTCCATCGGCCACGTCTCGCCGGAGGCGGCGTCGGGCGGCGCCATCGGCCTCGTGCAGGACGGCGATAAAATCGAGATCGACATCGCCACGCGCTCGCTGCATCTGGCCGTCAGCGGCGACGAACTGGCGCGGCGGCGGGCCGAGATGGACAAGCGCGGACGCGCCGCATGGAAGCCCAAGCCGCGCGAAAGACTGATGTCGGTTGCGTTGCGCCATTACGCGCTGACCGCAACGTCGGCCTCGCGCGGCGCGGTGCGCGACGTCGAGGCGGTGGAGAACGCGCTGGCGCTGGCGGGCGCGAAACCCGCGCTCGGCGCGGCCGCGGAGAAGGCCTCGAAATGAGCGATTTCGCGCTACTGGCGCCGGCGGGCCTGCCGCAGCCGCTCGCCACGGCGCTGGCCGGCATTGCGCCGCTGCATCGTTTCGACGGAGCGGATGACGCCGGCCTCGCCTCCATCGCAGGCGCGGTGCGCGGCGTCGTCTGGACGCCGTTCGGCGGGCCGCTGACGGGCGCCTTCATGGCGCGCTTCCCGAAGCTCGAACTCGTCGCCACCATGGGCGCGGGCTACGAGCATATCGACGTCGCCTACGCCGCCGCGCATGGCGTCTGCGTGACGAACACGCCGGACGCCGTGACGGAAGACACGGCTGATTGCGCCTTCGCCTTGATCGTAGACGCCGTCCGCCGCTTTCCCGCCGCCGAACGTTTCTTGCGCGCGGGAAAATGGCAGCCCGGAAAGCCGTTCGGCGCCTCCGTGTCGCTGCGCAACAAGACGCTCGGCATCCTGGGCTACGGTCGTATCGGCAAGGCGGTGGCGCGGCGCGCGGAAGCCTTCGGGTTGAAGGTGAGCTACTCGGGCCGCCGCAGGCAGGATGGCGTCGCCTATCCGTATTTCGCGAGCGCCGAGGAGCTGGCGCGCCATTGCGACATCTTCCTCAACGTCCTGCCCGGCGGCGATTCCACGCGCGCGCAGGTGGGCGCGGCGGTGTTCGACGCGTTGGGACCCAAGGGCTATTTCATCAATATCGGGCGCGGCACGAGCGTCGACGAGCCGGCGCTGGTCGCGGCGCTGAAAGAAGGCCGCATCGCCGGCGCGGGGCTCGACGTGTTCGCGCACGAGCCGTCCGTGCCCGCCGATCTGATCGCGATGGAGAATGTCGTGTTGCTGCCGCATGTCGGCGGCGCGACCGATCACGTGATGATGGCCGTCGCCGCGCGGCTCATCGAAAACGTGCGCTCGTTCGCCAGCGGCCACGGGCCGCTCGATCCCGTCGCGGAAACGCCGTGGAAGAAGTGAGGCTAGGCCCACCCCCTTTCCCTCCCCCGCTTCGCGGGAGAGGAGACGGCGGACGCCGGAGATCGGCAATTCCGAGGTGAAGCCGGCGATTTCCTCCCTCTCCCGCGAAGCGGGGGAGGGCGGGGAGCGGGCGAAACGACAAGCCCCCTTTCAGCAAATCAGTTCGCGCTCTGCACGTTGCCGAAAAGCTGCCAGACCTCGCCGTCGAACTTCTGCAGATACATCTTCTTGATCGGATAGAAGTCCGTCGCCGACGTCTTCACGTCGACGCCCGGCAGCAGCATTTCCGGCGCGAAGTTGAGATTGGCGGCCTCCTTCATGATGCATTCGGAGGAGACCTTGTCGCCGCACTGCTCGATCACCTTCACCATCGCCTGCGCGACCGTGTAGCCGTAGACGTTGAGGCCGTCGATCAGGTCGCCGCTCGGATAGTACTGCTTCATGAAGGCGAGCCAGTTCTTGTAGCCGGCGTCGTCCTTCCACTGCTTGTCGGCCGGGTCCTTGATGTAGGAGGCGGTGATCAGCCCCTTGGCGTTGTCCACGCCCGCAGGCTTCAGCACCGCGCCGACGGAAGCCGAGACATTGGCGAGATAGAAGGTCGGCTTCCAGCCGATCTCCGCGACCTTGCGGATCGCCTGCGCCGCCTGCTTCGGAATGGCGTGCATGAACAGCACGTCGGCGCCGGAATTCTTCAGCGCGACGATCTTGGAATCGATGGTCGGGTCGGTCGATTCGTAGGTCGTCTCGAAGATCACGTGCTTCTTGACGTTGTCCGGGCCGAGGCCGGCCTTGAAGCCGTTGGCGTAGTCGCGGCCTGCGTCGTCGTTCTGGTAGAAGATCGCGATCTTGGCGTTCGGCTGCGTCGCCATCACGTGGCGCGCGTAGATCGACGCCTCGATGTGATAGTTCGGCTGGAAACCGATCGTGTAGGGGAAGTTCTTGGGGTCGCCGAACATGGTCGCGCCGGCGCCGACGAAGAGCTGCGGCGTCTTCTTCTCGTTGAGATATTTGCGCACGACGAGGCCGGTCGGCGTGCCGAGCGGATTGAGGATGGCGGCGACGCCGTCCTGCTCGACCAGCTTGCGCGTCTGCTCGAAGGTCTTGGGCGGGCTGTAGGCGTCGTCGACCGAGATGAAGTTGATCTTGCGGCCGTTGACCCCGCCCTTCTTGTTGATCATCTCGAAATAGGCGGCCTCGGCCTTGGCGATCGTCGAATAGGCGGAGGCCGCGCCCGAATAGGCCGTCGTCTGGCCGATCTTGATTTCCGTCGCCGTCACGCCCTGACCCTGGGCATGTGCGAGTGTCGCGCCGGCCGCGGCAAGCGCCGCGAGCGCGAGAACGCCCGTTCTGAGTATCATCCGATCCTCCCTTGGCGCGTTTCGCGCCTGTCTCCCTGCGCGCCCATGGTAGGAGCATCGGCAGAGGCTTGGGAATTGCGCGCAGGGCGGGTCCGCCATGTGCGACGCGCGGCGGGCGCGTCGCCGGCCTGATGTGGCCGCCAGGTCAGGGAATGAGGACGGCCGCGCCCTGCAGGCGCCCGTCGCGAAGATCGCTCAATGCGCGGTTGGCGTCCTCCAGCGCGTAGCGCTGAACATGGATGTCGATCTTCGCTTCGCCCGCGAGCGCCAGGAACTCGCGCGCGTCGTCGCGGGTGAGATTGGCGACGGAGACGATGCGCCGTTCCTCCCACAGTTTCGCGTAGGGGAAGGCGGGAATGTCGCTCATGTGGATGCCGCCGCACACCACGGTCCCGCCCTTGCGCACATGGCCGAGCGCGAGCGGCACGAGCACGCCGACCGGCGCGAAGATGATGGCCGCGTCGAGCGGTTGCGGCGGCGCCTCGTCCGAGTCGCCGGCCCAGACGGCGCCCAGCGACAGCGCGAATTGCTTCGCCGCCTCGTCGCCGGGCCGCACGAAGGCGAAGATGCGCTTGCCCTGTGCGCGCGCCACCTGCGCGATGATATGCGCGGCGGCGCCGAAGCCGTAGACGCCGATCGCGCGCGCCTCGCCCGCCATCTTCAGCGAGCGCCAGCCGATCAGGCCGGCGCAAAGCAGGGGCGCCTGTTCGGCCGGGTCGCCGTGCGGCAGCGCGAAGCAATAGGAAGCGTCGGCAATGACGTGGCTCGCATAGCCGCCGTCGCGCGTGTAGCCGGTAAACAGCGGATCGTCGCACAGGTTCTCGCGGCCGCTCGCGCAATACGGGCAATGGCCGCAGGTATGGCCGAGCCACGGGACGCCGATGCGCTGGCCGGGCGCCAAACCGGAGACGCCGGCGCCCAGCGCATCGACGACGCCGACGATCTCGTGCCCCGGCACGATCGGCAGCGCGGGCTTCGGCAATTCGCCGTCGACGACATGCAGGTCGGTGCGGCAGACGCCGCAGGCCAGCGTCTTCAGCCGTATCTCCCCCGCGCCCGGCGCCGGCAGCGGGCGCTCCTCGCACACGAGCGGCGTCTTCGGCGCGCGAAGCGCCATGACACGCATGACGGAGGAGGAAGATGGCGAGGCCGCTGACATGGATGGGGACTATAGCGGCTTGGCGCTCCCTAGGGGACTCGAACCCCTGTTTTCGCCGTGAGAGGGAGAAAACAACGCGTCAGCGAACTTTCTTGAACTTCCCGGAGCGCCTTTGTTTCTGCGGATTTCTCTCAATGAACGATTGCGAACGTCGCTGCGTTCGTCTACATTTATTGGGCACGAGTTGGGCACGACCATGGCGCGCACTGTCCGAGACACCAATCTTGAAACCCGTACAGCGCGCTTGCGCCTGACGCCTCGCCGCAAGCCGTATTGGCGCGTGCTCGAAAGCGGCCTGCATGTCGGCTACCGGCGCACCAAGGAAGGCGGCGGCACATGGGTGGCGCGACGGTTCATGGGCGAAGGCCGCTATATCGAAAAAGGCATTGGCACCGCCGACGACCTGCAGGATGCAGATGGCGAGATTGTTCAGTCTTTCACGCAGGCCCAGGACGCCGCCCGCGAATGGTGGCGGCTTGAGCAGCGCAAGGAACGCGGTCTGCCGAAGCAAGAAGGTCCCTACACCGTCTCAGCCGCGCTCGACGACTATTTCGCGGAACAGGAGCGCAAGGGGAAGAAGGGCGTCGCCAAGGACCGATCTGCGGCGGATTTGCGGATCGTGCCAGCCCTCGGGGCGATCGAACTGGCAAAGCTTACGTGGCGCCGCATTCGCGAATGGCACAGCGGCATCGTCACCGCGCGGCTGGCTAAGCTGCCCGAGGCAGATCAATCCGACCCGGAAGCAATCCGCGCCGCAAGGTCGACTGCAAATCGCACGCTCACAATCCTCAAGGCGGCACTCAATTTCGCCTACCACGAAGGTCACAGCACGACCGACGAACCGTGGCGCAAGGTAAAGCCTTTCAAAGGTGCGGACACTGCGAAGGTTCGCTTCCTGACCGACGCCGAATCGCTGCGCCTTGCGAACGCCTGCGAAAAGGCCTTTCGGAATTTGGTGCGCGGCGCGCTGCTGACGGGTTGTCGCTACGGCGAGCTAACGCGGATGCAGGCCGGCGACTTCACGGCGGAATCCCGAACGATCACAGTTCGCGAGAGCAAGAGCGAAAAGCCTCGCCATGTCGCGCTGACCGACGAAGGCGCCGAGTTGTTCGCTCGCCTGACAGCCGGCAAGACGGGCCGCGCGCTGATCTTCGTCCGAGACGACGGCGCGCAATGGGGAGCCTCGCACCAGCAGCGCCCGCTTAAGGCCGCCAGCGCCCGCGCCAAGATCGAGCCGGCCGCGACCTTCCATCTGCTGCGCCACACCTATGCGAGCGCACTCGCAATGCGCGGCGTCCCGATGGGCGTTATTGCCGCGCAGCTCGGCCATAAAGACACCCGCATGACCGAGAAGCATTATGCGCACCTTGCGCCGAACTACGTAGCCGACACCGTTCGGGCCGCCCTGCCCCGGTTTGGCTTCGTCGAGCCGTCGAACGTAACGGCGCTCAAGAAATCGGGCGGTTCTGCCGCCTGATAGCGGCCTGGGCGCGTTGCTGGCACACCGCGTCCAGGCCTCACCACAACGCGAAGGGAAGTCGCATCATGGCTAAGGCGAAGTCTACCGGAAAACAATCGAGGGCGAAGATCGTGACCGCTGAGGAATGCGCAGCTATGGAATTCGAACCATGGACGGGGGAAATCGATGATGTGAGCCATTGGCAGACGGTGGCTAAGGATCATCTTGTGACTGTCCGGCTTGCCTTGGCGATGATGTACCGGACCAAGCCGCAGCTGATAGAGGGCATCGAGGCCATGGACGATAACGCTGGAAATCAGATGCTCGACGGCTTCCAATCGGCGCGCGAATTCTTCGAGACATGCCTTTCGCTGTTGGACGGCGCATGGGCCCGCCTCATTTGTGCGTCGTCCGTCATCGAACTACGCAACAAGCCGCAATAGCGGCGCGCGCAGGGATAGGCCGGCCAGCGGTGCGGAAATCCAAGTCTGAATATTCCGGCCCGCTCGCCGAGCCGATCAGGATCAAACGACCGATCGACGAGGTGGCGCGCCAGTTCGTGTCCAGCGAGTGGGATCGAAAGATGCTGCTGCTGGCCGAGCACTACGGAACGCCGCCTCCCCCTCATCCAGTTATGGGGTTGAAATACACTCGGCCTACCCCCACACGCGATCCTTTGGCGTGGAAACTGGCCTTCCAACACGTGCCTGGATTCAAGGTGCGAATTGGACCTGGACGGAGGCGAGAGAAAACCGACGAATGGCTTGCATTCGTTGGCGGTCTTCTGGACCGCACGGGCCTTTCGAAGGCGCAGCTCGCAAAAGTGCTCGCGGTCATGGATGTGCTTTCCGAAGAGCGACGAGCACCCCGCAAGCGCGGCTCGCTCGCCCTCAAGAAAGCTGTGGCGCGACGCAAGAAGCGTCACCAAGACGACTTCTCAAAAATTCAGCCGAAACGCACGGCTATTACTGATAATGGCGACTAGGCCACCGTTCTGCCCGTCACGAACGCGGGAGAACCACAGTGGCAACCAAGCAGGCAGTCACCACCAACACTTTCGAGAGCAACCTTTCCTTTTCCCCGGAGGGGTTGGCAGACGCGACGGGCACCGGCCGAACGGCGGTTTTTGGGGAAATCAAGGCCGGGCGCCTCAAGGCGCGCAAGTTGGGCCGTCGTACGATCATCTTGCGCCAGGACGCCGAGGCGTGGCTTCAGTCGTTGCCGGCAAAGGTTGCCTGATGGACGGGCCCCAAAAGGCGAGAGCCGCCCCCGGCGAGACAGTCAGGGGCGACCCTCAGAACGGGCTTAGCGGGCGCCGTCTTGAGCATCAAAGCACGAGGCCGACCGGCGCGGGACGCACCGCAGCCGAATTCCTCGCCCGCGACTTCGCCGGCGAAACGCTCGCCCGCCTGTCTGTCAGCGTCGCCAATGTAGCGACGCGGGCGGAGAGCGCGCCCATTGCCGGCCTACTGGTCTGCCTCGACGCCGCGGCCTCGCAGATCGCTACGATCCGCCAGACGCTCGCGGGGGCTGCATGAGCAGCACGGCGCCCTTCCCTGCCGACTTCGGCGACGCCTACCGCGAGCACGCCGCCGACAAGCGCCGTGAGCAGCTGGCGCGCCTGGGCGTGCATTGCGCGGCCGACTTCGCCGGGCAGGAGATTTTGCCGCGCGCTTGGCTTGCGGCCGATCGTTTGCCCGCTCGCGACATTACCCTGCTGACGGGCGACGGCGGGACGGGCAAGAGCCTTCTCTCGCTGCAGCTCGCAGTCGCCTGTGCGATCGGCGGCGAATGGCTCGGAACCATGATCGAGCCCGGCGTGGCGCTGTTCCTGTCGGCCGAGGACGAGCGCAGCGAAATCCATCGGCGGCTGGTCAGCATCCACCCGGATCTTTCGACGTTGGAAAATCTGCATATCGTATCGCTGGCCGGCCAGGACGCGCTCATGGCGAGCCCGGTGCAAGGCAAGATCGAGCCGACGCAGAACTTCCGCACGCTGGAGCTCGCAATCCAGGCGGCCCGCGCCAATTTTCTGGTGCTCGACACTCTCGCCGACCTGTTCGGCGGCGACGAGATCAAGCGCAACGACGCGCGCGCGTTCATCGGACTGCTGCGCGGGCTTTGCCTGAAATACGACCTGACGATCCTCCTGCTGTCGCACCCGTCGGTCGCTGGCATCAATTCGGGCACGGGTACGAGCGGAAGCACCGCCTGGTCGAATAGCGTCCGCTCCCGCCTCTATTTCGAGCGATCGGCGGCCGAGGGCGCCGATCCGGACCTTCGGACCCTCACGGTAAAGAAATCGAACTATGGGCCGTTCGGACAGAAGATCGACGTGCGCTGGCGCGCGGGCCGCTTCGTGCTCGACGGCGCGGGATCGGACGGCGCGGCAGGCGACCGATCAGCCGATGCATCCTTCGTGCGACTGCTGAAGCAGTTCGAGACGGAGCGGCGGCCTGTCTCGCATGCGCCCGGGCCGGGTTACGCGCCGAAGGTTTTCTCCGTGCACCCGGAGGCGCGCGGCGTTTCCAAGCAACAGTTCATGCGCGCGATGGATCGGCTGCTGGCGAACGGCCGAATCCGCATCGAGGAAGTGGGGCCGCCCTCGCGGCGCACGAAGCGCCTCGTGGAGACCGCGCCATGAGTGCCCTTCAATCTCGATTCAATCTCGTTCAAACCCGCCTTCAATCACCCCTTAAATCCCGCTTCAAACGGGGTTCAAACGGGCTTCAATCCCCTAGCCACACACTCCCCATACCCCTAGGGGCTTGCGCCCCCCTTCGGGCGCTTGGCGCGCCCTCGGGAGACGCGCCCCAAATCCCCGGCGCGTCTCTCGCGCGTGGGCAGCATCACAATTCCCCCGAAAGGCCGTTCCCATGACCTTCGCCCTGATCAGCGGCGTGTTGTTTCGCGCGCCCGAGCAGAAGACATCGCAGGCGGGCAAACCCTATGTCGTCGCCAAGGTCCGCACATCGGCCGGCGAGTGGTGGCGCGTGACGACGTTCAGCGAGAGCGCGCAGGCGGAACTGATGCGGCTTGCCGACGGCGATGCAGTGTCGGCGCAGGGTCGATTGGACGCGCAACCATACCTGAAGGATGGCGAGCCGAAGGTCGGCCTGGCGCTGGTCGCCGATCACGTCCTCGCGTTGCGCCAGCCGCCGAAGCAGAAGGCCAAGCGCACTGACAGGGCCACGCCCACCGCTGACAGCCGGTCCCGCCAGGAGCGGTGCCGCGGCGTCGCCGATCGCGATCTCAACGACGACATCCCGTTCTGACGGCCGGTGCGTTTGGAGGACCTGCACACGCACGTAGGATTTTCGGCAAAGGACCAATCGCATGACCCCCGCGAGACAGCCGGACAAGTTCGAGCGCCTGGGCTACGGGCCGAAGCACCAGCGCCGGCCGCTGACCGTCCTCGATAGCCGCGCCCTCTTGCTGTGCGAGTACATGGTTTTCGGCGCGCCTTCGACGCTGGCCGGCGCGCTTGAGCGCATGGGCAAGCAGCCGGGCGAGCCGTTGAGCGTTGAGCAGGCCGGCGATCTTGTCGGGCTGCGCCGGCGCAACGCGCGTTGGATCTTCAAGCAGCCGCTTTTTCAGAAGGCCTTCGCCACCGAGATCGAAGGGCTGCGCAGCGGCGCGAAGGTCGCGGCAATTCGCAAGATGATCGACCTGATCGACGACGAAGGCGAAGGCCGCGCGGCCGATCGCAAGGTGCAGTTGGAAGCATCGTCGCGCCTGCTCGGTCTCGACGAGCGCGCCGCCGGCGCAGTCGTCAATGTCAACGTCGGCATGGCGGCGCAAGTGGCTGGCTATGTCATCGATCTTTCGCCTGTCTCCAATGATGAGCGCGCCGCGAGCTGCCCCGTCATCGAGGCCGATGCGATCGAAATCGCCAGCAGATGAGAGCGAGGAACTGACATGGCCGTCTATTTCAAAAATCCGAAATTCTACGAATCCTGGGCCGATCGCGTGTCGCGGGAAGCCAGAGAAGCGCGCTTTGCGAAAATGAGCCCGGTCGAACGCCGCGCGGCGCAACTCGACGCCCGCGAGCGCGGCGTCCCGGTCGCGATGCCCGCGGCGCCGGCGCCCGCGGCCCATCCCCCTGTCGCTGCCCCTGCCCCCGCGCCGGGCCTGTCCGCCCTGGAGCGCCGCGCGGCGCAGCTCGCGCAGCAGGACGCGGCCAAGCGCGGCGGCCGATAGGCGCACACCCCAGACAAGGCGGCTCACATGGCGAATCTTCCCATCCCCGATTTCGGTCTGACCACAGCGGAAACGCCGCGCTCGAGCGTGTCCGGCGACATTTTCAGGACCGCGCCGCAGCAGTCGATCGCTCCCGGCGTGGCCGCGCTCGGCGAAGGCGTCGACGCGCTGGCGGTGAAGGCGGCCGAGGCGCAAGGCAAAGAAGATGCGCAGAAAGCGTTGATCCTCGATCCGGCAACCGGGAAATTCTCGGTCGCGACGCCCATGAATGCCCCCTTCATCATGGGCAGCGGCGGGCAGGCCTATCAGAAGGCCTTCGCGAACGGCGTCGACGCGGCCGCGCACAATGCCATCGCCCGCGACCTCGGCGAACTGGGCCAGCAGTTCAAGCTCGATCCTCAGGGTTTTGAGATTTCGGCCGGCAAGTACATCGATGGCCTGCGGACGAAGTTTCCCGGCGCCGTCGGCGAGATGATGACGGACAACGCCTTTCGGCGCGCCGCCGCCATTCGAGGCGGGATTGTCGAGGCAAAGGGCCAATCGGACATCGAAACGTCGAAAGCCAACCTGGTGAACGCCCTCGCCGACTCGAAGGCGTCTCTTCAGGGCGCGGCGTTCGGCGGGATGTTCAAGGACGAAGCGGACATCGAGGCCAATCCGATATTCCAGACTTACGTCGAGCATTATCGGCGGATCGGCGAAAACCCCTTGTATGGGATGCCGAAGTCCACCGTAGAGCGGCAGGTACAAGGCACGCTCAACGAGCTGCGCGACCTGCGCGTGCAGGGTCAGGTCGGAAAGATCAAGGAGGCGCAGGGGGCGGACGCCGCGGTCGCCTGGGCTCACAAGGAGATCATCGAACGCGAGAGCACCGTGCCGATGGCCGAGCGCATCGCACGGTTCAATTTCGCGCTTGGCGAAATCGGCCGGCTCACCGAGCAACAGCGCGCGGACCAGAAGGCCGCCAACGCCACGGCGCAGAGCTACATCCAGCTTTATCATGGTCGCACGCCGCCAGAGGATGCGCAGATCGAGATCGCGATCGAAGCGTCGAGGAAGGCCGGCGACGTGGCCGGCGCGTCCGCATTGCGCGCCGCGCGCGACGCCTACCAGGCGGTGAAGCCCACACTCGGCGTCGGCGCTCAGGGCATGGCGGCGGCGGGCATCGGTCCCGTCTCGTGGCAGACCGTGCATGGCGCAATCATCGGGCAGGAGAGCGGCGGCAATCCGCTCGCGCCCAAGAGCGTGACCGGAGCGACAGGCATCGGCCAAATCCAGCCCGAGACGTTCAAGCAATACGCGAAGCCCGGAGAGCGCATCGACAACCCGGCCGACAATCTCGCTGTCAGCCAGCGCATCGTGCAGGACCTCTATCAGAAGGCAGGCGGCGATCCCGCGCGCGTGGCGGTCGGCTATTTCTCCGGGCCCGGAAACATCGCGCCGCTCGGCGCGCCGACGCCCTACAAGGAAGACAGGGCCGACCCGACCGGCAAGACGACATCGAGCTATGTCGCGGACGTGGTGAAGCGGCTTGGCGGAACGATGACGGTCAGCGGCCGATCGCCGATTACCTTCAGCGCAGCGCGCCTTGCGGCCGATCCCGGCCTCGGCGCCGCAGCAGCAGCGCAGTTCCTCGCGGATCGCAAAGCGGTCGGACATTTCGTCGACACGCAGGTCGACGCGATGACGACGATGGTGAAGCAAGGACTCGTTGCGCCAAACGCAACGGACCTCGCGAACGTGATGCAGCTCGGTATACAATTTCCCGAGCACGCGCCGAAGGTGCAGAAGCTTGTCGCGACGGTCGACGCGGCGCGCATGTTCGACGCCAACGCCGCCAGCCCGACGCCTGTCAGCGGCGCGGCGCTGGTGCAGCAGGCGTGGCAGATGGCGCAGGCGAACCCGTCGATTTACACCATGCATCGCTTTGAAGCCGCGCAGCATATCGAGGCGTCGCAGGACGCGCTGATGAAGAAGGAGCCGCTGGTCTATGCCGCGCAGCGCGGATGGTCGCGCGCCCCGCAGCCGCTGAACTTCCAAGATCCGAACGCGCTCGCCGCCGAAATGGCGTCCCGTGGCGACGCGGCGACGCGCTTCCAGGCGCGGCAAGGCTACTGGCCCGACATCATCCAGCCGGGCGAGATGGAGCACGTCAAAAGCCTGATGGAATTCGGGAGCCATCAGCAGAAGGCGGCGCTTGTCGCCTCGCTCGCACATGCGCCAGGCCCGGCCATGCAGCAGACGCTGCAGCAGTTCGCCAAGGACAAGCAGACGGCCCCACTGGCGATCGTGGCGAGCCTCGCCGCGACAGATCGCGCCGAGATCGCGAAGGGCGTTCTGGCCGGCATGGATGCGATGAAGGCCGAGCCGAAACTGGCCGGCGACGACGATCTCCGCTCGCAAGCGCTCAACAAGGCGCTGCCGGTGAATGCGCTTCAGCCCGATGTCCGTGACGCGATCGGCAAGGCCGCCGCGGCATACTATGCCTATGCGTCCTCGCTGCAGGCCGACACGTCGGGCGGGTTCAAGAAGGAACGCTTCGACGACGCGCTGCAGAAGGTCACGGGCGGCGTTCTGGACTTCCGGGGTTCCAAGGTCATCGCGCCCTGGCCGGCCGCCACCGAGGGCCATCTGACGCATGTTTTGAACAACCTGACCGCCGATGATTTTCGCGGCGCCGTCACCGCATCGGGCGAGGCGTTTCCGGCTCGATACCTTCAGACGCGCGGGATGGGCGACCTTGCGGGGTCCGGCCGCTGGCGCCTGCAATCCTACCGGGACGGAAAATATTTGGTGTTCTCCGGCGACGATAGCGCGCGCCGCTACCTGCAAAATTCCGCAGGCGGCCCGTTCGTCCTCGACTTGCGAAACAAGCAGACGGTCGAAAGCGCGACAATCCCCAACTTCATCACGCCGCCGCCTGGCGCGATCTTGTCGAAGGATCAGATCATGGGCGCGGGAGGCTTCTCGGAATTCCCTGACAAGGCGCGCCCGTTGCCTGTCAGCGCAGAAATGGGGTCGTGATGTACGAGCTATTTCCCGAAGCCGAGCGGCGGCAAATGGAGCACGCCAAGGCCAATCCTGCGGAGCGGCTGCACTTCAGCGAAGCGCACGGGCTGCGCGAGTGCTTGAGCGAGGTCCTTCGCATCGTCGCGGCGCGCGCCCCGGAGCTCGGGCAGGAAATGCTCGACGGCTGTTCGCGCCTCTCGGGCGAGCTACAGCAGTTGCCGGGCAGCGATGATGCCGTCGTGGCGGCGGAAGCGGCGTGCCAGGCGATTGTCGCCATGACAAACGCCAAGCGCCCTATCGCGTAGCTCAGCCTCGCCGCTGCGCGCCCTTCGCGCGATACGGTTGGCCACAGCGGCCGGACGCCGAACGATCGACAGGCGTTGGCGCCGGCCCGCCGGACTTTCCGCCGAATGCAGGTTCACCAGGCCGCAGGCCGACGACGCGCAGGCGCCGATCTTCGTCGAGAATGACGCGCGGGCCGCTGCGATCCATCATGCGACCTTCGGCGGCTCCGGCGCGGGCCACGTCCAGGGCGTCCCGCGCCGGATCGCCTTCGCCGGCCCCCGCGCCATCAGATTGAGAGGTTCGCACCGTGGGCCGCCGCGCCATTCGGTCAGCGCCGGCGCTTCCTTCGGTTCGGTCTTCGCCGCGGTCGCTTCGCGCTTCGCTTCGTCGGTCATGCTCGCCTCACGCAAGATCGCCATACAGCGGCTGGAACTGGCCGGCCTGCGACGCCTCGAGAGAGGAGCGGGCCTGGTCATAGGACGGATTGTGCGGCAGCTCGACGGCGATTGAACCGATGCCGACGGCGTTCAGGGCGCGCAGGAGCTTCTTTGCATCGACGGCGGCGAGAGACGACGCCAGAGCGTTCCAATCGCCCTCGGTGAGCCCCGCACGCGACAGGACGCCTTCGCGCGACATGCCGAGCTCCTTCGCGCGGCAATCGACTGCCGCCAGCAGGCCGGTCGGCGCGGACAGATAGGCCAGATTTCGCATTTGATCGCCTCGCAGATCAGACGGCGAAGCATATCATTTCGGTTACGAAACGCAAAACGTTTGAACCGCCCCGAGCCGGCTATTTGACCTGTCGCGCCTCAAGCGCATTGATCCGAACTGCCAGCGCGTTAACCGCCTCCATCAGCGAACGGATTTGCTGCTGCTGAAATTCGGCTGCAGTGCGCGGCGTGGCGTTGTTGGCGATATTCGCCATTTGCTTCGACAAGCAGTTTGCAACCTCGGCCAGGTCGTCCGGGCCAACCGAACCGGAAATGCCGATCGCTGTGGGATTGCAGATGAAAAATGCCTTCGTCGGCGAGACGGTGGCAGCTATGGCCGCCAGCACCAGAAGCCATCTCCACGCCGCGCGACCTGTCCACACGCGAATTCTTTCGTCAGCCATGTGCATCCCCGTCGTGGCGGTCGGGCGATCAACACTATCGCCCCGTCCCGCGGGCCCGATGTTGCAGCCAGTTCGGCCGAACATCCATCGGCCGCGCGCCGCAGGCCGTGCACCGCAGCCGGCCCCGTAGGCTGGGCACCGCGACATCGCCTGGCAGGGCTGACACATCGACCGCCGAGGAATGTCCACACTCGCACAGCGCGGCAATCGAGTGAATGCCGTTTTCTCGCATGTTCGCGAGCGTCATCGGCGGGCCGGTGTAGCGGGTGGCGGGCATTGACAATGATCTGCTGCGCGCGCACGATTCCAGCAAGTCCTCAATCCCGCCAACTGCCGACGGCGAGGCGATCGGGGCTAGGGATTAACCCCTACTACGCGGCAAGGCTCGGCAAGGCTCATCCGATTTCGGCTTCGGCTTCTCGAAACGAAAGGACTGAGCATGCATACCGACAACGAAATCCGTGACGACTTCTGCGCAGCGGTCGATGCCTATTCGCGCGCGCCCCAATCCTCGACAGCCCGCGAGGCCGTCCGCGGTCACGCGGACCGGTTGAGAGAGTGCACCGACACCATGCCGCGATGGGTCTGCGATGCGCTGGAGTTTCGCGCGGGCAGCTCCTACGCCAATGCGGCGGCCATCGTCCTCACGCACTGGCATTGAGCCCTGGTGGCCGTCCTGCGCTGCGGGGCGGCCAATCGCCCGAATGTTCTGAGCGGGAAAAATTCGGACCCTGAATAGTTGGAGGGGTGTGGCGTCCGAGCATGGGACGAGGGACGCGGGGTCGGCCATTTTTGCCCCTGCCACCCCTTTTCAGGCGGCGCGGGACCGTTCGGCGTTCGCCCGGAGTTTCGACGCGACGCGCGGGTCTGCCTGGGCGATAGCGGTTTGCATCGGCCGCGGCAGCCCCTCGCCGGCCTCGACCAGCACGATGCGGAGACCGAGCGCGCTGAGCACGGTCGGCAGACTGACTTGCCCAAGGCCGCGCAACCCGCATTCCAGTTTGCTCATGTGCCCCGGCGCGAGGCCGGCCAAGTCGTCAAACTCGCGCGAAGTGACGCCGAGCAGCTGGCGTCGGCGCTGCAGCGCGCGCCGCAGATCATCGCATGTCGTGATCTCGCCCTCGAACTCCTGCATTGGTGCCGCCCAATTCGTTCCGGATGCGGAATGATAGGCTTGCAGAAGGGCGCCGACAAGCCCTCGCCACACTGCTTATCGGGCATGAGTTGGGCACGGACCGGCTTGCGGTGTCGATTGCTTTTCTAAGATGCTGATTTCATTGGCGCTCCCTAGGGGACTCGAACCCCTGTTTTCGCCGTGAGAGGGCGACGTCCTAGACCGCTAGACGAAGGGAGCGGAGCGCGGCGCGAGCCGTTGCTGGCGGTTCTATAGACGGGGCGCGCCGCGCGCACAAGGCTTTTGGGCGCGCCGAATTTGGGAGGGCCGCTTCGCGCCTCGCCGTGAGGGGCTTCACCGCCGCGTCATGCGCGCGAGCGTGAACAGGCCGAAGGGCGCGAGCCTGCGGCGTTCGGTAAGCACGATGTCGTCGCGCCTGGCGATCCAGTCGCCGATGACGCTCCACGGGAATTCCGGCCGCCAGCCGAGATCGGCGGACCTGCGGCCCATCCAGCCCTCGACCGCGGCAATCAACCCGCTCTCCGCGCCGATGTGATTGACCAACACGATCTCGCCGCCGGGCCTGGTGACGCGCGCGAGTTCGTCGAGCGTGGCGTGCGGGTCGGGCACGACCGTCAGCACATAGGGCGCGACCGCGCAGTCGAAGCTCGCGTCGGGAAAGGCGAGGTTCATCGCGTCCATCTTGATGAGGCCCTCGACGTTGCCGAGGCCTTGCCGGTCCACGCGATCCTGCGCGCGCTTGAGCATCGGCTCCGAAAGATCGACGCCGACAAGCCGGGTCTTTCGCGAAAACATCGGCAGTTCGAGGCCGGTGCCGACGCCCACGTCCAGTACGCGGCCGCCGTCGCGCGAGGCGGCGGCGGCGGCGGCCTTGCGGCCGGGCTTCATGATGGCGGCGAAGACGAGATCGTAGACGGGCGCCCAGCGGGCGTAGGCTTCCTCGACGTTTGCGTTGTCGATCGACGCCAGAGCTTCCGCGCGTTCGCCCGCCATGCGCTCAGCGTCCTGCGGCTGCGACAGGGAGGGGCGCGGGCGCCGGCGTGAAGCTCCAGGCGGATTCGGTGGCGCGGATCGCGCCGCCGCCGAGCACGCGCGCATCGGGCGCGGCGCTCTCGTAGAAGACGCACGCCTGTCCCGGCGAGACGCCGGATTCGTCCTCGCTGAACACGACCTTTACTTGCCAGCCCTCTCGGCCGCGCTCGGCGAAGAGCAGGGCGGGCGCGGGCGCGCGCGTCGAACGCACGCGGGCGGCGATCGGCAGGCCGGCGTGCGGGATCGAATCCAGTTCGCCTTCGCCAATCCAGTTGACGTCGCGCAACAGCGCGGCGTGCGCCAGCAGCGCCGCGCGCGGGCCGACGACGACGCGCGCGTTGGCGGCGTCGATGCGTACGACATACATCGGCTCGTTCAGGGGCGCCTTGGCGCCGAGCCCGAGACCGCGGCGCTGGCCGACCGTGTAGTGGATGACGCCGGAATGGCGGCCGAGGACGCGGCCGTCGACATGCACGATGTCGCCGGGGCGCGCGGCGCCTGGCTGCAGCTTTTCGAGAAGATCCGTGTACCGGCCCTGCGGCACGAAGCAGATGTCCTGGCTGTCGTGCTTCTCGGCGATCGCAAGCCCGAACCGGCGGGCGAGTTCGCGCACTTCCGCCTTTTCGTACGTTCCGAGCGGAAAGCGCAGAAGATCGAGCTGCGCGCGCGTCGTGGCGTAGAGAAAGTAGCTCTGGTCGCGCGCCGCCTCCCTCGCGCGGAACAGCGCGCGATGGCCGTGGCCGTCGGGCCGGGAGACGATGTAATGGCCGGTCGCCAGCGCATCGGCGCCGAGATCGCGCGCGGTGTCGAAGAGGTCGGCGAACTTGATGTGCTGGTTGCAGGCGACGCAGGGCACCGGCGTCTCGCCGGTGGCGTAGCTCTCCGCGAAGGGGTCGATCACCTTCTCGCGGAACTTGCTTTCGTAATCCAGCACGTAATGCGGAATGCCGAGTCGCGCCGCCACCTGGCGGGCGTCGTGGATGTCCTGGCCCGCGCAGCACGAGCCCTGGCGGTGTGTCGCCTCGCCGTGGTCGTAGAGCTGCAGCGTTACGCCGATGACGTCGTAGCCCTCGGACTTGAGCAGGGCGGCGACGACGGAAGAGTCGACGCCGCCGGACATGGCGACGACGACGCGCGTATCGGCCGGCGCCTTGGGCAGGTCGAGCGAGTTCAGCGGCGGGCTCTCGGGAGGGCTCATGCGCGGTCTATGTAGCGCAGTTGCGGCGGAAATGCATCCGGCGCGCAGGACGAAGGAACGGCGACAGGCGCGCGCCGAAATCCCCGCGCCCTTCATGCTGGCCGAAGCCTTCAGGCCGCGCGCCCGCCTACCCCGCCACCGCCTTGCGAACCGCCATTTCCACGATATTCGATGCGCCCTGCCGCATGAGGCCCTGCGCGTCCGTTTCGGCGCTGGCGAAATGGCCGGACAGCACGAGCTGCGCGACGCCGTGGCTGTAGGCCCAGACCTGCAGGGCGAGATCGCGCGCGTTGGCGTCCGGGGCGCCGTACTGGCGCAGCACCGCGGCGCAGGCGTGGTGGATCATGGCGAGCGCCTTGTCGGCGGCGGCCCCTGAGGTCGGCGTGTTCAGCGCCTGCACATTGCCGAACATGGCGCTGTAGAGGCCGGGCTCCTGACGGGCGAAGGCCAGATACGCCTCGCCCATGCGGCGCATGGCCGCGGTGGCGTCGGGGCGGCCGTTGTCCCAGGCCTGCTCCAGCTTCTGCCCGAAGGTTTCGAAGCCGCGCCGCGCCAGCTCGCTCATCAATTCGTTGCGGTCGGCGAAATGGCGATAGGGGGCGGCCGCCGTCACGCCGACGCGCTTGGCGGCCTCGGTCAAGGTGAAGCCCGCGGGACCTCGTTCGGCGACCAGACTGCGCGCCGCTTCCAAAAGCGCGTCCTTCAGCCGGCCGTGATGGTAGCCGCGCCGGGGGCCGCAGAAATTGTTCCGGTCGGTCATGTTAATGACCATAACACCGCGCAGCCCGAAAAGCGAGCGAAGCGGAGAGGTGGTTGAAAAATGGGCACCTTGACACAATCTTCTTCGCAGATGCGAAGAGTTCATGCTTCGTTGCAGCATGGGCGGAGGATATTCTCGGGTTGTCGATGACGCATCGCGAGAGCCGGCGTTTTCCCCGGTTCGACCCGAACAAGGAGACCGACGATGGTTATGGCCCGCACCCTTGATCTCATCGCCGTTTGCGCCGCCTGCGCCATGGTCGCGAGCGCGGTCGCCGTCGCCTGGTAAGGCCAAAACCGAAAAATCCGCCGCGACGGGGGCTCCCTGCTTGCGGTTTTTGCACTCTCCTCCCCATATTGCTGGCGTCGCGCCTGAGAAGGCGTGGGGAGGGTCGACATGAAATTCCGGAAATTCGCCTTGTTCGCCGCTCTGGCGGCGGCCTTGTCGGTCGGCGCCGCAGACGCCTGGGCGCGGCCGGGCGGCGGCTCGTCCATGGGCAGCCGCGGCTCCAAGACCTATAGCGCGCCGCCTGCAACGCGCACCGCGCCGAATTCGGCCGCGCCGATCGAACGGTCGGTCACGCCGCGCACAGCGCCTTCGAGCCCGAATGCGGGGCGTCCCTCGAGCAGCTTCGGCCGCGGATTGATGGGCGGCCTGCTCGGCGGTCTCCTGGGCGCGGGCCTGTTCGGAATGTTGTTCGGCCACGGCCTGCTCGGCGGGCTCGGCGGCCTGACCTCGTTCCTCGGCCTGCTGCTGCAAATCGGCCTGATCGTGCTGCTCGCGCGTTTCGCGATCAACTTCTTCCGCAACCGGCAGGCGGCGAGCGCCGGCGCGGCGCCCGGCCCCCAGGGCGCGGCCTATCGCGGCCCCGCGAACGGAGGGCTTGCCGGCGGCCTGAGCGGCGGCGCGAACGCGGGCTTTGGCGGCTTCGGCGGCCCTGCGCCCGCGCAGACCGCGCCGCTGGAGATCGCCAAGGGCGATTTCGACGCTTTCGAGCGCAAGCTCGGCGAAGTGCAGCAGGCCTTCTCGTCGGAGGACATCGGCGCGTTGCGCCGCCTCTGCACGCCGGAGATCGCCGCGCATCTCGAGCAGGAGATCGCCGACAATTCCGCGCGCGGCGTCGTCAACAAGATCACCAATGTGCGCCTGCTTCAGGGCGATCTGGCGGAAAGCTGGCGCGAGCCCAACGCGGATTTCGCCACCGTCGCCATGCGGTTCGCGCTGAACGACGTGTTGGTGGAAAAGGCGAGCGGCCGCGTCGTTTCGGGCTCCGCGACCACGCCGGAGGAGGCGACCGAGCTCTGGACGTTCCGGCGCGCGTCCGGCGCGGATTCCTCCGCATGGACGCTTTCGGCGATGCAGCAGGCGGCGTAAGGTCTCGGGAGAGCGCGGCGATCACGTTGTGTCCGGGCGGTCGCGCCCGGCACGCTTCTGACGTGAGAAAGGGCGCATGGACCAGACCCACGACCACGGCGAGGCTGACCGCGATGCGCGCGACTTGGCGCACGACTTGGCTCACGACCTGGCGCACGATCCGGCCCGCGACGTCGGCGGCGCGCCGCGCCCGCGCGAACCCGTCAGCCTGAAGGCGGCGCTGCGGCGCGCGCGGCTGGAGAACGCCGAGCGCGGCGATGCGCAAAGCGATCTGCACGGCGCGGAAATTGCCCGGCTCGATCTTCTGCGCGAGCAACTCGAGCCCGTGTTCGCGCAACTGCCCGAGGATTGCGACCTCTTCGATCTCGGGCTGGTCCAAGGCGAAAGGCCGCGCCTCTTCGTCGACATGATCGCGTTCGTGGAGTTGACGCGCGATCGCCGCGGCTTCCGCTTCCTGCAGGATACGCGCAACGGCCGCGTGCTGCTGACCGAGAGCGGCCAGATGGAAGCGATCACACAGGCGGTGGCCGATTATCTCGCGCGCCGCCTGATCGAGCGCGAGAAGGCGCTGAGCGCCGCCACGAATGCGGCGACGCGCGCATTGCGTTCCGCTGTTGACGGCGCGCCGGCCAAGGCGCCGAACGCTCCTGGGCAACATCCTCCTCAAGTTCGCCCTGCGCGCGCGCGTCCAGGTTTCTTCCGCGTGCTTGCGCGGCTGTTCATCTTCGCGGTCGACGTTCTGGGCATGGCGGCGTTCTTCGGCCTGCTGGCCGCAGCCGGCTGGTGGCTCTGGAAGACCTATCTCCAGTGATCGGGCGCCGGTAGCGCGCGCGGCTCGGCCGGCGGCGGCAGAAGAAGCTCGCGCAGAGAGCCCTTGATCCGTCGCTCTGCGACCTCCGGCAGCGCGCGATAGGACAAGGCCTGCGCGCCGCCGAAAAGGTCCTGTCGCGCGGCGCCGAAATAACGCTTGTAAGGCGCGTTCCCGATCGTGAAATCGAAGGTCGCGAGTCCCTCGTCGATCGCCTGCGCGATCATCATGTCGGCTGCGACGCTTCCGACCGATCTGAGCGCCCATTCGCCGTCGCGAAAGCCCGACAGAAGGAAGTGAAACGCGCCGCCGCGACGCAGGCCGAACTGGACGGCGATCCGCAGGCCGTCGACTTCGAGCGCGTGGATTTCCGCAAGCCCGTCGCCGCGTGCGAGCAGGTCTTCGTAGAAGGCGCGGAACGCGCCGGCGCCGAGAATGTCGTGACGCCCGAGCGCGGCATAGCGATCGCGGCGCATGTCGGCCAGTTCGCGCAACATGCCAATGGCGTCTTCGACGCCGCGCGCGCGCACGAGCCGCAACGCCCCGCATCGATCGAGCCGTCGGCGCTTGCGGCGCAATTCCTTGCGAAAGCGCGCGCTCAGGGCTTCGCGTTCATAGACCTCGCGCGTTTGCGGCAACGAGACGCTCCATGCGCCGAGCGCGAGGCGGCGCATGAAGCGCAGATGCGCAAGCGGGTTGGGCGCGCCGCCGATCGTCGCCGGCGATTTTTCGATGCGCAGGATATCGGCTGGCGGCAGCGCGACGCGGATCGAGGACCAGAGCGCTGCAAATTCGCCGGGCGAAGGCCGAAAGTCGGACGCGATCAGCGGCGCGTTGTAATCGCTCGCGCCGAGGTCGAGAAATTCGATTGCCCGAAGCCCTTCGCGTCGGCGCAGGCAGAGCGGCAGCAACATCTGCGGCGCTGCGGACGTCCGTTCGCGCACGAGAACGAAGAAGGCTTGCGCGCCTTCGGCGGGCGCCGTCGTCCGCAGCAAGGACTCGAGCCAGCGTCGTGTCTGAAAGACGGTCGCGCGGCCGGTTTCCTCGAGACAGCGCCATTCCCTCGCGATGTCTGCGGGATCGAAGGCGACGCAAACGTCCGGTGCGAAGCGTCGCGCCGGAGGCTCGCGAAACGAGGAGAAACGCGCCATCCGACCGCCTCCGCCGCCGCAGGGTCACGGCCAGCCGCGCAAAGGCTAACATGCGGCGGCGCAAGCGCGAAAGCTACAGCGCGACTGGGCCGAGGTCGCCTATGGTGGCGCGATCGTCCATCAGGCCGCGCGCCTGCGCCTTGATCGTGAAGCCCTCGCCGGCGGGCGCGATGGAAAAGAGATTGTAGCCCGCGCGATGGGTGCGCGAGCCGCCGGCGGCCGAGGCCGAGGCGACGCCGACGACAGGCACGGGCTTGCGATCGGGGCCGCGCAGATGCGTGACCGAGAGACGGTGATTGTGCCCGTGAATGACGAGTTCGGCGCCGTGCCGCGCGATCAGCGTCTCGAAGGCGCCCGCGTCCATCAGGCCGCGCCCGATCGAGGCGCCGGTCTTGTGCGGAGGATGATGCAGCATGACGACGCGCGCGAGCCCCCTGGCCTTCGTCTCGTCGAGCAGGCGGCCGAGCGCCGAGCGCTGGCGCGCGCCGAGCTTGCCCGAAGCGATGAAGGGGGCGGTCGGAACGCCGGACGACAGGCCGATCAGCGCCGTCGGCCCGCGCACGCGCAAATACGGATAGCCCGACCGGCCGTCGTCGTTCGCGGCCCAGGGCGCGAAGGCGCGCGCGAGATGTTCGAGCGCCGACGGCACGTAGGCGTCATGGTTGCCCGGCGTGAAGCTCGCGAAATCCGGCGCACCGATGCGCTCCATGACAATGCGCGCGAGATCGAATTCGGCGGGCAGGCCGATGTTGGCGAGATCGCCGGTCACCGCGATATGGTCGGGTTTATGCGCGTGGATGTCGGCGATGAGCGCCTCCAGCACATCCATGTTGTGGACATGCGCGCGACTGCGCTCCCAGTTGATCCAGCCGGTGAAACGCTTGCCGGCGAGGTCCCGCACGCGGGGTCTCGGCAGCGGGCCGAGATGCAGGTCGGAGAGATGGGCGAGGAGAAAGGGCACGCGCGCTATCTAGCGCGTTTCGGGGCGCAAGCGCGAGTGTGGCGTTGCGAGCGCGTTTGCGCGCTCTATATGCGGCCCTTTTTTCAGGGGGAGGGCGAAGATGACAATCAATGCCGCAGCGCGGACGATCGCTGCACCGATCTGCCTAATCTTTCTCGCATTGCCCCGGCCGGCCCTTGGCGGGCCAGCGGAGGACGCGAATGCGGCGCTCGACGAATTTTCCACCGCCTACACGGCGAACGATATCGAACGTCTCGTCGCTCTCTACGCGCCCGATGCAATCCTGCTGGGAACCAACAGCCCGGCCATTTCGCAGGGGCGTGACGCGGTCCGCGCCTATTTCACCAATCTCAAGCTCGCCGGAAGCGGCAACAGCAACGAAATCCAGGAGCGGCGGACGATCGTCATCAGCGACAAGGCCGTCGTCATAACCGGGTTCTACCAGTTTACCCGCATGGCGGACGGCAAGCCGACGCCGGGGCCCGCGCGCTTCACGGTGCTGCTCACCAATGTCGACGGTCGATGGCTCATTGCGCATCAGCATTCATCGCCGCGCGCGGCGCCGAAGAACTGATTTCGACCGTTGTGACCTTCGCTGCGCGCCCGAGCGCGACTGTTGGAAATGTCGATCGATCGCCCCATGCGCGAAAAGGCGCATGCGCGCGAAGGCGACGCCATTGCGATCGCGCGCCACGCGCTTCCGATGGCGGAGGCGGGAGTTCGACCGGTTAGCGCGCGTTCACACGCCCTGCCAGCCTGCTTCCTGCTCGTTCCAGATCTTGCCGGGATCCGTACTGCCCGACTGGGCGTTCGTTGTGCCGAAGCTCACGCGCCGCCGATGAGAATGCCGGCCGCCAGTACGATGACGCCGCCGAGCACGATCTGGAAGACGGCCTGCAGAAACGGCGTGTCCATGTATTTCGCGCGGATGAAGGCGATGGCCCAGAGTTCGACAAACACGACGGCGCCGGCGATGCCGGTGGCGATCCAGAAGGCGTTCGGCCATGTGTCGGGGACGAGGTAAGGCAGCGTGTGGCCGAGGCCGCCGAGCGCGGTCATCAGGCCGCAGACGCCGCCGCGCAGCCACGGCGAGCCGCGACCCGTCAGCGAGCCGTCGTCGGACAGGGCTTCGGCGAAACCCATGGAAATGCCGGCGCCGATGGACGCTGCGAGGCCGACGAGAAACGTCTCCCAATTGTGATGCGTGGCGAAGGCGGCGGCGAACAGCGGCGCGAGGGTGGAAACCGAACCGTCCATCAGGCCGGCCAGTCCCGGCTGGACGTATTGCAGCACGAACAGGCGATGGCGCGTGCGGTCCTCTTCCTCGCGCGCGTCGGGCGTGAGGTTGATCTCCTGCAGCCGGCCCGCGAGCTTCTCGTGGCCCTGTTCGGCGAGCGCCAGGTCGCCGAGCAGCTTGCGCGTATCGATGTCGGTGGCGAGCTCCGCAGCGCGCTGGTAGTAGCGCGCGGCCTGATGCTCCATGAGTTCGGATTCCTCGCGGATGCGCTCGAGCGACAGATTCTTGGTCAGCCAGATCGGACGGCGCCTGAGCGTTCCCTTGATGTCCTCGCGGCGGATCGGCGGCAGCACGTCGCCGAAGCGGCGCTTGTACTGGGCGAGCAGCATTTCCCGATGGGTCTGCTCGACGTCGGCCATCTCGCGGAAGGTTTTGGCGGAAGCGGGATAGCGCTCGTCCAGGTCCTCGGCGAAAGCCATATAGATGCGCGCGTCTTCTTCCTCCGAGGCGATGGCGATGGCGAGAATCTCGCGCTCGGTCAGATCGGCGAAGGATTTCAAGGACGGCTCCGACAAGGAGATGGAAAATTTAGAAAGGTTCTAGGAAATGCGCGCCGTCATTTCCAGCCCGCGCGCGGAAAAGGCCGGGTTGCCGTATATTCCGGCGTCAAAGGACATGAAGTCGATGGCCGACAGGTCGCCCCGCCCCTCGCTACGCACCCGCCTGACCGAAGGCGTGATCAAGCGCGTCGGCCTGGTGCGGCGGGCGATGACGCTCGGCGTGCGGGCCGCGGTGGTGGACGCGGAAGGCCGGGTGTTTCTCGTGCGGCACAGCTATATCGCGGGCTGGTATCTGCCCGGCGGCGGCGTCGAGCGCGGCGAGACCTGCGGCGAGGCGCTGGCGCGGGAATTGATCGAGGAGGGCGGCATCCGGCTCACGGGCGCGCCGGAACTGCGCAGCCTGCATCACAATCGCGGGCGCGATCATGTCGCCTTCTACGTGGTGCGGGACTTCGAGCAGCCGGCGCCGAAACAGCCCGATCTCGAGATCGTCGAAGCCGGGTTTTTCGCGCGCGACGCTTTGCCTGCGGGCGTGACGCGCGCCACGCGCGCGCGGCTCGCGGAAATGTTCGAGGGCGCCGCGGTCAGCGCGAAGTGGTGACTATTCCGCCGGCGCGGGTTGCGCCTCCGGCGCGTGTTTCCACATTTCCGGCTCCAGTTCCTCGCGCCTGTCGGGAAAGGCGAGCGCGCAGGCGAGCGTGACAAGGGCGACGACGGCGAGAACCAGCACGATCGCCGAGAGCGATCCTGTGCGTTCGTGCAGGAAGCCGACCAGCGGCGCCGCCGCCGCGCCGCCGACGAAGCCGATGAAGAAGCGTAGCGAATAGATTTTCGCGCGCATGTGCGGCGAGATGTAGCGCGCCGTCATCGTCTCGTTGATCGTGACCTGCCCGAAGATCGTCGCCGCCACCAGACCGGCAAGCGGCAGCGCGAGCCAGCCCTTCGCAAAGGCCAGCGCCGCCATGGCCGGCGCCAATGTGAGCGCCAGCGGCAGGAAGATGCGTTTCAGCGTCGTGTGGTCGATAAGGCGGCCGACCGTGAATTGCGTGAGCGCGCCGCAAAGCGTGACGGTGAAGGCGAGGACGCCGACGACAGGCAGGAGACCGGGCTCCGTGGCGAGCCGCTCCTCCATCAGCTTCGGCAGCAGCACGGTGAAGGCGTTGAAGACGAGGCCGGAGGCCGCCGAGATCGACAGCATGACGATCAGCGCGCGGCGCACGATCGCCTTCGGAATGTCGGGGAAGGGCCTGCCCTGCACGTGGCGCGCGATTTCGACGTGGTTCTGCGTCGCCCACCACAGGCCGAGCGCGATGCAGACGGCGCCGGGGACCGCGAAGCCCACGCGCCAGCCGGCCTGCTGCGACAGGAAGGCGGTGACGAGCGGCGCCGAGGCGACGCCGAGATTGCCGAAGACGCCGTTGAGGCCGAGCGCGCGGCCGGGCTTCTCGCCGGCGGCCTCCACCAGCATGGCGGTGCCGATCGGGTGGTAGATGGCCGAGAAGAAGCCGGCGAAGCCGAGGGCGACGGCAAGCGCCGCCGGCCCCGGCGCGAGGCTCGCCGCGACCAGCGCCGCGCCGGTGCCGAGGAAGAAAGCCAGCATCATGCGCGGCCGGCCGAAGCGCGACGCCAGCCAGCCCTGCGGCAGGGAGCCTGCGCCGTAGAGGGCGAACATCGCAGTCGCCAGCGCGACGATCGGACCGTAGTCCGCGCCGAAGGGCGAGTTCGGCGCGGCCATGGCGAGCACGGCCGTCGGCAGGATGAGAAGCGAATAGTGAGTCAGCAGATGCGCAAAGTTGATCAACTGCATCTGCCGCGTCGCTGCGCGCGCCTGAGCGGTATCGGCCTGCATGTCGCCTCCTGCGTCTGTGATAGCAGGAGATGCGGCAGGTTGTCGCGGGCGGGCGGCGCAGGCGGGGCGCGCGTTCCCCGCATGGTCGGACAGGCGCGCACGGCGGCGTCGCGGATCGCCCTGTGTTTTCTGGATTTGGAACGGATTTAAACTTTCGCCGCGCTCTTGTTCGGGGAAGCCGTATTTGGTCAATGTCGCCTGCAAGACAGGGCGAAGCCGGGCCGCAATGGGCGCGTGACGTCGGGAGACGGGAATGTCGAAGAAGTTTGGTCTGGTTTTCGCCGCGGTCGCGCTTCTTGCAGCGGCGCCCGCCATCGCGGAAGACGGCCCGACCGTGACGTTGACCGTCAAGGATCACAGGTTCGACCAGACGCAGCCGAAGGCCGTCGCCAACAAGCCCTTCACCATCGTCGTGAAGAATCAGGACCAGACGGCGATGGAATTCGAGAGCAAGTCGCTGCGCGTCGAGAAGGTCATTCCCGGCGGCGCCGAGGCGTCCTTCAAGATCCGCGCGCTCGCGCCGGGCAAGTACAAGTTCGAGGACGAGTTCCACGACAAAACCGCCAAGGGCGAGCTTATCGTCGAATAATGGAGTAAGATCGCTTTCATGCTGGGCGCGCTCATCATCGTCTTTCGCGAGGTCATCGAGGCCGGTCTCATCGTCGGCATCGTGATGGCGGCGACGCGCGGCGCGCCGCATGCCGGCCGCTGGGTCGCGCTGGGCATTGCGGGCGGGCTTGGCGGCGCCGCGCTGATGGCCGTCTTCGCCGAGAAGATCGCCAGCGCCATGGCCGGCATCGGCCAGGAGATGTTCAACGCGAGCGTGCTCGCGCTGGCTGTCGTCATGCTCGCCTGGCACAACATCTGGATGGCGCGGCATGGACGCGAACTGGCCGCCGAACTCAGAAACGTCGGGCAGGCCGTCGTCGAAGGCGACAAGTCGATGGCGGCGCTCGCCGTCGTCGTCGGCGTCGCGGTTCTGCGCGAAGGCTCGGAGGTCGTGCTGTTCCTCTACGGGGTCGCCGTTTCGGGCGGCGAGACCGCCGCTTCGCTGATTTCGGGCGGCGCGCTCGGCCTGCTCGCGGGCGTCGTTCTCAGCGTCGTCACCTTCGCCGGCCTCGTGCGCATTCCCGCGCATTACCTGTTCGGCGTCACGACCACGCTGATCACGCTGCTCGCCGCAGGCCTCGCCGCGCAATGCGTCGCCTTCCTGCAGCAGGCGGGCGTCGTGACGGCCCTCTCGCAGACGGCGTGGGACACGTCCGGCATTCTCTCGGACACCAGCCTGTTCGGGCGGGTGCTGCATACGCTCATCGGCTATTCCGACCAGCCCTCCGCCATGCAGGTCGCCGTCTACGTCGCGACGCTGATCGTGATCGTGGCCGCGACGCGGCTCGTCGGCTCGTCCGCCCCGCCACCCGGGCGGCGCAGCCCCGCGCCGGCGGAGTAGCCCCGCGCCCGCCTGACCTTGCCGCCGCGCTGCTTTCATGATCCAAGAGCGGTCATGACGAGACGCCTTCGACTGCGACGATAGATCCGCAATTCGCGCCTTGCCGCGCCTTTTCGCGCGCGAACGCCTGCACGCGCATTTCCCTGCGCGTGGCCCTTGCGACCCTGTCTTCGCCGAAGCCGACATGACCGAACTCGCCTTTTCCTTCTCGCCCCAGACCGAAGCCGACCTGCCCGCGATCGAGCGGCTGACCGAACACGCTTTCGGACCCGGCCGCTTCGCCAAGACCGCCTATCGCCTGCGCGAGGGGCTGAAGGGCGACCACTCGCTGTCGTTCGTCGCGCGCGTCGGCACGATCCTCGTCGGCGCCAATCGCATGACGCCGATCCGCATCGGGGAGCAGCCGGCGCTGCTGCTCGGCCCGCTCGTGGTCGAGCCCGCCTTCCGCCAGCACGGGCTCGGCGAGAAGCTCGTCGTCAAGTCGCTCGAGGCCGCGCGCGCAGCGGGCCACAGGCTGGTCATTCTCGTCGGCGATCCCGCCTATTACGGGCGCATGGGGTTCGCGCGCGTTCCGGACGGGCGGATGAAAATGCCGGGGCCGGTCGATCCCGACCGGCTGCAATATTGCGAACTGGCGGCAGGCGCGCTCGACGCCGCGACCGGCCTCGTCTGGCGCGCCGACTGAGCGCGCCGAGCAAAAGCGGAAGCCGGTTTTCGCGCAACGCGCGCCCGGCCCTGTGACCGATCAGCCTTGCCGTAGTCGAGCGTTCCCGCTCGAGCTCAGGCTGATCCTGGCGCGCGCGGCGAGCGTCGCGATCGTCTCGACCGTCTTCTCCGGCGCCGCCCAGTGCGGCGAATGGCCGACGCCCGGCAGCATCTTCAGCGTCGCGCCGGCGATCTCCCGCGCACATCCATAGGAGTGACGCTCCGTCAGGACGACCGCGTCGCGGTCGCCCGAGAGGATGGCGACCGGCATGTCGATCGAGGGGATGCGAGGCGCCAGTTTCGCCAGATGGCCGCGCATATCGGCGACGTCGCCCGCATTGGCGCGAAACGCCTCGGGACGAAGCCCGAGAACCGCGCCGATCGTTTCGGCATAGCCCGGCGGAACGGGCTGCGGCGTGAAAACGCCGGCGAGCGCGCGTTGCAGCGAGGCGAGGCCTGCGGGCACGAGGAGGGCGTGCGCGAAGCACCAGCCAAGGACGGGCCTGGACGCAAGCCGGTAGTACCAGCGCACGCCGCGCGGCCAGGGATGGGTGACGGGGGCGAGCAGCACGATCCCGGCCACGAAATCGGCATGGTCGAGCGCGAAGGCGATAGCCACGGAGCCTGCCCAGGAATGGCCGACGACGACGGCGCTTTCGACGCCGGAGGCTTCCAGCGCGGCGCGGATGGCGCGGGCCTGCGCCGCAGGCGAAGAGGCGTCCGCGCGCAATCTCTCGCTGTAGCCGTGGCCCGGCCGGTCGACGGCGAAGACGCGGAAGCCCCGCGCCGCGAGACGGTCGCCGAGCGGCGCCATCATGTCCGCATTGTTGCCGCTCGCGCCGTGGACCAGCACGATGGTTGCAATGGGCGCCCCCGAAGGATCGCGGCGCGTCAGATGCAGGCGGCCGAAGGCCGTGTCGGAGAATGCGCCGCGGGGCGGAAAGATGCGTTCGAAGGTCCGCGATTTCAGATGCGACCACAGGAGCAGCGCCGCCGAAACGGCGGCGAGGCCCGCGAAAATCCAGAAGATCAAATATCCCGCCCTTCGACGTCGATCTGGAGCTTTTCGACCGACTTCCTGATGTCGGGCTGCTGCGGATAGAGATCGAGCGCGCGGCGGTAGGCGTCCAGCGCGCGCTTGTCCAGGCCGGACTTGTGCAGGATGGCGCCGAGGCCGGCGAGCGCCACGAAATGGCGCGGCTCGATCTTCAGCGCATGCTCGAGGTCGGACATGGCGCCGTCGATATTGTCGGCCTGGAAACGCGCCATGGCGCGCTTGTTCCAGCCTTCGGCCCATTCGGGCTCCAGCGAGACGATGGAGTCGAGCAGGGATTCTGCGGTCTTGTAGTCGTCGCCGGCCATGGCCGCGACAGCGCGGGTCATCAGGAGGTCGGCCGTGTCGGAACCCGAACGCAGCCAGACGCGCTCGATGGCGGTGGCGACGCCCTTGGCGTCCTCTGCGTCCTCCGCCGCCTTCAGGCGCGTGTACAGCGCGTCGAGCACCTTGCCGCGCTGCTCCTCCTGCGTCGGAACGGAATGCGGCGCGATGCGCTCGGCCTGCTTCCTGCCGTCGCGCTTCTCGTCACGGTCCGCGGCGGAAGGGCCGCCGCGCTCCGGCCGCAGAGGGACGCCCTGGCCCAGGGGACGCCCGGGGCGCATGGAAGGAGGCGCCGGCTGGTCGTCGACGCCCGGTCCGTTCGGCGTGAAAGCGCGCGCGCCCGGCGGCAGGGGGAGCGGCGGCAGGCCGGGGATGTTGAGCGTGCCGCCGCCGCGGCGTCCAGGCGGCGCGGGATCGACCTGCGCCCGGGCTGGCGGGGCGGCGAGGCCGAAGGCCAGCAAAGCCAGGCTGAGAGCCGAAAGCGCGGCGCGGGCGGGCGAACGGATCATGCCCAAGAAGCTAGGGTGCGACGGCCTTCCCGTCAAAGCCGTTCAGGCGTTCGACGCCAAAACAAAAAGCCCCGGCTGGCCGGGGCTCTTGCAGGTCCGCCTTTTGGGATCGGGTCGGGATCAGCCTTGACGCGCCTTGTAGCGCTTCTGGGTCTTGTTGATGATGTAGACGCGGCCCTTGCGGCGCACGATCTGGTTGTCGCGGTGGCGCGACCGCAGGGACTTGAGGGAATTGCGGACTTTCATTGGTCTGCTCTTTGAAGCTGTCTGTTCCGGGAATCTGGGTCGAAAGCCGGGACAGGCCCGCCTCGGTCGCGCGGGTCTATGCCCCATTTCGGCGGCAGGATCAAGTGCGGCGCGGGATTTACCCCGTACGGCCGGACCGGAGGCCACAATTTGTCGCGGCGGCGGCGTCGGATTTCGCGCGCGCCGAAGCCGCGGAGGGTCTATAGAGGCTGCCCATGACGACAGAGGCCCCCGAGACCGGCGACAAGCCGCGCGACCGTTCGCTTGCCGCGCTGAAGCCGCTGCTGCCCTATGCGCTGCGCAACAAGGGCCGCATCGGCCTCGCCCTGCTGGCTCTGACCGCGGCCTCGGCCGCGACGCTCACCTTCCCCATCGCCGCGCGGCGGATGATCGATTCCGGCTTCACCGCCGCCAACGCCGACACGATCGACAGTTATTTCCTGGCCATGCTCGCCGTCGTCGGCGTGCTCGCGCTGGCGTCGGGCACGCGCTACTATCTGGTGATGACGCTGGGCGAGCGCGTCGTGGCCGACCTGCGCGACGACGTGTTCGCGCATCTGGCGCGGCTCGACGCCTCCTTCTACGACAGCGCGCGCGTCGGCGAGCTCGTGTCGCGCCTCACGGCCGACACGACGCAACTGAAGACGGCCTTCGGCGCCTCGGCCTCCATCGTGCTGCGCAATCTCTTCATGTTCGCCGGCGCCATCGCGCTGATGGTCTGGACCAACGCGAAACTCTCCGGCCTCGTGCTGCTGGCCATTCCGGTCATTGTCTTCCCGCTGATCGCCTCGGGCCGCATGGTGCGCCGGCGCTCGCGCCGCGCGCAGGACACGCTGGCCGACGCCTCGGCCTTCGCCGCCGAGAACCTGAGCGCCGTGCGCACGATGCAGGCCTTCGGCGCGGAAAAGGCGACGACGGCGCGCTTCGGCGCGGCGGTGGAAGAGGCCTTCGACGCCGCCCGCGCCGCCAGCGCCTCGCGCGCAGGATTGACCGGCGTCGCGATCTTTCTGGCCTTCGCCAGCGTGATCGCCGTGCTCTGGCTCGGCGCGCGCGATGTGGTGGCCGGCGCGATTTCCGGCGGCGAGCTGTCGCAATTCGTGCTCTACGCCGTGCTCGGCGCGAGCTCGCTCGGCGAGTTGAGCCAGGTGTGGAGCGAGGTCACGGCGGCGGCGGGCGCGGCCGGGCGCATCGCCGACCTGCTCGCCGTCGCGCCGAAGATCGTCGCCCCCGCGCAGCCCGCGCAATTGCCGAAGCCGACGCGCGGCGAGATCGCGTTCGACCGCGTGACCTTCTCCTATCCCTCCGCGCCGGTCGCGGGCGTCGTCGACGATCTCACCTTCAAGGTCGCGGCGGGCGAGCGCGTCGCCATCGTCGGCGCGTCGGGCGCCGGCAAGTCGACGCTGTTCCAGTTGATGATGCGCTTCTACGATCCGCAGGCCGGCCGCGTGACGATCGACGGCGTCGACATCAGGACGGTCGATCCGGCGGCGCTGCGCGCGCGCATCGCGCTGGTGGCGCAGGAGCCGACGATCTTCGCGGCCACGGTTGCGGAGAACATCGCCTACGGCCGTCCCGGCGCCTCGCGCGCGGAAATCGCGGCGGCGGCGCAGCGCGCGGCGGCGGACGGATTCATCGGCGAGCTCGACAAGGGCTACGACAGCATGATCGGCGAGCGCGGCGTGACGCTGTCGGGCGGGCAGCGCCAGCGCCTCGCCATCGCGCGCGCGATCCTGAAGGACGCGCCGATCCTGCTGCTCGACGAAGCGACCTCCGCGCTCGACGCCGAGAACGAGGCGGCGGTGCAGAAGGCGCTGCACGACGTGATGGAAAACCGCACGACGCTGGTCATCGCGCATCGCCTCGCCACCGTGCTGGAGGCCGACCGCATCCTGGTGATGGAGGCCGGCCGCGTGGTGGAGGAAGGCACGCACGCCTCGCTCGTCGCGCGCAACGGACTTTACGCGCGCCTCGCGCGATTGCAGTTCGAGACCGGGGCGGCGGCGCTGAGCGAGGCCAAGGCGGCGGAATAGGGCGTCAAGTCTGTTGACGCGGCAGCGGGTTCACACACCCCGTCATGCCCGCGACAAGCCCGGCCATGACGGCTGCTACCCCTCCCGCCGCCACTCCAGCACGGCGGTCTCGCGCCCCGACAGCTTGTTCACGCCGGCGCCGACGCGCGTGAAGCCCTCGCGCTTGTAGAAGCGCAGCGCGCGAAAATTGTCGGCGTTGACGTCGAGCCTGATCTTGCCCGGCGCGGCGCGCTTGGCGGCGTTCAGAAGCTCGCGGCCGACGCCGGCGCCGAAGGAATTGGGTTTGACCGCAATCTGGTCGAGCCAGCCGGTCTTCGGATCGATCAGCACGAAGCCGACGAGCTTTCGCTCGCCTGGTTTGCCCAGTTCCTCGAAGATGCAGATGAGCGACGCGCCCCTGGCCTCGAGTTCGCCGAGATGGCTGACGAACCATTCGCGGCGCGCATCGAAATCGATGGTCGGGAAAGTCGCGCGCCAGGACGCAACCCAGAGATCGACGAGCGCGCTGCGCTCCTCTTCGCGAATGAGGCCTATCGTTCGACGTCCGGGCATCACCTGTCGGTCAGCTTGAGTTCGATGCGGCGGTTGCGTCGCAACGCATCGTCGTTGTCGCCCTGTTCGAGCGGCTGGAATTCGCCGAAGCCCGCCGCCACGAGATGGGAGGGCTGCACGCCTTTCGAGATCAGATATTGCACGACGGCGATGGCGCGCGCCGACGACAATTCCCAGTTCGACGGGAATTGCGCCGACTGGATCGGACGCTTGTCGGTATGGCCGTCGACGCGCAGCGTCCACGGGATCGACGGCGGGATCTCGCGCTCGAGATCGGTCACGGCGGCGGCGAGCTGGTCGAGCTGCGCCTTGCCGGCCGCGTTGATTTCGGCCGCGCCCGTGTCGAACAGCACCTCCGACTGGAAGACGAAGCGGTCGCCGACGACGCGCACGCCCGGGCGGTTGCCGAGGATTTCGCGCAACCTGCCGAAGAAGTCCGAGCGATAGCGCGCCAGCTCCTGCGCCTTCTGCGCCAGCGCGAGATTGAGGCGCTGGCCGAGGTCGGCGATCTGCGCCTGCGAATCCTTGTTTTTCGCCTCGTTGGCCTGCAGCGCCTCCTCGATGGCGGCGAGCTGGCGGCGCAATGCGGCGATCTGCTGGTTGAGGAGATCGACCTGCGCCTGCGCCCTGGCGGACAATTCCTGCTCGGCCGTCAGCTTTTGCGCGAGCGTGTCGGCGCGGCCGCCCGCGCCCGACGCCGCGCCTTCGGCGGCGCCGAGCCTCGCGACAAGATCGGCATTGTCCTTCTTCGTCGTGTCGAGCGTGGCGGCGAGGGTGGCGAGCGAGGATTGCGCTTCCTCCTTGCCCGACTTTTCGAGCGCGAGAAGCGCGGTGAGCTGCTCGATCTGCCTGTTGAGCCTCTGAAGGGCCGCATCCTTGCCGGTGACGTCGCGCGAGAGAAAGAATTGCGCGGTCATGAACACGGTGATGAGAAAGACGAAGGAGAGCAGCATGGTCGACAGGGCGTCGACAAATCCCGGCCAGTAGTCTGGCCCGGAGCGGATACGCCTGCTGCGCGAAAGGGCCATCAGGATTTCTCGCGCTCTTCGACGAGGCGGTCGAGCGCCTTCTTGATCTCGCGGTTCTGGCCGGCCTGCTGCTCCACCCAGTCGCGGATCATCTGCTGTTCGGCGCGCATGTGCTTGACCAGCGCCTGCACGCCGTCGGCGAGGTTGGCCATGGCGGCGGAAGCGGCGCGCTGTCCCGAGGAATCGGAGGCCGAGGAAACGCGTTCCAGCGTGGCGCGCAGGTCCGGCGAGAGGCCGGCCGCCGCGGCGGCGGAAACGTCGACGGCGGCGGCCGAGACGCGGTCCTCGAGTTCAATGTAGAAGCGGTTCTGCGCCTGTCCGGCCTGCAGGTCGAGAAACCCGAGCACCAGGGAGCCGGCAAGGCCGAACAGCGACGCCGTGAAGGACAGGCTCATGCCTGACAGAGGCTTGGCGATGCCAGCCTTCAGGTCCTCGAACAGGACGGAGGATTCCGCGCCGCCCTTCATCGCGGAAATGACGTCGCCGATCGAGCCGACGGTTTCGAGCAGGCCCCAGAACGTGCCGAGCAGGCCCAGGAAGATCAGGAGGCCGGTCAGGTAGCGCAGGATTTCGCGGCTCTCGTCGAGGCGGGTGGCGACCGAATCGAGGATGGCGCGCAGCGTGATGGTCGAGATGGCGCGGCCGTCGCCGGCGAGCCGCGCCATGGGCGCAAGCAGACGCGGGGCGGGCGCCTCGACGGCGTCCTGGCCGCCCCAGGCGTTGACCCAGCGGATTTCGCGGAAGAGGCGCAGGACGGTCGCCACGGCCATGATGACGCCGACGGCGAGCACGCCGAGAATCAGGCCGTTCAGGCCGGGGTTGGCCATGAAGGCGCGCTGGATCTGGTCGTGCAGGATGAAGGCGACGAAGCCGGCCAGCGCCAGAAAGACGCCCATGCGTATGAGAAAGATGCGTGGGCTGGAGAGCTCCGTGCGAACCTTTTCGGCCGCCATGTCGATCCTCGATTCTTGCCCCGCCGCGCGGCGAGAATGCCATCAACCTCCTGTCCGTAGCAATGGCGCGGGACTATGGCGGGGTTGGGGACGTCAAGCGGCTTTTCAGGCCTTGCGCAGGAGATCGCCGAGGGCGCGCTGAATGGTCTCGCCGCCGGCCAGAATCTCGCCCTTGGCGAGCATGTCCTGTCCGCCGGACATGTCGCTGACGAAGCCGCCGGCCTCGCGCACCAGAACGATGCCCGCCGCAATATCCCACGATTGCAGGGTGCGCTCCCAATAGGCGTCGAACCGGCCGGCCGCCGTATAGGCGAGGTCAAGCGAGGCCGCGCCGAAGCGGCGGATATTGCCGACGCGCGTCATGACGGCGGCGAGTTCCTGCTTGAAGCGCGGATGCTCCTTGGCCTTGCCGAGATGCGGCACGCCGGTCGCGATCAGGCTGTCGGCGAGTTCGCGGCGTTGCGCCACGCGCAACCGGCGATTGTTGAGCCAGGCGCCCTGGCCGCGCTCGGCGACGAACATGTCGTCGTCGGCCGGATTGTAGACGAGGCCGGCGACGAGCTGGCCCTCGCGCTCCAGCGCGATCGAAATCGCGAAGACGGGGATGCCGTGCAGGAAATTGGTCGTGCCGTCGAGCGGATCGATGATCCAGGTGTGGCTGGCGTCCGTCCCCTCGACGCGGCCGGATTCCTCCATCACGAAGCCGTAGCCGGGCCGGGCCTTGGCCAATTCCTCGAACAGCGTCTTCTCCGCCCGCCGGTCGGCGGCGCTGACGAAGTCGCCGGGGCCCTTCACGGAAACCTGAAGATTGGCGACCTCGCCGAAATCGCGCTTCAGACCGCGCCCGGCCTTGAGGGCGGCGGCGGTCATCACGTTCATGAGGGCGGATCGGATCATGGGTCTCGCTTTCGGGAAGGGCGCTAGATGCCCGCCCGGGCCACCCGGGTCAAGCTCGGCGGCCTTTGCGGCGGGTCAAGCCGGCGCGCTTTGACGGCGCAGCGGTCCGTGGCATGAAGGACGTCCGGCGCGCGGACGACATGCGATGAGGCGAGGCGGCTTGACGATCAGCAAACCCGCGAAGAAAGCCGTCGCGGTAGGTCCTGTCCTGAATGCGGCGGAGGCGATGTTCGCGAACGCCGCGAGCGCGACGAGCCGCAACCGGCGCCAAAGATGGGCCTTCATTCTGCTCACTCTGCTGATCGCCGTCGGCGGCGCCTTCGCCGCGCGCCTGTTCGTCGCCGAGCGCAATCTCGTCTTCGCGGTCAGCCGGAAGGATTCCGCGAGCGATCTGTTCGCGCACAACTTGCAGGAGGCGGCTGCGCGCAATCGTGGCGTGCGCATCATCATCCGCAATTTCGACAGCCCGACAGCCGCGGTCCAGCAGTTCGCGCAGCGGCGCGCGGACATGGTGATCGTGCGCTCCGACACGAAGACGCCGCCGCGCGCGCGGGCCATCGCCCAGCTCGAACATTCGATCCTGCTGATAGCCGTGCCGAAAAACGCCGTGCCCAAGTCGATGGCGGCGTTGAAGGGCAAGAAGCTCGCGATCATCTCGACTGACTCGCGCGATCTCTCGCTGGTGCGGGCCATTCTCGCGCGCTTCGACTTTCCCGACTCCACGCATATCGAGCAGCGCAAGCCCGAGGACTGGGCCAGCCTGTTCGAGCCCGGCGGCCCGGCCGCCGTCTTCTTCATGGCGCGCAAGTCGGGGCTGGCGTCCGACCGCTTCTGGCTGGGCAAGAACCAGAAGGCGAATTTCAAGCTGATCGACCTCGACGGCGCGAAGGGCATAGCCGACCGGATGCACGGCGTGGAAAACGAGTCGATCGAGGCCGGCGAGATCATTCCCTCGCCGCAGGTGCCGGAAGAGGAAACGGATTCGATCGCCGTCGACGACATTCTTGTCGCGCGACAGGGCCTGCCCGACACGGTGGGGCGCGCGCTCGTCGCCGCGGTGTTCGAGAACAAGGACCAGCTCGGCGTGCCCGACCGCTACGCCACGAACATCCAGCCGGCCAACACCGAGAAGGAAGCGATCATCCTCGCCCATCCCGCCGCAGCGGCCTATTTCGACGACCAGACCAAGACATTCTTCGATCGCTACAGCGATCTGCTTTTTCTTGTCCTGTGGATCGGCAGCCTCGTCGGCTCCGGCTTCCTGTGGCTTTATTCGCAGGTGACGCGCGTGACGCCGATCCAGGCGGGGCAGCTTGCCGACACGTTTCAGGATCTGGCGACGCGCGCCAAGGCGGCGAAGGACGAAACGGCCCTTGCGCCGATCGACGAAGAGCTCGACCGCCTCCTGTCGAAGACGCTGGCGGGCCTGCGCGACGGGTCTGTGTCCTATGACGGGTTTGAGGCCGTGCGCCTGACCTTCGGTCTGGCGCGCGCCGCGATCGCGGATCGCAAGCGCGAACTGGCGAGCGCGCGCGCGTGATGGAAACGTGCGACTTGCGGGCGCTGCTCGCGCGGGGCGTGGCGACGCGCCGTGTCCTGCGAGAGGGCGTGGCGGTCGAGGAAACGACGCCAGCCGTGATCGTCAGACGCCGAGCGCCTCGATTTCGAGCTGCTGCCGTCCTTCCCGGCCGACCTTTCCGACGCGCCGCCGGATGGCTGGGCCGCGGCGTTGGCGCCGTTCAGCCGCAACCGGGCAAGGCGAGGCCGACGCCCGCGTTTCCCTGACGTGGGTCGCGCGCTAGATTCCGCTGCAGATTCGCGCCGCCCCGATGCGCAATCTCCGGAGCCGCCATGAACAAGCCCTCGCCCATGCTTTCCGCCGATCATGCGATCAAGCTCGATCGCCTCGCCGAGACGGCCGTGCGGGTCGGCCTCAATCTGCGCGCCGGTCAGGAAGTGGTGATGACGGCGCCGGTCGAGGCGCTCGATCTCGCCCGCCGCGTCACCGAACACGCCTATCGCGCCGGCGCTTCGCTGGTGACCGTCATTCTCGCCGACGACCAGCAGCAACTCGCGCGCTATCGGTTCGCCGAGGACGGCTCGTTCGACGCCGCGCCGGCCTGGCTCTACGAAGGCATGGCGCAGGCCTATCGCGGGGGCGCTGCGCGCCTCGCCATCGTGGGCGAGGACCCGACGCTGCTGTCGGGGCAGGATCCCGCAAAGGTCGCGCGCGCCAATCGTGCGCGCTCCAAGGCTTATAGCCCGGCGCTCGAACTGATCGCGGGCTTCGCCATCAACTGGACGATCGTGGCGGCGGCGACGCCAGCCTGGGCGCGTTGCGTGTTTCCCGACGATCCGGCCGAACGCGCGCTCGCCAGATTGTGGGACGCAATCTTCTCCGCCTCGCGTGTGGCCGGGGACGATCCCGCGTCCGAATGGGCGGCGCATAATGCGCGGCTCGCGCAGCGCACCGCGACGCTGAACGCGCATCGCTTCCATGCGTTGCATTTCAAGGGCCCGGGCACGGACCTGACGGTCGGCCTCGCCGACGGACACGAATGGGTCGGAGGCGCGTCGGAAGCGAAGAACGGCATCGTGTGCAACGCCAATATTCCGACGGAGGAAGTTTTCACCACGCCGCATCGCGAGCGCGTATCGGGCGTCGTGCGTGCGACCAAGCCGCTCTCCTATATGGGCGCGCTGATCGAGGACATCGAGGTCCGGTTCGAAAACAGCCGCATCGTCGAGGCGAAGGCGCGCACGGGGCAGGACGTGCTGCAACGCGTGCTCGAGACGGACGAAGGCGCAGCCCAGCTCGGGGAAGTCGCGCTAGTGCCCTTTTCCTCGCCGATTTCGAAAAGCGGGCTGCTGTTCTACAACACGCTGTTCGACGAAAACGCCGCGAGTCACATCGCGCTCGGCCAAGCCTACAGCAAGTGCTTCGTCGATGGCGACAAGATGAGCGAGGACGAATTGCGCGCGCGCGGCGCCAACCGCAGCCTCATTCATATCGACTGGATGATCGGCTCGCACGAGATCGACGTCGACGGGTTGACCGCCGCCGGCGCGCGCACGCCTGTCATGCGCAGGGGCGAGTTCACGCTTTAAGGCGGGATGACATTTGCTGGAATCGAGCGCTCGTCATTGCGAGACATCGCTCGCGATGACGGCTCGCGATCACGGCGCAGTTTCCGCCAAGAACCATCCTGCTCCAGGCCTTCGACTTTCGGCTGATATTCTGGATAAGAGGCTGGAATATTTCATCTAATCTTATGGACGGGCAATTTGCCGCAAATTGTCCAGTTTCGCCCGCTTGTTTGTTGTTTTGTTCTGGTATCATAAGTCTCTGATATCGCCTCAACTGCATGTTTTGCCGGTTTTCCATGACATCCTCCTCGAATCCCCTCCTGTTGCTCGGCCTGATCCAGGACTTGCAGAGAAAGGCCGCCGATCTCGGCCTCTCGCGAACGGCCGCGGCGCTGGAAGTGACGGGCCATGTCGCCACGGAAGAATTGTCCGACGCGCCTCCGCCGGTCGGCGGCCCGGCGCCGTCGGCGCCGCAGGACGAAAATGCGGACTGAGTCTTCGCCGACGCGCGTTCAGGCGCGCGCGTGCAGCGCGTACGCGGACGCCGCCTCTCCCGCGCGCCGGCCGGTGGCGAACGAGGCCTGCAGGAGATAGCCGCCCGTCGGCGCGTCCCAATCCAGCATTTCGCCCGCGACGAACAGGCCGGGCAGCTTCTTCAGCATCAGCCCGCCGTCGATCTCGTCGAGCGCGACGCCGCCGGCCGAGGATATGGCGCGGTCGAGGCCCGCGACCGCCGTCACGGGAAGGCTGCATGTCTTGATCTGGCGCGCGAGGGCGTGGGGATCGCGCGTCGCAATCGCCGGATCGCTTTCGCGCAGGAGAGCCGCGGCGAGCGGCGACAGGCCGACGGTCTTGCGCAGCGCATTGGCGAAACTGTCCTTGCTCCGTCGTCGCGCCAGGCGCCCGGCGAGCGCGCTTTCATCGAGATCGGGCTTCATGTCGATTTGGATCGCCGCCGCGCGGCCCGCGCGCAACGCCGCGCCGATCTGAGCCGACAGCGCGTAGACGGGACCGCCTTCGAGCCCGCGGCGCGTGACGACCGCTTCTCCGGCGACGCTCCGGCCTCCAAAGGCAAAGCGCGCGGTCTTGATCGCCCGCCCTTCGAATTTTTCGCGGAACGCTGGAGACCATGCGATTTCGAGACCGCAGTTCGATGGTCGAAAGGGCGCAAGCGCCACGCCGCGCCGCGCGAGCAGGTCGGCCCAACCGCCGTCGGAGCCGAGGCGCGGCCAGCTCGCGCCGCCGAGCGCGAGTATGGTCGCCTCGGCCTCGATCGCGATGCGGGCGCCGGCGATCTCGAGAACCGGTCTGGCGTCCGCCGTCAGATCGACGAGTTTCGCGCGCGTGCGGAGTTCGACGCCGAGGCCCGACAGCCGCGCGAGCCAGGCGCGCAGCAACGGCGAGGCCTTCATCGCTTTCGGGAAGACGCGGCCGCTGGAGCCGACGAAGGTTTCGACGCCGAGGCGCGCGCAGAAGGCGCGCATGTCGGCGGGCGAAAATTCCTGCAGCATCGGCCGCATCCATCCGGCGTCCGCGCCATAGCGGCCGACGAAGCGCTCGAAATCTTCCGCATGGGTGATGTTGAGCCCGCTGCGTCCGGCCATCAGGAATTTTCGGCCGGGCGTCGGCATCGCCTCGTAGACGATCACGGCGCAGCCGGCGCACGCGGCGGTCTCGGCGGCCATGAGGCCGGCCGGGCCTGCGCCGATCACGGCGATTCGGGGTCTTTCGCGCGCCATGGCCTCATGGACCATGGCGGCGCTAACCTCCGCAAGCGATTGCGGCGGGGCCCGCGCCTCGCTATCTGCAGGCGATGAACGATCAAGCGACCCGACACGCCTTCGTCGTCGGCCCGCAGGAGGGCGGACGGCTCGACCGCTATCTCGCGGAACGGCCGGAACTCGCCGCCGCCGCCATTTCCCGTACGCGCGTGAAATCGCTGATCGAAGCCGGCCATGTGCGCGTCGCCGGCGCGCCCGCGCGCGACGCCGCCGCAAAGGTCGCGAGCGGGGCGGCCGTCGAGATCGACATTCCCGCCGCCGCGCCCGCCGAACCCAAGGCCGAGGATATTCCCCTCAATGTCGTCTACGAGGACGACCAGCTCATCGTCATCGACAAGCCGGCCGGCCTCGTCGTCCATCCGGCGGCGGGCCACGAGGCCGGCACGCTGGTCAACGCGCTGATCGCCCATTGCGGGGCGAGCCTGTCGGGCGTCGGCGGGGTAAGGCGGCCGGGCATCGTGCACCGCCTGGACAAGGACACGTCCGGCCTGCTGGTCGTCGCCAAGACCGACAGGGCGCACCGCAAGCTTGCGGACCTCTTCGCCGACCACGGCCGCACCATGCCGTTCCTGCGCGAATATCTGGCGCTGGTCTGGGGCGCGCCGGATCGCACGACCGGAATGATCGACGCGCCCCTTGGCCGCCATCCGACGCAGCGGGAGAAAATGGCCGTGCAGCGCGGGGATCGCGGCAAGGAAGCCGTCACGCATTGGCGCGTGCTGGAGACCTTTGGCGCGGACAAGGCGGGCCGGCCGGTGGCGGCGCTTGTCGCGTGTCAGCTCGAAACGGGCCGCACGCATCAGATCCGCGTACATATGGCCCATATCGGCCACCCGCTGATCGGCGACCCCGTCTACGCCACGGGCTTCCGCACCAAGGAAAAACTGCTGCCGGAAGCGGCGCGGGCGGCGGTCGCGGCGCTTGGGCGGCAGGCGCTGCACGCCGCCCGGCTCGAGTTTCCCCATCCCGTCAGCCGGGACGCGCTCGCCTTCGAAAGCCCCGCGCCAGCCGACTTCGACAAGGTCGTCGCGGCTCTTTCGGAACTCGGGGGCGAACAGGCGCGTTAACGCTCGAACCGCCCAAGATTACGGATATTTAACGTAATCTTGACCGGGCAATCGGCGTTCCGCCCTCTTTCGGCCACGGTCCAACCGCCCTATATGTGCGTGTTGCGGTCGGCGTTTCGCGGCCGCCAGAAGGCCTGCCGAAACGGGGGCCCCGGAGGAGAAGATGGCTGCTGCCCTTCCTGTGATTGCTGGCGAAAGCGGTGGGCTTTCGCGTTACCTCACCGAAATTCGCAAGTTTCCGCTGCTCGAGCCGGAGCAGGAATACATGCTCGCCAAGCGCTGGCGCGAGCATCAGGATTCCGCCGCCGCCCACAAGCTCGTGACGTCGCACCTGCGCCTCGTCGCCAAGATCGCCATGGGCTATCGCGGCTACGGCCTGCCGATCGGCGAAGTCGTGTCCGAAGGCAATGTCGGCCTGATGCAGGCCGTCAAGCGGTTCGAGCCCGACAAGGGCTTCCGCCTCGCCACCTACGCCATGTGGTGGATCCGCGCGGCAATACAAGAGTACATCCTGCGCTCGTGGTCGCTCGTGAAAATGGGCACGACCGCCAACCAGAAGAAGCTGTTCTTCAACCTGCGCAAGGCCAAGAGCCAGATTTCCGCGCTCGAGGAAGGCGATCTTCGTCCCGAGAACGTCAAGGCGATCGCCCACAAGCTCGGCGTCAGCGAGCAGGAAGTAGTCGAGATGAACCGCCGCCTCGGCGGCGACGCCTCGCTCAATTCGCCGCTGCGCTCCGACGGCGAGGCGGAATGGCAGGACTGGCTGGTCGACGACAGCGCCAGCCAGGAGACGATCCTGGCCGACAGCGAGGAGAGCGACAACCGGCTGACCGCCCTGCGCGGCGCGCTGAGCGTGCTCAACGACCGCGAGCGCCGCATCTTCGAGGCGAGACGCCTGCGCGACGAGCCGATGACGCTGGAAGAGCTTTCGGAAGAATTCGGCGTCTCGCGCGAGCGCGTGCGCCAGATCGAGGTGCGCGCCTTCGAGAAGGTGCAGGCCGCCGTGCGCGAGGGCGTCGCCAAGCTGGAAACGGCGCCGGCGCAGATCGCGGCGTCCAAGCCCCGCATCGAGGCGCACGTGCGCTGAAGTCAGACGGTTCGGAAAGCAGGAAGGCGGCGCAAATGCGCCGCCTTTTTTGTCGCCGGATCGCCCGGCTTACTTCTGCTGCGCCCAGACGCTGAGGGCGTCGTTGATGACGCGGTCGCCGGACGCGCCCTTCTCCAGGCTGAACTTGGCGATGCGGCCGTTGGTCAGCGCCAGCGGCACGTCCAGCCAGCCGCGGTTCTTCAGAAGCTCCATGTTGCGGGCTTCCATGTCGCCGCGCGCGAGACCGACGAGATAATAGGTTTCGGTGATCGGCACGGGCACGCCGGCCAGGCCGTCGCCATTGGCCATGTCCTCGCGCCGCATCTGCACGGCGCCGATCTGCTTCACGCCGGGGAGGACGCTGCCGGGCTGGAGCGCGAAGCGCACCTCGATGGTGTGCGAGGCGTTGAGCGAGGCGTCCGTGTTCTTCTGGATGTCGATGGTCATCCGAACCTTGGCGTCGGGAATCTCGACTTCCGCATGAATGGCCGTTCCGAGCGGCTGGCCGGGACCTGTGGGCACGTTGTCGAGGCGCCAGACGACCGAGCCGATGTAGGTCTTCACCTTCTCCGGCGTCTCCGGCGCTTCCAGCAACAGGGCGGCGCGATGGGCGACGGGCAGGGGCGGCTGGTTCTGCGCGGGCGCCGGCGCGGTCTTGTTCTCGGTCTTCTCGGGCGTCGTCGAGGGGTTCTCGCCGCCGACGCGGCCGGCGATCTTGCCCGAAGACTGCTGCTCCGCCGGCGCGGCCGGCGCGGGCCGCAGCTTGGCGAGATCTTCGGGGCGGCCCCGGAGCTTGATGGCGAGGCCGGCGATCAGCAGGACGACGCCAACAACCACGCCCCCGACGATCCACAGCCGGTTGCCGCGCCCATTCTGGGTCGCGGGGCTGGGAGCGGCCGGACGCGGCGCCTCGCGCGGACGCGGCGGCTTGAGCGATGGCGGCGATTCGAGTTCGTTGTCCGCAGTCTCGCCGCTATCGGCCTCGTCGCCCTTGTCGATCTTGGCTTTCTCTTGCTCGCCCTTCTCGCTTTCGGCCTTCTCGATTTCAGCCTTTCTGGCGGCCTTCTCGGCTTCGACGGCCGCGGGCGGCCGGAAGGCGAAGGGCTTGGGCGGAACTGCCGGAATCGGCGCCGCCGGCGCGGCCGGCTTTTCGCCGGCAGGCCCGGGAGGCGTGGGAAGCGGCGGCTTGGGAAGCGGAGACTTGGGAAGCGGGGACTGGGGAGCCGGAGGCGGAGGAACGGTCGGCCTGGCGACAGGAGGCTGGGGCGCCGGGGCGCTCGGCGCAGCGGCGCGCGGCGGGACCGGCGGCAGAGTCGGCTTCCCGGGCGCCGGCTTGGGAATTTCAGGTTTCGCCGCTTCCGCCTTCGGCGTTTCCGGGCCCTCGGTCCTCGGCGGCTCGGTCTTCGGCGCCGCTGGCGGCGGTGGAGGCGGCGCCACGGGCTTTGCAGGCGCTTCAGGGGCCTTGGCGACTTCCGCGGCCGTCTTGCCGGCGATTTCGGCTTCCACGCGCGCAATCGCAGCGTCGAGCGCGTCGGTTTCGCGCGCAATGTCGGCTTCGGCGATCGGCGGCTGGATGGCTTGCAACTGGCCGATCAGCGCCTTGCGCGCCCGCTCGTAGATCGAGCGCCGCGCATCGGCGTTGGAGTCGGAGAGGGCTCCGACCGCTCTCGACAGAAGTGGATAGTAATCGGCCATCCGCGCTTAAGACCATTCCCTACAGTTTGCGTCAATCCTGGAAAGGGTTGTGGACCAGGATGGTATCGTCGCGCTCGGGGCTTGTCGAAAGCAGGGCGACCGGCGCGTCGATCAGTTCTTCGATACGACGTACATATTTGATCGCCTGAGCCGGAAGACCAGCCCATGAGCGCGCCCCGCCCGTCGTGCCGCGCCAACCCTCGATTTCCTCGTAGACGGGCTGGACGCGCGCCTGCGCGGATTGCGAGGCCGGCAGGCGGTCGATCGGCTTGCCGTCCAGCATATAGTGCGTGCAAACCTTGATTGTCTCGAAACCGTCGAGAATATCCAGCTTCGTCAGGGCAATGCCGTCGATGCCGGAGGTCTTGACGACCTGGCGCGTCAGAACGGCGTCGAACCAGCCGCAGCGGCGCGGCCGACCCGTATTGGTGCCGAATTCGCGTCCCCGTTCGCCGATCAGCCGTCCGGTTTCGTCATGCAGCTCGGTCGGGAACGGCCCGCCGCCGACGCGCGTCGTATAGGCCTTGGCGATGCCGAGCACGTAGCCGATGGCGCGCGGACCCATGCCGGAGCCCGCCGCCGCATTGGCGGCGACGGTGTTCGAGGACGTCACGAACGGGTAGGTGCCGTGATCGACGTCGAGCAGCGCGCCCTGCGCGCCTTCGAACAGGATGCGCTTGCCGGCGCGGCGCGCGACAGCGAGCGTGTCCCAGACGGGGTCGATGTAAGGCAGGATATCGCCGGCAACGCTCAGCAGCTCTTCGCGCAGCGCGACGCCCTGGATTTCGGGCAGGCCGAGGCCGCGGCGCAGCGGGTTGTGATGGGCGAGCAGGCGGGCGATCTTGTCGTCGAGCGTGTCGGGCTCGGCGAGGTCGGTCAGGCGGATGGCGCGACGGCCGACCTTGTCCTCGTAGGCCGGGCCGATGCCGCGCTTGGTCGTGCCGATCTTCACGCCCTCGGACGAGGCTTCCTCGCGGTGGCCGTCGAGCTCGCGGTGAATCGACAGGATCAGCGGAACATTGTCGGCGATCTTGAGGTTGTCGGGACCGACATGCACGCCCTGCGCGCGCAGCTTGCGGATTTCCTCGACCAGATGATGCGGATCGACGACCACGCCGTTGCCGATGACCGAGAGCTTGCCTTCGCGGACGATGCCCGACGGCAGGAGCGCGAGCTTGTAGGTCACGCCGTCGATGACCAGCGTATGGCCGGCGTTGTGGCCGCCCTGGAAGCGCACCACGACATCGGCCTCGACCGAAAGCCAGTCGACGATCTTGCCCTTGCCCTCGTCGCCCCACTGGGCGCCGACCACAACCACATTCGCCATAGTCCGCGCTTCCTCGCAATTTCTCAGGCGCGCAAAACAAAACCCCGGCGCAAGGGCCGGGGTCCATTGCGGGCGTCCCATAGCGGAAAAAATGCCGTCGGGAAAGAGGATTGCGCGAGAGCGTGGCGGACGCCCGCCGATTCTGCTCAAGCTGGAGGCTGTAAAGTCCAGATTTTGGGCGAAGGCGCCCCGCGAATGCGCGGCCGGCGCAGGACCGGCGCGCGAACGCCGTGGTATGGTCCTTGCGTTTTGGACGCCGGCACGGGGTCGATTGCAGGCGCTGCGGGGCGGATGAGATTGAGCGACAAGGGTTTCTTCGACGAGATGGGCGCAGGGCCGGCGCCGCGGGACGTTTACGCGCGACTCGCCCGCTGGCTGAAGGAAACGCCGCCCGAGATCCTGGAATCGCGCCGCGCCCAGGCGGAGCTTCTGTTCCGCCGCATCGGCATCACCTTCGCCGTCTACGGCGACAAGGACGCCGCCGAACGTCTCATTCCCTTCGACATCATCCCGCGGCTGTTCGCCCGCAGCGAATGGACGAGGCTCGAGCAGGGGCTGTTTCAGCGCGTGAAGGCGCTGAACATGTTTTTGACCGACGTCTACGGCAAGCAGGAAATACTCGCGGCGGGAATCGTGCCGCGCGACCTGGTGCTGCGTAATCCGGGCTACCGACCGGAAATGGCCGGCCAGCGCGCGCCGCACGACATCTGGGTCCACATTGCCGGCATCGACGTGATCCGCGTCGACGATCGCGATTTCTACGTGCTGGAAGACAATGCGCGCACGCCGTCCGGCGTCTCCTACATGCTGGAGAATCGCGAGGCGATGCTGCGGCTGTTCCCGGACCTGTTCGTCGACCACCGCGTCGCCCCGGTCGACGATTATCCCGACCGCCTGCTGACGACGCTGCGTTCGGTCGCGCCGCCTTCGGCCCCCGCGGAGCCGACCGTCGTCGTGCTCACGCCGGGCCAGTACAATTCGGCCTATTATGAGCATTCGTTCCTGGCCGACAAGCTCGGCGTCGAACTGGTCGAGGGCTCCGATCTCTTCGTGCGCGACAATATCGTCTACATGCGCACGACGACGGGCCCGCAGCGCGTGGACGTCATCTATCGCCGCATCGACGACGAATTCCTCGATCCGCTCGCCTTCCGGCCGGATTCGGTGCTCGGCGTGCCCGGCCTGCTGTCCGCCTATCAGACGGGCCACGTCACGCTGGCCAACGCCATCGGCACGGGCGTGTCGGACGACAAGGCGATCTACACCTACATGCCCGAGATCATCCGCTTCTACACGGGCGAAGAACCGATCTTGAAGAACGTGCCGACCTGGCGCTGCCGCGAGCCGGAAGCCTTGTCCTACGTGCTCGATCATCTGCCGGAACTCGTCGTGAAGGAAGTGAACGGCTCGGGCGGCTACGGAATGCTGGTCGGCCCGCACGCCAGCAAGAACGCGATCGCCGAATTCCGCACGAAGCTGAAGCACGATCCGGCGAATTTCATCGCGCAGCCGACGCTGTCGCTCTCCACCTGTCCGGTCTCCGTCGAATCGGGCGTCGCGCCGCGCCACGTCGATCTGCGTCCCTTCGTGCTGTCCGGGGCCAAGGGCATGGTCAGCCTCGCCCCCGGCGGCCTGACGCGCGTGGCGATGAAGGAAGGCTCGCTGGTGGTGAATTCCAGCCAGGGCGGCGGCACCAAGGATACGTGGGTGATCGACGATGCGTGAGACGGTCATGCGGAGGAACGGCTGATGCTCGCGCGCACCGCCGACAATCTCTACTGGTTCGCGCGTTATGTGGAGCGCGCCGACCATGTCGCGCGCATCATCGAGGCGACGTCTCGCCTGGCCGCACTGCCGCGCGCCTACGGCGGCGCGACGTCGGAATGGGAGAGCGCGCTCATCTCCTCGGGCGTGATCGACGAATTCGCCAAGACCGGCCGCGAGATCAACGAGGCCAACGCCATCGCCTATCTCGTGGTCGACACCGAAAACCTGTCGTCGATCCACCGCTGCATGGAAGCTGCGCGTCGCAACGCGCGCGCCGTGCGCACGGCGCTGACCATCGAGACATGGGAAGCGATCAATGCGGCCTGGCTCGAATTGCTGCGCTACGAGCGCGAGCGCGCCAAGGGAAAGGCGCTCGACCGCGACGAACTGGGACGCTTCCTGGCGCTGGTGAAGAAGATGGCGCTCGACGTCGACGGTTCGGCCTATCGCATGATGCTGCGCAACGAGGCGTTCTATTTCATGCGCCTTGGCCATTATCTCGAGCGCGCGGACAATACGGCGCGCCTGCTCGACGTGAAATATCACGTGCTGCTGCCCGACGCCGAAACCGTCGGCGGCTCGCTCGACTATTTCCAATGGTCGGCGATTCTTCGCGCGGTCTCGGCGAATACCGCCTATCACTGGGTCTATCGCCAGAGCGTCAAGCCCTGGCTCGTCGCCGACCTCCTGATCCTCAAGCCCGACATGCCGCGCTCGCTGATCGCCTGCTACGAGAACATCGTGCGCTGGCTCGATCTTCTCGCGCGCGACTACGGCCGGCAGGGCAAGGCGCAGCGCCACGCGCACGCCATCCTGTCGAAGCTGCAGGCGGCCGATCTCAAGTCGATCTTCCAGAGCGGCCTGCACGAATTCATCGAAGGCTTCATCGCCGACAACGATCGGCTCGACATTGTCATGGCGGACCAATATCTGGTGCATTGAGCCATGAGAATTACCGTCCGCCATGTCATCGTTCAGGAGTTCGCGCCGCCCGCGCGCTCGCTGATCCAGAAGATGCGTCTGCGTCCGCGCGCCTGCGAGAGCCAGCACGTCACGTCCTGGTCGATCGAGTCCGACGTCGACTGCCAGATGCGCGAACGGCAGGACGCGTTCGGCAATTTCGTGCAGACTCTGGACGCAGATGGGCCGTTGCAGAAGCTGACCATAACGGCGCGCGGCGAGATCGATACGTTCGATACGGCCGGCGTCCTGCGCGGCGAGACGGAGCGTTTTTCGCCCGACGTCTACCTGCGCGACACGGACCTCACGCAATGCGACCCGGCGCTGCGCAAGTTCGCGCGCGAAGCGACGAAGGGCGCGAAGACCGAACTCGACCGGCCGCATTTCCTGATGCGCGCCGTCAACGAAGCGGTCGCGTTTGAGGCGGGCGCCGGAGAGCCGCTCGCGGCGGCGGCGGCTTTCAAGGCGAAGAAGGGCGCGAGCTGCGACATGGCGCATGTCTTCATCGCCGCCGCGCGTTCGGTCGGCGTGCCCGCGCGCTTCGTCAGCGGCTATCTCGCCAGCGAATCCGAAGGCGCGGAGCGCGCCGCCGACGCCAGCGACCTGCGCGGCTGGGCGGAAGCCCATGTCGAAGGGCTCGGCTGGATCGGCTTCGATCCTTCGATCTGCCTGTGCATGCACGACGGGCATGTGCGTCTGGCCGCCGCGCTCGACTGGCTCGGCGCGGCCCCCTTGCGCGTCTCGCCGCTGCTCAGCGCGACACGCCGGGTCGAGGCCCGCGCCATCTTCGCGCAGGGACAGGCGCAACGGCAATCCTGACGATATTGCCTGAACATTGACCTTGGCGCGCGCGCCTCGCATCGTAGCGCGATGGACGCCCCGACATTTTCGAAAGCCGCCGTCGCGGCGCCGCACAGGGACGCGGCGCGCGCCGGCAAGGCCGTGCTGGCCGAAGGCGGCAACGCCGTGGAGGCCATGCTCGCCATGGCCGCGACCATCGCCGTCGTCTATCCGCACATGAACGGCGTCGGCGGCGACGGCTTCTGGACGATCCGCGAGGCCAACGGCCGTGTGCGCGTGATCGAAGCCTGCGGCCCCGCCGGCGCGAAGGCGACGATCGCATCCTATCGCGACGCCGGCCACGACATCATCCCGCGACGCGGGCCGCTGGCTGCGCTGACCGTGCCCGGCGCTGTCGGCGGCTGGGCGCTGGCGCAGGAATTCGCAAAGGCGCTCGGCGGCAAGTTGCCGGCTGGCGTGTTGCTGCACGACGCGATCGAGAAGGCGCGCGGCGGCTACAGTCAGTCGAAGTCGGAGGCGCGCTACGGGCATCGCGAGGCGGCGACGCTTTATGCCGCGCCGGGATTTGCGTCCACGTTCTTCGTCGACGGCAAGATTCCACCGGCCCACGGCGCGCGCAGGAACGAACGGCTCGGCGATACGCTGGCGCAACTCGCCGATGCGGGCCTGGCCGACTTCTATCGCGGCGATGTCGCGCGCGAGATCGCCGCCGATCTCGACCGGATCGGCGCGCCCGTCGTGCGGGAAGACCTCGCGCGCTATCAGGCGGTTCTGCGCGAGCCGCTCAGGCTGGACCTGCCCGGACGCATGCTGCTCAACACGCCGCCGCCGACGGTCGGATTGATTTCGCTTGTCACGCTCGGCCTGTTCGAGCGACTGGGCGTCGAGCGTGCGGAAACGTTCGATCATATTCATGGGCTGGTCGAAGCGTCGAAGCGCGCGCTGGCGTTGCGGGAAAGCGCCTGTGTCGATTTCGATTGTTCTCGCCCCGATCCCGCGTCGTTCCTGTCGGCGAATTTTCTTGAACGCGCTGCGGACAAGATCGACATGAAGCGCGCGGCGCCCTGGCCGCTGCCGCCTGAAGAAGGCGACACGGTCTGGATGGGCGCGATCGACGAGAACGGACTTGCCGTCTCCTACATCCAGTCCCTGTTCTGGGAATATGGTTCGGGCTGCGTGCTGCCGTCGACCGGCATTCTCCTGCAGAACCGCGGCATATCCTTCTCGCTCGATCCGGCGCATCCCAATGCGCTCCAGCCCGGCAAAAAGCCGATGCATACGCTCACCGCGCCGCTCTGCGTCTTCGGCGACGGCCGCGTCATGAGCTATGGATCGATGGGCGGCGACGGGCAGCCGCAATTCCAGGCGCAGATTTTTTCGCGCTACATGCTCACCGGCAAACTGGCGGGCGCAATCGACGCGCCGCGCTTTCGCTTCGACAAGCGCTGGGGCGCGCCGCGCGCGACGCTGAAGCTGGAAAATCGTTTCGATCCGTCGCTCGTGTCGCGGCTGGAGAATGTCGGTCACGAACTGGAGATGACCGGCGAGAGCTACGGCGATCAGTTCGGCCATGCCGGCATGCTGGTGCGCCACAGGGACGGACGCATCGAGGCGGCGCACGATCCGCGCAGCGATGGCGGCGCGGAGGGGATTTAGGCGCCCGATAGCATCCGGTCGTCATTGCGAGGAGCTCAGGCGAAATCGCCGGAGGCGATTTCTGCCGATGCGGCGAAGGAATCCATCCGCGACTGAGCCCGGTGGATGGATCGCTTCGCTCCGCTCGCAATGAGGGCGGGCGCTACTCCGCAGCCACCGGCATCGGCGTCTGCGGCGTGCGGAATTTCTCGAGCAGCTTTGCTTCTTCCGCCTTCGCCTTGACGATGTGGCTGTCCTTCACGTGACCGTAGCCGCGGATCTTTTCCGGGATCGAGGCGAGTTGCACGGCGAGCGCGTGCGAACCGGCGTTCATGCCGGCTTCCAGTTCGTCCAGCAGCTTCTCGTAATCGGCGAGCAACTGGCGTTCCTGCCGGCGCTCCGCCGTCTTTCCGAAAATGTCGAGCGCGCCGCCGCGTAGGAATTTCAGCGCGGCGAGCAGCTTGTAGGCGCTCATCATCCACGGGCCGAAGGTCGTCTTCGTCGCCACGCCGTTGGCGTCCTTGCGCCCCAGGATCGGCGGCGCCAGATGGAACTCGAGCTTGCCGACGTTCTCGAAGGCGGCGTCCAGCTGCCGCCTGAACGAGCCGTCCGAATAAAGGCGCGCGACCTCGTATTCGTCCTTGATCGCCATCAGCTTGAACAGATAGCGGGCGACCGCCGTCGCGTAATCCGTCTTGCCGGGCGTCCTGGCGTGTTCGGCGGCGAGCGCCTTTTCCACTCGCATCTTGTAGCGGTGCGCGTAGGCGGCGTTCTGGTAGGCGGTGAGGAACTTGATGCGCCGCGCGATGATCTCGTCGAGGGATTTCGACATTTCGCGCGATTCCGTCGGCTTCAGCAACGGCGCGACGAAGACTTCGAAACCCTTGGCGTCGGCGGCGGCGCGGCGGCCCCAGCGAAAGGCTTCCGTGTTCATCGCGACCGCCTCGCCGTTGAGGCGGATGGCTTCGAGAATGGAAGCTTCCGTCAACGGCACGAAGCCGCGCTGCCAGGCGAAGCCCAGCATGAACATGTTGGCGCCGATGGAATTGCCGAGCAGCGCGGTCGCGGCGGCCGAGGCGTCCACGAAACCGTAGTTCTCGCCGGCGGCGTCGCGGATCGCAGTCTTCACGCGCTCGCCCGGCAGGGTGAAGTCGGCCACGCGCGTGATCTCGCCGGGATAGACTTCGGTGGAATTCACAAAGACGCCGGTGTGGCCCTTGTCGATGGCCGCCAGCACCTTCTTGGTGCCGGCGACGACGAGGTCGCAGCCCAGCGCAAGGTCGGCTTCGCCAGCCGCGACGCGGATTGCGTGAACCTCCTCGGGTTTGTTGGCGATCTTCACGTGGCAGTAGACCGCGCCGCCCTTCTGCGCGAGGCCGGCCATGTCGATGACGCCGACGCCCTTGCCTTCGAGATGGGCGGCCATGCCGAGGATGGCCGAGATGGTCACGACGCCGGTGCCGCCGACGCCCGAGACGAGGATGGAGAAGGGCTGCGCGCCGATGGCGGGCAACGCCGGTTCAGGCGGAGCGGCGAGCGCACTCGATGATTGCAGGTCGCGCGCCTTGGCCTTGCGCGGCTTTGCGCCGTGCACGGTGACGAAGGACGGGCAGAAGCCGTTGACGCAGGAGAAGTCCTTGTTGCACGAGGACTGGTCGATCTTGCGCTTGCGCCCGAACTCGGTTTCGAGCGGCTGCACGGAAACGCAGTTCGACTTCACGCCGCAATCGCCGCAGCCTTCGCAGACGAGCTCGTTGATGATGACGCGCTGATCCGGGTCGGGGAACGTTCCGCGCTTGCGGCGCCGGCGTTTTTCCGCCGCGCAGGTCTGGTCGTAGAGGAGGACCGTCGTTCCCTCGATTTCCGAGAGATCGCGCTGCACCTTGTCGAGGTCTTCGCGCGGATGAATCGTCAGGCCTGCGGGCCAGTGCGAGCCGGAGGGATATTTGTAGGGCTCGTCGGTGACGAGCGCGATTTTCTTCACGCCCTCGGCGGCGACCTGCCGCGCGATCATGTCGACGGTCAGGCCGCCCTCGTGGCGCTGGCCGCCGGTCATGGCGACGGCGTCGTTGAACAGGATCTTGTAAGTGATGTTGGTCTTAGCGTCGACCGCCCAGCGGATCGCCAGCACGCCGGAATGATTGTAGGTGCCGTCGCCGAGATTCTGGAAGACGTGCTTGCGCTTCGAGAAGGGCGCCTCGCCGATCCAGTTCGCGCCTTCGCCGCCCATGTGGGTGAAGCCCTCGGTCGAGCGGTCCATCCATTGCGCCATGAAATGGCAGCCGATGCCGGCATAGGCGCGCATGCCCTGCGGCACGCGGGTGGAGGTGTTGTGCGGGCAGCCCGAGCAGAAATAGGGAATGCGGAAAGCCGCATCCTTGGTGTCGGCCAGCATGGCCTGCGCCTGCTGCAGCGACCGCAGCTTCTGCTCGACCTTGGGATCGGCCTTGAAGCGCAGGATGCGCTCGGCGATGGCGATGGCGATCTCGTTGGTGTCGAGCGCGCCCTTCACGGGGAAGAGCCAGTTGTTCTTCTCATCCTTCTTGCCGACGACGACCGGCGGATTGGGCGCGCCGAACAATTCCTCGCGGACCTGCACTTCGATCAGCGAGCGCTTCTCCTCGACGACGACGATCATGTCGAGGCCTTCGGCGAAGTCCTTCAGGCCCTGCGGCTCGATCGGCCAGACGCAACCGAGCTTGTAGAGACGGATGCCGAGGTCGTTGGCCTTGACCTCGTCGATGCCGAGATCGTCGAAGGCCTGGCGCACGTCGAGATAGGACTTGCCGGAGGTGACGATTCCGATCTTCGGCGCAGGCCCGCCCGAAGTGACGATGCGGTTGACCTTGTTGGCGCGGAGGAAGGCGAGGATCGCGTCGCGCTTGTATTCCTGCAGGCGCGCTTCCTGATCGAGAATGCCGTCGCGCGGACGAATGGAAAGGCCGCCGACGGGCATCTTGAAGTCGGTGGGCGCGACGATTTCGACGCGGTCGATAGAGCCGTCGACGGAGGACGTCGACTCGATCGTGTCCTTCAGGCACTTGATGCCGACCCATACGCTCGCGTAGCGCGACAGCGCGAAACCGTAGACGCCGTAGTCGAGGATTTCCTGCACGCCGGCCGGCGCCATGATCGGCATCATGACGTCGACGAGATGGAAGTCGGACTGGTGCGCTGTGGTGGAGGATTCAGCCGTATGGTCGTCGCCCATCAGGACGAGCGCGCCGCCGTTCTTCGACGTGCCGGCGAGATTGGCGTGGCGGAAGACGTCGCCGGAGCGGTCGACGCCCGGACCCTTGCCGTACCAGATGCAGAAGACGCCGTCGTACTTGCCTTCGCCGCGCATCTCGGCCTGCTGCGCGCCCCAGACGGCGGTGGCGGCGAGGTCCTCGTTGAGGCCGGGCTGGAAGAGGATGTCGTTCCTGTCGAACAGCTTCTTGGCCGAATGCATCTGCATGTCGACGCCGCCGAGCGGGGAGCCGCGATAGCCGGTGATGAAGCCAGCCGTGTTGACGCCGGCGCGGCGGTCGCGCTCCTTTTGCATCAGCAGCAGGCGCACGATCGCCTGCGTGCCGGTCGAGAAGATGCGCTGTTTCGTCAGATCGAACTTGTCGTCGAGCGAGACGCCGGCCGGAGAAACGCTCTCGGCTGCAGCGATCGGGTCGGCGGGACCTTCAAGGGGTTCGCCCATTTTTCCTCCGGACCTGCGCATCGCCGGCCAAAGCCTTGCGCAGACATGTTAGCCTGTTTCGACTTTGGAATATGTCAATGATGCTGACCAAATGCAATCCGCGCCTTTCAAATTTCCGCCGCCTTCGCCCTTCATCGGAATCTTTGCCATTGAAGGTAGCGTTGCCCCGACAAAAGACGAGACCGAACGGACGATGATGTTGTTTCGCAAACCGATGATCCTCTTCGCCGCCGGGCTCGCCGTCCTTGCCGCCGCAGCGCCGGCAATGGCGCATCCGCATGTCTGGGTTGCGGCGCGCGCCACGGTGCTGTTCGACAAGGACGGCCGGATCGCCGGCGTGCGCAACGTCTGGACCTTCGACGAAATGTATTCGGCCTTCGCCACGCAGGGGCTGGGCAAGGACGGCAAGCCGCCGACCCGCGAGGAGCTGCAGCCGCTCGCCAGGACGAATATCGATTCGCTCGCCGAGTTCGATTATTTCACCTTCGCGCGCGAGGCGGGAAAGAAGGTCGTCTTTCAGGAGCCCTCGGACTATTGGCTCGACGCCGACGAGAAGAAGGTCGTGTCGTTGCATTTCACGGTCCTGCTGAAAGAGCCGATCGCGGCGAGCAAGGCGTTCTCGTTCCAGGTCTACGACCCCTCCTATTTCGTCGCCTTCGGTTTCGAGAAGAAGGACCCGGTCGTGTTGAAGGACGCGCCGGCCGGCTGTTCGTCGAGCGTGATGGAGCCCGCGCCGCTGCTCGCGGCGGAATCGCAGCGCCTTAGTCAGGCGGCTTCGGAAAATTTCTCGCCGGGCGGCGATCTCTCGGCGCGGCTTGCGCCGCGCGTGGTGGTGGCCTGCCCGTGAGGCGGGCGTCGCGAGGCCCCCTCCCTAAACCTTCCCCACTTCGTGGGAGAGGGAATGGCGCGTCGTCGGGTTTCGTGGCGAAGCCGCGAGCCCGTCCCCTCTCCCGTGAGCGGAGTGAGCAGGGGAGGGTCAGGGAGGGGGCCTTTGCCGCCGTCGCATTTCTCGCCGCCGTCCTCCTCCTCGCCGCGCCCGCGCTCGCGCAGCGCAATCCCTTCGCGGTGGGCGCCAATGAAGGCGCCGCTGTCGTCAGCAATTCGCTCGTCGCCTGGATTCTCGCGCAGCAATCGCATTTCTACCGCGCGCTGACGGGGGCAGCGCGCGAGGCCAAGTCCGGCATGGCGGGTTTCTGGCTGCTGGCCGGACTGTCCTTCGCCTATGGCGTTTTTCACGCGGCGGGACCCGGCCACGGCAAGGCGGTGATGGCCTCCTACATGATCGCCAACGAACGCGCGCTGAAGCGCGGGCTCGTCCTCACCTTTCTTGCGGCGCTGCTTCAGGGCGTGGTCGCCGTCGCCATCGTCGGCGTCGCCGCGCTCGTGTTCAACGCGACCTCGGCGCGCATGACGCAGGCGGCGCAAGCGATCGAAATCGCGAGCTACGGCGCCGTCGCCGGTCTCGGCCTCTATCTCGTCTGGACCAAGGGCGGCGCGCTTTTCCGCGCGCTGCGGGCGCGCGCGCCGGCCCCCGTCTTCGCCGCGGCCGGAGGCGCGCCGGCGTCTGGCCGTTTCGTCTGCGATTCCGTCGAGCCCGGGCATGTGCACACCGCCGACTGCGGTCATTTCCACGCGCCCGATCCCGCAAGCCTCGGCGACGGCTTTTCCTGGAGCGCGGCCGTGGCCACGGTCGTCGCGGCCGGCGCGCGGCCCTGTTCCGGCGCCATTCTCGTGCTGGTGTTCACGCTGGCGCAGGGCGTGTTTCCGGCGGGCGTCGGCGCGGTCGCGGCCATGTCTCTCGGCACCGCCGTCACAACCGGCGCGCTCGCGGCGATCGCGGTGCTTGCAAAGGGACTGGCGCTGCGGCTCGCCGGCGGCGCAGACGGACGCGGCCTGCTGATCGCGCGTGGCGCGGAATTCCTCGCGGCGCTCGTGGTGCTCGCGGTCGGCCTTGCGCTTCTCGGCGGCGCCTGGTCCGCGGGCGCGATGGCCTAGCGCGCCTTCTCCGCGCCGAGAACGATCGGCCGGCCGTGCGGCGTCGCGCGCGCGGCGCGATCCCAGGCGTCCTTCGTTTCGCGCAGCGCCGCAGGGTTGGCCGCGCCCTTGGCGATCACGAGCTTTTCCAGCGCCGCCAGCCAGTGCAGGTAATAGGTGTCGCCGAGATCGGGATCGCCATCGGCCTGCGCCGCCTTGATCTCCGCGCCGATCGCCTCCGCCCACTCGCGCCAGGTGAAAAGCCCCCTGTCGCGCAGATGCACGGCCATGGCGAAGGCCTGCGCCTCCCAGGGCTCGCGGAACAGCGGCCCGGCGTCTTCGCGGGGAATGCCGGGAAGGATGGCGAGGTCAGGCGGATTCAAGATAGGGCTCGAATGCATCGATGGAGACGGAGTTTCTGACGTCGGCGTCCCCGCCCCACAATTCGCGCGCCGTGAAGCGCACGTTGTAGACCCATTGCGGATCGGGGCCGCGCGCATGAGCGTTGGAATCGGGAAAGACGTGGCAGCCGCGGATGGCCTCGACTGTTCCGACGCGCCCGCGCGCGTAGCGCGGCAGGCGCGTGTGCGTCGTGGGATGCATGTTCTTCGCGCGCACCTTCTGGCCGACAGCGAAGCGCGGCTGCGTCTGCGTTTCGCGCTCCGACGGCCAGCCGCGTCGCAGGGCCGTCGCCGCGCCCGCCGCCTCGAAGACGCGCTCGGGCCTGCGCGCTTCGTGCAGCGCATGGCCGGCCGCGATCTCGTCGGCGGCGACGAGCTTGTGTTCGGCAAGAATCTTTTCGAGCGCGGCGAACCAGATTTCGTAGTAGCCGCGCGTCAGATAGAAGCGCGGATCGAGGGATTCGCGGGCGTAGCGGCTCGCGTCGCCGCTCCACCACCCGATCGCCTGCGTGGCGATGACGTTGGCGAGCACGCGTGCTTCCCAGTCGCCGTGAAAGACAGGCTCGTCCTTTTCCGCGACGACGGGACCGAACCCCATCATGCCGCCGAGGTCCTGCGCGCCGTTCATGCGCTTGTCGCCGGCGCGCGCGGAAGTCCCACGCCGATCATGCTGTCGCGCGTGACGAGATCGGCGAGCTGCTCCTCGCTCCAGCCTTCCGTGCCGTCCGGCCGCATCGGCAGGACGAGATAGCGCATCTCCGACGTGGAATCCCACACGCGTATGTCGACATTCCCGGGCAGGCTTACGCCGAAATCGGCGAGTACGCCGCGCGGGTCGATGACGGCGCGCGAGCGGTAGGGCGCGGACTTGTACCAGACCGGCGGCAGCCCGAGTACAGGCCACGGGTAGCAGGAGCAGAGCGTGCACACGACCATGTTGTGCGTGGCCGCGGTGTTCTCGACGACGGCGACATGTTCGCCGCCCCGCCCGCCATAGCCCAGTTCGGCGATGGCCTTTGCGCCGTCGTTCAAGAGCCGCGCCTTGAAGGCGGGGTCGGTCCAGGCGCGCGCGACGACACGCGCGCCGTTGCGCGGGCCGACGCGCGTCTCGTAGGTGTCGACGATGACGTCGAGCGCGGCGGGGTCGATCAGGCCCTTTTCGGCAAGCACGGTCTCGAGCGCGCGCACGCGCAACGCGACGTCGGAGAGTTCGGAGTGATCATGGTCGTGCTCATGCTCGTGGCCATGATCGTGATCGTGGTCGTGCGACATGGCGTCACATTAGGGCGCGGTTTCGGGCGTGTCACGGCCCCCGCGCGCGGCGGGAGAAAAGCCTGCTGCGACGCCGGCCTTCGGGAGAAGCAATTTTCGGCGAGGGCCTCATATTCGGAAAATCGAATTATTGACCTCTCGCGCATGCGAAATGCATATGGAGATGAATGTGGCCGCGGCTCGCCGGCGGCTGCGGATCGACAAGAGTTTCTGGAAAGCCTGCCTGCATGACCCGTTCCGCCGCAGTCGAGAAGATTGAAGCCGCAGCTCCGCCGAAGAAGCCGTCGGGCGCATTCAACCGCGAGAGGGTGACCTACGTCCGTCAGTTCACCGACCGGCTCTTCACTTTCCGCACGACGCGCGACCCCTCGTTCCGCTTCGAGAACGGGCAGTTCGTGATGATCGGCCTGGAAGTCGACGGTCGCCCGCTGCTGCGCGCCTATTCTATGGCCAGCGCCAATTACGAGGAAGAGCTGGAGTTCTATTCGATCAAGGTCGAGAACGGCCCGCTCACCTCGCGCCTCCAGCACATCAATGTCGGCGACACGGTCCTGGTCGGGCGCAAACCGACGGGCACGCTGGTGCAGTCGAGCCTGCTGCCGGGCAAGCGGCTCTATCTGCTTTCGACGGGCACGGGCGTCGCGCCCTTCGCCAGCGTCATCAAGGATCCCGACGTCTACGACCGCTACGAGAAGATCGTGCTCGTGCACGGCTGCCGGCAGATTTCCGAACTGGAATACGGCGCCGACATCGTGAAGACGGCGCACGAGAGCGAATTTCTCGGCGAATATGCGCGCGAAAAACTCGCGCATTATCCCACGGTCACGCGCGAGCCGTACGTCAACAACGGGCGCATCACGGCGGCGATCGAGAGTGGCCGCCTTTTCGAAACGCTCGGCGTTCCCGCGCTCGACCCGGCCCATGATCGCGTGATGATCTGCGGCGGCCCGCAGGTGCTCGTCGATCTGCAGAATCTTCTCGACGCGCGCGGCTTCGAGGAGGGCTCGGGCGGCGCCCCGGCGTCCTACGTGATCGAGAAGGCTTTCGCGGAGAGGTAGCCTCCTCAGGTCGGCGGCGCATCCTGCCGGGTTTTTGCCGCCTCGTTGGCCGAGCGCAGGCCTGCGACAAGCGCGGCGATTCCCAGGAGCGCGTGCGGCAGGACGGCGACGTAGCGCGCAGGCTTGGCCAGCGGTTCGATCGCGCCGCGCAGGGATGCGAACGACAGGTAGAACGTCCCGCGCGTCGCGCCCATGAACGCGTCCACACACAGAAGCAAGCCGACCGCGACAAGAAAGAGATCGGACGCGCGCCGGCCCATGCGCGCGGCGATGAAGCCGAAGAGCGCGGCAGGCGCCTGAACCGAGGCGGTGTCCGTGTTCAGCCGCAGCGGCGCGCCGAAACCGTTGGCGCCCGAGAGGAAGCCGAGCGCCGCCAGGATCGCGAGAGCGGCGGCGAGCATGAAGGCCAGTCTACGCGAACCCGTCATTTCGTTCTGCTCCGCGAGGCGTCCGCCAAATTGCGCTCCACGGCGCTACTGGATAGACAAGCGGCCAGAAGAAAGCAAAAAACGCGGACGCGTCACATGAGCGCGCTGCGGAACAGCAAATTCGGGAGAAATCGCCGTGACCGACCAAGCCCCGCTGAAAGCGTCCGATCTGTTCGATCTTACAGGCGAAGTCGCGCTCGTGACCGGCGCCTCCTCGGGCCTCGGCAAGCGATTTGCGCGAGTGCTCGCGGCCAACGGCGCCGCCGTCGTGCTGGCGGCGCGGCGCAAGGACCGGCTGGAAACGCTGGCGCAGGAAATCAATTCCGCTGGCGGCCGCGCGGTCGCGGTCGAGGCCGACGTCGGCGACGCCGCGCGGATGGCCCGCGTCTTCGACGACGCCGAAAGGCAGTTCGGACCGGTCACGATCCTCGTCAACAACGCCGGCATATCGCGCGCCGGGCGGCTGATCGACGGCGATGTCGCGGGCTGGCGCGAGACGATGGACATCAACGTCGAGGCCGTGCGCGCCAATGCGGTCGAGGCCGCGCAGCGCATGGTCAAGGCCGGCAAGCGCGGCGCGATCATCAATCTCGCCTCGATCCTGTCCTTCGGCGTCGGCCGTTCGAACGGCGCCTATGCGGTGTCGAAGGCCGCCGTCATGCAGCTCACCAAAGCGCTCGGCTTCGAATTCGCGCGCCACGGCATTCGCGCCAATGCGATCGCGCCCGGCTATTTTGCGACCGAGATGAATGCGGATTGGCTCGCGGGCGGCGGCGCCGAGATGATGAAGCACATTCCGATGCGCCGCTTCGGCAACGAGGGCGAACTCGACGGCGCGCTGCTGCTGCTCGCCGCGCCGCGCGCGGGATCCTATATCACCGGCGCGACCTACGTGGTCGACGGCGGCCACACGTTGCAGATTGCGGGCGTCTGAATGCTCTACATCCGCGCGATCGACAATTCGCGGCTCGTGGCGACCCAATACGAAGGCGCGCCCGACAAGGCGACGACGAAAGGCGTGTGGTACGATCTGATCGATCCGACGCCCGAGGAGCAGGCCTTCGTCGAGAACGCGACCGGCGTCTCGGTGCCGACGCGCGAAGAGATCGAGGAGATCGAGGTTTCCTCGCGGCTCTACAACGAGGACGGCGTCGAATACATGACCGTCACGGCCGCCGCCCGACTCGACACGGACGAGCCGACGAAATCGCCGGTCATGTTCATCCATAACGGCGGCGCGCTGGTGACGGTGCGCTATGTCGAGCTGCGTCCGTTCACCAATGTCATCGAACGGTGCGCGCGGCCCGGCGGTTGCGCGTCGGCGGACCCCGAGAACCTGATGCTGACGCTGATCGAGGCGATGGTCGACCGGCTGGCCGACGCGCTCGAACGGGTCGGCGCCAATATCGACCAGATTTCGCGCGGCGTCTTTCGCGCGCGCGCCCGCAGCGAGAATGTCGGCGCGCGCGATCACGACCTGCAGGCGACGATCGAGCGCGTCGGCCAGGCCGGCGACGTGCTGGGAATCATCCGCGAAAGCCTCGTCGGCTTCAATCGCCTGATCTCCTATCATCACGGCATGGGCCATATCGCGAAAGGCGCGGTCGAGACGGACGGGCGCATCCGCACGATCCAGCGCGATGTGTCCGCGCTGTCGGACCACGCCTCCTATCTCGGCTCCAAGATCGCTTTCCTGCTCGACGCGACGCTCGGCCTGATCAATCTCGAGCAGAACCAGATCATCAAGATTTTCTCGATCGCCGCCGTGTGCCTGATGCCGCCGACGCTGGTCGCGTCCGTTTACGGCATGAACTTCAAGCACCTTCCTGAACTCGATTTCGAGTACGGCTATCCGATGGCGCTGGCGCTGATGCTCATCACCGCAATCCTGCCGGTCTGGTATTTCAAGCGCAAGGGCTGGCTCTGAAGCGGTCGTATGGCCGTCGAGAATCGCGCGCATTCCGATACAAGTGATGTCATCCCGGACGGCTGAAGGCCGATCCGGGATCCAGCGACGGCGTGCGTTTTCTGGATCCCGGCTCTGCGCTTCGCTACGGCCGGGATGACAGTGGGGCCCAACGTCTGTCATCCCGGACGGCCGCAGGCCGATCCGGACCCAGATCTTCAGTTCATGCCGCGGATGGTCTCGAACAGGAACCATTGGCGCCGCTCGGCCTCGTCGAGCCAGACTTCGATCATGCTGGTCGTGGCGGCGTCGTCCGCGTCATCGGCGACTTCGTGCGCCTTTCGAAGATTTTCGATGAAGGTCGCATTGTCCTCGCGCAGTTCGTTGAGCATGTCGGAGGGCGAGACGTTGTCCTTGTCGTTGTCCTTGATCTTCTGGAGCTTGGCGATATTGCCGATCGATTTCAGCGTCGTGCCGCCGACCTTGCGCACGCGCTCGGCGATGTCGTCGGTGATGGCGTAGACCTGCGACGCCTGCTCGTCGAGCAGAAGATGATAGTCGCGGAAATGCCGCCCGGTCATGTGCCAGTGGAAGTTCTTGGTCTTCAGGTAGAGCGCGAAGGCGTCCGCCAGAACCTGGTTGAGGGCGGCCGAGACCGCCTTGACCTTGTCGGGAGACAGGCCGGCCGGCGAGGCGAGCGCCTTTTGAACGTCCGATGATCTTTGTGTCTGTGCCAATGTCGCCTCCGAAGGAAGAAGCCAGCTCGAGCGCGGCCTGTTCAAAACGCGCGCGCGCCGGCTTGGTTCCCTCGGAGATCGCTATTTTCAGCGCACCAGAATGTTGCGGAACTGCCAGGGGTCGCTGGCGTCGATATCTTCCGGGAAGAAGCCCGGACGATCGGTCAGCGGCGTCCAGTCGGTGTAGCGGCCGACCAGGGGCCCAAGATACGGCGACTGAATTTCGAGACAGCGGCGGAAATCCATCTCGTCGGCCTCGATGATGCCGAGGTTGGGATTTTCCAGCGCATAGACCATGCCGGCGAGAATGGCCGATGTCACCTGCAGGCCGGTCGCGTTCTGATAGGGCGCGATGCGGCGCGTTTCCTCGATGGAGAGCTGCGAGCCGTACCAATAGGCGTTGTTGGCATGGCCGTAGAGGAGGACGCCGAGCTCGTCGACGCCATCCTCGATCTCGTGCTCGGTGAGAATGTGGTGCGCGGGCTGGATGCGGCCGGCGCGGCCGAACAACTCGTGCAGCGACAGCACGGCGTCGTCTGCCGGATGATAGGCGTAGTGGCAGGTCGGCCGGTAGAGGACCTTGCCGTTCGTGTCGCGCGCCGTGAAATAGTCGGCGATCGAGATCGCTTCGTTGTGCGTGACCAAAAATCCATATTGCGCGCCGGGCGTCGGACACCAGGAGCGCACACGCGTATTGGCGCCGGGCTGGTTGAGATAGATCGCCGCGCCGCAGCCGGCGGGGTGATCGCCGGCATTGTCGGGGCGCCACTTCTCGTGCGTGCCCCAGCCGAGTTCGGCCGGCTGCATGCCTTCCGACAGAAAGCCCTCGACCGACCATGTATTGACGAAGACGTCGCGGGGCTTGGGATGAATGGCGCGCTGCGTATCGCGTTCGGCGATGTGAATGCCCTTGACGCCGAGGCGCATGGCCAGCGCCGCCCATTCCTCGCGCGACCTCGGCTCGGGATGGCGGTCGTTGAGATCGGCGGCGAGATTGACCATCGCGCGCTTGACGAACCACGACACCATGCCGGGATTGGCGCCGCAGCAGGAGACGGCGGTGACGCCGCCGGGCGCCCTGCGGCGCTCATCGAGCACGATTTCGCGCAGCGTGTAATTGGTGCGCTGCTCGTTGTCCATGTCGTTGTCGAAGTAGAAGCCGAGCCAGGGCTCCGCGACCGTGTCGATGTAGAGCGCGCCGATCTCGCGGCAGAAGCGCATGATGTCGACCGAGGACGTATCGACCGAGACGTTGACGCAGAAGCCCTGCCCGCCGCCCGCCGTCAGCAGCGGCCCGAGCAGCTCCTTGTAATTGTCGCGGGTGAGGGCGGCCTTGATAAAGCGCGCGCCGTGCTGCTCGGCGAGATCCTTGTCGATCTCGCTGGGATCGATGATGACGAAGCGCGACTTGTCGAAATCGAAATGGCGTTCGATCAGCGGCAGGCAGCCCTTGCCGATCGAGCCGAAGCCGATCATGACGACGGGGCCCGAAATCTTGGCGTGAACCGGCCAGTTCGACATTCTTGAACTCCAGATTGGGGAAATGGCGCGCGTGCGCGAGAAATTCGTCGGCGCGTTGAAAGCAAGCGGGGGCCGTCAGGTCAAGTCCGCGGGCGACAAGCCAGCAATTTCCACGAGATGCGCGGCATTCGCGCCGCGGCGGAACGCGGGCGTCAGACCGCCTGACGCGGCTGGAGGCTGAAGGCTCGCGATCCAGAGGCGTTTCGGCTAGACTGGCACCACATGCCGGCTATTGCCGCATTCATATGGAGCCCGCCATGAACGCTCCCCTCACGGGCGTCACCCCCGTCGCTATTCCGGCTGAATTCCAGGAGTGTTTCGACCGGCAGAAGGCCGCCTATCTCGCCGCGCCCGAGCCCTCCTACGACGAGCGGATCGCAGACCTGAAGGCGCTGAAGCGGCTTCTGAAGGAGAACCGCGCCGAAATCGTCGCCGCGATCAACGCCGACTACGGGTCGCGAGCCGAGTTCGAGACGCTGTTCACCGAATTCTTCGTCGCGCAGGAGACGATTTCCGACGCGATCAAGCATCTGAAGAAATGGATGAAGCCACAGCGCCGGCGCGTCGATTTCATGACCTATCCGCTGGCGAAGAATCGCGTCATTCCGCAGCCGCTGGGCGTCGTCGGCGTGATCGTGCCGTGGAATTTTCCGCTCAATCTCAGCTTCTGCCCGCTGGCGGCGATCATCGCGGCGGGCAATCGCGCCATGGTGAAGATGTCGCAGAATTCCGAAGCTCTGGCGCAATTGCTGATGCGGATCGCGCCGAACTATCTTCCCGTGGAGAAGCTCGCCTTCTTCGCCGACGGCGGCGGGCGCGGGCCGGCCTTCTCGTCGCTGCCCTTCGATCACCTGCTGTTCACGGGCTCCGGCGCGACGGGCCGTTCCGTCATGGCGAACGCTGCGCAGAATTTGACGCCGGTGACGCTCGAACTCGGCGGCAAGTCGCCGGCGATCGTCGCGCCCGATTATCCGATCGAGACGGCGGCCGAGCGCATCGTCTGGGTGAAGATGCTGAACGCCGGCCAGATCTGCACCAACGTCGATTACGTCTTCGTGCCGGAGGGCCGCCAGGACGAATTCGTGGCGCATTGCCGGCGGCTGATCGCCCAGCGCTATCCCGATCTGAACGCGGCCGACTTCACCTCGATCATCGACCAGCGTTCCTACGATCGTCTCGTCGCGACGCTGGAGGACGCCGGGGCCAAGGGCGCGCGGATCGTCAATCTGGCGGAAGGCCAGACGCCGGATGCGTCGAAGCGCAAGTTCGCGCCGCACGCCGTTATCGATCCGACCGAAGACATGCTCGTCATGCAGCGCGAGATTTTCGGGCCGATCCTGCCGATCAAGACCTATCGGGACCGCGCCGAGGTCGCCGCCTATGTCAACGCGCACGACCGGCCGCTCGCCATCTATCCGTTCACGCATGACGCCGAGACGCGCGACTTCTACATATCGCGCGTCATGTCGGGCGGCGTGTCGGTCAACGAGGCGCTGCTGCATGTCGGCCAGCACGACCTGCCGTTCGGCGGCGTCGGACCGAGCGGCATGGGCCATTATCACGCGCGCGAAGGCTTCAACACCTTCTCGAAGCTGCGGCCGGTGTTCTATCAGGGGCCGCTTTCGGCGATCCAGATGATGTTCCAGCCGCCCTACAAGGGACGGCCGATGCAGCTTCTGCAGTTCATGCTGAAGATGCGGGGATAGGCCTGCCGTTATCGCGAGGATCGAAGCGACGCGGCGATTCATCCCCCGCTCCGGATCGAGCTCCGGAGCCGGATTGCTTCGCTCGCAATGACAGTGGAAAGACGCGCGCCTAGGCCGCCTTGCGTCGCTGCGCGGGCGAGGCGTGTTCGCGCGCGCCTGTCGCGCGCAGCCTGCCGCGCGCGCCGTCCAGCCATCCAGCGCGCAATTCGAGCGCGAGAAAGCGGTCGAGTTCGACCGGGCCCGGCATGTGCAGGAGCTGTGTCAGGCGGCGCTCGAAGCCGAAGCGCGCGTAGTAGGGCGCATCGCCGACGAGAACGATCGCGCCGTGCCCCGCGTTTTTCGCGCGCGCAATGGCTTCACGCATGAGCGCGCCGCCGATGCCGTCGCCGCGGCTGTCCTCGGCCACCGCCAGCGGGCCGAGCAGCAGGGCCGGCGCGCCGCCGGCGTCGATGTTCCAAAGACGCACCGTGCCGATCAGGCGGCCGTCCGCATCGCGCGCGACGAGCGCCAGCGCGGGCGCGCGGCCGTTACGCAGCTTCTGCGACGACTTGCGGAACCGGCCCGGGCCCATGGCGGCGTCGAGCAGTTTTTCGCGCGCGAAAGCGTCGCCGCCGCGTTCGACGTCGATGGCGAAGGAATGCGGCGCAAGCGCCGTCGACAGGACAGAGGTCATCGCTTCCTCCTTTCAGAGGCAGGACAACCCTCGCACCCCAAGGGCATGGCGCAGCCATGCCCGGAGGGCCGTTCGGGAAGTTTGGTTGGGGTATTCCTTCTCCCGCATGGCGGGAGAAGGCGGGCCTTGCGAAGCAAGGCTCGGATGAGGGCGTCGCCGCCGTCTCATCCTTCGAGGTTCGCAGCAATCGCGGCGCCCTCACCCGTCATGCTTCGCATGACACCCTCTCCCGTTTCACGGGAGAGAGGAATTCAGATCACATGCGTCTCGAGCGGCGGGAAGCCGTTGAAGCCGACGGCCGAATAGGTCGTCGTATAGGCGCCCGTGCCCTCGATCAGCACCTTCGATCCGATCTCGAGGCTGAACGGAAGGAAGTAGGGCTCCTTCTCGTAGAGCACGTCGACCGAATCGCAGGTCGGGCCTGCGAGCACGCAGGGACCCATGTCGTCGCCGTCCTGCTCGGTGCGGATCGGGTAGCGGATCATCTCGTCCATGGTCTCGGCGAGCCCGTTGAACTTGCCGATGTCGAGATAGACCCAGCGCACCTTGTCGTCGTCCGCCTTCTTCGAGACGAGCACGACTTCCGCCTCGATCATGCCGGCGTTGCCGACCATGCCGCGGCCCGGCTCGATGATCGTCTCCGGGATGCGGTTGCCGAAATGCTTGCGCAAGGACCGGAAGATCGACTGGCCGTAAGCCTTCACCGCCGGAATATCCTTGAGATATTTGGTCGGGAAGCCGCCACCGAGGTTGACCATCTGCAGATGGATGCCGCGCTCGGCGAGATCCCGGAAGATTTTCGCCGCGTCCTTGAGCGCGCCGTCCCACATCTTCGGATTGCGCTGCTGCGACCCGACATGGAAGGACACGCCATGGGCCTGAAGGCCCAGACGGTAGGCGTGCTCCAGCACGCGGGGCGCCATTTCGGGCGCGCAGCCGAACTTGCGCGACAGCGGCCATTCGGCGCCGGCGCCGTTCGACAGGATGCGGCAGAACACCTTCGCGCCGGGCGCGGCGCGCGCGATCTTCTCGACTTCCGCCTCGCAATCGACCGCAAACAGCCGGACGCCGAGCGCATAGGCGCGCGCGATGTCCTTCTCCTTCTTGATCGTGTTGCCGAAGGAGATGCGGTCGGGGCTCGCGCCCGCCGCCAGCGACTGCTCGATCTCGACGACGGAAGCCGTGTCGAAGCACGAGCCGAGATCCGCCAGGAGCTTCAGCACCTGCGGCTCGGGGTTCGCCTTCACCGCGTAGAAGACGCGCGTGTCCGGCAGCGCCCTGGCGAAGGCGTTGTAATTGTCGCGCACGACGTCGAGATCGACGACGAGGCAGGGTCCAGTGTCACGTCCGGCTTCGCGTCGCGCCCGGAGGAATTCCAAGATACGGTCGGTCATCGCCGCCTCCCCTACGAAGGGCGCGGTCTCCCGCGCCATACCAGTCAGCTTCGTGGCTGCGACCTGTGTCCTGACCGCGCGATGGAAACGCGAACAGGCGGTCGACCCGCAGCCTGGACCGGCGTCGGCGGGCAAGCCCGGCTCGGCCGATCGGGTGGTGCGCCGTTATGGACACGCTTTCCCCGAATCGCGCTGGGCGGTTCGAGGTTCCTCGACGGTGTCCGAGGACGCTCCGTCGCGGTCAGTGTGGCCATCGTTTGGAAAGGGAGATCCCGATCCGCACGCCCGGCAAGAAAGACAAGCCTCTTCGGTGCGTCGACCTTTGGAGGGGTCGACAGAGACCAAAAAAGCCCGGTCCGTCGTTGCTTTAAGTCGCGATCCCCCGCTCAGGCGGGGTTCGCCGGTTCGCCTCCGGCTGCCGGTTTTTGCTCGACGTTTGACCGGCCTCTTGTCCGGATCCGCGCCGACCGACACACGACCACAGGCACGTGCGATTTGGGCAGGCCGATAAATAAGCTGGATTTTCCTAATGACAAGAAAAATCTTCGGCTTTCGGGACTTGTTCGACCAAAAATTAAGGGCCGGCGGCGCATGGAGCCCCTCAGGCCGCTTTTCCGCCGCTTGCCGCCATCTTTCGGACCGGATACTTGGCTATCCGCGCTCCGCGCAATCCTGCCGCCCCCGCCGTCGCCCGCCCCGAAACCGCTTCCGTCATGACCGATACCTCCCGCCGTCACCTTCTCGGCGCCGCCGCCCTCGGCGCAGGCGCGCTCGCTTCCGGCACGCTCGTCTGGTCGGGCGCGCTGGCGCAGCCCAATCCGCCGCCGCCCAAGCCTTCGCCGAAGCCCGCTCCGCAACCGCGATTCGGCTTCGAGGACGTCGTCAAGCGCGCCCGCGAACTCGCCGAGGCGCCCTACGACGCCTCGATCGCCAAGTTGCCCGACGGTCTCGAGACGCTCGATTTCGACGGCTGGCGCGACATTCGCTTTCGGGCGGACAAGGCGTTCTTCGGCAACAGTCCGTTCCGCCTGCACGTCTTCCATCTCGGCCACATCTTCCGGCGGCCCGTCACGATCAACCTGATCCGCGACGGCATCGCCACGCCCATTCCCTATTCGGCCGGGCTGTTCGACTACGGCAAGACGAAGTTCGAGCGGCAATTGCCGGTCAACACGGGGTTCGCCGGCTTCCGCCTGCATTTCCCGCTCAACAATCCGCGTGTCTACGACGAGGCCTGCTCCTTTATCGGCGCGAGCTATTTCCGCTTCCTCGGCCGGGGCCAGACCTATGGCATCTCGGCGCGCGGACTTGCGGTGGAGACCGGCACCAACCACGAGGAATTCCCGTTCTTCCGCGAATTCTGGATCGAAACCCCCGGCGCCAAGGCGGAGCGTGCGACCTTCTACGGCCTGCTCGACGGCCAGTCGGTGACGGGCGCCTATCGGTTCGATCTGGATCCCGGCCAGGATTCGGTGATGGAGGTGAACGCCACGCTGTTTGCGCGCCGCCCCGGCGTAAAGTTCGGCCTCGCCGCGCTGACCTCCATGTATTTCCTTGGCGAGAACGATCGCCGGCCCAATCCCGACTTCCGGTTCGAATTGCACGATTCGGACGGCCTGCAGGTGCACAACGACAACGGCGAATGGCTGTGGCGGCCGCTGCGCAATCCGACGAGCGCGTCGATCACCTCGTTCCTCGACAAGAGCCCGCGCGGCTTCGGCCTGATGCAGCGCGACCGCAGCTTCGACCATTATCAGGACCTCGAACTCGCCTACCAGACGCGGCCGAGCTACTGGATCGAGCCGACCGACGCCTTCGGCGAGGGCCGCGTCGAGCTGGTCGAACTGCCGACCACCGATGAGACGAACGACAATATCGTCGCCTCCTTCGTCCCCAGCGACGGGCCGGCGCCCGGCGCGCCATTCACCGTCGGCTACAAGATCGTCTCGACGCTCGACATGTCGCGGCTGTCGCCGAACGGGCGCACGGTGAACACGTTCCAGACAGCGGCGCGCGCGCTCGGCTCGCGCGAGACGCCGCCGGAAGGCTCGCGCCGCTTCATCATCGATTTCGCCGGCGGCGATCTCGATTATTTCGCGCCCGACACGGGCCTGGTCGAAGTCGTCGCCTCGATCAACTACGGCTCGGTGTTGCGCGCCTTCGCCATGGCCAATCCGCATGTGAAGGGCATCCGCGCCATCGTCGACGTGCAGACGCCGAACGGCCATCCTGCCGATATCAGAGTCTTCCTGCGCGCTGGCGGCCGCACGCTGACGGAAACCTGGACCTTCCCCTGGTCGAACAAGCCCTGAGCCTGCGGCGCGCGCGCGCCGGCGATCTCGACCGGCTCGTCGAGATCGAGAATGCGGTCTTTTCGATCGATCGTCTCTCCCGCCGCGCCTTTCGCCGGCGCATGGCGAGCGCATCCTGCGCCTTGTTCGTGGCGGAACATGCCGGGCGTATCGTGGGCTATGCGCTCGTCGAGTTTCGCGCGAATTCGCCGCTCGCCCGTCTCTTCTCGATCGCGCGCGTCGCGGATGCGCCCGCAGGCTGCGGCCGCGCGCTGCTCGAGGCGAGCGAGGAGGAGGCGCGGCGGCGCGGTTGTCGCGCCATGCGCCTCGAAGCGCGCGAAGACAATTTTCGCGCGCTGCGGCTTTACGAAGGCGCGGGCTATGCGCGTTTCGCGCGCGTGGTGGACTACTACGAGGACGGCGCGCCGGCTTTGCGGCTGGAGAAGCGGCTCTAGAACTCCGGCTCGTTCTCCAGCCGCGCGAGATCGAAGGCCTCGACGTCGCGCAGCAATTCGATGAAGGCGGTCGCGCCGTAGTCCGCCGTCGTCTCGCCCTTGGCCGCAGTCGCCGCTGCGGCGTTGCCCATCGCGCCGCTGGCCGAGAGGTCCTGCGCCATCCAGCCGAAGCCGATGGGCCGGTCGGCGCGCAGCCAGGTGAATTCGTCCTCCATCTCGCGCGTCGCGGGCCGGAAATCGTCGGCCAGATGCATCCGCACGAGATCGGGCCGGAAGGCGAGCATGAGCGAGGTCTCGATCTCGCCGGCGTGAACGCCGTGCGCCTGCTCCTCCTCGGAAAAGAGATCGTCGGCATAGCCGAACCGGCTCCACGAGGCCGTGACGACCAGCATGTTCAGGCGCGCGCGCAGGTCGAGCGCGATCTGCGGCAGCAGGGCGCTGTTGCCGCCGTGCGAGTTGAGGACGACGAGCTTGCGGCAGCCGGAGCGCGCGACGCTTTCGCCGAGCGCGGTCCATGCGCGGACCGCGACGTCCGGCGGCAGCGACAGCGTGCCGGAAAAGCCCGTGTGTTCGCGCGAGGCGCCGACGGTCTGGATCGGGAGAAAGAGAACGTCGAGGTCTTCCGGCAGGCGCGCGACGACGCGGTCGAGATAGCCCTGCATGATCTGCGCATCGACGCCGACGGGAAGATGCGGCCCGTGCTGCTCGACGGCGGCCACCGGCAGGACGGCGATCATGCGCGCCATGTCCGTCTCGCGGAAATCGAGCGCGCTCATTTCTGTCCAGAAGCGGGTGGGCGGCATAGCAGATCCACAAATGCCCGGGTCCGTCATTGCTGCTCGCAACGACGGCGAGGAATTATGCGGGCCCTTCTCCCCCGGGTCCAGCGGGCGCTTGCGCTCGCCCGGCGTAACGGCCACAAATCCCTCCTCATCATTCCGGGGGCCCGCATCGGCCGAGGAGGTTCAGTGCAATTGAAATCGTTTATGGCGGCGCTGGCCTGCCTCTTCGCGTCTGTCACGCTCGCGCCGCGCGCCGCGCTCGCGCTCGACAAGGTCACCTTCGCCACCAACTGGCTGGCGGAAGCCGAGCACGGCGGCTTCTATCAGGCGGTCGCCGACGGCACCTATGCGAAATACGGGCTCGAGGTGAAGATCGTTCCCGGCGGGCCGCAGGCCAATAACCGCCTGCTGCTCGTTGCGGGCAAGGTCGACTTCTTCATGGGCGCCAACATGATCCAGGCGCTGGACGCGGTGAAGGAAGGCGTGCCGACGCTCGCCGTCGCCTCCATGTTCCAGAAGGACCCGATCGTCTACATGTCGCATCCGGGCGTCGGCCTCGACAGGATCGAGGACCTGTCGAAAGCGAGCGCCTATTTCGTCGGCAAGGACAATCTCGTCACCGTCTTTCAGTGGGCGAAGCAGACCTTCGGCTTCAGGGAAGAGAAGGTGAAGCCCTATTCCTTCAATCCCGCGCCGTTCATCGCCGACAGGACTTCCGTGCAGCAGGGGTATCTGACGAGCGAGCCCTACGAGGTCGAAAAGCAGGGCGGGTTCAAGCCGAACGTGTTTCTCGTCGCCGATTACGGCTACGATTCCTATTCGACGACGATCGAGACGCGCGCCGAGATCGTCGCGAGCAAGCCCGATCTCGTGCAGCGCTTCGTCGACGCCTCGGCCGTCGGCTGGTACAAATATCTCTACGGCGACAACGCGGCCGCAAATGCGCTCATCAAGCGCGACAATCCCGAAATCACCGACGGGCAGATCGCCTTCTCCATCGCCCAGATGAAAGCGCACGGCGTCGTCGATTCCGGCGATTCGCTGAAGGCGGGCATCGGCGCGATGACCGACGAGCGCATGAAGAGCTTCTTCGACAAGATGGCGAAGGCGGGCGTGGTCGACGCCAAGCTCGACTACAGGAAGTCCTACACGCTGCAATTCGTGAACAAGGGCGTAGGCGTCGAACTCAGGCCGAAGCCGTGAGCGCTGCGCCTGTCATCCCCGCGAAAGCGGGGATCCAGAGCCATGGCCCGGGGCGCTGCGACGCGACCCTGGATTCCCGCGTGCGCGGGAATGACAGTCGGGCGGGCATTCAATGAGCCGCGCCGACGTTCCCCTCGTCAGCCTGCAAAATGTCGGCAAGTCCTTCGCCAACGGCGTCGTCGCGCTTGCCGGCCTCGATCTCGACGTGCGCGACGGCGAGTTTCTTTCGCTGCTCGGTCCGTCGGGATGCGGCAAGTCCACGGCGCTGCGCATGATCGCCGGGCTCAGCCGCCCGTCGTCCGGCAGCGTCGCGTGGCGCGACGGCGTTCGGCCGCAGGTCGGCTTCGTGTTTCAGGAGCCGACGCTGATGCCGTGGGCGAGCGTCGCGCGCAACGTCTATCTGCCCCTGCGTCTTGCGGGCTTGAGCGAGCGCGACGCGCAGCCGCGCGTCGTCGCCGCGCTCGACGGCGTCGGCCTTGCGCAATTCGCCGACGCCTATCCCCGCGAACTGTCCGGCGGAATGCGGATGCGCGTGTCGATCGCGCGCGCGCTGGTCACGCGGCCGCCGCTGCTGCTGATGGACGAGCCCTTCGCCGCGCTCGACGAGATCACGCGCTTCAGGCTCAACGACGATCTGCTCGCGCTCGCGCGGCAGTTGGGGACGACGGTCCTCTTCGTCACGCATTCGGTGTTCGAGAGCGTCTATCTCTCCTCGCGCATCGCCGTCTTTTCCGCGCGGCCGGGGCGCATCGTCGAGACGATCGAGGTCGAGGGACCGGCGCGGCGCGAGGCGGAGTTTCGTCTCTCGCCGCAATTCGCAGAAAGCTGCCGGCGGGCGTCCGCCGCGCTCGACCGCGCAAGCGGCGAGGAGGCGGCGTGAGCGAGAACGAAGCAAACCCGTCATTGCGACGAGGCCCGGAGAGCCGAGGCGACATTCCAGAGCAACGCCGCGGCTCCGGATTGCATCGTCGCTCCGCTCCTGACGATGACGGCGGCGGCGAGAGCGAGCCTGAAGGCTCGCGGTCCAATCGGCTGCTCGACATCGGCCTGCCGGTTGCGGTGTTCGCGCTGTTCCTCGTCGCGTGGGAAGCCGCCGTCGCGCTGGCGAAAATCCCGCCCTACATCCTGCCCGCGCCGAGCCTGATCGTCGCGACGCTGGCGAAGGACTGGCCGCTCCTGTCCGCCTCGCTCGTCGTTACGCTGACCATCACCTTCGAGGCGCTGGCGCTCGCGATCGTCGGCGGCGTCGGCCTCGCCATCCTGCTCGCGCAATCCAGGTGGATCGAGCGCGCCTTCCTGCCCTTTGCCGTCATCCTGCAGGTGACGCCGGTCATCGCGATCGCGCCGCTGCTGCTCGTCTGGCTCGAGCCCTCGACGGCCGTGCTGGTCTGCGCCTTCATCGTCGCCTTCTTTCCGATCCTGTCGAACACGGCGCTGGGCCTCGCCTCGACCGATCACAACCTCATCGACCTCTTCGAGCTTTATCGCGCCTCGCGCTGGAAGCAGCTCATATGGCTGCGGCTGCCGGCGGCGCTGCCCTACTTCTTCTCCGGTCTGCGCATCGCCGGCGGCCTGGCGCTGATCGGCGCCATCGTCGCGGAGCTTGCGGCCGGTGCCGCGGGGCAGGGCACGGGGCTTGCCTTCCGCATCACCGAGGCCGGCTTCCGGCTCAATATTCCCCGCATGTTCGCGGCGCTGGCGCTGATCTCGCTGACGGGCATCGCGATCTATGGGCTGCTCGCCTTGCTGTCGAGGCTCGCGCTCGGACGCTGGCACGACAGCGCGCGGGAGAGGGAGAGGTAGCGCCTTCATCCGTCACCCGATGCTTAGCCATGCAACATCGGCATGGCGGACAATCGGCCATTCTCGCCAATCATCGGTCGCCGCCGCCTGTCCGCCCGTCTACAAGGCGGCATGACGACCTCGCCCAAGAGCCGAGAATCAGGCGAAAAGCCGCGCACCTCGCTCGACGCCGCCGACGCGGCCGAACTCAAGTCGCGACAGCGCGGCATTCTTCTCATGTGCTGTGCGCTGGTCTGTTTCGCCTGCCTCGACACGACGGGCAAATGGCTCGGGCGCCACGTGCCGGTATGGGAAGTCGTGTGGTCGCGCTATCTCGGCGCGACGATCCTTGCGCTCGTCTTCACCAATCCCTGGCGCGCGACGGGGTCGCTGCGCACCAAGCGCCCGTTCCTGCAATGCTTTCGCGCGCTGCTGCTGTTCGGCTCGACGCTGTTCAACTTTCTCGCGCTACGCCATCTGCAGCTCGCCGACACCATGTCGATCGCCTTCGCGCTGCCGCTGGTGCTGTCGCTGCTGGCCGGACCGATCCTCGGCGAATGGGTCGGTCCGCGCCGGCTGGTCGCGATCTTCATTGGCTTCATCGGCGTGCTGGTGGTGGTGCGGCCGGGCGTGGGCGCGTTGCAGCCCGGCATGATCTACGCGATCGGCAGCCTGTTCTGCTACGCCTTCTACAACATGTTCACGCGCATGCTGGCGGCGACCGATCCGCCGACGACCACCACGTTCTTTTCGTCGATCTCCGGCGTTGTCGTGCTCACGCCGTTCCTGCCATGGTTCTGGCAATGGCCGCAGCACTGGGAAGTGTGGCTCGGCCTCGCCGCGCTCGGCGTGTTCGGCGGCTTCGGCCACTACCTGCTCATCCTCGCGCACGGGCGCGCTCCGGCAGCGGTGCTCGCGCCCTATGTCTATACGCAGATCGTGTGGATGACGGCGCTCGGCTTCATCGTCTTCGGCGACGTGCCGGGGTTCTACACCGCGCTCGGCGCGGGGATCGTGGTGACGTCGGGGCTTTACCTGTTCTATCGCGAGCGGGTGGTGAAGGCGGGGGCGTAGCGCGTCCTGCCTCCCCGCTTGCAGGGAGGGAGCGGCGCGCTACTCCTTCACCGCGCCGGTCATCGCCGACACGTAATATTCCACGAAGAACGAATACAGGATCACCAGCGGCAGCGAGCCGACCAGCGCGCCGGCCATCAGCGAGCCCCAGCGGTAGATGTCGCCGTCGACGAATTCGTTGACGATGGCGACCGGCACCGTCTTGTTCTGCACGGAGGTGATGAAGGTCAGCGCATAGATGAATTCGTTCCAGCAGAGCGTGAGCGAGAAGATGCCGGCCGAGATCAGGCCCGGCACCGCCAGCGGCAGGATGATGCGGGTGAGGATCTGCAGGCGCGAGGCGCCGTCGATCAGCGCGCATTCCTCGAGCTCGTAGGGGATCGTCTTGAAATAGCCCATCAGCAGCCAGGTGGAGAAGGGAATGAGGATGGTCGGATAGACCAGCACCAGCGCCATCGGCGAATCGAACAGGCCGTAGGCCTGAACGATGGTGGCGAGCGGGATGAACAGGATCGAGGGCGGCACGAGATAGGCGAGGAAGATCAGGCCGCCCACGAGCTGCGCGCCGGAGAAGCGCAGGCGCACGATGGCGTAGGCGGCCATGACGCTGGCGATCAGCGACACGAAGGTCGCGAGCACCGAGACATACATCGTGTTCCACAGCCACAGCGGATAGCGCGTCTCGAACAGCAGCTTGTAGATGTGCTTGAACGTCGGCGCCACGACCCAGAAGGGGTTGTAGGTGTTCATGTCGATGAGCTGCTCGTCCGGTTTGATGGCGGTCAGCACCATCCAGTAGAACGGGAACAGCAGCACGATCAGGATGAGGGTCAGCGGAATCCAGGTCGTCACCACGCGCTGCGGCAGCGTCTCCAGATAGCTCATGCCCTCCGACGCGTCGGCGAGATTGGCCTGCGCCAGCGATTTCGAGAGGTTTCCGACGTCAGTCATTGTCGCCGCCCTGTTGCCACTTGCGCTTCTGCAGGCCGAACCACGAGAACATGATCGCCGCCAGCAGGAAGGGGATCATCGCCGTGGCGATGGCCGCGCCCTCGCCGAGATTGCCGCCGAGAATGGCGCGCTGGTAGGAGAGCGTCGCCATCAGATGCGTGGCGTTGACCGGCCCGCCGCGCGTCATCGCCCAGATGAGCTGGAAGTCGGTGAAGGTGAAGAGCACCGAGAAGGTCATCACGACCGCGATGATCGGGGTGAGCAGCGGATAGGTGACGAAGCGGAAATTCTGCCAGCGCGAGGCGCCGTCGATGGTCGCGGCCTCGTAGAGCGAGGGCGACACGGTCTGCAGGCCCGCAAGCAGCGTGATGGCGACGAAGGGCACGCCGCGCCAGATGTTGGCGACGATCAGGCACCAGCGCGCGTTCCAGGGCTCGCCGAGGAAGTTGATGTTGCGCTCGATGACGCCGAGCTTGATGAGGCCCCAGGAAATGATCGAGAACTGCGAATCGTAGATCCACCAGAAGGCGATGGCCGAGAGCACGGTGGGCACGATGTAGGGGATCAGCACGATCGAGCGCAGGAAGGCCTTGAACGGCAGGTTCTTGTTGAGCAGCAGCGCCAGATAGAGGCCGAGCGCGAATTTCACGATCGAGGCGAAGACGGTGTAGCCGATGGTGAAGGCGACCGCGCCCCAGAAAATCTTGTCGTCCGACAGCCAGTCGTAATTCTCGACGCCGATGAAGGCGCCGGAGCGGCCGATCTTCGCGTCCGTGAAGGAGAGCCAGACGCCGAGCCCGAGCGGATAGGCGAGAAACAGCAGCAGGATCCCCGCCGCCGGCGTCATGAACCAGAACCCGAGCCAGTCGCGGTGGGAGCGCAGGCGCTCCCACGTCGATCTGGAAGAAGGCGTCGTCGCGATCGCCGCGTCGGTCATGGGCGTTTCCCGATATGTCACGCGCGACGATCGCGCGTTCTCCCCTCCCCGCAAGGGGGAGGGGACTAGATGCGAGGCCTCACCTGAAGATGCGTTGCGCGGCGCGCTCGGCGGTCTTCATGGTGGTCTTCACGTCTTCCTGCCCGGTGCAATAGCGCGCGAACATGTCGACCACGATGAATTCCGCCATCGCGGCCGCGACTTTCGGGCTGAGCGTGCCAAGGCCCGACGCCGGCAGCGTGCGCTTGGCGGCGTCGCGGAACACGGTGGTCTTCGGGTCGGCCGTCCAGACGGGATTGTTGTCGTAGGCGGCGAGCGTATGGGACAGATAGCCCTGCGCGCCCTCCAGCCACGGATTGTAGTTCTGCGCCTCGAGCATGAAGGCGACGAAGGCTTTCGCGGCGTTCGGCACCTTCGTGTAGTTGAAGGCGAAGATCGGGAAGGCGAGCTGCAACTCCGCCGGCTTGCCGAGCGGGCCGACCGGGAAATAGGCGTGGTCCATGTCCTCGGCGATGGCCTTCTGCTTGGCGTCGCCCTGGGCGCCCGCCGTCTTGGCCGCCACGTAGATCGAGATGCCGTTGGACGTCAGGTGCAGGTCGCCGGCGAGGAAGGCCTTGTTGTTGGAGGAATCGTTCCACGAGGCGCAGCCCTCGATGAACGTGTCCGACAGCGCCTTGCAATATTCGAGCGCCTTGGCCGTCTCGGGCGAGTTGATGATGATCTTGTCGTCCTTGTCGACGAGCCAGGCGTTGTGGCTCCACAACAGCCAGTGGATCCAGGCGTTGGCGTCGCCCGAGGCGTGGCCGAGCGCGAAGCCGGACGGCGTGTTGTTCTTCTTCAGCCCCTTGCAGAGTTCGAGGAAGCCGGCCGTATCCTTCGGCACTTCCTTGAAGCCCGCCTTGTTGATCGAGGAAATGCGATAGTTGATGTAGCCGCCGTTGACCGCGACGGGGATCGCGACCCACTTGCCGCCGGACTTGCCGTAGGCCTCGGCGGCGGGGAACCAGCCGCCATATTTCTTGCCGAGGTAATCTGCGACGTCCTGCATGGGCAGGCACTTCTCGGGGAAGAGCTGCGGCGTCGAGTGCAGCGACCAGATGAGGTCCGGGCCGGTGCCGGTATTGGCGGCCACCGAGGCCTTCGGCTGGATATCGTCGAAGCTCTCATTGGAAATGTTGACCTTGACGTTCATCGCCTTGGAGAAGGCGTCGACCATCTTCATGAAGGCGTCGTCCTCGGCCTGGACGAAGCGCTTCCAGCGCAACACGTTCAGCGTGGCGCCGGCTTCCGGCTTCCACGGGCTTTCCTGCGCAAAGGCGCGGGCCATGTCGAGCAGCGCGCCACCGGCGAAGCCGGTTGCGGCGGCGCCTTGCAGAATCGAACGACGCGTAATCCGGGTCATAGTGCTCCCTCCGTTGATATTGGCGCGCGCCGTTCAGGCCGCGAGCGTCTTTTGTTTGCGGCTCACGCCGCAAGAGTCTTGCCGCTGTCCGGGTCGAACAAGTGGACGAGTTTGGGATCGCAGGCGATCCGGATGGTTTCGCCGGGGTTCGGCATCACGCGGTCGCGGAACAGGCAGATCAGCTCCTGTTCGCCCGACCGGGCGACGACCTGCGTTTCCGATCCCATGGGCTCGACGACGACAACATTGACCGCTGCGCCATCCCCGACGGCGGCGAGGTGCTCGGGCCGCACGCCGAGGACGACGGGCCTGCCGTCGCTGGCGGCGGGCGCATGGGCGACCGGCAAAGCAAGGCCGGCGTCCGACGTGAAGACGGCGCCGGCGCCGTTGGAGCCGAGCTTGCCGCGCAGGAAGTTCATTGCGGGAGAGCCGATGAAGCCGGCCACGAACATGTTGCCCGGGCGGTCGTAGAGCTCGAGCGGCGCGCCGATCTGCTCGACGATGCCGTCGTGCATGACGACGATCTTGTCGGCCATGGTCATGGCCTCGATCTGGTCGTGCGTCACGTAGACGGTTGTCGTCTTCAGGCGCTGGTGAAGTTCCTTGATCTCGGTGCGCATCGCCACGCGCAGCTTGGCGTCGAGATTGGAGAGCGGCTCGTCGAACAGAAAGACTTGCGGATCGCGCACGATGGCGCGGCCCATGGCGACGCGCTGGCGCTGGCCGCCCGACAATTGCCGGGGATAGCGGTCGAGTAACGGCTTCAGGCCGAGAATGTCGGCGGCCTTGGCGACGCGCTTCTCGATCTCGGCCTTGTCGGCTTTCCGCAGCCTGAGCGAGAAGCCCATGTTGTCGTAAACGGTCATGTGCGGATAGAGCGCATAGTTCTGGAACACCATGGCTATGTCGCGCTCTTTCGGCGGCACGTCGTTGACGACGCGCCCGCCGATCAGGATCTGCCCGCCGGTGATGTTCTCGAGCCCTGCGATCATGCGCAGGAGCGTGGACTTGCCGCAGCCGGAAGGGCCGACCAGAACGACGAATTCGCCGTCCTTGATGTCCACGTCGACGCCGTGAATGACGGCTGTCGATCCATAGGCCTTGCGAACGTCGCGAATTTCGACAGACGCCATACCCAACATCCTCCCCGGCGTCTTCGTGCGCCTGTATGATCGGGCTGCTTGCCGCTGCCTGATCGCTCGCGCATGATGCAGTCGGCGCAGTAAAATGCAAGCATGCAAATGCGCGGTTCACGCAAAGGTCCAGTTTGAGCAGGCGAGCGCGGAGGGGACGTGTCCGACTTTGAAACCCTGATGTTCAATCCGATGCCGCCGCTGGTGGTCGACGGCGTCGCCGCCTGTTCCCGGCTGCACAAATTGTGGGAGGCGCCGGATCGGGAGAAGGCCCTCGCAGAGATCGCGCCGCGCATTCGCGGCATCGCCACGAGAGGCGGCGACGGCAAGGTCGACGCCGCCCTCATGAGCCGTTTCCCGAAGCTCGAGATCGTGTCCTCGTTCGGCGTCGGCTACGACGACGTCGACGCCGACTGGGCCGGCAAGCACGGCATTGTCGTCACCAATACGCCGGACGTGCTCAACGACGAGGTCGCCGACACGACCTTCGGCCTGATGCTGTGCGCCGTGCGGCAATTGCCGCAGGCCGACCGCTATGTGCGCGAGGGACGCTGGACCAAGGCGCCGTTTCCGCTGACCGCCTCGCTGCGCGGGCGCACGCTCGGCATTCTCGGCCTCGGGCGAATCGGGCGCACGATCGCGCGGCGCGCCGAGGCCTTCGGCATGAGGGTCGTCTATCACGGCCGCCGCGCGCAGGACGATGCGCCCTATCTGTATTTTCCGACGCTGGCGGGGATGGCGCGCGCCTGCGACATTCTCGTCGCCATCACGCCGGGCGGCGCGGAAACGCGGCATCTGGTCAACGCCGAAGTTCTCGAAGCCCTGGGGCCGCAAGGCATTTTCATCAATGTGGCGCGCGGCTCGGTCTGCGACCAGGACGCGCTGATCGCGGCCTTGCGCGAGCGCAAGATCCTGACGGCGGGGCTCGACGTTTACGCTGACGAGCCAAATGTGCCGAAGGAATTGATCGAAATGGAGCACGTGGTCTTGCTCCCGCATGTCGGATCAGGCACGAAACATACGCGCGACGCGATGGGACAACTCGTCGTCGACAATTTGAGATCATTCATTGGCGGTCGCGGGCCCTTGACGCCCGTCGCCGAAACGCCGTGGCCGGCCACACGGCGCGCGTCCTGAAGGACGCAGATCGAGGAGGGAATCGAATGAGGGCCGAATTCCGTTTGGCGCCGGCGCCGCGCAGGGCGTTGCTGGCGATCGCCATCATGGCGGGCTCGCCGGCCTTCGCGCTCGACGCGAAAAGCGAGCAGGGCGCGGCAGGCCTGTGGCGCCTGAGCCAGGGAGCCGGGCGCGAATGCACGATCCATCTGCGCGCCGAGTCGCGCGGGCAGGCGCGCGCGATAGGCGTGCCGCCCGGCTGCCGGCACGCCATGCCCGGCGTCGCCAAGGTCACGGGCTGGAAATTGCCGGCGCCGGACCGGCTCGAACTTATCGATCAGGGCGGCGCCTCGGTGCTGGCTTTCTCGCCCGACAATGGCGAACTCGCCGCGAAGGGCGCCAAGGGAGAATATTACGCGCTCGTCGCCGCCAACGAACCGCGCAAGGCGCAGCAGCAGCGCGAGGCGCAGCCGGCGAACGTGTCTCGCGCGCCGATCGTGCCGGCCGGCGAAATTCCCGGGCGCTATTCCGTACTGCGCGAAGGCAACAAGGACACCGGCTGCATGCTGACGCTGCAACCGGGCGGAAGGGCGCAGCTCGCGCCGGCCTGCCGCGACAATGGCATCGCCGTCTTCGATCCGGTCGGCTGGTCGTACGCGGGCGGAAAGCTGGCGCTGCGCGCGCGCAAGGGCCATCACGCCAATTTCGAATACACCTCCGACCAGTCCTGGCAGAAGGACGCGAAGGAAGGCGGCAAGAAGCTCGGCTTCCGGAAGATGTGAGGTCCGTGCGTCATACCTCCCCGCTTGCGGGGAGGGAGTCGCCTCAGCCCCCCACTTTCCCGCCCAGCTCGTCGGCGATATGCGCGCGAATAATGTCCTCGAATGACGTTTCCGCGACGAACCCTAATTCGCGTGCGCGGCGCGCTTCGAAGCGCTCCGGCCAGCCGGAGACGATCTTCATGATCGCTTCGTCCGGCTTGCGTTCGATCAGCGAGACCGCGGTCGCGCCGGCGACCTTGCGCAGGGCCTCGATCTGCTCGCCGACCGTCACGCAGACGCCGGGCATGGACAGGTTGCGGCGCGGGCCGATTTTCTGGCCGTCGATCGTCGCCGCATGAAGGATGAAGTTGACGGCCGCGCGCGGCGTGGCGTGTGTGTGGCGCACGCTTTCCGCTACGGGCAGGATCGCCTTCTGCCCCGCCAGCGGCTCGCGGATGATGTTGGAGAAGAAGCCCGAGGCCGCGGCATTGGGCTTGCCCGGCCGCACGCAGATGGTGGGAAAGCGCAGGCCGACGCCGTCGAAGAAGCCCTTGCGCGTAAAGTCGGCGAGCAGGAATTCGCCGGCGGCCTTCTGCGCGCCGTAGCTCGTCAGCGGCGTCAGGTGAAACTCGTCGGGGATCGGATCGGGGAAGGGCGCGCCGAACACGGCGATGGACGATGAAAAGACCACGCGCGGCCTGTATTGCCCGCCCGACAGGATGTTTTCGGCGCGGATGGCGTCGAACAGGTAGCGCGTGCCGTCGAGATTGACGGCGTAGCCCTTGTCGAAATCGACCTCCGCCTCGCCCGAGACGATGGCCGCCAGATGCACGATCAGGTCGGGGCGATCCGCGACCATGCGCGGCGCCAGCGCGCGGTCGGCGATATTGCCGGCCTCGCTGACCACCTTGAAAGCCGCCCCCGGCAGGTCGCCGGCCGCCGCCACGTCCACCATGTGCAGCGCCTCGACCCGCTTGCCGCCGATGGCGCCGTCGCGGGCGAGCCGCAGGCAGAATTTGCGGCCGATCATGCCGGCCGCGCCGGTAACGAGCACTTTCATGGAATTTCCCCGATTTTTCGTGTTTTGTTGTAAATGGGCAACGGATACCGCCGCTGCGGCGAAAGCACTGTAAAGTTTACGCAATTGCGAGATGAGGCTATTCGCTGATCGGCTCGCCGGTCTCTATTCGACAAAAATACGGCATGGTCTGCCCCATTCTGCCCGCATCCATCCATCAACAGGCGCCCACCGGCTGGGAATTCCAGACTTGTGAGGATTATCTGTTGAAGAAGACTGTACTTATTCTTGGTATGACCATGCTCGCCACCGGCGCCGCCGAAGCCTCCTGGACCGGCAAGGCGTCCTACTACGGCGGCAGCGGCCGCACCGCGAGCGGCGGCCATGTCGGGCATCTGACGGCGGCGCATCGTTCCCTGCCGTTCGGCTCGAAAATCCGCGTGACCAACCTGCACAACCAGCGCTCCGTCGTGGTGACGGTCAATGACCGTGGCCCGTTCGTGCGCGGCCGCATCGTCGACGTGTCGACGGGCGCGGCCGGCGTGCTCGGCATGAAGGCGTCCGGGGTCGCGCCGGTGCGCGTGGAGCTGGTGTCGCGCTGACATGATGTTCCCTCCCCCTTGTGGGGAGGGGAGACCGCGCCTTGGCATGTCCTTGCGTCCTCAAATCGTCATGCCGCCGTCGACCATGTACATCTGCCCGGTCGTGAAGGCGGATTCGTCGGAGGCGAGATAGACGGCGATGTCGGCGATCTCGCGCGCCGTCCCCAGACGTCCCATCGGCTGGCGCGCGACGAAGGATTCACGCGCCGCCTGCTCTGTGATGCCGTTCGCCGCGGCCAGCGCCTTGATGCGCTGGTCGAGCGAGGGGCTCTGCACCGTGCCCGGCCCGATGGCGTTGCAGCGGATGTTCTTGCCGATGAAATCGGCTGCGATCGACTTGGTGAGGCCGATGACGGCCGCCTTGGACGCGCCGTAGACGTAGCGGTTGGGCAGGCCGCGCACGGACGAGGCGATCGAGGAAATATTGACGATGGAGCCGCCGCCGCGCGCGATCATGCCGGGCAGGAAGGCGCGGATCGTGCGGTGCATCGACTTGACGTTGAGATCGAACGAGAAGTCCCAGTCCGCGTCGCTGGTGGTCAGCGCCGAGCCGTGATGCACGAAGCCGGCGCAATTGAAGAGAATGTCGACGCCGCCGACGGTCTTTTGAATGTCTTGCGCCATCGCGCTGACGGCGTCGGTGGAGAGCACGTCGAGCTTGCGGCAGTCGGCGCCTTTCAGCGGCGCGAGGCTCGCCTCGTTCAGGTCGGTGGCGATCACGTGCGCGCCCTGTTCGAGAAAGGCCTGCGCCGTCGCCTGGCCGATGCCGGCGCCCGCCGCCGTCAGAAACGCGATCTTGCCCTGCAACCTGCCGGCCATTTGTTTCTCCCTAATCCAGTTTCTTGAGCATGTGGACGATGACGCGGTCGGGCATGGCCTCGCGCGATTCCTCGACGAAGCCGTGGCGCGCGTACCAGTCGATGTTCGAGAGATAGAGGCTTGCCGTATAGAGGCGCATAGCGTTGCGCTTCTCGTCGCGCGCGCGCTTTTCGGCGAGCGCCAGAAGTCCGCGGCCGACGCCGGTTCCCCGCGCGCGCGGATGCGTCGCCACGCTCCAGATCAGCAGGTCGTCGTCGCGGAATTCGAGCACAAGCGCGCCGTCGGGATCGTTGCGGGCGCCGGCGAGCCAGACTTCCATGTCGCGCAAGACCTGCGCGTAATCGGCCTGCAGCGGCAGCGGCGTGGCGCCGAGCAGCCTGGCGTTCTCCGCGTAGGCGGCGCGCTGCAAGGCGTCCAGCGCATCGCGATCGTCCTCGGTCGCGCGCCTGAGGATCATCACAAGCCTCCCGCGCCCATGAGTTCGCCGAGGCTCGCGCGCTGCCGTCCGTCCGCGTCGAAATTCTCGGCCGAAAGCCAGGTCTCGAAAGCCATGCGGCGCGCCGGCCATTCGCTGTCGAGCATGGCGAACCAGGCCGTGTCGCGATTGCGGCCCTTGACGATCATGTGCTGGCGAAACACGCCTTCGTAGGAGAAGCCGAGCCGCAGCGCCGCATGTTTGGACGGCGCGTTGAGGTCGTTGCATTTCCATTCGAAGCGGCGATAGCCCAGTTCGAAGATGTAGCGGGCGAGCAGATAGATCGCTTCCGTCGAGCCGGTCGTGCGCTGCAGCGGCGTTCCATAGGTGATGCCGCCGACCTCGATCACGCGATTGGGCGGATCGATGCGCATGAGGGTGAGCGCGCCGACCGCCTTGCCGGATCTGTCGATGACGGCCCAGGGAAGCGGATCGGTTGATTGCGCCGATTTCGCGCACCAGGCGTCGAAGCTCGCGAAGTCGACGTAGGGGCCGGTGAAGAGGTAGCGCCAGATGTCCTCGCGGTCAGGACCATGCGTGGCGTCGTAAAGGTCGCGCGCATGCGCGTTCGTCAGCGGCTCGAGGCGGATGTGGGCGCCCGCGAAGACGCGACGCTCCGGGCGCGGCGCGGGCGTCGCGTCGACGGGCGGACCGATGGGGGCTTCGCGTGTCATGCGTCTTGCTCACAAACTCGTCATTGCGAGCGGAGCGAAGCAATCCATCCACCGGGACTTCATCCAGTGTCGTGGATGGATTGCCGCGTCGCTTCGCTCCTCGCAATGACGGCCGGGTGGACCGCTAGTGATTGTCCCGCGGCACGGGCGAGACGTGCGCCACGTCCCTGAACTCGACCGCGGGTTTCAGGACCATGCCCTCGTCGAATTGCGCGACCATCGAGCGCTGGATTTCCTGCCAGGGCGTCTGGCTCCTCGGATAGGGGAAGCCGCCGCGCTTCTGCAGGTCGGCGCGGCGCTGCGCCAGCTCCACATCGGAGATCAGGATGTTCGCCGTGCGCTTCTTCAGGTCGATCCGCACGATGTCGTCGGTGCGCAGCAGCGCCAGCCCGCCGCCGACGGCCGCCTCCGGCGCCGCGTTGAGGATGGAGGGCGAGCCCGACGTGCCGGACTGGCGGCCGTCGCCGATGCAGGGCAGCGAGAGGACGCCGCGCTTGATGAGGGCGGCGGGCGGTTGCATGTTCACCACTTCCGCGCCGCCGGGATAGCCGATCGGGCCCGTTCCGCGAATGAACAGCAGGCAATGCTCGTCGATCTTCAATGCGGGATCGTCAATGCGATGATGATAATCCTCCGGCCCCTCGAAGACGATGGCGCGGCCCTCGAAGGCCTCGGGGTCCTTCGGGTTGGAGAGATAGCGGTCGCGGAATTCCTTCGAGATGACCGATGTCTTCATCACGGCGCTGTCGAAAAGATTGCCGTGCAGGATGATGAAGCCGGCGTCTTCCATCATCGGCTTGTCGATTGGCTTGATGACGTCGGCGTCGGTCGACTCGCGGCCGCGGCAATTGTCGCCCATCGTCCGGCCGTTGATGGTCAGCGCGTCCTCGTGGATCAGCTTGCGCTTCATCAGCTCGTTGATGACGGCGGGCAGGCCGCCGGCGCGAAAATATTCTTCGCCGAGATAGAAGCCCGCCGGCTGCATGTTGACGAGCAGCGGCACCTTGTGGCCGACCTTCTCCCAATCCTCGATGTCGAGTTCGACGCCGACGTGGCGCGCGATGGCGTTGATGTGGATCGGCGCATTGGTCGAGCCGCCGATGGCGGAATTGGCGACGATGACGTTTTCCAGCGCCTTGCGCGTGATGATGTCGGAGGGCTTCAGGTCCTCCCACACGATTTCGACGGCGCGGCGGCCCGTCTCGTAGGCGATCTGGCCGCGCTCGCGATAGGGCGCGGGAATGGCCGCGCAGCCCGGCAGGCTCATGCCGAGCGCTTCGGCCAGCGCGTTCATGGTCGAGGCCGTGCCCATGGTGTTGCAATGGCCGACGGAGGGGGCGGAGGAGGTGACCGCATCCATGAATTCGGCTTCGGTCATGCGGCCGGCGGCATGCTCCTCGCGCGCCTTCCAGGCGACGGTGCCGGAGCCGGCGCGCTCGCCGCGCCACCAGCCGTTGAGCATGGGGCCGCCCGACAGCACGATGGCCGGAAGGTTCACGGTGGCGGCGGCCATGATGCAGGCGGGCGTGGTCTTGTCGCAGCCCGTCGTCAGCACGACGCCGTCGAGCGGATAGCCGTAGAGCAGCTCGACGAGGCCGAGATAGGCGAGATTGCGGTCGAGCGTCGCGGTCGGGCGCTTTCCCGTTTCCTGAATGGGATGCACGGGAAATTCGAAGGCGATGCCGCCGGCCGCCACGATGCCGTCGCGCACCCGCTTGGCGAGGTCGAGGTGATGGCGATTGCAGGGGGAAAGGTCGGAGCCCGTCTGCGCGATGCCGATGATCGGCTTGCCCGATTGCAGTTCGCCGCGCGTGAGGCCGAAATTGAGGTAGCGCTCGATATAGAGCGCGGTCATGCCGGGATTGTCGGGATTGTCGAACCAGAGCTGCGAGCGGAGCTTCCGCCTGCCCTTGGGTTCGCTTGCGCCCGACTTTCCGGCGCCATTTCCGCCCGCCATCGATTTCACTCCCGAGATTCTGGTGCAGCTAGAATGCTACCTCGGGTGGTGAGAATCAATTCGCGGGCCGCATGGCTGTCACACGCCTTCGACCATCACGAGGCGCGCGGACGAACATTCATCGCGAATCTGCTTGAGGCCCTGGTAGACCGGGCCATTGTAGAAGGCGTCGGCGGCTTCGGCGGACGGAAACTCGAGCAGGACGATGCGGCGCGGCGACCAGTCGCCTTCATAAACCTTGTGCGGCCCGCCGCGCGCCAGATAGCGCGCCCCCGCCGCCTCCAGCGCCGGCTTCACGCCCGCCATGAAGACCTGATAGCGCTCCATGTCACGGATTTCGACGTCGAAGATCAGATAGGCGGCCATGCTTCCCCCCGCTTTTGGAGGAGCCTAGCCGAGCGGGGCGAAAAACAAAAAGCGCCCGGAGGCGCTTTGTCGATATTCCGGAGACTCGGCGGCCCGGAGACTCGTCGGTCCGGAGTGTCGATGTTTAGAGAATGGTGGGCGCGACAGGGATTGAACCTGTGACCCCTACGATGTCAACGTAGTGCTCTCCCGCTGAGCTACGCGCCCTAGAGCCGGCCGGGGCCGGCAAAAGTGAGCCGGGGTATAATGGCTCGCGCGACGCCGCGCAAGCCGCCGTCGCGAAATAGGGATCACGCCGCCAATAACCGCTGCACCTCGGTCACGAGGTCGCGCAGGTGGAAGGGCTTGGAGAGGATTTTCGCCTGCTTGGGCGCATTGTTGTCCGGGTTGAGCGCGACCGCGGCAAAGCCGGTGATGAACATGACCTTGATGTCGGGGTCGAGTTCGGTCGCGCGGCGGGCGAGCTCGATGCCGTCCATCTCCGGCATGACGATATCGGTCAGCAGCAGTTCGAATGGCTCTTCACGCAAGCGATTGTAGGCGGACAGGCCGTTGTCGAAGGAAATGACGTCGTAGCCGGCGTTCTGCAGCGCCTTCACGAGAAAGCGGCGCATGTCGTTGTCGTCTTCGGCGAGCAGGATTTTCAGGGGGTTGACGGGCGTGTCGGTCATCTCGTCCTCGTTGCGTACGATTCATAGAGCCCAAATTGTGTAAAAAACGAGTGAAACCGCACATCGAAAGACAAACCAACCGCTTCTTTCGATTGCATTCCCGCGCGTGGACAGGCGGCGCGGCCGCTGGCACATTGTCCTCCCCGAACCAGACGCGGAGGATACGTGGCGGGCGTCCGGACGATCATTTCAGGCGAAACCGGCGAAACGGCTCCGCTGGAGCCGGAACTCGCCACGCCGGTCGAAATCGTCGAGCCGGTCGGCGCGGCCAACGCCCTCGTGCTGTCCTCGCCGCATTCGGGCGCCGTCTATCCCCGCCGTTTCCTGGCCAGTTCCCGGCTCGACGCCGCCACGCTGCGGCGATCCGAGGACGCCTATGTCGACGAACTCTTCGCCGGCGCGCTGGCGCTCGGCGCGCCCATGGCGCGGGCGCGGTTTCCGCGGGCCTATCTCGACGTCAATCGCGAGCCGTTCGAGCTCGATCCCCGCATGTTCGAGGGCAAGCTGCCCTCCCATGTGAACACGCGCTCGCTGCGGGTGGCGGCCGGCCTCGGCACGATCGCGCGGCTCGTCGCCGAATCGCAGGAAATCTACGCCCGCCGTATGCCGGTCGCCGAGGCGCTGCATCGGATCGAGGCAGGCTACCGCCCCTATCACGCCGCGCTCCGCCGGCTGACGCAGCGGACGCTCAAGCGATTCGGGGTGGCGGTTCTGCTCGATTGCCATTCCATGCCCTCGCATGTGGCCGGGGTCGCAGGGGCGGACGGGGCGAAGGCCGATATCGTGCTCGGCGACCGCTTCGGCACGAGCTGCGATCCCGAACTGACGGCGGTCGCCGAGGCGAATCTGAAGGCGCGCGGCTATCTGGTCCAGCGCAACAAGCCCTATGCCGGAGGCTTCATCACCGAGCACTACGGCCACCCGGCGTCGCATGTTCACGCGCTGCAGGTCGAGATCAACCGGTCCGTCTACATGAGCGAGGCGACCTTCGAGAAAGGCCCCCGTTTCCAGCAATTGGCCGAGGACCTGACCGCCATGGCGCAGGCGTTGTCGGATTGTGCGGACGGCCTTGCCGGCTGGCGGGCGGCGGCGGAATAGCCGCGGACCCCATCCCCCAAATAAAGAGGCCGCCGGCAGGAGCCAGGCGGCCAAGTCTTGGGAGGAAACGCCCAAAGAGGGCATGAAACGAATATCCTCCTTCGCAGGCGCAATATCAAGATTTTCGTATGTGTTCAGCCTGCGTCAGGGCGACGCATATTGATTTGAATCAATCGCGTTCGGGGTGCAGGTCCGGCGCGCGACGATAGAAGAAGCAAGCGATCGCCAGTTGCAGCGCCAGGAGGCCGAAGACGAGCCGGAAGGCCTGCGGCGGATAGAGGCGCACGCCCTCCACGATCTTCGACCCGAAGGCCTCGATGACGAAGCCGGTGAACGCCTGCTGGGCGAAGGCGCCGCCGATCACGCCCGTATTGATGAGCGTCATGCCGCGCCCGGTCAGTTCTCGTGGAAACAGGGCCTTGCCCTGGGCGGTGAGAACCGGCGTGACGCCGAAGAAGAAGCCGAAGGCCGCCATGAAGACGGGCAGGGCGCCTGAAGGCAATTCGAAAAGGCCGCCCGACGCGAGCGTCGCCAGCGCGAGCAGGATGCCGATCAGCGCCGGGATGCGGTAGCTGGCGAACCAGCGGTCCGAGGCGCCCCAGAAGAACAGGCCGGCGATCTGCGCGCCGGCGAGAATCAGCGTCATGCGGCCGCGCGCCTCGAGCGGCAGGCCGTAGACCTGCGACAGCCAGGGGCCGATCCACAGGCCGATGATCGAGGCGAAGGCCGAGTAGGTCGCCGCCTGGACGAAGAACATGCGCCAGAAGCCGGGAATGCGCGTGGCCGCGACGACGCCGGCCGCGGCCTCGCGCAAGGATTCCGATCGGCCGTGGCGGCGGGCGACCGCTTCCGGGGCCTCGCGCGCGAACAGGAAGACGCAGGTCGCCATGATCGCGGCGATCGCCGCCGCGGTCAGGAAGGAATTGCGCCAGCCGACCGAGCCCGCAAGCCACGCGAGGGGCGCGGTGGCCGCCAGCATGCCGACGGAGCCGCCGCCGATATGGATGCCGGTGATGGTCGAGAATTTCTCGGGCGGGAAGCGCTCGGCATAGAGCGCGAGCGGCGCCATCAGGAAGGAGCAGCAGCCGAGCCCCATCAACATGCGCGCCAGCGCAAGCTCGGCATAGTCGCGGGCCTGCGCGAACAGGATCGTCGAGCCGATCATCAGCGCGGCGGTGACCAGCATCGCCGGGCGCGGACCCCAGCGGTCGATGGCCATGCCCAGCGGAATCTGCGCCAGGGCGAAGGACAGAAAGAAAATCGAGGACAGAAACCCGAGCCGCGCGGCGTCGAGATCGAACGCCCTGGCGAGATCGGGACCGATGACACCGAGCGCGTTGCGGAAGAACTGGCTCAGCATGTAAATGCCGACAAGCGCGGCGACGATGACAGCGCCGGACGAGACGGCGCGGTCGCGCTTTGCGGGCGCGGCTTCGCCCGAGGGGAATGACATTGGCGTTTTCCGTCCCGACCGGCGCGTTCTTGCGCCCGATCGGGGGGCGGCGCCGCAAATGGTGGTATCACGGCCGAGCGCCTGCGCAAGTTTGCGGCCGGTCTGGCCGGGCTGCGCCAATGGAATGGGCGCGAGAGAAGAGGCGGGGCATGAACGCGGTCGATTTCGAGGCTTTCGTGGCGCGGCTGGCCGATGCGGCGGGCGAGGCGACCCTGCCCTTCTTCCGCTCCGCCCTCGGCGCGCAGAACAAGGCGGGCGCCGGCGCGTTCGATCCGGTGACGGAGGCCGACCACGCCGCCGAAGTGGCGATGCGCCGGCTGATCGAGGCGCAGTTTCCGGGCCACGGAATCATCGGGGAGGAGTTCGGGACGAAGCGCGAGGAGGCGCCTTACGTCTGGGTGCTCGATCCGATCGACGGCACAAAGAGCTTCATCTCGGGGCTGCCGATGTGGGGGACCCTGATCGGCCTCAAGCACAATGGCCGACCCTGCTACGGCATGATGAGCCAGCCTTTCACGCGGGAGCGTTTCTTCGGCGACGGCCAGGCGTCCCACTGGACCGGGCCGGCGCATCGCGGGCAGGGACAGGAACGGCGCAAGCTGCGCACGCGGCCCTGCGCCGAGGTTTCCGAGGCGACGGTCATGACCACGTCGCCGCGCCTGTTCACGCCGGAGAAGCGCGCCGCCTACGAGCGTGTCGAATCGCGCGCGCGAATCCCGCGCTACGGCGGCGATTGCTACGCCTATTGCGCGCTGGCCGCCGGCCATGTCGATCTCGTGATCGAGGACGGGCTCAACGCCTACGACATTGTCGCGCTGATCCCGATCATCGAGGGCGCGGGCGGCGTGGTGACGACGTGGGACGGCGGCGATGCGAGCCAGGGCGGCTCGATCATCGCGGCCGGCGATTCGCGCGCGCACGAAGCGGCCATGAAATTGCTGCAGGGCTGATTGTGCTGGCGACGTTCGGCCGCTTGCTTCTCGTCGTTCTCGCGCTTGCGCCGGCCGGCGCATGGTCGGCGCTTGCGGTCTGGTTTCGCGCGCCGGCGCCGGAATGGCTGCGCAGCGCGCTTGCCGGCGCCCTCGCGCTGCTGGCGCTTGGCGCGGCCTTCTTCCTCCTTTTTCGCCGGCGCTGGCGGCCGGTCGCGCTGTTCGTCGCCGCGTTTGCCGTCACGCTCGCCTGGTGGAGCGGAATCGCGCCGCCGGCTTCCGCGAACTTTGCGGCGGATGTCGCGCGCCAGACAACTGGCAAGCTCGATGGCGATCTGCTGACGCTGACCGACATCCGCGATTTCGACTGGCGCAGCGACGCGGATTTCACGGAGCGCTGGACGGCGCGGACGTACGACCTGAAAAAGCTGCGCACGCTCGATCTCTTCCTCTCGTATTGGGCGGGACCGGAAATGGCGCATGTCATCATCAGTTTCGGTTTCGAGGATGGCGAGCAGATTGCGTGGTCGATCGAGGTGAAGCGCCGGAAGGGCGGCGAATTTTCTCCGCTTGCCGATCTCTTCAAGAACAATCCGCTTGCCGTCGTCGCGGCCAGCGAACGCGATGTGGTGCGCGTGCGCTCCAACGTGCGCGGCGAGGACGTTCAGCTCTATCGTCTCGATGTTTATCCCGAGACGATGCGCGCGCTGCTGCTGCAATATATGCGCGACGCCAACGCGCTCGCCGCCACGCCGCAATTCTACAATTCGCTGACGACCAATTGCACGACCACCGTCGCCCGGCTGGTCAAGGCGATCGGCAAGCCCGTGCCGCTCGACTGGCGGCTCGTCGTCAACGGCTATCTGCCGGACTATCTCTACGAAAACGACGCGCTGACCAAGAAGGTCTCGCTCGCCGAGCTTCGGAAGGCGTCGCATATCGCCGAACGCGCGAAGGCGGCGAACGACGCGCCGGATTTTTCGCAACGCATTCGCGTGGGCGTGCCGGCACCCTAGCCCCTCACGCGCTTCGCTTCGGCTGCTACGCCGGCTGTGCGACCGGGGCGCGCGCGCCTTCCGCGATCGTGCGCGGCGCCTTGTTCAGCGTCTCGATGGCGAAGCCTGCGGCCGCCTTGTAGCCGGCCATGAAGTCCGCGCGCTCCCGGGCTGAGATGACGTCGTCGATATTGTCGAACACGCCGCCGCAGCGCTCGTCCACCATGTTGAGCAGGCCGAACGGCCCCGCGCCGCGATTGCGCAGGATGACCTGCGAGATCGGGCCGCAGAGCCTTTCATCGTACGCCGCGAGCGCCGCCTCCGTCGCGCCGTGCTCGACCATGCAGGCGCCGAGCGTGCGCGCGTCGACGATCGCCTGGCTCGCGCCGTTGGAGCCGGTAGGATACATGGCGTGCGCCGCGTCGCCCAGAAGGGCGACCGGGCCGTCGCGCCACGTCGCGACGGGATCGCGGTCGATCATCGGGTTTTCGTAAGCGATCTCCGCGCCGCGCAGCAGCGCCGGCACGTCGAGCCAGTCGTATGACCAGCCTTCGAAATGCTCGATGAAGTCGGCAATCGCCGCTTCCCGGAACCAGCCCGCCTGTTTCCAGCCGTCCGAGGCGTCGACCGTGATTTCCGCGATCCAGTTGATCATCGCCAGCCCGGTCTTCGGATCGGCGCGCGAGATCGGATAGACGACCATGCGATGGCGATGCGTGCCGAGGCCGACGAAGGAGGAGCCGGTGCGTACAGGTTTGGCCATCGTCACGCCGCGCCACATCAGCGCGCCGCCCCAATGGATCGGCGGCTGCTGCGGATGCATCTGCGCGCGAATGGCGGAATGGATGCCGTCGGCGCCGATCAGCAGCGCGCCTGTCGCTTCGCCGGTCGAGCCGTCGGCATGTTCGATGGTCGCGACGACGCCATTCGCAGTTTTCTCGTAGCCGCGCACGCGGGCGCCGAGCTTGACGGCGTCGCTGCCGGCGCGCGCGACGAAGGCGTCGTGCAGCAGCATGTGGAAGAGGCCACGGTGGACGGCGTATTGCGGCCAGTTGTAGCCGGCGTCGAGCCCGCGCGGCTCGGAATAGATGTCGTGGCCGTTGAGGCCGACCAGCGCCCATTCCTTCGCAGGGACGCCGACGCGGTCGAGTTCGGCGGCGCCCAGCCCGAGATCGTAGAGTTCGCGCACGGCGTTGGGCTGCAGGTTGATGCCGACGCCGAGCGGCTTCATCTCGCGCGCGGCTTCGTAGACCACGCAGGGAACGCCGATCTGTTGCAGGGTGAGCGCGGTCGCCAGCCCTCCGATGCCGCCGCCGGCGACGATCACGCGATTGTCGGTCATGCCCTGGTTCCGTTTCCAACCATCGCCTTCACCTAGCCGGGCCGGGGCCGTGTCGGCAAGTCATGCGTTAATGCGCCCTTAATGCTGAATCGTCTCTTGCCTTGTATGAAGAAACCGCGAGGCGGATAGTCGCGGACCGAACGATGGCCCGGGAGGGCGTTGTTGAGCGCGATTCCGACGTCGAACGCTCGATCCGGCCGCCGGCATGTCGTGCGCGTGTCCGCCGACGGCGGGTTGCGCGCGCCTCCTTTCGAATATCTGCTGTTCGCTCTGGCGCTGGCGGGCATGGCGACGGGCGGCGTGGCGATCGCGCTCGGCCTGCTGCAGGCGCCGACGACGGGCATGGTGGTCGGCGACTGGTATCTCCTGACGTCGGGCTTCATCATCGTTGCGGCGGCTGGCTCCAACCGGCGGGCGATTTTTCTGTCCGCGGCGCTGGTCGCGGTCCTGTCCGTCGCGTTCTTCCTGCCTGTCCGCCTCCTTGCGCCCGGGATCGAGCCGAAAGCCTATGTGAAGGGCGCGGTCGCGCTCGCCGCGGCGGCGAGCGTCCTCGTGCAGTTTTCCACCGCGCTGCGCCGCGGCGCCTCGTTGCGCGACAATCGGGATATGGCCGTCGCCTGCTTCGCCGTGGCGCTCGTCGTCACGCCGCTGGTGTCGGGGTGGGGCATCCAGATCAGCGCGCTGATCCCGCAGACATTCGACGCCAACGCATTGCGCATGGACGAGGCCTTCGGGCTGCGCGTTCCGGCCTGGCTCGATGAGGCGGTGCAAGGCAGCCGCTTCGTCTCCTATGTCGTCTTCCATGTCTATATTTCGATCAGCCTGGCCATGGTCGGCTACGATCTCCTCTTCGACGAAACGCGCGAATGGCGCATGACCAAGCTGATGCTCGTGTCGTCGCTTCTCGGCTTCGTCGCCTATTTCATTACGCCAGTCGTCGGCACGGGGTATTTTCGCGACTACGGCCAGACCGGCGCGCTGCGCGATCTTCTTGCGCACGCGAGCGCGGGCGCCGGCGTCCTGCCGCGCAACGCCATGCCGTCGCTGCACACGACATGGGGACTGATGCTGATCGTCTCGGCGACCCTGCCGGCGCGGCGCGTCCTCTGGCAAAGAGCCGCGGCTGCCCTGTTCGTCGTCTACGGGGTCCTGACGATCTGCGGCGCGTTGACCTTCGGCGACCATTATCTCATCGACTGCGTCGTCGCCGCGCCGCTGACGGCGACGATCATGCTGGCGTTCGAAGGCGCCGAGACGCGCGCGAAGCCGGGTTTTGCCGCCTGCTTCTCGACTGGCGCGGCGCTTCTGGCCGGCTGGATCGTCATGCTGCGGACCGGCGGCGGATTGCTCGAGCCGCCCGCCGTGCTGGCGATGGCGGCTGCGAGCCTCGCGCAAATGGCCGCGACGATCGCGCTCATGCGATCCGCGCGCGCGGCGCACGGCTGGACCTGACCGCGCATTTGTCCGATCCTTCGGCGCACGGAGGACGAGATGAGCGCCGAGAAGAAAATAGCCGAGCTGGGTTTGACGTTGCCGCCGCCCGCAAGGCCCGCCGGAAATTACGTTCCCTTCAAGCGCACGGGCAGTCTGCTGCTGCTGTCGGGCGTGGGGCCGCACAAGGCCGACGGAACGTTCGTCGGCGGAATTGTCGGCGGCGATCTCTCGGTCGAGGAAGGCTACAACGCCGCGCGCCAGTGCGGCCTCGTGCTGCTCGCCAACATGCGCGCGGCGCTCGGCTCGCTCGATCATGTGGCCGAAGTGGTGAAAGTGCTCGGCATGGTCCGTTGCACGCCGGACTTCGGCAAGCAGCCGGAAGTCATCAATGGCTGCACCGACCTGTTCGTTGAGGTGTTCGGCGACGCGGGTCGCCCGTCGCGTTCGGCTGTCGGCATGTTCGCGCTGCCGCGCGGCATCGCGGTCGAGGTCGAGGCGATGGTGGAAGTGAAGGCGTGATGCGGCTGCGGCCTGCTTTCGCGCTCGTCGCCGCGCTTGTTTGCGCTGCGCCCGCGCCCGCCTGGAGCTGGAGCAACCACGGGCTCCTGACCTACTGGGCCTTCAAGGGAACGGCGGAGGTCGACCAGGCGCCCGACGTCGTCGTGGAGAGCTTCGACGATTTTCTGCGCGCCAACGAGCAGGAGGTCGCCAACGCGCTCGACGGCGTCGAGGCCTGGGCGCGCGCGCATGTCGTCAACTATCCGCCGCGCCCGGACGAACTCGCCTATCGCCTCGATCCCTCGCGCGACGCGGCCGGCCGCCGCAAGGCCTTCGCCGAGGCGCTGCGCATTTCGCCGGACGTGCGGCTCGCGCTGTTCGCGCAGGCGCTGCCGGGCCTTGCGCCGGACGCCGCCCGCGCCATGCGTTTCAGCGAAGTCAGCACTTTGCGCGAGCCGGCGTTTTCGATGATGCGCTTCACCCGGCTGGAGCCCGGCGAGAAGATTCCGGCGCTGCTCGCGCTCGCCAGCAGCGCCGACGAGCCGGATTTCGGCGTCGACATCAACTGCTGGGAAGACAGCCCGTCGGAATGGGGCAAGCGCTACAAGTTCGGCAAGCTGCCCTTCGGCAATCCCGCGCTCGATTTCTCGACGCAGGCGCCGTTCCACATGGGCTTCTACCACCAGTCGTCGCTCATCTATCGCGCGGCGCCTTTCGTCGGCCGCACCTACCCCTTTCTGCGCGCGCAGCAGTTCTTCACGCTCTCGCGCCTCGCCTTTCGCGCGAACCACGCCTACTGGGGCTGGCGCTTCGCCGGCATGGCCATGCACTATGTGCAAGATCTCACGCAGCCCTATCATGCGAGCCTGCTGCCGGGCGTCTCGACCTTCCGCATGATCGCCGCCAATCTCGCCGACATCGCCGGCTGGAAGGCGCCGAAATCTGCGATGGTCGTGCTGGCCTCGAACCGCCATCTCGCCTTCGAGCGCTACGAGGCGCTGCTCATCCATCGCGATACCGCGGCCGGCGGCAAGAGCCCGCTGATCGAGGGGCTGCAGGCGACGGCGCGCGACGGCGTCTATCCGGCATGGTCCGATCGCTATTTGCGCGACGTGGTGACGCAGGAAGCCTTCGACTTCGGCGAGAAGCTGAGCGCCGCGCTGCTCGCCGCCTTTCCGGCGAAATACGTATCCGACCCGTCCTACGATTTCGGCGCGTCCGGCGGCAGCGGCGAAATGATCGCGGAAGTCATGCAGCGCACGCCGGAGCAGCGCGCGGAGATCGACGGCGCGGTCAACGAGCTCATGGGCCATCTGGGCGCGCACAGCCGGAACATGCTGCGCGCGATCGGAGCGACGAAAGAACGCTAGGCCCGTGACCTTGATGCTGAGGAGCGATGCGAAGCATCGCGTCTCGACGCATGCGGGTTGCGGCCATCCTTCGAGACGCCGCTTCGCGGCTCCTCAGGGTGAGGATTCTTGAATTACGGGCCAGACACGCAGGATGAAGATTCCCGTTACAACAACCTTGTCCGGATGGTGCCGTCGATCTTGCCCATTTCCTCGTAGACCTGCGCGCGTTCGGCGCTCGCGCCGTCGGCGTCGATCACGACATAGCCGATGTCGGCGTCGGTCTGCAGATATTGCGCGGCGATGTTGAGATTGCGGCCGGCGAAAATCTGGTTCAGCCGCGTCAATACGCCGGGAACGTTGCGATGGATGTGAACGAAGCGCGTGCCGCCGACATGCGGCGGCAATTGCACTTGCGGGAATTCGACCGCGCCGAAAGTGGCGCCCGTCTCGGCGTAATCGGCGAGTTTTCGCGCAACCTCGGAGCCGATGCGCTCCTGCGCTTCTTCCGTTGAGCCGCCGATGTGCGGCGTGAGAATGACGTTCGGCAGGCCTTGTAGCGGAGAGACGAATTTCTCCTTGTTGGAGCCGGGCTCGACGGGAAAGACGTCGATCGCCGCGCCGCGCAGATGGCCGCTCTTCAGCGCATCGGCCAGCGCGTCGATGTCGACGACCGTGCCGCGCGCGTTGTTGATGAGATAGGCGCCCTTCTTCATCGCGCGCAATTGCTCGGCGCGGATCATGTTGCGCGTCATCGGCGTGTCGGGAACGTGCAGCGAGACGACGTCGGAGACGGCGAGCAAGTCCTCCAGCGTGTCGGTCGGCTCGACATTGCCGCGGCGCAGCTTGTCGGTCAGGTCGAAGAAGACGACTCGCATGCCAAAAGCTTCCGCGAGGCCGGCGAGCTGGCTGCCGATATTGCCGTAGCCGACGATGCCGAGCGTCTTGCCGCGCACCTCG